>NZ_JBIBTW010000002.1:467198-1098140 GCF_043078785.1 Streptomyces sp. NPDC015346 | reverse complement strand
ACGCCCGGTTACATTCCGAACCCGGAAGCTAAGCCTTTCAGCGCCGATGGTACTGCAGGGGGGACCCTGTGGGAGAGTAGGACGCCGCCGAACAACCCGCCCTTTTAGCTCAGTCGGTAGAGCGTCTCCATGGTAAGGAGAAGGTCAACGGTTCGATTCCGTTAAAGGGCTCAGAAGAAAAGAGAAAGACCCCCACCAGTCGGTGGGGGTCTTTTTTGTTTCCAGGGAACGGAAAGCCCTGGAACCTCCCGCCGGGAAGCGGGTGGTCCAGGGCCGCTGGTCTCAGTCGCCGTGGTGGGGCTCGGGGAGGCGCATGGCCAGGATGGCCATGTCGTCGGAGGCGGGCTCCTGGGCGAAGCGTTCGACCGCGCGGAGGATGCGGGCGGCCACCGCGCCGGCCGTGAGGCCCGTACACGTCTTCAGGACTTCGGCGAGGCCGTCGTCGCCGAGCATGCGGCTGCCCTCACGGCGCTCCGTGACGCCGTCCGTGACGCACAGGAGGACGTCGCCCGGCTCGAGCGTGACGGTCTGCTCGTACAGCTCCAGGTCCTCCAGGACGCCGAGGAGCGGCTGCGGGTCGGCGGCAGGGACGACCGTGCCGTCCTGGCGAAGGCGGAGTGGCAGCGGATGGCCGGCGCAGACGACCTTGAGGACGGCCGAGCCGTCCTCCTGCGGCCACAGCTCGCCGTACAGCAGGGTGAGGAAGCGGCTGCGGGCGCCCTCGTCGAGGATCGCGGCGTTGAGGCGCTCCAGGACCGCCGGGCCGCCGAAGCCCTCACGGGCCAGGAGGCGCAGCGCGTGCCGGGCCAGGCCTGTGACGGCCGCGGCCTCCGGTCCCGTACCGCAGACGTCGCCGATGGCGAAACCGTAGGCGTTGTCGCGGATCGGGAAGAGGTCGTAGAAGTCGCCGCCCACTTCGTTGCCCTCGCCGGCCGCGCGGTAGATGACGTCCACCTCGACGCCCGGGATGTCGGGCAGGCCGGGGGGCAGCAGGCTGCGCTGGAGGGACTGGCTGATCGCCACGCGCTCGGAGTAGAGGCGGGCGTTGTCGAGGGCGAGGGCCGCCCGGCGGGAGAGGTCCTCGGCGAGCTCCAGGATCTCCTGGCGGAAGTGGTCGTCCGACGGCTTGCCGAGCGTCAGCATGCCGATGACCCGGTTGCGGGCGACGAGCGGCAGGACCACCGTCTCGCCGCCGACCGCGGCCGCGGTGGCGAGCGTCGAGTCGATACCGGAGGACAACGGACCGCTGCCGTGGTCCAGTTCGCGCATGGAGGTGGAGAGCGCCGCTCGGTGCGCGGCGTCCGCGGGGGCCGCCCAGACGCGGGCGCCCGGAGTGGGCACCGGGTCCGGCGGCGCGATGGAGGACAGCAGGGCCTTCAGGCCGTCGATGCGGTCCTCGTCCTCGTGCAGGACATAGGAGAGGTACGGGTCCGACGACTGGTCGGCGATCGTGTAGACCGCGCACCAGGTGGCCAGGGTGGGGACCGTCATCTGGGCCATCAGGGCCAGGGTCTGGTCGCGGTCCAGGGTGCCGGCCAGCAGGTCCGAGGCCTCCACCAGGAAGCTGAGGGAGCCTCGGCGCAGGCGCTCGAGCTCGCCGAGACGGGCCGACTCGACGGCGAGCGCGATGCGGTCGGCGGCGAACTGGAGGCGCAGCGCCTCCTCGTTGGAGTAGCGGTTCGGGCTCTCGGCGGCGACGCCGAGCGAGCCGGTGAGCCGGCCCTCGACCTTGAGGGGGACCGTGACGACCGAGCGCATGCCGGTGCCTTCGAGGAGCGGGGCCGCACCGGGGACGGCCGCCAGGTCCTCGTGGACGGCCGGCATCCGGGCGGAGCCGTAGCGGCTGGCGCCCGTCTCGACCGGGACGCGGGCGAAGCGCTGACGGGCGGAGGGAAGGCCCGTGGTGGCCCGTACCTCCAGCTCCGTCTCGTCGTCCGTGGCGAGCAGGAGGAAGGCGGAGTCGCCGTCGAGCATGTCGCGGGCGCGCTCCACCGTGCGCTGGAGGAGGCCGTCGAGGTCGTCGGGGGCGGGGGAGCCGATGAAGACCTCGAAGGGGTCCGCGGAGCGGCTCTCGGAGCCGGAGTCGGAGACCGGCTGGCGCTGCGGGGTCTGGAGGACCGCGCGCTCGTACTCCCGTACCAGGAGACAGACCGTGGAGGGCTCGCCCTCGGCGTCGCGGATGCGCAGGTGGGAGGCGTAGACGGGGATGACCCGGCCGTCGGCGCAGCGGATGCCGTAGCTGCCCTCCCAGCGGGAGAGCTGGAGGGCCTCGACGAGGCCGGTGCCGATGCCGGGGGTGTGCGGCCAGGCGGCGAGGTCGCCGAGGGGTTTGCCGGTGACCTGTTCCGCGCCGTACCCGAAGAGCTCCTCGGCGTCCTCGTTCCACGCGGTGATGGTGCCGCCGCGGTCGATCTGGGCGACGGCGACGCGGACGCGGCCGTCGCTGACGGGCAGGAGGGCGTCAGGGAGGACCGGACCGGCCGCGCGGGTGCCGATCGGTCGCTCGGGCAGGTCGAGCTGGAACCAGACGTGCTTCTGGGTCGGTGTGTAGTCGACGCCCCAGCGGGTGGCGAGGGCGGCGCACAGCAGCAGTCCCCGGCCGTTCTCCCGGTCGGGGTGGGCGAGCGTGCGGCCCCCCTGGACGGGGATCTCGCGCTCGGGATAGCGGTCGGCCACCTCGATGCGGATCCCGTCGTCGCTGCGCAGGCAGAGGACCTCCGCGGCGGTGCCGGCGTGGATCACGGCGTTCGTGACGAGTTCGCTGGTGAGGACGACGGCGTCGTCGACGACCTCGGCGTACCCCCAGCCCTGGAGGGTGTCCCGGACGAAGGCGCGGGCGGTCGCGACGGACCGCCCGACAGGGTCGAAAGTGGCAGCCGCCCGCGCGGTGATCACAGAACTCCTCGTACGCGTTTCGACGCCCGGCTCTGCCATGGTCGGTGTGCCCCTCCCGCTGCCCCGTGCTCGTCCTCGCGCCGCCCCGCCCCCGCCGGGCGGACCGGGGCGGTTGGACAGCCGGATGCCAGGTTACTTACCTTCGCTGTCCGGGCGGATGCCGGTCACCGCAGTTTCCGTCCCCCGAGGGTGGGGACGTTATGCGAAGCTGCCGAACTGTTATGGCCTGGTTCGGCTGCGATGAAACACTGGGCAGGCTTGTGGTGACGGCCCGAGCAGGACGCTCAACCCCTTCGGGAGGGACACGGTGGAGTCTGGCACGGCGGCGCGGCGCGGCAGCGGCAGCGGCACGCGGGCAAAGGGCGGACGGTCCCGGAGTGGTGGGACGGTGCAGGTGGACGCGGCGGCGATGGAGCGGTTGCTCGCCGCCCTGGTCTCGATGCGGGACGGGAACTTCCGTAAACGACTGACCGTGGCCGGCGACGGGGTGATGGCGGAGATCTCGGCCGTCTTCAACGAGGTCGCGGACCGGCAGATGCATCTGACCGGCGAACTCTCGCGGGTGCGCCGGGTGGTGGGGCGTGAGGGCAAGCTGTCGGAGCGTCTGGAGGCCGGCGCGGGGGAGGGTGCCTGGGCGGCGGCGATCGAGGCCGCGAACGCGCTCGTGGACGACATGACGCGGCCGGTCTCCGAGGTGGGGCGGGTCCTGTCGGCGGTGGCCGAGGGCGATCTGGACCAGCGGATGGACCTGCGTTCGGACGGTCCCGACGGGACCGCGAGGCCGCTGCGCGGGGAGTTCCTGAAGGTCGCCAGGACCGTGAACAATCTCGTCGATCAGCTGTCGGCGTTCACGGACGAGGTGACCCGGGTCGCGCTCGAGGTCGGTACGGAAGGAAAGCTGGGCGGTCAGGCGCAGGTGCGCGGTATGTCCGGTTCGTGGAAGGATCTCACGGATTCGGTCAACACCATGGCGTACCGGCTGACGGCTCAGGTACGTGACATTGCTCTCGTCACGACGGCGGTCGCCAACGGTGATCTGTCGCAGAAGGTCACCGCGCATGTCGACGGCGAGATGCTGGAGCTGAAGAACACCGTCAACACGATGGTGGACCAGCTCTCCTCGTTCTCCTCCGAGGTGACCCGGGTCGCGCGCGAGGTGGGTACCGAGGGCGAGCTGGGCGGTCAGGCCGAGGTGGCCGGTGTCGCGGGTGTGTGGAAGGACCTCACCGACTCCGTCAACACGATGGCGGGGAATCTGACCAATCAGGTGAGGGGTATCGCCGAGGTCACCACGGCGGTCGCCAACGGCGACCTGTCGCAGAAGGTCAGGGTGAGCGCGCGCGGTGAGGTCGCGCAGCTCGCGGACACCATCAACCAGATGACCGAGACGCTGCGGACGTTCGCCGACGAGGTGACCCGGGTCTCCGGCGAGGTCGGTGCGCAGGGTCTGCTCGGCGGTCAGGCGCAGGTGCCGGGCGCGGCCGGGACGTGGAAGGACCTGACGGACTCGGTCAACACCGTCTTCCGGAACATCACCACGCAGGTGCGGGACATCGCGCAGGTGACGACGGCGGTCGCCAACGGCGACCTGTCGCAGAAGGTCACCGTCGACGTGGCCGGCGAGATGCTGGAGCTGAAGAACACCGTCAACACGATGGTGGACCAGCTGTCCGCGTTCGGTTCCGAGGTCACCCGGGTCGCGCGTGAGGTCGGTGTCGAGGGTCTGCTCGGCGGTCAGGCCGAGGTGCCGGGCGCGGCGGGGAAGTGGAAGGACCTGACCGATTCGGTGAACACGGCGTTCCGCAACCTGACCGGTCAGGTGCGGGACATCGCGCAGGTGACGACGGCGGTCGCCAACGGCGATCTGTCGCAGAAGGTCACCGTCGACGTGGCCGGCGAGATGCTGGAGCTGAAGAACACCGTCAACACGATGGTGTCGCAGCTGTCGTCCTTCGCCGACCAGGTGACGCGGATGGCGCGGGACGTGGGCACCGAGGGCCGTCTCGGCGGTCAGGCCCGCGTCGACGGTGTCTCCGGTACGTGGAAGGAACTCACCGACTCCGTCAACTTCATGGCCGGCAACCTGACGTCCCAGGTGCGCCAGATCGCGCAGGTGACGACGGCCGTGGCGCGCGGTGACCTGTCGCAGAAGATCGACGTGGACGCGCGCGGCGAGATCCTGGAGCTGAAGAACACCATCAACACGATGGTCGACCAGCTGTCCGCCTTCGCGGAGCAGGTGACCCGGGTGGCCCGTGAGGTGGGTACGGACGGGCGGCTCGGGGGTCAGGCGCAGGTGCCGGGTGTCGCCGGTGTGTGGCGCGACCTGACCGACTCGGTGAACGGCATGGCCGGGAACCTCACCGCCCAGGTCCGTAACATCGCGCAGGTCGCCACCGCCGTGGCGCGCGGTGATCTGTCGCAGAAGATCGACGTGGACGCGCGCGGCGAGATCCTGGAGCTGAAGAACACCCTCAACACGATGGTCGACCAGCTCTCCAGCTTCGCGGAGCAGGTGACCCGGGTGGCCCGTGAGGTGGGTACGGAGGGCATCCTGGGCGGTCAGGCCGAGGTGCAGGGGGTCTCCGGCACCTGGAAGGACCTGACCCAGTCCGTGAACTTCATGGCGAACAACCTGACCAGTCAGGTGCGCAACATCGCCGAGGTCACCACGGCGGTCGCCAAGGGCGACCTGTCGAAGAAGATCACCGTCGACGCCAAGGGCGAGATCCTGGAGCTGGTGACGACCGTCAACACGATGGTCGACCAGCTGTCCAACTTCGCCGACGAGGTGACGCGAGTCGCCCGTGAGGTGGGTACGGAGGGCATCCTCGGCGGTCAGGCGCGGGTGCGCGGGGTCACGGGCATCTGGAAGGACCTGAGCGACAACGTCAACCTGATGGCCAACAACCTGACCAGTCAGGTGCGGAACATCTCCCGGGTCTCCTCGGCGGTCGCCAACGGCGACCTGACGAAGAAGGTGACGGTCGAGGCGCGCGGCGAGGTGGCCGAGCTCGCCGACACCGTCAACACGATGGTGACGACCCTGTCGTCGTTCGCCGACGAGGTGACGCGAGTCGCCCGTGAGGTGGGTACGGAAGGGGAGCTGGGCGGTCAGGCGCGGGTGCCGGGCGTCTCGGGCACCTGGAAGGACCTGACCGAGTCGGTGAACTCGATGGCGTCCAACCTGACGGGTCAGGTGCGTCAGATCGCGGCGGTCACGACCGCCATCGCCAAGGGCGACCTGACCAAGAAGATCGACATCGACGCGCGCGGTGAGATCCAGGAGCTGAAGAACACCATCAACACGATGGTCGACCAGCTCTCCTCCTTCGCCGAGGAGGTGACCCGGGTGGCCCGTGAGGTGGGTACGGAGGGCATCCTCGGCGGCCAGGCGCGGGTCCGGGACGTCGACGGCACCTGGCGGGACCTGACCGAGTCCGTGAACGAGATGGCCGGGAACCTGACGCGGCAGGTGCGCGCGATCGCGGCCGTGGCGACGGCGGTGACCCGCGGCGACCTGAACCTGAAGATCGACGGGGTGGACGCGGCCGGCGAGATCCAGGCGCTCCAGGACAACATCAACACCATGATCGCCAACCTGCGCGACACCACCCTCGCCAACGAGGAGCAGGACTGGCTCAAGGGCAACCTGGCCCGGATCTCCGGTCTGATGCAGGGCCGGCGGGATCTGGACGACGTCGCCTCGCTCATCATGAGCGAGCTGACGCCGGTCGTCTCGGCCCAGCACGGCGCCTTCTTCGTGGCGATGCCGACCGGCTCGGCGGGGGGCGGTACCGAACTGGGCGGGCAGCGGGAGGGCTCGTACGAGCTGCGGATGCGCGGGAGTTACGGATACTCCGCCGGTTCCATGCCGACCTCCTTCCGGCCCGGCGAGACGCTGATCGGGACCGCGGCCGAGGAGAAGCGGACCATCCAGGTCAACGTGCCGCCGGGCTATCTGAAGATCTCCTCCGGGCTCGGTGAGGCCGCGCCGGCGCATGTGATCGTGCTTCCGGTCCTCTTCGAGGGGAAGGTCCTCGGGGTGATCGAGCTGGCCTCCTTCCAGCCGTTCACCCAGATCCAGCGGGACTTCCTCAACCAGCTCGCCGAGCTGATCGCGACCACCGTCAACACCATCAGCGTCAACACCAAGACCGAGGTGCTGCTGAAGCAGTCGCAGGAGCTGACCGAGCAGCTGCGGGAGCGCTCGGCGGAGCTGGAGCACCGGCAGAAGGAGCTCCAGGGCTCGAACGCGGAGCTGGAGGAGAAGGCGGAGCTCCTGGCCCGCCAGAACCGGGACATCGAGGTGAAGAACACCGAGATCGAGGAGGCCCGGCAGGTCCTGGAGGAGCGTGCCGAACAGCTCGCGGTCTCCATGCGGTACAAGTCGGAGTTCCTGGCCAACATGTCGCACGAGCTGCGCACTCCGCTCAACTCGCTGCTGATCCTGGCCAAGCTGCTCGCCGACAACGCGGACGCCAACCTGTCGCCGAAGCAGGTGGAGTTCGCCGAGACCATCCACGGCGCCGGTTCGGACCTGCTCCAGCTGATCAACGACATCCTCGACCTGTCGAAGGTCGAGGCGGGGAAGATGGACGTCTCCCCGACCCGTATCGCGCTGGTGCAGCTCGTGGACTACGTGGAGGCGACCTTCCGGCCGCTGACCGCGGAGAAGGGGCTCGACTTCTCGGTCCGGGTCTCGCCCGAACTGCCCGCCACGCTCCACACCGACGAGCAGCGGCTGCTGCAGGTGCTGCGCAACCTGCTGTCCAACGCGGTGAAGTTCACCGACACGGGCGCGGTGGAGCTGGTGATCCGGCCGGCCGGGACGGACGTACCGCAGTCGATCCGGGAGCAGCTCCTGGAGGCCGGTTCGCTGCGCGACCCGGAGGCCGATCTGATCGCGTTCTCGGTGACGGACACCGGCATCGGCATCGCGGCGAGCAAGATGCGGGTGATCTTCGAGGCGTTCAAGCAGGCGGACGGGACGACCAGCCGCAAGTACGGCGGTACGGGCCTGGGTCTCTCGATCAGCCGGGAGATCGCGCGGCTGCTCGGCGGCGAGATCTACGCGGCGAGCGAGCCGGGCCGCGGCTCCACGTTCACCCTCTACCTGCCGTTGAGCCCCACCGAGCTGCCGCCGCAGGGGTACGGGCAGGGAGGGCCGGGGTCGATGGACCCGCAGTCGGGGACCTCGGGTGTGGAGGACGTCACGCTCGACGGGGTCGCGCACTTCTCGCCCGCGCCCATGACGGCCGACATGCGCTCCGGTGCGGGCGCCCTCTTCCGGCACCGGAGGAAGGCGGCCCAGTCCGGCCTGGACGGGCGGCCGGCGCTGCCGGGACAGCCAGGGCGGCAGGGCCAGACCGATCAGCAGGCGGCCGACGAGCGGATGGAGCCGGAGCCGCGCCGCACCTACTCCTTCGCAGGCGAGAAGGTGCTGATCGTCGACGACGACATCCGCAACGTCTTCGCGCTCACGAGCGTCCTGGAGCAGCACGGGCTGGCGGTGCTCTACGCGGAGAACGGCCGTGAGGGCATCGAAGTGCTGGAGCAGCACGACGATGTGACGGTCGTTCTGATGGACATCATGATGCCGGAGATGGACGGGTACGCGACGACGACGGCGATCCGGCGGATGCCGCAGTTCGCCGGGCTGCCGATCATCGCGCTGACGGCGAAGGCGATGAAGGGCGACCGGGAGAAGGCGATCGAGTCCGGCGCCTCCGACTACGTCACCAAGCCGGTCGATCCCGATCATCTGCTGTCGGTGATGGAGCAGTGGATGCGCGGAAACGGAAGCTGAGCTTGCTGACTGACTGTCGCCACGGGCGTGTGAGAGGCCGGTATGCGGGGAACCTTCTGGTCTCTCACCACGTTTCTGCTACGTGCACAGTGACATCGTGGTGACAGGGTGTGGCGACAGGCGGGGTGCGGCTACCATGACCGGCACAAGGACGGACGGCGCATGGGAGTCGTCTTCTGGGGCGGCGCCCGGTGCTTCCCCCGACTCGGCGAGTCGGGGAGAGCCGATGCCGGGGCGAGGAGGACGGGGCATGGTGCAGAAGGCCAAGATCCTCCTGGTCGATGACCGGCCGGAGAATCTGCTGGCGCTGGAGGCCATTCTCTCCGCGCTCGATCAGACACTGGTACGGGCATCGTCAGGGGAGGAAGCGCTCAAGGCGCTGCTGACCGACGATTTCGCGGTCATTCTTCTCGACGTCCAGATGCCCGGAATGGACGGGTTCGAGACGGCCGCGCACATCAAGCGGCGGGAGCGGACCCGGGACATCCCGATCATCTTCCTCACCGCCATCAACCACGGCCCCCACCACACCTTCCGGGGCTACGCGGCCGGCGCGGTCGACTACATCTCCAAGCCGTTCGACCCGTGGGTGCTGCGCGCCAAGGTCTCGGTCTTCGTCGAGCTGTACATGAAGAACTGCCAGCTGCGTGAGCAGGCCGCACTGCTCCGGCTCCAGCTGGAGGGCGGCGGACATGGCGGCCACGCCAAGGAGTCGGCGGGGCTGCTCGCCGAGCTCTCCGCCCGTCTCGCCGCCGTCGAGGAGCAGGCGGAGGCGCTCTCCAAGCAGCTCGACGACGACTCGGCCGACGCCGCGGCCGTGGCCACCGCCGCGCATCTGGAGCGCAAGCTCACCGGCCTGCGGCGGGCCCTCGACGCCCTGGAGCCCGGCGCCGGCGGTCCGGCCGCGCTCCCCTCGCAGAGCTGACGTGCCGTCAAGTATCGGCGCCCGCCGTGAGCGGGCGTCAGTTTCACGCCTCGGCAAGGACGACACGAACGGGTGAGGCAGGACGCGCACGTGTCCACCGCCGCTCACACCGGTAACCTCAGCATCATGGCCTCACGTACGTCCGGCAAGGGTTCCCACGGCACGGCGGGCACCGCGAAGCCGCGCGCCGGCCGTACGACCGGCGTCGCGAAGAAAGCGGCGCCCGCCAAGTCCGCCGCGAAGTCGCCCGCCAAGCCTCCCGCGAAGAGGACCACGGCCAAGAAGGCCGCTCCGGCCAAGCGCGCGCCCGCGAAGAGGACCGCGGCGAAGAAGGCCGCGCCCAGGCCCGCCCCGTCCCCGACGGGGGGCGTCTACCGGCTCGCCCGGGGACTCTGGCTCGGTCTCGCGCACGGCGTGGGGGCGATGTTCCGCGGGATAGGGCGGGGAGCCAAGGGCCTCGACCCCGCCCACCGCAAGGACGGCATGGCGCTGCTGCTGCTCGGCGTCGCGCTCGTCGTCGCCGCCGGAACCTGGTCCCACCTGCGCGGCCCGGTCGGCGACCTCGTCGAGATGCTGGTCACCGGCGCCTTCGGCCGCCTCGACCTGCTGGTGCCGCTGCTGGTCGGCGCGATCGGCATCCGGCTGATCCTCTATCCGGAGAAGCCCGAGGCCAACGGCCGGATCGTCATCGGTCTTTCCGCCCTCGTCATCGGCGTCCTTGGGCAGGTCCACATCGCCTGCGGCTCGCCCGGCCGGGACGCGGGCACCAAGGCGATGCAGGACGCCGGCGGGCTCATCGGCTGGGCCGCGTCCAAGCCGTTGATCTTCATGATGGGCGAGGTGCTCGCCGTACCGCTGCTCGTCCTGCTCACCGTCTTCGGCCTGCTCGTCGTCACCGCGACCCCCGTCAACGCCATCCCGCAGCGGCTGCGCGCGCTCGGGACCAGGCTCGGCCTCGTCGAGCCCGCGTACGACCCGGAGAGCGCGTACGACGACGTGGAGGAGTACGACGAAGGCTGGCGCTCCGCCGCGCCGCCGCCCGCCCGGGGCCGGCGCGGGGCGAGCGCTCCCTCGCAGCTGTACGACGTGGACCGGGTCGAGGAGGAGGCGCTCACCGCCCGGCGTGGACGCCCCCGCCGGCCCTCCGGCAAGCCCGCCCTCGACCGGCCCATGGACGCCGTGGACGTCGCGGCGGCGGCCGCCGCCGCCCTCGACGGGGCCGTGCTCAACGGCATGCCGCCCTCCCCGGTGGTCGCCGATCTGACCCGGGACGTCACCGCGGAGCGGGCCGCCGCGCGGGCCGCGGCCGCGGAGGCGGCGGAGGCCGCCGAGGGCGGGCGGGGCGGGGAGACGCGGGGTGGGGAGGCCTCCGTTGCCGCGCCGGTGCCGACGGCCCGTGGCGCCGAGCCCGGGCGCGTTCCCGGAGCCGTACCGGATCTGACCAAGCCCGCGCCCGAGCACACCGAGCTGCCGCCCCGCGCGGAGCAGCTGCAGCTCTCCGGCGACATCACCTACGCGCTGCCCTCGCTCGACCTGCTGGAGCGTGGCGGGCCCGGCAAGACGCGCAGCGCCGCCAACGACGCCGTGGTGGCGTCGCTCACCACCGTCTTCAGCGAGTTCAAGGTCGACGCGGCCGTCACCGGCTTCACCCGCGGGCCGACGGTCACGCGGTACGAGGTCGAACTCGGCCCCGCCGTGAAGGTCGAGAAGATCACGGCCCTGACCAAGAACATCGCCTACGCCGTCGCCTCCCCGGACGTCCGGATCATCTCGCCGATCCCGGGCAAGTCGGCCGTCGGCATCGAGATCCCGAACAGCGACCGCGAGATGGTCAACCTCGGCGACGTGCTGCGGCTCGCGGCCGCGGCGGAGGACGACCACCCGATGCTCGTCGCGCTCGGCAAGAACGTCGAGGGCGGCTACGAAATGGCCAACCTGGCGAAGATGCCGCACATCCTGGTCGCCGGAGCCACCGGTTCCGGAAAGTCCTCGTGCATCAACTGCCTCATCACCTCGGTGATGATAAGAGCCACCCCCGAGGACGTCCGGATGGTCCTGGTCGACCCCAAGCGGGTCGAGCTCACCGCGTACGAGGGCATCCCGCACCTGATCACCCCGATCATCACCAACCCCAAGCGGGCCGCCGAGGCCCTGCAGTGGGTGGTGCGCGAGATGGACCTGCGCTACGACGACCTGGCCGCCTTCGGCTTCCGGCACATCGACGACTTCAACCAGGCCATCCGCCAGGGCAAGGTCAAGCTCCCCGAGGGCAGCGAACGCGAGCTCCAGCCCTACCCGTACCTGCTGGTGATCGTGGACGAGCTGGCCGACCTGATGATGGTCGCGCCCCGGGACGTCGAGGACGCCATCGTCCGCATCACCCAGCTGGCGCGCGCCGCCGGCATCCACCTGGTGCTCGCCACGCAGCGGCCCTCCGTGGACGTCGTCACCGGCCTGATCAAGGCGAACGTGCCCTCGCGGCTCGCGTTTGCCACCTCCTCGCTCGCCGACAGCCGGGTCATCCTGGACCAGCCGGGCGCGGAGAAGCTCATCGGAAAGGGTGACGGTCTGTTCCTGCCGATGGGTGCGAACAAGCCGGTCCGTATGCAGGGCGCCTTCGTCACCGAGGCGGAGGTGGCGGCCGTCGTCCAGCACTGCAAGGACCAGATGGCGCCGGTCTTCCGCGACGACGTCACCGTCGGAACCAAGCAGAAGAAGGAGACCGACGAGGACATCGGCGACGACCTCGACCTGCTGTGCCAGGCGGCCGAGCTGGTCGTCTCCACCCAGTTCGGCTCCACGTCGATGCTCCAGCGCAAGCTGCGCGTCGGCTTCGCCAAGGCCGGGCGGCTCATGGACCTGATGGAGTCGCGGAACATCGTCGGCCCGAGCGAGGGGTCCAAGGCGCGGGACGTGCTCGTCAAGCCGGACGAACTGGACGGGGTACTGGCCGTCATCCGCGGGGAGTCGGCCGAGTAGGCGGGGGAAGTAGGTCAGGAGGAGTAATCGGGCGGCCGAAAACGAGACCTGGCCGAGACTCACTCGTAAGGGAACACAGGGCAACCGTTTCCCTTGGCCATACGTCAAGTTGGAGGGAGGGACAGAACGATGTCCCAGCCTCATGGCGTACAAACCGCGTCCGCCCGGTTGCCCCACCCTTTCGTACCACCCATAGACTGAACCTCCAGCAGGTGGTTACACGCTCGAAAGGCGCTCTCGTGTCCATCGGCAACTCCCCCGAAGACGACCGGAACTTCCCGCCGGAAGACCGGGATTCGATCGGCCGTGCCCTCCAGCAGGGGCGGATCGCCTCCGGTCTCACCGTCGAAGAGGTCAGTGCGTCCACCCGCGTCCGGATTCCGATCGTGCACGCGATCGAGGAGGACGACTTCTCGCGCTGCGGCGGCGACGTCTACGCGCGCGGTCACATCCGTACGCTCGCACGCGCCGTCGGGCTCGATCCCGCGCCGCTCGTCGAGCAGTACGACGCCGAGCACGGCGGCCGTCCCGCGCCCACCCCCGCCGCGCCGCTCTTCGAGGCGGAACGCATCCGCCCCGAGCCGCGCCGCCCCAACTGGACCGCCGCCATGGTCGCCGCGATCGTCGCCGTGGTCGGCTTCGTCGGCTTCTCGATGTTCAACGGGAACGACGTGCGGGGCGGGACCGGAACCGTGGCGGAAGGACCCGCCCCGGAGAAGAAGACCACCACCCCGAAGCCGAAGGCCACCAAGACGCCCGGCACCAAGCCGGGGCCCTCCGAGAGCGCCATCGCCGCGGTCCCGAAGGACAAGGTCACCGTCAAGATGACCGCGATCGACGACAAGAGCTGGATCTCGGCCAAGGCGCACGACGGCAAGCTGCTCTTCGACGGCCTGCTCCTCAAGGGCGAGTCCAAGACCTTCCAGGACGACGAGCGCCTCGACCTGATCCTCGGCAACGCCGGAGCGATCGAGCTGTACGTGAACGGCAAGAAGATCGAGGACTCCTTCGAGGCCGGCCAGGTCGAGCGGCTCTCGTACACCAAGGGCGACCCCGAGGCCGGATGACCTGCGCGGGCCGCCCGGGCCCGGCGGTCCACCGGCCTCACCGACCCGACGGTCCGCCTCACCGACCCGACGGTCCGCCGCACCACCGACCCGACGGTCCGCCGCACCACCGACCCGGCGGTCCACCGCCCGCCGTCGCGCAGGTGAACCCTGCGCGGCGGGGGTACGGCCAGGACAAAGTAGTCTTGAGTCCATGCCCGAACGCCGTACCGTCGCCCTTGTCACTCTCGGCTGCGCCCGTAACGAGGTGGACTCGGAGGAGCTCGCAGGCCGCTTGGCAGCGGACGGCTGGGAGCTCGTCGAGAACGCCCAGGACGCCGATGTCGCCGTCGTCAACACCTGTGGATTCGTCGAGGCCGCCAAGAAGGACTCCGTCGACGCCCTCCTCGAAGCCAACGATCTGAAGGACCACGGCAAGACCCAGGCCGTCGTCGCGGTCGGCTGCATGGCCGAGCGGTACGGCAAGGAGCTCGCCGACGCCCTTCCCGAAGCCGACGGCGTGCTCGGCTTCGACGACTACGCCGACATCTCCGACCGCCTGCAGACCATCCTCAGCGGCGGCAGTGTCGAGGCCCACACCCCCCGCGACCGGCGCAAGCTGCTGCCGCTGTCGCCCGTGGAGCGGCAGAAGGCCGCCGCCGGGGTGGCCCTGCCCGGACACGGTGCCCCGGAGGCCCCCGAGGTCCCGCAGGCCCCGGAGAACGTGCCGAGCGACCTCCCCGAGGGGCTGGCGCCGGCCTCCGGACCGCGCGCCCCGCTGCGGCGCCGGCTCGACACCAGCCCCGTCGCCTCCGTGAAGCTGGCCTCCGGCTGTGACCGGCGCTGCTCCTTCTGCGCCATCCCGTCCTTCCGCGGCTCCTTCGTCTCGCGGCGTCCCTCCGACGTCCTCGGCGAGACGCGCTGGCTCGCCGAGCAGGGGGTGAAGGAGATCATGCTGGTCTCCGAGAACAACACCTCCTACGGCAAGGACCTCGGCGACATCCGGCTCCTGGAGACGCTGCTCCCCGAGCTGGCCTCCGTCGACGGCATCGAGCGGGTCCGGGTGAGCTACCTGCAGCCCGCCGAGATGCGGCCCGGACTGATCGACGTGCTGACCTCCACCGAGAAGGTCGCCCCCTACTTCGACCTGTCCTTCCAGCACAGCGCTCCCGACGTCCTGCGGGCCATGCGCCGCTTCGGGGACACCGACCGCTTCCTGGAGCTCCTGGAAACCATCCGCTCCAAGGCCCCGCAGGCCGGTGCCCGCTCCAACTTCATCGTCGGCTTCCCCGGCGAGACCGAGGCCGACTTCGCCGAGCTGGAACGCTTCGTCACGCACGCGCGGCTCGACGCGATCGGCGTCTTCGGCTACTCCGACGAGGACGGCACGGAAGCCGCCACGTACGAGCACAAGCTCGACCAGGAGGTCGTGGACGAGCGGCTCGCCCACCTCTCGCGGCTCGCCGAGGAGCTCACCGCCCAGCGCGCGGAGGAGCGGATCGGAGAGACCCTGGAAGTACTGGTCGAATCGGTCGACTCCGCCGAGGACGAGGGCGTGATCGGTCGTGCTGCCCACCAGGCTCCGGAGACGGACGGCCAGGTGGTCATCACCGCGGAATCCGCGGCGGGCCTCGGCCTGGCCCCCGGCCGTATGGTCATGGCGAAGGTCGTGGGCACGGAAGGCGTCGACCTGGTGGCCGAGTGTCTTTTTGAGGAGGCGGGCAGATGACCGGAGTCCCGGCATCCGCTACGGGCGGGAGCGGTAGGCCTGCGCCCGGCGGAAAGCTGGGGGTCCCCCCGCGCCCCCCGGGCGTCGGGGGAGCCAAGGCCGTCGATCAGGCCGGCCTGTGGAACATCGCCAACATCCTCACCATGATCCGGCTGGTTCTCGTGCCCGGCTTCGTGGTGCTGCTGCTCCAGGACGGCGGACACGATCCGGCCTGGCGTGCCTGGGCGTGGGCCGCGTTCGCCGTCGCCATGATCACGGACATCTTCGACGGACATCTCGCCCGGACGTACAACCTGGTCACCGACTTCGGGAAGATCGCCGATCCGATCGCCGACAAGGCGATCATGGCGGCCGGCCTGATCTGTCTGTCCCTGCTCGGCGACCTGCCCTGGTGGGTGACGATCGTGATCCTGGCGCGGGAGCTCGGGATCACGCTGATGCGGTTCTGGGTGATCCGGCACGGGGTGATTCCGGCCAGCCGCGGCGGCAAGATGAAGACATTGGCACAGGGCACGGCGGTCGGCATGTACGTCCTCGTGCTCACCGGTCCACTCGCCACCCTGCGCTTCTGGGTGATGGTGGTGGCCGTCGTGCTGACGGTCGTCACCGGCCTGGATTACGTACGCCAGGCGATCGTGCTGCGGCGCAGGGGCCTGGCGGAGGAGCGGGCCGCGGCGGCCGCGGAGCGGCCTGGGCCGGGGTCCGGGTCGGGGTCGGGGCGATGAGCGCGGCCGCCCGGGTGCTGGGTCTGCTCGCGGAGCGTGGTCAGACGCTGGCCGCCGCGGAGTCCCTCACGGGCGGTCTCGTGGCCGGAGAGCTGACGGAGGTCCCTGGAGCCTCGAAAAGCTTCCGTGGGTCCGTCACGGCGTACGCAACGGCCCTGAAGCGGGAACTTCTGGGGGTCGACGGGACCCTTCTGGCGGAGCGCGGCGCGGTGGATCCGGAGGTCGCACTGCAGATGGCGGCCGGTGTGCGGCTTCGGCTCGGTGCCGACTGGGGTGTCGCGACGACCGGGGTCGCCGGCCCCGAACCCCAGGACGGACAGCCGGTCGGGACCGTGTACGTGGCCGTCGCCGGGCCCGTCGGAGCGGGGAAAGTGGCCGCATTGCGGTTGAACGGCGACCGTGCGGAAATCCGTAGAGAGAGTGTACGGAGCGTGCTGGAACTGCTCGGCGACGAACTCTCGGGAAATGCGCGGGCACAGGATACGGAACAGAACGGGGGGAATTGATGTTTGCAGCCCTGAGTGAACACGACATCGCTCCCCGCACGGCCGCAGCGCGAGGCGGTACGGTGGGGCGTGAAGGATGCGGCTACGCGGTCCGAGGAGGGAGCCACCGATGATTCTGCTCCGTCGCCTGTTGGGTGACGTGCTGCGTCGGCAGCGCCAGCGCCAGGGCCGTACTCTGCGCGAAGTCTCCTCGTCCGCCCGAGTTTCGCTCGGCTATCTCTCCGAGGTGGAGCGGGGGCAGAAGGAGGCTTCCTCCGAGCTGCTCTCCGCGATCTGCGACGCGCTTGACGTACGGATGTCCGAGCTCATGCGTGAAGTGAGCGACGAGCTGTCACTGGCCGAACTGGCCGAGTCGGCAGCGGCGAGGGAACCGGTGCCGACGCCGGTGCGCCCGATGCTCAATTCGGTGTCGGTGACGTCGGTGGCCGGTGTGCCCACCGAGCGGGTGACCATCAAGGCGCCCGCGGAAGCGGTGGACGTCGTCGCTGCCTGACGTGACGTGATGTGAAGTGAAGTGGGTGAAAGCCCCGGTCGATGCCCCGTGTGGGCGCGACCGGGGCTTTCGCGTTGTCAGGGGCCTTGCAGGCGGCCCCCGGTGTGTGGGCTGTTCGGACTGTGCGGACTCTTCGGACTGTGCGGACTGTTCGGGCTGTTCGAGTGGCTGCGTTTGAGATGCCCGATTCAGGTGATGCGTGCCATGGTGAGGAGAAACGTACGACTGGTTGGAGAACACGCATGTCCGTCGTGAAGAGTTCGCTGTCCGACACCGACCTGAAGACGGTCGGTGACGCCTTGCAGGGCGCGCTGCTCGATCTGGTCGACCTCGGCCTGGTCGCCAAGCAGGTTCACTGGAACGTGGTGGGACCCCGCTTCCGCTCCGTCCACCTGCAGCTCGACGAGGTCGTGGCCACCGCCCGGCAGCACTCCGACGTGGTGGCCGAGCGTGCCTCGGCGGTGGGCGTCAATCCGGACGGCCGGGCCGCGTCGGTGGCCTCGGGCAGCGCGATCGGTGAGGTGCCCACGGGCTGGATCAAGGACACGGACGCGGTGAAGATCATGGTCGACGCGCTGGTCGCGGTGATCGCCCGGATGCGGGAGCGGATCGAGGTCACGGACGAGCCGGACCCGGTCACCCAGGACATCCTGATCGGGCTCACGGCCGATCTCGAGAAGCACGCCTGGATGTTCCAGGCGGAGAGCGCCTAGCTCGTGCGGCGCGGAGTGCGGCCTGCTGGGGCGATGCCGGGAGTGGGCTCGGCCGGTCGACGTGCGGCCTTGGGCTCAGGCGGTCGACGTGCGGCCGGTGCGGCCGGTGCGGGCTGGGCGTGCGCTGCGTGCGCCGGGTCTGCCTCCGGTGCGCCCTCCCGCCGGGTGATACGGCCGGTCTAGCGTCGACCGCAGGAGGCGGCCATGGTACGGCGACGGGTTCCGCTGGTGACGCTCGCACTGACGGCGGGCGGGCTGGTGGTCGGCGGGCTGTGGTGGTGGGCGGTGCTGCGACTGGTGCTGGTCCCGGAGCGGTCGGGGCTGGTGGAGGGGGCGGTCGCGGCCGGCGGCTGGGGGCTGAGTCTGCTGCCGGTGCACGTGACGGCGTCCGCCGCCGCAGGCGGCCGGACGCGTGTCGGCCGGGCCCTGGAGGGCATGGGGGGAAAGCGGTTCACCACGGCATCGCGACGCCGCCGTTCGGACGGAGAATCTGACCCGTCGTGAACGAGGAGGCGTCGCAGGCGAGATGGAGGACCGCGTGCGCGATGTCCTCCGGTTCGCCGACGCGGCCCAGGGGGGAGCGCCGGGCCATGGCCGCCTCCGCCTGTTCCTGTGCGGCCGGTTCGTGGCGGTCGGTCATGGGTGTACGGATCCACCCGGGCGCGATCGCGTTCGCCCGGATGCCGTACCGGCCGACCTCGGCGGCCAGGGTCTTGGTCAGCTGGACGACTGCCGCCTTGGTGACGCTGTAACAGAGCAGTCCCGGGCTCGCGGCGTCCATCGCCCCGGAGGCCATCGTGACGATGGAACCGGGGATTCGGGCGTCGATCATCGAGCGCGCCGCCTCCTGGCAGGCGTGGAGAACCCCCTTGAAGTTGACGGCGAGGACCCGGTCGAGGTCCTCCTCGCGGGTCTCCAGGACCGTGCTCGTGTGCATGATTCCGGCGATCGCGGCCATGACGTGGAGCGGGCCCGCGGCGGCGACGGCCGCGGCGAGGGCGGGCCGGTCCGTGACGTCCAGAGGGTGGACGTGTGCGGTCCCGCCCTGCTGGGCGACGAGAGCGGCCGTCTCCTGGAGGCCCGCTTCGTCGCGGTCCGCGCAGTGAACGGTGGCGCCCGCCTCCGCGAGGAGGACGGCGGCCGCCCGGCCGATGCCGCCGGCGGCGCCCGTGACGAAGGCCGTGCGGCCGGTGAGGTCGTACGCGCTGAAGGGCATGAGCGGACCGTACGACCGTATCTGACGGATCGTCAATTACTGGGGGTGGGCGGTTCCGACGGTCCCTGCTGGCAGCCGGGGCACCAGTAGGTGACGCGGTCGCCGAGTTCCGCCTTGCGGATGGGTGTGCCACAGCGCGGACAGGGGCGGTTCTCACGACCGTAGACGTAGAGACGTTCCCGGCTCCGGGGGTAGGTGGTGGTACGGCGGTCGGGGCGGTCCTTGTTGGCGTCGAGGAGGCGTCGGGCGGTGGCGACGAGCCGCTCGGGGACGCCGGGAGCGAGCTCGCCGACCGGGAGCCACGGGGTCACCGCGGCGAGGAAGGCCAGCTCGGACTTGTAGACATTCCCGATGCCCGCCAGGTTGCGCTGGTCCAAGAGGGCCTCGCCGAGCGTGCGCGACGGCTCGGCGGTGAGCCTGCGGACGGCCTCCTCCGGGTCCCAGTCCGGGCCGAGGAGGTCCGGGCCCAGATGGCCCACCACGTTCTGCTCCTCGGCCGTGCGGATCAGTTCGAGGACGGGGAGGCGGTAGCCGACGGCCGTGTGGTCGGCGGTGGCGAGGATCGCCCGGACCTGGTGGTCGGGTCCGCCGCGCCAGCGCTCACCGGCGGCGTACACCTGCCACGACCCGTCCATCCGCAGATGCGAGTGGAGGGTGAGGCCGCCCTCGAACCGGGTGAGAAGGTGCTTTCCGCGTGGGGTCACGTCCAGGACCGCCCGTCCCGTGAGATCGGCGGTGGCGAACCGGGGCACCCGCAGATCGGACCGGGTCAGGACGTGTCCGGCCAGCGCCGAGTGCAGTCGGTGGGCGGTCCGCCAGACGGTGTCTCCTTCGGGCATGGCTCCATCATGCGGGATCGGCAGCGGCCGGGGGATCCCGCACCGGGTGCGGAGGCCTCCTAGGGGCGCAGGCGGAGTCCGCGTGGGGTGGCGTGGAAGCCGGCGGTCTCCAGGGGGCGGGCGAGGGGGGAGGTGAGGGCGGCCGTCCCGTTGACCCGCTCCACCGTGACCGTGCCCAGAGATCCCGACAGGGCCGACGCGGCCAGGGATTCCGCCGCCGCCCTGAGCGCCGGATCGTCCGGGTCGTCGGGCCAGCACAGCAGGGTCTTGCCGCCGCGCTCCATGTAGAGCGTGAGCTCGCCGTCGACCAGCACGACCATCGAGCCCGCCTTGCGGCCCGGCTTGTGACCGGCGCCGGTGGGCGGCTCGGGCCAGGGCAGCGCCGCTCCGTAGGCGTTGGCCGGGTCGGCGGCGGCCAGGACCACCGCGCGCGGGCCCGCGCCCGCCTCCGCCCCGCGGTCGCGGGCGGTGGCCGCCGCGCGCAGTCGGTCGACGGCGCCGTCCATGGCGAACTGGGCCGCTCCGAGCCCCTCGACGACATAGCCGCGGCGCGCCTGGCCGCTGTCCTCGAAGGCGGACAGGATGCGGTACGTCGCCGAGAATCCGCCCTCGACGCCCTCGGCGGCCACCGCTCCCCGGGTGACCACGCCGTGCCGGTCCAGGAGAGTGCGGGCGAGCGCGTGGGCGCGGTGGGTCGGCTCGGGCTCGGCGGGCGGGAGCAGGGACCAGCGGCCGCTGACCGTGGGGGGTCCGGTCCGCGAGGCCGGACGCGCCGCGGCGGTGAGCGTGCCGTAACGGCCGCGCGGAACCGTGCGCTTGGCGCGGTGGGCCGTGGATCCCGCCGTACGGCCCGAGCCGAGCAGGGAGCGCAGCGGGGCGAGGGTGTCGTTGGTGAGCCGGCCCGACCAGGCCAGGTCCCAGAGGGCGTCGGCGAGTTGGGGATCGGTGGCGTCCGGGTGGGTGGTGGCCCTGACCTGGTCGGCGATCTGGCGGAAGAACAGGCCGTAACCCCCGGACAGGGTGGTGAGCACCGACTCGTGGAGCGCGGTGGTCTCCAACGGGTGCGGGGGCGGTAGCAGCAGGGGCGCCGCGTCGGCGAGATAGAGGGAGACCCAGCCGTCCTTGCCGGGCAGGGCTCCGGCGCCGGCCCAGACGACCTCGCCGGTGGTGGTCAGCTCGTCGAGCAGGGCGGGGGAGTAGTCCCTGACCCGGGACGGCAGGATCAGCTTCTCCAGCGCGGAGGCGGGTACGGGAGCGCCCTGCAACTGCTCGACGGCGCGGGCCAGCCCGTCGATCCCGCGCAGGCTGTTGCCGCCCAGATGCTGCCACTGGGGCAGGAAGGTCGCGAGCGCGGCCGGGGGCACGGGCTCCAGTTCGTGGCGGAGCGCGGCGAGCGAACGGCGGCGCAGGCGGCGAAGGACGGCGGCGTCGCACCACTCCTGGCCGATCCCGGAGGGGTGGAACTCGCCCTGGACGACGCGGCCGGCGGCGGCGAGGCGCTGGAGGGCGCCGTCGGTGACCGCCGCGCCGAGGCCGAAGCGGGCGGCCGCCGCGGAGGAGGTGAACGGGCCGTGGGTGCGGGCGTACCGGGCGAGGAGGTCGCCCAGCGGGTCCTTGACCGGCTCGGTGAACGCCTCGGGGACGCCCACCGGCAGCGCGGTGCCGAGCGCGTCCCGCAAGCGGCCCGCGTCCTCGATCGCGGCCCAGTGGTCGGCGCCGGCGATCCGGACCCGGATGGCCCGGCGGGCCGCTCCGAGTGCGGGGGCCCACTCCGGATCGGCGCCGCGCTCGGCCAGTTCGGCGTCGCTGAGCGGGCCGAGGACGCGCAGGAGGTCGGCGACCCCCTCCACGTCCTTGATACGGCGGTCCTCGCTGAGCCACTGCAGCTCCCGCTCCAGCTCGGTCAGCACGTCCGCGTCGAGCAGCTCACGCAGCTCGGCCTGGCCGAGCAGCTCGGCGAGGAGGCGGGAGTCGAGCGAGAGCGCGGCGGCCCGTCGCTCGGCGAGCGGGGAGTCGCCCTCGTACAGGAACTGGGCGACGTATCCGAAGAGGAGGGAGCGGGCGAAGGGGGACGGCTCGGGGGTGGTCACCTCGACCAGGCGGACCCGGCGGGACTCGATGTCGCCCATCAGCTCGGTGAGTCCGGGGACGTCGAAGACGTCCTGGAGACACTCCCGCACGGCTTCGAGGACGATCGGGAAGGAACCGAACTCGCTCGCCACCTGCAGCAGCTGGGCGGCGCGCTGGCGCTGCTGCCAGAGCGGGGTGCGCTTGCCCGGGTTGCGCTTGGGCAGCAGCAGGGCCCGCGCCGCGCACTCGCGGAAGCGGGAGGCGAACAGGGCCGAACCGCCGACCTGGTCGGTGACGATCTGGCTGATCTCGCCCTTGTCGAAGAGGGCGTCGGCCGCCCCGATCGGCGCCTGGTCGGAGTCGTACGTCGTGTCCAGGTGGGCCGGATCCTGGTCCAGGAGATCCAGGCCCATCAGATCGGCGTCGGGCAGCCGCAGTACGATCCCGTCGTCGGCGTGCATGACCTGGGCGTCCATGCCGTACCGCTCGGCGAGCCGGGCGCCGAGGGCCAGCGCCCACGGCGCGTGCACCTGGGCCCCGAAGGGGGAGTGGATGACGACCCGCCAGTCGCCGAGCTCGTCCCGGAAGCGCTCGACCAGGATCGTGCGGTCGTCTGGCACATGGCCGCAGGCCTGGCGCTGCTCGTCCAGATACGCCAGGACGTTGTCGGCGGCCCAGGCGTCCAGGCCCGCGGCGACCAGCCGCAGCCGGGCGTCCTCCGTGTCCAGCGAACCGACCTCGCGCAGGAACGCGCCCACCGCGCGGCCCAGTTCGAGCGGGCGGCCCAGCTGGTCGCCCTTCCAGAAGGGCAGCCGGCCCGGCACTCCGGGGGCCGGGGAGACCAGCACCCGGTCCCGGGTGATGTCCTCGATGCGCCAGGAGGTCGTCCCGAGGGTGAAGACGTCGCCGACCCTGGACTCGTAGACCATCTCCTCGTCGAGCTCGCCGACCCGGCCTCCGCCCTTCTTCGGGTCCGCGCCCGCCAGGAAGACCCCGAACAGGCCCCGGTCGGGGATCGTGCCGCCGGAGGTGACGGCGAGCCGCTGCGCGCCCGGGCGGCCCGTGACCGTCCCGGCGACCCGGTCCCAGACCACGCGCGGGCGCAGCTCGGCGAACGCGTCCGAGGGGTACCGGCCGGCCAGCATGTCCAGGACGGCCGTGAAGGCGGACTCGGGCAGGGAGGCGAAGGGCGCGGCCCGGCGGGCCACCGCCAGCAGGTCGTCCACCTGCCAGGTGTCCAGGGCGACCATCGCGACCAGCTGCTGGGCGAGGACGTCCAAGGGGTTCGTGGGGATCCGCATCGACTCGATCGAACCGCTGCGCATCCGCTCCGTGACCACGGCCGCCTGGACCAGGTCGCCGCGGTACTTGGGGAACACCACGCCCGTGGAGACGGCGCCGACCTGGTGTCCGGCGCGGCCCACGCGCTGGAGCCCGGAGGCGACCGAGGGCGGCGACTCGACCTGCACGACCAGGTCCACCGCGCCCATGTCGATGCCCAGCTCCAGGCTGGAGGTGGCCACCACGGCGGGCAGCCGGCCGGCCTTCAGGTCCTCCTCGACCTGGGCGCGCTGCTCCTTGGACACGGAGCCGTGGTGGGCGCGGGCGAGCAGGGCGGGAGCCCCTTGCGCGGCACCGGACTGGGCCATGATCTCGGCCGGCGGGCGCCCCTCGGGGAGGGGCTCACCCATGGCACGTTCGTACGCGATCTCGTTCAGGCGGTTGCACAGCCGCTCGGCGAGCCGGCGCGAGTTGGCGAAGACGATCGTGGAGCGGTGGGCCTGGACGAGGTCGGCGATGCGCTCCTCGACATGGGGCCAGATCGACGGCTTGTCACCGCCCTCCGAGGCCTCGGAGGCGGGCGAACCGCCCAGCTCGCCCATGTCCTCGACCGGGACGACCACCGAGAGGTCGAACTCCTTGCCGGACGGCGGCTGGACGATCTCCACCTTGCGCTGCGGGGAGAGATAACGGGCCACCTCGTCCACCGGCCGGACCGTCGCCGACAGGCCGATCCGGCGGGCCGGGCGCGGCAGCAGCTCGTCGAGCCGCTCCAGGGACAGCGCGAGATGGGCGCCGCGCTTGGTCGCGGCGACCGCGTGCACCTCGTCCAGGATCACCGTCTCGATCCCGGACAACGCTTCCCGCGTGGCGGAGGTAAGCATCAGAAACAGCGACTCGGGAGTCGTGATCAGGATGTCCGGCGGTTTCGTGGCCAGCGCCCGGCGCTCGGCGGGCGGGGTGTCCCCGGACCGGATCCCGACCCGCACCTCCGGCTCGGGAAGCCCGAGCCGGACCGCCTCCTGGCGGATGCCGGTCAGCGGGGAGCGCAGATTGCGCTCGACGTCGACGGCCAGCGCCTTGAGCGGCGACACGTACAGCACCCGGCAGCGCTTCTTGGGGTCCGCGGGCGGGGGAGTGGAGGCGAGCTGGTCCAGCGAGGCCAGGAAGGCGGCCAGGGTCTTGCCGGAACCGGTCGGGGCGACGACGAGCACGTCGGAGCCCGCGCCGATGGCCTGCCAGGCACCTTCCTGCGCCGCCGTGGGCGCGCGGAAGGCCCCGGTGAACCAGCCGCGGGTCGCGGGGGAGAACGAGTCGAGCGCAGACCTGACCATGGCATCCATCGTGCACCCCACCACTGACAACCGCCCGGACCTGGGGAAACCCGCCTCGTGGCGGGGCGCGGCGGTGGCGCAGAATGGGGGTATGGCGAGCGGGGAGCGGGCACGGTACTGGCGGTATCCCGAGCTGCCCGGCGTCGATCTGCTACACGCCCACTACGTCCGCAAGGCCTTCGCCCGCCACACCCACGAGACCTTCGTCTTCGCCGCGATCACCGAAGGCGTGGAGGCCTTCCACTACCGCGACGCACTCGTGCACGCCGGCCCCGGGCAGATCGCCCTGGTCAATCCCGACACCCCGCACACCGGCCACGCCGGCGTGCCCGAGGGCTGGACGTACCGCACGATCTATCCGGACGCGGAGCTGATCCGGTCCATCGCCGCCGACACCCTCGCCCTGCGGGGAGACGTCGGCTTCACCCAGCCCGTCGTGGACGACCCGTACGCCGCGCAGCTCGTCGTCGGCGTCCACCGGGCCGCCGAGGAGGGCAACGCCCTGGCCGCCGACAGCCTGCTGCGGCTGGTCACTGCGAGGATGCTGCGCAGCCACGGCGGCCGGATCACCCCGCTGCCGCCGCGCGCGGCCGGGGCCCGCGACGCGGCACGCGCGCGTGCCGTGCTGGAGGAGCGGATGGTCGACCCGCCGACGCTGGAGCGGCTCGCCGCGGACCTCGGAACCAGCCCGTTCGCCCTGTTGCGGGCCTTCCGGGACGCCTACGGCATGCCGCCGCACACCTGGCTCACCGACGCGCGCGTGCGGCGGGCCCGGCGCCTGCTGGACGCCGGTACGGCCCCGGCGGAGGCGGCCGTCGCGGTCGGGTTCACCGATCAGCCGCACCTGAACCGGCACTTCACCCGGAGCGTCGGCGTCCCGCCGGGTGCCTACCAGCGCTCGCGCGGCGTGCGCCCCCGGGGCGCGAGGGCGTAGGAGTTTCCAGGAACGCGGGGCGCAAGAACGTACAAGACCGGCGGCGGGCGCGCTCCGTAACGTCCCTGACGTGGCAGAACAGACAGCAACCCCAGTCATACAGGACGACGGGACCAAGGCGGACTCGGCGGTCGTGCGCGACGCGCTCGGGGTCGGGATCGCCGTGGGACTCTCCGGCTTCGCCTTCGGCGTGACCTCCGCGGGATCCGGGCTCAGCCTGCTCCAGACCTGCGCGCTCAGCCTGCTCGTCTTCACCGGCGCCTCGCAGTTCGCGCTGGTGGGAGCGCTCGCGGCGGGCGGGAACCCGTTCACGGCAGCGGCCGGAGCCTTCTTCCTCGGCACCCGTAACGCCTTCTACGGACTGCGACTGTCCCAGCTGCTCGCGCTGCCCCGTGCGGTCAGGCCCTTCGCCGCGCACTGGGTGATCGACGAGACGACGGCGGTGGCGCTCGCGCAGCCCACCCGGCGGGCCGTACGGATCGGGTTCACCGTCACCGGGCTCACGCTCTACGTGCTGTGGAACCTGACGACCCTGCTGGGGGCGCTCGGGGCCGAGGCTCTCGGCGACACCGCCGCCTGGGGGCTCGACGCCGCCGGACCCGCCACCTTCCTGGCACTGCTCGCGCCGATGCTCAAGACCGCCACCGAACGGGCCACCGCCGCCATCGCCGTCCTGCTCGGCCTCGCACTGCTGCCCGTCCTGCCGGCCGGCGTTCCCGTGCTCGCGGCGGCGCTCGCGGCGCCCCTCGTGCTGTGGGCGCGCGGCCGTCGCATGTCCGGGCCGGCCCGGAAGGAGGACGCCCGATGAGTGTCTGGATCGCGATCGGCCTCACCGCCGTCGGGTGTTACCTCGTCAAGCTGATCGGGCTCCTGGTGCCCGCCGGCGCACTGGAACGACCGCTCGTCCAGCGCCTGGCGGCGCTGCTGCCCGTCGCCCTCCTGGCGGCGCTCACCGCCCAGCAGACCTTCAGCGCACAGGGCGCCCTCGTCCTCGACGCCCGCGCCGCCGGCCTCGCGGCCGCAGCGGCCGCCCTGCTCCTGCGGGCGCCGTTCCTGGTCGTCGTCGGAGTGGCCGTGGTGGTCACGGCGGCAGTCAGAGCGCTGGCCGGCGGCTGACCCTCGGTACTGTGACCCGTCACAGTCGAGAGGCGTGATCATGGCCGAGGTGTCCGAGGCGGCCGCGCGCCGGCCCTGCGCTGCGAGCCCAAGGTCAACGAACTCGCGCGGCGGATGTCCCGCGACTCCTTCGAGCAGCTCCCCGGCTACGCCGCTCTGCCCGCCGAGACGAAGGACCTGGAGATCGCGGCGACCGTACGCCACGGTGTAGGGCTCTTCCTGCGGCGGGTCCTGGAGCCGGACGCGCCCGCGCCGCCCGCCGGCATGCGGCTGTTCCGCGAGCGGGCCGCCCAGCGCGCGGAGGAGGGCATGCCGCTCCACCTGCTGCTGCACCCACGCGCTGGGGCCCGCCCTCCTCGACGCCGGGGCCGACGTCGGCCGGGTCGTACCCGGCGGTACGGCTCTCACGGGCCGCGGGCACCGGGCTGCGGGTCGCCGCCGTGACCGCCGCGACGCCCGCCGACGTACCGGAGGCCGCGCGCACGGCGGGCGAGATCCTTCGGGTCGCACGCGCCTGTGGGGTGCCGCCCGGACTCCACCGGCTCGACGACGTCCTGCTGGAGTTCCACCTCTCCCGGCCGGGCGAGAGCGGCCGGCGGATCGCCGCCCTCCTCGACCTGGTCGCCGACCGCCCGGAGCTGCTGGAGACCCTGCGGGTCCATCTCGCCCAGGGGCAGGACCGGCGGGCGACCGCCGTCGCGCTCGGCCTCCATCCCAACACCGTCGACAACCGGCTGGCCAAGACCGCCGAACGCACCGGGATCGACCTGTCCACCCCACGCGGTACGGCGACCGCCATCGCGGCTCTGCTGCTCCGGGACGCCCCGGAGGGGTAGCGGGGCGGTGGGTGGGACGAGGCTCGGCATGGGGGAGGCGGCGGCGGGCCGTGCGCGCGGCGGCGGGAACCGGCCGGTCAGCCGATCGCGCGCCCGTGCGCGCGCAGTGTCCGCAGGGCCTCGATCGTGACGATCGGGCGCGATTCCAGTGCCGTGCCCGGCGCCCACCGGCGCCAGTTGACCGGCCAGCCGCCGTCCTCCTCCTGGCCGGCGGCGAGGTGGTCGAGCGAGCGCGCCAGCTCCTCGTCCGTGAACCAGCGGCGGGCCAGGGAGTCCGGCACGCGCGCGTAGTCGTACGGAAAGTGGTGCTCGCCCGGCGCGTACCCCGGAGCCACCGGGAACGCGTCGACGCGGTCCGGGTCGAGCACCGCGAGGCGCTGCTCCCGCACCAGGCGCCCCAGCCGGTCGGCCACCGCCTGCGCCCTGGCCCGGTCGGGGACCCCGTCGAGGAAGGCGACGGCGGCCTCGATCTCGTACGGGTGGGACTTCTCCAGGGTCTCGACCGCCTCCCAACAGAACTCCGTGGCGCGGAACAGCCAGGCGTGCCACACCTGGTTGCGGTGGAGCAGGCCGACCACGGGGCCGGTGGACAGCAGCGAGCTGGGCGGGTCGTCGACGATCGGCACGAAGGGCGCGGCCGGATAGCCGCGCTGGGAGGGGTGGACGGCGGGCAGTGCCCCGTCGTGCGTGGACACCTCGGTGAGGTAGCGGCAGATCCGCTCGACCCGCAGCCCGCCGCACCGGCCGATGGAGTCGAGGACGCGCAGCGCGTGCCCGGTGTGCAGCGGCTGGCTGACCGGGCCGCGCAGGTCCGGTTCGAGGGCGTGGCCGTAGCCGCCGTCCTCGTTGAGGTACGCCGAGAGGGCGGCCTCGACGGGGTCCGCGCCACCGCGCAGGAAGTGGTAGGCGAACCGCCGCTGTTCGAGCACGCGGGCCGTCAGCCAGATGAAGTGCTCGGCGCGCTCGAGGGGGGTCGCGTGCGGAGCCGCGAGAGGAGTTCCAGCCATGGTCCGACCGTAGGGCGGAAAGACCGTGTGACAAGGGTTACCGACGGGGCTGCACTCTTGGGGGCGGGATACTGGGGTCATGCGGTTGACGATTTTCTGGGAGCGGATGGCGGACCACTTCGGTGCGTCCTACGCCGAGTCCTTCGCACGGGACCATGTGATGTCCGAACTGGGCGGTCGTACGGTGCACCAGGCACTGGACGCCGGCTGGGAGGCGAAGGACGTGTGGCGGGCGGTCTGCGAGGCGATGAGCGTGCCCGCCGACAAGCGCTGAGAGCCCTCTTGCTCCCCTCGGGGGAGGAATGTCCGCGCGGTGCGCGAGACTGGCGGGGTGGCTCCGACTGACGAATCCGACGAGACCGACAAGACGACCTCCGACGGGACCGCCGACCAGCGCGCCGGAGAGGGTTCCGGCGAGAGCTCCGACGAGACCTCCGCCCAGGGCGTGACCGAGGGCGGCCGTCCGGACGCGGGGAGCGCTGCCGCGCCGGCTCCCGGCGCCGCGTTCGCCGCCGCGCCCGGTGCGGCCCAGCGCGCGGCCGCGGGCGCCGGTTCCGCGGAACCCCCCGCCCCCGGCGGCCCGGGCACCGCGGACTCCGCCGCGCGGATGCCCCGCTGGCTGCCCCGCGCCCTGGTGCTCGCCCTCGCGCTCTACGCCTGCTTCCAGCTCGGCAGCTGGGCCTTCCACCAGCTCGTCGGGCTGCTCGTCAACATCCTCGTCGCCTTCTTCCTCGCCCTCGCCATCGAACCCGCCGTCGGCCGGATGGCCGCCCGCGGCATGCGACGCGGCCTCGCCACGTTCCTCGTCTTCCTCGCCGTCATGGTCGTCGGCGTCGGCTTCGTCGTGCTCCTCGGTTCGATGCTGGCCGGCCAGATCGTCGACATGTTCGAGAACTTCCCCAAGTACCTCGACTCGTTGATCAACTGGATCAACCAGACCTTCCGCACCGAGCTCTCCCGGGTCGAGGTCCAGGACAGCCTGCTGCGCTCCGACTGGCTGCGGAAGTACGTGCAGAACAGCGCCAGCGGGGTGCTCGACGTCTCCGCCACCGTCCTCGGCGGCCTGTTCAAGCTGCTGACGATCTTCCTGTTCTCGTTCTACTTCGCGGCCGACGGACCCCGGCTGCGCCGCGCCCTGTGCTCCGTCCTGCCGCCGGCCCGCCAGAGCGAGGTGCTGCGCGCCTGGGAGATCGCCGTCGACAAGACCGGCGGCTACCTCTACTCCCGCGGCCTGATGGCACTGATCTCCGGCGCCGCGCACTTCGTCCTGCTGGAGGTCCTCAACGTCCCGTACGCCCCCGCCCTCGCGGTCTGGGTCGGCCTGGTCTCCCAGTTCATCCCCACCATCGGTACGTATCTGGCCGGCGCGCTGCCGATGCTGATCGCGTTCACCGAGAACCCCTGGTACGCGCTGTGGGTGCTGGTCTTCGTCGTCATCTACCAGCAGTTCGAGAACTACGTCCTCCAGCCGAAGCTGACGTCCAAGACCGTCCACATCCATCCCGCGGTGGCCTTCGGTTCCGTGATCGCCGGCACCGCGCTTCTCGGCGCGGTCGGCGCGCTGATCGCGATCCCGGCCGTTGCCACGCTCCAGGCCTTCCTCGGTGCCTACGTGAAGCGGTACGACGTCACCGACGATCCCCGGGTCCACGGACACCGGCGCTACGGGGAGGCCGTCGTCGCCCGGCTGCAGAAGGCCCTGCACCACAAGAAGGAGAGGGAGAGGGAGCAGGGCGGGACACCGTCCGGCGAGGACGGCACCTGACCGCGGGCCGGCACCGGGCAGGTCGCTGACGCCCGCGTGGTGCGCTTGACACCAAAATCGAACATCCATTCTTATGAAGGTCCGGTCCCTGGAATCACGGGCTTCTCGGCAGGGATGCCGCCGAGTTTTCCACAGGCCGGGGGGACGCCGGGGCCCATTGTCAGTGGCAGGGGTTAGCGTCTTTCACATGAAGCGATCGACTCAAGCAAACCGGGTGGAACCCATGGCAGGAACCGACCGCGAGAAGGCTCTCGAAGCCGCGCTCGCACAGATTGAACGGCAATTCGGCAAGGGTGCCGTGATGCGCATGGGTGACCGTACGCAGGAGCCGATCGAGGTGATCCCCACCGGTTCGACCGCCCTCGACATCGCCCTCGGCGTCGGCGGCCTGCCCCGCGGCCGTGTCGTGGAGGTCTATGGCCCGGAGTCCTCCGGCAAGACGACCCTGACCCTGCACGCCGTCGCGAACGCCCAGAAGGCCGGCGGCCAGGTCGCGTTCGTCGACGCCGAGCACGCCCTCGACCCCGAGTACGCCAAGAAGCTCGGCGTCGACATCGACAACCTCATCCTCTCCCAGCCGGACAACGGCGAGCAGGCGCTCGAGATCGTCGACATGCTCGTCCGCTCCGGCGCCCTCGACCTGATCGTCATCGACTCCGTCGCCGCGCTCGTCCCGCGTGCGGAGATCGAGGGCGAGATGGGCGACTCGCACGTCGGTCTGCAGGCCCGTCTGATGAGCCAGGCCCTCCGCAAGATCACCAGCGCGCTCAACCAGTCCAAGACCACCGCGATCTTCATCAACCAGCTCCGCGAGAAGATCGGCGTGATGTTCGGCTCGCCGGAGACCACGACCGGTGGCCGTGCCCTGAAGTTCTACGCCTCCGTGCGCCTCGACATCCGCCGCATCGAGACCCTGAAGGACGGCACGGACGCGGTCGGCAACCGCACCCGCGTCAAGGTCGTCAAGAACAAGGTCGCGCCGCCCTTCAAGCAGGCCGAGTTCGACATCCTCTACGGCCAGGGCATCAGCCGTGAGGGCGGCCTGATCGACATGGGCGTGGAGCACGGCTTCGTCCGCAAGGCCGGTGCCTGGTACACGTACGAGGGCGACCAGCTCGGCCAGGGCAAGGAGAACGCCCGTAACTTCCTGAAGGACAACCCCGACCTCGCCGACGAGATCGAGAAGAAGATCAAGGAGAAGCTCGGCGTCGGTGTCCGCCCGGAGGCCGCGTCGGCCGAGCCGGTCACGGACGCCGCGGGCACGGAGGCGGCGGCCACGGACGAGGCGGCCAAGTCCGCTCCGGTGGCCAAGGCGGCGAAGGCGACCAAGGCCCCGGCGGCCAAGAGCTGACCCCGTGACCGGTCGTACCGAATGGCCGGGCGACAGCCCCGACTCGTCGAGGGCCGAGAAGGAGCTGTCGCCCCAGGAACCGGCTGAGCGGGCGCGGGCGATCTGCCTGCGCCTGCTCACCGGGACCCCCCGCACCCGTAAGCAGCTCGCCGACGCCCTGCGCAAGCGGGAGATCCCCGACGAGGTCGCCGAAGAGGTCCTCGCCCGCTTCGAAGACGTCGGGCTGATCGACGACGCCGCTTTCGCGGACGCCTGGGTGGAATCCCGGCACCACGGGCGGGGCCTTGCCCGCCGGGCCCTCGCCCGGGAGCTCCGTACCAAGGGTGTCGACCCCTCCCTGATCCAGGAAGCGGTGGGCCAACTGGACTCCGAGCAGGAGGAGATCACCGCGCGCGAGCTCGTCGACCGCAAACTCCGCGCCACCCGCGGCCTCGACCGCGACCGCAGACTGCGCCGGCTCGCGGGGATGCTCGCCCGCAAGGGGTACGCGGAGGGCATGGCCCTGCGAGTCGTCAGACAGGCCCTGGAGGAAGAGGGCGAGGACACGGAGGGGCTGGAAGAGCCCTTCTGAGCCCTTCTGGACGGGGGCGCCGGAGGGGTGGGTGCCGGCCCGGGCTCCGGCCCGGGCGCGGTCAGCGGCACCGGCGGTACGGCCCGCCGACCGGCGTGCCCCTCGACCGGCCGGCCCGTCGACCGGCCCGTCGCAGGGGAGCGGACTACGGCCGAGCCGTCGGCGGCAGCACCGGGAGGCCCGCCGCCTTCCACGCCTGGAAGCCGCCGATCACATCGGTCGCGCGGTGCAGCCCCAACTGCCGCAGCGAGGCCGCGGCCAGCGAGGACGCGTACCCCTCGTCGCAGAGCACCACCACCCGCAGGTCGTGGCTGACCGCCTGCGGCACGCGATGGCTACCCAGCGGATCGAGCCGCCACTCCAGCTCGTTGCGCTCCACGATCAGCGCGCCCGGGATGAGCCCGTCCCGCTCCCGTAGGGCCGCGTACCGGGTGTCGACGAGGAGCGCGTCACCCGCCTCGTGCGCCTCGTGGGCGGCACCGGCCTCGATCCGGTCCAGGCCGGACCTGACCCGCTCCAGGTACTCGTCGATTCCCACGCGCTCGCTGTTCACTGCCAGTCCTCCGGACGCTCGACCTGCTCAAGACGGAGCACCGATCCCGACCGGCTGAAGCGCCGGAGGAGCGGGAGCGGGGGATAGTACGCGTGCACCGACACGGCGTGCGTGTCCCGGGACTCGTTGAGCACCTCGTGCACATGGTGCTGCCCGAACGCGCGCCCCCGGCCTGCCGTCAACTGCCGCTCCCTGTCGACCCCGTCGGCGAGCTCCAGGGTTTTCCAGCCGCCCGCCGGGAGCCGTACCGCGAGGGAGTGCTCCTTCAGGGCGCCGCGGGCGGTGGTGAAGGCACCGTACGACTCGGCGTGGTCGTGCCAGCCGGTACCGGTGCCGGGCGGCCAGCCGATGAGCCAGGCCTCGCTGCCGCCGGGTCCGTCGAGCCGCACCCAGGTACGGCCCTCGGGGTCGAGCGGCAGGGAGTCGATGAGTTCGGTGTCCGCGGCGGTACGGCGAACGAAGTCCAACAGGTCGGCCGCGGTCGGGGCCGAAGAGCCCACTGAGCGACCGGCGGCGACGGGGGCAGGCGGAGAAGCGGAGACAGAAGCGGAGACAGAAGCGGAAACAGCGGCAGACGCAGGCGTGGAGACGCGCTGGGACACGGAGGACCGTCCTGAGGGTTCGCGAGGAACGCGCGCGGGGGGATACGCCGACGTCAGCGGCGATGGGCGCGCGAGGGGAGAGGCGAGTTCAGCAGGACGGGCGACACACGCAACCCGCATAGCGGACGAGGTCCATATGGACCCTCCGCCACAGGCGCACATCGGTGTCGGTCACGCTCCGGAGTACACCATGTGCGCCCGTGAGGGTCAATTGATGTCCGCCGTGCGGTCGCTCGTCTTGGACACCTTCTTCGACGACTTCTTGGGCACCACTTGCGGCGGAGTGGTGGCGGGCGTTTCGGCCGCCACCTGGGACGGCGTCCGGGGGACGGCGGCCCGCTTCCCGGCGCCGGAGTCCGTCGCCTGCGCCGCCTTCACCACGGTTGCCGCTTTGACGCCCTTCGCAACCTTCACGCCCTTCGCAACTTTCCCGTCCCTGGCGTCCCTCGCGTCCTTCACGCCCCGCGCGTCCTTCGGAGCCGCCGGTCCCTCGGACGGCTTCGCCGCCCCGCCCCGCGTCGCGTCCGCCGCCGCGTACAGCTCCGCCGGCTGGACGCCCGAGAACGCGGCGACCAGATGTCCGTCCGGGCGCACCAGCAGGACGGTGTGCGCCACCGCGCCCGGGTAGGCCTCGGTCACCAGCAGCTCGGCCTTCACCGGCAGCGCGCGCACCGCGTCGACGAGACGCGGCATCACACCCGCGCTCATCCAGTGCCGCCGGTCCCAGACCCCCGTGCCGGGCGCGACCAGGACCACCAGGAGCCGTCCCCGCCCCAGCCGGTCCCGGAGCCGTACGCTCGTACCGTCCGGCGCGGTCACCCGCACGTCCTCCACCGGCGAGCCCTCCTCCGTAGCCACCGGGACGCGGGAAGCCCCGGCGTCCGGGGGCGCGAGGGGGGAGTGCGGGTACGAAGGGGGCGCGCCGAGTGGGCCACGCCCCAGGTGCCCGTCGGTGAGGAGGCTGTCGTGTCCGCGCGTACCACCGGGGATGTACGTCCGCAGGCCGCCACCGCCGCGCAGGACGGGCAGGGACTGGTCGGCGGCCCGCAGCCGGGAGGCGACGGCGGCCCGGCGCTCGCTCTGGTAGCTGTCGAGCAGCATGTCGGACGCCCCGTGGTGCCAGGCGTGGGCCAGCTTCCAGGCCAGGTTGTCGGCGTCCCGCAGGCCTTCGTCGACGCCCTGGGTGCCGACCGCGCCGAGCAGATGTGCCGCGTCGCCCGCGAGGAAGACCCGGTCGATCCGCCAGCGCCGGGCGAGCCGGTGGTGCAGCGTGTGGACACCGGTGTCGATCAGTTCGTACGGCGGGGTCTCGCCGCCGCACCAGCCCGCCAGCGTGTCGCGGATCTTGGTGACCAGGGCATCGGGGGTGACGAGGTCTCCGCGCGGCGGCAGCAGCCAGTCGATCCGCCAGACCCCGTCGGGCAGCGGGCGGGCCGTGATCTCGTCGCCGCCGCCGCGCCACGGCGGCTGACGGTGCAACAGGGCCTCGCCTGCCCAGGGAAGTTCGGTCCGCAGCGCGGCGACCGCGTGCCGTTCCACCGCCGTGCGCCCGGGAAAGCGGACGGAGAGCAGTTTGCGCACGGTCGAGCGGGCGCCGTCGCAGCCGACCAGATGGCTGCCGCGCCACCACGTCCCGCCGGGGCCGCGGGTGTGGGCGGTGATCCCGTCGGCGTCCTGCTCGATCGCGTCGAGCCGGGCCTCGGTGACGAGGTGGACGAGTTCCTGCCCGGCGATCGCGTCGCGAAGACCCCGGGCGAGGGCGTGCTGGGGGATGTGCAGCGGAGCCGCCGGGCCGCCGCCACCGTCACTCTCCGTACCGCCGAGGCCGAGATCCAGCTCGATGTGCCTCATCTGTTGCTTGCGTCGCATGGAACGCCAGCCGACCCACCTGACCCCTTCGTCACGCAGGGTGGTGCAGCCGAGCCGCTCCATCATCGCGGCCATGTCGGCGCGCAGCACGACCGTTCGGGCGGGGCGTGGCTCCTCCTTGCCGGGCCCCTCGTCGAGGACGACGCTGGGCACGCCCTGCGAGGCCAGGGCAAGGGAGAGCGCGAGGCCCACGGGCCCCGCGCCGACGATGATCACCGGGTCCACGGCGCGGCTCCTGAAGGCCGTTCGGTCATGCGGGTAGCACAGCGAAGTGTGGCGCGAGCCCGGTGCGTGATCACAGAACGTATGCAACCCATTGCGGGTGCTTGCGTCAAGCGACGGGGGCAGCGGCGCGACCGCCACTGCCCCCGGATGATGTCACATACTGTCAGTTCTTCGTGATACCGGGCCCGTCGGTGCCGTCGGCACCGCCCGCCGTGTTCCCGAAGGCCTGACCGGCGTCGGCGCCGAGCACGACCTGCTTCGCGGCGGCGTCCGGGACGACGATCCCCGTCTTCGCCCGGCGCCCCCGCTTCTCGATCCAGGTGGCCAGCGCGGAGAGCACCACGCACAGCGCGATGTAGATGACGCCGAAGACCACGATGGTGGAGACGTACGGGTACTGGCCGTTGACCTGCGTGTTGGAGGCGATCAGCCGGGCCGAGTAGAGCAGTTCGGGATAGAGGATGACGAAACCGAGCGAGGTGTCCTTCAGGGTGACCACCAGCTGGCTGATGATCGTCGGCAGCATCGCCCTGACCGCCTGCGGCATCAGGACGGTCGTCATCACCTGCGTCTTCGTCATGCCCAGTGCGTACGCCGCCTCGCGCTGGCCCTTGGGGACCGAGTTGACGCCGGCGCGCAGCACCTCGGCCTGCACACAGCCGTTGTAGATCGACAGGCCGATGGCGAGGGCCCACATCGAGTAGTCGACGAGGAACCCGACCCAGACGGCGTAGATCGTGATCAGCAGCGGGATGGAGCGGAAGACCTCGATGAACCCCGTGGCCACGATGCGGATCGGGGCGTGGTCCGAGAGCCGGGCGACGGCGAGCAGCACACCGAGGACGAGCGAGCCGACGGCCGCGAGACCGAACGCCTTCAGGGTGGCCAGGAGGGCGTCGGCGATGTTCTGCCGGATGCCCGCGTAGTTGAAGATGTCCCACATCGCGGGGTCGAGATGGCCCTTGTCGCTCAGCCTGATCACGCTCACGGCGAGCAGCGCGACGATGGCGACCGTGCCCAGGACCGCGTAGATCCGGTTGCGGGCACGCGCCTTGGGGCCCGGCGTGTCGAAGAGAACACTGGCACTCATCGGGCGACCTCCATGCGGCGCTCAAGGAGACGGAAGATCCCGCTGATGGTGAAGGTGACGACCAGGTACGCGGCGGCCACCCAGACGAAGATCGGGCCGATCGCGTAGCCCTGCTCGCTCATCAGCGTCTGCCAGCCGAAGAGCTCGGTGACGCTGAAGGCGCCGGCGATGGCCGAGTTCTTGGTGAGCGCGATGAAGATCGAGCTCAGCGGGGGCAGCACGGTGCGGGTCGCCTGCGGCAGCACGATCATCCGCAGCGTCTGCGAGAACGTCATGCCGAGCGAACGGGCGGCCTCGGCCTGGCCGAGCGGCACGGTGCTGATGCCGGAGCGGACGGCCTCGGCGACGAAGGCCGAGGTGTAGAAGCCCAGCGCGAGCGCCCCGAGCACGAACGGGCTCATGCCCGGGAAGAGGATCTCCGGGACCACGAAGAACGAGACGAGGAAGAGCAGCGTCAGCGGGGTGTTGCGCAGCAGATTGACCCAGAGGGTGCCGAAGAAGCGCAGGGGCGGGACGGGCGAGACCCGGAAGCCGGCGACGAGGACGCCGAGGACCAGCGCGATGACCGAGCTGACGGCGGTGATCGACACGGTTCCTATGAAGCCGTCGCGGAACTCCGGGAAATGGTCGAGCAGTACGTTCATGAGGTCTCCGCGTCGGCGGTCAGCGGCGGTCTTGCAGGCGGCGCCTGCGGGCAGACTTACGGGTGCGTCAAGGGCTTACGGGTGCTTCAAGGGCATACGGGCAGGGAGCGGCGCCCCGTACGTCCGTACGGGGCGCCCGCGTCCAGGCGAGGATCAGTAGCGGTTGATCGCCGGCGGCGCGACGTACGCGGAGCCCGACAGACCCAGAGTCGCCTCGTAGATCTTCTTGTACGTGCCGTCCTTGATGTTCTTCTCGAGGATGTCGTTGATCTTGGTACGCAGGACCTTGTCGTCCTTGTTCAGGCCGATGCCGTAGGGCTCCTCGGTGAACGGCTTGCCCACGACCTTGAGCTTGCCGGCGTTGGCGGCGGCGTAGCCCTTGAGGATCGAGTCGTCCGTGGTGACGGCGTCGACCTGCTTGGTGAGCAGCTGCTGCACGCAGTCGGAGTACTTGCCGAGCTCGACGGTCTGGGCACCGTACTCGGGCTTCTTGATCTCCTGCAGCGGGGTCGAGCCCGTGATGGAGCAGACCTTCTTGCCCTTGAGGCTCTCCGGACCCGTGATCGCGGTCTCGTCCTTGCGGACCAGGAGGTCGGCGCCGGCCTTGTAGTACGGACCGGCGAAGCCGACGAGCGCCTTGCGCTTGTCGTTGATCGTGTACGTACCGACGTAGTAGTCGATCTTGCCGAGCGAGATCGTCGACTCACGGGACTTCGAGTCGACGGTCATCCACTCGATCTTGTCCTCCGTGAAGCCCAGCTCCGCCGCGATCATCTTGGCGATCTCGACGTCGAAGCCGGACCGCTCCTTGGTCGCCTGGTCCTCGAAGCCGAGGTACGGCTGGTCGGCCTTGGAACCGATGATCAGCTTGCCGCGCTTCTGCGCCTCCTTGAAGGTGGGCGAGTCCAGCTTCACGTCGCTGGCGACGATGTACTTGGGGAGCTGCGGGGCGCTGGAGTCGCCGGGCTTCACGGCGGGCTTGTCGCCGGCGGAGCCCTCCTTGCCACCACAGGCGGTCGCGGTCAGGGCGAGCACGGCGACGGCCACGGCCGCGGACTTGCGGAGCTTCATGGTGAACATCCCTTTGTTCGTGGGTTGTTGATCGGCAGGTGAAGCATGGGGGATGACCGTCGTCAGTGGTGCAGGATTTTCGAAAGGAAGTCCTTGGCCCGGTCACTTCGGGGGTTGCTGAAGAACTCCTCGGGCGTGGCCTGTTCGACGATCTTGCCGTCGGCCATGAACACGACGCGGTTGGCGGCGGAGCGCGCGAAGCCCATCTCGTGGGTGACGACGACCATCGTCATGCCGTCGCGCGCCAGTTGCTGCATGACCTCGAGAACCTCGTTGATCATCTCGGGGTCGAGTGCCGAGGTCGGCTCGTCGAACAGCATGACCTTGGGGTCCATGGCCAGCGCGCGCGCGATCGCGACACGCTGCTGCTGTCCGCCGGAGAGCTGCGCCGGGTACTTGTCCGCCTGGGTGCCGACACCCACCCGGTCGAGCAGCGCGCGGGCCTTGGCCTCGGCGGCCTTCTTCTCCGTCCTGCGGACCTTGACCTGGCCCAGCATGACGTTCTCGAGCACGGTCTTGTGCGCGAAGAGATTGAAGGACTGGAAGACCATGCCGACGTCGGCGCGCAGCCGGGCCAGCTCCTTGCCCTCCTGGGGCAGCGGCCGGTCGTCGATGGTGATGGTGCCGGAGTCGATCGTCTCCAGGCGGTTGATGGTGCGGCACAGTGTGGACTTGCCGGACCCGGAGGGTCCGATGACGACCACGACCTCGCCACGGGCGATCGTCAGGTCGATGTCCTGGAGCACATGCAGCGCGCCGAAGTGCTTGTTCACGTTGGACAGCACGACCAGGTCGCCCGCCGCCGGTACGGCGTCCTTCGAGCCCTTGGTCACTGACACTCCGCTCATCGGCTTCTTGCTCCGTCCTCCTCGGTTGGGGAGGACACTAGGCACGCGGTAGGACGAGCGTCATTACATCTGAGCGGAAATTGAGGATAACGATCCGGCCGCAACCGGACACACTGGGTGAACGGGGCGGCGCACGCGTACCGGGTCCATAACGGAAACGCCCGGGTAACGGGGGGACACTTGACTGTGACGCCGACGATCAGCGTTCATGCCCTGGTGCCCAGCTGGTACACAGGGGGTCATCATCAGCACATGCGTCAGCGTCAGCACATGCGACAGCGTCCGGCCCGACCGCCCGGTTCTGTCCCCCGGCACGCAGGAGGAGGGTCATGAGACTGCTGCTCGTCGAGGACGACGATCACGTCGCCGCGGCCCTGTCCGCCGTACTGGCGAAGCACGGGTTCACGGTCACGCACGCCCGTAACGGCGAGGAGGCGCTCCAGGCGGTGCTCCCGGCGGCGCACGGCGAGCGCCCTTCGTACGGAGTGATCCTGCTCGACCTCGGTCTGCCCGATCAGGACGGCTATCAGGTCTGCGGCCGCATCCGTAAGCTCACCACCACCCCGGTGATCATGGTGACCGCGCGGGCCGACGTGCGTTCGCGCATACACGGGCTCAACCTCGGGGCCGACGACTACGTCGTCAAGCCGTACGACACCGGGGAGCTGCTCGCCCGGATCCACGCGGTCAGCCGGCGTGCCGCCGGAAGCGAGGAATCCGGCGGGTCCGGCGACGACGCGGCGCTCCGGCTCGGCTCCGTCGTCATCGAGCTGCCCACCCGCCGGGTCAGCGTCGACGGCGCCCCGGTCCAGCTCACCCGCAAGGAGTTCGACCTGCTCGCGCTGCTCGCCCAGCGGCCCGGCGTGGTCTTCCGGCGCGAGCAGATCATCAGCGAGGTCTGGCGCACCAGCTGGGAGGGGACCGGCCGCACGCTCGAGGTGCACGTCGCCTCACTCCGTTCCAAGCTGCGGATGCCCGCCCTGATCGAGACCGTGCGCGGCGTCGGCTACCGCCTGGTCGCCCCGGCCGCGTAACCGCCCGGACAACGGACCTCACGTGCGTACGCGTCTCCTCCCGCTCCTCATCGTCCTGATGGCCGGTGTGCTGCTCGCGCTCGGCTTCCCGCTCGCCGCCAGCCTCGCCGCCTCCGAGCAGCAGCGTGTGGTCGTCGACCGGCTCGACGACGGGGCGCGGTTCGCCGCGCTCGCCCAGTTCGTCAGCGAGTCCGACGCCGGCCCGGACGAGCGCCGTACGACGCTCCGCGGCGAACTCGCCAGTTACCACGACGTCTACGGCATTCGTGCCGGGATCTTCTACCGCGACAACCGTGCCATGGCCGCCGCGCCCGAGGACTGGGTGGTCCCCTCGGAGGGGGAGGGCCGCCGGGCGTTCAAGGAGGCGCTGCTCGGTCGCCGCAGCCATGACCCGCCGCAGGTCTGGCCGTGGCAGCCGGACGCCCGCCTCACCATCGCCTCGCCGGTCGTACGCGACGGCGACGTCGTCGCCGTCGTGGTCACCGACTCGCCCACCGGGCAGCTGCGTTCCCGCATCCTGGCCGGCTGGCTGATCATCGCGGCGGGCGAGTCCGCCGCGATGCTGCTCGCCGTCGGAGCCGCCTTCCGGCTCACCGGATGGGTGCTGCGACCGGTTCGCGTGCTCGACGCCGTCACCCACGACATCGCCACCGGCCGGATGAAGTCCCGGGTCGCCGCGGCCGGCGGACCGCCCGAACTGCGCCGCCTGGCCCGCTCCTTCAACGAGATGGCCGACAACGTCGAAGACGTCCTCGAACAGCAGCGGGCCTTCGTCGCCGACGCCTCCCACCAGTTGCGCAACCCGCTCTCCGCGCTGCTGCTGCGCATCGAGCTGCTCGCCCTCGAACTCCCCGAGGGCAACGAGGAGATCGCCTCCGTACGTACCGAGGGCAAGCGGCTCGCACAGGTCCTCGACGACCTGCTCGACCTCGCGCTCGCCGAGCACGCCGCCGCCGACCTGCGGCTCACCGACATCGGCGCCCTGTCGGCCGAACGGATCGCCGCCTGGCGCCCCCTCGCCGAGGAGAAGGGCGTCCGGCTGGTCGGGGACGGCCGGGCGGTGACGGCGTGGGCGGACCCGGTGGCGCTCTCCAGCGCCCTGGACGCGGTGATCGACAACGCGCTGAAGTTCACGCCGGCCGGCGAGGAGGTCACCGTCACCGTGGCGTCCGAGGGAGACACCTGCACGATCGTGGTCGCGGACCACGGGCCAGGGCTCACGAGCGAGGAGCTGGAACGGGTCGGGGACCGCTTCTGGCGCAGCAACCGCCACCAGAACGTCAAGGGGTCCGGCCTCGGTCTGTCCATCTCCCGGGTGCTGCTGGCGGCGGGCGGCGCCTCGATCGACTACGCGCCGAACGAACCGCACGGGCTGCGGGTGACGGTCACGGTGCCGCGGACGGCGCCGCAGGGGCGCTGAGGGCGCTGAGGGCGTTCCGAGAGTCTCTAAGGGCGCCCTTCGGCGTCGGCGGCCCCTACGGCTACGGCCACGGCTAGGGCTAGGGCTACGGCTACGGCTTCACCGAGCGGTAATAGCGCCGCGCGCCCTCGTGGAGCGTCAGCGGTTCGGTATAGATGGCGGTCCGCAGATCCACCAGTTGCGCGGGGTGGACCTGGCTGCCGATCCGGTCCCGGCTTCTGATCACGGTACGGGTGAAACCCTCCACCAGTGCCGGATCGGCGGTGGCCGTCGTGACCAGGAGGTTCGCCACGGCCAGGGTCTTCACCGGCTGCCCGTTCTGGGCCTTGGTGTAGGCGTCCGCCGGGATGACCGCCGAGCGGTAGTGGCGGGTGGACTCGCTGACGTCGTGGAGGTTGTCCACCAGGGCCGCGTCCAGCGGTACGAGCCGTACCGGAAGGCGCTCGGAGAGGGTCTGCACGGCATGGGTGGGCAGGCCGCCGGACCAGAAGAACGCGTCCAGCCGCCCCTGCTCCAGAAGGGCCGGCATGGTGTCGATGCCCGCCGAGACCGGCTGGATGTCGACGTCGGGAGTGAGGCCGCCCGCCGCGAGGACCCGGTCCGCGATGAGCCGGACGCCGGAGCCCTCCTGGCCGACGCCGACCCGCAGCCCGCGCAGATCGGCCACGGAGCGTACGGCGGATCCCTTACGGACCACCAGCTGCAGGTAGTCGTCGTAGAGGCGGGCACAGCCGCGCAGCCGTTCGAAGCCGGGTTTCCGGTCCCTCTGGTACTGGGCCACGGCATCGGCCGTGGCGATGGTGAAGTCCGCCTCGCCGGAGGCAAGGCGGGCGAGGTTCTGCTGCGAGCCCTCGCTGTTCTTGAGCGTTATCGACACATCCGGCAGGTCGCGGGCGAGCGCCTCCCGCAACAGCTTCCCGTAACGCTGGTAGACGCCGGTGGGCACGCCCGTACTGAAGGTGACGTGGCCGCTCGGTGTCTGCTTGCCGAACGGAACGAGCCACCAGATCAGCAGCCCGCCCACCACGAGCAGCGCCGCCGACACCTGCAGGAGGCGGCTACGGGCGACGCGGGACAGGGAGGCGAGCATGGCGCGATCCTGCCAGCTCACGCCCCGTGCTGGCCAGGGCGTGCCGATGAGGCCTTGGTGGCGAGGACCGCGTCGGCCCGCCCATGGCGTCACAACTGGGCCGCCTGGCTCCGCAGCCAGCCGAGGAGGAGAGCGATGCGGCTGTCCTGCTCGGGCGGCCTCGGGCTGAGCAGGTGGTAGCCGGTGCCGTCGGCGACGAGGCCGAAGGGCGCCACCAGCTGCCCACGGAGCAGATCGTCGTGCACGAGCGCGTACGGGCCGATGGCGACGCCGACGCCCGCGACGGCGGCCTGCAGCGCCAGGTAGAAGTGCTCGAAGGTCTGCTCCGCGGCGCCCTCGACGCGGGTGCGGGTGATCCGCCGCCAGTCGTCCCATGCCCCGGGCCGGGTGCTGGTGTGGAGGATCGTCAGGCCGGCGAAGCACTCCGCCCGGGAGCGGGACGCCGCCGCGGTGATCCGCGCCGCCAGCTCAGGGCTGCACACCGGACCGATCCGCTCGGTGAAGAGCGGCGCCCGGCTCACCGTCTCGGGCACGGGAAAGTCGTCGCGGCGCAGGGCCACGTCGATGGGGTCCCGTTCGAAGGAGACGGGACCGCCGCCCGCCGAGAGGTGCACGGTGAGGCCGGGCACCTGGGAGGCCAGGTCCGGGAGGCGTGGGATCAGCCAGCGCATCAGCAGGGTCGGTTCGCAGGACAGCGCCAGCGGCCCTCCGCGCTCCCGGCGCGAGACCTCCCGGGCGGCCGCGTCGACCTGGTCGAGCGCGTCACGGACGGCCGCGGCGAGGTGGCGGGCCTGCGCGGTCGGTCGCAGCGACCGGGTCCCGCGCTCGAAGAGCGTGGTGCCCAGGGCTTTTTCCAGCGACTGGATCTGGCGGCTGACCGCGCCGTGGGTGACATGGAGCTCTTGGGCGGCCCGGGTCATGCTCGCGTGCCGCACGGTCGCTTCGAAGGGGAGCAGGGAGTTCAGCGGAGGGAGGTCGGGCCAGCGCATGTGTGAAATCTACTCACAGATGCCGTGAGAAGGAATCGCTTGTCCAGCGGCTTTCCGAACGCCAGTGTTGATGTCGTCACGACGGGCGATCGGGGAGGGTGACACGGCATGAGGCTGGATTCGCGGCGTATGTGTATGTCGGCGGCTGAGGACCAGGCAGCCGCACGGGCCGATTCCGTGGCGAGCGTCGCCGTCCTCGCGGACGACCTGACCAGTGCGGGCGACGGGGCGGCGCCGTTCCGCAGAGCGGGCCATCGGGCCCGCGCCCTGCTCCACACACCTGGGACTCCGGGGATTCCTCCAACCCCCGAGGCCGACGGGACTCCCGAGACCTCCCCGCACGGGGCCGAGGGTGTGATCGCCGTCGATCTCGGCAGCCGGCTGCTGGCGGAGGCGGAGGCCGTGCGCCGGACGGAGCGGGCCGCCCGGGCGTTCGCCGGCGCCGGACTGCTCCTGAAGACGGTCGACTCCACGCTGCGGGGCCATCTCGCGGCGGAGATCCGCGCCGCGCACGCGGGATCGGGGCGGCGGTCCGTCGTGATCGCCCCCGCCTTCCCCGCGGAGGGCCGGACCACGGTGCGCGGCGTCCAGCACGTCCATGGTGTGCCGGTGCACGAGACCGACTTCGCGCGCGACCCGGCGCATCCCGTGCGCACCTCGGATCTCAGGGACCTCCTGCCGGAAGCCGCCGTCGTCGAACCGGACGAGCTGGGGCGGCTGCCCGACCTGATCGGCAAGGGCGGCCTCTTCGTCTGCTCGGCCGCCACCGATGCCGATCTCGACCGCCTGGTCTCCTCGGTCCCCCGGCCCGGGGACGTGCTCTGGGTCGGCTCTCCGGGGCTCGCCGCGGCCCTGGCCCGTCGCCATCCCCGTACCCCCGCCGCCGCGCCACCCCGCCTGCCCGCCGTCCACCGCCCGCTGATCGCCGTCGGCAGCGCGCATCCCGCGTCCCGGCGCCAACTGGAACCGCTGCGCGCACGGCAGGGCGTGGCCTGCGCGGACAGCGACGACCCCGCCGCGGCCGTCGACCTCCTGCGGCGAACCTCCGCGCCGATCCTGGTGGTCCACACCCCGGACGGGCGCCGTGCTCCCGCCGCCTCCGACACGCTCTCGCGCGACCTCGCCCGGGTGGTGCGGGAACTGGTGTCTGACGGGGCGGTCGACGGGCTGGTCCTGACGGGTGGGGAGACCGCCGTCATGGTGCTCGAAGCGCTCGGAACGGCCGGCCTCGAGCTGTACGACGAGCCGGAGCCCGGCGTCGCCCGCGGCCTGCTGCTCGGCCCGCCGACCCTCCCCGTCCTGATCAAGGCGGGCGGATTCGGTGACCGCACGACGCTCGACCGGCTGTGCCGGCTCCTCACCGCAGGCGGCACCGATCACACCGGTCAGGGAACGGGAGGCGACGCGTGAACCCCATCGCCGTCACCATGGGCGACCCGAACGGCATCGGGCCCGAGATCACCGTCAAGGCGTACGCGGACCCGCGGCGCCGGGTTCCCGTCGTCGTCATCGGCGACCCGGCCACCCTCGCCCGGGCCTGCCGCACGACCGGCACGGAACTGACCGTGCGGCCCGTCGCCTCGATCGCCGACGCCGCCCCCGCACCCGGTGTGCTGGAGGTCCTCACCGATGCCGAGGGGGCGCTGCCACCCGACCTGACGCTCGGCACGGTGGACGCCCGCGCCGGTGCCGCCTCCTTCCGGTACGTGCGCCGGGGCATCGAGCTCGCGCTCCGCGGCGAGATCCGCGCCCTCACCACGGCACCGATCAGCAAGGAGGCGCTGCGACTGGCCGGACTGCCCTACCCGGGGCACACAGAGATCCTGGCCGAGCTCTCGGGCACCAGGGACTACGCGATGATGATGGCCAACGACGACCTCCGGGTCGTCCTCGTCACCGTCCACCAGTCGCTGCGTACGGCTCTGGACTCGCTCACGACAGCCCGCGAGCTGGAGATCATCCGGCTTACCCACCGCACCCTCGCGCGCGGCGGAGCGGCCGGTGCCCGTCCGCGCATCGCCGTCGCCGCCCTCAACCCGCACGCGGGGGAGAACGGCCTCTTCGGACGCGAGGACCTCGACATCCTCGAACCGGCCGTCCGAGCCGCCCGGCGTGAAGGCATCGACGCCAGCGGACCCTGGCCCGCCGACACGGTCTTCATGCGGGCCCGCGCCGGAGAGTTCGACGCCGTCGTCGCCCAGTACCACGACCAGGGGCTGATCCCCGTCAAGTACCTGGGCCTGGAACAGGGCGTGAATATCACCATCGGCCTGCCCTTCGTGCGCACCAGCGTCGACCACGGGACCGCCTTCGACATCGCGGGCCAGGGCACCGCCGACCACACCAGCCTCCTCACCGCCCTGCACCACGCCGACGAACTGGCCGCGACCCGCCCCTCGGCCTCGGCCCCGGCCCCCGCCCCGGCAACAGCTCACGACCCGGAGGACCCTTGTGGACTTCATCTTCATGCTCACCCGTGACGACAGGACCGTCACGGACTGCCTCGACGTCCTCGACGCCGTCGGTCAGCTCGCCACCGGTCACATCGGTCACATCGGCCACATCGGGTTCAAGGACGTCGGCGTCGATCACGGAACACTCGCCCGGCTCCACCGGCGGATCAAGGACATGGGCGCCACCAGTTACCTCGAAGTGGTCAGCACCACGCGTGACGAGGCACTCGCCTCGGTGAAAACCGCCGTAGACCTCGGCGTCGACCGGCTCATGGGCGGCACCTGGATCGAGGAGACGCTCACCCTGCTCGCCGGCACGGGCATCGAGTACCTCCCCTTCGCCGGCGGGCCGCACGGCCACCCCACCCGCCTGGCCGGAGACCCGGCGCGCATCGCCGCCGACTGCCGCCGGGCCGAGGCGGCGGGCTGCGCCGGAGTCGACCTCCTCGCCCACCGGGCCGTCGACGCCGACCCGCTCGACCTCGTCCGTGCCGCCCGCGCCGCCACCACCGGCCGCCTTGTGGTGGCCGGCAGCATCACGACCGCCGAGCAGATAGCCGCCCTCGCCGCCGCCGGTGCGGACGCCTTCACCATCGGCTCCGCGGCCTTCGGCGGCGCACTCCGGCCGGACGCGGGCACCCTCCTGTCCCAGCTCGCCACCGCCGTCGAGGCGGCGGCCGCCGCCACCCGCTGACGGGCGCGGAGGGCGGGGGACGGCTCGGGGCGGGGCGAGCACCGGGCACCGCATACCCTTGTCCCATGACCAGCAGCGACCGGAGCCAGGCAGTGGACGTCCAGCGAACCTACGAAGTGCGCACCTACGGGTGCCAGATGAACGTCCACGACTCCGAGCGGCTCTCCGGTCTGCTGGAAGACGCCGGCTACGTCCGAGCCCCCGAGGGCTCCGACGGTGACGCCGACGTCGTCGTCTTCAACACCTGCGCCGTCCGCGAGAACGCCGACAACAAGCTGTACGGCAACCTCGGCCGGCTCGCTCCCATGAAGACCACGCGCCCCGGCATGCAGATCGCCGTCGGCGGCTGTCTCGCGCAGAAGGACCGCGAGACCATCGTCAAGAAGGCCCCCTGGGTCGACGTCGTCTTCGGCACCCACAACATCGGCAAGCTGCCGGTCCTCCTGGAGCGCGCCCGCATCCAGGAAGAGGCGCAGATCGAGATCGCCGAGTCGCTGGAGGCCTTCCCCTCCACGCTGCCGACCCGCCGCGAGTCCGCGTACGCCGCCTGGGTCTCGATCTCCGTCGGCTGCAACAACACCTGCACCTTCTGCATCGTCCCGGCCCTGCGCGGCAAGGAGAAGGACCGCCGCCCCGGCGACATCCTCGCCGAGATCGAGGCCCTCGTCGCCGAGGGCGTCTCCGAGATCACCCTGCTCGGCCAGAACGTCAACGCGTACGGCTCCGACATCGGCGACCGCGAGGCCTTCTCCAAGCTGCTGCGCGCCTGCGGGAACATCGAGGGACTGGAGCGCGTCCGCTTCACCTCGCCGCACCCCCGTGACTTCACGGACGACGTCATCGCGGCGATGGCCGAGACGCCGAACGTCATGCCGCAGCTGCACATGCCGCTGCAGTCGGGTTCGGACACCGTCCTGAAGGCGATGCGCCGCTCGTACCGGCAGGAGCGTTTCCTCGGCATCATCGAGAAGGTGCGGGCGGCCATCCCACACGCCGCGATCTCCACGGACATCATCGTGGGCTTCCCGGGCGAGACCGAGGAGGACTTCGAGCAGACGATGCACACGGTCCGCGAGGCACGGTTCGCCAACGCCTTCACCTTCCAGTACTCCAAGCGCCCCGGCACCCCCGCCGCCGAGATGGACGGGCAGATCCCCAAGGAGGTCGTGCAGGCGCGCTACGAACGTCTCGTCGCCCTCCAGGAGGAGATCTCCTGGGAGGAGAACAAGAAGCAGGTCGGCCGGACGCTGGAGGTCATGGTCGCCGAGGGCGAGGGCCGCAAGGACGGCGCCACGCACCGGCTTTCCGGTCGGGCCCCCGACAACCGGCTCGTCCACTTCACCAAGCCGGAGCAGGAGGTCCGCCCCGGCGACGTGGTGACCGCCGAGATCACGTACGCCGCCCCGCACCACCTGCTCGCCGAGGGCCCGACGGCGTCGGTACGCCGTACCCGCGCCGGCGACGCCTGGGAGAAGCGCACCACCGCGGCCGCCGCCAAGCCGGCGGGGGTCCTGCTGGGGCTGCCGAAGATCGGTGTCCCGGAGCCGCTTCCCGAGGCCGTGGCCCCCGCCTGCGGAAGCCACTGACCGCCTGACGTCGCAGTAGGCTGCGGATCATGCTTGTCGCCGCAGCCGTCTGTCCCTGCCCACCCCTGCTCGTGCCCGAGGTGGCTGCGGGGGCCGCCGACGAGCTCGACAGAGCGCGGACGGCGTGTTCCGACGCCACCGGGCTCCTGGCCGCGTCCAGGCCCGACCGGCTGTACGTCGTCGGGCCCACCGACCGGGGCGCCGTCGAGACCTTCCCCGCCGGTTCCGTCGGAGGCTTCGCCGGTTTCGGCGTCGATCTCTCCGTGCGGCTCGGTGCCGGACCGGCGGGAGAGCGCCCGCTGCCCGCCTCCCTCGCCGTCGGCGCATGGCTGCTGGACCGCGCCCGCTGGGCCGACGAGCCGATCGAGGGAATCGGCGTCCCGGAGCGGCTGGAGGCGGCCCGGTGCACCGCCACGGGCCGTGAGCTCGCCGCGTCCGCCGACCGCGTGGCGCTTCTCGTGATGGGCGACGGATCGGCCTGCCGGACCCTCAAGGCGCCCGGCTATCTGGACGAGCGCGCCGCCCCCTTCGACGCCGAGGCCGCCCGGGCACTCGGCGCGGCGGACCTGGACGCCCTGCGGGCGATCGACGCCGAACTCGCCCACGAGCTGAAGGCGGCCGGCCGGGCCCCCTGGCAGGTTCTCGCCGGCGCCGCCGAAGACGCGGGCCTCGAAGGCAGGCTCCTGTACGAGGACGCCCCCTACGGCGTCGGCTACATCGTCGCCGCCTGGTCGTAGGAGGAACGACGAACGACGAACGCGGAACGGCGGACGGCCGCGGAGCGAAGCGCTCCGCGGCCGTCCGCCGTGCGGAGGGTCGTTCAGGTGAGGCGGCCGGGCCTCAGGCGGCCGGTGGCGGCGTCGGGCCTTCGCCCTTCGCGTCGCCGTCCTTGTGGGCGATCCGGTCCAGCGCGTTCTTGGCCTTGCCGGTACCCGATTCGATCTTGTCGCTGTACTTGCCCTTGGTCTTCTCGTCGACCAGCTTCGCGGCCTTCTCCAGGCCGTGGTCGATCTTGTCCCCGTGCTGCTGGGCGAGGTCGGAGACCTTCTCCTTGGCCGGGGCGAGCTTGGCCTTCAGTGAATCCAGGAGACCCATGGGTCACCTTCCCTCCGGTGAGTCCGTATGCCGTCTGCCCTGTGTCCAGGACCTACTTCCGGGCGCTTTCGCCGGCCTCGTTGTCCGCGGCCTCCTCGGCCGACTGCTGCTTCGGGATCTCCACGGCCTCCGCCGTCTCCACCACGTCGGCCGCCGCGGCGGTCTCCCCGCGCTCGGCACCCTCCGCCGCCTCGGCGTCGGGAGCCTCGGTGGCAACCTCCGCGCCCTCCGCTTCGCCCGTCAGGGTGACGGCCTGGGCCTCCTCCGTTGACGCCTCGGCAGCTCCCTTGCCCTTGCGGCGAAACATTGCAAAAACGCCCATTTCCACTCCATAGCGTACTCGTGTGGGAGAAGCCCCGCGGCGCCCGGTGCGCCCCATTGCGCCACCCGGTGCAGCCGGTACGGAAACCGGCGGTCGGAACCTCGCAACTGGCAACGAACCCGGATGCGGGCCGTCACGTCGCTCATTCGGGGACCCGCCGAGAGGTTTGCGAGACTGGGGCGGTGAGAAGTGCAGCTCCCGCTCCGCGGGTCATCGCCGTCGTCGGTCCCACAGCGGCCGGAAAGTCCGATCTGGGTGTTTTCCTCGCCCAGCAGCTCGGCGGCGAGGTCGTCAACGCCGACTCGATGCAGCTCTACCGAGGGATGGACATCGGTACCGCCAAGCTGACGCTCGAGGAGCGCGGCGGCGTGCCGCACCACCTCCTCGACATCTGGGACGTGACGGAGGCCGCCAGCGTCGCCGAATACCAGCGACTCGCCCGGGCGGAGATCGACCGACTGCTCGCCGCCGGCCGCACACCGGTCCTGGTCGGCGGCTCCGGCCTGTACGTACGCGGAGCCATCGACGCCCTCGAGTTCCCCGGTACCGACCCTGCCGTACGGGCCCGCCTGGAGGCGGAACTGGAGGAGCGGGGCTCCGGCGCTCTGCACGCCCGCCTGGCCGCGGCCGACCCCGAGGCCGCCCGTGCGATCCTGCCGAGCAACGGCCGCCGCATCGTCCGCGCCCTGGAGGTCATCGAGATCACCGGCAAACCCTTCACGGCCAACCTGCCCGGCCCGGACTCGGTCTACGACACGGTGCAGATCGGTGTGGACGTGGAGCGCCCCGAACTCGACGAACGGATCACCGCGCGCGTGGACCGGATGTGGGAGGCCGGCCTCGTGGAGGAGGTGCGCACGCTGGAGGCGCTCGGACTGCGGGAGGGGCGCACGGCGGCGCGCGCGCTCGGGTATCAGCAGGTCCTCGCCGCGCTCGCGGGGGAGTGCACCGAGGACGAGGCGCGCGCGGAGACCGTACGCGCCACCAAGCGCTTCGCGCGCCGTCAGGACTCGTGGTTCCGGCGCGACCCGCGGGTCCACTGGCTGAGCGGCGCCGCCGACCACCGGGGGGAACTCCCCCGGGAGGCGCTGACGTTGGTCGAACGAGCGGTCACAGCCTGATCACGTGATGGCATCGGGACGCCACGCCCGTCATTCCAGCGGTCTTCGGCGTGCCATCATCGAGCATCGATCGACCAAGTGGAGTCCGAGTTGGGAGGGCGCGTGGCGATGGAGGCCGGCCCTCGCGACAGAGAACAGCACGACGCCGTCCGCGGCGAAGGCGCGGGTGACGCGCCCGGTTTGACGCCGGACGGTCCCGACGACGCCGAAGGCACCTCCGTCGAGGTCGACACCGGCGAGGTCGAGGTCGAACTGCGGCCGCAGCGACGCCTGCGGATCTGGCAGCTCGCGCCCATCGTCGGCCTCGCCGCCGTCGGCTCGCTGATGTTCGCCTTCCCCCTCGCCTTCGGTTCCGGCGAGGGCGGCGCCGTCGTCGCCATGCTGGGACTTCTGATCAGCTGCTGCGCGGCCGGCTGGGGCATGATGGCCGCCCGCAAGGTCGGCCACACCTGGCCCGGCCTGCCGGCCCGCGGCTCCGGCGAACGTCCGAACTGGCGGGTGATCGCCTTGTACGTCTCCGTCAGCGCGCTCCTGGTGGCGCTGGCCGTCTGGCGCGTGGCCCGCCTCCGCTGACGGCCACCAGACGGGCAGCCTCCCCCGACGCCCGACGCCCGACGCCCGACGCCCGACGCCCGACGCCCGACGCCCGACGCCCGACGCCCGACGCCCGACGCCCGACGCCCGACGCCCGACCCCGAGGCCTGGGCCTGAGCCCCTCGACGCCCACCCCGTGGACCGTCGAGGCCGCTGTCGGACCCGACCCGTAGAGTTGATCCGTGACCAGCACGCAGACCTCCTCGCCGCTCCCCTTCCTCAAGGGCCACGGGACCGAGAACGACTTCGTGATCGTTCCGGACGCCGACAACGCCGTCGACCTGCCCGCCGCGGCCGTCGCGCGGCTGTGCGACCGACGCGCCGGGATCGGCGGCGACGGGCTGCTGCACGTGGTCCGCAGTGCCGCCCACCCCGAGGCCCGGGGCATGGCCGACGAGGCCGAGTGGTTCATGGACTACCGCAACGCGGACGGATCGGTCGCCGAGATGTGCGGCAACGGGGTCCGCGTCTTCGCCCGCTATCTGCAGCACGCCGGCCACGTCACCGCCGGCGAGGTCGCCGTCGCCACCCGGGGCGGGGTCAAGCGGGTCCACCTCGACAAGGACGGCTCCGTCACCGTCTCCATGGGCCGCGCCCTGCTCCCCGAGGACGGCGTCACCGTCACCGTGGACGGCCGCAGCTGGCCCGCCCGCAACGTGAACATGGGCAACCCGCACGCCGTCGCCTTCGTGGAGAGCCTCGACCACGCGGGAAGCCTCTTCACCGAGCCGCCCTACAGCCCCGCCGAGGTGTACCCGCACGGCGTGAACATCGAGTTCGTCGCCGACCGCGGCCCCCGCCACGTCGCCATGCGCGTGCACGAGCGCGGCGCCGCCGAAACCCGCTCCTGCGGCACGGGCGCGTGCGCCGTCGCCGTGGCCGCCGCGCGCCGGGACGGCGCCGACCCCGCCCTGACCGGCACCCCCGTCACGTACACCGTCGACGTCCTCGGCGGCACGCTGATCATCACCGAGCACCCCGACGGCGAGATCGAGATGACCGGCCCGGCCGTGATCGTCGCCGAGGGCACGATCGACCCTTCGTGGCTCGCCGACGGAGAAATCGAAACAGTCAACGACTGATCGTTCCCTCGAATGGGTGATCCGTTTCACGCTGGGCGAGAGCGCGACTGCGCCACGTGGTGGGGTCGGTAGCATCAAGCACCGGCCCGGCGGGCACGCCTTGCCCGCTCACCGCCGGTCGACGCCGCCGGAGGTGCCCATGAGTGCAGAGGCCACCAATCCTGTGAACGCAGCGGAGGCCACGGGCCCCGACGCTCCCAGCCGCAGGCGCGCCCGTCCGAGGATCGATCTCCGCAGGCTGGGCCGTGCCGCTCTGCTCGGTCCCACCACGAGGGACCGGCTGCCCGACGCCATCGGGCACGTCGCCGAGGCCCACCGCGCCCATCACCCGGACGCCGACCTGGCCGTGCTGCGCAGGGCGTACGTCCTCGCCGAGTCCTCGCACCGCGGCCAGTTCCGCAAGAGCGGCGAGCCGTACATCACCCATCCGCTCGCGGTCACCCTCATCCTGGCCGAACTCGGTGCGGAGACGACGACCTTGACCGCCTCCCTCCTCCACGACACCGTGGAGGACACCGAGGTGACCCTCGATCAGGTCCGCGAGGAGTTCGGCGACGAGGTCGCCTATCTGGTCGACGGCGTGACCAAGCTGGAGAAGGTCGACTACGGCGCAGCCGCCGAGCCCGAGACCTTCCGCAAGATGCTCGTCGCCACCGGCAACGACGTCCGGGTCATGTCGATCAAACTCGCCGACCGGCTCCACAACATGCGCACCCTCGGGGTGATGCGCCCCGAGAAACAGGCCAGGATCGCCAAGGTCACCCGCGACGTCCTCATCCCGCTCGCCGAACGGCTGGGCGTCCAGGCGCTCAAGACCGAGCTGGAGGACCTCGTCTTCGCGATCCTCCACCCCGAGGAGTACGAGAACACCCGCGCCCTCATCGCCGAGAACACCGGCGCGGGCGACGCGCTCGCCGCCATCGCCGAACACGTCTCGGCCGTCCTGCGCGAGGCGGGCATCGCCGCCGAAGTCCTCGTCAGACCCCGGCACTTCGTCTCCGTCCACCGCGTCCGGCTCAAGCGCGGCGACCTGCGCGGCAGCGACTTCGGCCGCCTCCTCGTCCTCGTGGGCGAGGACGCCGACTGTTACGCGGTCCTCGGCGAGCTCCACACCTGTTTCACGCCGGTGATCTCCGAGTTCAAGGACTTCATCGCGGCGCCCAAGTTCAACCTGTACCAGTCGCTGCACACCGCCGTCGCCGCCCCCGACGGCGCCGTCGCCGAAGTCCTCATCCGTACGCACCAGATGCACAAGGTCGCCGAGGCCGGAGTCGTCGCCCTCGGCAACCCGTACGTCCCCGCGGCGACGGGGGAGGGCGCCGCCGAACCGGCCGAGGACGGAGAGCGCGCCGACCCCACCCGCCCCGGCTGGCTCTCCCGACTGCTCGACTGGCAGCAGGCCACCCCCGATCCCGACACCTTCTGGACCTCGCTGCGCGCGGACCTCGCCGAGGACCAGGAGATCACCGTCTTCCGCGCCGACGGCGGGACGCTCGGCCTGCCCGCCGGGGCGAGCTGCGTCGACGCCGCGTACGCGCAGCACGGCGAGGCCGCGCACGCCTGCCTCGGCGCACGCGTCAACGGGCGCCTGGCGACGCTCAGCACGGTCCTGAACGACGGCGACACCGTGCAGCTGCTCCTGGCCCAGGACACCGCCTCCGGGCCGTCCCCCGAGTGGCTGGAGCACGCCCGTACACCCGCCGCGCGCATCGCGATCACGGCATGGCTCCAGGCGCACCCGGAGACCGCGAAGGCGCCCTCCGCCGCCCCCCGGCCGCCCTCCTCCGTCACCGCCGACCGCCGCTCCGGCGCCAGGCTCCTCGCCGACCTGCCGGGCACCCCGGCCACCGCCGTACGGCCGGCGGGCTGCTGCACCCCCGTACCCCCGGACGAGATCACCGGCTTCCAGGTGCGCGGCGGGTCCGTCACCGTCCACCGCACCGGCTGCACCGCCGTCGACACCATGAGACGGCTCGGGCGCGAACCCGTCACCGTCCACTGGGGCGACACCGCCGAATGCCGCGTCACGCTCGTCGCCGAGTCCTTCGGCCGGCCCCGGCTCCTCGCGGACCTCACCGAGGCCATCGCCGCGGCGGGCGTCGCCGTCGTCTCCGCGACCGTCGAACCGCCCGTCGAGCAGCGGGTCCGGCACACCTACACCCTCCAACTCCCGGACGCGGCAGGGCTGCCCGCTCTCATGCGCGCCATGCGGGACGTGGCCGGTGTCTACGACGTGAGCCGCGCCCGGCGCCCGGCGTCCCAGGAGGACTGACTCCGGCGGGCACCCGGCCGTGCCCCCTTCGAGTGGCCGGCGAGCGCGCCGCCCGGGGGAGCGCGGGGCGCACTGGTAGCCGTAGCTCATGCCGCTCACACCCCGTCATCCCTCCCCACGCGCGCGGTGGATGCGCTCCGCCGTCCTGGTCGCCGCCTCGGCCGGGCTCGTCGCCGCCGCCCTCCTCGCGCCCGCGCCGCTCGGCATCGGGGACCCCCTCTTCCCCCACCTCGGAAACCCGGGTTACGACGTCCTCTCGTACGACATCGCCTTCACCTATCAGGGGGAGAACACCCGCCCGCTCGAGGCCGTGACCCGGATCGAGGCGCTCACCACCGCCGACCTGGAGCGGATCAACCTGGACTTCACGCACGGCAAGGTCCGCTCCGTCGCCGTGGACGGCGAACCGGCCGAGTTCGTGACCAGCGGCGAGGACCTGGTGATCACGCCGGCCCGGGAGACCGAGGAGGGCGAGGCCCTGACCATCGAGGTCGCCCACACCAGCGACCCCGGCGGATCCGCCGCCTCCGGCGGCTGGGTCCGCACCGGCGACGGCCTCGCCATGGCGAACCAGGCCGACGCCGCCCACCGGGTCTTCCCGTCCAACGACCACCCGGCCGACAAGGCGTACTTCACCTTCCGGATCACCGCCCCCAGCGGCCTCACAGCCGTCGCCAACGGTCTGCCGGCGGGTCGGACCACGGCCGGCGCCACCACCACCTGGATCTACCGCACGGCACACCCGATGGCCACCGAGCTCGCCCAGGTCTCCATCGGGCGCACCACCGTGGTCCACCGGACGGGAACCCACGGCCTTCCCCTCCGGGACGTGGTGCCGACCGCCGACCGTGAGCTGATGGAGCCCTGGCTGAAGCGCACCCCGGGCCACCTGGAGTGGATGGAGCGCCAGGTCGGCCGGTACCCGTTCGAGACGTACGGCATCCTCGTCGCGGACGCGGACACCGGCTTCGAGCTGGAGACCCAGACCCTGTCTCTCTTCGAGAGAAGACTGTTCACGGAGCCCGCGTTCCCCGAGTGGTACGTCGACTCGATCATGGTCCACGAGCTGGCCCATCACTGGTTCGGCAACAGCGTCTCGCCCCGCACCTGGTCCGACCTGTGGCTCAACGAGGGGCACGCGAGCTGGTACGAGGCGCTGTACGCGGAGGAGACCGCGAAGCAGTCCCTGGAGCGGCGCATGAAGGCGGCGTACGCCGCATCCGACCGGTGGAGGGCCGCCGGCGGCCCTCCGGCGGCCCCCGAGCCCCCCAAGCCCGGCCAGAAGATCAGCCTCTTCCGGCCGGTCGTGTACGACGGGAGCGCCCTGGTCCTGTACGCGCTGCGCCAGGAGATCGGCAAGGACGCCTTCCAGCTTCTGGAGCGCCGCTGGGTGAGCGAGCACCGCGACGGGACCGCCTCCACCGCCGACTTCACGGCCCTGGCCTCCGCGGTGGCCGAGCGCGACCTCACCTCGTTCTTCGCCGGCTGGCTGTACGCCCGGAAGACGCCCGCCATGCCCGGCCACCCCGACTGGCGCAGCCAGCCGGCCACGGCCGCCCCGAGCGCCGCGAAACCGGGGTGACGGGCCCGGGCCGACCGTGTCACCATCGTCAGGTCGACGCCGCGGCCGGCCCGGGAATTCTTCGGTGCCGTCACACGTTGTGATCGACGTAACGACTTTCCTATCGACGTAAGGATCCAATGACCTCCTCTTCTTCCCCTTCCCAGGACGAGCAGAGCTTCGCCGAGACGAGCCGCACCGAGAGCCTTCGGGCCGATGCCCTGATGGAAGAGGACGTCGCCTGGAGCCACGAGATCGACGGGGAGCGGGACGGCGATCAGTTCGACCGCTCCGAGCGCGCGGCTCTGCGCCGCGTGGCGGGCCTCTCCACCGAGCTCGAGGACGTCACCGAGGTCGAGTACCGGCAGCTGCGCCTGGAGCGCGTGGTGCTGGTCGGCGTATGGACCTCGGGGACCGTTCAGGACGCGGAGAACTCCCTCGCGGAGCTGGCGGCTCTCGCCGAGACGGCGGGTGCCCTGGTGCTCGACGGCGTGATCCAGCGCCGCGACAAGCCGGACCCGGCCACCTTCATCGGATCGGGCAAGGCGCGCGAGCTGCGGGACATCGTGGTCGAGACCGGCGCCGACACCGTCGTCTGCGACGGCGAGCTCAGCCCCGGCCAGCTCATCGCCCTCGAAGACGTCGTCAAGGTGAAGGTGGTCGACCGGACCGCCCTGATCCTGGACATCTTCGCCCAGCACGCCAAGTCCCGAGAGGGCAAGGCGCAGGTCGCGCTCGCGCAGATGCAGTACATGCTGCCGCGACTGCGAGGCTGGGGTCAGTCGCTCTCCCGTCAGATGGGTGGCGGCGGCGGTGGCGGCATGGCCACCCGTGGCCCCGGTGAGACCAAGATCGAGACCGACCGGCGTCGGATCCGCGAGAAGATGGCGAAGATGCGCCGGGAGATCGCGGACATGAAGACCGGCCGCGACATCAAGCGGCAGGAGCGGCGCCGTCACAAGGTGCCGTCGGTCGCCATCGCCGGGTACACCAACGCCGGCAAGTCCTCCCTGCTCAACCGGCTGACCGGCGCGGGCGTGCTGGTGGAGAACGCACTGTTCGCCACCCTCGACCCGACCGTGCGCCGGGCCGAGACCCCGAGCGGCCGGCTGTACACGCTGGCCGACACCGTCGGGTTCGTACGGCACCTGCCGCACCACCTGGTCGAGGCGTTCCGCTCCACCATGGAGGAGGTCGGTGACTCCGATCTCATCCTGCACGTGGTGGACGGCTCGCACCCGGCTCCGGAGGAGCAGCTGGCGGCCGTGCGCGAGGTGTTCCGCGACGTCGGCGCGGTGAACGTGCCGGAGGTCGTGGTCATCAACAAGGCGGACGCGGCCGACCCGCTCGTGCTGCAGCGGCTGATGCGGGCCGAGCGCCACGCCATCGCCGTCTCGGCGCGTACGGGCGAGGGCATCGAGGAGCTGCTCCTGCTCATCGACGCCGAGCTGCCCCGGCCGCAGGTCGAGATCGAGGCACTCGTGCCGTACACCCAGGGCGGTCTCGTCTCGCGGGCGCACGCCGAGGGTGAGGTGCTCTCCGAGGAGCACACGCCTGAGGGCACGCTGCTCAAGGCGCGCGTGCACGAGGAGCTGGCGGCGTTCCTGATGCCGTTCGTTCCGGCCGCGCACTGACGGCTCTCCGCTCGGACATCCGCTTCATGCGGAAGGCCCCGCCCCTCGTCGAGGGGCGGGGCCTTCCGCATGCGGTGACCTGAGGCCGGTCGGGGGCCTTCGGTCAGCGGGCGAACTTCTTGCTCACCATCTCGTGCGCGTCCTTCGCGCCCCTGCCGAGCTGCGGGCCGGCCAGCCAGCCGTTGCCGCCGGCCGGGCCGATCGAGGTGTTCGACACCAGCACGGTCTTGCCGTTCGGCAGCGCGCGGAACCAGCCGCCGCCGGAGGAGCCGGCGGTCATGGTGCAGCCGATGCGGTACATGGTGGGCGTGGCGGGCGTCGTGGTCATGCGGCTCGCACGGTCGAGGCACTTGTGCATGATCAGACCGTTGTACGGAGGTGCCGACGGGTAGCCCCAGGCGCCGATCGTCCCGGCCTGCGCGGCCGTCGGAGCCGAGAAGTCGACCGCCAGCGCGGCGCCGACCGTCTCCTCCAGCGACTTCTTGCCGCGCTCCGGCTGCACGTGCAGGACGGCGTAGTCGTACGGCCACGCGGCGTTCGTGCCGCCGCGGTTGATCCACTCGCCCGAGGTGACGGCCCAGTCGGCCCAGTACTGGCCGTAGGGCGCCTCCTCGTGCGGCTGCGCGTTGCGCAGCGCCGCCGGCGACTTGCCGAGGTCGTTGTAGGCGGGGACGAAGGTGATGTTGCGGTACCAGCCGCCGCGCTGACCGGCGTGGACGCAGTGGCCGGCCGTCCAGACCATGTTGGACCTGCCGGGCCGGCGCGGGTCCTTCACGATCGTGCCCGAGCAGACCATGTGGCCCTGCGGCGAGTCGAAGAAGATCTTGCCGACCGGGGCCGCGTTGCGGTGGTACGGCGTCTTCTCGCGCTGGGCCTGGACGGGCCGCGGCACGGGGTCGCTGCCGCCGGCGCCGGCCGTGGTGGCGATCGTCTGGTCCGGGCTCTTGGCCGTCTGCATGCGCCGGGAGTCCCAGAGCCCCTCGATCACCGGGTTGACGAAGTCCTCGGCCTCACGGAGCCAGGTGTCCTTGTCCCAGTTCTTCCACTCGCCGTCCTTCCACTTGTCGGGGTCGACGCCGTGCTTCTTCAGCTTGTCGGCGAGGTCCTTCGGAAGGGCGGCTCCGCCGCCGCCGGTGGCGGAGGCACTGGCCTCCGCCGAGGGCTTGTCGGCCGCCGGTGTCTCGGTCGGGCCGCAGGCGGTGGCCGTCAGGGCCAGCGTCGCGCCCAAGGCGGCGAAGGCCGGCAGGAGTCGTACGGAACGCATGTGTGAGATCCCCCTGGGATGTTCTCGCGTCCGGGCATCGCAAGAAGTGCTAAGAAATGCTTGCCATGGACGCGTCATTAGCGGTGCACAGTATGCCCGTAGGAAGGAGGCGGGACCCGACGGGCCCCGCCTCCCGATCGCACGTGCCGGAGCTGCCCGATCGCACGTGCCGGAGCGGTCCGGCCGCACGCGCCGGATCCGTCCGGCCGCTCACGGCCGGACGCGAAACGCCTAGCGGCCGGCGAACTTCTTGCTGACCTCGTCGTAGATGCCCTTGGCCTCGTCGCCCAGGCGCGGACCGGCCAGCCAGCCGGCCTTCACCGGGCCGATCGAGGTGTTGGAGACCAGCGCCGGCTTCCCGTCTCGCCCCGCGGCGACCCAGCCACCGCCGGACGAACCACCGGTCATGGTGCAGCCGATGCGGTACATCGTCGGCTGTGCCGCCTTCACCGACAGCCGGCCCGGCTTGTCCTGGCACTGGAACAGCTTCTGGCCGTCGAACGGCGGACCCGCCGGGTACCCCGTCGCCGTCATGTTCGCGATCTTCGACACCGCCGGCGCGGCGAACTCCACCGGGAGCGCCGAACCGACCGTCTCCTCCAGCGACTTGCCCGTGCTGCCCTTCTCCGGCGTCACGTGGATCACCGCGAAGTCGTACGGAGCGCCCTGACCGCCGGTCGTCGCGCCCTCCGCGATCCACTGCTCGGACGTCTGCGCCCAGTCGCCCCACCACACGCCGTACGGAGCGACCTGCTCCCGCGTCGCGTTCTCCAGCTGCGCGGTCGGCAGGGCGCGGTCGTTGTACGAGGGGACGAAGGCGATGTTGCGGTACCAGCCGCCCTTCTTGCCGGCGTGCACGCAGTGACCGGCCGTCCAGACCATGTTGGACCTGCCCGGGTTGGCCGGGTCCTTCACGACCGTGGCCGAGCAGACCATCGAACCCTCGGGCCCGTCGAAGAACACCTTGCCCGCCTCGGGGGCGCTGGAGTGGTACGGCGCCGGCACACCCTTCGCCTTCACGGGCGCGGGGGTCGGGTCGGTGACACCCTCGTCGCCCGAGATGTCCTCCTCCTCGACCGGCTTGTCGGGCCGCTGGGCGTCCCGCATGCGGTCCGGGTCCCAGAGGTCCTCGATGATCGGGTTGACGTAGTCCTTGGCCTCACGCAGCCACTTGTCGCGGTCCCAGTTCTTCCACTCGCCGTTCCGCCACTTGTCCAGATCGATCCCGTGCTCCTTGAGCCGGTCCTTCAGATCGTCCGGAATAGTGATCTTGTCGCCGGCGGACGGGATCGCGGGCGCGCTGGGCTTGTCTCCCGCGTTCTCCTCGGTCGGGCCGCAGCCCGTCGCCGTCAGCGTCAACGCCGCGACGGCGGCTGCCGCGGCCAGCAGCGGACGAATCGATCGCATCTCGTGATCCCCCTGGGACTACGTCAACTTGTGCATGAGTGAACGGTGGTGGCGCCGGGACCGGCGCCGAAGTGCGGCCCCCACTATGCCGGTGCCGGAGGGGACGGTACGAGGCAGGTCCGCGGTTCCGGCCCCCGCGCAGCCGTTGCCTGCCCGTGATCCCCGCCACTCCAAGGATCTTGGTTTCTCCCGTGATCCTTGGCAGCCCTCGTCGTTGGTACGTACGGGGGACAGGAAGGCAGCGTTCAGAGGCGCCGTTCACACGGTCGAGCAACGTACCGATGTGCAACGCAACTGTTACAGCGGGAGGACACCGAGCCGTGGCCGTGACCGAACCAGCTCCGGCCGTACCGTCGGCCGCGCCCGCCCGCCCAGCGGATCGGACCGCAGCCGGGGGCGGTGCCCTCGAAGGCATCCTCCGCCGCCAGTCCCTGCGCGAATCGGCGGCGCGCACCTACGCCCGGTCACTGCCGATCGTCCCCGTACGAGCCCGGGGACTGACCATCGAGGGCGCGGACGGCCGCCGTTACCTCGACTGCCTCTCCGGCGCCGGCACGCTGGCCCTCGGACACAACCACCCGGTGGTCCTCGAAGCCATCAAGAAGGTCCTCGACTCCGGCGCCCCCCTCCACGTCCTCGACCTCGCCACCCCGGTCAAGGACGCCTTCACCACCGAACTGTTCGCCACCCTTCCCCCGGCGTTCGCCGACGACGCCCGCATCCAGTTCTGCGGACCCGCCGGGACGGACGCGGTCGAGGCCGCCCTCAAACTCGTCCGCACGGCCACCGGCCGCAGCGGGCTGCTCAGTTTCACCGGCGCCTACCACGGCATGACCGCCGGGGCCCTCGACGCCTCGGGAGGCGCGACGGACGTACGGGTCACCCGGCTGCCCTACCCGCAGAACTACCGCTGCCCCTTCGGCGTCGGCGGCGAACGCGGCGCCGAACTGGCCGCGCGCTGGACCGAGAGCCTCCTCGACGACCCCAAGAGCGGTGTCACCACCCCCGCCGGCATGATCCTCGAACCCGTCCAGGGCGAGGGCGGTGTCATCCCCGCCCCCGACGCCTGGATGCGCCGGATGCGGGCGATCACCGCCGCCCGCTCCATCCCGCTCATCGCCGACGAGGTCCAGACCGGCGTCGGCCGCACCGGCGCCTTCTGGGCCGTCGAACACAGCGGCATCGTCCCCGATGTCATGGTCCTCTCCAAAGCCATCGGCGGTTCCCTCCCGCTCGCGGTCATCGTCTACCGGTCGGAACTCGACGCCTGGGAGCCCGGCGCCCACGCCGGCACCTTCCGGGGCAACCAGCTGGCCATGGCCGCCGGAGCCGCCACTCTCGCGTACGTACGGGAGAACCGGCTCGCCGACCGCGCGGCCACCCTCGGCGCACGGATGCTCGGCCGCCTCCAGGGCCTGGCCGCCGCCCACCCCTGCATCGGCGATGTGCGCGGCCGCGGGCTGATGATCGGCGTCGAACTCGTGGCGCCCCACACCGACGACCCCGACGCCCTCGCCCCACCGGTCGACCCCGCCCTCGCCGTGGCCGTCCAGCGCGCGTGCCTCGACCGCGGCCTCATCGTCGAACTCGGCGGCCGCCACTCGGGAGTCGTCCGGCTCCTGCCGCCGCTCACCCTCAGCGACGAGCAGGCCGAGGCCGTCCTCGACCGCTTCGCCGACGCCCTGGCCGCCGCCGAGCGCGCCCACCGCCCGGGTCCGCCCGCGCACGACGCGCGACTCCGGAACGACACCGGACCGTCCCACTGATTCCGGACCGAAGCCGGACACCCTCACAAGGAAGCCCCCGTGAACGCCAGCCCCGCCTCCGAAGCGTCCGACACCGGCAGCGCCGCCAGCGGCCCGCTCACCGTCGAACAGGCCACCGTCCCCCGCCAGCACTCCGGCCCGTACGACCGGCAACCCACCCGCACCGTCCCGTACGCGCCCACGGCCGCGAGCGGCGCGTCCGCGTGGCAGGACCACCTCGACGACCCGGACGCCCGGCGCGCCGCCGACACGGCGACCATCGAGAACCTGCTGCGCTGCTGGGTGCGGGAGAAGAACCTGCCCGCCCCCGCCCCCGACTCCACCACGCTCCGTATCCCCCTCGAAGCCAGTGGCACCGCCCTCCTCGTCCCGGTCCGCTACTGGTCGCCCACGGGATGGCACCGCTTCGGCGCCCCGGCCCTCGAAGGGCTCCGTGCCTCCGCTCCCACGGCCGACGCCGTCACCGTCGCCGCCCTGCTCAGCCGCGAGACCGGCCGCCCCGAGGGCACCGAACTCGTCGGCCGCGTCGCCGACTCGGCCCGCCGCACCGCCGACTTCATCGCCGACCGGCGGCGCCGCCCCAACCCCGGCCCCGAGGCCGACCTCTTCCTCACCGCCGAACAGTCCCTGCTGCTCGGCCACCCCCTGCACCCCACCCCCAAGAGCCGCGAAGGGCTCTCCGACTCCGAGGCCCGGCTCTTCTCACCCGAGCTGTACGGCTCCTTCCCCCTGCACTGGATGGCCGTCGACCACACCGTCCTCGCCTCCGACTCCGCCTGGACCGAACAGGGCCGCGCGGTCACCGCCGCGCAGCTCGCCACCGGACTCGCCCTCGCCGAAGGGCTCGAAGTCCCCGCCGGAACAGTGCCGTTGCCGCTCCATCCCTGGCAGGCCCGCGAACTCCCGCACCGCCCGGCCGTCGCCGCCCTCCTCGACTCCGGTCTCCTCCACGACCTCGGCCCCCACGGCGCCTCCTGGCACCCCACCTCCTCCGTGCGCACCGTCCACCGCCCCGGCGCCCGGACGATGCTCAAGCTCTCCCTCGGCGTCCGCATCACCAACTCGCGGCGTGAGAACCTCCGCAAGGAACTCCACCGCGGCGTCGAGGTCCACCGGCTCCTGCGCACCGGGCTCGTCGACCAGTGGCAGGCCGCCCACCCCGGCTTCGACATCGTCCGCGACCCCGCCTGGCTCGCGGTCGACACCCCGGACGGCGCCCCCGTACCCGGCCTGGACGTGATGATCCGACACAATCCCTTCGCCGCCGGGGACGACGCCGTCTGCATCGCCGCCCTCACCGCCCCCCGTCCCTGGCCCGGCACGACCCGGATGAGCTCCCGCCTCGCCGACCTTGTCACCCGGCTCGCCGCCCGCACCGGCCGTCCCACCCCCGCCGTCGCCGCCGAGTGGTTCCTGCGCTACCTCGACCAGGTCGTCCGGCCCGTGCTCTGGCTCGACGGCACCGCCGGAGTCGCCCTCGAGGCCCACCAGCAGAACACCCTCGTGCTCCTCGACCCCGACGGCTGGCCGGTCGGCGGCCGCTACCGCGACAACCAGGGCTACTACTTCCGCGAGTCCCGCCGCGACGAGCTGGAGAGCCGCCTCCCCGGCATCGGCGCCGCCAGCGACACCTTCGTCTCCGACCAGGTGACCGACGAACGCTTCGCCTACTACCTCGGCATCAATAACGTCCTCGGCCTGATCGGCGCCTTCGGCTCCCAACGTCTCGCCGACGAACGCGTCCTGCTCGCAGGCTTCCGCCAGTTCCTCACCTCCGCCACCGGCCTCGGCTCCCCCCTGCCCCACCGCCTCCTGGAAGCCGCGACCCTGCGCTGCAAGGCCAACCTGCTCACCCGCCTGCACGGCCTGGACGAGCTCGTCGGACCCGTCGACACCCAGTCCGTCTACGTCACCATCACCAACCCCCTTCGTGCCTGAAAGACCACGCCGACCGCACCGCAGAGAGGAGAATGGCTCCGTGCCTCCCACCGACGCGAGCGCCGACACCGACGACCTCGCCGGCGCCGGAACCAGCCCCCCGCCCCCGGCGGACACCGGCGGAGAGGACACCCTGGACCTGCACCTCTCGGACGAACTCATCGCCCTCTTCGCGGCGGGCGACAGCACGGCGACCGCCGACGGCGACCTCCTCGACGCCGTCGCCGCATGGAGTCCGGCCCCGACCCCGGTCGGATCCTTCCGACTCGTACCCGTGCGGCTCGAACGGGACCTGACGCTCATCAGCCGCTGGATGAACGACCCGGCCGTGGCCGCCTTCTGGGAGCTGGCCGGCCCCGAGACCGTGACCGCCTCCCACATCCGGGCCCAACTCGACGGCGACGGCCGCAGCGTGCCCTGCCTCGGTGTCCTGGACTCCACCCCCATGAGCTACTTCGAGATCTACCGGGCCGACCTCGACCCGCTCGCCCGCCACTACCCGGCACGCCCCCACGACACAGGGATCCATCTGCTCCTGGGCAGCGTCGCCGACCGCGGCCGCGGAATCGGCACGACGCTCCTGCGAGCCGTCGCCGATCTCGTCCTCGACCACCGCCCTCGGTGCTCCCGTGTCGTCGCCGAACCAGACCTGCGCAACACCCCCTCCGTCTCCGCCTTCCTGAGCGCCGGCTTCCGCTTCTCCGCGGAGGTCGACCTTCCCGACAAGCGAGCCGCCCTCATGGTCCGTGACCGCACCCTTCGGCACGTCCTGTGAACGCCCCTCCGCCTTACATACACCGCCCGACCCACAGCGGTTCCCACCCCGAGGAGTCCCCGTGCCGTCGTCCCCTGCCACCCACGACTCCGCACTGTTCTCGCCTCCCGAGCTGAACCCGGCCGCCTGGACCCGCGCGTCCGCCCGCCTGCTGGCCAAGACGGTGGGCGAGTTCGCGTACGAGGAGATCGTCGAGCCCGTCCCCGCCGACGACCCCGACGCCCCCGACGAGTCCGCCGGCCCCGATGACCCCGGTCGCCCCGACCGATACGAGCTGCGCCTCGACGACGGCTCGGCGCTCCGCTTCACCGCCCGGCGCGGTGCGTACGGAAGCTGGCGGGTCGCAGCCGACTCGATCACCCTCGACGGGCAGGCGCTGACCGACCCCCTCGACTTCCTCGTCCGAGCCCGGCGACTCCTCGGTCTCGATGGAGCCACCCTCGGCCATATGATCCGCGAGCTCACCACCACCCTCGCCGCGGACGCACGGCTCGAGCAGACGGCGCTGACCGCCGACCGCCTCGCCGATCTCCCGTACGCCGAACTCGAAGGTCACCAGACCGGCCACCCGTGGCTCGTCCTCAACAAGGGCCGGATCGGCTTCTCCGCCGGCGACGCCGCCCGGTGGGCCCCCGAGGCCCGCCGCGCCTCCCGCCTGCCCTGGATCGCGGTCAGCACCGACCTCGCCTCCTACCGAGGAGTCCCGGGTCTCGACACCCCCGACCGGCTCTACGCGCGCGAGCTCGACGCCGAGGTCCTCGACACCTTCCACGCCGTGCTCCGGGCCCGGGGCCTCGACCCCGAGAGGTACCTCCTCCTGCCCGTCCACCCCTGGCAGTGGGACGAGGTCCTGCTCCCGCTCTACGCTCCGGCCGTCGCCGCCGGGGCCGTCGTGCCGCTCCCCGCCGACGGCGATCTCCGGCTGCCGCAGCAGTCCGTCCGCACCTTCCTCAACACGAGCAGGCCCGACCGGCACACGGTGAAGCTGCCGCTCTCCGTCCTCAACACCCTGGTGTGGCGCGGCCTCCCCACGGAGCGGACCCTCGCCGCCCCCGCCGTCACCTCCTGGGTCCACGGGCTGCGCGACGCCGATCCGTTCCTGCGCGACGAGTGCGGGGTGATCCTGCTCGGCGAGGTCGCCTCCGTCACCGTCGAGCACCCTCTCTACGACCGGTTGCCCGAGGTTCCCTACCAGTACAAGGAACTGCTTGGCGCGATCTGGCGCGAACCGCTCAGGCTGCCGCCGGGCGAGCGGGCCCGCACGCTCGCCTCCCTGCTCCACACCGATCCGGACGGCCGGGCCTTCGTCGCCGAGCTGGTCGAGCGCTCCGGCCTCGCTCCCGAGGTCTGGCTCCAGCACCTCTTCACCTCGCTCCTGCCGCCGCTGCTGCACTTCCTCTACCAGTACGGCACCGTGTTCTCCCCGCACGGCGAGAACGCCATCGTCGTCTACGACGAGCAGGACGTCCCGGTACGCCTGGCGATCAAGGACTTCGTCGACGACGTGAACATCAGCGCGCGCCCGCTGCCCGAGCACGACGCGATGCCGGACGACGTGCGGGCCGTCCTTCTGACGGAGGAACCCGACTTCCTGACCCAGTTCATCCATTCAGGGCTCTTCGTCGGGGTCTTCCGCTACCTGGCACCGCTCTGCGAGGAACAACTGGCGGTGCCGGAGGCCGACTTCTGGGCGCTCGTGCGCGCCCAGATCCTGAGCCACCAGGCACGCTTCCCCGAGCTGAAGGAACGGTTCGAGCTCTTCGATCTGCTCACCCCGCGCATCGAGCGGCTGTGCCTCAACCGCAACCGTCTGCACCTGGACGGCTACCGCGACCGCCCCGAGCGGCCGCACGCCGCCGTCCACGGGACGGTCCCGAATCCGCTCGCGTGATCCGACTGTCAGTGCCGCGCCGTAGGCTGGACGCGCTATGACGAAGCCATCCCTCCCCGACCTCCTCCACGCCGCCGTCTCCGCCGTCGGCGGTGTGGAGCGGCCCGGCCAGGTCACCATGGCCGAGGCAGTTGCCGAGGCCATCGACGACAGCTCCCACCTCCTCGTCCAGGCCGGCACCGGCACCGGAAAGTCCCTCGGCTACCTGGTGCCCGCCCTGGCGCACGGCGAGCGCGTGGTGGTGGCCACGGCCACCCTGGCCCTGCAGCGTCAGCTGGTCGAGCGTGACCTTCCGCGCACGGTCGAGGCGCTCCACCCGCAGCTGCGCCGCCGCCCGGAGTTCGCCATGCTCAAGGGGCGGTCGAACTACCTCTGCCTGCACCGCCTCCACGAGGGCGTTCCCCAGGACGAGGAGGACGGCCTCTTCGACCCCTTCGAGGCCGCGGCCCCCACCAGCAAGCTGGGCCAGGACCTGCTCCGGCTGCGGGACTGGTCCGACGAGACGGAGACCGGCGACCGGGACAATCTGACGCCCGGCGTCTCCGACCGGGCCTGGGCGCAGGTGTCGGTCTCCTCCCGTGAGTGCCTGGGGGCGAGCAAGTGCGCGTACGGGGCGGAGTGCTTCGCCGAGGCGGCCCGCGAGCGGGCCAAGCTCGCCGACGTCGTCGTCACCAATCACGCGCTGCTCGCCATCGACGCGATCGAGGGCGCCCCCGTCCTGCCGCAGCACGAAGTGCTGATCGTCGACGAGGCCCACGAGCTGGTGTCCCGTGTGACCGGCGTGGCCACCGGCGAGCTCACCCCCGGCCAGGTCAACCGGGCGGTCCGCCGCGCCGCGAAGCTGGTCGACGAGAAGACAGCCGACCAGCTCCAGACCGCCGCCGAGGGTTTCGAGCGGGTGATGGAGCTGGCGCTACCGGGCCGCCTGGAGGAGATCCCGGAGGACCTGGGCTACGCCCTGATGGCGCTGCGCGACGCCGCCCGTGCGGTGATCACGGCGCTCGGCTCCACCCGGGACAAGTCCGTCCAGGACGAGGACGCGGTCCGCAAGCAGGCCATGGCGTCGGTCGAGACCGTCCATGGCGTCGCGGAGCGGATCACGCAGGGCTCCGAGTACGACGTCGTCTGGTACGAACGGCACGACCGTTTCGGCGCCTCCCTGCGGGTGGCCCCGCTCTCGGTCTCCGGCCTGCTGCGCGAGAAGCTCTTCGCGGACCGGTCGGTGGTGCTCACCTCGGCCACCCTGAAGCTCGGCGGCGACTTCAACGGGGTCGGCGCCTCGCTGGGACTCGCCCCGGAGGGGACGGAGGGCGACGACGTCCCGGTGTGGAAGGGCATCGACGTCGGCTCGCCGTTCGACTACCCCAAGCAGGGCATTCTCTACGTGGCCAAGCACCTGGCCCGGCCCGCCCGCGACGGCGACCGCGCCGACATGCTCGACGAGCTGACCGAGCTGATGCAGGCGGCGGGCGGCCGCACGCTCGGTCTGTTCTCCTCGATGCGCGCCGCTCAGCTCGCCGCGGAGGAGCTGCGCTCCCGCATCCCCGAGTTCCCGATCCTGCTCCAGGGCGAGGACACCCTCGGTGAGCTGATCAAGACCTTCTCGGCCGAGCCGCAGACCTGCCTGTTCGGGACGCTCTCGCTGTGGCAGGGCGTGGACGTGCCCGGTGCCAGCTGCCAGCTGGTGGTGATGGACAAGATCCCCTTCCCGCGTCCGGACGACCCGCTGATGAGCGCGCGCCAGAAGGCGGTGGAGGAGGCCGGCGGCAACGGCTTCATGGCCGTGGCCGCCACGCACGCGGCCCTGCTGATGGCACAGGGCGCGGGACGACTCGTACGAGCGTCCGGAGACCGCGGGGTCGTCGCCGTGCTGGACCCGCGGCTCGCCACGGCCCGGTACGGCGGCTATCTGAAGTCGTCACTGCCCGACTTCTGGTACACCACGGACCGCAACCAGGTCCGCAAGTCGCTGGCGGCGATCGACGCCGCGTCGAAGGCGGCAGGCGTCTGAGGGGCGGCCTCCCCGTGTCCCGGGAGGCCGCTCGAACGGCCTGGAAACGCCTCAGGGCCCCTGCCGAGTGGGCAGGGGCCCTGAGAGCCATGGGAGGACGGAGCAGGCCCCGGGACCGGCGCAGTGGGTCCCGGGGCCCGGTCAGAGCGGGCGAGGTGGCGTCACACCCGCCGCAGCACGGCGACGACCTTGCCGAGGATGGTGGCCTCGTCACCGGGGATCGGCTGGTACGCGGCGTTGTGCGGCAGCAGCCAGACGTGGCCGTCCTCGCGCTTGAAGCGCTTGACCGTCGCCTCGCCGTCGAGCATGGCGGCCACGATGTCGCCGTTCTCCGCGACCGGCTGGCGGCGCACGGTCACCCAGTCGCCGTCACAGATCGCGGCCTCGATCATCGAGTCTCCGACGACCTTCAGCACGAACAGCTCGCCGTCGCCGACCAGCTGCCGAGGCAGCGGGAAGACGTCCTCGACCGACTCCTCGGCGAGGATCGGACCGCCGGCGGCGATCCGGCCGACCAGCGGTACGTACGAGGCGGCGGGCTTGCCGGTGGTGTCCGTCGGCTGGGTGCTGGGCTGGTCCGAGCCCCGCACCTCGTACGCTCGCGGTCGGTGCGGGTCACGGCGGAGGAAGCCCTTGCGCTCCAGGGCCATCAGCTGGTGAGCGACCGAGGAGGTGCTGGAGAGGCCCACCGCCTGACCGATCTCGCGCATCGACGGCGGGTACCCGCGACGCTGGACCGAGTCGCGGATGACCTCGATGACCCTCCGCTGGCGGTCCGTGAGGCCGGAGCTGTCGGCCCTGATGCCTGGAGGTCGTCCGGGCAGGGAGCGCGCGGGCCGGCCTGGCTCCCCGTCTCCGTTCATGACTGTGTCGTTCATGGCATGCACCGGCTCGAGTCGGCCCTGGGAGCGGTCCTGGGCAGTGATGGTGGCACTGTCTGCGGTGGTGGTCACGTCGGCGGCCCCTCTCGAATGGTCTCCCTGGCTGGCACAACGGTAGTGGCTTTCGAAAGGTTGCGCCAAACACACGTTCGAGTGAAAAATCGCAGATTGCCTTACGTGTCTCCGCAGGTGGGTGTATGCGCGCGCCCGGTCGCGGTGGCAATTCGGTCATTACGGTAGCGTTCGCGTTCGACGCGTCCGGCACCGGGGCCGCCCTGCCAGTGTGGCATCCGAGGGGTCCGAATCGGCGTAGCCGCGCGCTTCCCGTACCCTCGTGGCCGGTCGCCGGTGTCGCGGGTGCACGACACGCGCGAAGCGCCGTAAAAGCCGCCCAACCCCAGATCTAGTGGTTGGATTGCATCAGCCACCTAGAGGTTGTGGTCCCCGGTCTGTCCGGGGGGCACGCATCGCCTATGCTGGGGGTCGCTTCGAGGGGCCTTGACGGGCTCGGCGAGGCTATTCAGTCGTGCCATGAGGGAGGGTCGGAGCCATGCATTGCCCCTTCTGCAGGCACCCCGACAGCCGTGTCGTCGACAGTCGCACCACCGACGACGGGACGTCGATCCGACGCCGCCGCCAGTGCCCCGACTGCTCCCGTCGTTTCACGACGGTGGAGACCGCGTCGCTGATGGTGATCAAGCGGTCCGGAGTGACCGAACCCTTCAGTCGTACCAAGGTCATCTCCGGCGTGCGCAAGGCGTGCCAGGGGCGGCCCGTGACCGAGGACGCCCTCGCCAAGCTCGGCCAGCGGGTCGAGGAGGCGGTGCGCGCCACCGGGAGCGCCGAGCTGACCACCCACGACGTGGGACTGGCCATCCTCGGCCCGTTGCAGGAGCTCGATCTCGTCGCGTACCTGCGCTTCGCATCCGTTTACAAGGCTTTCGACAGCCTCGACGACTTCGAGGCCGCCGTCGCGGAACTCCGCGATCAGCGGCCTCTCACGGAGGAACGCGGGACCGGAGCGACCCCCGAGGTCCCCGTTCCCGCCACCGCCGCCGACTGACCGGGGGGCCGGGCCGGGGCGAGAGCCCGGCCGGGACCGGTCGTGAGCGGCCGAAAAACGTGTCGCGAGTGCCCTCGGTGGGGCTCGCGGCAGCAGACAAGAAGACGGTGCCCCGGGACTTTCTGGGCACTTCAGGGTGTTTTGCCCGTATATGGGAGGCGGCATGACAGAGACGGCGAGCGGTCCGGCACGAGGTTCCCGCGCCAAGGGAACCAAGGCGAGCAAGGGCCTGCGTATCGAGCGCATCCACACCACTCCTGGCGTGCATCCGTACGACGAGGTGGTCTGGGAGCGTCGTGACGTCGTCATGACCAACTGGCGCGACGGCTCGATCAACTTCGAGCAGCGTGGCGTCGAGTTCCCCGACTTCTGGTCGGTGAACGCGGTCAACATCGTCACCAGCAAGTACTTCCGGGGCGCCGTCGGCACCCCGCAGCGCGAGACCGGGCTCAAGCAGCTCATCGACCGGATCGTGAAGACGTACACGAAGGCCGGTGAGGAGCACGGCTACTTCGCGTCGCCCGCCGACGCCGAGATCTTCGAGCACGAGCTGGCCTACGCCCTCCTGCACCAGATCTTCAGCTTCAACTCCCCGGTGTGGTTCAACGTCGGCACGCCGCAGCCGCAGCAGGTCTCCGCCTGCTTCATCCTGTCCGTCGACGACTCCATGGAGTCGATCCTCGACTGGTACAAGGAAGAGGGCATGATCTTCAAGGGCGGCTCCGGTGCCGGCCTGAACCTCTCCCGTATCCGCTCCTCCAAGGAGCTCCTCTCCTCCGGCGGCAACGCCTCCGGCCCGGTCTCCTTCATGCGCGGCGCCGACGCCTCCGCAGGAACGATCAAGTCCGGTGGTGCCACCCGCCGCGCGGCCAAGATGGTCATCCTCGACGTCGACCACCCCGACATCGAGGACTTCATCCAGACCAAGGTCAAGGAGGAGGAGAAGATCCGCGCCCTGCGTGACGCGGGCTTCGACATGGACCTGGGCGGCGACGACATCACGTCCGTCCAGTACCAGAACGCCAACAACTCGGTCCGCGTGAACGACACGTTCATGAAGGCGGTCGAGCAGGGCGGCAAGTTCGGCCTCACGTCCCGTATGACCGGCGAGGTCATCGAGGAGGTCGACGCCAAGGCGCTGTTCCGCAAGATGGCCGAGGCCGCCTGGGCCTGCGCCGACCCGGGCATCCAGTACGACGACACGATCAACCGCTGGCACACCTGCCCCGAGTCCGGCCGCATCAACGGCTCGAACCCGTGCAGCGAGTACATGCACCTGGACAACACGTCCTGCAACCTCGCCTCGCTGAACCTGATGAAGTTCCTCAAGGACGACGGCAAGGGCAACCAGTCGTTCGACTCGGAGCGCTTCGCCAAGGTCGTCGAGCTCGTCATCACCGCGATGGACATCTCCATCTGCTTCGCCGACTTCCCCACCCAGAAGATCGGTGAGAACACCCGCGCCTTCCGCCAGCTCGGCATCGGCTACGCCAACCTCGGCGCCCTGCTGATGGCGACCGGCCACGCGTACGACTCCGACGGCGGCCGCGCCCTGGCCGGTGCCATCACCTCGTTGATGACCGGCACTTCGTACAAGCGCTCCGCGGAGCTCGCCGCGGTCGTCGGCCCGTACGACGGCTACGCCCGCAACGCCGAGCCGCACCAGCGCGTCATGAAGCAGCACGCCGACGCCAACACCGCGGCCGTCCGCATGGACGACCTCGACTCGCCGATCTGGGCCGCCGCCACCGAGGCGTGGCAGGACGTGATCCGCCTCGGCGCCAAGAACGGCTTCCGCAACGCCCAGGCCTCGGTCATCGCCCCCACCGGCACCATCGGTCTCGCGATGTCCTGCGACACCACCGGCCTCGAGCCCGACCTCGCCCTGGTCAAGTTCAAGAAGCTGGTCGGCGGCGGCTCGATGCAGATCGTCAACGGCACCGTCCCGCAGGCCCTGCGCCGCCTGGGTTACCAGGAGGAGCAGATCGAGGCGATCGTCGCCCACATCGCCGAGCACGGCAACGTGATCGACGCCCCCGGCCTGAAGACCGAGCACTACGAGGTCTTCGACTGCGCCATGGGCGAGCGCTCCATCTCCGCGATGGGCCACGTCCGCATGATGGCCGCCATCCAGCCGTGGATCTCCGGCGCCCTCTCCAAGACCGTGAACCTGCCGGAGACGGCCACGGTCGAGGACGTCGAGGAGGTCTACTTCGAGGCGTGGAAGATGGGCGTCAAGGCGCTCGCGATCTACCGCGACAACTGCAAGGTCGGCCAGCCCCTCTCCGCGAAGAAGAAGGAGCAGGAGAAGGCCGAGATCACCGAGAAGGCCGAGGACACGATCCGTACCGCGGTCGAGAAGGTGGTCGAGTACCGCCCCGTCCGCAAGCGCCTTCCCAAGGGCCGCCCGGGGATCACCACCTCCTTCACGGTCGGTGGCGCCGAGGGCTACATGACCGCGAACTCCTACCCGGACGACGGTCTCGGCGAGGTCTTCCTGAAGATGTCCAAGCAGGGTTCGACCCTCGCGGGGATGATGGACGCCTTCTCCATCGCCGTCTCCGTCGGTCTGCAGTACGGCGTTCCGCTGGAGACGTACGTCTCCAAGTTCACCAACATGCGCTTCGAGCCGGCCGGCATGACGGACGACCCGGATGTGCGGATGGCGCAGTCGATCGTCGACTACATCTTCCGCCGCCTGGCGCTGGACTTCCTGCCCTTCGAGACCCGCTCCGCGCTCGGCATCCACTCCGCCGAGGAGCGTCAGCGCCACCTGGAGACGGGCTCCTACGAGCCCGCCGAGGACGAGGTGGACGTCGAGGGCCTGGCGCAGTCCGCACCGCGCCAGACGGAGACCCTGAAGGCCGTCGACCCGGTCGTCAAGGCCGAGGTCCCCGCTCCCAAGCAGGCGCACACCTCGGCGGAGCTCGTCGAGATGCAGCTCGGCATCAGCGCGGACGCCCCGCTCTGCTTCTCCTGCGGTACGAAGATGCAGCGCGCCGGCTCCTGCTACATCTGCGAGGGCTGCGGCTCGACCAGCGGGTGCAGCTGAACCGTCCGCCGCTGAGCACCGTATGACAGCGGACATCGCGTGAAGGACATCGCGTGAAGAAGGGGACCGGCCGGGGGCCGGTCCCCTTTCTCGTGCGCGCCGCCGCGGGCGGGGGTCAGGCCGGCGGGGCGCCCATCACCGTCGCGAAGGTCTGCGGGTCGGCGTCGAAGCCGCGGCGCAGCGAGCGGTAGGACCAGGCGTTCGAGCCGTCCCGGGTGAACTCCGCGATCGTCGCCGCCGTGGCGTCGGCGGCGTCGGCGAAGTCGTGGGAGGTCAGCTCCGTGTAGCCCTCGCGGATCCGTACGCCGGTGTTGGCGACGGCGCCGAAGGTGAGCCGGCCGGCGCCCTGCTGTATGGCCACGCCCACCACCACGCGCGTGTAGCGGGGCGCGAGCCGGTCCAGTTCCAGGGTCATCGCCTCGTCGTAGCCGAAGCCCTGCCCCGTGCGGCTCTCCCGGTTGAGCGTGATCGTGCCGTCGGGGGAGCGGCTGTCGAAGTGCACCAGATAGGCCGCCGAACCGTATGGATCGTCGGCCGTGTAGACACCGGCCACCAGATCCAGGTCGTGCGGCGGAGCGCCGACCGGGCTGGGGTCCCACTTGAGCGTCACCTCGACCTTGCCGACCCCCTTGTTGAGTCCGCTCACCGTGATTCCCCTCTCCGCTCTCCGCGTACGAAGCGCACCGCTGGTCCGGTCAACTGCCCGTGGTCCCGAGCAGGTTGTTCATGGTGTCATGTCGCACGGGCGGAACGCGGGTGCACTCCGCCGTGGGCTGACGGGCGCCGGGCCCGGCCCCCTAGGATGGCGCGGTGCTGGTCAAGTGGATTCGCTGCACCGTGGTGGACCGTCGGGGGTTCGAGCGGGGACAGCGGAAATGGGCGGGGTTGCTGGGTGAGCCGGGATTCCGGGGACAGGGCGGAGGGTGGAGCCGGGCGCGGCCCGACGTCGCCCACATCTTCGCCTTCTGGGAGAGCCGTGCCTTCTACGACTCGTTCATGGCGCGGTCGCACGACCGGCTCGCGGCCGCGCAGACGGGCACGTACAAGAACATCCAGGCCAAGCTCTTCGACCACCGCTTCGACGTGAAGACGGGCTTCGAGCCGAGGTTCACGGACGCCGACGTGGCCCGGGTGGCGCACTGCCGTGTGCACGCGGACCGTGTCGAGCACTTCGCTCTGATGCAGGAGAAGGTGTGGAACCCGGCGATGGCCGGATCCCCCGGAATGCTGCGCGGTCTCTTCGGGGAGGCGCCCGGGAACGAGTTCATCGTGCTGTCGATGTGGCGGTCCGCCGCCGAGCACGGGAAGTACCGGACGGAGCGCGTCGAACGGCTCGGGCTGCGCGCCCAGACGGAGGCCGACGTGGCGGCCCTGACCGGGGACGTGGTGGCGCTCGAGCCGTCCTGGACGGTCTGATCAGGCAGCGGCGCGGCCGGACTCCCCGCCTCGCCGCCGGCCGCACCGTCGCCGACGCCATCGACGAGTCCTCGACTCCTCGACTCCACGACTCCTCCCGGATACGCCGGATGGAGTCCGGGCACCTACTCGACTGAGCCCGGTGGGGGCGGGCGATCTAGGGTCGTGGCATGGCCCGACCACGTCGAATCGTTCTCGTACGGCACGGAGAGTCCGAGGGCAATGCCGACGACACCGTGTACGAACGAGAGCCCGACCACGCGCTCAGGCTCACGCCGACCGGGCTGCGGCAGGCGGAGGAGGCGGGGGCGCGGCTTCGGGAACTGTTCGGGGAGGAACGGGTCAGCGTCTACGTCTCGCCGTACCGCCGCACCCACGAGACGCTCCGTGCCTTCCGGCTCGATCCGGCGCGCGTCCGGGTCAGGGAGGAACCGCGGCTGCGGGAGCAGGACTGGGGAAACTGGCAGGACAGGGAGGACGTCCGCCTGCAGAGGGCGTACCGCGACGCGTACGGACACTTCTTCTACCGCTTCGCGCAGGGTGAGTCCGGGGCCGACGTGTACGACCGGGTCGGTGCGTTCCTGGAGAGTCTGTACCGCAGTTTCGAGGCGCCCGACCACCCGCCGAACGTGCTGCTGGTCACCCACGGGCTCACCATGCGCCTGTTCTGCATGCGCTGGTTCCACTGGACGGTCGCCGAATTCGAGTCGCTGTCCAATCCGGGCAACGGCGAGACGAGGATGCTGCTCCTCGGCGAGTCCGGCAAGTACACCCTGGACCGGCCGTTCGAACGCTGGCGTACCCCGGAACCGTACGGGTACACCGGATAGAGTGGCAGGGCGATGACCGCTGACTTCTCTCTCGACCGGCGCTTCGACCGCGCCCTGGCCAGCCTCCGAGGGCTGGCCGTGGGAGACGCCCTGGGCTCCCAGTTCTTCGTCCCCGCCAACCTTCCGCTGCTGAAACGACGCGAGGTGCCGCCCGGTCCCTGGCAGTGGACCGACGACACCGAGATGGCCTGCTCGGTCCTGGCCGTGCTCGCACGGCACGAGCGGATCGAGCAGGACGCGCTCGCCCACTCGTTCGCCGAGCACCACGATTTCGACCGGGGGTACGGCCCCGCCGTCAACCGGATGCTCCGGCTCATCAGGGAGGGCGGCGACTGGCGGGAGCTGGCCGCCGCGCTCTTCAAGGGCCAGGGCTCGTGGGGCAACGGCGCCGCGATGCGGATCGCCCCGCTCGGCGCCTGGTACGCGGACGACCCGGAGCAGGCCACGCACCAGGCCGAGATCTCCGCCTACACCACGCACCAGCACCGCGAAGCCGTGGTGGGCGCGATGGCCGTCGCGGCCGCCGCCGCGCTGGCCGCGAACCCGGCCGGGCCGCCCACCCCCGAGGACCTCCTCGACGGCGTCATCGCGCTCGTGCCGCGCAGCGCCGTCGGCGCGGGGCTGCGCAGAGCCCGCGACATGCTCGACTACGGCGACGCCGCGACCGTGGCGGCGGTGCTGGGAAGCGGGCGCCGCACCAGCGCCCACGACACCGTGCCGTTCGCGCTGTGGTCCGCGGCCCGCGGCCTCGGTGACTTCGAGCGGGTGTTCTGGACGACCGCTCAGGTGGGCGGCGATGTCGACACGACCTGCGCCATCGCGGGCGGGGTGGTCTCCGCCGGCGCCGCGGGCGCGCCGCCCGCCGCCTGGCTGGAGCAGACGGAGGAGCTGCCGGACTGGCTGCCGACCGCCGTGCGTCCCTGAAGCCCCTCGGCCGACAGCCGACGGCCGGCTGACACGGCCTCGACGGGCTCCCTGGGGCGATCTTGCCCGTACCGGTGGGAATGTCCGGGGGTGAGTGTCACGGTCCTGCCACAGCGCCGCTCGGCTCCGGGCGAACGTCCGGGGCGGGGTTAGAGTCGGCCACTTCGAAGCGCTGATCATGACAAGAAGCGCGCCGACGAGACACCCGGACCGCAGGACTCCGCCGTCATGGCCCCGTGCGCGCCCGGGTCGGGAGGGGGTCCCGTGCCCGATACACCGTCCGTACCGACACCACACGACAGCACTCCGGAGGAACCGGAGCCCCGGCCCGGCGCCACGCCGACGCCGACTGGAGCCGTACCCGCTACGCCGCCCGGAGCCGTACCCGCCACGCCCGCCGGAGCCGTACCCGCCGTACCGGTGGTGAAGCACGGTGGTGCCGTACCACCCGTTTCGCCGCAGGCGCAGGCGCAGGCGCAGGCGCGGGCAGCGGCGTCCGCGGGGCGGCCCGGCGGGGCCGGACCGCGCAACCCCTGGGGCCCGCCGCCCCGGGCGGAGACCTGGCTCACCCGGCTGCGTCCCGACCCGCCGGCCCGGGTGACCGGACCGACCCTCTTCGCCATCCTGGCCACCGCCCTCCTCAGCGCGCTGCTGTTCGGCGACGGACTCGGTCTGAATCTGGTGATCGTGGCCGTTCCCGCGGTCCTCGCCGCCTCCTTCGCCGCCCGCGCCGCCGGCCGCCGACCGCGCCCCTGGACGCTGGTGTGGGCGGTCGGCGGCCTCGCCCTCCTCGCCGTACCGGCCCTGCGGGACGCGGGCTGGCCGACGTTCCTCGCGATCGTCTCCGCCCTCGTGCTGACCGCCTTCGCCCTGCACGGCGGCGGTGGCTGGCCCAGCATCCTGTTCGGGCCCATCGGCCTGATCGACTCCCTGGGCTCCGGTACGACCTGGGCCTGGCGAGGACTCCGCGACCGGGCGGACGGTTCTCGGGGCCGCTGGGGTCCTGCCGTGCGTACGACCGGGGTGGCCGTCGTCCTGCTCGTCGTCTTCGGCGCCCTGTTCGCGGGCGCGGACGCGGCCTTCGCCGATCTGCTCGGCGCGCTGATCCCCGACGTCTCCGTGGAGCAGACGCCCTGGCGGCTCTCCTACTTCCTGCTCGGTCTCTTCGGCGCGATCGCCGTGGCCCGCACCGCCGCGGCGCCCCTGCGCTGGGACCGGATGGTCATCCGCCCCGGCCGGGCACGCGCCCGGTGGGAATGGGCCCTGCCGCTCATCGTCCTGAACCTGCTCTTCGCCGCCTTCAACGCGGTCCAACTCGGCGTTCTCTTCGGCGGCTACGACAAGGTCCTCGCGGAGACCGGACTGACGTACTCCGAGTACGCGCGTCAGGGCTTCTGGCAGCTCCTGACGGCCACTCTCCTCACCCTCGTGGTGATCGGCCTCGCCCTGCGCTGGGCGCCCCGGACCGACGCCCGGGACCGGACACTCGTCCGCGCCGTGCTCGGCACCCTGTGCGTGCTCACGCTCGTCGTCGTCGCCTCCGCCCTGCGCAGGATGGACCTGTACGTGGACGCGTACGGTCTCACCCGGCTTCGCGTCTCCGTCACCGCGATGGAGATCTGGCTCGGGGTGGTCATCCTGCTGATCATGGCCGCGGGGATCCTCGGCGCGCGTCTCCTGCCGCGTGCGCTGGCTGTCAGCGCGGCCGTGGCCATGCTGGCCTTCGGGGTCATCTCGCCCGACGCGCTCGTCGCCGAGCGCAATGTCGAGCGGTACGAACGCCTCGGGAAGATCGACCTTCCCTATCTGGAGGGGCTCTCGACCGACGCCGTGCCCGCCCTCGACCGGCTGCCCGAGCCGCAGCGCTCCTGTGCGCTGCTGGACATCGAGGCCCGGCTGCGGGAGGACGACGGCGGTTGGTACGCGACGAGCTGGTCGGAGTCGAGGGCCCGGGCGATCCTGGCCGAACGCGGGATCGACCGGTCCCTGTCCCCGGAGCAGTGCGGCAGGCCGAGCAGGGAGGGCGAGTACGACCCGTACGCGGAGGGCGAGCCCTACGGCCCTTCCTGAACCGGGGGGCGGAGGAGCGCCCGGCTCGGGCCCCTCCGCCCCGGGCCTGCCCTCGCCCGTCTAGGCCGGTGGGCCCGCGGCCTCGGCCTTGCCGCTGAGGGCCTCCAGGTCGCTCTTGCGCACGCGGATCACCGCCACCGCCGTGATCAGCGCGAGCGCGACCATGCCGACGGCGGCCATGAAGGCCGTCGACATGCCCGTCGTCAGCACGTCGTGGCCCCAGGGCGCCGGCATCTCCCCGGTGGCCGCGAACCGTGCCTTCTGCTCCGGGGTCGCGGTCGCGAGGAAGGACGGCACCTGCTTCTCCGCCTCGTCGCGGCCGGCCGTGCCGAAGACCGTGACCAGGATGGACAGGCCCAGCGAACCGCCCACCTGCTGCGTCGCGTTGAGCAGCCCGGAAGCGGCGCCCGCCTCGTGCTGCGCCACGCCCGAGACGGCCGTCAGCGTGAGCGTCACGAAGTTCAGGCCCATGCCGAAGCCGAACAGCACCATGGGGCCGAGGACGCCGCCGACGTACGAACTGTCGGGGGTGATGAAAGTCTGCCAGAACAGACCGACACCGGTGATCGCCGAGCCGGTCACCATGAACGGCTTCGGGCCGAGGACCGGCAGCAGCCGCTGTGAGAGCCCGGCACCGGTGACGATCGCGACCGTCACCGGCAGGAAGGCGAGTCCGGCGCGGATCGGGCTGTAGCCGAGGACGTTCTGCACGAACAGAACGATGAAGAAGAACATGCCGAACATGGCGGCCGCCAGGCTCAGCATGATGATGTACGTGCCCGACCGATTGCGGTCGGCGAACATCCTGAGGGGGGTGATGGGCTCTCGGGCCCGTGACTCCACGATCGCGAAGGCCGCGAGCAGAATCAGGGCAGCGACGAAGGAGCCGATCGTGAGCGGGTCCCGCCAGCCCTCCTCGGACGCCCGTATGAACCCGTAGACCAGCGAGGCCATGCCGAGGGTCGAGGACAGGGCGCCCGCGATGTCGAAACGGCCGGGGTGGCGCTCCGACTCGTTGATGTAACGGGGAGTCAGGAAAGCGATCAGCAGGCCGATGGGTACGTTCACGAACAGCACCCAGCGCCAGTCGAGCCACTCGGTGAGCATGCCGCCGGCCAGCAGGCCGATCGCGCCGCCGCCTGCGGAGACGGCGGCGAAGACGCCGAACGCCCGGTTCCGCTCCGGGCCTTCGGGGAAGGTCGTCGTGATCAGCGCGAGCGATGTCGGAGAGGCGATCGCACCGCCGACGCCCTGGAGGGCCCGTGCGGCCAGGAGGTGCCATGGCTCCTGGGCGAAGCCGCCGAGCAGGGAGGCGAAGGTGAAGAGCAGGATGCCGGTCAGGAAGACGCGACGGCGCCCCAGGATGTCTCCGGCCCTGCCGCCGAGCAGGAGAAGTCCGCCGAAGGTGAGGGTGTAGGCGCTGAGCACCCACGACAGGTCGGTGGTGGAGAAGGAGAGCGCGTCCTGGATGTGCGGGAGCGCGATGTTCACGATGGTGGCGTCCAGCACGACCATCAGCTGGCAGGCGGCGATCACGGTGAGGGCGATTCCCGGTCGCCCTTCGCGCCGCGCGGCGCCCGGCGTGGTCTGTGTGTCCACTGGAGATGTTGTCACTATGGATCCCCCACGGAAGATGTAGTGAACGCACCCGTTCACTGCCTTCCACGGTAGTGAGTCCCCGTCAGTGAACGCAACCGTTCACTGACCACTGCCGGTTGTCCCCGACCCGTCTCAATGGAGAGTCCCTGATGGTTACTTCGCGCTCCGCGGCCGCCGCTCGGCCGCAAGGGGTGTCGTCGTCGCGACGCCGTGGCCCGGTACTGGAACGCGCCATTCTGGAGGCCGCGCTCGAGCAGTTGAGCACGGTCGGCTGGAACGGTCTGACCATGGAGGGCGTCGCGGTCGGGGCGCGGACCGGCAAGGCCGCCGTGTACCGGCGCTGGCCGTCGAAGGAGGACCTGGTCGCGGACGCGCTCCAGGCCGGACTGCCGACGCTCGACGAGGCGCCCGACCGCGGGAGCGTCCGCGAGGACCTCTATCAGCTGTGCCGGCGAGTACGGGCGGCGATGTACTCGAAGCCCGGATTCGCCCTGCGGGCCGTGATTCACGAATGCGACCGGGAGGCCGCCGAGCGGTTTCACGGGCTGATCGTGAGCGGAGTGATCGAACCCACCACCCGCCTCTTCCGCGAGGTGGTGCAGCGAGGGATCAGGCGGGGGGACGTTCGGTCCGACGCCACCGACGATCTGCTCTTCGACGTCATCCCGGCGATGATGATGTACCGCGCGAAGATGTGCGCCAGCGAATGGACGGATCCCGAGATGGCGGCCATGATCGATCAGATCCTCCTGCCGCTGCTCCGGCCCCGGACCACCTGAGGCGAACGGGTTCGGACATCCGACGGGAATCCGGGTATCGCGGGCGGCGCCGATCGGCGTAATCTGTCTGGCGCCATGCCGTACGAACCACCCACCCACAGCGTCGAGCGATCGCTCCGAGCCACCACCGGCGCCAAGATCATCGCTGGGGTCGACGAGGTCGGACGCGGAGCGTGGGCCGGTCCCGTCACCGTGTGCGCGGCCGTCACCGGTCTGCGCCGGGCCCCCGAGGGGCTCACCGACTCCAAACTGATCACCCCCAAGCGCCGCACCGCCCTGGCCGCGGAGCTGGAGAAGTGGGTCACCGCCCACGCCCTCGGGCACGCCTCCCCGGAGGAGATCGACGAACTCGGCATGACCGCGGCGCTCAGGCTGGCGGCGGAGCGCGCCCTGGACGGACTGCCGATGCGCCCGGACGCGGTGATACTCGACGGCAAGCACGACTACCTCGGGGACCCCTGGCAGGTCCGTACGGTGATCAAGGGCGACCAGTCCTGCGTCGCCGTGGCGGCGGCCTCGGTGATCGCCAAGGTCCGGCGCGACGAGATCATGGCCCGGCTGGAGGTCGAGGCGGAGGAATGCCTGGCCTACGGCTTCGCGGCCAACGCGGGCTACCCGTCGCCGGTCCACAAGGCCGCCCTCGCGGAGCTGGGCCCCACGGCCTACCACCGGCTCTCCTGGGCCTACCTCGACGCGCTGCCCCGGTGGCGGCACCTCAAGAAGGTCCGCATCTCCGCCGAGGCGGCCGCACTGGAAAGCGGGGGCCAACTCGGCTTCGACTTCTGAACTCCCCGGCAGACCTGCCTCAGCAGCCGGGTCGCACGATTGTGCCCACCCGCCGGAGCCCCGCGCACCGGCGTTTGATAGACATCCACCCATGCCTCTCATCCCCGAGGAGCCTCAGATTCACGAGAGTGCCCAGGGTCCCCGCGCCACGGCCGCCGGCCACCCCGCGCCGACCCCTCGTCCCGTACCCGGTCCGCGTTCCGCGGCGTCGCCGCGTCCAGGGCGCCCCGTCCCCGGACCGGCCAGGCCCGCGCCGCCCGCTCAGCCCGCGCCGCCCGCTCAGCGCACGCACTCCGGTGCCGGGCAGTCCGCGTCCTCCGGCCCGGAGAATCGTTCCGAGCAGCGATCCGGTCCGCAGCTCCAGCTGATCCCTGCCCCCGCCGACGGCGCGCTCGACGCGGCCGAGGAGGCGGTGGATCTGCTCCTGGAGACCGGGCGCGCGCCCGGTGACATCCTCGTTCTCACCACCGGTGAACAGCATCCGTGGGCTACGCACGAGCTGTCCTTCGGCGACGCCGCCTACTGGGCTCAGCAGGACGCCCGCGACGACGTGTTCTTCGCGGACGCGGCCGCCGTGGAGCGCGCCGCCGCGCGCCCGGTCGTGGTCGTGGCGGTCAACGGCGGAGCCGATGACGCCACCGCCCGGGCCCTGCCCCTGGCGAGGGGGCGGGCGACCGCGCTGCTCATCGTCTGCGGCGACCCGCAGCGCGTCAACGCCGCGCTCGGCGCGGGCGTCTGACGCCGAAGCACATATCGCGACCCTGACCCGGCCGCCCCACGTGGGGCGGCCGGGCCGTGGCGCATGTGGTTCCGCGGATGCCCGGACGTTGGTGCACGGATGCCGGTGCATGGATGCCGGTGCATGGATGCCCAGAGGCCCGGCGCAGAGCCCCTCAGCGGGCCGCCGTCCGGCGCAGTGGCTCGGCCGCGCCCGACGCCGTACGCGGGGTGAGGGCGCCGACCTCGGAGCCGACGTCTCCCAGAGCCGTCGGCCGCGAGTCCGAGGCGGGCTGCCGGCCACCACGGCCCTCGCCCAGCACCTGCCAACCGCCACGCGTCAGGGTGATGTACGCCCCGCAGCGCAGGCCGTGGAGGGTGCAGGCGTCCCGCAGTCCCCACATCCAGGCGCCGTCCTCCTCCGTCCACCGCTCGTCGCCGTCGCGGCAGTAGAGGAGCACCGCCGTCCGCACCGGGGCGCGGCGCCGCAGGTCGTGCGGGAGGACGCGGCGCAGATGCGCGAGCAGCGCGTTGCGGAACTCCCACCCGTCCGCGGGGACGGAGCGACGGACGAACGACGCGCTGGCGGCGAGTCGTTCCTCATGGTCGAGAACGGCGACGACCGCGGTCGCGGGCGTCGGCCGATGGCGGCTGTGCAGACCGCTGACGATCTCGCGAGGGTTGCGCAGCAGCGGGATTCCGGCTGCCGCCCACTCGGACGGTTCGAGCATCCGAGCGAGGCGACTGGCGGACCCGGACGACGAGCTGATCGAGGTGGCTGCGGACGGAGCGAATCCGAAGGTCACGGTCCTCCCTTCGGATACGCGCCCGCTGGGCGGGCAGGGTCGAGTGAGGGCGCGCCACGGCACAGTCCTTCAGGACCGCATACGGGCTGTGCGGGGCGGATTCCCAATTCTTCCTGGCCCGTGCGCGGGCGGCAACGAGCAATTGAGGCCGCTGACTGGAATGAGCCGGTATGACACTCATATCCTTGCCCGGTCGCCCCCTGTTCACTCCCCGTTTCAGCCCTGGACAGCGAGCACCAGCGGGAACACTCCCTCCGCTCCCGCCCGGCGCAGCAGTCTCGACGCCACGGCGAGCGTCCAGCCGCTGTCCGACAGGTCGTCAACAAGCAGAACCAGCCCGCCCGCTGAGGCCAGCCGCTCGGCCAGCGCCGGCGGAACGGTGAGCGCCTGATGGAGCCCGATCACCCGCTGAGCGCTGTTCGTCCGTGAGATCCGCACGTCCTCCGACTCCGGCGTGTACTCCACGGCGCCCAGCAGCGGCATCCGGCCGATCTCGGCGATCCGCTGCCCGAGCGAGCCCACGAGGTGCGGCTTGCTGCGCGAGGCGACCGTGACCACACCGGCCGGCCGGGCGGGAGCGTCCGGCGCCCCCGAGGCCCAACCCCCCGGTCCCTTCGCCCAGTCGGCGAGCACGCGAACCACGGCCTGCACGACGTCGTCGGGGACCGGGCCGTCCGGAGCGTGCTCCGAGAGCATCGGACGCAGCCGGTTCCCCCAGCCGATGTCCGAGAGCCGGCCCAGGGCCCGTCCGCCGAACGACTGCTCCGTGGCGGGGATACGGCCCTTCAGATCGACGCCGACCGCCGTGAGTCCGGTCGGCCACATCTTGCGCGGCTCCACGTCCACACCCGGTCGTCCCAGCTCCCCCTTGGCGGCGTCGAGGGCGGCACCGGTCACCTTCGGGTCGAACCGGGGCCCCGAGCAGTTGTCGCAGCGCCCGCACGGCGCGGCCTCCTCGTCGTCCAGCTGGCGCCGCAGGAACTCCATCCGGCAGCCCGTCCCCGACGCGTAGTCACGCATCGCCTGCTGTTCGGCGGCCCGCTGGCGCGCCACCCACGCGTACCGCTCGGAGTCGTAGGTCCAGGGCCTGCCCGTGCTGGTCCAGCCGCCCTTCACCCGGTGCACCGCGCCGTCGACGTCCAGCACCTTGAGCATCGTCTCCAGCCTGGTCCGCCGCAGCTCGACCAGCGGCTCGAGAGCGGGCAGCGACAGGGGGCGGTCGGCGTGCGCCAGAACGTCCAGCGTGCGGCGCACCTGCTCCTCCGGAGGGAAGGCGACGGACGCGAAGTACTGCCAGATCGCCTCGTCCTCCTTGCCCGGCAGCAGCAGCACCTCGGCATGGTCCACCCCACGCCCGGCGCGGCCCACCTGCTGGTAGTACGCGATGGGGGAGGAGGGCGAGCCCAGGTGCACGACGAAGCCGAGGTCGGGCTTGTCGAACCCCATGCCCAGCGCCGACGTCGCGACCAGCGCCTTGACGCGGTTGGCCAGCAGATCCTCCTCCGCCTGCTGGCGGTCGGCGTTCTCCGTGCGGCCCGTGTACGAGGACACCGTGTGCCCGCACTGGCGCAGATAGGCGGTCACCTCCTCCGCGGCCGCCACCGTGAGCGTGTAGATGATGCCGGAGCCGGGCAGCTCGCCGAGGTGATCGGCCAGCCAGGCCAGCCGGTGCGCCGCGTCGGGGAGTCTGACCACGCCGAGGCTCAGGCTCTCCCGGTCCAGCGGACCGCGCAGCACCAGCGCGTCCGTCCCGGCACCCGTCCCGAGCTGCTCCGCCACGTCCGCCGTGACCCGGGCATTGGCCGTCGCCGTGGTGGCGAGCACCGGGACGCCGGCCGGAAGGTCGGCCAGCATCGTGCGCAGACGCCGGTAGTCGGGCCGGAAGTCGTGGCCCCAGTCGGAGATGCAGTGTGCCTCGTCGACGACGAGCAGGCCGGTGGCTGCGGCGAGCCTCGGCAGGACCTGGTCGCGGAAGTCGGGATTGTTGAGCCGCTCCGGGCTGACCAGCAGCACGTCCACCGCGCCGTCCGCCACCTCCTGCTGGACGGTCTCCCATTCCTCCGTGTTCGACGAGTTGATCGTGCGGGCGGTGATACCCGCCCGGGCCGCCGCCTCCACCTGGTTGCGCATCAGAGCGAGCAGCGGGGAGACGATCACGGTGGGGCCGCTGCCGAGCTCGCGCAGGAGCGAGGTCGCCACGAAATAGACGGCGGACTTCCCCCACCCGGTCCGCTGCACGACCAGCGCGCGCCGCTTCTCCGCGACGAGTGCCTCGATGGCTCGCCACTGGTCCTCGCGGAGTCTCGCCGTGCCGCTGGTGTCGCCGACGAGGCGGGCGAGTACGGCATCGGCGTCGGCTCGGAGGGCCGCGCGGTCTTCGAGGCGGTCTGCGTTGGTCATGCCCCCATGCAACCCGATGGTTCGGACAATGCGCGAACGAGCCGCGAATCCTGTGGACAACCGACGGGGGGCGGGCGAGTCCGATCCGGGTGGTCCGCGAGAGTTATCCACAGGGGTTTCGCGGTCGGCGTCGGTCGCGAGACCGTCGTGACCATGAACACGAACCCCCGCGAATCACACGGACCGTCCGAAACGCAGCACATCACCCTGCGCGGCCCCGCCGAACTGGCCGACGCCCTGCCGTTCATGCTGGGTTTCCACCCCAACGACTCGGTCGTCCTGGTCGCGCTCCACGGCGAGCACGGACGGTTCGGGGGCCGGGTCAGGCTCGGCATCCCGCGCTCGCCCAAGGAATGGCCTTCGACGGCGGAGCACCTCGCGGAGTGCCTCGTCGACGGCTGCGCCCGGCGCGGCACCCGCCCGGACGGGATCGTCGTCTTCCTCTGCCAGGACCCGGAGCCCGGCGAGACCGCCCGGCGGACGATGGAGCGCCTGCGCCCGTTCGCCCAGCGGCTGCGCACCGCCTGCGGCGAGCTCGACATCCCGGTCTACGAAGTCCTCTGCATCTCCGACGGTCTCTACTTCTCCTACTGCTGTCCCGACACCCGCTGCTGCCCGCCCGACGGCACACCTCTCGCGTTGACCGGTACGTCGGTCATGGCGGCGTCGGCGGCCTACGCCGGAATCCAGGTGAGGGGATCCCTGCGGGAGATGCAGGCGCGGCTCAAGCCGCGCGAGTCGCCGGGTGACGACCGGCAGCGCACCGCGCTGAACGCGGCCGCCGCCGTCATCGTCCCCAAGATCCTCGACGGCCCGCCGGGCCAGGGCCGGGAGGAGATCCGAGAGACGACGCTGACGCTCGCTCGCGAGATGCTCCGACGGTTCGGACGGCCGTCCGCGGCGGCCAGCGGCTCGGCCGCGCCATCGGAAGGCGACGGCCTCGAGCGGACGCCGGTGGCCGGTCTGCCGCGCCGCACGGGGACGGCGGAGAGCGACGCGGCCGACGACGCGCTGATCACGCCCGACGAGGCCGCCACCCTGATCCTCGGACTCCAGGACCGCGAGACCCGAGACCGGGCGGCCGAATGGATGGAGGGCCCGGACGCCAAGGCCGCCCTGCGGCTGTGGCGGGTGCTCGCGCGGCGCTGCGTCGCTCCCTACGGAGAGCATGCCGCGGCGCCGCTCACCCTCGCGGGCTGGGTGGCCTGGTCCACCGGCGACGAACCGGCTGCCCGCGTCGCCCTGGGCCTCGCCCTCGAGGCGGATCCCGAGTACGTCTTCGCCCGTCTGCTGCACCAGGCCTGCAACGAGGGGCTCGACCCCGAATCACTGCGCAGCTGCCTGCGAGAGGAACGGGAGGCCCGGGAGGCCGCGGCCGCGGAAACGCGCCACGCGGCGCGCCGCGTCCGCTCTCGCGCCGCCCGTGCCCAGGCACGGCAGCCGGTGAAGAGGAGCGCGTCCGCCGGAAAGAGCAGCGGGCCGGCCGGGAGGAGGAACGGCCCGGCAGAGAAGAGGAACGGACCGGCCGACAGCGCCCGGCCCGGCACGGCCTCCTCCCGGGTGCTTCGGGACCCCGGCGCCCGGCGCAGCGGGCAGCGTGGGACGAGGAGCGGGCGATGACGCCCGTGACCAGGCCCCCCGAAGCGGCGTTCAGCTCTGTGGCGGAGACCGACGACCCGTGCCGCCGACATCCGACCGGCTGTCCGGACCGCACAGAGAGCACAGCAGACCACTCATGGCCTCCAGTCCCGCCCCGGCCTCCGGACTCCCGGCCGGACACACGCCCCCCGCCGGCCACGCGCCCTCCGGCAGCACACGGCCCGGTGAGCTGCCGTCGGTCCACAACGCCCTCATCTGCGTCGCCCTGCCCGCCCTGGCCGTCAGCGCCGAGCACGGGCAGCTCACCGGGCACGGTCTCGAAGGCGTCTACCTGGCCGGACGGCGGCTGCTCTCCCGCTGCGTCCTGCGGGTGGCCGGCCGCGAGCCGCTCGCCGTCCAGGGCAGAACGGCGGGCGCCGACCGCGCCGCCTTCCTCGGAGTCCTGCGGACCGCCGGAGACCTCGGCCCCGACCCGGGACTCGTCGTCGAGCGTTCGCGCGGCGCCGACGGGACCGAGCGGATCACCCTGCGCAGCGCCGTCGGCAGACCACTCCGGCTCCCGGTCGAGATCGCTCTGGGCACGGATCTCGCGGATCTGGGCGCGGTGGCGGCCGGGCGGGCCGGGCCCGAGCTCCCCGCCGGCGTCCACGGCACGGGATTGCGGTGGACCGCGGACGACGGCCGGTCCGTGGCCGTCACCGCCGACCCGGCGCCGACGGATGCCATGGCCGCGGCCGGACTCCTGCGCTGGGACATCGAGTTGGAGCCCGGAGCGGCCCGCACCATCGAGCTCAGGGTGCGCGGGGACCGCACACCCCGTCTTGCCGGGCCCCAGGGGTCCGGCAGCGGGCGCCCCGGCGGACAGATCCTCGCCGACGCCCGCGCCGAAGGGGACGATCCGCGCGTGGGGGAGCTCCTGCGCACGTCCGTCGACGACCTGCGGGCGCTGCTCCAGCGCGATCCCTCGCACCCCGCCGACATCCATCTCGCGGCCGGGGTGCCCTGGCGCTGCGGGCCGGCCACCGCTGAGGCGCTCTGGGCGGCGCGCATGGTCCTGCCGCTCGGCACCCGGCTCGCCGTCACGACCCTCCGTGCGCTGGCCCGCGTACAGCTCGGAGGCCCGGGGCCGGAATCGGGCCGCATCCCCGGCCCCCTCAGGGACGCCGGACCGTACCTCCCGCCCCGCTGCACCGGAATCGAGGCCACCCTGGCGTTCCCCGTCGTCCTGGCCGAGGCCAGGCGGTGGGGGCTGCCCGAGCACGACCTCGCCGAGCTGCTTCCCGCGGCTGAGCGGTGCCTCGGGTGGCTGCGTGCCGCCGCCGACTCGGACGGGTTCGTGCCGGACCCGGGGCCCACCGGGCCGTGGCGGGCGGAGACGCAGGCGCACGCCCATCGCGCGGCCGTACTCGGAGCCGAGCTGCTCGACGCGTGCGGCCGGCCCGGCGCAGACGCGTGGAGGCAGTGGGCCGGCGTTCTGCGCGAGCGGTTCCGTGCCGAGTTCTGGCTCGAGGACCGGTCCGGCGGCAGGCCGGCCGCGGCCCGCGTGCCGGGCGGGCGGCCGTGGACCCAGCTGGGCGGCTGGGCGGCCCACCTGCTGGACACCGGCCTGTCGGGCGGCGGCCGGTACGCACCCGGTCTGCTGGACAAGGCCGGTACCGATCAGCTCGCGAGGCTGCTCGGCACCCCGGTGCTGGACTCCGGCTGGGGGCTGCGGAGCCTCGGAACCAAGGAACCCGGCCACAACCCCTTCGGCCATCGGGCCGGCACGGTGCGGGTGCACGAGACCGCGGTGGCCGTCGGCGGGCTCGCCGCGGCGGGATACGAGCGAGAGGCGGCGTCCCTGCTGCGCGGCGTCCTCGACGCCGCCGAGGCGTTCGGACACCGACTGCCCGAGATGTACGCCGGGGAACAGCGCACCGCCGGATCCCTTCCGGTGCCGCACCCCGCCGCCTGCCGGCCCGCCGCCGTGGCCGCGGCCGCCGGTGTCCATCTGCTGACCACGCTCGCGGGGATCCGCCCCGACGCGCCCGACCGGACCGTCGCCCTGCACCCCGTCCGGTCGGCCCCGCTCGGGGCGGTACGGCTTTCGGGGCTCAGGGTGGCGGAGGAGCCCTTCGCCGTCCGCGTCAGCAGGCTCGGACTCGGCATGGTCGAGGAGGCCGCCGAGGGCCTCCAGCTGGGGGGCTGAACGGATGCGGACGCACCCCGCGACGGAAGCGACGGAAGCTCTGCGACGGGGAGAACAAGTCGCGGGCGATACGTCCGAGGGGCGTGTTTATCGTCAGGAAGACGACTATGATCGCGGCATGTCTCCCTACGACCCGTCGGCCTTCCCGCCCTTCGCCGTCACCGTCGATCTGGTCGTGCTCACCGTTCGGCGCGATGCCCTGTGCGCCTTGGTCGTACGGCGGGGAGAGCCTCCCTTCCAGGGACGGTGGGCGCTGCCCGGCGGCTTCGTCCGGGGAGACGAGGATCTGGGCGCCGCCGCGGCGCGTGAACTGGTCGAGGAGACCGGGCTCTGTGTCCACGACCCCGCCGCTCCGCCGCCCGCTCTCGGCAACGGCGCCCATCTGGAACAGCTGGCGACCTACGGAGACCCGGACCGCGACCCCCGGATGCGCGTGGTCAGCGTCGCGCATCTGGCCCTGGCACCGGATCTTCCGGCGCCACGGGCCGGCGGTGACGCGAACAGCGCCCGCTGGGCACCGGTCGAGGAGCTGCTCGGCCGGGACGGCGGCGCGGAGGGCGAGGACGATCAGTCCGGGCCGCTCGCCTTCGACCACGCCCGGATCCTCGCCGACGGAGTGGAGCGGGCCCGCTCGAAGATCGAGTACTCCTCACTGGCCACGGCTTTCTGCCCGCAGGAGTTCACCGTCGGTGAGCTCAGGAGGGTGTACGAGGCGGTGTGGGGAGTGGCGCTCGACCCGCGCAACTTCCACCGCAAGGTGACGGGTACGCCCGGCTTCCTCGTTCCGGCCGGCGGCACGACCACTCGCCAGGGTGGCCGCCCCGCGCAGCTGTTCAGGGCGGGCGGGGCGACCCTGCTCAACCCGCCGATGCTGCGACCCGAGATCTGACGAGGACGGCCCTGGGGCGACCCGACCCCCCAACCCTGCGCCAAAAGTCCGAAATGTAGCGTTATCTTGCTTCGACAGCCGCCCTGCCGCGGAGCGGTCTCACCTACCGCGAGAGAAGCGATGCTCCAGGCCATCGGACTCACCAGCAGCCCCCGGCGCGACCTCCCGCCCGCCGTGGAAGATCTCACCTTCGAGGTCCGGCCGGGCCAGGTCACGGCCCTTCTGGGCCCTGCCGGTTCCGGCAAGACCACCACCCTGCGGCTGATGCTCGAGCTCGAGCCGGGCCGCGGCGTCACCTACTTCCGAGGTCGCCCCCTCCGGCGCATCGCGCATCCCGCCGGAGAGGTCGGCGTCCTGCTCGGTGACGTGCCGGGGCATCCCTCGCGGACCTTGCGCAGCCAGTTGCGGATGCTGTGCGCCGCCACCGGGGTTCCCGCGACGAGGGCCGACGACATGCTCCGGGCCGTAGGCCTCACCGGCCTCCACGACCAGCGCATCGGCACCCTGTCGCGCGGGATGGACCGCCGACTGGGGCTCGCCTCGGCCCTGTTGGGCGATCCGCACACGCTGCTGCTCGACGAGCCGGGCGCCGGCCTGTCCACCCGGGAGACCGCCTGGCTGCACGAACTCCTGCGCGCCCACGCCACCGACGGCGGGACCGTCCTCTACACCACCAAGGACCCCAAGGAGGCGGCCCGCCACGCGGACCGGGTGATCACCCTCCACGACGGTCGGCTCGTCGCCGACCAGGACGTCGCCGACTTCGCCCGTACCCGGCTGCGGCCACGCGTGGTCGTCCGTACTCCGCATGCCGCGCGGCTCGCCGCCGCCGTCACGCAGGAGGCGCGCGCCGCCCGCCGTTCCGTCGAGGTCGTCGCCGAGAAGGGCAACCGCCTCTCCGTCTACGGAAGCGACTGCGCCGAGATCGGCGAGACGGCCTTCCGGCACGGAGTGCTGATCCACCAACTCGCCGACGAGGTGGGTGACCCGCGCCCCGAGGCCGCCCCGAAGACCACCCGGACCGCTCCCGAGACCGGAGCCGCCGACGTCCGGAAAGCCGCCGGCGCCAGACCGGCCGACGCCGCCGGCGCGGGCCGCGAGCAGGTGACGCCCTCCGCGCGACGGCGGCCCTCCCGATCGCCACTGCGCCCGCTCCGGTACGAGATCCACAGGCTCCTCGGAGTCCCGGCCACCCCGCTCGTCGTCGCCTCGGTCCTGGTCGCCTCCGTCCTGATCGCCCTGCTGCTCGCGCGCGGCGGCCGGACGCCCCTCCCTGCCGTCCTCGCCGGCTGGCCCCCTCTCTCCCCGCTGCCACCCGCCGCCCTCGGCGCGGGCCTGCTCGGTGCCTTCTCCTTCGCGGACGAGTACCGCTACCCGGCGCTCACCACCGGGCGCGGGACGGTCCCACGCCGTCTCGGCCTGCTGCTCGCCAAGCTCGTGGTCGCGGCGGCGGTCGGTCTCTTCCTCGCCGTGCTCGTCGTGGTGGCAGACCTGGAGGCCGTCCGGCTGGTCTACGGCGGCGACTTGACCCCCGTACCGGAAAACTGGCCGACCCTCTGCGCGAGTTGGCTCGGGCTGATCATCGGCTGCGCCTGGGCCGGTGTGCTCGGCGCGGGGGTCTTCCGGGTCGCCGCCGCCGGAGTGGCGGCGGTGCTCTCGGTGCCGGTGCTCCTCGTTCCGCTCGTGAACAACATCCCCTCAGCCCCCTCGGGCCGCACGATCGCCGGACTCCCCGCCCGGCTTCGGGGACTCGTCAGCATGGGATGGCCGTCCGCCGTCGACCAGTGGCTGACGGGCGCCGTACGCGTGCTCGCCCAGCCTGTGGGGGTGGCGCTTGCACTGGCGTTGACCGCTCTGCTCTGCGCCTATCTGCTCACCGGCCTTCGCCGTAAAGCGCGTTGGTGACCGGTTTCGGATCGAAAACTTCCGGTCGGTCGGCAACTCGCTTGCGATTGGCCCTACATGTCCGACTAATCGTCAATTGTGTAGCGGGTGCCGATCACCCTTTCGTGTGCTTTTCACCAAAGACCTCAAGGGTCACGGAATCAACGCCGACAAAGGATGCGTGAGTACCCTTGCGCACACCATGATGACCGCCGCCCGCCCCGTCGACTCCGGCCTCGGCGCCCCGGGCGATCTCGATCGATACCCGTACGCGGAGACGCCGGTCGCCGACCGCGTGGCCCCGCCCTCCTGGGAAGGAGTGGAGACGGACCTCGGCCGGGTCGGTCGCCGCAGCACCGGCAGCCGCGGTCGCGGACTGCACGGCCAGCTCGTCCAGCAGCTCGGTCAGATGATCGTCTCCGGCGACCTCGGCGCCGACCGCCCGCTGGTCCCCGAAGAGATCGGTCAGCGCTTCGAGGTCTCCCGCACCGTCGTGCGCGAATCGCTGCGCGTCCTGGAGGCCAAGGGCCTCGTCAGTGCCCGGCCCAATGTCGGCACGCGGGTCAGGCCCGTCAGCGACTGGAACCTGCTGGACCCCGACATCATCGAGTGGCGGGCGTTCGGCCCGCAGCGAGACGACCAGCGCCGCGAGCTGAACGAGCTCCGCTGGACGATCGAGCCGCTGGCCGCCCGGCTCGCCGCCGGCCACGGCCGTGAGGACGTCCAGCAGCGCCTCGCCGACATGGTCGAGATCATGGGCCACGCCTACGCCCAGGGCGACGGCATCACCTTCTCCCGGGCCGACACCGAGTTCCACTCCCTGCTCATCCAGCTCGCCGGGAACCGCATGCTGGAGCACCTCTCCGGGATCGTCTGCGCCGCGCTCCAGGTCTCCGGCGGCCCGGTCATCGGCTGCGACCGCCCCGGCGAGTCCGGCCTCGCGCACCACGCGCGCATCGTCGACTGCCTCGCCGCGGGGGACGCCAACGGCGCCGAGGCGGCCATGCGGCAGCTGCTCACGGTCCACCCGGAGGTGGAGCGGGTCGTACCCGCTCCCCGTGAGCACTGACCCGCGGGCCATGGCCAAGGGCGCGGAGCCGTACGCATCGCGTGTCGCCGGACCCGCGCGGAACCCGGGGATCATGACGTATCCCCGGGGGCCGCGCGGGTTCCGGCGGCTCTGATGTACGACGAACAACCGTTCTGGCCGTTTCGTCGCAAATGAGGTGTGACTCGGGCCACGCGGATTGGGCGTAACACTCCTCGAAGCCGTGCGATGACCTAAGAGGTGACAGCCGAGGAAGGAATACAGCAGCCGCGTGAGGCGCTGTGCAGTTCCCCGGTCCAGCCCGCGCCGTCGGCACATTCCCCGTCGACGGTCGTCGGCTCCAGCCCGATCATGGGCGGGGCCGGAAGCCGTTTCCATCGTTCCGAGAGGTTGTTCGTGTCGGCCAGCACATCCCGTACGCTCCCGCCGGAGATCGCCGAGTCCGAGTCTGTGATGGCGCTCATCGAGCGGGGAAAGGCTGATGGGCAGATCGCCGGCGATGACGTGCGTCGGGCCTTCGAGGCTGACCAGATTCCGCCAACCCAGTGGAAGAATGTTCTGCGCAGCCTCAACCAGATCCTCGAGGAAGAGGGTGTGACGCTGATGGTCAGTGCAGCGGAGTCGCCGAAGCGCGCCCGCAAGAGCGTCGCTGCGAAGAGCCCGGCCAAGCGCACCGCCACCAAGACCGTCACCGCCAAGACGACCGTGACGAAGACCGCCACGGCCGCCGCGGCGGCCCCGGCGGCAGAGAGCGCGGACCCGGCCGACGAGGCCGGAACGCCGGCCAAGAAGGCTGCCGCCAAGAAGGTTGCGGCCAAGAAGACGGTGGCGAAGAAGACCGCCGCCAAGAAGACGACGGCCAAGAAGACCGCCGCCAAGAAGGACGCCGACGAGGTCCTCGAGGGCGAGGAGCTCCTCGACGACGTCGCGCCCGGCAAGGGCGAGGACGAAGAGGCCGAGGGCGAGAACAAGGGCTTCGTCCTGTCCGACGAGGACGAGGACGACGCTCCGGCGCAGCAGGTCGCCGTCGCCGGTGCCACCGCCGACCCGGTCAAGGACTACCTGAAGCAGATCGGCAAGGTACCCCTGCTCAACGCCGAGCAGGAGGTCGAGCTCGCCAAGCGCATCGAGGCCGGTCTGTTCGCCGAGGACAAGCTGGCCAACTCCGACAAGCTGGCGCCCAAGCTCAAGCGCGAGCTGGAGATCATCGCCGAGGACGGCCGCCGCGCCAAGAACCACCTCCTGGAGGCCAACCTCCGACTGGTCGTCTCGCTGGCCAAGCGCTACACCGGCCGCGGCATGCTCTTCCTGGACCTGATCCAGGAGGGCAACCTGGGTCTGATCCGCGCCGTCGAGAAGTTCGACTACACCAAGGGCTACAAGTTCTCCACGTACGCCACCTGGTGGATCCGTCAGGCGATCACCCGCGCCATGGCCGACCAGGCCCGCACCATCCGTATCCCGGTGCACATGGTCGAGGTCATCAACAAGCTCGCGCGCGTCCAGCGCCAGATGCTCCAGGACCTGGGCCGCGAGCCCACGCCGGAGGAGCTGGCCAAGGAGCTCGACATGACCCCGGAGAAGGTCATCGAGGTCCAGAAGTACGGCCGTGAGCCGATCTCCCTCCACACCCCGCTGGGTGAGGACGGCGACAGCGAGTTCGGCGACCTGATCGAGGACTCCGAGGCGGTCGTCCCGGCCGACGCGGTCAGCTTCACGCTTCTCCAGGAGCAGCTGCACTCCGTCCTCGACACGCTCTCCGAGCGTGAGGCCGGCGTCGTCTCCATGCGCTTCGGTCTCACCGACGGTCAGCCGAAGACGCTCGACGAGATCGGCAAGGTCTACGGCGTGACCCGTGAGCGGATCCGTCAGATCGAGTCCAAGACGATGTCGAAGCTGCGGCACCCGTCCCGTTCGCAGGTCCTGCGGGACTACCTCGACTGATCCTTCGCGAGGATCGGTCACCGGCGACTCACCGGCATCCGAAGGGCCCGGTTTCCCGAAAGGGGAACCGGGCCCTTCGGCCGTGCGGGGGTGCAGGGACGCGGCGCGTGGACGACCCTGGGTGAACGGACATCACCGGAGAGTCAGGAGGCTCTATGCGTCGCCCCATCGCCCGAACGGTGACCACTGCCCTGGGCCTGATCGCGGCCGCGGCCGGGCCGCTCGCCACCGCCGCGCCCGCAACCGCCGACAGCGTCGTGGTCGGCGGCCAGCCCGCCAGGATCGCCGACGCGCCATGGGTCGTGGCGCTCTCCAGCCGTGACCGGTTCGGGGGTACGCGCGCGGGTCAGTTCTGCGGGGGCGTGGTCGTGGCGCCCACCCGGGTGCTCACCGCCGCCCACTGCCTCGGCCGGGAGGTCCTCGGCGGCGAACCGTGGGAGGTCTCCGACTTCAAGGTCATCGCGGGCCGCAGCGCCCTGCGCGCGGAGGGCGGGGAGGAGATCCGGATCTCCGGGACCTGGGTCAACCCGTCCTACGACGCGGCCACCAACGTCGGCGACCTGGCCGTGCTCACGCTGGCGAGCGCGCTCCCGCAGTCCTCCGTGATCCCGACCGCCGCCCCCGGTGACGCCGTCGAGGCCCCGGGAACGCCCGCGACCGTGTACGGATGGGGCGACACGACCGGCAACGGCGCCTACGCCTCGTCCCTGCGGTCGGCCCCCGTCCAGGTGCTGTCCGACGCCGCGTGCGAGCGGGCCTACCCGGGAGGCTTCGGTACGGCGTACCGCGCCGGGACGATGCTGTGCGCCGGAGACCCGGAGGGCGGCAAGGACGCGTGCCAGGGGGACAGTGGAGGGCCGCTGGTGGCCGGTGGGCGGCTCATCGGCCTCGTGTCCTGGGGCAGCGGCTGCGGACAGGCGGAGAGCCCCGGTGTGTACACCCGGGTGTCGGCGGTCCTGCCGTCGTCGACGCTGCGGCCCGTACGAGGGTGAACGCGCGCCGAGGGTGAACCCGGGCGCCCGGGAGCCGTGAGGAACCGGGCCCGGGCATGAGAACGGGCGGTCGCCCCCTGTGACTGCGGGGGCGCCGCCCGTCGTCCGGTCAGCGACCGGCCCTTGGCTCGTCGTGGATGCGAGGCGTCAGCGGTCCTCGTCTGCTGCCTTGGCCGGCACGTCGGTGAGCCGGTCCGTCTCATCCTGTATTTCGGCGGCGATCTTCTTGAGTTCCGGCTCGAACTTACGCCCGTGGTGGGCGCAGAAGAGCAAGTCACCACCGCTGGTCAGGACGACGCGCAGGTACGCCTGGGCGCCACAGCGGTCGCAGCGGTCAGCGGCCGTCAGGGGGCTCGCGGGGGTCAGAACAGTAGTCACGTCGCCTCTTCTCTAGCTCGACGAGCTGTCGTACCAGGGTCAACATCCAACCAGGCCGAAAACGTTCCCGCTCGTGGCTTTTCCTCGAAACTTCTTCCCAGGTGGCTGTCTGCTGCCGGTTGGCGGCGAATGAGCCGTATTGCGTCGCTCTACGGATTTCGCATTGCTTGTCTCGGTCCGTCCTCCCGGCTGGGTTGCCGGTTGTTCATGAGGACGTGCCCGGAGCCTAAATGGTTCATGCCAGGAAGGGAACGTGATGTTCACGTCACCCCTTCGAGGGATCGAACACCCATGCGACTCTGCACTAGCATGAGAAATCAGGAGGGTGGCGTGACAACGGCTCTACCAGGCATCGGTACCCTCTGACCGGTGACCGACGCCGGGCCTTACCCCATCGAGCCAGTTTTCAAATTCAGCGAGGAGCGAACCGCGTGACCGCCGATACGTCCGTGCCGTCCAGTGCGCTGCTGACCGCAGACCGTGACGGTTCCAACTACACCGCGCGGCACCTGCTCGTACTCGAAGGGCTCGAAGCGGTCCGCAAGCGCCCTGGCATGTACATCGGGTCGACCGACAGCCGCGGCCTCATGCACTGCCTCTGGGAGATCATCGACAACTCCGTCGACGAAGCCCTCGGTGGCTACTGCGACCACATCGACGTGACCCTCCACGAGGACGGCTCCGTCGAAGTGTGCGACAACGGCCGGGGCATCCCGGTGGACGTCGAGCCCAAGACCGGGCTCTCGGGTGTCGAGGTCGTCATGACCAAGCTGCACGCCGGCGGAAAGTTCGGCGGAGGCTCGTACGCGGCCTCCGGCGGTCTGCACGGCGTGGGCGCCTCCGTGGTGAACGCGCTGTCGGCCCGGCTCGACGTCGAGGTCGACCGGAACGGCTCCACGCACGCGATCAGCTTCCGCCGCGGCGTCCCCGGCATCTTCACCGAGCAGGGCCCCGACAGCCCCTTCGACCCCGGCAACGGCCTGCGCAAGATCAAGCGCGTGCCGAAGACCCGCACCGGCACCCGGGTGCGGTACTGGGCCGACCGGCAGATCTTCCTCAAGGACGCCAAGCTCTCGCTGGAGCACCTGCACCAGCGCGCCCGCCAGACCGCCTTCCTGGTGCCGGGTCTCACCATCGTCGTCCGCGACGAGCGCGACCTGGACGGCGTGGGTAAGAGCGAGGAGACCTTCCGCTTCGACGGCGGCATCAGCGAGTTCTGCGAGTTCCTCGCCCAGGACAAGGCCGTCTGCGACGTGCTGCGGCTGACCGGCCAGGGCACCTTCAAGGAGACCGTCCCGGTCCTCGACGACCGCGGGCACATGACACCCACCGAGGTCACCCGCGAGCTCGGCGTCGACGTCGCCCTGCGCTGGGGCACCGGCTACGACACCACGGTCAAGTCCTTCGTCAACATCATCGCCACCCCCAAGGGCGGCACCCACGTCTCCGGCTTCGAGCAGGCCATCACCAAGACGGTGAACGAGGTGCTGCGCTCCGCGAAGATGCTGCGCGTCGCCGAGGACGACATCGTCAAGGACGACGCCCTCGAAGGGCTCACGGCGGTGGTCACGGTCCGGCTCGCGGAGCCGCAGTTCGAGGGCCAGACCAAGGAGGTGCTCGGCACCTCGGCGGCCCGCAGGATCGTCGCCAACGTGGTGGCGAAGGAACTGAAGGCCTTCCTGACGTCGACCAAGCGAGACGCCAAGGCGCAGGCCCGGGCCGTCCTGGAGAAGGCCGTGGCGGCCGCCAGGACGCGCATCGCGGCCCGCCAGCACAAGGAGGCACAGCGCAGGAAGACCGCGCTCGAGACCTCCTCGCTGCCGGCCAAGCTCGCCGACTGCCGCAGCGACGACGTGGAGCGCAGCGAGCTCTTCATCGTCGAGGGAGACTCCGCGCTCGGCACCGCCAAGCTCGCCCGCAACAGCGAGTTCCAGGCGCTGCTGCCGATCCGCGGCAAGATCCTCAACGTCCAGAAGTCCTCCGTATCGGACATGCTCAAGAACGCCGAGTGCGGAGCGATCATCCAGGTCATAGGGGCGGGCTCCGGCCGCACCTTCGACATCGACGCGGCCCGTTACGGCAAGATCGTGCTCCTCGTCGACGCCGACGTCGACGGAGCGCACATCCGCTGCCTCCTGCTGACCCTCTTCCAGCGCTACATGCGCCCCATGGTCGAGGCCGGCCGGGTCTTCGCCGCGGTGCCGCCGCTGCACCGGATCGAGCTCGTCCAGCCCAAGAAGGGCCAGGACAAGTACGTCTACACGTACTCGGACAACGAACTGCGCCAGACCCTGCTCGAGTACCAGCGCAAGGGCATCCGCTACAAGGACGCCATCCAGCGCTACAAGGGTCTGGGCGAGATGGACGCCGACCAGCTGGCGGAGACCACGATGGACCCGCGCCACCGCACCCTGCGCCGGATCAACATCGGGGACCTGGACTCCGCCGAGCAGATCTTCGACCTGCTCATGGGCAACGACGTGGCGCCCCGCAAGGAGTTCATCACCAGCTCGGCGGCGACCCTCGACCGCTCGCGGATCGACGCCTGAGCCACGTGATCGCCGTGGGGGCGGAGCCGCCGGCTCCGCCCCCACGGCGATCACGCTTGTCAGGGCGCCAGGGGATCCGTCACCTGATGGGGTGAAGTGAACGGGGAGAAGAGTCCGGGATCTTCCTGCTCTGTCCATCCTTGGGCACGCGGCCGAAACGGTTCGCTGACAAGGAGAGTTCACCGGTGGAGAAGCACGAAGGGCCGGGCGCCCCCGCGGTGCGGATCGACGACCCCTGGTACGACGCACTGGCCGCCGGCTGGGGAGAGTCCGCCGACGCCGAGGCACCCGACGGCGCGGGAGCGCACGCCCCCGCGGCACCCGGCGCCGTGCCGCGGCAGCAGCCCGTCCGCAGCGCGTCCGACATCTACCTGGAGGTCCAGCGCAGCCCCGCCTTCCAGGAAGTACGCAGCCGCTACCGGCGGTTCGTGATCCCCGCGGTGCTCGCCTTCCTGCTCTGGTACCTCGCCTACGTCGTGGCGGCGACGGCGGCGCCCGGCCTCATGGCGCGGCCGGTCAGCGGGTCGATCAACGTGGCCATGCTCGCCGGACTCGGCCAGTTCCTCTCCACCTTCCTCCTGACCTGGGCCTATGCCCGTCACGCCCGTCTGCGACGGGACCGGGCGGCGCTGGACCTGCGCTGGGACACCCAGGAGATGACACGGGGGACGCAGCGGTGACCGGAGACCATCAGACCCTCGCGCTGCTGCTGTTCAGCGCGTTCATCGCGGTCACCCTGGCGATCACCACCTGGGTGAGCCGCAACCGGCACGGTTCGGCGGAGGAGTTCTACGCCGGCGGCCGACTCTTCTCCCCCATGGAGAACGGTTTCGCCATCGCGGGCGACTACATGTCCGCCGCCTCCTTCCTCGGCATCTCCGGCCTGATCGCGCTCTTCGGCTACGACGGCATGCTGTACTCCGTCGGCTTCCTGGTCGCCTGGCTGGTCGTCCTGCTCCTGGTCGCCGAACTGGTCCGCAACTGCGGCCGGTTCACCCTCGCCGACGTCGTCGCCGCCCGCATGGCCGAGCGTCCCGTCAGGATCGCCGCCGGGACCTCCTCCGTCACCGTCTCCGTGCTCTACCTGGTGGCCCAGATGGTCGGCGCCGGCAGCCTCGTCGCCCTGCTCCTCGGCGGCACCAGCGAGGCCGCGCGCTCCTGGACCGTGATCGGCGTCGGCGCGCTGATGGTGATCTACGTGTCGCTGGGCGGGATGCGGGCCACCACCTGGATCCAGATCGTCAAAGCCGTGCTCCTCATGGCCGGCACGATCGCGCTGACCGTGCTCGTCCTGCTCCGCTTCCACGGCGACTTCGACCACCTGCTCGCCACCGCCGCCGAACGCAGCGGACACGGCACCGACTTCCTCGCCCCGGGCCTGCGCTACGGCGGCGACTGGACCGCGCGGCTCGACTTCATCAGCCTCGGGATCGCGCTCGTCCTCGGCACCGCCGGCCTGCCCCACATCCTGTCCCGCTTCTACACCGTGCCGACCGCCCGGGCCGCCCGCCGCTCGGTCGTCTGGTCCATCGGCCTCATCGGCAGCTTCTACCTGATGACGATCGTCCTCGGCTTCGGCGCCGCCGCCATCATCGGCCCCGACGCCGTCCGCGCCTCCAACGCCGCCGGCAACACGGCCGTACCGCTCCTCGCCCTCGACCTCGGCGGCGGCGCCGGCTCGACCGGCGGCACCGTGCTCTTCGCGATCGTCGCCGCCGTCGCCTTCGCGACCATCCTGGCCGTGGTCGCCGGCATCACCCTCGCCTCCTCGGCCTCCGTCGCCCACGATCTCTACGCCTCGCTGCGCCGCCGCGACGCGCACGCCAAGCCGTACAGCGAGGTGACCGTGGCGCGGCTCGCCGCCGCCGGCATCGGAGCGGCCGCGATCGGCCTCGGCCTGCTCGCACGCGACCTCAATGTGGCCTTCCTCGTCGGACTCGCCTTCGCGGTCGCCGCCTCCGCCAACCTGCCGGTGCTGCTCTACTCGCTGTTCTGGCGGAACTTCACCACCAGGGGCGCGGTGTGGTCGGTGTACGGAGGGCTGGTCCCGGCCGTCCTGCTGGTCGTCCTCTCGCCGGTCGTCTCCGGCAGCCCCGACGCGCTCTTCCCGGGCGTCGACTTCCATGTCTTCCCGCTCCAGAACCCGGGGGTGGTCTCGATCCCGCTGGGCTTCCTGGCCGGCTGGATCGGAACGGTCACCTCCGCCGAGCCGCCGGACGCGGCCAAGCACGCGGAGACGGAGGTCAGGGCCCTGACGGGAGCGGGCGCCGTCTGACCGTCGGACGAGCGGGTCAGCCGGAGGCGGTCGACGCGGCCCAGACGTACCGGTGTTCGGGGCGGCCCGTCTCGCCGTACTTCAGCGAGAGGCGCACGCGGCCGGTGCGTTCGAGCAGCTTGAGATAGCGCTGGGCGGTCTGCCGGCTGACCCCCGCCCGCTCGGCGATCTCCTGCGTCGACAGCGGCCCGTCGGCGCTGAGCAGGACCTGTCTCACCAGCTCAGCCGTGGTGGGGGAGTGGCCCTTGGGCAGGTCGTGCTCCGCCCCGCCCGCGGAGAGGGCGCCGAAGATCCGGTCCACCTCGGCCTGTTCCGCCTCGCCACCGCCCTCCAGGGTGTGGCGCAGCGCCGCGTACGCCTCCAGCTTGGTGCGAAGGCCGGCGAACGTGAACGGCTTGACCAGGTACTGCAGCGCACCATGGCGCATCGCCGCCTGGACGGTCGCCACGTCGCGTGCGGCCGTCACCATGATCACGTCGGTCTGATGACCGAGCCGGCGAAGTTCCCGTACCACCGCCAGGCCGTTCTCGTCCGGCAGATAGTGGTCGAGGAGGATCAGATCGACGGGGACCTCGGCGAGACGGGCGAGCGCCTCGCCGGTCGAATGGGCGGTGGCGACGACTCGGAAGCCGGGCACCTTGGCGACGTAGGCCGCGTTGATCCGCGCGACCCGTACGTCGTCGTCCACGACGAGGACGTCGATCACCGCGCCTCCCCGACCGACTCGCGGGCAGGACCCGCCCCGGGTGTCGGCGTGACCGGGTCCGGCTCCGCGGCGGGATCCGGATCGGCCAGCGCCTCCGGAAGGACGACGGTGAACTCGGCGCCCCCGTCCACGCCCTCGCCGACCCGGGCGCTGCCGCCCCGCCGTTCGGCGAGCCGGCGCACCAGGGCGAGGCCCAGGCCGCGCTTGCCGTGGGAGGGCAGCGCCTTGGTGGTCCAGCCCTCGGTGAAGATCAGCTCACGCCGGTCCTCGGGGACGCCCGGGCCGCTGTCGCAGACCCGCAGGACGGCCGTACGGCCTTCGGCGCGCAGGGCGATCTCCACCCGCGCTTCGGCGGTGCCGGCGGCGGCGTCCAGGGCGTTGTCGACCAGGTTGCCGACGACGGTGACCAGCTCGCGCGGATCGACCAGGCGGTCGGGAAGCAGCGAGTCGGGCGCGATCCGCAGCGAGACGCCGCGCTCGGCGGCGACCGTGGCCTTGCCGACGAGCAGCGCGGCGAGGAGGGGATCGTGGACCTTCTCCGTGACCTGCTCGGCGGTGGCGCGGTGCACCCCGACGACCTCGGTCACGAACTCGACCGCCTCGTCGTGCATCTCCAGCTCCAGGAGGCCGAGGAGGGTGTGGAGGCGGTTGGCGTGCTCATGGTCCTGGGCCCGCAGGGCGTCGATCAGACCGCGCGTGGAGTCCAGCTCGCGCCCGAGCCGCTCCAGCTCGGTGCGGTCGCGGAGGGTGGCGACGGCGCCCCCGTCGTCCGTCGGCATCCGGTTGGCGATGAGCACCCGGTGGCCGCGCACGGTCACCAGATCCTCGCCCGTGACCCGGCCGGCCAGCACATCGGCCGTACGACCCTGGCCGAGCGCCTCCTCCAGGGGCCGTCCGATGGCCTCGGGGCCGATCCCGAGGAGACGCTGCGCCTCGTCATTCAGCAGCCGCACGCGACCGGTCCGGTCGAGGGCGACGACGCCCTCGCGGATGCCGTGCAGCATGGCCTCCCGCTCGGCGAGCAGTGCGGAGATGTCCGAGAAGGCCAGGTCGTGGGTCTGCCGCTGGAGCCGGCGGGAGATGAGATAGGCGGCCAGCGCGCCCGCGGCCAGGGCGCCACCCGCGTAGGCGAGGAGCCCCGGGATCGCCCCGAGCAGTCGGTCGTGGACGCTGTCGTACTCGATGCCGACCGACACCGCGCCGACGATGGCTCCGTCGGAGCCCCGCAGCGGCGTCTTGCCGCGTGCCGAGCGGCCGAGGGTGCCGCTGTCGATCTCCATGACCTTCCGCCCCGCGAGAGCCGCGCTGGGGTCCGTGGAGACGATCTTGCCGATCTGTGCGGGGTCGGTGTGCGACCAGCGCACGCCCCGGGTGTCCATGACGACGACGTACTCGGCGCCGGTGGTCCGCCGGATCCGCTCGGCCTCCGCCTGCACGGCGCCCCGAGGGGACGGGGAGGAACCGAGCAGGGCGGCGGCGACCTGGGGAGAGGCGGCGGTGTCGGCGATCGCGAGGGCGCGTCGCATGGCCTGGTCGTCGAGCTGGGCGCTGAGCGGGGCGAGGAAGAGGCCGGTGGCCAGCACGGTGACGCCGGTGGCGATGGCCAGCTGCATGAGGAGGACCTGGGAGAACACCCGCTGCGGCCAGCCGAACCGCCGGCGGCGCGACGGGGGCCGCGCGGGGGTGGTCGGTGCGGGGCTCATGGCAGGAACGGTACGGGGCGGGGGAGACCGACCGGAAATCTCCGTACGACGGCCGCTGCGCGCCGAGACGGCCGGACCCCACGTCGAGGCGGCAGGACACCACGGTGGGTGCGGGGCCGGTGGGCGGAGCGTGCCGGGGCCCGTGCCTATTCTGGGATCTTCGGCCGGCGACAGGGCGGCCGCAGACGGTCGCCGAGAGACATCGAAAGGGCTTTCCTTGAGCACCCAGCAGGCGCAGCAGATCCCCGTCGTGGTCCTCTCCGGGTTTCTGGGGTCGGGCAAGACGACGCTGCTCAACCATCTGCTCCGCAGCGCCCGGGGCACCCGGATCGGGGTCATGGTCAACGACTTCGGGGACATCGGGATCGACGCCATGACCGTCGCGGGACAGGTCGGGTCGACCGTCTCGCTCGGCAACGGCTGTCTGTGCTGCGCCGTCGACGCGAGCGAGCTGGACGAGTACCTGGAGGTACTCACCCGGCCCGCCGCTCGCCTCGACGTGATCGTCATCGAGGCGAGCGGGCTCGCGGAGCCCCAGGAGCTGGTGCGGATGGTGCTCGCCAGCGAGAACGAGCGGATCGTGTACGGCGGGCTGGTGCAGGTTGTCGACGCCGCCGAGTTCGCCGCCACGCGCGAGCGGCACCCGGAGATCGACCGGCATCTCGCCCTCGCCGACCTCGTCGTCGTCAACAAGGCCGACCGGGTGGGGGAGCGGGAGCTGGACTCCGTCCACGAGACCGTCGCCGCGATCGCCGGGCGCGCCGCCGTGATCCGCGCCGCGCACGGACGGATCGACCCGGAGGTCCTCTTCGACAAGGTCGTGCCCGAGGGCGAGATCGACGGGCAGATGTCCATCGAGGACCTGCTGTACGGAGACCCCGACGACGGCGACGGCGCGGACGGAACGGCCCATCCGCACGCGCGCTACGAGACGCTCTCGGTGGCGACCCGGACCGCCCTGCATCCCCGGCGCCTGATGGAGTTCCTGGACTCCCGGCCGCAGGGCCTCTACCGCCTCAAGGGGTTCGTCGACTTCGGCGACGCCGACCCCGTCAACCGCTACGCGGTCCACGCCGTCGGCCGGTTCCTGCGCTTCTACCCCGAGCCCTGGCCCGCCGGCGAGGAGCGACAGACCCAACTCGTCCTGATCGGCGCGGGCATCGACGCCGACTCCCTCCGCAAGGAGCTCGCCGGCTGCGAGCTCGGCGGCCCGCAGGACGCCCCCGACGAACACGCGATGTGGGGCGTCCTGCGGTACGTACAACAGCCGGACGAGGAGCGGGCGCCGACGGAGCAGCCGGACGAGGAGTCGGCGCCGGCCGAACCCTCCGAACCCTCCGAACCCTCCGAGGCCTAGCTCGCCGGGCCCGCCACCACCGCGACCGGCTTGGCGAGGGGTGTGCCCGAGCCGTCGCGGCGGGGGTCGATCTCCGGCAGGTCCACCGGGGTGCCGTTCTTCTGGGCCGCCCGTGCCGGCGTCGCGCCCGCCCAGGCCAGGACCAGCACGTCCTCGCCCTTGAGGAACCGCTGGCAGCGCACGCCGCCCGTCGCACGCCCCTTGCGGGGGTACTGGTCGAACGGCGTCAGCTTCGCCGACGTACCGGCCCCGCCGTCCAGCGTGCCCGTGGAGCCCGCGACGGTGAACACCACCGCGTCCGCCGCCGGGTCCACGGCCGTGAACGAGATCACCTCGGCGCCGGCCGTCAGCTTGACGCCCGCCATGCCGCCCGCCGGACGTCCCTGGGGCCGTACCTGCGAGGCCTGGAAGCGCAGCAGCTGGGCGTCGGAGGTGATGAAGACCAGGTCCTCCTCGCCCGTGCGCAGCTCGGTCCCGCCGATGATCCGGTCACCCTCCTTGAGGGTGATGACCTCCAGCTCCTCCTTGTTCGCCGGATAGTCCGGCACCACGCGCTTCACCACACCCTGCAGCGTGCCGAGCGCCAGGCCGGGCGAGGACTCGTCGAGCGTGGTCAGGCAGACGACCGTCTCGTCCTCCGCCAGGGTGAGGAACTCCGCCAGCGGCGCCCCGCCCGCCAGGTTCGGAGCGGCGGCGGTGTCCGGCAGCTGCGGCAGGTCGATCACCGCGAGCCGCAGCAGACGGCCGGAGGAGGTCACCACGCCGACGTCACCGCGCTGGGTCGCCGGGACCGCCGAGACGATCGCGTCGTGCTTGACGCGCCTGCCGTCCTCGGCGGACGGCAGCTCCGCCGTCGCCGTGCGGGCCAGCAGACCCGTCGAGGAGAGCAGCACCCGGCACGGGTCGTCCGCGACCTCAAGCGACGCGGCGGCGACCGGCGCCCCGGCCGACTCCAGCAGGACCGTACGGCGGTCGGTGCCGAACTTCTTGGCCACGGCCGCCAGTTCCGACGAGACCAGCTTGCGCAGCTCGGAGTCGGACTCCAGGATCCCGGTCAGCTCGTCGATCTCGCCGTTGAGCCGGTCGCGCTCGCTCTCCAGCTCGATCCGGTCGAACTTCGTGAGCCGGCGCAGCGGCGTGTCCAGGATGTACTGCGTCTGGACCTCGCTCAGCGAGAAGTGCTCGATCAGGCGTTCCTTGGCCTGCGCCGAGTTCTCGCTGGAGCGGATGAGACGGATGACCTCGTCGATGTCGAGCAGGGCGACGAGCAGCCCCTCGACCAGGTGCAGCCTGTCCTGCTTCTTGCTGCGGCGGAACTCCGAGCGGCGGCGCACCACGGTGAAGCGGTGGTCGAGATAGACCTCAAGGAGCTCCTTGAGGCCCAGCGTGAGCGGCTGGCCGTCGACCAGTGCCACGTTGTTGATGCCGAAGGACTCCTCCATCGGCGTCAGCTTGTAGAGCTGCTCCAGGACGGCCTCCGGAACGAAGCCGTTCTTGACCTCGATCACCAGCCGGAGGCCGTGGTTCCGGTCGGTGAGGTCCTTGACGTCCGCGATGCCCTGCAGCTTCTTGGAGCCGACCAGATCCTTGATCTTGGAGATGACCTTCTCCGGGCCGACCGAGAAGGGCAGTTCGGTGACGACGATGCCCTTGCGGCGCGCCGTCACGGTCTCCACCGTCGCGGTGGCGCGGATCTTGAACGTGCCGCGCCCCGATTCGTACGCGTCCTTGATCCCGGACAGGCCGACGATCCGGCCGCCGGTCGGCAGGTCGGGGCCGGGCACGAAGCGCATCAGCGCGTCGAGGTCCGCGTTCGGGTACCGGATCAGGTGCCGGGCCGCCGCGATGACCTCGCCCAGGTTGTGCGGGGGCATGTTGGTCGCCATGCCGACCGCGATCCCGGACGCTCCGTTGACGAGCAGGTTCGGGTACGCGGCGGGGAGCGCGACCGGCTCCCGCTCCTGGCCGTCGTAGTTCGGCGAGAAGTCGACGGTGTCCTCGTCGATCGACTCCGTCATCATCAGCGCGGCGGCGGCCATCCGGGACTCGGTGTACCGCATCGCGGCCGGCGGGTCGTCGTTGCCCAGCGAACCGAAGTTGCCGTGGCCGTCGACCAGGGGCAGCCGCATGGAGAAGGGCTGCGCCATGCGCACCATCGCGTCGTAGATCGACGCGTCGCCGTGCGGGTGCAGCTTTCCCATCACCTCGCCGACGACGCGGGCGCACTTCACATAGCCGCGGTCGGGCCGCAGGCCCATTTCGTTCATCTGATAGACGATGCGGCGCTGCACCGGCTTCATGCCGTCGCGGGCGTCCGGCAGCGCGCGGGAGTAGATCACCGAGTACGCGTACTCGAGGAAGGAGCCCTGCATCTCGTCGACGACGTCGATGTCGAGGATTCGCTCCTCGAACGCGTCGTCCGGCGGCGGTGTCTTCGTGCTGCGGCGGGCCATCGCGGCTGCGGCTCCTTCACCAACAAGGTTGATCTGACGCGGACCATTGTGGACCGTCCCACCGACAACGCCGACCGCGACCCGGGAATGCCCCCCGCCACGGGCCCTTCGGCGGCCGCGCCGACACCCGGCGACGGCCGCACCGGAAACCGTCCGTCGCCCGGCCGGCACAGTCGGTCAGCCGGCCGACGCCGTCCCGTCCGCGACACCGCGCGACCCGGAAGAGGGACGCCGCGAACCTGCGGGAACTTCGCGAGGTGTCGGTGCGCTTGCATACAGTGGCAGGACTTTTCCATATCGCGATCGAAGGGACGTACATGCCCATGGGTCACACGGCCACGGCCGAGGCCGGCTCCGGCGGCCTGACAGCGACCGAGCACCGGCTGGCCAACGGCCTGCGCGTGGTGCTCTCCGAGGACCACCTGACCCCGGTCGCCGCGGTCTGCCTCTGGTACGACGTCGGCTCGCGCCACGAGGTGGAGGGCCGCACCGGTCTCGCCCACCTCTTCGAGCACCTGATGTTCCAGGGGTCGAAGCAGGTCCACGGCAACGGTCACTTCGAGTTGGTCCAGGGTGCCGGCGGCTCGCTCAACGGCACGACGAGCTTCGAGCGCACCAACTACTTCGAGACCATGCCGACCCACCAGCTGGAGCTCGCGCTCTGGCTCGAGGCGGACCGCATGGGGTCGCTGCTGGCCGCCCTGGACGACGAGTCCATGGAGAACCAGCGGGACGTCGTCAAGAACGAGCGCCGTCAGCGGTACGACAACGTGCCGTACGGCACTGCCTTCGAGAAGCTCACCGCCCTCGCGTACCCGGAGGGCCATCCGTACCACCACACGCCGATCGGCTCCATGGCCGACCTGGACGCGGCCACCCTCGAGGACGCGCGGAGCTTCTTCCGTACGTACTACGCGCCGAACAACGCGGTGCTCTCGGTCGTCGGCGACATCGACCCCCAGCAGACGCTCGCCTGGATCGAGAAGTACTTCGGTTCCATCCCGTCCCACGACGGCAAGCTGCCGCCGCGTGACGGCGCGCTGCCCGAGACCATCGGCGAGCAGCTGCGCGAGGTGGTCGAGGAGGAGGTGCCGGCCCGCGCGCTGATGGCCGCCTACCGGCTTCCGCACGACGGCACGCGCGAGTGCGACGCCGCCGACATCGCCCTGACCGTGCTCGGCGGCGGCGAGTCCTCCCGGCTCCACAACCGGCTGGTCCGCCGCGACCGCACCGCCGTGGCCGCCGGCTTCGGCCTGCTGCGGCTCGCCGGCGCGCCCTCGCTGGGCTGGCTGGACGTCAAGACCTCCGGCGGCGTCGAGGTCCCCGAGATCGAGGCCGCCGTCGACGAGGAGCTGGCCCGCTTCGCCGCCGAGGGCCCGACGCCCGAGGAGATGGAGCGCGCCCAGGCCCAGCTGGAGCGCGAGTGGCTCGACCGGCTCGGGACCGTCGCGGGACGCGCCGACGAACTGTGCCGCTACGCGGTGCTGTTCGGCGACCCGCAGCTCGCCCTCACCGCGGTGAACCGCGTCCTGGACGTCACCGCCGAGGAGGTGCGGCAGGTCGCCGAGGCCCGTCTGCGCCCGGACAACCGCGCGGTGCTGGTCTACGAGCCGCTCACCACCGAACAGAGCGACAGCGACGAGGAAGAGGGAGCGGACCAGTGAGCGACGCTGCCGCGTCTTTGACGAGCATGGAGTTCCACCCGCAGCCGCAGCCGGGCACCGCCCGCCCCTGGGCCTTCCCGGCTCCGGAGCGCGGTGCGCTGGACAACGGCCTGACCGTGCTGCGCTGCCACCGCCCCGGCCAGAAGGTGGTGGCCGTCGAGATCATCCTCGACGCCCCGCTGGACGCCGAGCCGGCCGGTCTGGACGGCGTGGCCACGATCATGGCCCGCGCCCTCTCCGAGGGGACGGACAAGCACACGGCGGAGGAGTTCGCCGCCGAGCTGGAGCGCTGCGGCGCGACGCTCGACGCGCACGCCGACCACCCGGGCGTACGGGTCTCCCTGGAGGTCCCCGTCTCCCGGCTGCCCAAGGCCCTCGGTCTGGTCTCCGAGGCGCTGATCGCGCCGGCCTTCGTGGAGACCGAGATCGAGCGCCTGGTGCGCAACCGGCTCGACGAGATCCCGCACGAGACGGCCAACCCGGCCCGCCGGGCGGCCAAGCAGCTCTCCAAGGAGCTCTTCCCGGCCGACTCGCGCATGTCCCGGCCCCGCCAGGGCACCGAGGAGACCGTCGCCGCGATCGACGCGGCCGCGGTCCGCGCCTTCTACGAGGGATACGTCCGGCCCGCCACGGCCACCGCCGTCATCGTGGGCGATCTGACCGACGTGGACCTGGACAAGGTCCTCGCCGAGACGCTGGGCGCCTGGACCGGGGACACGGCGGAGCCTCGTCCGGTCCCCCCGATCACGGCCGACGACACCGGCCGTGTGGTCGTCGTGGACCGCCCGGGCGCCGTCCAGACGCAGCTGCTGATCGGCCGCGTCGGCGCCGACCGGCACGACCGCGTCTGGCCGGCCCAGGTCCTCGGCACGTACTGCCTCGGCGGCACCCTCACCTCCCGCCTGGACCGCGTCCTGCGGGAGGAGAAGGGCTACACCTACGGTGTGCGGGCGTTCGGGCAGGTGCTCCGCTCCGACGGCAAGGGCAACGGCGCCTCGATGCTCGCCATCAGCGGCTCCGTCGACACGCCCAACACCGGGCCGGCCCTCGACGACCTGTGGAAGGTGCTGCGCACCCTCGCGGCGGAGGGCCTGACGGACGCCGAGCGTGATGTGGCCGTGCAGAACCTGGTGGGCGTTGCCCCGCTGAAGTACGAGACCGCGGCCTCCGTCGCGGGGACGCTCGCCGACCAGGTCGAGCAGCACCTTCCGGACGATTTCCAGGCGCAGTTGTACGCGCGCCTTGCGGAGACCGGCACGGTGGAGGCGACGGCGGCCGTCGTCAACGCCTTCCCGGTGGACCGTCTGGTCACCGTGCTCGTCGGTGACGCGGCGCAGATCGAGGAGCCGGTGCGCGCCCTCGGCATCGGCGAAGTGACGGTTGTCCCCGGCTGATCGAGGCTCCCGAACCTCACCTGGAGGACCCCGACGTCAGGGTACGTCGGGGTCCTCGCCGTTTGTCCGGATTGAGGCGGAGGGTGGCTGTCTGCCCTGTGGCATGTCTTACAAATATCCGTGTCTGTTTGGTGATTGAAAGACGGTCCGCTTAGCGTCGGTCCGGCTGTTCGCCAGTTGCACCCGCCGCACCCGCGGCATCGGACAGTCATCGCCGAGTCCCCGTCAGGCGCGAGCCTGGGGAGCCGGGGACCCACACCAAGTCCCTGGGGTGAATCGGACGCCTTCGCACCCGTGCGGAGGGGCCCGTAGGAGACCTTCCTGCTCCGAACCCGTCAGCTAACCCGGTAGGCGAGAAGGAAGGAAAGGATCAGCCACTACATGGCGTTCACCCGTGCCACCGGGAAGCATCGTGGTCCGAGCCGTCTGTCGCGCCGAGGCGCGGGCATCGCCGGCGTCGCGACCCTCGCCACCACCGGCGTCATCGGAACCCTCGCCTCCCCGGCGTTCGCCGCCGACGCGGACACCCGCTCCGTCGAGGACACCGGCCTGACCCAGGTCGTCGCCGCCGACGCCCTCGCCGACACGATCGACGCCCAGGCCGCCGCGCAGGAGCGCGAGGCCGCCGAGGCGGAGGCCCGGGCGAAGGCCGAGGCCGCGCGGAAGGCCGAGGCCAAGCGCAAGGCCGAGGCCCGCGCCAAGGAGATCCGCGAGGCCAAGGAGCGCGCCGCCCGCGAGGCCGAGCGCAAGCGCCTGAACTCCTTCCAGCTTCCCGTGGCCGGCTCGTACGTCACCACGGGCTACCAGACCGGCGGCTCGCTCTGGTCCTCCGGCAGCCACTCCGGCGTCGACTTCCACGCCGCCTACGGCAGCACGGTCGTCTCGGTCGGCACCGGCACCGTCGTCGAGGCCGGCTGGGGCGGCGCGTACGGCAACAACGTCGTCATCCGGATGCACGACGGCACCTACACCCAGTACGGCCACCTGTCGGCCGTCACCGTCTCGGTCGGCCAGTCCGTCACGCCGGGCCAGCAAATAGGCATCTCCGGCTCCACCGGCAACTCGACCGGCCCGCACCTCCACTTCGAGGCCCGCACGAGCGCCGAGTACGGCTCCGACATCAACCCGGTCGCGTACCTGCGCGCCCGCGGCGTGAACGTCTGACCCGCCCGTCCCCCACGCGCACGTCATACACGCACACGTCATACACGCACACGTCAGAAAAGCCCCGGCTCGTACAGAGCCGGGGCTTTTCGCTGGCCAAAAGATATCCATGGATCACCGGTAACCATCGGAAATTCCGCCCTGCTGCAATAGAGTCACCGAAGAGTCGACGAACAGACGTCAACGGACGTCGAGCGGACATCAATCGGATGGGTTTCGCGCGGATCAAGGCGGAGGTCGAACATGCGCATTCCCGCGCACTCGGTATGCACGGCGATCCGGGACGACATCGTCTCCGGTGTCCTTGAGCCCGGCAGCCGGCTGACGGAGGAGCAGCTGGCCCGCCGTTACGGAGTCTCCCGCGTCCCGGTCCGCGAGGCGCTGCGCACCCTGGAGTCCGAGGGCTTCGTGACCACCCGCCGCCACGCGGGGGCCCAGGTCGCCGAGCCCACCGAGCAGGAGGCGGCGGACCTGCTGGACGTACGGGCGCTCCTGGAGCCGCTCGGGGCCGCCCGCGCCGCCCAGCGGCGGACCGAGGCCCATCTCAAGGTGCTGCGGGGCCTGGTCAGGCTGGGGCAGGAGCGGGCACGGCGTGGGCAGGGCGAGGATCTGCGGTCACTGGGCGGCTGGTTCCACGAGACGCTCGCCCAGGCCTCCGGCAGCCCGGCGCTCACCGCGCTGCTCACCCAGCTGCGTCACAAGATCGCCTGGATGTACGCGGTCGAGCCCGCCGCCCAGCCCGTGGAGGCATGGGCCGAGCACGGGGCGATCGTGGACGCCGTGGCGCGCGGCGACGCCGAGAGGGCGCGCGCGCTGACCGCGCTGCACGCCGAGCGCTCCCTGGCTCTCCATCGGCTCAAGCGGCCGGAGCGGGGACGTGTGAGGGTTTCGCAACATGTCGTAAACACCGCGGGTGTCCGGAATTAACGACGGGGCCGTATACAAAGAGGGGTTATTCGGCGGGCGGAGGCGTGCTGCCCGGAAATTAGGGCTGCCCGGAAATTAGGGCTGCCTGGAATTCACGCTGCCTGGAATTCACGCTGCCTGGAATTCGCGTTCTCCGGATTGGGCGTCCGAGGGGTCCCGGAAAAGGAAGACGCCGCAGCCGCCGTGATTCCGGCGGGTGCGGCGTCTCGGGAATGGTCCGTCGGACCGTTCCGGGAAGGTCAGACCGTCTCGGGAAGCTCGTCGAGCCCCTCGGCGACCAGCTTCGCCAGGCGGTCGAGCGCGGCCTCGGCGCCCTCCGCGTCCGAAGCGAGCACGATCTCCTCGCCGCCCTGAGCGCCCAGGCCGAGCACCGCGAGCATCGACGCGGCGTTCACCGGGTTGCCATCGGCCTTCGCGATCGTCACCGGGACGCCGGAAGCCGTGGCCGCACGGACGAAGATGGAGGCGGGGCGGGCGTGCAGGCCCTCGGCCCAACCGACGTTGACGCGGCGCTCAGCCATGGTGTTGCCCTTCAAGTCTTAGCGGGTTGTCTAGACCAGTCTCTCACGGGTCGAAGAGGTGCTCGTACCGGCCTCCGGTCCCGGCGGGACGGCGTGCGGCCTTCCTACCCTGCCCGCGCCGCGCGGGGCGCGCACGCCACGCACGACCGGTGCCGCTGTCGTACCCCGGCCGTAGGCTTGCCCCATGCAGAGCGCGTCGGAACAGGCGGCACAGCCGGAACACGCATACCCCGACCACTGGGAAGCGGACGTGGTCCTCCGTGACGGCGGCACCGCGCGCATCAGGCCCATCACCGTCGACGACGCCGACCGGCTGGTCAGCTTCTACGAGCAGGTCTCGGACGAGTCGAAGTACTACCGCTTCTTCGCGCCCTACCCGCGTCTCTCCGCCAAGGACGTCCACCGCTTCACCCATCACGACTTCGTGGACAGGGTGGGACTCGCGGCCACCATCGGCGGGGAGTTCATCGCCACCGTGCGGTACGACCGCATCAACGCCCAGGGCCTGCCCGCCTCGGCGCCGGCCGACGAGGCCGAGGTCGCCTTCCTGGTCCAGGACGCCCACCAGGGGCGGGGCGTGGCCTCCGCGCTCCTCGAACACATCGCGGCGGTGGCGCGGGAGCGGGACATCCGGCGGTTCGCGGCGGAGGTGCTGCCCGCCAACACCAAGATGATCAAGGTCTTCACGGACGCCGGGTACACCCAGAAGCGCAGCTTCGAGGACGGTTCCGTACGGCTCCATCTCGACCTGGAGCCCACCGACCGCTCGCTCGCCGTCCAGCGCGCGCGGGAGCAGCGGGCCGAGGCCCGCTCCGTGCAGCGGCTCCTCGCGCCGGGCTCGGTCGCCGTGATCGGAGCCGGGCGGACCCCCGGCGGTGTCGGCAGGACCGTCCTGCGCAACCTCCTCGACGCCGGATACACCGGACGTACGTACGCGGTGAACCGAGCTCTGGACGAGGGCACGGACTCGCTCGACGGGGTGCCGGCCTTCCGCTCGGTGGGGGCCATCGGCGAGCCGGTGGACCTGGCGGTCGTGGCCGTCCCCGCCGAACGGGTGCCGGAGGCGGTCGCCGACTGCGGTGAACACGGCGTACGCGGCCTGGTCGTCCTCTCCGCGGGCTATGCGGAGAGCGGGGCGGAGGGCAGGGAACGCCAGCGTGAACTGGTGCGGCAGGCCCGCTCGTACGGAATGCGGATCATCGGCCCGAACGCCTTCGGGATCATCAACACCACGTCCGATGTCCGGCTGAACGCCTCGCTCGCCCCGCAGATGCCGACGGCCGGACGGATCGGGCTCTTCACCCAGTCCGGCGCGATCGGCATCGCGCTCCTCGCCGGGCTGCACCGCAGGGGCGCCGGGCTCTCCTCCTTCATCTCGGCCGGCAACCGGGCGGACGTCTCAGGGAACGACCTGCTGCAGCACTGGTACGACGACCCCGAGACGGACGTCGTGCTGCTGTACCTGGAATCGATCGGCAACCCCCGCAAGTTCACCCGGCTGGCCCGCCGCACGGCCGCGGTCAAGCCGGTCGTGGTCGTCAAGGGGGCGCGCCACAGCGGGAGTGCGCCGCCCGGACACCGGGTCCCGGTCACCCGGATCCCGCACGCCACGGTCTCCGCGCTGCTCCGGCAGGCCGGGGTCATCCGCGTCGACACGGTCACCGAACTGGTCGACGCCGGCCTGCTCCTCGCCGGCCAGCCGCTGCCGGCCGGGCCGAGGATCGCGATCCTCGGCAACTCCGAGTCGCTGGGCCTGCTGACGTACGACGCCTGTCTCACGGAGGGGCTCCGGCCGCTCCGGCCGCTGGACCTGACGACGGGGGCGAGCCCGGCGGACTTCCGCGCCGCGCTGGCGGCGGCGCTCGTGGACGAGACCTGCGACGCGGTCGTCGTGACGGCGATCCCCTGGGTGGGGGAGAACGGCGCCGTGGAATCCGGCGACGGCGAGGTCCTCGCGGCCTTCCTCCGCGAAGCGGTCGCCTCCGCCCCGGCCCCGGCGAAGCCGGTGGTCGTGGTCCACGTGGAGATGGGCGGCCTCGCCGAGGCCCTCTCCGCCGCGACGAGCACCCGCCCGACCGCGACCCCGGGTCTGCGCCCCGGCGCGGCCGCCCCTGGCGGCTCGGAACCCGCCGGCGAACCGACGTCCGGTACGGACTCGCCTGTCGCCGACGCGGGCACGACCCCCGGCTCGGCCCCCCGCACGGGCACCGGCTCCCCCCTGGCAGCAGGTGGCCGCCCCGCCGGCGCGGGCGGGCCCGCGCCGACCGGCGTCTCCGGGACGGCGCCGTCCGGCCCGTCCGGCCCGGTCGCCACTCCCGGGGCCGCCGCTCCCCGGGTCGCCGGGGATCGGTCGTCGAGCGGCGCCTCCCAGAGGGATGAATCCGCCGTGACACCGGCCGGCGGTGGTGCCGCAGAGGGCAACATCCCGGCCTACCCCGCCGCCGAGCGGGCCGTGCGGGCGCTCGCCGAGGCCGTGCGGTACGGGCAGTGGCGGCGGCAGGCGGCGGAGCCCGGGCGGGTGCCGGAGTACGACGACATCGACGAGAGCGGGGCCGCCGCCCAGATCGAGCGGCTGCTCGGAGACGACGTGGACGCCCGGGGCGTCACCCTCGGCGCCGACGCGGCCAGCGAACTCCTCGCCCGGTACGGCATCACCATCCTGCCCACCCTCCCCGCACCGTCCCCCGACAGCGCCGTCGCGGCCGCCGCCCGCCTCGGCTACCCCGTCGCCCTGAAGACGACCGCGCCCCACCTGCGCCACCGCCCCGACCTCGGCGGCGTACGGCTCGACCTGGCCACCGAGGAACAACTCCGCACCGCCTACGCCGAACTGACCGACTCCCTCGGCAAGCCCGAGGAGCTCCAGCCGGTCGTCCAGGCCATGGTGCCGCGCGGGGTCGACACCGTCGTCCGCTCGGCCATCGACCCGGCCGTCGGCGCCGTGCTCTCCTTCGGCCTCGCCGGAGCCGCCTCCGAACTGCTCGGGGACATGTCGCACCGGCTGGTCCCGGCCACCGACCGGGACGCCGCCGAGCTCGTACGGTCCATCCGCACCGCCCCCCTCCTCTTCGGCTGGCGGGGCTCGGCGCCCGTCGACACCCCGGCCCTGGAAGCACTGCTGCTGCGGGTCTCCCGGCTCGTCGACGACCACCCCGAGGTCGTCGCCATCTCCCTGGAACCCGTCGTCGTCGCCACCCAGGGCCTCTCCGTCCTCGGCGCCACCGTCCGTCTCGCACCGCCGCCGCCCCGCACCGACCTCGGCCCGCGGCGGCTCCCGAACTACTGACGACCCCCCCGCCGAAGCGGCCAGGAGCGCCCCCTGCGACGGATTAGGATGGAGTCCATGGCGAAGACCGGTACGACGACCCAAGGGCTGCGCGCGGCGATCGAGCGCAGCGGCTACTACCCGGCCCTCGTGGCCGAGGCGGTGGAGGCCGCCGTCGGTGGCGAGGCGATCGCGTCGTACCTGGTGCACCAGGAGACCACGTTCGACTCCAACGAGGTCCGCCGCCATGTCACGGTCCTGGTCCTGACGGCCAACCGTTTCATCGTCAGCCACACCGACGAGCAGGCCGCCGACACCAGCTCCCCGACGCCGTACGCCACGACCTCGACGGAGTCGGTCAAGCTCGACCGGATCTCCTCGGTCGTCGTCAGCCGCGTCGTCGCCAACCCGGAGTCGTACACCCCCGGCACCCTGCCCCGCGAGGTCGTCCTCACCATCGGCTGGGGCGCCGTCTCGCGGATCGACCTGGAGCCCGCCGCCTGCGGCGACCCGAACTGCGACGCCGACCACGGCTACACCGGCAACGCCACCGCCGACGACCTCAGCCTGCGCGTGAGCGACGCCGGCGACGGCCCGGACACGGTCCGCCAGACCCTGGCCTTCGCGCAGTCGCTCTCCGAAGCCACCGCGGCGACCCGCTGATGGTCCAGCCCACCACCGTCACCGGCTGGCCCGACGAACCGCTTCCGCTCGCCCTCGACACCGCGCCCGTCCCCGAGTACGGCTCCGGTTCGCTGGCCGACCTCCTGCCGACGCTCGTCGCCGGACAGGGCGCGGCCGGATGCGAGGCCCGCATCGCCGAGCTCACCCCCGCCGACCGGAACTGCGTCTTCCTGATCGACGGCCTGGGCTGGGAGCAGATCAAGGCCCACCCGGACGAGGCGCCGTACCTCACCTCGCTCCTCGCCTCCTCCCGGGGCGGCACGGGCCGACCGATCACCGCCGGATTCCCCGCCACCACCGCGACCTCGCTCGCCTCGGTGGGCACCGGCCGGTTCCCCGGCGCGCACGGCCTGCCGGGCTACACCGTCCGCAACCCCGAGACCGGCGAGCTGATGAACCAGCTCCGCTGGAAGCCGTGGACGCCGCCGCAGGTCTGGCAGCCGTACCCCACCGTCTTCCAGCTCGCGCACGAGGCCGGGATCCACACCTCCCAGGTCTCCTCGCCGATCTTCCAGGACACCCCGCTCACCAAGATCGCGCTGAGCGGCGGAACGTTTCACGGCAGGCTCTCCGGCGAGGAGCGCATGGACTTCTCCGCCGAACAGCTCGCCGCCGGCGACCGGTCCCTCGTCTACACGTACTACAGCGAGCTGGACGGCGCCGGACACCGCTTCGGCATCGACTCCGACGCCTGGCGCGGCCAGCTGATGTTCGTCGACCGGCTCGTCCAGCGCCTCGCCGAGCAGCTGCCGGCCCGCTCCGCGCTGTACGTCACCGCCGACCACGGCATGGTCGACATCCCCTTCGACGAGCAGTCCCGGATCGACTTCGACGAGGACTGGGAGCTCCGCGCCGGTGTCGCGCTGCTCGGCGGGGAGGGCCGCGCCCGCCATGTCTACGCCGTGCCCGGCGCCGAGACCGACGTCCTGACGTGCTGGCGCGAGGTCCTCGGTGAGCAGTTCTGGGTGGCGAGCCGCGACGAGGCGCTCGACCTCGGCTGGTTCGGTGACACGGTCGACGAGCGGGTGTACGGCAGGATCGGTGACGTCGTCGCGGCGGCCCATGACGACGTCGTCATCACCGCGTCCGTCAACGAGCCGCACGAGTCGGCGATGGTCGGCATGCACGGATCGATGACCGCCGCGGAGCAGCTGGTCCCGCTCCTCGAAGTCCGTTCCTGACCCTCCGCCCGCTCTTCCGCCTTCCGCCCGCTGCTCCGCCTTCCGCCCCCGACCTGAAAGGTCCTCGACCTCCCATGCCCGAGCTGGTGTTCTTCTCCGGAACGATGGACTGCGGAAAGAGCACCCTCGCTCTTCAGATCGAGCACAACCGGTCCGCCCGCGGGCTGCAGGGCATGATCTTCACGCGGGACGACCGTGCGGGGGAGGGCAAACTGTCCTCCCGTCTCGGCCTGGTCACCGACGCCGTGGAGGCGGCGGAGGGGTTCGACTTCTACGCGTACCTCATCGGCCATCTGTCGAAGGGCGGCCGCTGCGACTACGTCATCGCGGACGAGGCGCAGTTCCTCTCGCCCGAGCAGATCGACCAGCTCGCCCGGGTCGTCGACGACCTCGAACTCGACGTCTTCGCCTTCGGCATCACGACCGACTTCCGCTCCAAGCTGTTCCCCGGCTCCCAGCGGCTGGTGGAACTCGCCGACCGCGTCGAGGTGCTCCAGGTCGAGGCCCTGTGCTGGTGCGGAGCCCGGGCGACCCACAACGCGCGCACGGTCGGCGGCGAGATGGTCGTCGAGGGCGCGCAGGTCGTGGTCGGCGACGTGGACGCGGGCGACGAGATCGGTTACGAAGTGCTCTGCCGGCGCCACCACCGCCGCCGCATGACGGCCGCCACCGCCCGTGCGGCGGCCCTCTCTCCCGACGTCCTGCCGGTCACCCCGATGTGACCTTGCTCGGCACCTGGTGTCGACGCACCTCGTGTTCACCTCGGGGGAACCCGGGGACCGTCTCCTGATCGGATGCGAGTCGCCCGGCTCGGCTGTCATGGCCGTCGGCCCGTGACGTGGACGCCGGGCCTCCGCGCATCCCGCGCGCCGCGCGACACCCCGGAGGACGTGTGCCCCCTGCTGCCGAGACCGTGCCCGACCGGGGCGAAGGCGCCAGGCCCGCGAAGCCCGACGAGCGGGAAAACGCCCAGCGGGAAGACGCCACGTTCCAAGGCGCCAAACACGAAGGCGCCCAGCACGATGCCGCCAAGGACGGAGATGCCCAGCGCGAAGGCGCCAAGCAGGGAGACGCCCAGCACGGAGGCGCCAGGCCCGGCGACGCGGAACCCGAAGGCCCCCCGCGCGGCCGGGTGCTCGCGCGGATCCGGCAGAGCGCGCGCCTGCGCGCCGCCTCCGCGGCCGCGTTCCTGAGCTGCGTCGTCCTCTGTCTCGGCGGGGCGCTGGCAGGCAGCCATCCCTTCGGGCCCACCACCCGCAACATCGTCGACCTCGGCCAGCAGTACCTCCCCTTCCACGCCTACTGGCGCAGCCTGCTGCTCGGCCGGGCCGACGGCGATCTGTTCCTCAACTGGAGTGCGGGATTCGGCTCGAACTTCCTGGGCGACTACGGCACGTACCTCAGCAGCCCGTTCGACCTGATGGTCGTGCTCTTCCCGGCGGACCGGATCGAACTCGCCCTCTACGTCATCACCGCCGCCAAGATCACCGCCGCCGGCGGGGCGATGGCGGCGCTGCTCCTGATCCTGCGCCGCGGCCCCTGGCCCGTGGCCGCCGTGCTGGGAGCGGCGTACGCGCTGTGCGGCTGGACCCTGAACTACGGCGCCACCGTCCCGATGTGGCTCGACGGTCTGCTGGCCTTCCCGCTGCTGTGCCTGGTCGGTGAGTGGGCGAGGGCCGGGCGCCGCCCGGTGCTCGGCCCGCTGGTCGTGGCGGTGGCCTGGTACGCCAACTTCTACACGGCCTACATGGCGACCGTCGGCGCGGCCGTTGTCCTCATGGTCCGGCTGCTGACGGCCGACGACGCCGGGCGTCGTCGCCTGGCCGGGCTGCTGCGCGCCGCTCGGGCGGTCCTCGTGGGCGTCGGCCTCGCGGCGCCGCTCGTCCTGGTGATCTTCCTGGCCACCCGGGTCGCGGATCCCACCCCCGAGGTGACGTTCACCGCCGTCGCCTGGACGGAGGTCTTCGCCCGGCTGCTGCCGGCCACGGCGAGCGTGGCCAGCCCCGCTCTCTTCATCGGCACCCCGGCCCTCGCCCTCGCGCTGACGCTGCCCTTCAACGGCGCGGTGGCCCCCCGCGTCCGCGCCGCCTGGACCGCCGCCATCTGCCTCGTCGCGCTCTCGACGCAGTGGGAACCCACCCATCTGCTCTGGCACGCCGGTGCCTCCCCCAACGGCATCCCGTACCGTCAGACCTTCGTCCTCTGCGGCCTGTTGCTGATGGCCGCCTGGCTCTCCACCGCGCAGGGGCTGCCCCGGGCACCCGCTCTGCTCGCGGCCGGCGCTCTCCTCGCCGGGATGGCGTACGCGGCCCGGGACAGCGCCGTCGTCGACCGCTGGACCTACCCCGCCTTCGCCGCCGCGCTGACCCTCGCCGTGCTCGCCGCGGCCGCCGTATTCCTCGCCCCGCTCCTCGCCCGGCTCCTGGCCCGGCGCTTCCCCGGGCGCCCGGGCGCCGGCGCCCGCGCCCTGCCCGCCGTCGCCGTGATCCTCCTCGTCCTCGCCCAGGCCGGCGAGACCGCGGCCACGGCGGGCAGGATCGAGGAACAGCAGCTCGCCAAGGTCGCCTGGGCCCCGCGCCTCGGACCCTGGCACCAGGACATGGCGCGGGCCACCGCACGCGAGGACGCCTGGCCGCGCCACCGTACGGAGCCGGGTGAGGTGCCGGGCGGCAACGACGCCCTGCTCGTCGGCGGGCAGGGCGCCGACTACTACTCCAGCCTGACCTCGGACACGTACTCCCGTACGCTCACCGCCCTCGGCTTCGGCTTCTACGCCAAGGGCCGCCACCCCGTCGGCCTCGACCACCCGGTCACCGACGCGATCTTCTCGATCGGCACCCGGATGCGGTCCCGGCCCTCCGCGCCCGTACGGACCGACGAGCCGCCCGAGGCCGCGATCACCACCACCCGGACCGCCGTGCCGCCGCTCGTCACCGTCCGCCCGGACCTAAGGCTGCCCGCGTCCGGCATCCGCTTCGGCGACTCCTCCTTCGCCAACCAGGAACTGCTGCTCGGCGCCCAGGTGTACGCGACCCCGGCCGGACTCCGCCGCACGGACGGCCCCGGCGGTGCCACCACGCTGACGGCCTCTTGCCCCGCCGACGCCCGACTCTGGTTCTGGGCGCCGGAATTCACGGGCACGGCGACCTTGGCCGGCCGCCCGCCCGTGGACTTCGCCGGCGGCCTGCCGTCCGTACAGGGCCCCATGCGGTCGCTCGGCACCGTCCCGGCGTCCGGCTCGGTACGGATCGAGGTCCGGAGCGCCGAGGGCACGCCGGTCCTTCCGAGGCAGCCGGTCGGCTGTCTGGTCCAGGAGAAACTGGACACGGCGGTACGGCGGCTGACGGCGACGGGCGCCACCGCCGTACGGACCACCGGCCACACCCTCACCGCCGAACTCCCGGCCGGAAGCACCGGGACCGCCGTCGTCGCCGTCCCCCGGATCCCCGGCTGGAGCTGCGCCGCCGGCGAGGCGCCGCCCGCGCCCGCCCAGCGGTACCTCGGCCTCCTGGCCGTCCCCCTCGACGGCGAGGCGACCACCGTCAGCTGCGCCTTCCGGCCCCCGGGACTACGACTCGGCGGCGCCATCGGCGCCCTCGCACTGCTCTGCCTGGCGGCGATCGGATTCCGGCACCGGTTTCTCCCGAACCGGTTTCTCCGCGGGACGACAAGAATTCATCCGCAGTGCACATCCGGCTCGTCCGACGGGAATTGACGATCGATACGCTGCCGACCTGACCGGCTTTCGTCCGTGTGAACGCTCGGGCGCCACGATCGCTCAAGAGGTCGAGCGATCGATTGATCGACTGTGTGAGTGTTGGGATTCCGTGTGCCGAAACTGTCCGTCATCGTGCCTCTCCACAATGTCGGGATCTACGCCCCCGACACCATGCGCAGCCTCGCGAACAACGCGGACCCGGACTTCGAGTTCCTGCTGATCGACGACTGCTCCACGGACGACACACCGTATGTCCTCGACCGTTGGCGGAGTCGTATCCCGCACGCCACCGTGATCCGCCACGAGACGAACCTCGGGGTGGCCCAGGCGCGCAACACCGGTCTGGACGCCGCGACCGGGGAGTACGTCACCTTCCTCGACGGCGACGACTGGTACGCCCCCGGCCACCTGCGCGCCATGGTCGACTCCATCGAGGCCCTGGGCTGCGACTTCGCCCGTACCGACCATGTGCAGTCGAACGGAAGGTCGCGCGCAATTCGCTACGCGCCCGCCAAGAAGCGCGACACGGTGATGGATCCGCGGGACGGAATCGCCCCGGCGAGCATGGTCACGATGGTCGACTATCCCTTCGTCCCCTTCGGGATCTACAGCGGCCGCCTTTTCGAGAACGGCGCCTCCCGATTCGAGACGACATTGCGCACCGCCGAAGACCGGCTCTGGATCTGGCGCCTCCATCTGAAAGCCACCACATTCGCGGCGCTCAGCCTGCACGGCGTCTTCTACCGGCGCGGTGTCACCACGTCTCTCACCCAGATCACCGACCATCGCCAGCTCGACTTCATCCCGTCCTACGACCTTCTCCTCGAAGAGGTGTCGAAGGACGCCGAGGCCGACCGCTTCCTGCCGAAGGCGGTCCGCACCTACTGCGCCATGATCGCCTTCCACATGGGCAAGGCCGGCCAGTACGAGCCCGCCGTCACCAAGCGGCTCAAGCAGAACGTGACGGACGCCCTGCGCCGCATGCCGCAGCAGGTGCTCGACGAGACCCTGGCGACGATGGACAGCGCACGTGCCACGCTGCTCCGGAGCCTGCGCGCCACCGGAAGGACCGCCTGACCATGAACCCGCATCCGCGTACCCCGACGCAGATCTTCCAGGTGTCGACGCTGTACGGAGCGGCCACCCTGGCGGCGGCGCTCGACGCCGGCCTGTTCGGCGCCCGCGAGGACGCCCGGCGCGTCCTGCTCGTGGCGAACAACGCCGAGATCCCGGAGACGGCGCTGCGGCTCGACGAGATGACCGGCTACGGCCGCATCGCCGCCCGCTTCGACGAGACGATCGACTGGAACGAGGCGATCCACCCCCACCACCCGAGCTCCTGGGCGCCCCGCCCCGAGGAGGCGCCGCTGTGGCAGCGGGTGTTCCGGACGGCGTGGGACCTGGGCGGCGCGCCGGTCGAGCTGATCGTCGAGTCCATCCAGGTCAACCCCGCCAAGGCGCTCGCCGCCGTCTTCGCCGAGAGCTCCGTCCAGCTCTACGCCGACGGGCTCATGAGCTACGGGCCGACCCGCGCCGAGCTGCCGCAGTCGATCGCCTGCCGCGTCCATCGGCTGCTCCATCTCGACCTGGTGCCGGGGCTGCGTCCGCTGCTCCTCTCCGAGTACGGCGTCGAACCCGAACTCGTACCCGACGCCGCCTTCCGCGGCGTCCTCGCGGAGATCGCCGAGGACGCCAAAGACGCCGAGGACGCCAAGGGCGACCGACGCCTCGCGGAGGCGGTCGCGGCCGCCCCCACCGCCCTCCTTCTCGGCCAGTACCTCGCCGCCCTCTCCATCCTCACCGCCGACGAGGAGGAGGAACTGCACGTCCGCATGGTGCGCGGAGCCGCGGCCGCCGGACACACATCGGTGGTCTTCAAGCCGCATCCGACCGCGCCCGCCCGCTACTCGCTCGCCCTGCACGAGGCGGCCGAGGAGATCGGCGTACGGCTGACCGTCCTGGACGGCCCGCTGCTCGCCGAGACGTTCTACGAGCGCTGCCGGCCCCGGCTCGTCGTGGGCTGCTTCTCCACCGCGATGCTCACCGCGTCCGTGTACTACGACGTGCCGATCGCCCGGGTGGGCACCGAGACGGTCCTGGAGCGGCTGCGGCCCTACGAGAACAGCAACCGCGTGCCGCTGACCGTCGTGGACCACATCGTGCCGGACCTCGAATCCGGCTCGGGTCCCGCCGTGCCGGGGAACGCTCCGCCGACCTTGACGCCGCTCGTCCGCGCGGTGGGGTACTGCATGCAGCCGAGGCTCCACCCCCTGCTGCGGGACGAGACCGCCCGGTTCCTCGCCGCCCGACAGGGCGACGAGACCACCGCGCGGTACTTCCCGGTGGAACGGCTGACCGAGCTCGGACTGCCCGGCGGCTCCCCCCGCTCCGCGTCCCGGCTCCGCCGGAGCCTGGCCCGGAGCGGCAGGAGCTGACACCCCGGGGCGGGCGCGGGCGGCAGCGGTCTCAGTCGCCGGCCGAGCGGACGATCGTGAAGACCGCGCCCTCCGGGTCCGCCACCAGGGCATGACGGCCCGTCGTGCCCTCGGCGGGCGGCTTCAGCACCTGGCCGCCCAGCTCGGTGACGAGGTCGGCGGCCGCGTCCGTGTCGGCGACCTCGAAGTACGTCATCCAGTGGGGTCCCCGGTCACGCGGGAGCGCGGAGCCGACGCCGTGCAGCGACGCCACCGGCCTGCCGTCGACGCGCAGGGTGAGGTAGTCGAAGTCGGCGGAGACGGTCGGCTCGGCCTCGTACCCGAAGACCGTCCGGTAGAACTTGCCGACCGCCGACGTCTCGTACGTCAGCAGTTCGTTCCAGACCGGCGTCCCGGGCGGGCCCGCCGCCGCGGCGCCGTGGTGCAGCCCGGCCTGCCAGACGCCGAAGACGGCCCCGGTCGGGTCCGAGCAGATCACCATCCGCCCGGCCTCGCCCGCGTCCAGCGGCCCGACCGCGACTGTTCCGCCGCAGCTGCGGATGGACTCCGCCGTCTCGCCGGCGTCGTCCGAGGCCAGATAGGTCGTCCAGGCGACGGGCAGGTGGCGGTCGGGCGGCAGCTGGCCGATGCCGGCCAGCTCCCTGCCGTCGAGCAGCGCGCGGACGTACGGGCCGAGCTGCTGAGGGCCGGGCGCGAACTCCCAGCCGAAGAGAGCTCCGTAGAACTCCTGCGTCGCGTCAATCCCATGCACCATCAAACTCACCCAACAGGGTGTACCCGGTGTGCGCCGAGTCGCCGCGGTCATCGTCACTCTCTCCTCGGACCATCGTCGTGGCCGTGCGGGGGGACAGGTGCATGCGCGCGAGGTCGTACGAGGCGACGGGGGCGGAACACCAGGTCCGTGGGGAATTCGTGGCGCATCCGTACCCGCCGTGCGGCCGTCGTACGCACGCCTCGGTCGCGTGCCCGGGTCGATGCTCGCACCACCGGGCGCGCCGTGCGCCACGGCCGCGCCGGATTTTGGCGCGATCCCACAGGAGGATGCCTGGATTGCCGTCGGCTGTTCGGGCCATCGTCGGCGCGCGCTGCGCGAGGATGGCACCCATGAAGCCCATCATCACGGCAAGCGAACTCGTGAGCGAGTCCGCGGGAGCCAGGCCCCCCGTCCTGCTCGACGTCCGCTGGGAGCTCGGCGGCCCGCCCGGACGGCCCGCGTACGAGGCCGGCCATCTCCCCGGCGCGGTCTACGTCGACCTGGACGCGGAACTGGCCGGTCCGCCCGGCGCCGGCGGCCGGCACCCGCTGCCCGACGTGGCGGCGTTCGGGGCGACGATGCGCCGGGCGGGGGTCTCGGCGGACACGCCGGTCGTCGTCTACGACGGCGGGCTCGGCTGGGGCGCGGCCCGCGCCTGGTGGCTGCTGCGCTGGACCGGCCACCCGGACGTACGCGTCCTGGACGGAGGGCTCGCGGCCTGGACGGGGGAGCTGTCGAAGGAGACCCCGAGGCCGGAACCGGGCGACTTCGTCCCCGTGCCGGGCGCGCTCGGGCTGCTCGACGCGGACGGTGCGGCGGCCCTCGCCGGCGCGGGGCCCGAGGCGGGATTGCTGCTCGACGCGCGGGCCGCGGAGCGGTACCGGGGCGATGTGGAGCCCATCGATCCGGTCGGCGGGCACATCCCCGGCGCGGTGTCGGCCCCGACGACCCAGAACGTGGACGAGGAGGGCCGCTTCCTGCCGGCGGAGGCCCTGGCCGCCCGCTTCTCCGCGCTCGGCGCCACCGCGGACAAGGAGGTCGCCGTCTACTGCGGCTCGGGCGTCTCCGGCGCCCACGAGGTTCTCGCCCTGGAGATCGCCGGCATCCCGGCCGCCCTCTACGCGGGCTCCTGGTCGGAGTGGTCCCGCGACCCGGCCCGCCCGGTGGCGAAGGGCCCCGCCCCGAAGTAGGGCGAAGCCGAAAAAGGAAGGGGGGCCGCGCCGAAACGGCGCGGCCCCTCTCTCCCGTACAGCGTCAGTCCTGCTTCTTCCGCCGGGTTCCGAAGACGATCTCGTCCCAGCTCGGGACCGCCGCGCGGCGGCCCGGTCGGACGCCGTCCGCCTCGGCCTGACGGTCCGTCGTGCCCGTCAGGCGGTCGCGGTGTCCGGAGACCGCACGGGGCATCAGGACGTCGGCGTAGGCCGAGCCGGCGCCCGCGGAGGCCGCCGGAGCCGGGGGCTCCTCCGCCTCCGGGTCGTCGGAGGGATCGATCGGGACCGGTTCGGCGGTCCGGTCGGGGACGACCAGGTCGCCGCGGAAGCTCGGCACCGCCTCCAGCAGGCTGGTCAGCGAGTCCCGTTCCTCCTCCGGCTCCGGGGCGGGCACGGGCGCACGCTCCAACTGGCGGTCCAGGGCGCGGTCCAGCGGCCGGTCGCGCGGCAGCCGGGCGATCCGCGGCACGAACGGGAAGCTCGGCTCGGGCGCGGCGGCGATGGTGTCGTCGGTCTCGCCGATGAGCGCGCGCGCCTCGTCGTCCACGGCCTGGACGAGCCGCCTGGGCGGGTCGTACGTCCAGCTCGCCGTGTGGACCTCGCCCGCCACGCGGTAGACGAGCAGCACCTCCCACGTGCCGTCGTCGCGGCGCCAGGAGTCCCACTGCACGGTGTCCTTCTCGGCCCCGCGCAGCAGCAGCCGCTCCTGCACGGCCTCGCCGAGCTGCGGTCCGGTGTTCTCCCCGGGCCGGCGTACGGGAGTCTTGCGGGCCCGCTCCGCCATGAACGCCCGCTCCGCGAGGACGGGGCCCTCGAAGCGCCGCACGCGGTCGACGGGGATCCCGGCGAGCTGGGCGACCTCCTCCGCGGAGGCTCCGGCGCGTATCCGCGCCTGGATGTCGCGGGGGCGGAGGTGGCTCTCCACCTCGATCTCGATCTGACCGAGCCGCGCTCGGTCGTTGCGCACGGCGGCGCGCAGCCGCTCGTCGATCGGAAGCGTGTACTCCGTGCTGTCAGCAGCCTTCAGCACCAGTCGTGTGCCGTCGTTGGAGACGGCCACGACACGCAGTTCGGGCATGGGGACCTCCCGGGTGGTGCCTGCCGACGTCACGTGCGTCGCTGCTTCCGCTAGTCGAGTGTGGCCTGCCCGGGTGCAGCCTGCCACAACCTTGCCGAGTTGCCCGGCGTGTCGGGCATGGACCCTGGTACGCCGTTATGGCACGGTTACCTATTTTGCAACGCAGAGTGACCGGTGGTCACGCTGTGCAGCAGGCGCCCGTGCGGTGCCGCGGCGCCGCCGGTTCGAGTGCCGCCTTCGGCCCCCTCCCGCAGAGCCGAGCACCCTCGCGGGAGCACGGACCCAGGGCTCGACACAGTACTCCATTCGGACCACCTGGGTGGACCGGCACGCCGCCCAAGTTCTCCCGAGGTACGGGAGTTGAGTCTCCGCCGGCCTCACCCTTACGTGTCACTCTTCACAGAAAAACCAGAAACGAAACCATTCGCCCCCGCCTGATCGACCGTCAGTCGCCCAGGACCCGGCGCAGATAGTCGTTGGCGAACAGCCGGTCCGGGTCCAGCCGGTCCCGTACCTCCGTGAACTCCGCGAAGCGCGGATAGACCTCGGAGAAGTACGCGGCGTCCCGCGTGTGCACCTTGCCCCAGTGCGGCCGGCCGCTGTGCGCCGTCATGATGCGCTCCACCGCGGTGAAGTACCCGCGGTGGGGCGTCCCCTTGTAGAGGTGCACGGCGATGTACGCGGTCTCACGGCCCGAGGCCGTGGAGAGCGCGATGTCGTCGGCCGGCGCCGTACGCACCTCCACCGGGAAGCTCACCTTCAGCGGCGAGCGTTCGATCATCGCCTTCAGCTCGCGCAGCGCCGCGACGGCCGCCTCGCGCGGAAGGGCGTACTCCATCTCCAGGAAGCGCACGCGGCGCGGGGAGGTGAAGACCTTGTACGGAATGTCGGTGTACGTACGGGCGGACAGCGCGCGGCTGGAGATCCGGGCGATCGACGGGATGACCGGGGGGACCGCGCGGCCCAGGGAACAGGCGACCTGGAAGAGGCCGTTGGAGAGCAGCTCGTCCTCGATCCAGCCGCTGACCGTGCCGGGCGGGGCGGCGGGGCCGGCGCTGCGGTTGTTGCGCTTGGTGTTGCAGTTGTCCGTGTGGGGGAACCAGTAGAACTCGAAGTGCTCGTTCTCGGCGTGCAGCGCGTCGAACTCCGAGGTGACCCGGTCGAAGGTCATCGGCTCCTCGCGCGCGGTGAGCAGGAAAATCGGCTCCACGGCGAAGGTGATCGCGGTGACGACGCCGAGCGCGCCGAGCCCGATCCGGGCGGCGGCGAAGACCTCGGGCCGCTCCTTCTCCGAACAGGTCATCAGCCGCCCGTCGGCGGTGACCAGCTCCAGCTCGCGGATCTGGGCGGCGATCGAGGCCGAGTCGCGGCCCGTGCCGTGGGTGCCGGTCGAGGTCGCACCGGCGACCGTCTGCTCCATGATGTCGCCCATGTTCGTGAGCGACAGGCCCTCCCGGGCCAGCGCCACGTTGAGCCGCTTCAGCGGAGTGCCCGACTCCACGGTGACGGTCATGGCCTCGCGGTCGATCCGCCGGATTCCCGTCAGCAGGTCCGGGCGGATCAGCACGCCGTCCGTGGCGGCGATCGAGGTGAAGGAGTGGCCGGTCCCGACCGTCTTCACCCGCAGCCCGTCCGCCGCGGCCTTCCGCACCGCGTCGGCGAGCTCCTCGGCCGAGGCCGGGCTCACCTCCCGTACCGGACGGGAGGTGACATTGCCCGCCCAGTTACGCCACGGGGTGCTCGCCGTCCTCACGCTCGTCGATCGCTGTGACTGCCCTGTCGTCGGCCCGCTCACGCTGCCCCTCCCCAGTCGGCACCGGCCTGCGCAGCCGGCGGTACCCCAGGAGCCCCACCGCGACCGCGAGCGCGCCCGAGACGACGGGCACCACGTACCCCGCCTCCGCACCCGACGCGTCGACGACCCAGCCGGCGGCCGAGGAGCCGAGCGCCACCCCGATGGCGAGCCCGGTCCCTGTCCAGGTCATGCCCTCGGTCAGTTTGGTGCGCGGTACGTGCGCTTCGACGAGGGCCATGGTGGTCACCATCGTCGGTGCGATGGACAGGCCCGCGACAAAGAGCGCCACGGCCAGCAACGGCAAGTTCCCGGCCAGTAGGAGGGGGATCATACTCACGGCCATCGCGCAGACACCCAGGAGCCACCTGCGGGACGGCTCGCTCTTCAGGTGGAGCAGACCGAACACGGCGCCGGCCAGGCAGGAGCCCAGCGCGTACACCGCGAGCACCAGGCTGGCGGCGGCCTTGTGGCCCTCCTCCTCGGCGAAGGCGACCGTCACGACGTCCACCGAGCCGAAGATCGCGCCGGTGGCGACGAAGGCGAGCGCGAGCACCCGCAGACCGGGGGAGCGGAGCGCGGAACCGCCGGAGTGCTCCCCCTTGGGGTGCGGGCGCGGCTCGGTGGCGCGCTGTGAGGTCAGCCAGAAGACGCCGATGGCGAGGAAGACGCCCGCGAACAGCGGGCCGGCCTCGGGGAACCAGACGGTCGACAGACCGATGGAGATGATCGGACCGAAGATGAAGCACACCTCGTCGACGATCGACTCCCAGCTGTACGCGGTGTGCAGCTCGCGCGCCGAGCCCCGGTAGATCTCCGCCCATCGGGCCCGGGTCATGGCGCCGACGCTCGGCACACAGCCCACGAGGGCCGTGAAGACGAACAGGGTCCAGTCGGGGGCCTCCCGCTGGACGCAGATCAGCAGCCCCGCGCCCGCCACGAGCGAGACGAGGGTCGCCGGACGCAGCACCCGCCGCTGGCCGTAGCGGTCGACCATCCGGGAGATCTGCGGGCCCAGCACGGCCGCCGACATCGCCAGCGCCGCGGACAGGGCGCCCGCCAGGCCGTACCGCCCGGTGACCTGGGAGATCATGGTCACGATGCCGATGCCCATCATGGAGAGCGGCATACGGCCGAAGAAGCCCGCCACCGAGAAGGACCGGGTGCCGGGCGCCGCGAAGATCGCGCGATAGGGACTGGGCAAGAGGATCTCCGGGCGTCTGCTCATCACGCGTCTGCTCAACACGTGTAATTAATTACTAAAGCCTACGGTGTTGAACTGGATGCGGGCAGCTTCTTTTTCGGACGGGCCGCGCCACCGGCTGTCAGCGCCGGGTGGGAGGATCGGTGCCATGTCCGATCAGCACGATCCCGCCCCGTACGACGCCCTCCTGCTGCTCTCCTTCGGCGGCCCCGAGGGGCCGGACGACGTCGTCCCCTTCCTGGAGAACGTCACCCGCGGCCGAGGCATCCCCAAGGAGCGGCTCAAGGAAGTGGGGCAGCACTACTTCCTCTTCGGCGGCGTCAGCCCGATCAACGACCAGAACCGCGCGCTGCTCGACGCGCTGCGCACGGACTTCCGGCGGGCCGGCCTCGACCTGCCGGTCTACTGGGGAAACCGGAACTGGGCGCCGTACCTCACCGACACTCTGCGCGAGATGGTCACCGACGGCAGGCGCCACATCGCCGTCCTCACCACCAGCGCGTACGCCTCCTACTCCGGCTGCCGCCAGTACCGCGAGAACCTCGCCGACGCGCTGGCCGAGCTGGAGGCCGAGGGACTGCCGCTGCCCCGGGTCGACAAGCTCCGGCACTATTTCAACCACCCTGGCTTCGTCCGGCCCATGGTCGAAGGCGTCCTCGCCTCGCTGGCAGAGCTCGACGAGCCGGTCCGCGCCGGCGCGCACCTCGCCTTCACCACCCACTCCATCCCCGAGTCCGCGGCCGACACCTCCGGACCCGTCGGTGACCACGGAAAGGGCGGCGCCTATGTGAAGCAGCATCTGGACGTGGCCCGTCTGATCGTCGACGCGGTCCGTGAGGAGACCGGCGTCGAACACCCCTGGAAGCTCGTCTACCAGTCCCGCAGCGGCGCCCCCCACATCCCGTGGCTGGAGCCGGACATCTGCGACCACCTGGAGGAGCTGCACGCGGCCGGGGCCCCGGCCGCCGTCATGGTCCCGATCGGCTTCGTCTCCGACCACATGGAGGTCCTCTACGACCTCGACACGGAGGCCACCGCCAAGGCCGCCGAGCTGGGACTCCCGGTGCGGCGCTCGGCGACCGTCGGCGCAGACCCCCGGTTCGCGGCCGCCGTGCGCGACCTCCTCCTGGAGCGCGCGGCCCACGAGCGCGGGGCCAGGGCCGAGCGGTGTGCCCTGGGCGCCCTGGGGCCCTCCCACGACCTCTGCCCGATCGGCTGCTGCCCGGCCAGGGTGGAGCGGCCGGCGGCGGCCGGTGCCGACAGTCCGTACGCCTGAGGAGCGCCTGTGACCGAGCCCGTGAACCCCGTTCCCGCCGATTCCCCGCCGGCCGGCCCGGTGCCGGCCGACCCGCTCCGGGCCGAGCTGCTCGCCCTCGCCCTGGAGGCCGGGCGCAGGGCGGGCGCGCTGCTGCGCGACGGGCGGCCGGACGACCTCGCGGTGGCGAGGACCAAGACCAGCCCGATCGACGTCGTCACCGAGATGGACATCGCCGCCGAGAAGCTGATCACCGGCTTCCTCGCCGAACACCGTCCCGAGGACGGCTTCCTCGGTGAGGAGGGCGCCGCCAGCCCCGGCTCCAGCGGCGTCCGCTGGGTGATCGACCCGCTCGACGGCACCGTGAACTATCTCTACGGGCTGCCGACCTGGGCCGTCTCCATCGCCGCCGAACGGGACGGCGAGACGCTCGTCGGGGTGGTCGAGGCCCCGATGCGCCGCGAGACGTACCACGCGGTCCTCGGCGGCGGCGCGTACGCCGGCGAGCGCCGGCTCGCCGCCCGCCCCCCGGCCCCGCTGGACCAGGCCCTGATCTCCACCGGGTTCGCCTACGTCCAGACCCGCCGCGCCCGTCAGGCAGAGGTCGCCCGGCACCTCGTCCCCCGGCTGCGCGACATCCGCCGCGGCGGCTCCGCCGCCATCGACCTCTGCGACGTCGCGGCCGGCCGCCTCGACGGCTACTACGAACGCGGGCTCAACCCGTGGGACCTCGCGGCAGGCGACCTGATCGCCAGGGAGGCGGGCGCCCTGACCGGTGGACGCCCCGGTGAGCGTCCCTCGGGCGAGCTGACGGTCGCGGCCCCGCCCGGCGTCTTCGAGCCGCTCCAGGAGCTCCTGGAGGAGTTCGGCGCCTGGCACGACTGACGTGCGCCGGCCGCGCCCGGACGCGCAGGGGCCCCGACGCCGACGGCGTCGGGGCCCCTGCGCGTCAAGGGTCAGGCGCTGGCGGCGCCGACCTCCACGCCGTGCTCGGCGGCCAGGCGGTGCAGGTCGTCGAGCTCGGCCTGCTCGACGTCCGCGAGGAAGTCGTCGCCCGTCTCGCGAGCCCGTGTGAGGTCGGTCTGCGCGGTCCTGATGCGCTGCAGCAGTCCTGCGGTGAAAGCGTCCATCGTGCGCCCCCTCGTCATGGGTCGGTGGCACGGGGGTGTGCCGAGGGTGGGTCGATCACTCACTGCAACTCTGGGGGGACAGAGCGGCTCGTGGCGTACACGGAACAGAGCGTGATCGCGGGGTGTGCAGACGTCCTCCCCGGGAGCTTCCTCACAGAAACCTCAACTGGCCCGTGATTCAGGTGAATTCTTCCCACCCCTCGCCCGTCCCCTGCCCGGGTGTCGCCGGCCCCAAGCCGTCTTACAGCCGGTTTACGCGCGTACGGGGCAGGATGGACGCGCACAGTCCGTGCGCAGAAACCGCCCGGGTCCACGTCGAGAACAGGCGAGGGCAAGGGCTCGCAGGAAGGAATTACGACGTGCGCGTACTCGTCGTCGAGGACGAGCAGCTGCTCGCCGATGCGGTGGCCACCGGTCTGCGCCGGGAGGCCATGGCCGTCGACGTCGTGTACGACGGCGCCGCCGCCCTGGAACGCGTCGGGGTGAACGACTACGACGTGGTCGTCCTCGACCGGGACCTCCCCCTGGTCCACGGCGACGACGTCTGCCGCAAGATCGTCGAACTCGGCATGCCGACCCGCGTCCTGATGCTCACCGCCTCCGGTGACGTCAGCGACCGCGTCGAGGGCCTGGAGCTCGGCGCCGACGACTACCTCCCCAAGCCCTTCGCCTTCACCGAGCTCACCGCGCGCGTGCGGGCCCTCGGCCGGCGCACCACCGTGCCGCTGCCGCCCGTCCTGGAACGCGCCGGGATCAAGCTCGACCCCAACCGCCGCGAGGTCTTCCGCGACGGCAAGGAGGTCCAGCTCGCGCCGAAGGAGTTCGCGGTCCTGGAGGTGCTGATGCGCAGCGAGGGCGCGGTCGTCTCGGCCGAGCAGCTCCTGGAGAAGGCCTGGGACGAGAACACCGACCCCTTCACCAACGTCGTACGGGTCACGGTGATGACCCTGCGCCGCAAGCTGGGGGAGCCGCCCGTCATCGTCACCGTCCCCGGCTCCGGCTACCGGATCTGATCCCCCGGTGGCCGCGACTCCCGCGCCCCCTCAGGCGCCTCCGAAGCCCACCTGGGACCCCAGGGACCCCGTCCGGCCCCTGCTCCGTCCGACGATCCGGATACGGCTCACCCTGCTGTACGGCGGGATGTTCCTGATCGCCGGCATCCTGCTGCTGTCGATCATCTACCTCTTCACCGCGCAGGCGCTGGGCGACAGCGCCTCGGAGCTGCCCTTCAAGGTGGTCAGCGGCACGGTCCAGCCCACCACGTCCTGGTGCAGGCTGCCCGACTCGGGCACCGGCGACCAGCTCCACCAGGCCGTCTCAGCCTGTCTCCAGCACCAGCGTGACCTGGCGCTCGACGACCTGCTGCGCCGCTCCCTGTTCGCCCTCCTCGGGCTGAGCATCATCGCCTTCGCCTTCGGCTACGCCATGGCGGGCCGCGTCCTGTCCCCGCTGGGCCGGATCACCCGTACCGCCCGCCAGGTGGCCGGATCCGATCTGGCCCGGCGGATCGAGCTGGACGGCCCGGACGACGAGCTGAAGGAGCTCGCGGACACCTTCGACGAGATGCTGGAGCGCCTGGAGCGGGCCTTCACCGCCCAGCAGCGGTTCGTCGCGAACGCCTCGCACGAGCTGCGCACGCCGCTGGCGATCAACCGCACCCTCCTGGAGGTCCACCTCTCGGACCCCGGGGCGCCCGTGGAGCTGCAGCAGCTCGGCAAGACGCTGCTCGCCACCAACGAGCGCAGCGAGCAGCTCGTGGAAGGTCTGCTGCTGCTCGCCCGGAGCGACAACCAGATCGTCGAGCGCAAGCCCGTCGACCTCGCCGAGGTCGCCTCGCACGCCATCGACCAGCTGCACGCCGAGGCCGAGGCCAAGGGCGTGGAGATCCGCGGCGAGCGGGCACCCGCCGTGGTCCAGGGCAACGGCGTCCTCCTGGAGCGGATCGCGCTGAACCTGGTCCAGAACGCCGTCCGGTACAACATCCCGGAGGACGGCTGGGTGGAGGTCACGACCTCGACCGAGCACGGCCAGGCGGTCCTGGTGGTGTCGAACACGGGTCCCGTGGTTCCCGCGTACGAGATCGACAACCTCTTCGAGCCGTTCAGACGGCTGCGGCAGGAGCGGACCGGCAGCGACCGGGGCGTGGGTCTCGGCCTGTCGATCGCCCGCTCCGTCGCGCGGGCCCACGGTGGCCGTATCATCGCCGAGCCCCGCGAAGGCGGTGGTCTCGTGATGCGTGTCACTCTCCCGATCTGACACACTTCGGGTACCAGCCGGTTCCGTTCGCTTTGCGCGGAATTTTCGGACCCCGTTCCTGAGACGGCCATGTGTGATCGATCACAGGAGCAGGCATCCGTCCCTCTACTCTCCGTGATCGGGAATTCCATCGGAAAACCTGGAAAAGTCCGGGTTTCCGGGGGTCGGGATGACGGGAAGTACACGGGGTGGCGCCCGTGAGGGACGGTAGGTGGACCGTGTACGGTCCCGTTCGCCACCCAAAGCCGGTCACTCATGAGAGAGCGGATTGGGTGTCGATTGAGTAACAGACCTTGATGTGAGGCAAAATCTCCGCCTCGGGTCGGGCACAAGTCCGGCCTCTCACGCGTTACGTGCGCTGGAGACACCGCAACCACCCAGAGGGGGAGAGCGACATGGCAACGGATTACGACACCCCACGCAAGACCGACGACGACGTCGATTCGGACAGCCTTGAGGAACTGAAGGCCCGCCGGAACGACAAGTCGACGTCGACGGTCGACGTCGACGAGTTCGAGGCCGCCGAAGGTCTTGAGCTGCCGGGCGCCGATCTGTCGAACGAGGAGCTCGCCGTACGGGTCCTGCCCAAGCAGGCCGACGAGTTCACCTGCATGAGCTGCTTCCTCGTGCACCACCGCAGCCAGCTGGCTCGGGAGAAGAACGGTCAGCCGATCTGCCGCGACTGCGACTGAGATCGGTCGGCCGTGGCAGGCGACACACCGTCTCGGAAGCGGCGCTTCCGGCTTGTGGGTAAGCCGGAGGCGCATCAGAGCGGTCAAGGCCCGACCGAGGGTGCCCCTGAGGCTCCCGGAGCCGAGCACGCCGCCCCCCTGCCCTCCCTCGGCGCACGTGACGACGAGCGAGGCCCCTCGGCCTCGCTCGAGGCGGTCACGGCGTCGGACCAGGAGGAAAGGGAGGCACCGCACGGCGGGCGCCGTCGCGGCGCCGTCCAGCGCGTCACCGGCCCGGCGCGCGCACAGTTCGACCGCATGAAACTCGACCGCGCGCGGATCGACGCCGTCAAACGCGGCGTGAAGCGTGGCGGCGAGAGCGCGAAAGCCGGTATCGGTCATCTCGCCGACCGGCTCATCGAGATCGCCCCCCGGGTACCGGTCCGGGATCTGGCGACCCTGCGCAGGCAGTTCCCCGGGCTCGGCCCCGAGCAGATCGCCGACAAACTCGTCGCGGGCGCCGCCAACGCCAGCTCGACCGTCGGCGCGGGCGTCGGAGCCGCCGCGATGCTCCCCGTACCCCCCGCTATGCCCGCCGAGCTCGCGGCGGAGATCACCGGAGTCGCGGCGATCGAGCTCAAGCTCGTCGCCGAACTGCACGAGGTGTACGGAGTGCGGCCGCCCGGCACGCTCACCCAGCGCTCCACGGCCTACCTCACCGCCTGGACCGAGGAACGGGGCATCGACCCCACCCGGCCCACCACCGTCAACGCGGCGCTCGGCGGCCAGCTGAAGCGTGAACTGCGTCAGCAGATCACGAAGCGCATGGTGCGCAATCTGCCCAGCCTCATGCCGTTCATGGTCGGAGCCGCGGTCGGAGCGCTGATGAACCGCCGCGACACCAAGAAGCTCGCCGACAACGTCCGCAAGGATCTGCGCCGTCGCCAGGTGCCCTGGGACGCCCTGCGGGGACTGCCCCCGCTGGAGCAGCCCGAGAACCCCAAGGAGATCGGCTTCTAGGCTCCGCTTTAGGCCTCCGCGCCGTCCGCGCCGACGCTCTCGGCGCCCCGCGCGTCCGCACGGGCCGCGTCCGCACGGGCCGCCTCCAGAGCCGCCACCAGGCCCTCCGGGTCACGGCTGGACAGATAGACGTACGGCGTCGGGTCCGCCGGGTCGGTCACCTCGACACGGACCGCGCCGGGGACGTAGCCGCGCAGCAGCATGAACGCGCGCGGATCGGCCTTGAACGTGCGCCAGGCGCGCGCCTCCTCCGCGTCCAGCGCCTCGGGAGCCCCCAGAGCCGTCACCGGGATCCGCGCGTCGCCCGCGACCAGCGAGCCGGCCACGACCCGGATGCGCGCGGAGCCGTACGAAGAGACGACCACGGCCGCCAGCGCGGCCGCCGCGATCACACCGCCGAGCGTCGGAACCGTCCCCAGCGGGAACATGACCAGACCACCGGACAGGCCCAGCAGAGCCGTGATGACCCACCAGGAGCGGGGAGCGGTCAGACGTTCGTCGTAGCGCGGCGCGGAGGACGGTACGGAAGGCTGCATGCGTCCAAGCTTGGCACGGCGCGACCCGCCCCTACCCGCGCGGGTAAGGTCTGCGGCTGTGACTGCAACATCTGCCGCCCTCACCCCGCCGGCCGACGCCATACCGCCGGTACGCCACCCCGACGCGCCCGCCCCCGGCGAGCTGCTCGGCGCGCACTATGAGCACTGCTTCGGGTGCGGCGGCGGCCAGCCCCACGGGCTCCACCTGGAGGCCCGGGCCGGCGAGGGCGTGACGGTCACCGCCGAGTTCACCGTGACCCCCGACCACCAGGGCGCCCCCGGCCTCGCGCACGGCGGCGTCCTCGCCACCGCGCTCGACGAGACCCTCGGCTCCCTGAACTGGCTGCTGCGGGTCATCGCCGTCACCGGCCGGCTCGAGACCGACTTCGCGCGGCCCGTCCCGGTCGGCACCGTCCTGCACCTGGAGGCCGAGGTCACCGCCGTGCACGGGCGCAAGATCTACTCGACCGCCACCGGCCGGATCGGCGGGCCCGACGGCCCCGTCGCCGTCCGCGCCGACGCCCTCTTCATCGAGGTCAAGGTCGACCACTTCATCGACAACGGCCGTCCGGAGGAGATCCAGGCGGCCATGTCCGACCCCGACCAGGTCCGGCGCGCCCGCGCCTTCGAGGTGAACCCCTGATGCGCAACCCTGTCGACGTACTCATCCGGCGCGTGGACCCGGACGTGCCGATCCCGGCCTACGGCCACCCCGGCGACGCCGGTGCCGATCTGGTGACCACCGAGGCGGCGGTCCTGGCCCCCGGTGAGCGGGCCGTACTGCCCACGGGGGTCTCCATCGCGCTGCCCGACGGCTACGCCGCCTTCGTGCACCCGCGTTCCGGGCTTGCCGCTCGCTGCGGAGTCGCGCTCGTGAATGCCCCGGGGACGGTGGATGCCGGGTACCGTGGAGAGATCAAGGTGATCGTGGTCAATCTGGACCCGCGCGAGAGCGTGCGGTTCGAACGGTTCGACCGGATTGCCCAACTTGTCGTCCAGCAGGTCGAGAAGGTCCGCTTCCACGAGGTGGCGGAGCTTCCCGGTTCGGCGCGGGCCGAGGGGGGCTTCGGTTCCACCGGCGGTCATGCCGCCGTGGACGGCACAGACGGCACAACGGGTGGGAATCGATACGCTTCGGTCGTATCCGACCGGGAAGGACAGTGACGTGTTCGGACGTCGCAAGAAGAGCGGTGCCGCTGAGGACGCAGCGGGCGAGGCCGAGCAGGTCGTCGACGCGGTCGACACTGACGACACGGCCGGTGCGCCGCGTCGGGTGAACCTTCCGCCGGCGCCCCGGCCCGACGGACCGTGGGACATCTCCGAGGTCTCCAGGCCGGAGGACGGCCGGGTGGACCTGGGCGGCATGTTCGTGCCCGGAGTCGAGGGCATGGAACTGCGGGTCGAGGTGGCGGGCGACGCGATCGTCGCGGCCACCGTCGTCCTGCGCGACAGCGCCGTGCAGCTGCAGGCGTTCGCCGCACCGAAGAAGGAAGGCATCTGGGGCGAGGTCCGCGAGGAGATCGCCAGCGGCATCACCCAGCAGGGCGGTGTCATCGACGAGGTCGAGGGCCCGCTGGGCTGGGAGCTGCGGGCCCAGGTCCCGGTGCAGCTGCCCGACGGCACCGGCGGTGTGCAGCTGGTGCGTTTCGTGGGCGTCGACGGGCCCCGCTGGTTCCTGCGCGGAGTGATCTCCGGCCAGGGCGCGGTGCAGCCGGAGGCGGCCGGTCTCCTGGAGCAGATCGTCCGGGACACCGTGGTGGTCCGCGGCGAGGGCCCGATGGCCCCGCGCGACCCGATCGTCCTCAAGCTCCCGAACGACGCGCAGATGGTGCCGGACGGCGTGCAGCAGGAGGAGCAGGAAGGCTCGCGCTTCTCCGGAGGCATGGGCCAGCTCCAGCGCGGACCGGAGATCACCGAGGTCCGCTGACCGGTCCGCCGACACAGGTTTCCGACCAGGACCGATGGGCCGCCTTCCGTGCCACACGCGCGGGAGGCGGCCCATCGGCCTTCGGAAGCCCGATCTTCCGGCGTTCCCTGGCACCGCGGCCCCCGGGCGGCCCATACTGACGGGCGCACACGTTCGACGACGGGGGAGACCAGGGTGAGTGGGAGCAGCGCGCGTTCCGGCATGGCGGTGGTCGAGGACCCGTCCGGCGGCCCCATGGTCCGCGTCGAGAACCTCCACCGCTCGTACGGTACGGGCGCGGCCGCCGTCCACGCCCTGCGCGGCGTCTCCTTCGACATCCCGCGCGGAGAGCTCGTCGCGCTCAAGGGCCGCTCGGGCTCCGGCAAGACCACGCTGCTCAACCTCGTCGGCGGCCTCGACAGCCCCGACGACGGCCGGATCACCATCGACGGCACGGACCTCGCGGAGCTCGGCGAGAACGGACTCCTGGAGCTGCGACGGGACCGCGTCGGCTTCGTCTTCCAGTCCTTCGGACTCATCCCGATCCTGACCGCGGCGGAGAACGTCGGCGTGCCCCTGCGGCTGCGCAAGGCGGACCCGAAGGAGCGGGAGGAGCGCGTCGCCCTGCTCCTCGCGCTGGTCGGCCTCGCCGACCACGCGGCCCAGCGCCCCGGCGAGCTCTCGGGCGGCCAGCAGCAGCGCGTCGCCATCGCCCGCGCCCTGGCCAACAAGCCCGCCCTGATCATCGCCGACGAGCCGACGGGCCAGCTCGACGCGGAGACCGGGCTCGCCGTGATGGAGCTCCTGCGCGCGGTGGTCCGCGGCGAGGGGGTCACGGCCCTCGTCGCCACCCATGACGCCCAGCTCCTCGGCCTCGCGGACCGGGTCCTCGAGCTGAGCGACGGCGAGATCATCGAGCACTGAGCCCCGCGGCGGTCCGCCGCCGGGCTCCTCGCGTCCCGCCCCTGGGCCCGCATCAGGATCCTGTCAAGACGCTCCACGGCCCTCACCCCAGGCGCGGAATGTCCGATTCGCTGGACGTAAGGTCATGCCATGGGACGCGGCAGGCTACGGATCTATCTCGGCGCGGCACCGGGCGTCGGCAAGACGTACGCGATGCTCTCCGAGGGGCACCGGCGCGTCGAGCGCGGTACGGACTGTGTCGTCGCCTTCGTCGAGCACCACGACCGTCCGCGTACGGAGGTCATGCTGCACGGCCTCGAGCAGGTCCCGCGCCGCTCCCTCGCCCACCGGGGCACCACCTTCACCGAGATGGACGTGGACGCGGTCCTGGCCCGCCGCCCCGCCGTCGCGCTCGTCGACGAGCTCGCCCACACCAACGTGCCCGGCTCCCGCAACGGCAAGCGCTGGCAGGACATCGAGGAGCTGCTCGCCGCCGGCATCGACGTCATCTCCACCGTCAACATCCAGCACCTCGAATCGCTCGGCGACGTCGTCGAGTCGATCACGGGCGTACGGCAGCAGGAGACCGTCCCCGACGAGGTCGTACGCCGCGCCGACCAGATCGAGCTGGTCGACATGTCGCCCGAGGCGCTGCGCCGCCGGATGGCGCACGGCAACATCTACAAACCGGACCGCATCGACGCCTCCCTCTCCCACTACTTCCGGCCGGGGAACCTGACCGCGCTGCGCGAGCTCGCCCTGCTGTGGACGGCCGACCGGGTCGACGAGTACCTCCGGCGGTACCGCGGCGAGCACAACATCCGCTCCACCTGGCAGGCCCGGGAACGGATCGTCGTCGGGCTCACCGGCGGACCGGAGGGCCGTACCCTCATCCGGCGCGCCACCCGCCTCGCCGAGAAGGGCGCGGGCGGCGAGGTGCTCGCCGTCTACATCGCCCGCAGCGACGGTCTCACCGCCGCCTCGCCCAAGGAACTCGCCCTCCAGCGGACGCTCGTCGAAGACCTCGGCGGAACGTTCCACCACGTCATAGGCGACGACATACCCTCCGGCCTGCTGGAGTTCGCCCGAGGCGTCAACGCCACCCAGATCGTCCTCGGCTCCAGCCGGCGCAAGACCTGGCAGTACATCCTCGGACCCGGCGTCGGCCAGACCGTCGCCCGCGAGTCAGGACCGGACCTCGACGTCCACATCGTCACCCACGAGGAAGTGGCCAAGGGGCGCGGACTGCCCGTCTCCCGCGGCGCCCGCCTCGGCCGCTCCCGGATCATCTGGGGCTGGCTCGCCGGCGTCGTCGGACCAGCGCTGCTCACCCTGCTCCTCACCCATGTCGACGCCGACCTCGGTCTCGCCAACGACATGCTGCTCTTCCTGGCTCTCACCGTCGCCTCCGCCCTGCTCGGCGGACTCCTCCCGGCGCTCGCCTCGGCCGCCTTCGGCTCCTTCCTGCTGAACTGGTTCTTCAGCCCGCCCCTGCACCGGCTCTCCATCGCCGACCCCAAGAACATCGTCGCCATCGCCGTCTTCTTCGGTGTCGCCGCGGCCGTCGCCTCCGTGGTGGACCTCGCGGCCCGGCGCACCCACCAGGCGGCCCGGCTGCGCGCCGAGTCCGAGGTGCTGTCCTACCTCGCCGGCGGCGTGCTGCGCGGCGAGTCGAGCCTGGACGCCCTGCTTGAGCGGGTCCGGGAGACCTTCTCCATGGAGTCGGTGGCCCTGCTGGAGCGCGCGAGCGACGTGGAGCCGTGGACCTGCGCGGCGAGCGTCGGCACGCGCCCCGTCGCGCGGCCCGAGGACGCCGACGTGGACATGCCCGTCGGTGAACACCTGGCGCTCGCCCTGACGGGCCGGGTGCTGCCGGCCGAGGACCGGCGCGTGCTGGGCGCCTTCGCCGCCCAGGCCGCGGTGGCCCTGGACCGGCAGCGGCTCGTCGGCGAGGCGGAGGAGGCCCGCAAACTGGCCGAGGGCAACAAGATCCGTACGTCCCTGCTCGCCGCCGTCAGCCATGACCTGCGTACCCCGCTGGCCGGGATCAAGGCGGCCGTCTCCTCCCTGCGCTCGGACGACGTCGAGTGGTCCGAGGAGGACCGGGCCGAACTCCTCGCCGGGATCGAGGAGGGCTCCGACCGGCTCGACCACCTGGTGGGGAACCTGCTGGACATGTCCCGGCTCCAGACCGGCACCGTCACCCCGCTGATCCGCGCCATCGACCTGGACGAGGTCGTGCCCATGGCGCTCGGCGGCGTCCCCGACGGCAGCGCCGAGCTGGACGTCCCCGAGAGCCTGCCGATGGTCGAGGTCGACAAGGGCCTCCTGGAACGGGCCGTCGCCAACATCGTCGAGAACGCGGTGAAGTACAGCCCGCCCGGCGTGCCCGTGGTCGTCGCGGCGAGCGCCCTCGGCGACCGGGTCGAGCTGCGCGTCGTCGACCGGGGCCCGGGCGTGCCCGAGGAGAGCAAGGACGGCATCTTCGAACCGTTCCAGCGCTTCGGGGACGCACCGCGCGGCTCCGGCGTCGGCCTCGGTCTCGCGGTCGCCCGCGGCTTCGTCGAGGCCATGGGCGGCACCATCACCGCCGAGGACACCCCCGGCGGCGGGCTGACCATGACCCTCACCCTCAAGGCCGTGACCAGGCGGCTGCCGCCGGACGGAAGCCAGACAGAGAGAGAAGGATGCCTTCGATGACCCGGGTCCTCGTCGTCGACGACGAGCCGCAGATCGTCCGCGCGCTGGTGATCAACCTCAAGGCGCGGAAGTACGAGGTGGACTCGGCGCCCGACGGCGCCACCGCCCTTCGGCTGGCCGCCGAGCGCCATCCCGACGTGATCGTCCTCGACCTGGGACTGCCCGACATCGACGGCGTCGACGTCATCAGGGGGCTGCGCGGCTGGACCCGGGTGCCGATCCTGGTGCTCTCGGCGCGGCAGACCTCCGACGAGAAGGTCGAGGCGCTGGACGCGGGCGCCGACGACTACGTCACCAAGCCCTTCGGGATGGACGAGCTCCTGGCCCGGCTGCGCGCCGCGGTCCGCAGGGCCGAGCCGGTCGGCGGCGGCGAGGACGGCGTCGTGGTGGTGGAGACCGAGGGCTTCACGGTCGACCTCGCCGCGAAGAAGGTCCACCGCGACGGGCGTGACGTCCGCCTCACCCCCACCGAGTGGCACCTCCTCGAAGTGCTGGTCCGCAACAGTGGGCGCCTGGTCAGCCAGAAGCAGCTCCTCCAGGAGGTCTGGGGCCCTTCGTACGGCACCGAGACCAACTATCTGCGGGTGTACATGGCGCAGCTGCGGCGCAAGCTGGAGGCCGACCCCTCGCACCCGCGGCACTTCGTCACCGAACCGGGCATGGGCTACCGCTTCGAGCACTGATCCGTCGTCCACAGGGCCCGTTCCGCTCTCCGAGGTGGCCGGTACGCTTTCTGTATGAGTGCTGCACCGCGTACAGAGAAGCCGGCCGGACGATTCCGCCGGATGCTCGACCGGCTGTCCACCTCTCAGGAGGAGCTGGAGTCCGTAGAGCTCCAGGAGGACACCGAGGCGTCGGGGTGCACGCGTATCTGCGACTGCTCCGACCGCCAGATAGTCAAGGTGACTGGTACCTTGCGCACGGTCACTCTGCGTCCGCGGGCGGGGGTTCCGGCCCTCGAGGCCGAGCTCTTCGACGGCACGGCCCCGCTGGACGTGGTGTGGCTGGGCCGGCGTTCCATCGTGGGCATCGAGCCGGGCCGCAAAATGATCGCCTCCGGCCGGATCTCCATGAGCCACGGCCGGCGGGTCCTCTTCAACCCCAAATACGAGCTCCGACCGCTCGGACAGGAGTAGCCGGTGACGTCTCTCGACAAGCCGACGACGACGGATACGGATCAGGACGCCCAGGCCTCGAAGGAGGTCACCGAGGCCGCGCTCTTCGAGGCCTTCGGCGGCGTACGAGGCATGGTCGAGACGGTCCTGCCCGGCCTGCTGTTCGTCACGATCTTCACGATCAACAAGGACCTGCACCTCTCGGCGATCGCCGCGCTGGCGGTCTCGCTGGTCCTCGTCGCCGTCCGGCTGGTCCGCCGGGACACCGTCAAGCACGCGTTCAGCGGGGTCTTCGGCGTGGCGTTCGGTGTCGTCTTCGCGATGATGACCGGCAACGCCAAGGACTTCTACCTGCCCGGCATGCTCTACACCCTCGGACTCGCCCTCGCGTACATCATCACCACGCTCGCGGGCGTCCCGCTGATCGGTCTGATGCTGGGCCCGGTCTTCAAGGAGAACCTCTCCTGGCGGACCCGTAACCCCGGCCGTAAGAAGGCGTACGCGAAGGCGAGCTGGGCGTGGGGCCTGATCCTGCTCGGCAAGTGCGCGATCCTCTTCCCGATGTACTGGTGGGCGGACACGACCAAGTTCGGCTGGGTCCTCGTCGCGCTGAAGATCCCACCCTTCCTGCTCGCGGTGTATCTGACCTGGTTCTTCCTCTCGAAGGCCCCGCCGCCGATCGACGTCTTCGCCGAGATGGAGGCGGAGGAGGAGGCCGAGAAGGCCCGCAAGGCGGCCGCGGCCCAGCAGCCGGAGGCGTAGCCCCACGTACGTACGCGTGGGGGATTTACGTAGGGGATTTACGGGAAGGGCCCGGGACCTTGAGAGGTCCCGGGCCCTTCCCGTATCCGCTGTGCCTGTCCGCCGTGCGGTCGGGCGTGTGTGTCCGGCGTGCGTGTCAGCTCGCCGGCGAGCCCTCCGCCCGGCGGACCGACAACAGGTCCTCCAGCTGCTCCTCGCGCGCCTGGGCGGCCACGAAGAGGAGCTCGTCGCCCGCCTCCAGGGTCTCCTCCGGGCTCGGGGTCAGCACCCGCGAGCCGCGGATGATCGTCACCAGCGAGGTGTCCTGCGGCCAGGCCACGTCGCCCACCTGCGTCCCCGCGATCGCCGACTCCGGCGGAAGCGTCAGCTCCACCAGGTTCGCGTCACCGTGGCTGAAGCGCAGCAGCCGGACCAGGTCACCGACGCTCACCGCCTCCTCCACCAGCGCGGACATCAGGCGCGGCGTCGACACGGCGACGTCCACGCCCCACGACTCGTTGAAGAGCCACTCGTTCTTCGGGTTGTTCACCCGGGCGACCACGCGCGGCACGCCGTACTCGGTCTTCGCCAGCAGCGAGACGACCAGGTTCACCTTGTCGTCGCCGGTGGCCGCGATCACCACGTTGCAGCGCTGCAGCGCCGCCTCGTCCAGCGACGTGATCTCGCAGGCGTCGGCCAGCAGCCACTCCGCCTGCGGCACCCGCTCCACCGAGATGGCGGTCGGCGCCTTGTCGATCAGCAGGATCTCGTGACCGTTCTCCAGGAGCTCGCCCGCGATGGAACGGCCCACCGCACCCGCGCCCGCAATAGCGACACGCATCAGTGACCGCCCTCCTCAGGCCCCTCGGCGAAGGCCGCCTCGACCTTCGCGATCTCGTCCGTACGCATCATCACGTGCACGAGGTCGCCCTCCTGCAGCACCGTCTGGGAGGACGGGATGACCGCCTCGCCCAGCCGCGTGAGGAACGCCACGCGCACGCCCGTCTCGTCCTGCAGCCTGCTGACCTTGTGGCCGATCCACGCCGAGGAGGTGTGCACCTCGGCGAGCTGCACGCCGCCGCTCGGGTCCGTCCACAGCGGCTCCGCGCCGGAGGGGAGCAGCCGCCGCAGCATCTGGTCGGCGGTCCAGCGGACGGTCGCGACGGTCGGGATGCCGAGCCGCTGGTAGACCTCGGCGCGGCGGGGGTCGTAGATCCGCGCCGCCACGTTCTCGATGCCGAACATCTCGCGCGCGACCCGCGCCGCGATGATGTTGGAGTTGTCGCCGCTGCTCACGGCGGCGAAGGCACCCGCGTCCTCGATCCCGGCCTCACGCAGCGTGTCCTGGTCGAAGCCGACGCCGGTCACGCGGCGACCGCCGAAGCCGGAGCCCAGACGGCGGAAAGCCGTCGGGTCCTGGTCCACGACGGCGACGGTGTGCCCCTGCTGCTCCAGGGTCTGCGCGAGAGCGGCTCCCACTCGCCCGCAGCCCATGATGACGATGTGCACGTCCCCTTACCCCGCACTCCTGATCGTCTTGCTGACCTGCGAAAACACCCTGCTCACAACTTTCCTCACCCGACTGGCCCGGGCCGTGGCGGGCAGCACCCTGCCGGGCTGCCCGATCCGAGCTTATGCGGCAACCCGGGACGGGACCTCATCCGAGGTGACGGTCAGGGAGATTCGGTGCCGATTGGGGGTGGTGGTGAGCATGGCTCTTTTCGAACGCTTACGATCCTCTGTTGTGTCCAAACTGACCGACCTGCCCAAACGGATCCTGATCGGACGGGCTCTGCGGAGCGACAGGCTCGGGGAAACCCTCCTCCCCAAGCGGATCGCTCTCCCCGTCTTCGCCTCCGACCCGCTGTCCTCGGTGGCGTACGCACCCGGTGAGGTGCTGCTCGTCCTCTCGATCGCGGGTCTGTCGGCCTACCACTTCAGCCCGTGGATCGCGCTGGCCGTCGTGGTCCTGATGTTCACCGTCGTCGCCTCGTACCGGCAGAACGTCCACGCCTATCCGAGCGGCGGCGGCGACTACGAGGTCGCCAACACCAACCTCGGCCCGAAGGCCGGACTCACCGTCGCCAGCGCCCTGCTCGTCGACTACGTCCTGACCGTCGCCGTCTCCATCTCCTCCGGGATCGAGAACCTCGGCTCGGCCATCCCGTTCGTCGTCGAGCACAAGGTCGCCTGCGCGGTCGGCGTCATCGTGCTGCTGACGGTGATGAACCTGCGCGGGGTGAAGGAGTCGGGCAGCCTCTTCGCCATCCCGACGTACGTCTTCGTCGCCGGCGTCTTCATCATGATCGCGTGGGGGGCCTACCAGGGGATCGTCCTCGACGAGACGATGAAGGCCCCCACCGCCCACTTCGAGATCAAGCCCGAACAGGAGGGCCTGGCCGGCTTCGCGCTGCTCTTCCTCCTGCTGCGCGCCTTCTCCTCCGGCTGCGCGGCCCTCACCGGCGTCGAGGCCATCTCCAACGGCGTGCCCGCCTTCCGCAAGCCGAAGTCGAAGAACGCGGCGACCACCCTCGCCCTCATGGGCGGCCTGGCCGTCACCATGTTCTGCGGCATCATCTTCCTGGCGATGGCCACCGACGTCCGGATGGCCGAGCACCCCGCGATCGACCTGCTGGACAACGGCGTACCGGTCGGCGAGAGCTACGTCCAGGACCCGGTCATCTCGCAGGTCGCGGCCGCCGTCTTCGGCGACGGCACCTTCCTCTTCGTCGTCCTCGCCGCGGCCACGGCGCTCGTCCTCTTCCTGGCCGCCAACACGGCGTACAACGGCTTCCCGCTCCTCGGCTCGATCCTCGCCCAGGACCGCTACCTGCCGCGCCAGCTGCACACCCGCGGCGACCGGCTCGCCTTCTCCAACGGCATCGTGCTCCTCGCCGGCGCCGCCGCCCTCCTCGTCTGGGTCTACGGGGCGGACTCGACGAAGCTCATCCAGCTCTACATCGTCGGCGTCTTCGTCTCCTTCACCCTCAGCCAGACCGGCATGGTCCGGCACTGGAACCGGCACCTGAAGACGGAGAGGGACCCGGCGCAGCGCCGCCGCATGATCCGCTCCCGCGCGATCAACACCTTCGGCGCCTTCTTCACCGGCCTCGTCCTCGTCGTCGTCCTCGCCACCAAGTTCACCCACGGCGCCTGGGTCGCCCTGCTCGGCATGGTGATCTTCTACGGGACGATGACCGCGATCCGCCGGCACTACGACTCGGTGTCGGCGGAGATCGCCGCCGCCGAGGAGCGCCCCGACGAGTACGTACGCCCCTCGCGCGTCCGCTCCGTCGTCCTCGTCTCCAAGCTCCACAAGCCGACGCTGCGCGCGCTCGCCTACGCCAAGCTGCTGCACGCCAACGAGCTGGAGGCACTGAGCGTCAACGTCGATCCGGCGGAGACCAAGGCCCTCAAGGCCGAGTGGGAGCGGCGGGGCATCAACGTTCCGCTCAAGATCCTCGACTCTCCGTACCGGGAGATCACCCGGCCGGTCATCGAGTACGTCAAGAACATCCGCCGCGAGAGCCCGCGCGACGCGGTCTCCGTCTACATCCCCGAGTACGTCGTCGGCCACTGGTACGAGCATCTGCTCCACAACCAGAGCGCGCTGCGGCTCAAGGGGCGGCTGCTGTTCACCCCGGGCGTGATGGTCACCTCCGTGCCGTACCAGCTGCGCTCCTCCGAGGCCGCCAAGAAGCGGGAACGGAAGCGCCAGGACTGGAACGCGCCGGGTTCGGTGCGCCGCGGTCCGGTCGAAAAGCGGCCGAAGGAATCGGTCGGCAAGGGCACGTAGACTGGTGGGCTGCCGCTACGGCAGCCCACCTCCCTCTTTCTCTGGAGTCACCCCGTCATGCAGAACGCACCTGTTTCTTCGTTGGTCGGGGAGGAGTACGAGGTCGAGGTCGGCCCCGTGGCCCACGGCGGCCACTGCATCGCGCGTACGGAGGCGGGCCGGGTCCTCTTCGTCCGCCACGCGCTGCCGGGCGAGCGCGTCGTCGCCCGGGTCACCGAGGGCGAGGAGACCTCCCGCTTCCTGCGCGCGGACGCCGTCACCGTCCTCGAAGCCTCCAAGGACCGGGTGGAGGCCCCCTGTCCCTTCGCCGGCCCCGGCAAGTGCGGCGGCTGCGACTGGCAGCACGCCAAGCCGGGCGCCCAGCGCCGCCTCAAGGGCGAGGTCATCGCCGAGCAGCTCCAGCGGCTGGCCGGGCTGACCCCCGAGGAGGCCGGCTGGGACGGCACCGTCATGCCGGCCGAGGGGGACAAGCTCCCGGCGGGCGAGGTCCCGCAGTGGCGCACCCGCGTCCAGTACGCCGTCGACGCCGAGGGCCACGCGGGTCTGCGCAAGCACCGCTCGCACGATGTCGAGGTCATCGACCACTGCATGATCGCGGCCGAGGGCGTCAGCGAGCTCGGCATCGAGAAGCGCACCTGGGAGGGCATGGCCTCGGTCGAGGCCATCGCCGCCTCCGGCTCCGGTGACCGCCAGGTCATCCTGACGCCGAAGCCGGGCGCCCGCCTTCCCCTGGTCGAGCTGGACAAGCCGGTCTCCGTCCTCCGCGTCGACGAGCACGACGGCGGGGTGCACCGCGTCCACGGCCGCCCCTTCGTCCGCGAGCGCGCCGACGACCGCACGTACCGCGTCGGCAACGGCGGTTTCTGGCAGGTCCACCCGAAGGCCGCGCAGACGCTCGTCCTCGCCGTCATGCAGGGCCTGCTGCCCCGCAAGGGCGACACCGCCCTCGACCTCTACTGCGGCGTCGGCCTCTTCGCCGGCGCGATCGCCGACCGCGTCGGCGACGAGGGCGCGGTCCTGGGCATCGAGTCCGGCAAGCGCGCGGTGGAGGACGCCCGCCACAACCTCCAGGACTACGACCGCGTCCGCATCGAACAGGGCAAGGTCGAGACGGTCCTCCCGCGCACCCGCATCACCGAGGTCGACCTGATCGTCCTGGACCCCCCGCGCGCGGGCGCCGGCAAGCAGACGGTCAAGCACCTCGCAGGCCTGGGAGCCCGCCGCATCGCCTACGTCGCCTGCGACCCGGCGGCTCTGGCCCGCGACATCGCCTACTTCAAGGAGGGCGGCTACCGGGTCCGTACGCTGCGGGCGTTCGACCTCTTCCCGATGACGCACCATGTCGAGTGCGTGGCGATCCTGGAGCCGGTGAAGTAAGCAGAGACGACAGAGATCGCCGCCTTCAGCGTCGAGGAAGGCGTCCGGGTCGGCTCCGACATGTTGTGCCGACTTGACAGCTGGTCATGTGCCTGACAGGAGTGGCACTTCGTCACTCCCGTCATCCGCACCCCACTCCCCGAAGGGGGCGATCAGCGCATGACCAGGCCTGAGAGCGCGGTGTACGACTACGACGTCGTGATCAGCGGAGCGAGCCTCGCCGGCTGTGCCGCGGCGATCCTGCTCGCTCGGCGCGGGGTCCGTGTCGCACTGCTGGAACGCCGTTCGGACCCCGAAGCGTACAAACAGCTGTGCACCCACTCCGTCACCGCCAACGCCTATCCGGTGCTGGACGAGCTGGGCCTTGTGCCCGCTCTGGAGAAGGCGGGAGCCGTCCGGAACGAGGCGCGTTGGTACACGCGCTGGGGGTGGATCGAGCCGAGGGCAGCCCCGGCGGGGCCCGAGTTGCCGTACGCGTACAACATTCGGCGCAGCGTTCTCGATCCGTTGATCAGGTCCCATGCGGCCGGCACCCCTGGCGTCGAGCTGCTTCTCGGGCGCCGTGTGACCGGGCTGGTCCGGGATGGCGGGCGGACCGTGGGGGTGCGTGCGTCGACAGCACAGGGAGAGCGGGAGATCCGGGCCCGGCTGGTGGTCGGCGCCGACGGCAAGGACTCGGCCGTGGCCAAGTGCGCCGAGGTGCCCGCACGGGTGTACGAGAACACGCGGTTCGGCTATCTCGCGCACTTCCGCGGCCTCCCGCTGCACGGCGGCATCGGACAGACCTGGTTCCTCGAGCCCGACATGGCGTACGCGTTTCCGAACGACGACGGGGTGACGGTCCTCGCCGTACTCCCGGACAAGAAAAAGCTGCCGGCCTTCCGGGAAGACCTGGAGGGCAGCTTCTTCGCGTTCGTCCGCGCCCTGCCCGAGGCTCCGCCCATCGACTCCGCCGAACGCATCACGAAGATCATCGGGACTGTGAACTACCCGCTTCACAGCCGAAAACCGACCGCTCCCGGCCTCGCGCTCATCGGCGACGCCGCCCTGACCGGCGATCCCCTGTGGGGAGTCGGGTGCGGATGGGCTCTCCAGTCCGCGCGATGGCTGGCAGAGGCGGTCGCCCCCGCCGCGACCGGTCGGGGCGACCTCGACCGGTCGCTCGCGACGTACGAACGCCGACACCAACGCCGGCTGCGCGGCCACCAGTACTTGGGGGCGGACTTCGCCAAGGGCCGTCCGTTCAACCCTCTCGAGCGGCTGATGTTCTCCGCTGCCGCGCGTGACGAGTCGGTGGCGCGGCACATGCACCTGTTCGCGTCCCGCCTGATCGGTCCCGCCCGCTTCCTGAACCCGGCGGCGCTGGCCAAGGCTGCGGCCGTCAACATCAGGCATCGGCGCGCGGTCGCGGACAACCCCTAGGCGCTCGCGGTTCCCGTGCCCGTGCCCGTACCTGTGCCCGTGCCCGTGCCCGTCAGGCGTTCCGGGGTGAGGAGCTCGGCGATGCGGGCCGCAGGGAGGAGGCCGCGTTCCAGGGTGAGTTCGGCGACGCCGCGGCCGGTGCGGAGGGCCTCCTGCGCGATGGCGGTGGCGGCGGTGTAGCCGATGTGGGGGTTGAGAGCCGTCGCGAGGCCGATGGAGTTCTCCACGGTCGCGCGCAGGTCCTCGGTGTTGGCCGTGATGCCGACGACGCAGCGTTCGGCGAGGGTGAGGCAGGCCGCCCGCAGGGAGGTGATGCTCTTCGCCAGGGAGTGCAGGATGACCGGCTCGAAGGCGTTGAGCTGGAGCTGGCCGCCCTCCGCCGCCATCGTGATCGTGATGTCGTTGCCGATCACCTCGAAGGCGACCTGGTTGACGACCTCCGGGATCACCGGATTGACCTTGCCGGGCATGATGCTCGAACCCGCCTGTACGGCCGGGAGGTTGATCTCGCCCAGGCCCGCGCGCGGGCCCGAGGAGAGCAGGCGCAGGTCGTTGCAGGTCTTGGAGAGCTTGACCGCCAGGCGCTTGAGGACCCCGGAGAGCTGGACGAACGCGCCGCAGTCCTGGGTGGCCTCCACCAGGTTGGCGGAGGTCACCAGGGGCATGCCGGTGATCGCGGCGAGGTGGCGGCGGGCCGTCTCGGCATAGCCGGCCGGGGCGTTGAGGCCCGTACCGATCGCCGTGGCACCGAGGTTGATCTCGTGGATCAGCTCGACGGCCTCGCTCAGGCGGTTGCGGTCCTCGTCCAGCATCACCGCGTACGTGGAGAACTCCTGGCCCAGCGTCATGGGCACCGCGTCCTGGAGCTGGGTGCGCCCCATCTTCAGGACGTCGCGGAACTCGACGGCCTTCGCCGCGAACGCGTCCTGCAGCACGGCCGTCGCCTGGAGCAGTCCGTGGACGGCCGTGATGGCCGCGATGCGGACGGCCGTCGGGTAGACGTCATTGGTGGACTGGCTGAGGTTGACGTCCTCGTTCGGGTGCAGGTACTCGTACGCGCCCTTGGTGTGGCCGAGGAGTTCCAGGGCCCGGTTGGCCACCACCTCGTTGGCGTTCATGTTCGTCGACGTTCCGGCGCCGCCCTGGATGACGTCGACGACGAACTGGTCGTGCAGTTGGCCGGCGCGGATCTCCCGGCACGCCGCCACGATCGCCGCCGCCTTCTCCGGGGCCAGCAGGCCGAGCTCCTCGTTGGCCAGGGCCGCCGCCTCCTTGACGGCGGCCAGAGCGTCGATCAGCTGCGGGTACACGGAGATCGGGAGTCCCGTGATCGGGAAGTTCTCCATGGCGCGCAGGGAGTGGATGCCCCAGTACGCGTCGGCCGGCACCTCCCGCTCTCCGAGGAGGTCGTGCTCACGACGGGAGGCGGTTTTCATGGAGGCGGTGTTCACGGAGGCGGTCTTCACGGAGGTGGGGCCTTCTGGAGGTGCTGGTGGGGAGGGGAAGCCGGCGGGGGTCGAAGGGGGGCTAGGAGCCGCCCGAGAAGCGGGAGCCGGCGGCCGTCAGGGCCGGTTCCGGGCGGGCGGGGCCGTTGAGGAGGGTGTGCAGCAGCGCCGGGCGCCGGGCCGGGGCGATGTCGGTCAGCAGGGTCGCCAGGACGGCCATCCGGGCCTGGCCGGCCCGCAGTGTGCCGGTCGGTACCGCGCCCGCGGCCACCAGGTCGACGGCGCCGCCGCCGGTGTAGATCTCCGCGACCGGCCCTGAGTTGACCCGCGTGCTCAGGGCGACCAGCGTGCCCTGGGCGACCGCGTCGGCGACGGCCTCGGCTATCTCCGGCGTGGCGTTGCCCGCGCCGGTGCCGACCAGCACGACGCCCTGGGCGCCGGCGGCGACGGCCGTGTTCAGCAGGAGGGGGTCACCGTCGCTGTGGTGCATCACCAGGTCGACCCGGGGCAGCGGACCGGCTCCCTCGGGGCCCGGGGCTGGGGCGGCGGCCGCCGGAAGCGGCAGCGGAGTGGACCGGTCCGGTCGGCGGCGGACGGCCACGCTGCCGAAGCCGACCTTCCCGAGGCTCTGCTCGCACGGGTCGGCGAACGCGTCGGCCGCCAGTGTCTGCGTCTTCACCGTGCCGCGGGCCGCGTGGACGCGACCGTCGAAGACGACGAGCACGCCGAGGTCCCGCACGGAGGCGGCCACCTGCAGCGCGTCGTACACATTGCCGGGGCCGTCGCCGTCACCCGTACCGAGCGGGCGCTGTGCGCCGGTGAACACGACCGGGCGCGGATCGGAGTGGTGCAGGTCCAGGAAGAAGGCCGACTCCTCCAGGGTGTCCGTGCCGTGGGTGACCACGACACCGTCCACGCCGGGGTCGGCCAGCGCCGCGTGGACCGCGCGCAGCAGCGTGAGCTGCCGGGCGGTGGTCATGCGCGAGCTGTTGACGTTGAAGAGGTCGACGACCTCGACCGTGACCCCCTCGGGGAGGGAAGAGGTGGCCAGGACGTCGTCGCCGGACGCGTCGGCGGCGTAACCGGTCCCCTGCCAGCGGCTGGCGATGGTTCCACCGGTGCTGATGAGGGTGACCCGGCGCGGCCGGTCGTCGCGTGTCCACTGCATGTCTGTCTGTCCCGATGATCGAGGGGGCGGGTGGGGGAGGTCGTCGCGTCGCAACGATAGGACAGTCGGTGCGCAATGCGATTGCGAATTCGACCCATGAGTCGGCGACTGTGTCGTGCATAATTGCGCAATGGACAGAATCGACCGCAGTATCTTGCGTGAGCTTCAGGAGGACGGCCGTCTGACCAACCTCGACCTCGCCCAGCGGATCGGCCTCAGCGCCTCGGCGTGCATGCGCAGGGTGCGGCACCTGGAGGAGAGCGGGGTGATCCAGGGCTACCGGGCCGTCATCGACCCCGAGGCGGTCGGGCGCGGCTTCGAGGTGCTGGTCTCCATCGAGGTGCGCCGCGACCGGGAGACCGTCGAGGCATTCGAGGCCGCGCTGCAGGACATCCCGGACGTCATCGAGGCGTACCGCCTCTTCGGTAGCCCCGGATGCCTCCTGCGGATCGCGGTGGCCGACCTCGCCGCGTACGAACGTCTGTGGATCGAGCGGCTGACCTCGCTCACCGGGGTCACCGAGGTGAACTCCCAGATCATCATGAAGCGGGTCAAGGAACCTCGCGGGCTCCCGGTCGAACGCTGAGGTGACAGCGCAGGCGTTCGAATGATCTTGTGTGCCGTGGTGACCGAGTCGTGTCGTGTCGCTGTTGGGCCGAACGAGTGAGGAACGGGAGGATGGGTGCATGAGTAGGTACGAGAGGTACGACGTCACCGACGAGCAGTGGGAGGGCCTCGCCCAGGTCGTCCCCCTGCGCGGCCGCGACGAGTGGCCGTCCAGAGTCGACCACCGCACGGTCCCCGACCAGTACGAGGCCGCCGAACAGCGCCGCATGATCGTGCTGCGGGTGCAGGTCTTCGCCGACGCCCGGGAGGTCGCCGAGTACCTCATCGCCCAGATCCCGGTCCTGCTCGACCTGACCGGCGCCGACACCGAAGTCGCCAAGCGGATCCTGGACTTCAGTAGCGGCGTCGTCTTCGGGCTCGGCAGTGCCATGCACCGTGTCGACCGTAACGTCTTCCTGCTGACCCCGGCCGGCACCGAGGTCGAGGGCTCGGAATCGGCGGAGGCCGAGGAGGCCGCCGTCCCTCGATCGTAGGAAGGTCCGTACGCCGGAACGGTTCGTCATACGCGCGGCTGCGTACGGTCCGATCATGCACTCCACCGGCGGTTCCACGCCCGAGGTCCTTCCTTCCACTTCCTCTTCCTCCTCTTCTCCCTCTTCCTCTCCGTCGTCCTCGTCCTCTTCCTCTGTGCGGCGGCCCGCCCGACCGGCGGTCACCGAGCTGCGCCTCTCCGCCTTCGCCTCCCACCGCGCCGCCGTCCACGCCCTCGGGCCGGTGACCCTCTTCGCCGGAGCGAGCGGCAGCGGTAAGTCCACCGCTCTGCGGGCGTACGAGGCGCTGGCGCGGCTGGGCGCGGGAGAGGATCTGGCCACCGCCTTCCCCGACGCGGCCGACTGCGTGCCCGAGCGGGCCAGGCCCGACGCCCAGGGGAGGCGAGGGTTCCGGATCGGCTGCACGGTCGACGGACCGGCCGGGCCGGTGCGGCTCGACGTCGCCGTTCAGGCCGAGCCCGACCTCCGCGTCGTCGGCGAGCGGCTCACCTGCCGCGGCCGTACGCTGCTCGCCACCGCGCTCCGCGACCCCGGTCGCTCCTCCGTCCAGGCCGAATGGCACACCGCCGGTGCCACGCCCGTCACTCGCGCGCCGCTCCCCGACGATCTGCTGGGTACCGCCCTGCTGCCGCTGCGGGTGGCGGGCAAGACGCAGGGACAGCTGGAGGTCCTGGCCGCGGCGGAGCAGGTGGTCGTCGCGCTGCGTTCGGTGTTCGCCTGCGACCCGATGCCGGACCGGATGCGGGCGCCGGTGCCGACGGGCGAGGGCCGGTTGCGGCGCGGATGCGACAACCTCGCGGAGGTGCTGCACCGCACCCGTACCGACTGTCCGCGCCGCCATGCCCGGTTGGCCTCGGTGGCCGGCGCCGGTTGTGTCGGACCGGTGACGGGGCTCGGCGTGGAGGAACTGCCCGGCGCCAGGGTACGGGCGGTGCTGGAGCGGGCCGGGGCGGTCGCCGGGTCGGCCGCGGCGTCGGGGGATCGGGGCGATCGAGGGGAACGGGGGGAGCGGGCTGAGCGGGGCTCGTGGGTGACGCCGCTGGGGCGGCTCGGCGACGGGGAGTTGCGTTACCTGGCGCTGGCGCTCGTGCTGCTCACCGGTCCGGGTGTCCTCGCCATGGACCAGCTCGCCGAAGTGCCCCCGGCCATGCGGACGCTGACCGTGCTCGCGGACCGTCTCGACCGGGGGCTCGACCGGCGTCAGCTCCGCGAACTGCTCGGTCTCGCGGCCTCGGTCTGCGCCGGCGGGCACATCCGGCTTGTGGGGGCGGTCGGGGAGGCGGCCGCAGGAGGCGTGCGGGAGGTGCCAGGGGTGTCGGTGGTAGACCTGAGCCGTGAGTGAACTGGATGTAGCGGGATTGCAGCGCAGGCTGGCGGAGTTCGCGGCCTCGCGGGAGTGGCAGCCGTACCACACGCCGAAGAATCTGGCGGCGGCGCTCAGTGTCGAGGCGGCCGAACTGCTGGAAATTTTTCAGTGGTTGACGCCGGAGGAGGCGGACCGGGTCATGGAGGATCCGGAGACGGCGCACCGGGTGGCCGACGAGGTCGCGGACGTGCTGGCGTATCTGCTGCAGTTCTGCGGGGTGCTGGGCGTCGATCCGCTCGCCGCCTTGTCCGCGAAGATCGACCGGAACGAACTCCGTTTTCCCGTCGGCAGACCGCCGGGACGGAGTGCGCGCGCCACCGAGAAGGGCGATCGTCACTCTTCGGAGTGATCGAGTTGTCCCCATCGAGCTTGCTGTCCACAGATTTCCGAATTCCTCTGGTGTTTGGGCTCAGGCAGCTTCACTCTGGGTAGTGGACTAGTGGGCAGTAAGTCGTACGAACGGGGGCGGCGTACATGGAAGCGGAGCGACTCATCGCGGCAGGCCGGCACGCGCTGGCACAGAGCAGGACGGCGCTGGACATCGTGGCCGAGGCCTGGCAGGCCCAGGCCCTCGCGCAGGCGATAGGAAGTCAGCTCGCGCTCTGCGGACCGCAGGAGGTGCGGAGCGAGGCGCGCGGGCTGAGCGAGATCGGCGGCGGTCGCGGGGCGATCGACCATCCCGTGCTGCGGACGGGCGGGCCGAGGGCCACCCAGCTGACCGAAGTGGCCGACGCGCGGCGGGCGTTGACCGCGCTCGGCGCGCTTCTGGGAGAGGTGGGGATCGCCCTCGTCGGTGTGGCCTGCGCGACCGACGAGGAGGGGCTGTACTGGCAGTGCATCGAGGCGATCGACGCCGCCGACGAATCGAACGACCGGGTACGGGGGATGCTGCGCCGACTCGCGATCCGGGAGCGGGACCGGCCACCCGACGCCGCCCGGGGCCGGGCGGGTCCGACGGCGGGACTGTCATGAACGGGGGCCGTGGGGCCCGGTCAGAGGGAGCGGCCCCCGAAGGGTCCGTCGGGGGTTCGGGGCTCGTGGCGGTCGGACGAGGACTGAAGGTCGGCGTCCAGCTGCGAGAGGTCGGCGGTGAGCGCCGCCATCAGTTCCTCCATCTGCTGCAGCAGGCCCTTGGGGGCGCCGCTGCCCTTCTGCTCGGGCACGGACTGCTCCTCCGACTGCTCGGGCAGCGCCCGCTCGGGCGCGGCTTCCTGGGACATGGCGGCCTCCTCGGCCCAGGCCCCGCCCGCAGGGGAGGGGCCACACGTGAGAACGACGCACCGGCAGGGGCCGCCGGCGCGCGGGCCGGGCGGTCCGGCTCCGCCCGAGCCAACGACGGGTGCCCGGTCACGGTCACTGGCCCGGCGGGCCGCGGCCCGCCCGGGTGCGAGTTATTCACCCGACCGAGCCGGTGGGTACCGGGCGCTGACGGAGCGGTTGACGGCCGGGGGGCGGTGCAGGATGGAAGTATGGATCTTCGAATCTTCACCGAGCCCCAGCAAGGGGCCGACTACGACACCCTGCTCACGGTCGCCAAGGCCACCGAGGACCTCGGTTTCGACGCCTTCTTCCGGTCCGATCACTACGTCAGCATGGGCTCCGCCAACGGGCTGCCCGGGCCCACGGACGCGTGGATCACCCTGGCCGGCCTGGCCCGGGAGACAAAGCGAATCCGTCTCGGCACGCTCATGACCGCCGGTACGTTCCGGCTCCCGGGTGTTCTGGCCATCCAGGTCGCCCAGGTCGACCAGATGTCCGGCGGCCGGGTCGAACTGGGCCTTGGCGCGGGCTGGTTCGAGGAGGAGCACCGGGCGTACGGAATTCCGTTCCCCAAGGAGAAGTTCGGCCGGCTGGAGGAGCAGCTGGCGATCGTCACCGGGCTGTGGGAGACCGAGCTGGGCAAGACGTTCTCCTACGAGGGGCGGTACTACCAGCTCGCCGACTCGCCCGCGCTGCCCAAGCCGGCCCAGGCCAAGGTCCCGGTGCTCATCGGCGGCCACGGCGCGACCCGTACCCCGCGTCTCGCCGCGCGGTACGCCGACGAGTTCAACATCCCCTTCGCCTCGCTGGAGGACAGTGAGCGGCAGTTCGGCCGGGTCAGGGAAGCCGCCGTGGCCGCGGGCCGGCCGGCCGACGCGCTGGTGTACTCCAACGCCCTGGTCGTCTGCGTCGGCAGGAGCGACGCGGAGGTAGCCCGTCGGGCGGCCGCGATCGGCCGCGAGGTGGAGGAGCTGAAGGCGAACGGCCTGGCCGGTTCGCCGGCCGAGGTCGTCGACAAGATCGGCCGGTACGGGGCCATCGGGTCGTCCAGGATCTACCTCCAGGTCCTCGACCTGGACGACCTGGACCACCTGGAGCTGATCTCCGCCCAGGTCCAGTCCCAGCTGGGCTGAACGAAAGGCAGGGCGTAAGAAGGAAGAAGAGACGGACGCGGGAGAAGGAAGACCGATGGCACCCACCCCCGGAAACGCACGGTCGCTGGCCTCGGCGATCGCCGACGAGGTGCTCGTGCTCGACGGAGGGCTCTCCAACCAGCTGGAGGCCCAGGGCTGTGACCTGAGCGACGAACTGTGGTCGGCTCGGCTGCTCGCCGACGGCCCCGAGCAGATCGAGGCGGCGCACACGGCGTATGTGCGAGCCGGCGCCCGCGTCCTCATCACCGCCAGCTACCAGGCCACCTTCGAGGGCTTCGCCCGCCGTGGAGTGGACCGGGCCGGGGCGGCGCGGCTGATCGGGCGGAGTGTGGAGCTGGCCCGCGAGGCGGGGCAGGGGGCGGCGGAGCAGGTGTGGGTCGCCGGGTCGGTCGGCCCCTACGGAGCCATGCTGGCCGACGGCAGCGAGTACCGGGGCCGGTACGGGCTCACGGTGCGGGAGCTCGAACGGTTCCACCGGCCTCGGATCGAGGCGCTCGTGGAGGCGGGGCCCGATGTGCTCGCTCTGGAGACGGTGCCGGACACCGACGAGGCCGAGGCGCTGCTGCGGGCGGTCGAGGGGTGCGGGGTGCCGGTGTGGCTCTCGTACACGATCGAGGGGGAGCGTACGCGCGCCGGGCAGGGGCTGACAGAGGCGTTCGGGCTCGTGGCGGGCAATGACCAGGTCGTCGCGGTCGGGGTCAACTGCTGCGAGCCGGGCGACGCGGCCCGGGCGGTGGAGAGAGCGGCGGGGGTGACGGGGAAGCCGGTGGTCGTCTACCCCAACAGCGGAGAGGAGTGGGATGCCGGCGCCCGTACTTGGCGCGGGACCGGGGCCTTCGACCCCGGCCGTATGCGGGAGTGGCCGGCCGCCGGGGCGCGGCTGATCGGCGGTTGCTGCCGTGTCGGTCCGGACCGGATCGCCGCGCTGGCCGCCGCCGTGACAGCGACGCCCGGAGGGAGGTGACCCGAGGGAGGCGGTGACCCGAGGGAGTTACCCGAGGGAGGTGATGACCGGAGGGAGGTGAGCGGAAGGCGGTGAGCGGGGGGAGGGGGCCGGTCGGCCGGGGGCGACGCGTGGCGGTACGACGAGCGGTCGGGCGATCGCCGGGCACCGGAAAATGCCTGGTCGGCGACGAGAGAGGCGGACCATACTCGGACGTGTGTTCCTGACGATCAGTACCACCGGCACCCCCGAGCGTCCCGCGACCGATCTGAGCTTTCTGCTGCACAAGCATCCCGACAACGCGCAGACGTTCTCGACCTCGCACGGCACGGCGCACGTCCTCTACCCCGAGGCGACCGCCGAGCGGTGCACGGCCGCGTTGCTTCTCGAGGTGGACCCCGTGGGGCTGGTGCGGCGCGGCAAGGGCAAGGGCCGGGGCGGCGCCCCCGACTCCGCGCTCGCGCAGTATGTGAACGACCGGCCCTACGCCGCGTCCTCGCTGCTCGCCGTCGCGCTGTCCACGGTCTTCAAGAGCGCGCTGCGCGGGGCCTGCCGGGCGATGCCCGAGCGAGCGGCCGCGCCGCTCCCGCTGCGGATCGAGGTGCCGGCGCTCCCGGCCCGCGGCGGGGCCGAACTGGTCCGCAAGCTCTTCGGGCCGCTCGGCTGGGAGACGGTCGAGGCGGAGCCGGTGGCGCTGGACACCGCCTTCCCCGAGTGGGGCGACTCGCGCTATGTGTGTCTCGTCCTCGAAGGGGAGCTGCGGCTCGCCGACGCGCTGAACCAGCTCTATGTCCTGCTGCCGGTCCTCGACGACGCCAAGCACTACTGGGTCGCGCCGGACGAGGTCGACAAGCTGCTGCGCGCCGGTGACGGCTGGCTCGCCGAGCACCCCGAGCAGAAGCTCATCACCAGCCGCTATCTCTCCCGCCGCTGGGGCCTGACCCGGGACGCCATGGAGCGGCTGGAGCTGGTGCGGCTCGCGGAGAGCGACGGCCTGGAGGTCGAGGACGTCGACAACGCCGTCGACGAGACCACCGACACCGAGGAGAAGCCGGTACCGCTCGCCGAGCAGCGGCGTGCGGCGATCCTCGCCGCGCTGCGTGCCGCCGATGCCACCCGCGTCCTCGACCTCGGCTGCGGCCAGGGGCAGTTGCTTCAGGAGCTGCTGAAGGACGTGCGCTTCACCGACATTGTCGGGGTCGACGTGTCCGTACGGGCGCTGACCGTCGCCGGCCGCCGGCTGAGGCTGGAGCGCCTCGGTGAGCGGCAGGCCGGCCGGATCACGCTGCTCCAGGGCTCGCTCGCGTACACCGACAAGCGGCTCACCGGCTACGACGCGGCCGTCCTCAGCGAGGTCGTCGAGCACGTGGACCTGCCCCGGCTGCCGGCCCTCGAGTACGCCGTGTTCGGATCCGCGCGCCCCCGCACGGTGCTCGTCACCACCCCCAACGTCGAGTACAACGTGCGCTGGGAGTCCCTGCCCGCCGGGCACGTCCGGCACGGCGACCACCGCTTCGAGTGGACCCGCCGGGAGTTCCGTACGTGGGCGGCGCGCGTCGCCGAACAGTACGGATACGGCGTGGAGTTCACCCCGATCGGCCCCGACGACCCCGAGGTCGGACCGCCCACCCAGATGGCCGTCTTCACGCAGACGAGCCGGACCACCACGAAGGAGGACACGGCATGACCGACACCGACACCATCCGCACGCTGCCCGTCACCGACCTGTCCCTCGTGGTCCTGATCGGCGCCAGCGGCTCCGGCAAGTCCACCTTCGCCCGGCGTCACTTCAAGCCGACCGAGGTCGTCTCCTCCGACTTCTGCCGCGGCCTGGTCGCCGACGACGAGAACGACCAGAGCGCCAGCCGGGACGCCTTCGACGTCCTGCACTACATCGCAGGAAAGCGCCTGGAGGCCGGCCGGCTGACCGTCGTCGACGCCACCAACGTGCAGCAGGAGGCCCGCCGCCAGCTCGTCCAGCTGGCCCGGCGGTACGACGTGCTGCCGATCGCGATCGTCCTCGACTTGCCCGAGGAGGTGTGCCAGGCACGCAACGCGGCCCGCCCCGACCGGGCGGACATGCCCCGCCACGTCGTCCAGCGCCACCGCCGCGAACTGCGCCGTTCGCTGCGCGGCCTGGAGCGCGAGGGCTTCCGCAAGGTCCACGTCCTGCGCGGCGTCGAGGAGGTGGAGGCCGCCGAGGTCGTCCTGGAGAAGCGTTTCAACGACCTGCGCCACCTCACCGGCCCCTTCGACATCATCGGTGACATCCACGGCTGCCGCTCCGAGCTGGAGACGCTGCTCGCCAAGCTCGGCTACGTCGACGGCCACCACCCCGAGGGGCGGACGGCGGTCTTCGTCGGCGACCTCGTCGACCGGGGCCCCGACAGCCCGGGCGTGCTGCGCCGGGTGATGGGCATGGTCGCCGCGGGCGACGCGCTCTGCGTGCCCGGGAACCACGAGAACAAGCTGGGCCGCTGGCTCAAGGGCCGCAAGGTCCAGGAGACCCACGGGCTCGCCGAGACCATCGAGCAGCTCGGGCGGGAGAGCGAGGAGTTCCGCGCCGAGGTGGGCGCGTTCATCGACGGGCTCGTCAGCCACTACGTCCTCGACGAGGGGAAGCTGGTGGTCTGCCACGCCGGGCTGCCGGAGAAGTACCACGGCCGGACCTCCGGCCGGGTGCGCTCGCACGCGCTCTACGGCGACACCACCGGCGAGACCGACGAGTTCGGGCTGCCGGTGCGCTATCCGTGGGCGGAGGAGTACCGCGGCCGGGCCACCGTCGTCTACGGGCACACGCCCGTGCCGAACACGTCCTGGATCAACAACACCATCTGCCTGGACACGGGCGCCGTCTTCGGCGGCAAGATGACCGCGCTGCGCTGGCCGGAGCGCGAACTCGTCGACGTACCGGCGGAGAAGGTCTGGTACGAGCCGGCCCGGCCGCTCGCCACCGAGGCGCCCGGCGGGCACCAGGGCAGGCCGCTCGACCTCGCCGACGTGCACGGCCGCCGGGTCGTGGAGACCCGGGAGATGGGGAACGTCGGGGTGCGGGAGGAGAACGCGGCGGCGGCCCTGGAGGTGATGAGCCGGTTCGCGGTCGACCCGCGACTGCTCGCCTACCTGCCGCCGACGATGGCCCCGACGGCGACGTCGAAGGCCGAGGGCTACCTGGAGCACCCGGCGGAGGCGTTCGCGCAGTACGCGGCCGACGGCGTGGAGCGGGTCGTGTGCGAGGAGAAGCACATGGGCTCGCGGGCGGTCGCGCTGGTGTGCCGGGACGCGGAGGCGGCGCGCGAGCGCTTCGGGATCGACCCCGCGGAGGGGGTGACCGGCGCCCTGCACACCCGTACGGGACGGCCGTTCTTCGACGACCCGGCCGTCACGGAGCAGGTCCTCGAGCGGTTGCGGGCGGCCGTCACGGCCGCCGGCCTGTGGGACGAGCTCGACACGGACTGGGTGCTGCTCGACGGCGAGCTGATGCCGTGGTCGCTGAAGTCGGCCGGGCTGCTGCGCGCGCAGTACGCGGCGGTCGGCGCGGCCTCGCGCGCCGTCTTCCCCGGCGCGCTCGACGCGCTTGAGCGGGCGGCGGCGCGAGGGGTGGGCGGCGATGTCGAGGCGCTCCTCGCCAAGCAGCGGGAGCGGGCGGCGGACGCGGAGGCGTTCACCGAGGCGTACCGCAGGTACTGCTGGCCGACGGAGGGACTCGACGGGGTGCGCTTCGCCCCCTTCCAGGTCCTCGCGGTGCGGGGCCGCTCACTGGCGGCCGTGCCGCACGACGAGCAGCTGGGGTGGCTGGACCGGCTGGTCGAGCACGACCCGACGGGCCTGCTGCGGCTCACCCGCCGGCTCGTCGTCGACACGGGCGACGAGGCGTCGGTGCGGGCCGGTGTCGACTGGTGGCTGGAGATGACGGCGGCCGGCGGCGAGGGCATGGTCGTCAAGCCGCTGGCGGCGCTGGTCCGGGACGGCAAGGGCCGGCTCGCGCAGCCGGGGGTGAAGGTCAGGGGCCGGGAGTACCTGCGGATCATCTACGGCCCCGAGTACACCCGCCCGGAGAACCTGGAGCGTCTGCGCCGGCGTTTCCTCGGCCACAAGCGCTCGCTGGCCCTGCGGGAGTACGCCCTCGGCCTGGAGGCCCTGGACCGCCTGGCGGCGGGCGAGCCGCTCTGGCGCGTCCACGAGGCGGTCTTCGCGGTCCTCGCCCTGGAATCGGAACCGGTGGACCCCCGCCTCTGAGGGCCCCCTCCGGGGAGGGCCGGGATGGCCGCCGGGGCCCGGCCCCAGGCGGCCTGTTCTTCACCCCACGACGTGACGCAGCGCCAACAGAGTGAACGCGCACGCCTCTTGAGGTGGGGACAGGCGCTCGGAGGTGCGCGCTTCGGCACGTCTCGGCCCGTGGGTTTCAGAACGTGGCGGGCGGGGCGGGGGTGAACGAGTTGAGTCTTTTCGGCCAGGATCGGTCCCTCCTCCATGCCCTCCCCGACCGGGACCGCCGCGCGCTCCTCGCCGAGGGAACCCCGCGCTCCTACGAGCCCGGCGAGGTCATGATCCGGAAGCGGGACACCTCCGCGTACGTCCTCGCCCGGATGTCCGGCCGGGCCGTCGTCTCCGTCGCGACCGAACGCGGCACCCGGCTCATTCTCGCCCTGCGCGGCTCCGGCGAGGCCGTCGGCGGTTGACCGCCTCCAGAACCACGCGCGAGCCGTCCGGCTCCGTCAGGATGGACGCATGGGATTCCATGTCGATTCCGAGACCGGGCGGCTTCGCCGCGTCATCCTGCACCGGCCCGATCTGGAGCTGAAGCGGCTGACCCCCTCCAACAAGGACGCTCTTCTCTTCGACGACGTGCTCTGGGTGCGCCGCGCCCGCCAGGAGCACGACGGTTTCGCGGACGTCCTGCGCGACCGGGGGGTGGAGGTCCACCTCTTCGGGGACCTGCTGCGGGAGGCACTGGAGCTGCCCGCCGCCCGCGCGCTCGTGCTCGAGCGCGTCTTCCACGAGAAGGAGTACGGGCCGCTCGCCGCCGACCATCTGCGCGCCGCCTTCGACTCCCTCGGGACCGCTCAGCTCGTCGAGGCGCTGGTCGGCGGGATGACGAAGCGGGAGTTCCTGGCGGGGCACCGCGAGCCGACCTCGGTCCGGTTCCACGCCATGGACCTGGACGACTTCCTCCTCAAGCCGCTGCCGAACCACCTCTTCACCCGGGACACCTCCGCCTGGATCTACGACGGCGTCTCCATCAACGCGATGCGCTGGCCGGCCCGTCAGCGCGAGACGGTCCACTTCGAGGCGATCTACAAGCACCATCCGCTCTTCACCGGCCCCGAGGCCGGCGGCTTCCACCACTGGAGCGAGGGACAGACCGACTATCCGTCCACGATCGAGGGCGGGGACGTCCTCGTCATCGGCAACGGCGCCGTCCTGATCGGGATGAGCGAGCGGACGACCCCACAGGCCGTGGAGATGCTGGCCCGCGGCATGTTCGCCGCCGAATCGGCGCGGACGATCATCGCCCTCGACATGCCGAAGCGGCGCGCGTTCATGCATCTCGACACGGTGATGACGATGGTCGACCACGACACCTTCACCCAGTACGCGGGGCTCGGGATGCTCCGCTCGTACACGATCGAACCGGGCGACGAGGGACAGTCCCTGCGGGTCACCGACCACCCGCCGGAGCACATGCACAGCGCCATCGCCGCCGCCCTCGGCCTCCAGGACGTGCGCGTCCTGACGGCGACCCAGGACGTCCACGCCGCGGAGCGCGAGCAGTGGGACGACGGCTGCAACGTCCTCGCCGTCGAGCCCGGCGTGGTCGTGGCGTACGAGCGGAACGTCACGACCAACACGCATCTGCGCAAACAGGGCATCGAGGTGATCGAGATCCCGGGCAGCGAGCTGGGGCGGGGCAGAGGTGGCCCGCGCTGCATGAGCTGCCCGGTGCAGCGGGACGCCGTCTGAACGGCCGGGGGAGTGGTCGGCGCGGTGGAGTGGCCCGCGTCACCGTATAGGAATACTGAAGTACGTATAGACTTCCAGCGTTCTGTTCGCCGTACCCACGGGAGCGCCCCATGGCCACTGACCTCATCGGCCGCCACTTCCTCAAGGAGCTGGACTTCACCGCCGAGGAGTTCCGCGGTCTGATCGTCCTGGCCGCCGAGCTGAAGGCCGCCAAGAAGGCGGGCGCCGAGGTTCAGCGGCTGCGGGGCAAGAACATCGCCCTGATCTTCGAGAAGACCTCGACCCGGACCCGTTGCGCCTTCGAGGTCGCCGTCGCGGACCAGGGCGCCTCCGCCACCTACCTCGACCCCTCCGGCTCGCAGATGGGCCACAAGGAGTCCGTCAAGGACACCGCGCGCGTCCTCGGCCGGATGTTCGACGCCATCGAGTACCGGGGCGACAGCCAGGAGAACGTCGAGGAGCTGGCCGCCCATGCCGGTGTCCCCGTCTTCAACGGTCTGACCGACGACTGGCACCCCACCCAGATGCTCGCCGACGTGCTCACCATGACCGAGCACACGGACAAGCCGCTGGACCAGGTGGCCTTCGCCTACCTCGGCGACGCCCGCTTCAACATGGGCAACTCCTACCTGGTCACCGGCGCGCTGCTCGGCATGGACGTACGGATCGTCGCCCCGAAGGCGTACTGGCCGAAAAGCGAGGTCGTCGCCTCGGCGCGCGCGCTCGCCGAGACGAGCGGTGCCACGATCACCCTCACCGAGGAGGTGGCCGAGGGTGTCCGCGGCGCGGACTTCGTCGCGACCGACGTGTGGGTCTCCATGGGTGAGCCCAAGGAGGTCTGGGACGAGCGGATCGCCGACCTCTCCCCGTACGCCGTGACCATGGACGTCCTGCGCGCCACCGGGAACCCGGACGTCAAGTTCCTGCACTGCCTGCCGGCCTTCCACGACCTGGGTACGGCGGTCGGCCGGGACATCCACGAGCGCCACGGCCTGACGGAGCTGGAGGTCTCCGACGAGGTCTTCGAGTCGGCCCATTCGGTCGTCTTCGACGAGGCGGAGAACCGGATGCACACCATCAAGGCGGTCCTGGTCGCCACCCTCGCGGGCACCGCATAGGCGCCGCCCAGGCACCGCCTGACACGCGGGACGGCCCACCTCCCCTTATCGCGCACTCATGACGACAGTCACGGATGAGTGATACGCTCCCGTCAGGAGGAGGGAGGCCGTTCCGTATGAGCCCCTTTATCGGCTCCGCACCCCGTACCGAACAGTGGCGCCATCTGCGTCTGGTCGTCGACGACGGCGTCGCCACCGTGACCCTCGCCCGCCCCGAGAAGCTCAACGCGCTCACCTTCGGCGCCTACGCCGACCTGCGCGATCTCCTCGCCGAACTCTCCCGGGAACGGGCCGTGCGCGCCCTCGTCCTCGGCGGCGAGGGGCGCGGTTTCTGCTCGGGCGGCGACGTGGACGAGATCATCGGCGCGACCCTGTCCATGGACACGGCGCAGCTCCTCGACTTCAACCGGATGACGGGGCAGGTCGTCCGGGCGATCCGCGAATGCCCCTTCCCCGTGATCGCCGCCGTCCACGGCGTCGCGGCCGGAGCCGGGGCGGTCCTCGCCCTCGCCGCCGACTTCCGGATCGCCGACCCCAGCGCACGCTTCGCGTTCCTCTTCACCCGCGTCGGACTCTCCGGCGGCGACATGGGCGCGGCCTATCTGCTGCCCAGGGTCGTCGGCCTCGGCCACGCCACCCGGCTGCTCATGCTCGGCGAACCGGTCCGCGCCGCCGAGGCCGAGCGCATCGGCCTGCTCAGCGAGCTCACCGAGGAGGGCGGCGCGGACGCCCGGGCCGCCGAACTGGCCCGCCGCCTCGCCGACGGACCCGCGCTCGCCCACGCCCAGACCAAGGCCCTGCTCACGGCCGAGCTGGACATGCCGCTGGCCGCCTCCGTCGAGCTGGACGCCGCCACCCAGGCCCTGCTGATGAACGGCGAGGACTACGCCGAGTTCCACGCGGCCTTCACCGCGAAGCGGTCCCCGAAGTGGCGGGGGCGGTGACGATGGGGCGGCCCGCCCGACCGGACCCCCACACCTCGCCGTCACCCGCCCTGCGCGTCGCCGTCATCGGCGGCGGGCCCGGCGGGCTGTACGCCGCCGCGCTCCTCAAGCGGCTCGACCCCGCCCGCGAGATCACCGTCTGGGAGCGGAACGCACCCGAAGACACCTTCGGCTTCGGCGTCGTCCTCTCCGACGAGACCCTCGGCGGCATCGAGCACGCCGACCCCGCCGTCTACCAGGCGCTCCAGGACGCCTTCGTACGGTGGGACGACATCCACATCGCCCACCGAGGACACCTCCTCACCTCCTCCGGCCACGGCTTCGCCGCACTCGGCAGGCGCCGGCTCCTGGAGATCCTGCACGCCCGCTGCGCCGAACTCGGCGTACGGCTCCGCTTCCGCACCGAGGCCCCGCCGGCCGCCGAGCTGGCCGCCACGCACGACCTGGTCGTCGCCGCCGACGGCGTCCACAGCCGGACCCGCGAGGCCCACGCCGACGTCTTCCGCCCCCGGATCACCACCCACCGCTGCCGCTACATCTGGCTCGCCGCCGACTTCGCCTTCGACGCCTTCCGCTTCGAGATCGCCGAGACCGAGCACGGCGTGATGCAGCTGCACGCCTACCCCTTCTCCGCCGACTCCTCCACTGTCATCGTCGAGATGCGCGAAGAGGTCTGGCGGGCCGCCGGATTCGACGAACTCGACGAGGCGGAATCCACCTCCCGCTGCGCCAAGATCTTCGCCGAGGCGCTCGGCGGACGCGCCCTGCGCTCCAACAAGTCCTCCTGGACCGCGTTCCGTACCGTCTCCAACGCGCGCTGGTCCCACGGCCGTACGGTCCTCCTCGGCGACGCCGCCCACACCGCGCACTTCTCCATCGGCTCCGGCACCAAGCTCGCCGTCGAGGACGCCCTCGCCCTCGCCGCCTGCGTCGAGGAGCGGCCCACCCTGGAAGAGGCCCTCGCGGCCTACGAGAGCGAACGCCGGCCGGTCGTCGAGTCCACCCAGCGGGCCGCGGCGGCCAGCCTGCGCTGGTTCGAGGAGCTGGCCGGATATCTGGACCAGCCGCCGCGCCAGTTCGCCTTCAACCTCCTGACCCGCAGCCGCCGCGTCACCCACGACAACCTGCGGCTGCGCGACCCCGCCTTCACCGACTCCGTCGAGCGCGACTTCGGCTGCCCGCCCGGCACCCCGCCGATGTTCACCCCCTTCCGGCTGCGCGGACTGACCCTGCGCAACCGGATCGTGGTCTCGCCCATGGACCTCTACGTCGCCGAGGACGGGATCCCCGGCGACTTCCACCTCGTCCACCTCGGCGCACGGGCGCTCGGCGGCGCCGGACTCGTCATGACCGAGATGGTCTGCGTCAGCCCGGAAGGCAGGATCACCCCCGGCTGCACCGGCCTCTGGACGGACGAACAGGCCGACGCCTGGAGCCGGATCACCGCCTTCGTCCACGAGCGGTCGCCCGGCACCGCGATCGGCGTCCAGCTCGGCCACTCCGGACGCAAGGGCTCCACCCGCCGGATGTGGGAGGGCATCGACCAGCCGCTCCCCGACGGCAACTGGCCGCTCACCGCCGCCTCACCGCTTCCCTACCGCCCCGGCGTCAACCAGATCCCGCACGCCCTGGACCGGGCCGGACTGACCGCCGTACGGAAGGAGTTCGTCGCCGCTGCCCGGCGGGCGGCGCGCGCCGGCTTCGACCTGCTCGAACTGCACTGCGCCCACGGCTATCTGCTCTCCGGCTTCCTCTCGCCGCTGACCAACCTGCGGGACGACGCCTACGGCGGGCCGCTGGAGAACCGGTTGCGCTTCCCCCTCGAAGTCTTCGACGCGGTACGGGAGGTGTGGCCGGACGACCGCCCGACGACCGTCCGCATCTCCGCCACCGACTGGGCGGAGGGCGGGACCACGGCCGAGGACGCCGTCGAGATCGCCCGCGCCTTCGCCGCGCACGGCGCCGACGCGCTCGACGTCTCCACCGGCCAGGTCGTCCCCGACGAACGCCCCGAGTACGGCCGCTCCTACCAGACGCCGTACGCCGACCGGATCCGCAACGCGCTCGCCGTCCCCGTGATCGCGGTCGGCGCGATCTCCTCCTGGGACGACGTCAACTCCCTCCTGCTGGCGGGCCGCGCCGACCTCTGCGCCCTGGCCAGGCCTCACCTCTACGACCCGCACTGGACACTGCACGCGGCCGCCGCCCAGACCTACCAGGGCCCGGCGGCCCCGTGGCCCGACCCGTACCGCGCGGGCAGCCGCCCGCCCCCGACGGGCCGCACGGACGCGCCGAAGCCGCGGCTCACCCTCGGCCGGCCGCCACGAACCGTGCCCCCTCGTCCCGCAACCGCTCGTGCAGCGCCGTGAAGACCTCCGCCGAGCGGGCGCCCGGCCAGTCGGCGGGGAGCAGCTCGGTCGGCAGGACCGGGTCCGCGTAGGGGAGCCGCCGCCAGGAGTCGAGCGCGAACAGATAGGCGCGATAGGCCTCCTCCGCCGTCCCCGGGGAGGCCGACCAGGTCCGCAGGACCGGCTCATGGGCGGCCAGGAACTCCTCGTGGAGCTTGGCGATCGACGGCAGGTCCCACCAGCGGCCCACCGCCTCGGCCGTCGGCGCGTAGCCCAGGTGCTCGCCGCGGAAGAGATCCACGTACGCGGAGAGGCCCAGGCGCTCCAGGGTGTGGCGGGTCTCCTCGTGCAGCCGCGCCGGGGCGATCCACACGCCGGGGGCCGCCGTGCCGAAGCCCAGCCGGGCCAGCCGGGAGCGGAGCAGATGCCGCTTGTGCCGCTCGGCCTCGGGCACGGAGAAGACGGCGAGCACCCAGCCGTCGGAGAGCTTCGGTTCCGCCCGCGCGTAGATCCGGCGGTCGCCGTCCTCCAGGAGCTGGCGCGCGTCGTCGGACAGCGCGTATCCGGCCGCCCCGTCCGCCGTCCGGCGCGGCAGCAGCAGGCCCCGCCGCTTCAGCCGGGACACCGAGGAACGCACCGAGGGCGCGTCCACGCCGAGCACGGCGAGGAGACGGATCAGCGCCGCCACGGGCATCGGTTCCTCGCCGCGCGCGAGGTCCCGGCCGTACGCGCCGTACAGCGAGACGATCAGGGAACGGGGGGTGTGCTGCTCGGCCACGTGATCACTCTATCGGCCACGGGAGAACCGGCACGGGACAGCCGCGGGGCAGCTGTCACGGGACGCCCTCTATGGCGCGCGCCGCCGCCGGCTCCTCGGCGCGCAGCCGGAAGCGCTGGAGCTTGCCCGTGGCCGTCCGTGGCAGCGCGTCCAGGAAGACGATCTTCCGGGGACTCTTGTACGGCACCAGCCGGGCCCGTACGAAGGCCCGCAGCGCCGACGCCGTCTCCTCGTCCCGGGGAACACCGTCCCGTACGACCGTGTACGCGACGACCGTCTGGCCGCGCAGCTCGTCCGGGTGGCCCACCACCGCCACCTCGACCACGTCCGGGTGGGCGAGCAGCGCCTCCTCCACCTGGGGGCCCGCGATGTTGTACCCCGCCGAGATGATCATGTCGTCGGCGCGGGCGACGTAGCGGAACCGGCCGTCGCCGTCGCGGACGTACGTGTCTCCCGTCAGGTTCCAGCCGTCGTGGACGTACTCGCTCTGGCGCGGGTCGGCCAGATAGCGGCAGCCGACCGGGCCGCGCACCGCGAGCAGCCCCTCCTCCCCGTCCGGGACCTCGACGCCCTCGCGGTCCACCACCCGCGCCTGCCAGCCCGGCACGGGCCGGCCGGTGGTGCCCGGCCGGATGTCGTCGTCCGCCGCGGAGATGAAGATGTGGAGCAGCTCGGTCGCCCCGATGCCGTTGATGAGCTTCAGACCGGTCCGTTCGTGCCAGGCCTCCCAGGTCGCCGCCGGCAGGTTCTCGCCCGCCGACACGCACCGCCGCAGGGAGCTGATGTCGTGGCCGCCGTGCCGGTCGAGCTCCTCCAGCATCACCCGGTAGGCGGTCGGCGCCGTGAACAGCACCGACACCCGCTCCCGCGCGATCGCCTCCAACAGCTGGGCCGGGCCCGACTGTTCGAGCAGGAGCGCGGTGGCTCCCGCCCGCAGCGGGAAGACGACGAGCCCGCCGAGGCCGAAGGTGAAGCCGAGCGGCGGCGAGCCGGCGAAGAGGTCGTCCGGCTCCGGCCGCAGGACGTGCGCCGAGAAGGTGTCGGCGACGGCCAGCACATCGCGGTGGAAGTGCATGCACCCCTTGGGCCGGCCCGTCGTCCCGGAGGTGAAGGCGATCAGCGCCACGTCGTCGGCGGCCGTGTCCACCGCCTCGTAGACCTCCGGCCTGCCCATGGCGAGGGAGAGCAGGTCGTCCGGGGCGTCACCGCCGAAGGTGGTGATCCGCAGCCCGGGGACCTCGGCCTTCACCAGGTCGTCGACGGTCCTGACGTCGCACAGCGCGTGGGTGCAGCGGGCCATCTCGCACATGACGGCGAGCTCCTGGGCGCGCTGTTGCGCCAGGACGGTGACGGCGACCCCGCCCGCCTTCATGACGGCGAGCCAGCAGGCGGCCAGCCAGGGTGTCGTGGGGCCGCGCAGCAGCACCCGGTTGCCCGGCCTGACCCCGAGGTCGGAGGTCAGGACGTGCGCGATCCGGTTCACCCGTTCGAGCAGCTGCCCGTACGTCCAGACGTGGCCCGTGCCGTCCCGGAACGCCGGGCGCCGCGCGCCGAAGCGTTCCACCGTGCGGTCGAGCAGTTCCGTCCCGCAGTTGAGCCGGTCCGGATAGGCGAGCTCCGGCAGATCGAAGAGCAGCCGCGGCCACTGGTCCGGCGGCGGCAGATGGTCGCGCGCGAAGGTGTCGTGGTGGGCCGAGGGGGTCAGCTCCATGAGTTCGTCCCCTTGTCGTGGTGGGGTCGCCCATCGAGCGTATCGTGATGGTGACGACAGTCAACGGTGCGCGATAGAAGTGATGCAGGCGAGCGAGACACGACGAGATACGCACGAGACAGGGGTCCGAATGTCCGTATTCTCACTCGATCAAGGCCAGACCGCCCGGTGTGCGGCGCTCCGTGCGCTCGCCGCCGAACGCCTCCGGCCGCTCGCCGAGAAGGGCGAACCCGGCCGGGTCAACCGTCCCCTCGTCGCCGCCCTCGGCGAGTACGGCCTGCTCGCGGGCCTCTTCGAGGCCGGCGCCCTCGACCTCTGCCTGCTGCGCGAATCCCTCGCGTACGCGTGCACGGAGGCCGAGACCGCCCTCGCGCTCCAAGGCCTCGGCGGCCACCCGATCGCCGCCTTCGGAACCCCCGAGCAGCGCGACCGCTGGCTCCCCGAGATCGTCACGGGCCGCGCGGTCGCCGCCTTCGCGCTCAGCGAGCCCGACGCGGGCTCCGACGCCGCCGCCCTCGCCCTCGAAGCGCGACCCGACGGCGCCGGCGGCTGGCTGCTCCACGGCGAGAAACGCTGGATCTCCAACGCGCCCGAGGCCGACTTCGCCACCGTCTTCGCCCGGACCACCCCCGGCGCCGGGGCCCGGGGCGTCACCGCCTTCCTCGTCCCCGCCGACCGGCCGGGGCTCTCCGGCAGCCCCCTCGACATGCTCGCCCCGCACGCACTGGGCTCCCTCGTCTTCGACGGGGTCCCCGTCGGACGCGCGGACGTCCTCGGCGAGGTCGACCGAGGCTTCCGCGTGGCCATGACCACCCTCAACCTCTTCCGCCCCAGCGTCGGCGCCTTCGCCGTCGGCATGGCCCAGGCGGCGCTCGACGCGACCCTCACGCACACCGCCGCCCGACCCGCCTTCGGCGGCGTCCTGCGCGACCTGCAGGCCGTCTCCCACCAGGTCGCCGAGATGGCCACCCGTACCGAAGCGGCCCGCCTGCTCGTCTACGCGGCGGCCGCGGCGTACGACGCGGGCGCGCCCGACGTGCCCAAACGCTCGGCGATGGCGAAACTCCTCGCGACCGAGACGGCGCAGTACGTCGTCGACGCCGCCGTCCAGCTCCACGGGGCCAGGGCGCTTCAACGGGGCCACCTGCTGGAACACCTCTACCGAGAGGTCCGCGCCCCGCGCATCTACGAGGGCGCCACGGAGGTGCAGCGCACCATCATCGCCAAGGAGCTGTACGGGGCGCCCGCCGTGTCCGACGGCGGCGGGTCCGCGAAGCCGTCCGCGGCGGCCGTCGACGTCCGATCCGCCGCCGAGGGCGCCGGCGTCCGATCCGCCGCCGAGCCGTCCAAGGAGCCGTCGAAGGAGCCGTCCGCATGAGCCTGCACCGGCACAACCCCGCCGAACTGTCCCCGCCCACCGGCTTCTCCCACGCCGTGACCGCGACCGGCTCCCGCCTGGTCTTCCTCGCCGGACAGACGAGCCTCGACCGCGACGGCAAGATCGTGGGGGAGACCCTGCCCGAGCAGTTCGAGACCGCCCTCGCCAACCTCCTCGCCGCCCTCCGCCACGCCGGCGGCACCCCCGCCGACCTGGCCCGCGTCACCATCTACGCCACCGATGTCGCCGACTACCGCCACCACGCCCACGAACTGGGCCTGATCTGGCGCCGCTTGGCCGGACGGGACTATCCGGCGATGGCCGTGATCGGCGTCGTACGGCTGTGGGACGACCTGGCCCACGTGGAGCTGGACGGCTTCGCCGTACTGGAGTAGACCCCGGAGCGGGGGCAAACCGTCCCGGGGGCCGGGCCAGTTCGCGTCGCCCGGCTCGGCCGCGCTTGATCGACTGGTCCCTCGCCGGAGCCGGGCTTAGGGTCGGAAAGGTGGACTGACCGGCCCACGGCTCCCTCACCCGCGAGGGCGCGATGCGCCATGAGTACACCGAAGCCGACGGCACCCGGACAGACGGCCGCCCGTAAGAAGGGCGGTGACGGCAAGGGCATCGCCCTGTTCGTGATCGCCTCCTGCCAGCTGATGGTGGTCCTCGACATCACCATCGTGAACATCGCCCTGCCGCACATCCAGAGCTCGCTGGAGTTCTCCACCACCAGCCTCTCCTGGGTGGTCAACGCCTACACACTGACCTTCGGCGGTCTGCTGCTCCTCGGTGGACGCGCGGGCGACATCCTCGGACGGCGCCGCGTCTTCGTCTTCGGCGTGCTGCTGTTCGGGCTCGCCTCGCTGTTCTGCGGAGTCGCCCAGACCGACTGGCAACTCCTCGCGGCCCGGGCGCTCCAGGGCGTCGGCGGCGCGATCGCCTCACCGACCTCGCTCTCCCTGATCACCACGAACTTCGACGAAGGGCCCGAACGCAACCGGGCCTTCGGCGTCTTCGCGGCAGTCTCGGCCGGCGGCGGCGCGATCGGCCTGGTCGCCGGCGGGGTGCTCGTCGAATGGCTCGACTGGCGCTGGATCTTCTTCGTCAACGTGCCGATCGCGCTCCTCATCGCCTTCTTCACCCCTCGGCACATCAAAGAGTCCGCGCGGCACCCCGGACACTTCGACTTCACCGGCGCGCTGACCTCCACCCTCGGCATGGTGGCGCTGGTGTACGGGTTCATCCGCGCCGCCCAGGAGGGCTGGCGCGACCCGTACACGCTCGCCTCGTTCGGCGCCTCGGTCGTGCTCCTGGCCCTGTTCTTCCTGGTGGAGCGGCGCTCCCGGCAGCCGATCACCCCGCTGCACATGTTCGCCGACCGCAATCGCGCGGGCACGTACGCCATCATGCTCTGCCTCGCCGCGGCGATCTTCGGGATGTTCTTCTTCCTGACGCTGTTCGTGCAGACCGTGCTGGATTTCAGCCCGCTGCGGGCCGGCCTGGCGTTCCTGCCGGTCAGCGCGATCATCGCGGTCGGCGCCGGGATCACCTCCCAGTTGCTGCCCAAGTACGGGCCGAAACCCTTCATGGTGGTGGGTTCGGTGCTCGCCGCGGCCGGCCTGTCCTGGCTGACCCTGACCGATGTGCACTCCACCTATCTGGGCTCCATCCTCGGCCCGATCCTGGTTTTCGGTCTCGGCATGGGCCTGATGTTCGTCTCGCTGACCCTGATGGCGCTGTCCAACGTCGAGACCAGGGAGTCCGGCGCGGCCTCCGGCCTGCTCAACGCCACCCAGCAGGTGGGCGGCTCGCTCGGCCTGTCGATCCTGGTGACCGTCTTCGGCACGGCCAGCCGCGGAGAGGCCGACAAGCAGGTGCCCGCCTTCCTCTCCCAGGCGGGACCCGCGGAGAAGGCGCAGTTCGCCCAGACCGGTCAGCTGCCGCCGCCCTGGAGCGACCAGGTGCTGACCTCCGGCGTCTCGGCCGGCTTCGTCACGGCGGCGGCCTTCGCGATCGTCGGCGCGGTGATCGCGCTCTTCGCGATCCAGGTACGCCCCTCCGACATCGAACGCCTCAAGGGAGGTCTCGGCCCACCGGCCGCCGACTGATCCGCAGAACGACGTCCGCCGGCGGTGCCCCTCCCGTGGGCACCGCCGACGGACGTCGCTCTGCCCGCTCCGCCCTACAGGGTGACCGGCTTGCCGCCGAGGGTCACCAGGAGACGGCCGTCCGAGGCGTAGGACCAGTTCAGGGCGCCGGTGTACGAGGAGCACTTGGAGCCGTTCGTACCGGACCAGAACTGGTTCGAGCCGTCGGCGTCGCCGACGATCCTGTCGTTCGTCCCGCTGCCGCTGCGGCAGGAGACGTTGTTCCGGAAGACCGAAGTGCCCGCGTCCCAGGTGAAGTTGCGCTGGGCGTTGTCGATGCTGAGGTTGTTCGACACCGTCATCCGGCCCGGGTTGCTGTTGTAGGTGAACCCGTGCTTGCCGTTGTGGAAGGCGATCGTGCGCCGGACGACATGGTCGACCGCGATGTCCTCGCCGCCGAGCTTGAAGCCGTTGCGGTCGCCGGCGCCGGCCTGCGACCCGTCGCTGAGGGTGCCGTTGTCATAGGCGAGGGAGTCCTCGATGGTCACCGTCCCGATGGGGCCGGTGTCGGTCTTGGTGTAGAGGTCCCAGCCGTCGTCGATGTTGTGGTGGGCGACGGCGTAGCGGAAGACGTTCCCGGCGCCGACGGTGAGCTTCGCGGCGAAGCCGTCGGCGTCCTCACCGTCGGAGTCGGCGTTGTCGTGCGACTCCGCGCTCAGGATGAGGTTGTGCGACGGCCACTGCTCGCGGGGGGTGGTGGAGGCCATCCGCGAGAGCTGAAGCCCGGTGTCGTGGTTGAAGCGCGTCACCGTACGCTCGATGACGTTGTTGCTTCCGCCGACGAAGATGCCGTTGTCGCCGGCGTGCTCGACGACGATCCCCTTGACGTGCCAGTACGAGCCGTTGAGGGCGAGCCCCCGGTTCGCCGGGTCCTCGGCCATGGCCGAGAAGTTCAGCACCGGGGTCTCGCCCGGGTAGGCGGAGAGCGCCGTACGCGCACCGGCGGTGCCGTTCTTGCCGGCCGGGATGGTGACCGTCTGCGCGTGGGCGTAGGTCCCGCCCCGCAGATAGATCGTCCCACCGGCGGTGACCCGGCTGATGGCGGAGGTGAGCGTCGTCGGGTCGGACACCGTTCCGGCCGCGCCGTCGCGCCCGTTCGGCGCCACGTACAGCGCGGCGCCCGAGGGCGGCGGCGTGGTGCCGGCCACCTCGGCGTCGAGGTGGTCGATGTTGGGCAGCCCGGCGGAGGCGGTGGGGCTGATCCGTACGGTGTTGGCGCCCGAATTCACCGGCACGCTCAGCGTCTTGGTCACCCAGGTCGCCCACGTACCGGTGGTCTCGAAGGAGACGGAGCCGGCCGCCGATCCGTTGACGGTGACGCTCGCCGGCCGCGCGGCGGCGCTCCCGTTGGCGAAGCGGACCGTCAGCGTCGCCGTGCCGGAGGCGGCGGCGTTCACCGTGAACTGCGCGTGGGCGCCGACCGCGTTGGTGCCGTTGCAGAAACCGCTGCCGGTGTAGCCGCCCCAGTCGGAGTCGACCGTCCCGGTACAGACCGCGGGCGAGACCTCGGCCTCGTACCGGGTGGAGGCGGCGTGCGCCGTGTTGCCGGACAGCGCGACGAGCGTGCCGGCCACGAGGCCGACGCAGGCGATGACGGGGCTCCGTTGCATCGTTTCACTCCAGGTTGAGGGGGGCGGGAAGCGCGTCAGAAAGCGCTTTCTCGGAACCGTAGAGCTGTCGTCGTGGACGCGTCAATGGACGTGCATCTGATTTCGATTCACGTGGATGAACCGCTGGGATGTGTGCGTACGAGGCCCCCTCACGCTCCATCAGGAGGAGCGAGGGGGCCTCGGCTTCGCCTCAGAACAACGTCAACCCCTCGGCGGCCGCGGCCCCCGGCTCCTCCCACAACGGCAACAGCAGCTCGGACCCCACCGGGACCGTCCGCCCCGACCCCGTACAGGAGACGGGAGGAAGACCACCCCGCCGGTCCTGCCCTCCTGGAGGGTCGTGACGGGCCAGGTGGCGGGTGAGGGGAGACACCGCGGCCTCCCTGCCGCACTGCGGGCAACGCGCTCTCGGATACGCCATCCCACCAGGATGACGCACGCCACCGACAGCCGGCCCCGGTACGGCTTCCCACGCCCGGGAGGCGCCCGTGCGTCGGGCGGGCGTCAGTCGGACAGGTCGGGCTTTCCGAAGAGGACGGCGTAGCTGGAGGGGAGCTGGCTGATGACCTGGTTGAGCTCTCCGCCGGAGACGGCGTCGGCCACGGTGGTCAGGACGGCGCTGGCGTCCCACTGGGCGGTACGGGGCCGGGCGCCGGTGCGCTCGGCGACGCGGCGGTAGAACTCCTCGATCCCGAACTTCTCCGCCTGCCGGTCGCCGTCCCGGGTGAGCGGCTCCTGCAGGGGGCCGGGCAGCTGCGAGGCGAGGTCCTCGGCCTCGCCGGGGGTGATGCGGTGGGCGAGGACCTCCAGGACCGCGGCGGTGACCTTCGCGGCCTCGTCCTGATCGGTGTACTCGCCGCGCTCGCGGACACGGGCGAGAAAGCCGTCGTACTTCATGGCGGTCCCTTCGTCACCCGCTGGGAGTGACAGTCTCGGGTGCTGAAACAAATGAACCGGATCGGGAGAGATTATGGAGATCGCGGAGCCCGGCCAGGGGGACCTCCGGGAAGGCGTGGGCACGTGTCCCGCCGGACCCCTCCTCATCGACGCGGCGCCTGCGGCGCGAGAGGAGGCGGCATGAGCGCGGAACCGGGCCGTGGAGACGGCCTCGTCGTCGCCTGCCCGGCCTGCGGGCGCCGCAACAGGGTGCCCGCCGCCGCGGAAGGGCGTCCTCGGTGCGGACATCGCAAGGCCCCGCTGCCGTGGGGCGTCGGTCGGCGCCCGCGCACGTCCGGTTCCAGCCCACCGCCTCCAGGGACGGCCGAAGCCCACAGCTGCCCTCACCGGCCGGCCGTCATGGAAAACATGCCGCTCACGTGCTGTGCCATTCGGCGAGGAGGACGGTGGCGTCGTCGTTGAGTTCTCCGGCGTGGTGGTCGATGACGGCGTGGACGAGGCGGCGCAGGGTTTCGGGGACGGGGAGGGCGGCTGCCTGCTGGCGGACGATGAAGTCGACGAAGCGGTCGAGGCCGAACTCGCGGCCGTGGCGGTCGCGGGCCTCGGTGATGCCGTCGGTGTAGAGGATCAGCCGGTCGCCCGTCTGCAGCTGCTCCCGGTGGACCTCGGCGGGGAGACCGAGCTCGGTGCCCAGCGGGTGGGTGGGCGGGCGGTCGAGCGCGGTGATCCAGCGTCCCTCGCGGATGAGGATGGGCGGCAGGTGACCGCAGTTGATCCAGGAGAGGACGCCCGTGTCCAGGTCGAGGTCGGCCAGGACGGCGGTGGCGTAGCGGTCATGGGCGAACTGCTCGATCAGCGTGCCCTCGATGCTGTCGCGCGCCTGGTGGAGGCCGAAACCCTGGCGGCGCTGGTTGCGGCAGGTGGCCATCGCCAGATTGGCGGTGAGACCGGCGGCCGTGTCGTGGCCCATGGCGTCGAAGATCGCGAGGTGGGCGACATGGCCCGCCAGCGCGTAGTCGAAGGCGTCGCCGGCGGTGGCGTAGGCCGGTTCCATGGCGGCCGCGATGGTGACCTTGGGGCCGGAGTAGGTACGCGGGGGCATCAGCGTCCACTGCATCTCCGCCGAGACCGACAGGGGCTCCAGACGGGTGAGCCGGGCGTAGGAGTCGCTGTGCGGCCGCTGGGACACCAGCATCAGGCCCACGACGCTGGCGAGGTCCTCCATGGCCTGTTCGGCTTCCGCGTCCGGCTCTCCGTCGAGCGTGAGGCCGAGGACGCCGAGGCGCTCCGTACCGTCCAGGAGCGGGAGCCAGTAGAGGGTGCCCGACCCGCTGGGGGTCGAGCGGACTGTCATCGTCTGGAAGACCCGCCCCGCCAGCGTGCCGTCGACCTTCATTTCCTGCCCGCCGTGACCTGCGTCGATGCCCTCTCCGGTGACCTCACGCAGGGTGTCCTCGCGCAGGTCCACGACGAACGGGCGCGCCTGATGGAAGCCCGCCGGGGAGGCATGCCGCCGCACCAGCGCCGGCAGCTGTTCGAAAGCGGCCGCGTGGCTGGCCCGGAGCAACCCTCCCAGCATGCGCGCGTAATCGTCGGCGGCGGCCATAAGCCTCATCCTGCGACGAAGAGCCGCGCGCCACCACCCACGACCAGGCGCAGGACGTGATGCCGCCCCGCGCCCGAGGGAACCGTCGCGAAGGAGGGCCCCGGCCGCAGCGGCGGGCACGGGGGGCGTTCGTTTTAGTGAACGAACTGTTCATCGACTCGTTCGTTCGTTACAGTGAACGAATGGTTCGTTCAAGCAGGGAAGTCGTCCCGGTCCGGGACCGGGAGTCCGCGCCGGTCGTGGCGGTGGCGCCCGGGGGCGGCAAGCTGCCGGCCGAGGTGGTCATGCCGACGCTGAAGGTGAAGAAGGGCCGTATCCGCTTGTCCTACGGCGCCACCCACCGGAGCCACTGATGGCCGCCTCATCCGGGTCCGGCCGGCAGCCGGTGAGCAGTACCGCGGCCGCGGTCGGCGCGAAGATCCGTCTGCGCCGGCAGCAGCGCGGCATGAGCGCCGCGGAGATGGCCCGGCGCGCCGGGCTGAGCAAGGCGACGCTGTCGCAGCTGGAGGCGGGCAAGGGCAACCCGACGATCGACACCCTGGACGCGATCGCCGTCGCGCTGCGCATCCCGATCGCGGACCTGTTGGCGCGCGACGCCGACACCGGGCCGGTCTACCGGCCGGGCACGCCCGCCGAACCGGGCGAGGTCGCCCGGGAGCTGCTGCGCCGCATCAGCAGCGGCAACAGCTTGGAGATCTGGCGGCTGCGCATCCCGCCCGAGACGGAGCTGACCGGCGTCCCCCACGCCACCGGCACGATCGAGCACCTGCTGATCGCCGCCGGGCACGTGACCGCCGGGCCGGTCGACGCCCCGCAGGACCTGGGCCCCGGCGACATGCTCGCCTTCGCCGGCGACGCCCCGCACTTCTACCGCACCGGCACCGAGGCGGTGGACATCACCGTCGTCTTCGCCTCCCCCATCAGCACCTGAGCCTGAGCCGAGGAACCCCCACCCATGACCACCACCACCGACGTCATCCCCTCCGGTCGGGCCTTCATCAGCGACAACATGGCGGGCGCCTCGCCCGAAATAGCGCAGGCCGTCGCCGCGGCGGCGGCCGGGCACGCCCTGCCGTACGGCAACGACCCCTTCACCGGCAGCGTCCGCCGCACGCTGAGCGAGATCTTCGAACGCGACGTCGACGTCTTTCCCGTCTCCACCGGAACCGCCGCGAACTGCCTGGGCCTGGCCGCCCTGACCCCACCCTGGGGCAGCGTGCTGTGCCACCCGGACAGCCACGTCAACAATGACGAATGCGGCGCCCCGGAGTTCTTCACCAACGGCGCCAAACTCGTCACGGTCCGCGGCGACGACAGCAAGATCGACCCCGGCGCGCTCCTTGAGGCGGTGCGCCGCAAGGCGGGTGACGTGCACAGTGTGCAGCCGACGGTGGTGAGCATCAGTCAGGCCACGGAGAGCGGCAGCGTCTACACCCTCGACGAGATCCGCCGTCTGGCCACCATCGCCAAGGACGCGGGACTCCGCGTCCACATGGACGGCGCGCGCTTCGCCAACGCCGTGGACCACCTCGGCGCCACCCCGGCCGAGATGACCTGGAAGGCCGGCATCGACGTGCTGTCCTTCGGCGCCACCAAGAACGGCGCGATGACCGCCGACGCCATCGTCTCCTTCGACCCGGTACTGGCCACCGAACTCGCCTTCCGTACCAAGCGGGCCGGCCAGCTCTCCTCCAAGATGCGCTTCCACACGGCCCAGCTCGCCGCCTACCTCACCGACGGCCTGTGGCTGCGCAACGCCCGCCAGGCCAACACGATGGCCGCCCGGCTCGGCGACGGTCTCAAGGCCGTCCCCGGCACCGAACTCCTGGGCAGCCCGCAGGCCAACATCGTCTTCTGCCGCCTGCCCCCACAGGCAACCGCAGGCCTCCTCGCGGAGGGCTACACCTTCTACCACGACCGCTGGGCACCGGGCATCGTCCGGTTCGTCACCTCCTTCGCCCACACCCCCGAAGACATCGACCAGCTCCTCGACGCGGTCCGCCACCACACCCACTGAACACCTGACCGGAACCGGCCCGAACTTTCACGTCACGCTGTGACGAGGTCTGGTTCCGTGAGCGACCCGAAGTCGCGGTGCCGCTTCGTCAGATGTCGCGGAAGATCTCGATCTGCGCGCCCACCGAGTTCAGGCGCTCCGCCAGTTCCTCGTAGCCGCGGTTGATGACGTACACGTTCCGCAGGACCGACGTACCCTCGGCCGCCATCATCGCCAGGAGGACGACCACCGCCGGGCGCAGGGCCGGGGGGCACATCATCTCGGCCGCGCGCCAGCGGGTCGGGCCCTCGACCAGGACGCGGTGGGGGTCGAGGAGTTGGAGGCGGCCGCCGAGGCGGTTGAGGTCGGTGAGGTAGATGGCGCGGTTGTCGTAAACCCAGTCGTGGATCAGGGTCTTGCCCTGGGCCGTCGCCGCGATCGCCGCGAAGAACGGCACGTTGTCGATGTTGAGGCCGGGGAACGGCATCGGGTGGATCTTGTCGATCGGCGCCTCCAGCTTGGAGGGGCGGACCGTGAGGTCGACCAGGCGGGTGCGGCCGTTGTCGGCGGCGTACTCCGGGGTGCGGTCGTGGTCCAGGCCCATCTCCTCCAGGACCGCGAGCTCGATCTCCATGAACTCGATCGGGACGCGACGGATCGTCAGCTCGGACTCGGTGACGACGGCGGCGGCCAGCAGGCTCATCGCCTCGACCGGGTCCTCCGAGGGGGAGTAGTCCACGTCCACGTCGATCTGGGGCACACCGTGCACGGTCAGCGTGGTGGTGCCGATGCCCTCGACCCGTACCCCCAGCGCCTCCAGGAAGAAGCAGAGGTCCTGGACCATGTAGTTGGAGGAGGCGTTGCGGATGACCGTCACACCGGCGTGGCGGGCCGCGGCGAGCAGCGCGTTCTCGGTCACGGTGTCGCCGCGCTCGGTCAGCACGATCGGGCGGCCGGGGCTGACCGACCGCTCGACCTGCGCGTGGTAGAGCCCCTCGGTGGCGGTGATGTCGAGACCGAAGCGGCGCAGCGCGATCATGTGCGGCTCGATCGTGCGCGTACCGAGGTCGCAGCCGCCCGCGTACGGAAGCTTGAAACGATCGAGGCGGTGCAGCAGCGGGCCGAGGAACATGATGATGGAGCGCGTGCGGATCGCCGCCTCGGCGTCGATCGAGTCCATGTCCAGCTCGGCGGGCGGCACGATCTCCAGGTCGACGCCCTCGTTGATCCACCGCGTGCGCACCCCGATGGAGTTGAGGACCTCCAGGAGCCGGAAGACCTCCTCGATCCGGGCGACCCGGCGCAGCACGGTGCGGCCCTTGTTGAGGAGGGAGGCGCAGAGCAGCGCGACACAGGCGTTCTTGCTCGTCTTGACGTCGATGGCGCCGGAGAGCCGGCGCCGGCCGACGACCCGCAGATGCATCGGGCCGGCGTAACCCAGTGACACGATCTCGCTGTCGAGCGCTTCGCCGATACGGGCGATCATCTCAAGGCTGATGTTCTGGTTGCCGCGTTCGATCCTGTTGACGGCGCTCTGGCTGGTGGCCAGGGCCTCGGCCAGCTGCGTCTGGGTCCAGCCGCGGTGCTGGCGGGCGTCACGGATGAGCTTGCCGATGCGTACGAGGTAGTCGTCTGCCATGGCGTCACGCTATCTCAGATATGAGATGACGCTCGCGAGGGGGTGGGCCATCAGGGTGACGGAGTGTGGGCAGTGGGGTGATGCGGTTCGTACAGCGGCAGTTCGGTCCCGCTCGGCAGCCGGATCGCGGCGAGCTGCCCCCAGCCCTGGTCGCTGATGGGCCGTGAGATGACGGCCCCGCGGTCCTCCAGGGTGGTCAGCGTGCCGGCGATGTCGTCGCACATCAGATACAGCTCGTGCTTCGGCTCGTCCTCGGTGGGGTGTACGGCGACCTCGGCCGGCGGCAGCGCGAAGATGAGCCAGCCGTGCCCGGCGTCGACGTGGCCGAACCCGAGCACGTCCTTGAGGAACGCGCGGTCGGCGTCCGCGTCGGAGGTGTAGAGGATCACATGCGCGCCGCTGAACATGCCCCGATCCTCGGCCCGCCCCGCGAGGGCGGCAATCGCAGCGCGGCCGTACGGGGTCGTGAGGGGCAGTGCGGGGCCGTAGGGGGCAGTGCGGGGCCGCAAGGGGCCGCGCGGGCACCCGCAAGGCTTTCAGGGCATGCCGAGCATGACCGGGGGGCGGGCATGCACTAGAGTTATCTCGACATCGAGATAACTGCTTACGGCGCACCGCAGCCGCCCACCCGGTAAGGACCGGTAAGGGTTACCTAACTTAGTCGTACCTTAGCGGATCGGCGGGGAGTCGGGCGGCACCACGCGGCGGCAGCCGCATATTGTCGCTGCGCGGTAACCGCGCACATTGATGAAGGAGACTGTCGTGTCGGCGAACAGCTTCGACGCCCGCAGCACGCTGCGCGTGGGCGACGAGTCGTACGAGATCTTCAAGCTGGACAAGGTCGAGGGCTCCGCGCGCCTTCCCTACAGCCTGAAGGTGCTTCTGGAGAACCTCCTCCGCACCGAGGACGGCGCGAACATCACCGCCGACCACATCCGGGCCCTGGGCGGCTGGGACTCCCAGGCCCAGCCGACCCAGGAGATCCAGTTCACGCCGGCCCGCGTGATCATGCAGGACTTCACCGGTGTGCCCTGTGTCGTCGACCTCGCCACCATGCGCGAGGCCGTCAAGGAGCTCGGCGGCGACCCGGCCAAGATCAACCCGCTGGCCCCGGCCGAGCTGGTCATCGACCACTCCGTCATCGCCGACAAGTTCGGCACGGCGGACGCCTTCGGCCAGAACGTCGAGCTGGAGTACGGCCGCAACAAGGAGCGCTACCAGTTCCTGCGCTGGGGCCAGACCGCCTTCGACGAGTTCAAGGTCGTCCCGCCCGGCACCGGCATCGTCCACCAGGTCAACATCGAGCACCTGGCCCGTACCGTCATGGTCCGTAATGGCCAGGCGTACCCCGACACCCTCGTCGGCACCGACTCCCACACCACCATGGTCAACGGCCTCGGTGTGCTCGGCTGGGGCGTCGGCGGCATCGAGGCCGAGGCCGCGATGCTCGGCCAGCCGGTCTCCATGCTCATCCCGCGCGTCGTCGGCTTCAAGCTGACCGGCGAGCTCCCGGCTGGCACCACCGCCACCGACCTGGTCCTCACGATCACCGAGATGCTGCGCAAGCACGGCGTCGTCGGCAAGTTCGTCGAGTTCTACGGTGAGGGCGTCGCCGCCACCTCCCTCGCGAACCGCGCCACCATCGGCAACATGTCGCCGGAGTTCGGCTCCACCGCCGCGATCTTCCCGATCGACGACGAGACCATCAAGTACCTGAAGCTGACGGGCCGCGACGCCCAGCAGCTCGCGCTCGTCGAGGCGTACGCCAAGGAGCAGGGCCTCTGGCTGGACCCGTCCGCCGAGCCCGACTTCTCCGAGAAGCTGGAGCTCGACCTCTCCACGGTCGTCCCCTCCATCGCCGGCCCCAAGCGCCCGCAGGACCGCATCGTCCTCGCGAACGCCGCCGAGCAGTTCGCCCAGGACGTCCGCAACTACGTCGACGACATCGACGAGGCCGGCAAGGAGTCCTTCCCGGCCTCCGACGCCCCGGCGAACACCCCGAACGGCGCCCCGTCGAAGCCGGTCCTCGTGACCGCCCCCGACGGCTCGACGTACGAGATCGACCACGGCGCCGTCACCGTCGCCGCGATCACCTCCTGCACCAACACCTCGAACCCGTACGTCATGGTCGCCGCCGCGCTCGTCGCGAAGAAGGCCGTGGAGAAGGGCCTGACCCGCAAGCCGTGGGTCAAGACCACCCTCGCCCCGGGCTCGAAGGTCGTCACCGACTACTTCGACAAGGCGGGCCTGACCCCGTACCTCGACAAGGTCGGCTTCAACCTCGTCGGCTACGGCTGCACCACCTGCATCGGCAACTCCGGCCCGCTGCCGGAGGAGGTCTCCAAGGCGGTCAACGAGCACGACCTCGCGGTCACCTCGGTCCTCTCCGGCAACCGGAACTTCGAGGGCCGGATCAACCCCGACGTCAAGATGAACTACCTGGCCTCGCCGCCGCTGGTCGTCGCGTACGCCCTCGCCGGCTCCATGAAGGTGGACATCACCAAGGACGCCCTCGGCATCGACACCGACGGCAACCCGGTCTACCTCAAGGACATCTGGCCCTCGGAGGCCGAGGTCAACGACGTCGTCGCCAACGCCATCGGCGAGGACATGTTCAACAAGTCCTACCAGGACGTCTTCGCGGGCGACGCCCAGTGGCAGGCGCTGCCGATCCCGACCGGCAACACCTTCGAGTGGGACCCGCAGTCCACCTACGTCCGTAAGCCCCCGTACTTCGAGGGCATGACGATGGAGACCACCCCGGTCACCGACATCACCGGCGCGCGCGTGCTGGCGAAGCTCGGCGACTCGGTCACCACCGACCACATCTCCCCGGCCGGTGCCATCAAGGCCGACACCCCGGCCGGCAAGTACCTCACCGAGCACGGTGTGGAGCGTCGTGACTTCAACTCCTACGGCTCGCGCCGAGGCAACCACGAGGTCATGATCCGCGGCACGTTCGCCAACATCCGCCTGCGCAACCAGATCGCGCCGGGCACCGAGGGCGGCTTCACCCGCGACTTCACGAAGGACGACGCCCCCGTCTCCTTCATCTACGACGCCTCCCGCAACTACATCGAGCAGGGCATCCCGCTCGTCGTGCTCGCGGGCAAGGAGTACGGCTCCGGCTCGTCCCGCGACTGGGCCGCCAAGGGCACCGCGCTCCTCGGCGTCAAGGCCGTCATCGCCGAGTCGTACGAGCGCATCCACCGCTCGAACCTCATCGGCATGGGCGTCCTGCCGCTCCAGTTCCCGGAGGGCGCCTCGGCGGCCTCCCTCGGCCTGACCGGCGAGGAGACCTTCTCCTTCACCGGCGTGACCGAGCTGAACGAGGGCCGTACGCCGCGCACGGTCAAGGTCACCACCGACACCGGTGTCGAGTTCGACGCGGTCGTCCGCATCGACACCCCCGGCGAGGCGGACTACTACCGCAACGGCGGCATCATGCAGTACGTCCTGCGGAACCTGATCCGCGGCTGACCCACGGGGTCGACGTCACACGAAGCGGGCCCCGCTCCTCTTCCGAGGAGCGGGGCCCGTTCGCGTTTCTCATCTCAGCGCCGCGAAGCGCCGGGAATCAGAACGTCGGCGATCAGAACATCAGGCGGTAGGTGTTCCAGCCGGTGCCGATCTTCGTGCGCGGCTTGAACGCCGGGGAGGCGACGCCCGTGCCCGGGTACAGGTACAGGTTGCCCGAGGAGTCGCGAGCCACCACGTCGGCGACGCCGTCGAAGTCCACGTCACCGGTGGAGAGGAAGGTCGGGAGGCTGTTCCAGCCGGAGCCGGCCTTGACGCGCGGGCCGAGCGGCTTCTGGTAGTTGCCCGTGCCCGGGTACAGCCACAGGTTGCCCGAGTTGTCGCGGGCGAGGACGTCGTCCTTGCCGTCGTTGTTCAGGTCGCCCTTGCCGGTGATCTGGTTGAAGCCCTGCCAGCCGGTGCCGACCTTGTAACGCGGGGCCAGCTTGCCGTTGCTGTACGCGGTGTACAGGTACAGGTTGCCGGCGCCGTCCCGCGCGAGCAGGTCGTACGGGGCCGCGCCACCGAGGTTGCCCGCGGAGACGACCTTGTTGAACACGCCCCAACCACCGCCGAGGTCGGTCTCGGCCTCGTCCCAGGGCGTGTAGTACAGGCGGCCGCCCGTGACATCCCAGGCGCCGTCGGTGTGACCGTCGGCGTCCATGTCGGCCATGGTGATGTGGGCCGTGTACTCCCAGCCGCTGCCGACGAACTCGCGCGGGCCGAAGCCGCCGGTGCCGGTGGGCAGGTAGGCGTACATGAAGCCGTCCTTGTCCACACCGCGCAGCTCGCCGTCGGCGACGGCGGAAGCGCCCTGCGTGGAGAAGGTGCTCGCGGCGGGAGCCGACTGCTTGGTGTCGTCGGCGGACCGCGGCTGGTCGGCCGCCACCGCGGCCGTGGTGGTGGACACCAGAGCGGCGGTTATCGCCGCGACGGTGACACGGGACAGGATGCCCGTGCGGTTCAGGCCAGAAGTCTTGGCCACGTGATCTCCATCTGTGGTCGAAACACGTGGTCCGCCGCACCTGTCGAGGGCGCGACGGACCACTCATGCGCACTGATCTTTGCACAAGAAATTCACGTGCCAACTGGTTTGTGACACAGCTGTTTCGATGCGGGAGCTATGTCTGGTTTGTCACCTCAGGAGCTCCACCTCGGCCAACTGCCCTTCCCGGGCGGGCACCAGACGATAGCTCGTGTACGAACCCGGCGCCGCGACCGTGAACACCCGCGTCTGCCGGTCCCAGGCGAAGGACTCGTCCGTCCGCCGGTCGACGTCGAGCCATGTCCTGCCGTCCGTCGAACCCTGGAGGACCCAGGACGACGGCGCCGCGCTCCGGGCTCCCGACGTCAGGGTGTACTGCACCGCCCGGGTCTCCGACGCCACCGGCAGATCCAGCGAGGTGAACGCCGCCGATGTCGCCGAGGTGTCGTCGAAGAGAGCGCCGGCGCCGGTGATCGCGTCCGTGCGCGGCGACGGCACCTTGTCGTCGCGGGTGATCGAGACCGGGCCCGCCTGCGCGCCCGTGCCCCAGGCCGAAGGACTCGGACCCATGTCGAACTTCAGCGTGCCGCCCTTCGCGAGCAGGTCGTGCGGGAGCGCCGTGGAGTTCCAGCGCTCGCCGTTCACCTTCACGCCCCGCACATAGAGGTTCCGCGCGCTGTTGCGCGGTGCCTCGACGACCAGCGTGCGGCCGTTGTCCATGTGGACGGTCGCCTTGGTGAAGAGCGGCGAGCCGATCGCGTACTCCCCGCTGCCCATCACCAGCGGGTAGAAGCCGAGCGCGGAGAAGAGGTACCAGGCCGACTGCTCGCCGTTGTCCTCGTCGCCGTGGTAGCCCTGCCCGATCTCGCTGCCGGTGTAGAGCCGGGAGAGCACCTCGCGGACCTTCTCCTGCGTCTTCCACGGCTGCCCGGCCGCGTTGTACATGTACGGGACGTGGTGGGCGACTTGGTTGGAGTGGCCGTACATGCCCATCCGGACGTCCCGCGCCTCGGTCATCTCGTGGATGACGCTGCCGTACGAGCCGGTGAACTCCGGGCTCGCCGTCTCCGGGGTGGAGAAGTACGTGTCCAGCTTCTCGCCCAGGGCCCGGCGCCCGCCGTAGAGGTTGGCCAGGCCGCGCGAGTCCTGCGGGGCGGTGAAGGCGTACCCCCAGCCGTTGGTCTCGGTGTAGTCGTGACCCCAGATCCTCGGGTCGTACCGCTCCGAGGGCACCCGCCAGTCGCCCCGGAGGTCGCGGCCCTGGAAGAAGCCGGCCTTCGCGTCGAAGAGGGAGACGTACTTCTGGGCGCGGGAGAGGAAGTACGCCGCCTCCTCCCGGTACCGCTTCTTGCCGGTCCTCTCGTGCAGCGCCTCGGCCATCTTCGCGATGCCGTAGTCGTTGAGGTAACCCTCCAGGGACCAGGACAGGCCCTCGTGGGTCTCGGTCGACGCGTAGCCGAGGAAGGGAGAGGTCTCCATGCCCTTGCGGCCCACGCCCCGGCTCGGCGGGACGACGGTCGCGTTCTTCAGCGCGGCCTCGTACGCCGCCTCCGCGTCGAAGTCGACGCCCTTGACGTAGGCGTCGGCGAACGCGACATCGGAGGAGGTGCCGGTCATCAGGTCGGCGTAGCCGGGCGAGGACCAGCGGGAGATCCAGCCGCCGTCCTTGTACTGCTGGACGAAACCGTCGACCAGCTCGCCCGCCTTCTTCGGCGTCAGGAAGGAGTAGGCGGGCCAGGTCGTGCGGTAGGTGTCCCAGAAGCCGTTGTTGACGTACACCTTCCCGTCGACGATCTTCGAGCCGGTACGGGTCGGGGTGTCGGCGCCCACGGCGGGGGAGAACGGGCTGGCGTACCGGTGCTCCGTCCCCACCTTCTCGAAGCCGGAGTTCGGGTAGAGGTAGAGCCGGTAGAGGCTGGAGTAGAGGGTCACCAGCTGGTCGTGGCTCGCGCCCTCGACCTCCACCCGTCCGAGGACCGCGTCCCACGCGTCCTGCGCCCGCTCCCTCACCTGCTCGAAGCCGGCGCCTTCTGGGATCTCGTCGGCCAGGTTCGCCTTCGCCTGGTCGACGGAGATGAGCGAGGTCGCGATCCGCAGGGTGACCGTGCGGTCCGCGCCCGCGTCGAAGCGGAGGTGGCCCTTGACGCCCTGTGCGCCGGAGGCGGTGACGGGCGCGTCGAAGACGCCGTACACGAACATCCGGCCGGCGCCGGTGGACAGGCCGCTCTTGACGTCGGAGTAGCCGGTGAAGGAGCCGTTCGCCGCGTCGAGGGTCAGCCCGCCCTCCTCGGTGACGTTGTCGAGGATCACGCTCGCGTCCTCACCCGGATAGGTGAAGCGCATCATCGCCGCGTGGTCGGTCGGCGTCATCTCGGCCTTCAGGCCGTTCTCGAACGTGACGCCGTAGTGGTGCGGCCTGGCCGTCTCGTTCTCGTGGCGGAAGGCGAGGGCCCGCCGCACCCGGTCGGTCACCGGAGCGCCGGCCGCCGCCGACGGCATCACCTGGAAGGTCTGCCGGTCGCCCATCCAGGGGCTCGGCTCATGGCTGGCGGCGAAGGCCTGCAGGGTCGGCAGATTGTCCGCGTTGTTGGCGCGGGCGTACTCGTACAGCCAGCTCTTGGACGCGGAGTTGGTCACCGGCGTCCAGAAGTTGAAGCCGTGCGGGACAGCCGTCGCGGGAAAGGTGTTACCGCGCGAGAAGGAGCCGCTCGAGTGGGTGCCCCGGGTGGTGGAGGCGTAGTCGGAGAGCCGGTCGAGCCGCTGCTCGGGCGCCTTCGGCCGCAGGACGACGTCGTCGATCCAGCCCTGGAACTTCGCCGGGCCCTTCGGGGAGTCGTACGCCACCAGGATCCGGTCCACGGTCTTCCCGGCCGCGACCGCGCCGATCCGCGCACCGACCTGGTTCCACTGGTTGACGTAGAGCCGCTTGGCCGCGCCCTGACCCTGCGGTGTGAGCAGCCCGCCGTGGGAGTCGGTGGCCCGCAGGTCACTCAGATAGGTGCCGTCGGTGAAGGCGAGGTCCACCGACACGTTCGTGGCCGGGTAGTTCAGGTCCGTCTCGGGGAGGGAGGGGAAGACCCGGTAGGAGAGCTCGGTGTTCCGCACGACGGCCGTGTGCACGTCGAAGATCTTGTTGTACGAGTACGCCCGGCCGTCGGCCCTGTGCGTCCCGGCGTAGCGCAGCGCCCGCTTGCCGGTGAAACCGGCGTTCGCCTTGGCGGTGGGGGAGCCGCCCGGTCCCCGGTCGACATGGCTGCGCATCTCCGGCGGTACGGGAGCGGAGGTGTCACCGTTCGAGAACTGAACATCCGCCAGTTGGGTCAGGCCCGCACCACCATTTCCGGTGATCTCCAGCCGGTAGTGGGCGTACGCCGTCTCGGCGGCGAAGTCGTACTGCTTCGTCTCGAAGCGCTTGGCGAAGCTCTGGCCCTCCCGGGTGTCGAGGACCTTCCACTCCTTGCCGTCCGCCGACCCCTTCAGGGTCCAGTCGCGCGGATCGCGCTCGGCGGCGTCGTTCGCCGAAGTCAGCGCGTACGTCACCACCTTGACCGGCTCGTCGAGGTCGAACTCGATCCAGGCGGTCGGTTCGAACACCAGCCACTTGGTGCCGGGCTGGAGGTCGACCAGGTTCTCCTTGGTCTCGCCGGCGCTCGCGTGCTCGCCGCTGGCGCGCACCTCCACCACTCTGTCGGTGACGTTGCCGGGTATCCCGCTGGAGAAGCCGCCGTCGACGCCCGACGAACGGGTGGCGCCGTCCGGACCGACGTCCACCGTGTCGCGCCAGGTCGGCTGGGTCTCGTCCGCCTCGAAGGAGGTGGCGAACTCGCGGTCCGGCCGCCCGGACTCGGCGGGAAGGGCGAGGGACGGGGACGGCGTCCCTGTCACGATGAGGGCGGCGGCCGCGAGCAGGGCGGCCGCCGGTACAGCTGCGTGCGGTGTCCGTGGGGATCGGGATTGGGGTCGGGGTCTGGGTCCGGGTCCGGGGCGAAGTCGGGCCTGCATTCGGTGTCGTCACTCCCGCCGCTCGTCATTAGACAACGTTGTCAATTCAAACGCGCAGGGACCAGTAGGAGTCCAAGTGGCGCCACGTGTCAAGGGTGTTCACGGCGAGTTGGGGAAGAAACCCGCGACAGGGCGGGGGAGAAACCGGGGCAGATGCGGCGCGGATATCCCCGAGGTCTCAACTAGGGAAAGACTGCCGTCGAAACCGGCTTTCGATCTTGCCCCGTTGACGAGAAGTGGACTATACCTGTCGGCGCACGACCCAAGCTGCATTCGAATGCGGTGGCGGGGCCCTTCGCCTGAGGCGAGAGTACGGGCGACCGGTACACCGCCTGAGTCCTGAATGAAGGCGAGGACTTGAGCATGGGATCCACCTCCGCGCACACCTCCGAGGGCCTCGGCCGCCGCGATCTGATCAAGCGCTCCGCCGCTCTCGGTCTGATCTCGGTGCCGACGATGAGTTTCCTGTCGGCCTGCGCCAGCAGCGACAGCGGCGGCGGCGAAAAGGTCGCGAAGGGAACCAAGACCGCGAAGAACCCGCTCGGCGTGAACGAGTCGGCTCCGCTGGACTTCGTCCTCTTCGACGGCGGTTTCGGGCAGCAGTACGCCAAGGACGCGGTGAAGGTCTACGAGACCACCTATCCGAACGCCAAGGTCAAGTTCACCGCCACCCAGAAGATCACCACCGAGCTGCAGCCGCGGTTCAACGGCGGCAACCCGCCGGACCTGATCGACAACTCCGGCGCCGAGCAGATGGACATGGGCGTCCTGGTCGGCCAGAAGCAGCTTGCCGACCTCACCCCGCTGCTCGACGCGGCCTCCATCGACGACCCGAACAAGAAGGTCCGCGACACGCTCCGCCCGGGCATCGTGGAGATGGGCCAGTTCGACGGCGACCCGGTCTGGATCCTGTACTACGCGTACACCGTCTATGGCGTCTGGTACTCGCAGAAGCTGCTCGACTCCCTCGACGCGAAGTACCCCGAGACGTGGGACGAGATGCTGGCCGTCTGCGAGAAGGCCAAGAAGAAGGGCATCGCCGGCTGGACCTACGCCGGCAAGCACCCGTACTACGTCCCCTTCTCGCTCTACCCGATGATCGGCAAGGTCGGCGGCCGCGAGGTCCTCGACGCGATCGACAACCTGGAGCCGAAGGCCTGGGAGCACCCGGCCGTCAAGACCTGCTTCGAGGCGTACTACGAGCTCCAGCGCAAGGGCTACATCCTCCAGGGCACGCCCGGTCTCGACCACATCCAGTCGCAGACCGCCTGGACCGAGGGCAAGGCACTCTTCATCCCGAACGGTTCGTGGGTGGAGAACGAGGCCGCGAAGACCATGCCCGCGGACTTCAACCTCGCCGTCTCGGCGCCGACCGGCATCGACTCGTCCGACAAGATGCCGTTCGGCACCATCTGGGCCTCCGGCGGCGAGCCGTTCATCGTCCCGGCGAAGGCGAAGAACGTCGAGGGCGGCATGGAGCAGCTGCGCATCATGCTCAGCGAGGCCTCCTCGAAGAACTTCACCCAGTCCGTGAAGTCGCTGACCGCGTTCAACGGCGGCACCGACGGCATCGAGCTGACCCCGGGTCTGAAGTCGGGCGTCGCCGCCCTCGACAAGGCCGGCCAGAATGTCGTCAACCCGCGCCTGCAGGACTGGTATGTGGCGCTTCAGAAGGAGAAGATCGGAGTCGCCGGCATCGGCGAGATGATGGCCGGTCGCGCGACCCCGGCCGAGACGATCAAGAAGATCCAGAAGTTCGCCGACGAGGCGGCCAAGGACTCCTCCATCAAGCACTACAAGCACCAGTGAGCTCTGCCGGGGCCCCTTCCCGCCGACCGGGAGCGGGCCCCGGCCCCCTGCGTACGGCACACACGCGGCGTACGGCACACACGCCACGGCGCACCGCAGGCACGCCACGCACGGCACCAGCGGCTTTTCCGCGGGAAGATCGGGGTCGGTAGGAATGCAACACGGCAAGTACCGTTTCATCGTGGGGTTCCTGGCGATCCCCCTGGCCATGTACGCGTTGTTCGTCGTATGGCCCTTCATCCAGTCCATCTATTACTCGTTCACGGACTGGAGCGGTCTCAGCCCCGATTTCCAGATGGTCGGGTTCGACAACTACAGCCGGATGCTGGAGGACGACGTCTTCTGGAAGTCGCTGCAGCACAGCCTGACCTTCGCGGTCGTGCTGCCGCTGGTGACCGTGGGTCTGGCGCTGTTCTTCGCGTTCATGCTCAATGTCGGCGGTCGGCGCCGCAGGGGAGCGGCCGTCGCCGGTGTGCGCGGCTCAGCCTTCTACAAGATCGTGTACTTCTTCCCGCAGGTGCTGTCCATCGCGATCGTGGCGCTGCTCTTCCAGTTCGCGTACAACCCCAACAGCGGCGCCATCAACTCCGTACTGAAGGGAGTCGGGCTCGGCAGCGTCCAGCCGGACTGGCTGGGCGACCCGGACCTGGCCCTGATCTGTGTGATGGTCGTCCTGGTCTGGTCGACGGTCGGCTTCTTCGTGGTCCTCTTCTCGGCGGGCATGGCCTCCATCCCCAAGGACTTCTACGAAGCGGCGCTGCTCGACGGCGCCAACCGGATCACCACCTTCTTCAAGATCACCCTGCCGCTGCTCTGGGACACCGTGCAGTCCGGCTGGATCTACATGGGCATCCTGGCGCTGGGCGCGGAGTCCTTCGCCGTCGTCCAGATCATGACGGTGGGCCCCAACGGCGGCGGCCCGGACTACTCCACGATCGTCATGCCGCTGTACGTCTACCAGAAGGCCTTCCGGGACGGTCAGGCCGCCTACGCGACGACGATCGGTGTCGCCCTGCTCGTGGTCACGCTCGCCTTCGCGGCCGTCGTGATGCGGTTCGGCCGGCGCGAGCGGCTGGAGTACTGATGCCGTGTCCTCCCGGGGGACGCCCCCCGGACCACCCGCACCTGTGTCCTCCCGGGGGACAGCCCCCGGACCCCCGGCAGCAAAGCAGCTCGGTCGCGGTGGCCGGCACGACAGCACGAGGTGACCTCCGGTGAAAGCCATTGACACCCCTCCCGCCGGCTCGGCACTGCCGGAGCCGCCGGAGCCCGACGACGCGCAGGTGACGAAGACCGCGCCCGCCGCGCCGCGCAAGGAGAGCAAGGCCGAGGGCGCGACCCTCAACGTCTTCTCGCACGGCATCCTCGTCCTCTGGGCGATCATGGTGATCATGCCGCTGCTCTGGGCGGTCATGACCTCCTTCAAGACGGACCGGGCGATCTTCACCTCTCCCTGGGCGCTGCCGGACAGACTGCACTTCGAGAACTGGTCGCGCGCCTGGACCGAGGCGCACATGAGCGACTACTTCCTCAATACCGTCCTGGTGGTGGGCGGTTCGCTCGTCGGCACACTGCTCTTCGGGTCCATGGCGGCCTACGTCCTGGCCCGCTTCGACTTCCCGGGCAACCGCTTCATCTACTTCCTCTTCATCGGCGGGATGAGCTTCCCGATCATCCTCGCGCTGGTGCCGCTCTTCTACGTGCTGCAGAACATGGCCCTGCTCAACACGCTGCACGGGCTGATCCTGGTCTACATCGCGTACTCGCTGCCGTTCACCGTCTTCTTCCTGACGGCCTTCTTCCGCACCCTGCCGACCTCGGTGGCGGAAGCGGCCTTCATGGACGGCGCCTCGCACACCCGTACGTTCTTCCAGGTGATGCTGCCGATGGCCAAGCCCGGCCTGATCAGCGTCGGGATCTTCAACTTCCTCGGGCAGTGGAACCAGTACCTCCTGCCCACCGTGCTGAACACGGAGCAGGAGAAGAAGGTCCTCTCGCAGGGCCTGGTCCAGCTCGCGGTGAGCCAGGGCTACAAGGGCGACTGGTCGGGACTCTTCGCCGGCCTCGTCATGGCCATGCTGCCGGTGCTCGCCGCGTACATCATCTTCCAGCGACAGGTGGTGGCCGGCCTGACGGCGGGCGCGGTCAAGTAGGACCCCTCAGTCGGCACGCCCCCTCAGGCGACACCGACCCAGCAGCAAGGCCCCGGCGGGAGCTCCCGCCGGGGCCTTCCGCATGCCCGGCCACCGGGCTCATCCGAGCCCCGCCCCGCTCAAGGTCTTGACGGGGAACACCCCGAAAGAGTCATCTTAGAGTTCACAAGTTGGAGAACCGCAGGCGGGAGTGGATGAGTCGATGGAGACTCCGGGGTCGCAGACGTCTCTGCACAGGGCCAATCTCGAGCGGGTCGTGCGCGCCGTGCGCATGGCCGGCTCGCTCACCCAGGCGGAGATCGCCCGTGCGACGGGCCTGTCGGCCGCCACGGTGTCCAACATCGTGCGGGAGCTGAAGGACGGCGGGACGGTCGACGTCACGCCGACCTCCGCGGGCGGCCGCCGGGCCCGCAGCGTCTCGCTCGCCGGGGACGCCGGCATCGTGATCGGCGTCGACTTCGGCCACACCCACCTGCGGATCGCCGTCGGCAACCTCGCCCACCAGGTCCTCGCCGAGGAGTCCGAGCCGCTGGACGTCGACGCCTCCGCCGCGGAGGGCTTCGACCGGGCGGAACAGCTGGTCAAGCGGCTGATCGCGGCCACCGGCATCGGTCAGGACAAGGTCATCGGCGTCGGCCTCGGCGTGCCGGGACCCATCGACGTCTCCTCGGGCACGCTCGGCTCCACCTCGATCCTGCCGGGCTGGAGCGGCATCAACCCCGCCGACGAGCTCTCCGGCCGCCTCGGTGTGCCCGTGTACGTCGACAACGACGCCAACCTCGGCGCGCTCGGCGAGCTCGTCTGGGGCAGCGGGCGCGGGGTCAAGGACCTGGCGTACATCAAGGTCGCCAGCGGCGTGGGCGCGGGCCTCGTCATCGACGGACGCGTCTACCGCGGCCCCGGCGGCACGGCCGGCGAGATCGGCCACATCACGCTCGACGAGTCAGGCCCTGTCTGCCGGTGCGGCAACCGCGGCTGCCTGGAGACCTTCACCGCGGCCCGCTACGTCCTGCCGCTGCTCCAGCCCAGCCACGGCGCCGATCTGACCATGGAGCGGGTCGTCCAGCTGGCCCGCGAGGGCGACCCCGGCTGCCGCCGGGTGGTCGCCGACGTCGGCCGGCACATCGGCAGCGGTATCGCCAACCTCTGCAACCTGCTCAACCCCAGCCGCGTGGTGCTCGGCGGCGACCTCGCCGAGGCCGGTGAGCTGGTGCTCTCGCCGATCCGCGACTCGGTCTCGCGGTACGCCATCCCCAGCGCCGCCCGGCAGCTCTCGCTGGCCCCCGGTGCGCTCGGCGGCCGGGCCGAGGTGCTCGGCGCGCTGGCCCTCGTCCTGAGCGAGATGGGCGATTCGACCCTGTTGGAGAGCGCCCTTCCCAGCCCGTCGCCCGCCGCTGCCCGTGCCGCGACGCCTGCCTTCACTTAGATAACGGATGGCACCGTTGTCATCTCGTTAAGGATTTACTCCTTGACGTCGGGGGTGCGGCCGAGTTGACTTCCAGCCACCTCGGCCGCAATGTCGCGGCCTCGTCAGGGAGGCAACCCCAACATGAACGCAGTGACGCGTCGCATCGTCATAGGCACGGCCGCGGTTTCGATGGCCCTCTCCGTGGCCGCCTGTGGCAAGGCGGGCGACAGCGACTCGGGTAGCGGGAACGGCGGAGACGGCAAGACCATCGGTCTGCTGCTTCCGGAGAACAAGACCACGCGTTACGAGACCTTCGACCGCCCGATCATCGAGGCGAAGATCAAGGCCCTCTGCTCGGACTGCGAGGTCAAGTACAACAACGCCGCGCAGGACACCGAGACGCAGAAGAAGCAGTTCGACGCGCTGGTGACGCAGGGCGTGAAGGTCATCATCCTGGACTCGGTCGACTACAAGGCCACCAAGACCTGGGTCCAGCAGGCCGAGAAGAAGGGCGTCAAGGTCGTCGCGTACGACCGTCTGGCCGAGGGCCCGATCGCCGCCTACGTCAGCTACGACAACGAGAAGATCGGCCGCCTGCAGGGCGAGGGCCTCGTGAAGGCGCTCGGCGACAAGGCCAAGGACGCCAACGTTGTCATGATCAACGGCTCGCCGACCGACCCCAACGCCCCGCTGTTCAAGAAGGGCGCCCACAGCGTCCTCGACACGCAGGTCAAGAAGGTCGTCTACGAGCAGGACATCCCGGACTGGTCCCCGGACGAGGCCAACAAGAAGATGGGCGCCGCCATCGACTCCCTCGGTGAGAACGGCTTCCAGGGCGTCTACTCGGCCAACGACGGCATGGCCGGCGGCATCATCACCGCCCTCTCCAAGCAGGGCATCAAGGTCCCGGTCGGCGGCCAGGACGCCGAGCTCGCGGGCCTGCAGCGCATCCTGAAGGGCGACCAGGCCTTCACGATCTACAAGCAGATCAAGCCGGAGGCCGAGACCACCGCCGAGATCGCGGTCCGCCTGCTCAAGGGCGAGAAGATCGACGACCTGGTCCCCACCAAGGTCACGAGCCTGACCGGCGAGTTCAAGGACATCCCGGCCAAGCTGTACGACGCGCAGATCGTCACCAAGTCCGACATCGCCGGCACGATCATCAAGGACGGCGTCTACAAGGCCGCCGACATCTGCACCGCCGAGTACAAGGCGGCCTGCGAGGCGGCGGGCATCAAGTAACGACCCCCGCTGCCGGTACGGCCGTTCGGACTCGACCGAGCTCCTCCGAACGGCCACCCCGGTCCGGTCCGGCGCCACCCCGCCCCGTTCAACGCCCCGCAAGCGGGGGCGGGGCGCCGGACTCCTCTCACAGCCAGCCCCCCTCTGTGCTCTTCGCACCACCATCCCCGCCGGTCAGGCGGCGAAGGAGATGATTCACGTGTCCGCTACGCCCGTGCTGGCGTTGCGCGGAGTCTCCAAGCGGTTCGGCGCCGTCCAGGTGCTCACCGACGTTGAACTGGAGATCCACGCCGGTGAGGTGGTCGCCCTGGTCGGCGACAACGGCGCCGGCAAGTCGACCCTCGTCAAGACGATCTCGGGTGTCCACCCGATCGACGAGGGCGTCATCGAGTGGGACGGCCGTCCCGTCCAGATCACCAAGCCGCACGACGCCCAGAACCTCGGAGTCGCCACCGTCTACCAGGACCTGGCGCTCTGCGACAACCTCGACGTCGTCGCCAACCTCTTCCTCGGCAGCGAGCTGCGCTCCGCGTCCGTCCTCGACGAGATCGCGATGGAGAAGCGCGCCAAGGAGCTCCTGGACACGCTGTCCATTCGCATCCCCAGCGTCCGCATCCCGGTCGCGGCCCTCTCCGGCGGACAGCGTCAGGTCGTCGCCATCGCCCGCGCCCTGATCGGCGACCCGAAGATCGTCATCCTGGACGAGCCGACCGCCGCCCTCGGCGTCGAGCAGACCGCACAGGTGCTCGACCTCGTGGAGCGGCTGCGCGAGCGCGGCCACGGAGTCATCCTCATCAGCCACAACATGGCCGACGTGCGCGCCGTCGCGGACCGGGTCGCGGTCCTGCGCCTGGGCCGCAACAACGGCGACTTCAAGGTCGCCGACACCAGCCACGAGACGATCATCGCCGCCATCACCGGTGCCACGGACAACGCCGTGACCCGTCGGCAGGCCCGTACGGCCTCGGTAGCGGCCACGAAGGAGGACGCGAAGTGAGCGACCTCGCCAAGACCCCCGAGCCCGAGGCCACGCCGGCCCCGGCCACCACCGCCCCGGCCACCGAGCCCACGGCGGCCGAGAGCGCCGAGGCCACCACCGCCCCGGCCCCCGAGGCCGCGACGGCCGCGGCCGCCTCCGCCGCGCCCATCCCCGCCGTCGACCCGCGTCTGCTGGTCCGCGAGGAGGGCCTCAAGGGCTACTGGACCGAGTTCACCCGCAAGATCCGCGGCGGCGAGCTCGGCTCCCTGCCCGTCGTCCTCGGCCTGATCGTCATCGGACTCGTCTTCCAGGTCCAGAACAGCAACTTCCTCTCCGCGAGCTCCGTCGCCAACATCGCGGTCTACTCCTCCGGCCTCGGCATCATGGCCGTCGGCATCGTCTTCGTCCTCATCCTGGGCGAGATCGACCTCTCGATGGGCTCGGTCGCCGGCGTCGGCGCCGCCGTCTGGGCCGTGCTCAACGTCACCAACGGCGTGAGCGACCTGCTGTCGGTCGTGCTCGCCGTGGTCTCCGGCCTCCTCATCGGCCTGCTGCACGGCTTCTTCTTCGCCAAGATCGGCGTCCCCGCCTTCGTGGTCACCCTCGCCGGCTTCCTCGGCTGGAGCGGCCTGCAGATCTGGCTGATGGGCAAGGAGGGCTCGATCAACGCCCCCTCCGGCTCGATCGTGGAGAACCTCACGGCGTACTACTTCGAGGACAAGGCCGCCGCCTACGGCCTCGCCCTCGTCGCGGTCCTCGCCTACGCGGGCTCGCTGCTCCTCGACGCCAAGCGCCGCAAGGCCGCGGCCCTGCCGTCCCGCCCCGTCAGCGAGATCGTGCTGCGCACGGCCGTCGTCGCGACCCTCTGCTTCGTCGTCGCCTACGTCCTGAACGAGCCCGAGGGCGCCCGCGGCCTGCCGCTCGCCCTGGTCCTCTTCCTGGCCGTCCTGGTGATCGCCGACTTCGTCGCCCGCCGCACCCTCTTCGGCCGCAAGGTCTTCGCGGTCGGCGGCAACGCCGAGGCGGCCCGCCGCGCCGGCATCAACGTCGACCGCATCCGGATCCTGGTCTTCGGCGTCTCCGGCATGCTCGCCGCCTTCGGCGGCCTCTTCGTGGCCAGCCTCTCCGGCGGCGCCACCAAGAGCCTCGGCAGCGGCAACACGCTGATGCTCGTCATCGCGGCGGCCGTCATCGGCGGCACCAGCCTCTTCGGCGGCCGCGGCAAGGTCTGGTCGGCGCTCCTCGGCATGATCGTCATCCAGTCGATCCAGCAGGGCCTGAACATGATCGGCATGGCCAACGAGATCCAGTACATGATCACCGGCGCGGTGCTGCTCGCCGCCGTCGTGATCGACTCCATCTCGCGACGCACCCAGAAGACCGCGGGTCGCGCGTAAGGAACCCCACAGTGCCCGGCGCCGGAGAACCGGCGCCGGGCACTGCTGCGTCTGGCCCTGTGTACCCCACACGAGGGACGCGGAACCGGCCGCCCGATGACGGCGGCCACCGGCGGAACATTAGACTCGACAAATCGGCAAGCTCGACCAGCTCAATGGCAAGGAGGCACGGGTGGCATTGCTGACCCGTATCAGGGGACCGCGCGATCTGGACCGGCTCTCCCCGGAGCAGCTGGAACAGCTGGCCGAGGAGATCAGGACGTTTCTCGTGGACGCCGTCTCCAAGACCGGCGGCCACCTCGGCCCGAACCTCGGCGTGGTCGAGCTGACCATCGCCCTGCACCGCGTCTTCGACTCCCCGAAGGACAAGGTCCTCTGGGACACCGGCCACCAGAGCTACGTCCACAAGCTGCTCACCGGCCGTCAGGACTTCTCCAAGCTCAAGATGAAGGGCGGCCTGTCCGGCTACCCCTCGCAGGCCGAGTCCGAGCACGACATCATCGAGAACTCGCACGCCTCCACGGTCCTCGGCTGGGCCGACGGCCTCGCCAAGGCCAACGAGGTGCTGAAGAAGGACGACCACGTCGTCGCCGTCATCGGCGACGGAGCCCTCACGGGCGGCATGGCCTGGGAGGCGCTGAACAACATCGCCGCCGCCAAGGACCGCCCGCTGGTCATCGTCGTCAACGACAACGAACGCTCGTACGCCCCCACGATCGGCGGCCTCGCCAACCACCTGGCCACCCTCCGTACCACCGACGGCTACGAACGCTTCCTCGCCCGCGGCAAGGACATCCTGGAGCGCACCCCCGTCGTCGGGAAGCCGCTCTACGAGACTTTGCACGGCGCCAAGAAGGGCCTGAAGGACTTCATCGCGCCCCAGGGCATGTTCGAGGACCTCGGCCTGAAGTACGTCGGCCCCATCGACGGCCACGACATCGAGGCCCTGGAGTCCGCCCTGACGCGCGCCAAGCGCTTCGGCGGCCCCGTGATCGTCCACTGCCTCACCGAGAAGGGCCGCGGCTACCAGCCGGCCCTGGCCGACGAGGCCGACCGCTTCCACGCCGTCGGCAAGATCCACCCCGACACCGGCCTGCCGATCGCCTCCTCCGGCGCCGACTGGACCTCGGTCTTCGGCGAGGAGATGGTCAAGCTCGGCAAGGAGCGCGAGGACATCGTCGCCATCACGGCGGCCATGCTCCAGCCCGTCGGCCTCGACAGGTTCGCCAAGGCATTCCCCGAGCGGGTGTACGACGTCGGCATCGCCGAGCAGCACGCCGCCGTCTCCGCCGCCGGCCTCGCCACGGGCGGTCTGCACCCCGTCTTCGCGGTGTACGCGACCTTCCTCAACCGCGCCTTCGACCAGGTCCTGATGGACGTGGCCCTGCACAAGTGCGGCGTCACCTTCGTCCTGGACCGCGCGGGCGTCACCGGCACCGACGGCGCCTCCCACAACGGCATGTGGGACATGTCGATCCTCCAGGTCGTCCCCGGCCTGCGGCTCGCCGCCCCGCGCGACGCCGACCAGGTCCGCGCCCAGCTGCGCGAGGCCGTCGAGGTCACCGACGCCCCGACCGTCGTCCGCTTCTCCAAGGGCGCCGTCGGCCCCGCCGTACCCGCCCTGCGCCGGATCGGCGGCATGGACGTCCTGCGCCAACCGGGCAGCGACCGGCCCGACGTGCTCCTGGTCTCGGTCGGCGCGCTCGCGCCGATGTGCCTGGAGATCGCCGACCTCCTCGACAAGCAGGGCATCACCACCACCGTCGTCGACCCCCGCTGGGTCAAGCCGGTCGACGAGGCCATGGCACCCCTCGCCGAGCAGCACCGGGTCGTCGTCACGGTCGAGGACAACAGCCGCGTCGGCGGTGTCGGCTCGGCCGTCGCGCAGTCCCTGCGCGACGCGGGAGTGGACGTACCGCTGCGCGACTTCGGCATTCCGCCGCGCTTCCTGGACCACGCCTCCCGCAAGGAGGTCATGGCCGAGATCGGGCTGACCGCCCCGGACATCGCCCGCCAGGTCACCGGCCTCGTCTCGCGCCTGGACGGCCGGTACGAGGACAGCAGCCAGGCCGTGGAGCCCGCGCGCGACTGACCCGCGCCCCGCGACACACGCGCCACGCGCACCGGTGACGGAGTGTCACCATTGGGCCGGTCGGACCACCTTACGGGGTGGCCGACCGGTCCTTTCGTGTGAAACACCGTTTCCGGGGCAGGCGGGAACCCCGAACCCTCTCGATCATGGGTCCTGTGACCGACGGCACGGAGGTACGACGGTGAGCACGGACCAGCAGCCGCCACAGGCGAGCACCGGCATGTTCCGGACCAAGACGGTCGAGCAGTCGATCCGCGACACGGAAGAACCCGAACACGCACTCAGGAAGTCCCTCTCCGCGTGGGACCTGACCGTCTTCGGCGTCGGCGTCATCATCGGCACCGGCATCTTCGTGCTCACGGGCAAGGTGGCCAAGGAGAACGCCGGCCCGGCGACGGCGCTGGCCTTCGTCGCCGCGGGCATCGTCTGCGCGCTCGCGGCGCTCTGCTACGCCGAGTTCGCCTCGACGGTCCCCGTCGCCGGATCGGCGTACACCTTCGCGTACGCCTCCCTCGGCGAACTGCCCGCCTGGATCATCGGCTGGGACCTCGTCCTGGAGTTCGCGCTGGGCACCGCCGTCGTCGCGGTCGGCTGGTCCGGCTACGTCCGCTCCCTGATGGACAACGTCGGCTGGCATCTACCAGCGGCGCTGGAAGGACCCGACGTCGCCGACGGCGTCTTCGACGTCCTCGCCTTCCTGCTCGTCCTGGTCCTGACCGTGATCCTCGTCCTCGGCATGAAGCTCTCCGCCCGGATCACCGCGCTCGTCGTCGCCATCAAGGTGACCGTGGTCATGATCGTGATCGTCGCCGGTCTCTTCTTCATCGTCGGCGACAACTACTCGCCGTTCATCCCCGACCCCGTGACACCGCCCGCCGGCTCGGGCTGGGACGCCCCGCTGGTCCAGACGATCTTCGGTTACGAGCCCACCAACTTCGGCGTCATGGGCATCTTCACCGCCGCCTCCGTCGTCTTCTTCGCCTTCATCGGCTTCGACGTGGTGGCCACCGCCGCCGAGGAGACCAAGGTCCCGCAGCGCGACATGCCCCGCGGCATCCTGGGCTCGCTCTTCATCTGCACGGTGCTCTACGTCGCCGTCGCGCTGGTCGTGACCGGCATGCAGCACTACAGCCAACTGTCGGTGAGCGCCCCGCTCGCCGACGCCTTCAAGGCCACCGGCCACCCCTTCTACGCCGGTGTGATCAGCTTCGGCGCCGCCGTCGGTCTCACCACCGTCTGCCTCATCCTGCTGCTCGGCCAGACGCGCGTGTTCTTCGCGATGAGCCGCGACGGCCTCCTGCCGCGCTTCTTCTCCGTCACCCACCCGCGCTTCAGGACCCCGTACCGGCCGACCATCCTGCTCGGCGTGGTCATCGCGATCGTCGCCGGCTTCACCAGCATCGAGGAGCTGGCGACCCTGGTGAACATCGGAACGCTCTTCGCCTTCGTCGTCGTGGCCTTCGGCGTGATGGTGCTGCGCCGCTCCCGCCCCGACCTGCCCCGCGCCTTCCGCACCCCGTGGGTGCCGGTGCTCCCGATCGCGTCCATCGCCGCGTCGGTCTGGCTGATGCTCAACCTGCCGGGCGAGACCTGGTTCCGCTTCGCCGTCTGGATGGCCGTCGGCATCGTCGTCTACTTCCTGTACGGCCGCCGCAACAGCCGCCTCGGCAAGGCCGGCCCCAACGCGCTCTATTAGGGGGTGGCCCGCAGGGCGCGGGGGCCCACGCAGCGGGCTCCGTGCTCGCTCACCCTGTGCCGCAGCTCCCGGTCGGCCGTGACCACCAGGCACGGCCGACCGGCCGCGTTCCGGGCCAGCTCCACGATCAGGTCGTCGCCGCTGCCGGGCGCCTCCTCGACCCGTACCCCCGGCACGGACGCGACGCCCCGGGCCGCGCCCTCGACGACCAGGACGACCTCGAAGGGGCCGCCCTCCAAGGCCGGCCCGGTCACCAGCCGGTCCCGCAGCCGCTCGGCGGCCCCGCGCCGGTCGCGCCACCACCCGTCGGGCACGGAACCGACGACATTGGCGCCGTCGACGATCAGAAGAGGCAGATCCACACGATCCCTACGGTCCATGGCGCCAGGATGTCAGCCGCCGGTGGCGGGGGACTTCTTCGCCGACGCGGGGATCGGCGCGTCCTCACGGATCGCCTTCCAGAGCCGGGAGGCGTTCGGCTCGGCGGCGACGACCCGGTTCGGGTCCTGCTTGTCGTACGCGACCGGCAGCATGATCGTCTCCATGGAGTTCGGGTCGACGCCGTTCATCGACCGCGCGAAGTCGCTGAGCGCGGTCAGCGAGGCGAGCCCGGAGTCGGTGGTGAGCGCCTTCGTCGCCGAGTCGGCGATCTTGTACGTCTTGGCGGGGCTGCCCAGCAGGTCCTGCTTCTTCACCTCGCCGAGCAGGGCCATGAGGAACTTCTGCTGGTTGCCGATCCGCCCGAGGTCGCTGCCGTCCTTGACGCCGTACCGGGTCCGTACGTACGCGAGGGACTGGGTGCCGTTCAGACGCTGCGGGCCGGCCGCCAGGTCGAGCCCGCCGGGGCCGTTCTCGATGGGCTCGTCGATGTCGACGGTGACGCCGCCGATCGCGTCGACCAGCTCCTTGAAACCGGAGAAGTCGATCTCCAGGTAGTGGTCGAGCCGGATGCCCGACATCTTCTCGACCGTCTTCACCACACAGGCCGGACCGTACTGCGCGTACACGGAGTTGAACATCACCCGCCGCGCGGACGGCGCCGTGCCGCCGCCGGACTTCTGGCACTCGGGCCGGGTGACGAGCGTGTCGCGCGGGATGCTGATCGCGGTGGCCCGGGTCCGGCCCTCGGGTATGTGCACCACGAGCGCGGTGTCCGAGCGGGCGCCGGAGACCTTCCCGCCGTCCAGGGCCGCGTTGGCGCCGGCCCGCGAGTCGGAGCCGAGCACGAGCAGGTTCTGGCCGGCCGTCGGCAGCCGCGGCGGACGGTCGTCACCGAGCGCCTTGTCCAGGTCGACGGCCTTGATGTTGCCGTCGATGCGGGAGTACGTCCAGTACGCGGTGGCACCGGCCGCCACCACGGCGACCAGCAGCGTCCAGAGCAGAGCGCGCCGGACGCGCTGCCCGCGGGTGCGGGGTCTGCGCCGGGAGGCACGGGAGCGGGCCGGGGTCGAGTTCTCCGTCATGGTTGCGCACTATAGACAGGCTTTCGACTCCCGTTCGGCGTACGGGACTTCACGGCCGCCCGAAGGCCGGCGGCCCCGGCACCAGGAAGAGGTGCCGGGGCCGCCGGTCGTGCGTGCGGTGGTGGTTACGCGGGGACGCTTGCCACGCCCTGGGGCAGGAAGCGCTTCCCGTTCACCCGCTCCGAGACGCCCTCACGGTCCAGGTACGGCGTGATGCCGCCCAGGTGGAAGGGCCAGCCCGCGCCCGTGATCAGGCAGAGGTCGATGTCCTGCGCCTCGGCGACGACACCCTCCTGAAGCATCAGGCCGATCTCCTGCGCGACCGCGTCGAGGACACGGTCCCGGACCTGCTGCTCGGTCAGGACGACATCGCCCTGCTTGAGGAGCGCGGCGACCTCGGGGTCCAGCTCCGGCTTGCCGGAGTCGTAGACGTAGAAGCCGCGCTTGCCCGCCTTGACGACGGCGGCGAGGTTCGGGGAGACCTTGAAGCGGTCCGGGAACGCCTTGTTGAGCGTCTCCGAGACGTGCAGACCGATCGCCGGGCCGACCAGCTCCAGGAGCACCAGCGGCGACATCGGCAGACCGAGCGGCTCGATGGCCTTCTCGGCCGTCTCGACCGGGGTGCCCTCGTCGATGACGTTCTGGATCTCGCCCATGAAGCGGGTCAGGATGCGGTTCACGACGAACGCCGGGGCGTCCTTGGTGAGGACCGCGGTCTTCTTCAGCTTCTTCGCCACGCCGAAGGCGGTGGCGAGCGAGGCGTCGTCCGTCTGCTCGCCGCGCACGATCTCCAGGAGCGGGAGGATCGCGACCGGGTTGAAGAAGTGGAAGCCGACCACGCGCTCCGGGTGCTGGAGCTTGGAGGCCATCTCCGAGACGGAGAGCGAGGAGGTGTTGGTGGCGAGGATCGCGTGCGCCGGGGCGACCGCCTCGACCTCCGCGAACACCTTCTGCTTGACGGACATCTCCTCGAACACGGCCTCGATGACGAAGTCCGCGTCCGCGAAGCCCTCGGCCTTGTCCAGGACACCGGAGACGAGGCCCTTGAGACGGTTGGCCTTGTCCTGGTTGATCCGGCCCTTGCCGAGCAGCTTCTCGATCTCGGCGTGGACGTAGCCCACACCCTTGTCGACCCGCTCCTGGTCGATGTCGGTCAGGACGACCGGCACCTCCAGGCGGCGCAGGAAGAGCAGGGCCAGCTGGGAGGCCATCAGACCGGCGCCGACGACACCGACCTTGGTGACCGGGCGGGCCAGCGACTTGTCCGGGGCACCGGCCGGGCGCTTGGCCCGCTTCTGCACCAGGTTGAAGGCGTAGATGCCGGCCCGCAGCTCGCCGCCCATGATCAGGTCCGCGAGGGCCTGGTCCTCGGCGTCGAAGCCCTTCTGCAGGTCGCCGTCCTTGGACGCCTCGATGATGTCCAGGGCGCGGTAGGCGGCCGGGGCGGCGCCGTGCACCTTGGAGTCGGCGATGAACCGGCCCTTGGCGACGGCCTGGTCCCAGCCCTCACCGCGGTCGATCTCGGGACGCTCGACCGTGACGGTCCCGTTGAGGACGGAGGCCGTCCAGATCAGCGACTGCTCCAGGAAGTCGGCGCCCTCGAAGATGGCGTCGGCGATGCCGAGCTCGAAGACCTGCGCGCCCTTGAGCTGACGGTTCTGGTTCAGCGAGTTCTCGATGATGACCGAGACGGCCTTGTCGGCACCGATCAGGTTCGGCAGGATCGTGCAGCCGCCCCAGCCGGGGACCAGACCGAGGAAGACCTCGGGCAGCGAGAAGGCCGGCAGGGCCTTGGAGACGGTGCGGTAGGTGCAGTGCAGACCGACCTCGACACCGCCGCCCATCGCCGCGCCGTTGTAGTACGCGAAGGTCGGCACGGCGAGCGCGGAGAGGCGCTTGAAGACGTCGTGGCCGCCCTTGCCGATGGCGAGCGCGTCCTCGTGGCGCTTCAGCAGCTCGACACCCTTGAGGTCGGCGCCGACGGCGAAGATGAACGGCTTGCCGGTGATGCCGACACCGACGATGGCGCCCTCGGACGCCTCCTTCTCGACCTGGTCGATGGCCAGGTTGAGGTTGGCCAGCGACTGCGGGCCGAAGGTGGTCGGCTTGGTGTGGTCGAAGCCGTTGTCCAGCGTGATCAGCGCGAACCGGCCCGCACCCGCGGGCAGTTCGAAGTGCCGTACGTGGGCGCTGGTGACGACCTCGTCCGGGAACAGCTCGGCCGCACCCTTCAAAAGCTCAGCGGTGGTGCTCACTTGCTGCCTCCGGCGTCCTTGTGGTTCGGGTTCTCCCAGATGACCGTGGCGCCCATGCCGAAGCCGACGCACATGGTGGTGAGGCCGTAGCGGACCTCCGGCTGCTCCTCGAACTGGCGGGCCAGCTGCGTCATCAGACGCACGCCGGAGGAGGCCAGCGGGTGACCGTAGGCGATCGCGCCGCCGTACTGGTTGACGCGGGCGTCGTCGTCGGCGATGCCGTAGTGCTCCAGGAACGCGAGGACCTGGACGGCGAAGGCCTCGTTGATCTCGAAGAGGTTGATGTCCTCGATCGACAGACCGGCCTTCGCGAGGGCCTTCTCGGTCGCCGGGATCGGGCCGTAGCCCATGACCTCGGGCTCGACGCCGGCGAAGGCGTACGAGACGAGGCGCATCTTCACCGGGAGGTCGTTCTCGCGGGCGAAGTCCTCGGAGGCGATGATCGAGGCGGTGGCGCCGTCGTTGAGACCGGCCGCGTTACCGGCGGTGACGTTGCCGTGGACGCGGAACGGCGTCTTCAGGCCGGCCAGCGACTCCAGGGTCGTGCCCGGGCGCATCGGCTCGTCGGCGGTGACCAGGCCCCAGCCGGTCTCGCCGGCCTCGGGGGAGGTGCGGCGGACCGAGACCGGCACCAGGTCCTGCTGGATCTTGCCGTCGGCGTACGCCTTGGCGGCCTTCTCCTGCGAGCGCACGGCGTACTCGTCGGCGCGCCGCTTGGTGATGCTCGGGTAGCGGTCGTGCAGGTTCTCGGCGGTCATGCCCATGAACAGGGCGGACTCGTCGACGAGCTTCTCCGACACGAAGCGCGGGTTCGGGTCGACGCCCTCGCCCATGGGGTGGCGGCCCATGTGCTCGACACCACCGGCGATGACGGCGTCGTACGCGCCGAAGGCGATCGAACCGGCGACGCTGGTCACGGCGGTGAGGGCGCCGGCGCACATGCGGTCGATGGAGTAGCCCGGGACGGACTGCGGCAGCCCGGCGAGGATGCCGGCGGTGCGGCCGAGGGTGAGGCCCTGGTCACCGATCTGCGTGGTCGCGGCGATGGCGACCTCGTCGATCTTCGCGGGGTCGAGGCCGGGGTTGCGCCGCAGCAGCTCCCGGATGGCCTTCACGACGAGATCGTCGGCGCGGGTCTCGTGGTAGATGCCCTTCGGGCCCGCCTTGCCGAACGGGGTGCGGACGCCGTCGACGAAGACGACGTCCCTGACGGTACGAGGCACGATGGCTCTCCTCCAGGTGCGGGATGGCACTGCACTGCTGCGGCGCACGCCTAAGCGCGCGCTTGCTTCCCCCATGCTACTTGTGGGTAACCAGGCTGCCCAGCCCTTGGGGCCCAAGCGGCGAAGGTCACACCCCGAAAGGGGGACGCGAAAGCCCCCGGCGGGGTGCCGGGGGCTTTCACGTCGTTCATGGCTTCGGGCCTACTCGGTCGCGGCGAGCGCCGTCAGCAGGAGCGGCGTCACGAGGCCGACCTGCCAGCGGCGGGCGCCGCAGGCCGTCAGGGCCTCCGCGATCGTCTCGGCGGACACCGGGGCCGGCGGCTCCCAGCAGACCCGGCGGACCGTGTCCGGGGTGATCAGGTTCTCCTGGGGGAGGTTCAGCTCCTCCGCGAGGGCCGAGATCGCGGTGCGCGCCGCCGACAGGCGGGCTGCGGCCACCGGGTCCTTGTCCGCCCACGCGCGCGGCGGGGGCGGCCCGGCGAGCGGCTGGCCCGGCTGGGGCAGCTCCAGGTCGGGAAGCGCCTTCGCGCGGTCGACGGCGGCCTGCCACTGCTCCAGCTGGCGCCGGCCCATGCGGTGGCCGAAGCCCGGCAGCGCGGTCAGGGCGGCGACGTTCGGCGGCACCGCGAGGGCGGCCTCCACGATCGCCGCGTCGCTGAGCACCTTGCCCGGCGAGACGTCGCGCTTCTGGGCGATCCGGTCCCGCGCCGTCCACAGCTCGCGCACGACCGCCATCTGACGCCGGCGCCGCACCTTGTGCATGCCGGACGTACGCCGCCACGGGTCCTGGCGCGGCGGCGCGGGCGGGGCCGCGGCGATGGCGTCGAACTCCTGGTGGGCCCACTCCAGCTTGCCCTGCCGGTCGAGCTCCTTCTCCAGCGCGTCACGCAGGTCGACGAGGAGCTCGACGTCCAGCGCGGCGTACCGGAGCCACGGCTCGGGCAGCGGACGGGTGGACCAGTCGACGGCGGAGTGGCCCTTCTCCAGGGCGTAGCCGAGGACGGACTCGACCATCGCGCCGAGCCCGACCCGGGGAAAGCCGGCGAGCCGGCCGGCCAGCTCGGTGTCGAACAGCCGCGTCGGCACCATGCCTATGTCCCGCAGGCAGGGCAGGTCCTGGGTCGCCGCGTGCAGGATCCACTCGGTCCCGGCGAGCGCCTCGCCAAGACCGGAGAGGTCCGGGCAGCCCACCGGGTCGACGAGCGCGGTCCCGGCGCCCTCGCGGCGGAGCTGGACGAGATAGGCGCGCTGCCCGTAGCGGTAGCCGGAGGCGCGCTCGGCGTCGACGGCTACGGGGCCCCGGCCGGCGGCGAAGGCGGCGATGACGTCCCGCAGGGCGTCGTCGCTCGCGACCACCGGCGGGATGCCCTCGCGGGGCTCCAGCAGCGGGATCGGCAGCCCATTCGCAGGGACGTCGTCGTCCGGGGGAGCGCCCCCGGTGGTTCGCAGTGCTGTGTCTGCTGCGGTCTCTTGGGCGTCGGTCACGTGTCAAGGGTATCTGTGAACGGCAAGCGCCTGCCGACGGAACGTTCCGTCGACAGGCGCTGATCTTTCCTCGACCGCTCAGGGGGCCGTCGGGTGCGGCGGAGCCGTCCCGTTCAGTGGATGATCCCGGTGCGCAGCGCCACCGCGACCATGCCGGCGCGGTCGCCGGTGCCCAGCTTGCGGGCGATGCGGGCGAGGTGGCTCTTCACGGTCAGGGCGGACAGGCCCATCGAGACACCGATGGCCTTGTTCGACTGGCCTTCGGCGACCAGCCGGAGCACCTCGACCTCACGGCCGGAGAGCTCGCGGTAGCCGCCCGGGTGGCTCGGGGCACCCGGGGGGCGGCGGTGGCCGAGGCGGGCGGCCGCGGCGCCGATGGGGGCGGCGCCGGGGCGGGTGGGGTGCCCGATGTTCGTACGCGTACCGGTGACGACGTAACCCTTGACGCCGCCGGCCAGGGCGTTGCGTACGGCACCGATGTCGTCGGCCGCGGAGAGGGCGAGGCCGTTGGGCCAGCCCGCCGCGCGGGTTTCGGAGAGCAGCGTCAGGCCGCTGCCGTCGGGGAGGTGGACGTCGGCCACGCAGATGTCGCGGGGGTTCCCGACGCGGGGGCGGGCCTCCGCGATGGAGGACGCCTCGATGACGTCGCGTACTCCAAGGGCCCACAGGTGGCGGGTGACGGTGGAGCGGACGCGCGGGTCGGCCACGACGACCATGGCGGTCGGCTTGTTCGGTCGGTAGGCGACCAGGCTTGCGGGCTGCTCGAGGAGAACGGACACACGGCCTCCTGGGGAGATGCGGGACGGAGCCGGCTCGGGGAAGAAGCCGGGGGCGACCCGAGCGGTGAAGGGGTCATTGACCTCTTCGGCAGCTCGGGCGCCCGCCTTTAGGGAAAGATCACGATTTGGTGAGTAACAATTCGGGCAATTCGGACGCGTGATCGATCATCCTACGAGTGAGCCTCCGTCCGGGGGGCCCGGGACAGCGCCTGAGGAGCTGTCGGGCCGGGCCGCCCTACGGCTGCTGCGGGCCCCTGCGCTGGGGCAGCGACACGATGCCCGCGCCCGAGGTCGTGCCCGCGCCCGGATCCGGCGCGGTCGGCGGCAGGCCCGCGATCTGGCAGAGCAGATCGCACCAGGCCGCCAGATGCGCCCCCGTGTCCGGCACGCCCGCCACCACCTCCTGCGGAGTCCAGGACGCCCGGATCTCGATCTGGGTCGCCGGACGCCGCTCCGCGAGACCCCCGAAGTAATGGGAGCCCGCCTGCGTGACCGTACCGCTCGCCTCCCCGTACCCGAGCCCGCGCGCCTCCAGTGCGCCCGTCAGCCAGGACCAGCAGACCTCCGGAAGCAGCGGGTCCGCCGCCATCTCGGGCTCCAGCTCCGCCCGGACCAGCGTCACCAGGCGGAACGTGCCCTTCCATGCGTCGTGCCCGGCCGGGTCGTGCAGCAGGACGAGCCGGCCGTCGGCCAGGTCCTCCTCGCCCTCGACGACGGCCGCCTCCAGCGCGTACGCGTACGGCGCCAGCCGCTGCGGCGGCCGGGTCGGATCGATCTCGATCTCCGGCCGCGGCCGGGCCGCACGCAGCGCCTCCACCGCCCGCCGGAAAACGGGTGGCATCGGGTTCGCCTCCGTGCCGTTCGAGGTGGTGCCCGCCGTGTCGCCCGCCCCTCCGTCGCCGTCGGAATGATCGGAAAAATGTCCCTGCGCCGCAGCCATGCGGGGAAGAGTAGGCGGAACGGGGGCCTCGCGCAGGGAGGGACACCCGGCCCGGGCGAGCGGCTTTCAGCGCACATGCGAAGATTCTGGGCGTGAGTGCCAACGACAGCCCCTCGGGCCAGCGGACACAGCCGCCAGCGCAGACGTACGACTCCCCGTTCCTGAAGGCGTGCAGGCGGGAGCCGGTGCCGCACACGCCGGTCTGGTTCATGCGGCAGGCCGGGCGCTCGCTGCCCGAGTACCTGAAGGTCCGCGAGGGCATCCCGATGCTCGAGTCCTGCATGCGGCCCGAGCTGGTCACCGAGATCACGCTGCAGCCCGTGCGCCGCCACAAGGTGGACGCGGCGATCTTCTTCAGCGACATCGTCGTCCCCCTCAAGGCCATCGGCATCGACCTCGACATCAAGCCCGGCGTCGGCCCGGTCGTCGCCGAGCCCATCCGTACCCGCGCCGACCTGGCCCGGCTGCGCGACCTGACCCCCGAGGACGTCCACTACGTCACCGAGGCCATCGGGATGCTCACCGGCGAGCTGGGCTCCACCCCGCTCATCGGCTTCGCGGGCGCACCTTTCACCCTCGCGAGCTACCTCGTCGAGGGCGGTCCGTCCCGCAACCACGAGCACACCAAGGCGCTGATGTACGGAGACCCGGAGCTCTGGGCCGATCTGCTCGACCGGCTCGCCGAGATCACCTCGGCCTTCCTCACGGTCCAGATCGAGGCCGGCGTCTCCGCCGTCCAGCTCTTCGACTCCTGGGTGGGCGCCCTGGCCCCCGCCGACTACCGCCGCTCGGTGATGCCCGCCTCCACCAAGGTCTTCGACGCGGTCGCCCCGTACGGCGTCCCGCGCATCCACTTCGGTGTCGGTACGGGTGAGCTGCTCGGCCTCATGGGCGAGGCGGGCGCGGACGTCGTCGGCGTCGACTGGCGCGTCCCGCTGGACGAGGCCGCCCGCCGCGTCGGCCCCGGCAAGGCGCTCCAGGGCAACCTCGACCCTGCCGTGCTGTTCTCCTCGCGGGAGGCCGTGGAGGCGAAGACGGACGAGGTCCTGGCCGCCGCGAAGGCTCTCGAAGGGCACGTCTTCAACCTGGGGCACGGAGTGCTGCCGACGACCGACCCGGACGCGCTGACGCGCCTGGTGGAGTACGTCCACACGCGCACCGCCGTCTGACGGCCCTACGGACACGACACGGGGCCCGGCCCGCCACCCTCTCTGTTCGGGGTGGCGGGCCGGGACCGTTTCCGGTGAGCGTCAACCCACCTCGCAGTCGGCCTGCGGGGCGTTGCCCGAGGCGACCTGGCAGGAGTCGGTGCCGGCGCCGCCGGAGACGACACCGTTGTTGGTGTTGACCTGGATGTAGTCGTCGCCCTCGTTGCCGGCGACGAGGCCGTTGTTGGTGCTGACCTGCATGTAGTCGTTGCCGGTGCCGCCGCGTACCTCGGCGCCCTGCGCCACGGTGCCGGTGACGGAGATGTAGTCGTTGCCGCCGAGGCCGTCGACCGAGTGGCCGGCGGGAATCGACGCACAGCGGATGTAGTCGTTGCCGGCCGTGCCGGTCAGGTGGGTGGCGGTTCGGGAGAAGCCGTTGACCGTGCAGGTCACGGCGTGCGCGGGGGTGCTCAGAGCGAGCGGGGCGACGATGAGTGAAGCGGCGCAGAGCGCTCGCACGGTGTGTCGGATCATGCGATCAGTGACGCATGGTGAATGATGGCTCGCAAACTGTCACGACGCGTCGCTGCTCCGCCCGGGTCAGCCCGCCGCCCGAACGGCTGCCAGCGCTTTCCGCGCGGCGACCAGAACGGGGTCCCACACCGGGGAGAACGGCGGCGCGTACCCCAGATCGAGCGCCGTCATCTGCTCCACCGTCATCCCCGCCGTCAGCGCCACGGCCGCGATGTCCACCCGCTTCGCCGCGCCCTCCCGCCCGACGATCTGCACGCCGAGCAGCCGGCCCGTACGGCGCTCCGCCAGCATCTTCACCGTCATCGGAGCCGCGCCCGGGTAGTAACCCGCCCTGCTGGTCGACTCCACCGTCACCGTCACATACGCGAGACCGACCTCGCGGGCGTCCTTCTCGCGCAGCCCCGTCCGGGCGATCTCCAGCGAGCACACCTTCGACACCGCCGTACCGACCACGCCCGGGAACGTGGCGTAGCCGCCGCCCACGTTCGACCCGATGACCTGGCCGTGCTTGTTGGCGTGCGTGCCCAGCGCGATGTGGCGCTCGCGGCCCGAGACCAGGTCGAGGACCTCGACGCAGTCCCCGCCCGCCCAGATGTTCTCGTGACCCCGCACCCGCATCGCGAGATCGGTCAGCAGCCCTCCGTACGCCCCCAGCGGCAGCCCGGCCGCCCGTGCCAGACCCGTCTCCGGCACCACGCCCGTGCCGAGGACCACCACGTCCGCCGGGTACTCCGCGTCGTCCGTCGCCACCGCCCGGACCCGGCCGTCGTCACCGGTGAGGATCTTGGTGACGGCCGACGAGCCGACCGTCGTGATGCCCAGGCCGTCCATCGCCCGGTGCACCAGCCGTCCCATGTCCGGGTCGAGCGTCGCCATCGGCTGCTCGCCCCGGTTCAGGACGGTCACCTCATAGCCCCGGTTCAGCAGCGCCTCGGCCATCTCCACACCGATGTACCCGGCGCCGACGACCACCGCCCGCCGGCCCTCCGTACGCTCCAGCGAGTCGAGCAGCGCCTGCCCGTCGTCCAGGGTCTGCACCCCGTGCACCCCCGGGGCGTCGATCCCCGGCAGCGGCGGCCGCAGCGGACGGGCCCCGGTCGCGATCACCAGTTTGTCGAAGCCGGTCCACGCCTCCGCGCCCGACTCCAGGTCGCGGGTACGGACCCGCTGCCGCTCGACGTCCAGCTCGGTGACCTCGGTCCGCATCCGCAGATCGATGTCCCGCTCCCGGTGCTCCTCGGGGGTGCGCGCGATCAGCTGGTCGCGTTCGGCGACGTCGCCGCCGACCCAGTACGGGATGCCGCAGGCCGAGAACGAGGCGAAGTGGCCGCGTTCGAAGGCGACGATCTCCAGTTCCCCGGACTTCTTGAGCCTGCGTGCCTGCGACGCGGCGGACATGCCCGCCGCGTCGCCACCGATGACCACCAGTCGTTCACTCATACGAACACGCTACGTCCCGGCGGTCGTTCAGTCCCGCCGCCCGCCCGAAGACGTGTCAGATCCCGGAGCGGGTCCCGCGGCGGGGGCGGAGGCCGGTGCCGGGATCGGTGCCGGGGATGTACCGCCCGGGGCGGGAGCGGGAGCGGCCGGGACACCGCGTCGCGTCAGGCGCGGCCGGAGCAGCCACCGCCACACCGCGTACAGGACCGCGACCAGCGCGAGCCACGGGGCGACCGCCGCCAGCACGATCGCCACCCACGCGAGCGCCGTCACCAGCGCGCTCCAGCCGCCGGCGAGCGCGTCCAGGAAGCCGGGACGGTCCTCCTTCCCGGCCGGCTTCTCCGCCTCCTTCTCGGTCAGTTCGAGGGTGATCGTCGACAGGGACGTACGGTCCTTCAGCGAGGCCTGCTGGGCCAGCAGCGACTCCAGGTCCGCCTGACGGCGGCTCAGCTCGCCCTCCAGGGTCACCACGTCCTCGAGCCTCGTCGCCCGGTCCATCAGCGCCCGCACCCGCGCGACGCTCGCCCGCTGGGTGGCGATCCGGCTCTCCACGTCGACCACCTGCTCGGTGACGTCCTTGGCCTCCGCCTTCCGGGACAACAGCTTGCCGGTGCCCGCCAGCTCCGCGAGCACCGACTCGTACCGCTCCTGCGGCACCCGCAGCACGATCCGCGAGGTCACGTGCGTGTCGTCGACCCGCTCGGTCGACTCGTTCGCGATCTGTCCGCCCGCGCCCACGGTGATCCGGCGGGCCGTGTCCAGTGCCTTGGCGGCGTCCTTGACCTCCACGAAGACCTCGGCGGTACGGATGACGTGCTGCCGGGGCGCGGCCGGCTTCTTGCCCGTGCCCGCGTCGGCGCCCGCGCCCGTACCCGTGCCTGAGGACCTGGCCGCGTCCGGCGCCGCCTGTTCGTACCCTCTGTCGGCCGCGCCCTCGGCCCCCTTGGCGTCACTCAGGCCCTTCTGTGCGCCGCCGCCGTCGCCGCTGTCCGACGCTCCGCAGCCGGCCAGCGCCAGCGAGGCCGTCAGCAGCGCCGCGGCCGCCATTCGCGCTCCACGCATGTGGATCCCCCCGGGGGTGATGGTGAGTGTTGACGGTTCGACGTACGGGAGGGGGGCGCGGGTTGCCCTGGGGCGGTAGCGAAGCGGTCACGTTCTGGCCTCGGAACGGGTTTGAGAGAGTGGAGCCATGAACGCGGACACCACGGCCGGGGCATCCGGGCAGGCATCGAGGCGCACACCGGCGGCACCGGCGGCTCAGGCGGCTCCGGCGACACGGGCTCACGTCGTCGTCGTGGGAGGCGGGATCGCCGGACTCGCCGCCGCCCACCGGCTGACCTCCGCCGGCGTGCGGGTGACGCTGCTCGAAGGCGGCGACCGGCTCGGCGGCAAGCTGCTCGCCGGCGAGATCGCCGGCGCCCCCGTCGACCTCGGCGCGGAGTCGCTGCTCGCCCGCCGCCCCGAGGCGGTCGCCCTCGCGGGGGCCGTCGGCCTCGGCGACCGCCTCCAGGCCCCGGCCACCACCACCGCCTCCGTCTGGTCGCGCGGAACGCTGATCCCGATGCCCAAGGGCCATGTGATGGGCGTCCCCGCGGACGGCGAGGCGCTCGTCGGGCTCCTCTCCGAGCAGGGCGTGCGCCGGGTCGGTCAGGACCGCGAACTCCCCCCGACCGACATCGGCGACGACATCGCCATCGGCGCGTACGTCGCCGAGCGGATGGGCCACGAGGTCGTCGACCGGCTCGTGGAGCCGCTGCTCGGCGGGGTGTACGCCGGTGACGCGTACCGGATCTCCCTGCGGGCCGCCGTGCCCAAGCTCTTCGACGCGGCCCGCGTTCACCGGACGCTCACCGCGGCCGTCCGCGCCGTCCAGCAGGCCGGCGCGGCGACCCCGGCCGACGCCGCCGGTGCGGCCACCGGCCTCGGCGGCCCGGCGTTCATGGGCATCGAGGGCGGGATCGGCACCCTGCCCGGCGCCGTCGCGGACGCGATCCGCACCGCGGGCGGCGAGATCCTTAACCACGCCCCGGTCATCGCCCTCCGCCGCGTCGTGGCGACCCACGGCCCCGGGGCCGCGGCGGCGCCCGGCACCCGATGGCAGGTCGTCACGCCCGGCCGGACCCTCCTCGCCGACGGTGTCGTCGTCGCCGCCCCGGCCTGGTCCGCCGCCGAGCTCCTCGCCGACGAGGTGCCGGCCGCCTCCGCCGAACTCGGCGCCGTCGAGTACGCCTCGATGGCGCTGGTCACCCTCGCCTTCCGGCGCTCCGACCTCCACGGCCTGCCCGGGTCCGGGTTCCTCGTGCCGCCCGTCGACGGGCACACCATCAAGGCGTCCACGTTCTCCAGCCAGAAGTGGCGGTGGGTGACGGACGCCGCCCCCGACCTCTTCGTACTGCGCACCTCCGTCGGCCGCTACGGCGAGGAGGAGCAGGTCCACCGCGACGACGCCGACCTCGTGGAGGTGTCCCTGAAGGACCTCGGCGCCGCGACCGGACTGACCGTCCGGCCCGTCGCCACCACCGTCACCCGCTGGATCGACGGCCTGCCGCAGTACCCCGTCGGCCATCTCGCCCGGGTCTCCCGCATCCGCGCGGCCGTCGCGGCCGTGCCCGGACTGCGCCTCGCCGGGGCGGTGTACGACGGCGTCGGCATCCCCGCCTGCATCGCGTCGGCGACCCGCGCCGCCGACGAGATCGCGCGGGAGATCGCGGGGTAGATCGCGGGGCATATCGCGGACGAGATCATCGCCACGTCGAAAACGGTGGACCCTGGTGCGGGGCACTGTCCGTGACGGGCGAGAATAGGCGTATGAGTGCGCCCGAAAAGATCCCGAACGCCGGTAAGAAGGCGAAGGACCTCAACGAGGTCATCCGCTACACCCTGTGGTCCGTGTTCAAGCTGCGCGACAACCTGCCCGAGGACCGCGCCGGCTACGCCGAGGAGGTCCAGGACCTCTTCGACCAGCTCGCGGCCAAGGACATCACCATCCGCGGCACGTACGACCTCTCCGGTCTGCGCGCCGACGCCGATGTCATGATCTGGTGGCACGCCGAGACGAGCGACGAGCTCCAGGAGGCGTACAACCTCTTCCGCCGCACCAAGCTGGGCCGTGCGCTCGTGCCGGTCTGGTCGAACATGGCGCTGCACCGCCCCGCCGAGTTCAACAAGTCGCACATCCCGGCCTTCCTGGCCGACGAGACGCCCCGCGACTACGTGAGCGTCTACCCCTTCGTGCGCTCCTACGACTGGTACCTGCTGCCGGACGAGGACCGCCGCCGCATGCTCGCCGACCACGGCAAGATGGCGCGGGGCTTCCCCGACGTCCGCGCCAACACGGTCGCCTCGTTCTCGCTCGGCGACTACGAGTGGATCCTCGCCTTCGAGGCCGACGAGCTGCACCGCATCGTCGACCTCATGCGCCACCTGCGCGCGTCCGAGGCGCGGATGCACGTCCGCGAGGAGGTCCCGTTCTACACCGGCCGCCGCCGCTCCGTCGCGGAGCTCGTCTCCGGCCTGGCCTGACGGCCGTACGAACTTGGTGACGGCCCGGCGTCCAGCCGGGCCCTCACCCCTTGACCCGGAAGATCAGACGGCGGGCGGGAGCTCCCTCCGCCGCTCCAGCGACACCGGGTCCGGCTCCGGGTGCGGCGCGCACGACGCGCGCCGCACCGGCGTCTTTCCGGGGACCGCGCCCGTCAGCAGGTACGTCTCCAGGTGCCCGTTGACGCAGGCGTTCGGACCCCCGCCGATGCCGTGCGTACCGGCGTCCCGCTCGGTCACGAGGGCCGCACCCGACAGCCTGCGCTGCAGCTCCAGGGCTCCTTCGTACGGAGTGGCCGCGTCGCGCTCGGCGGCCAGGATCAGCACCGGCGGCAGCACGCCGACGCCCGTCCGCACGTCCAGCGGCTTCTGCCGGGGCGCCTTCCAGTAGGCGCAGGGGAGATTCATCCAGACGTTGTCCCACGTCTCGAACGGGGCGATCTTCGCGAGCCGGGTGTTGTCCCGGTCCCATACGGCGAAGTCCTCCGGCCAGGGAGCGTCGTTGCACTGCACCGCCGTGTAGACGGCCCTGCCGTTGGAGGCCTCGGCGAACCCCTCGTCCTTCGGCGCGGCCTGCTCGATCAGCGGCTTCGGATCCCCCTTCAGAAAGCGGGAGAGCGCGTGCGCCCGGGGCGCCCAGAAACGGTCGTGGTAGCCGGTCTGGAGCATCGCCGCGTGCAGCTGCCCCGGGCCCACGGTGCCGCCCGCGGGCCGCGCCGCGAGCTCGACGCGGACCTTCTCGTAGCTCACCAGCACCTCCTGCGCCGTGCTCCCCAGGCCGTACACCTTGTGGTGCTTGGCCACCCAGGTGCGGAAGTCGGCCCAGCGGCGCTCGAAGGCGAGCGACTGGTCGAGGTTGTTGACGTACCAGATATGCCGTGGCGCGGGATGGACCGGCGAGTCGAAGACCATCCGGCGCACCCGCTGCGGGAAGAGCGTCGCGTACAGCGCGCCGAAGTAGGTGCCGTACGAGGCGCCCATGTACGTCAGTCGCGGCTCGCCGAGAGCCGCCCTGAGCACTTCCAGGTCGCGCGCGTTGTTGAGCGAGTGGTAGTGCCGCAGGGCCGCGCCGGTGCGCTGCGCGCAGCCCCGCGCGTACGTCTTCGCGCGGGCGACGCGCTCCTGCTTGAAGACCTCCGAGGGCTCGGAGGGCGCGGGCGTCGGGCCCTTGGCGCGGTCGGCCGGGTCCTGGCAGGAGACGGGGGCGGAGCGGCCCACACCGCGCGGGGCGTAGCCGACCAGGTCGTACACGGCCGCGATCCGCTTCCAGGCGGGGAGCCCCGCCGCCATCGGGAAGTAGGTCGAGGAGGCGCCGGGGCCGCCCGGGTTGTAGACGAGCGCGCCCTGACGGCTGCCCGCCGGGCCCGAGGCCTTGACCCGGCTGACGGTGAGCGGGATCCGGGCGCCGTCGGGGTTCGCGTAGTCGAGGGGGACCCGGACCGTGCCGCACCGGACGGACGCCGGGAGCTGCTCCACCGCCGGGCAGGTGGTGAAGTCGATGCCCTCGGCGGCGGCTCTGCGGGCGGCGAGGAGGGTGCCGCGCTCCTCGGCGGGCGGGGCGTCCAGGGCGGCGGTGGCGGGCGCGGCGGCGAGTGAGCCGGCGAGTGAGGACAGCACCAACGACCCGGCGGCCCCGAACAGCGCGAGCGTTCTCATCGCCACTTCCCTTCCTTCGTACGCGGACGGACGGAAGGATGGTCGGCACGAGCGCACCACTTGTACAAGGACCGCCGGGGGGTGTCGGGGGCAATGCCCCCGATGGCCGTCAGGAGCTGGAGCTCGAACTGGAACAGCTCGACCCGCTGCTGCTGGAACAGGAACTTCCGCCGGACCCGCTCGACCCGCTGGAGCAGCTCGACCCGCCGGAGCCCGAACAGCTGGAGCCTCCGCCGGAACAGGAACCGGCGGAGCAACCGCTCCCACTCCCGCCCCCGCAGCCGCCTCCGCCGCTGCCGCCGCCCGCTCCGGTCGCGCACCAGACGGTGACCAGGCCGGCGGTGTCGTCCGTGTACGCCGGTGAGTACGGGGCCTGGGCCCCGCCGCCGCCCCGGCGCCGGGGCGCGTACACGCGGGCCGCCGCCAGCAACTGCTCCCGCAGGACCGGGTCCGGCAGGGCGCGCAGCCCGTGCAGGGCGACCAGATGGCCCGCGTCGGCGAGATGGCCGGACGCCCGCGCGTACGCGGCGACGGCGCGGCGGCCCGCCGGGGTGACCCGGCCGGAGGCGATCGAGCCGCACACCACGGCCGTGATGCCGGCGCCCGCCAGCGCGGGCAGCACCTTGAGGACGAACGGGACGGGAAGGTCGAAGGCGTCCGCCCGCGCCAGGTCGACGACCGTGAGGACGAGGCAGACGGGGACCAGGACGACGCAGGCGACGCCGAGGGCGGCGCTCAGGCGGACCGCCGAGCGGCGGGCGGCGGGCGTGACGATGAGCCCGCGCGCGGCGAGCGCGTCGCCGATCTCCTGGACGGCCGGGTGGCGCATGACCGTCAGGCGCAGGTGGTGCAGCGCGCCGTGCGGGGCGGCCGCGTGGGCCTGCAGGACGGCGCGTTCGACGGGGTCGTGGGCCGTCGGGCGCACGACGGCGACGATACCGGGGCCGCCGATCGCGATCCGGCCGTCGGCCTGCAGCGCGGCGAGGGCCGCGTCGACGACCCGGGCGGGACCGCCGTTCAGGAAGGCCGCCTCGTGGCGGTCGTGGACGGGGCCGCCGGTACCGGCGCGGGTGCGGGACACCTTGACGATCAGGAGGACGGCGCAGGTGACGGCGGCCAGGTGGAAGACGACGGCGAGTGCGTTCACGCTCCCCTCACCTCCTGACCAGTGCGGCGCGGGCGGCGCGGGCGATGCGGGTGGCGCGGCCCGGGGGGCGGGCGCCCGCGCGGTCCTGCCACCAGTGGGTGAGGCGGCGGCGGGCGCCGGGGTCCTCGGGCCGTCCCGCGACGAGCAGGTGCTCGGCGAAGTCGAGGGCGTCACGGCGGTAACCGCCCGACATGGGACGGGACTTGGCGTACGCGAGGAACGCGGGCCGGTAGCCGTCGCCGAGGATCTCGGGCAGCTCCGGGGCGACCTTGGCGACGACCCCGGCCCGCTTGGCCACGAGCGCCCGGCTCTGCACCCCGAGCCGCCGCGTGTCGAACCCCTCGGGCGCGGGCGTCCCGGCGACAAGCGCGGACAACAGCGCGACCTGCGCGAGCGCGACCCGAGCCCGCGCCCGGTCGACTCCCTCCGGCTCGGTCGGGGTGGGGCCTTCGGCTCCCGGCGCCTCGGTGGGGCGGGCGGCCTCCGGCGCCACCGTCCGGCGGGCGGTGCCGTGCGCGTGAGCCGTGGCCGGGTCGGTCGGTGGTTCCGGTGCCGGGGCGACCGCGGGGACCACCACGTCGGCGGTCGGTGGTTCCGGTGCCGGGGCGACCGCGGGGACCACCACGGCGGCGGCCGGAGGCTCCGGGGCCGGGGCGGCCGGGGCGGCCGGTGGCCTCGGCATCGGGCCGCCGGAGACGCGGGCGCCCGCGCCGATGAGGAGCGGGCGGGCCGCATCCGGCCGGCCAGCGGCGGCCGGTGCGTCGGGCCTGAGGGCGGCTCGTGCGCCGGCGTCGGATGGCGCGGCTGCCGGCCGGTGCCCTGCCCCGCCGGTCGCTGGCGTCGGGGACCCGGCGCCGGCGGCCGGTGCGTCCGGCCTCAGGGCGGCTCGTGCGCCGGCGTCGGATGGCGCGGCTGCCGGCCGGTGCCCCGACCCGCCGGTCGCCGCCGTGGGGGACCCGGCGGCGGTATCGCGCGCGGTCGCCCGCGCGTCGTCGGCGACGCCCTCGCGGCCTGCCCCGGCCCGCGCGGCCTTCCCGCCGCCGGCCCCGGGGACGGTCCCGGACGCCTCCGCCAGCGTGTGGCGGATCGATCGGAGTTCCGAGGCCAGTTCTTCGGGCGGCGGGAAGTTGTCGTCCCGTTCCAGCAGGACGCCCGGTGGGGAGATCCGGGACGCCAGGTCCGCCAGGATGTCGAGGACCGGGGCCGGGACCGGGTGGGCGTGGGTGTCGTGCCAGACGCCGTCGCGGGCGAGGCCGCCCGCGACATGGACGTACGCGATCGACTCGACCGGCAGCTCCGAGAGGGCCTTCGCCGGGTCCTCGCCCCGGTTGACGTGGTTGGTGTGGAGGTTGGCGACGTCGATCAGGAGCCGTACCCCCGTACGCTCCACCAGCTCCGCCAGGAACTGCCCCTCCGTCAGCTCCTCGCCCGGCCAGGCGATCAGCGCCGCGATGTTCTCCAGGGCCAGCGGCACCGGCAGCGCGTCCTGCGCGATCCGGACGTTCTCGCAGAGCACGTCCAGCGCGTCCCGGGTCCGCGGCACCGGCAGCAGGTGCCCCGCCTCCAGGGCCGGCGTCGCGGTGAGCGGCCCCCCGGCCCGGACGAACGCGATGTGCTCCGTCACCAGCGGCGCTCCCAGCGCCGTCGCCTTCGCCGCCAGCTCCGCGAGCCGCCCCGCGTCCGGCCGGTCCGCGCCGCCGAGCCCGAGCGAGACCCCGTGCGGGACGACCGTGACCCCGCGCGCACGCAGCCGCGTCAGCGAGTCCGGGAGGTGTCCCACGCAGACGTTCTCCGCGACGACCTCCACCCAGTCCACGCCGGGCAGGGCCTCCACCGCCTCCGCGATCTCGGGACGCCAGCCGATGCCTATGCCGAGTTCCGTGCCGAGTTCCGTGCCGAGTTCCGTCATGTCCCCCTCCTTCAGTCCCCCACGTGATGGCCCCGCCGGTGACGTTCGAATCCCGTCGAGGGGACGTTCAGAGGTTGATTTGAGGTTCCTCGCACGCGTTCACCGGCCGCCTCGCCGCCTCGCCACCTCAGCCGTGCGGCGTCATGATCCCCGCCTCCGGCACCGGGCGCGAGGTGTACGACTGGTCCGTCCCCGACGGGCGGACCGGCGAGGGCACGGCGGGCGACGGCACCACCGGCGGGCCGGTCGGCGGCGTCGTCTTCCGGCCCGCCGCCTCGTTCGCCAGCGCGTCGTAGTCGACCATCCCGGTCGCCTCCAGCATGGTGATGTGGTCGAGCACCGTCTGGTTGGCGTCGCTCGCCAGCTGCCGTATCAGCGCGTTACGGGTGGTGTGCCGGACCTCCGCGATGAGCGCGAACACCTTCCCGTGCGCGTTGCGCAGCAGGTTCGCGAACTTCCGCTCGTACTCCTCCCCGCGCGCCGCCGTCAGCTCCCTGAGCCATCCCTGCTGCTGCTCGGTGGGCTGGTTGGGCAGCTCGACGCCGAGCTTCGCGGCCACGTCCCGCGCCCGCCGGTCCAGGTCGGTGTGGCCGACGACGAGATGGTCGCCGCACTCCACCATCGCCCGGCTGGGGGCGCGTTCGATGGCCTGCTGGCCCGCCGGAAGCTCCCAGAGTCCGGCGAGCCGCACCTTCACCAGCAGATCCCGGTCCGTGGCCGAGAGCGGGCCCCACTGGGTGGCCACGGTCGACGCGTTGAGATTGGCCTGGCCGGTGCCGGAGCGGTCGGCGTAGGACCAGATCGGAAAGGCCAGTGCGCCGACCGTGGCGACGAGCGCCGCGATGATGAGTGCCGTCCCGTTGACGCGTAGCGACAAGATGTCTCCCGTACTGTCCCGTGCTGTCGGTCGATGTCACCGCAGACTGAACCGCCAACCGGAATGCCGTACAAGCCACTTGGCGGTATCGGGGGATACGGATCGGGAAGCGGCTCCGTTCAGTCGCCGAGCGGTCCGACAGACGCGTCGATCACGGGGGACGCGGGGAACGCGGACACGACCGTGCACGAACCGGGCGCGATCTCCGTGAACCCGGCGTCCCGTACCACCGGCAGCCCGCTCGTGGTCAGTTCGGCCCAGCGCTCCGCCGGCGCGGTCCGCACGGCCAGCGGGAATCCGGCCCCACGCCACGCCTTGCGGTCCGCCTCCGACATCTGCCACCACAGCAGCTGCGCCCCGTGCCCCGCCTGCGCCATCGTCTTGCCCGCCGACATGTCCAGCTCCGGGTTGAGCCAGAGGACCGCCGCCCCCGCCGGTACCTCGCCGGGCTCGGCCGGGTCCTCCAGGTCGGTGCCCGACACCTGGAGCTTGACCAGCTCCTTGGGCCAGCCGTCCAGCGGGACCGGCGGGAACACCCGTACCTCCGCGGCCTCGCCGGTCACCGTGATGCCCGGCAGCGCCGACGCCCGGCGCCACTCCGCGCCGCGCGCCCGGCGCACCACCTTGCGGATCCGGGCGTCCTGCCAGTCCGTGATCGCCCGCGCCCACTCCCCGTCGCCGTGGGACCGCTCGTCGGCGAGGATCTCAAGCACGGCGCGGGCCGCCGTCTCCAGCGCGTCGGTACGGGCCGGGGGCTCGGCCCGCTCGATCCGTACGACCAGGGGCAGGACGAACTGGGGCTTGAGGTCACGGGTGTCGGTCTCGTTGCTGCTCACCCGGCAAGTCTGCCACCGCCCTCACCGGCACCGCCCTCACCGGGGATTCTTGTGGGAACGCTCGCTTCCGGGCCAGGATGCCTTCCATGAAGAGCGATCTTTTCGCCGGTGAGCACCTCGCCGAGACCGCGACGTTCCCGGGCATGAGCCTGCAGAACGCCAAGGCCGTCAGATACGTCGTCAACGGCGAGATGCACGCGCGCCAGGGCTCGATGATCGCCTTCCGCGGCGACCTCCGGTTCGAGCGCAAGGGCCAGGGCATCGGCGGCATGCTCAAGCGCGCCGTCACGGGCGAGGGCCTCGCGCTGATGGCCGTCCGAGGCCAGGGCGAGGCCTGGTTCGCGCACGAGGCGCAGAACTGCTTCATCGTCGAGATCGAGCAGGGCGACGCGCTCACCGTGAACGGCCGCAACGTCCTGTGCTTCGACCCCACCCTCTCGTACGAGATCAAGACGGTGAAGGGCGCCGGCATGACCGGCGGCGGCCTCTTCAACAGCGTCTTCTCCGGGTACGGAAAGATCGCCCTGGTCTGCGAGGGCGCCCCGATCGTCATCCCGGTCACCGCGCAGGCCCCGGTCTTCGTCGACACCGACGCCGTCGTCGGCTGGAGCGAGCGGCTGCACCCCTCGCTGCACCGCTCGCAGTCCCTCGGCTCGATGATGCGGGGCGGTTCGGGCGAGGCGGTCCAGCTGAAGCTGGAGGGCGAGGGCTTCGTCATCGTCCGGCCGAGCGAGCTGACCGCGCAGAAGGCCTCGGCGAACTGAGGCCGGCGTGAGGCTCGACGGCGTCGGCCGCCGCTACGGCCCGCGCGGCCCGTGGGTGCTGCGGGAGGTCGACCTCGGCCTGCCCGCCGGCGCCCTGGTGCGGATCACCGGCACCAACGGCACCGGCAAGTCGACGCTCCTGCGGCTGATCGCGGGCATCGACGCGCCGACGCGCGGCCGGATCACGGACCGGCCGGTGCGCACGGCGTACGTCCCGGAGCGGTTCCCGGCCGCCCTGCCGTTCACGGCCGGCGGCTACCTGCTGCACCTCGGTCGTATCCAGGGCCTCGGGCGGTCCGAGGCCGCCGCCAGGGCGGGGGAGTGGTTGGAGCGCTTCGGCGCGGGCGCGTTCGCCGCCACCCCGCTCGCCGAACTCTCCAAGGGCAGCTGCCAGAAGGTCGCCGTCGCCCAGGCCCTGCTCGCGGACCCGCCGCTGCTCGTCCTCGACGAGGCGTGGACCGGTCTGGACGCCGGCGCGCGCGACGCACTGGACCGGGCGGTCCGCGACCGGGTGGCGGCGGGCGGCACGGTGGTCTTCGTCGACCACGATCCGCGCCGGCTCGCGGGGGAGGCGGACGCGGTGTTCACGGTGGAGACGGGACGGGTGCGCCCCGAGGCGCCGCGAGCGCGAGGGCACGAGGCGGGACCGGCACCGGCACGGCCCGAGGGAGGACGGGTGCGGCCCGAGAGCGCCCGGCGACCGCACCGCATGGACCCACGCGTACGGATCGTGGTCTCGGGCGGGGGCGCGCTGCCCGACGGGCTCCCCGGCTCGCCCTCGTACGCGCCCTCCTACGCGCCCGGCGTCGACGGGACGACGACCATCTGCACCGTCGACGCCGCGCACTCCGACGCGCTGCTGCGGGCGCTGCTCGCCGCCCGTCCGCCCTGGCACATCCACCAGTTGAGCACCGAAGGCGTCCGGGTATGAGTCCGGGTATGGGTCCGGGTATGACCGCACTGCTGCGCTATCAGACCGACCTCTTCCTGCGCTCCCAGCGCTGGCTCGCACCGCTGCTGCTGTACGCGGTCTTCCTCGGCGTCGGCGTGCGGGCCGGGGAGCCCGTGCTCGGCGCCCTCGGGTACACCTCCGCCGCGCTGCTCCCCGTCACGGCCTGGATCGTACGGATCTGTCTGAACCAGGAACCGCCCGCCGCCCGCACCGTGGTGGCCGCGGCGGCCGGGCGGGAGCGGGCGCACCTGGCGGCGGTCCTGGCGGCCGTCGCCTGCGCGGCGCTCCTCGGCACGGTCGCGGTTCTCGGGGTGACGGCGGTGAGCGACCTCCGCGGGGTGGGACCGGTGGCGGCCGGCGCCGCCGGCCTTCTCGCCGCGGCCGTCTGTGTCCTGACCGGCGCGGCGGTCGGCGCGCTGTGCACCCGGCCGCTCCTGCACGCCCCGGGCTGGTCGCTCGCCGCCCTCGTCCTCGCCTCGCTCCTCGCCCTGGTGACGAGCGGTTCCCCGGCGAAGTACGCGGTGACGGGACTGATCACCGGCTCGCGCACGGCCACCGTCCACCTGCCCTGGCTCGCGTGCGCCGGCGCCCTGGCGGTCTCGGCCGCCGCGGTGGCCCTGGCCTGCCGGGCCACTGCCTGGCGGGAGTGAGAGTGGGTACGCTCGAATACATGGACGAGAACACGTCGTACTGCGAGCCCGCGGACACCACGCCGGGGCCCACGGCGGTCGAGGGGCCGTACGCCGAGTGCGTGCTGTGCCGGCAGCCGACCGAGTACCCGGAGTCGACGAAGGGCATCACCCTCTGCCCGGTCTGCGAGTGGCGCGAGGCCGAGCGCACGGCCTGCTCCGGCTGAGGCCGCGTCGGCGTCCGCGGCCGCGAAGTCCCGCCTGGCCGCGAGCCCTGTCCCGCACCCCGGCCGGCGACGCGTGCGCGGATGTTAGCTTCCTCCCCGTGATGGAGCAGGAGCACCAGGACGAGACCAGGGCGGCCTACGACGGGGTCGTCGAGCTGTACGCCTCGATGTTCGCCGACCGGCTGGAGACGCGGCCGTTCGCGCGGGCCATGATCGGCACCTTCGCCGAGCTGGTGCGCGGGACGGGGAACCCACGGGCGGCCGACGTCGGGTGCGGGCCCGGACATCTGACGGCCATGCTGCACGACCTGGGCCTTGACGCCTTCGGGCTCGACCTCTCCCCGGCCATGGTCGACCACGCCCGGCGGGCCCACCCGGCGCTGCGCTTCGACGAGGCGCGGATGGAGGCCCTGCCGGTCGAGGACCGCTCGCTCGGCGGCCTGCTGGCCCACTACTCGATGATCCATACCCCGCCTGCGGAACTGCCCGCGCTGCTCGCCGAGCAGGCGCGTGTCCTGGCACCGGGCGGTCTGCTCCTGGTGTCGTTCTTCGGGACCGACGCACCGGATCCGGTCCGCTTCGACCACAAGGTGACGCCCGCCTACAGCTGGCCGGTGGACCGGTTCGCCGAGCTGCTGGCGGGGGCCGGCCTCGTCCCGTTCGCCCGGCTGCTCCACGACCCGGCCGCCGAGCGGGGCTTCCTCGACGCCCACGTGCTGGCCCGCCTCCCCTAGGGACGCCCTGTCCCCCACCGGGGCTCCCTATCTGCGCAGCCGCTCCCGCAGCTCCTCGAGGTCGGCCGGGAACCACGTCTGCGTGCCCCGGTCGCACTCCCGGACGAAGTCCCGCAGCGCGGGGCTGCCCTCGATGTGGTGGGAGATGTCGCCGACCACGGCCAGGCCCACGCGGTAGTTGACGAACTTCTGGACGATGTCCCCGGCCACCCGCGTGCGCAGCTGGAAGAAGGACTCGTCGAGGCGGTCGGCGGGGATCACGACCCACGCCGCGCCCTGGTACATGGCGTTGCCGACGAGATCCAGGGCGTCGCGCTCGCCGCCGATGATCTCGCCGTCGGCGGGGTACATCAGGACGGGTATGTCGTGGATCTTCTCCATGGTGGTCATGGCGATCAAGGCTAGGGCGTCGTCGTCAGGGTGTCGTCGCCATCAGGTCGGAGACCTTGACGAAGCGGTAGCCCCGCGCCCGCAGTTCCGGGACGATCCGGCGGATCGCCTGCTCGGTGACGGGGGCGGCGCTGCGGGTGCAGTGCATGACCACGAGCGAGCCGGGCCGGACGCCCGCGAGGACCTGTTCGGCGACCGCGTCCGCGTCCTCGGCGAACGCGTCGCCGCTGACCACGTCCCACTGGACCGCGGTCACCTTCGCGGGCCCGAGCGCGCGCAGCGCCTCGTCGTCGTAGCAGCCGCCGGGGAAGCGGAAGTACGGCACGACATTGCGCGCCCCCGCCTTCCGGAAGGCGTCGAAGGCCCGGCGTACGTCGGCGGCCATGTCCTGCTTCTCCACCGTCGGCAGGCCGTAGCAGGGCGAGGCGAAGGCGTAGTGGCTGTAGGAGTGGTTGGCGATCTCGAAGCGGGGATCGGTGCCGATGGACCGGGCCTGGTCGGGGTACTCCTCGGCCCAGCGGCCCGTCATGAAGATCGTGGAGTCGACCTTCAGCCGCCGCAGGGTCTCGATCAGCGGGGGGTTGTCGAAGCGTTCCCCGCCGGCGGCCCGGGGGCCCTGATCGGCCGTCATGTCGGCGTCGAAGGTGAGCGCGACGACCTTGTCCCCGCCCCGCGCGCGGCGCGTGTAGACCGGGGTCACCCCGCCGGGCCCGGGCGCCATGGTGGGCGGCGCCTTCCGCACCGTCGCCGGCCCGGGCGCGGCGGAGGCGGACGCCCGGGCGGTGGGACCGGAGGTGGGCGGCGCCGTGTCGGCCGTGCACCCGCCACAGCCGACAAGAACGGCGCCCAACAGAGCGAACACCGACATTCTTCGTACAGAAATCGTCACGAACGGAAGTTATCCGATCGCATCGCTCACCGCTCGCGGCTCGACAGCAGCAGCGCGCGAGTCCACGCGGTGAGCTGACGCACCATCGCCTGCGAGTGCGGCGCACGGTGCCGCAAGAACGGCAGAACGAGCAGCGCGGGCACGAAGGCCAGCGTCACGACGAGCAGGGGCAGGGTCGACACCAGCACGATGAGCGCGCGCTGTGCCCAGCGGAGAGTACGCATGAGCGGAGTGGGTCCTTCCTCGGTGGACGGAGTGACGGAGTGGTCGGCCCGGACGGGCGAGATCACCGTCAGTCCGATCAGGTACGTTGCGAAAGCCGCAACCGATTGCCGAAGCGGCGTCAACACCTTGGGGGGAGCGGCATGACCGAAGTGGCCCGTACGCGGGGGAATTCGTCGCGCGTGGAGCGCGGCGAGGTGGCCGAAGTTGCGGCCCTGGGCAACGTGTTGCGGGAGCTGTTCAACAGGCTCGGCATCAGCCAGAACCAGTACGCGCACCGCGTCCATCTCGACAAGTCCGCCGTCTCCCGCTACTTGGGCGGGCAGCGGCTCGCGCCCCAGGAGTTCATCGACCGACTCGTCGCGGAGGTCGAGGAGCACGTCGGGGTCCCCCTCCAGCTGCCGGCCAAGGAGGCCCTGCGCAACCAGCGCCTGGAGGCGCTGCGCGTCTGCAACCCGGCCGAGTTCGAACTGGAGAGCCTGCGGGGAGAACTGGCCCGCTCCCGCCGGGACACCGACCGCGCGCACCGCAACATCGAGGCCCTGCACGCGCTCCTGGAGAAGAAGGAGTCCGAGGTCCGACACGTCGCCGACGACCTCACGCGGCTGCGCCTGGACTGGGGCGCCTCACAGCAGGGACTCCTGCGGGAGATCGAACAGCTGAGGAAGGACCTCGAGGACGCCGAACGCCTCCGCGCGGACGCCGAGCGCCGCAGCGAGGACCTGCGGGAGCACGTCCTGCGCCTGGAGGAAGAGCTCGCGGAGCGGGGCCCGGCGGAGGACGTCCCCCTGGAGGCCTTCAAGGACCAGCTGCTGTGTTTGTGGGAGGAGGAGAACTTCCCCGAGGCGGCGAGGGAACTGACGGAGGCGGCGTGGTCGCGGCCGCTGGAGGAGGTGGGGGAGCTGCTGCGCTGGCTGGCGGACCAGGGCGAGGGCCTGGTGGCACCGGAGACGCTGGTCACCGATGTCGGCAGGCTGCGTGCGGTGGAGGACCTTGTCCGGTTCGCGCCGGAGGTGGCCCGGTTTCGCGCCGAGCTGGAGGACCGATCCGTTCGCGCCGGAGTCCTGGATGCGTGGGTGGGGGCCCTGTCCTCCCGGGTGACCGAACGGAATGTCGCCGTCTTCTACAAGGGCTTGGAAGATCTCGAGAGCCCGTTCCGCTCACAGGGCGACCTCGTCCTCTCCCGGGTGATGCGCCGTACCGGTACGCCGTCCCAGGCGGTCGGACTCATCCGCAACGCCGTCGACGGCTCGGCCGCACCCCTACGGTTCACGGCTCGCTCGGTGGCGTTGCGTCTGAGTACGGACGAAACGTTCCCGTTCCTTGTCGTGCTCGGCCTCGTGGAGGCAGGACTGCCGGGTGTGGCGAGCAGCATCCTCACCCATCTGTCGCTGGGCGGAGGTGCGCCGAGAAGGCGGCCGACATCCGAGGATGTGTGGTTCTCCCAAGGCGTCCAACAGCTCAATGCCTCGGCACGCGAGACCCTGTACGCCTTCATGGCCGGGATCGGCAGGGACAGACTCATGGGACGCTTCGCCGATCGCTTGTACCGAGGGGGTCAGGACGACCTCCGCCCGATCGACCACCTGCTGGACGTGCTGGCATCGCGCGGCGCACTCGCCCTACTCGCGGGGAAGGCCGAGGACGGGACGCCCCACATCTCTGGCGAGCTGAGGCGCTACGTCGACGAGCGTCACCCCTCACGTGGCCAGTAGCCTCCTGCGGCACTCCGCCACGTCGAAGTCGCCCTCCGGATAGCGCGGATCCAGGGACTCCAGGTGTTCCAGGAGCAGCGTGCTGATCGCCCAATTGCGGTACCACTTGCGGTCCGCCGGGACCACGTACCACGGTGCCGCGGCCGTCGAGCAGCGCTCCAGGGCGATCTCGTACGCCCGCTGGTACGCCGACCACAGCGCCCGCTCCTCGATGTCGCCCGGGCTGAACTTCCAGTGCTTCTCCGGGTTGTCGAGGCGCGCCAGCAGGCGCCTGCGCTGCTCCTCGTACGAGAGGTGGAGGAAGACCTTGACGACCGTGACGCCGTCTTCGGCGAGGGACTCCTCGAAGCGGTTGATCTGGCCGTAGCGGGGGCCGAGGTCGCGATGGGGGACCAGTTCGTGGACGCGGGCGACCAGGACGTCCTCGTAGTGCGAGCGGTCGAAGATGCCGATCTCGCCCGGCAGCGGCAGCGAGCGCTTGATCCGCCAGAGGAAGTGGTGGCTTCGCTCCTGTGCCGTGGGCGCCTTGAAGGCCCGGACCCGGCAGCCGGAGGGGTTGAAGAAGCCGATCACGTGCTTGACGGTGCCGCCCTTGCCGCTGGTGTCCATGCCCTGCAGGATCAGGAGCATCCGGCGCCGGTCGCCCGCCGTGCTCGACGCGTACAGCCGCTCCTGGAGGTCGGCGAGGCGCGGGGCGAGCTCGGTCATGGCCTCGATGCCGACCGCCTTGTCGGCCGGTCCCGCCGGGATGTCGGAGGTGCCGTACGAGGAGAGGTCGACCGGCTCGCCGACGGGGACGCGCAGCCGGTCACGTAGGAGCGGGGGCCGCGCCGGAACCTCCGGCCGCGCCGCCTTGTCCCTCTCCTTCTCCCCATCCCCGTCCTTCTTCTTCTGCACCCCGGGCCCCTTTCCGTCCGTCGCTCGCCTTCCCCCGATCCTGCGACGGAATCGACACACCCGCGACCGGCCGCGCCGACGCGACCGGAAGCGGGTGCGGGTGCGGGTGCGGGGGCCTACGTCAGCACCACGGGCCCGTCACCGCGAACGTCGTCCCCGGCGCGTAACAGTTGACGTACATCGTCTGTCCGTCCGGCGAGAACGTGACGCCCGCGAACTCGCCCCACTCCGGGGCCTCGGGCGTCCCGATGTTCTGGGCCCCGCGCGCCACCGGGTACAGCTCGCCCTTCCGGCTGAGGCCGTAGACGTGCTGCGCGCCGTCGCCGTCCTCGCTGACCATCAGGCCGCCGCCCGGCGCGAGGCAGATGTTGTCGGGCGACTCGCCCGGCAGCTGGATGTCGGTGCTCGGGCCGAAGACGACGACGAGGGTGAGCCGGCGGCGGTGCGGCTCGTACTTCCACACCTGGCCGAAGTGGGTCGCCCCGGACCCGTCCTTGGCGCGCGCGAAGCTGGAGACGAAGTACACCGCGCGCCCGCCCCAGTAGCAGCCCTCCAGCTTCTGCGCGTGCGTGATGCCCTTCGGCCCGAAGTCCTGCAGCCTGATCGGCGTCTGGACCGCCTGCGGGTCCGGGACGGGCACCCACTCGACGCCCTCGAAGCTCGCCCCGGTCTCCTGGATCACGGAGAGGTCGGGCACCCCCGGCACCCGCATGGCCTCCAGGGCGCCGCCCGCGCGCAGCGAACCGTGGCCGCCGAGCGGCTTCTCCGGCAGGAAGCGGTAGAAGAGCCCGAAGGGATGCTGGAAGGCGTCCTCCGTCTCGTACACGATCCCGCTCTTCGGGTCGACGGCGATCGCCTCGTGCTGGAAGCGGCCCATCGCCGTGAGCGGTACGGCCCCGGTGCGGTGCGGGTCGGCGCCGTCGACCTCGAAGATGAAGCCGTGGTCCTTGGTGTAGCCGTTCGTGCCGGCCTTGTCCTCGGTCTCCTCGCAGGTGAGCCAGGTGCCCCAGGGGGTCGGGCCGCCCGCGCAGTTGACGGCGGTGCCCGCGATGGCGACCCGCTCGCCGAGGACGTTGTTGCGCCCGTCGAGCTCCAGCGCCGTGCAGCCGCCCTTGGCGGCGGGGTCGTACGTCAGCCCCTCGACGGTGGGGACGCCTATCCTGCCGGTGACCCGGTTCTCGTGGTTGCGGACCAGATGCACCCGGCCGCGGCGGCCGGCGAAGGCGCCCATGCCGTCGTGGTTGCTGGGGACCAGGCCCTCGCCGGAGCGGAGGGGGTCGCCCTGGCGGGAGAGGACCTTGTAGCGGAAGCCCTCGGGGAGGTCGAGGAGCCCGGCGGGGTCGGGGACGAGCGGGCCGTATCCGGCGCCGCTGCTCGCGGCGGCACTGCCCGCGAAGAGTTCGGAGAACGCGCCCGAGAACGCGATCCCGGCGACGGACGCGCCGGTGCGGGACAGGATCTGACGTCGTGTTGCGGACATGAGGCGGCAGCCCACTTCCTGTTGGCGGACAGGTGTGACGTGAAAGTGACACACGCCTGGCGTGAACGTGTCACGTATGACGTATGGCCCGCATGTGTATCACGCGTCGTGGTGACACGTGAACCCATGCGGGCCACAACGGCCTCAGGTGACGATCGGTCAGGCCAGCTCGGCGGTCAGCGTGATCGTCGTGCCCGCGAGCGCCTGGCTCACCGGGCAGTTCTTCTTGGCGTCCTCGGCCAGGGACTGGAACTCGTCCGCGTCCAGGCCCGGGACCTCGCCGCGGACGGTGAGGTGGCTGCCCGTGATGCCCTGGCCCGGCACGAAGGTGACGTCGGCCTTCGTCTCCAGGCGGGTCGGCGGGTTGCCGGCCTTGGCCAGGATGTTGGAGAAGGCCATGTTGAAGCAGGAGGAGTGCGCGGCGGCGATCAGCTCCTCGGGGCTGGTCCTGCCGTTCGCCGCCTCGTCGGTACGGGCCGGCCAGGACACCGGGTACTCGCCGATGCCGGACGAGTCGAGGGAGACGGTTCCCGAGCCCTTGAGGAGGTCGCCCTCCCAGGCGGCGCGGGCGGAACGGGTTGCGGCCATGATGAATCCCTTTCGATCGGGTATGGCCCCCAACCTACTGCTCCACCAGTCCCTTTGCGTCGCGAGCCAGTGCGGTGAGCCGGGAGATCGCCCGGAAGTACTTCTTTCGGTACCCGCCCTTCAGCATCTCTTCACTGAACAGCCGGTCGAAGGGGAGTCCGGAGGCCAGCACCGGCACCTCCCGGTCGTACAGACGGTCGGCGAGGACGACGAGCCGCAGCGCCGTCGACTGGTCCGGGACCGGCCGCACGTCGGTGAGGCAGACGGCGGACAGGCCGTCGGTCAGCGCGCCGTACCGACTGGGGTGGACCTTGGCCAGGTGGTCGAGGAGGTGCGGGAAGTCGTCGAGGGAGGCGCCCGGGGTCGCGTACGCCGCCTTCGTCACCTGCTCGTCGGAGTACGGCGCGGGCGCCTCGGGCAGCCCCCGGTGGCGGTAGTCCTCGCCGTCGATCCGCAGCGGGCGGAAGTGGGCGGACAGGCCCTGGATCTCGCGGAGGAAGTCGGCGGCGGCGAAGCGGCCCTCGCCGAGCTTGCCGGGCAGCGTGTTGGAGGTGGCGGCCAGCGCGACGCCCGACTCGACGAGCCTGCTGAGCAGGGAGGAGACGAGGACGGTGTCGCCCGGGTCGTCCAGTTCGAATTCGTCGATGCAGAGCAGCCGGTGCCCGCTGAGGGTCTTCACCGTCTGCTGGAAGCCGAGCGCGCCCACGAGGTTTGTCAGCTCCACGAAGGTGCCGAAGGCCTTGAGGGCCGGCTCGGCGGGCGTGGCGTGCCAGAGGGAGGCGAGCAGGTGGGTCTTGCCGACGCCGTAGCCGCCGTCCAGATAGACCCCGCGGGGCCCGGTGGGCGCGGCCGGCTTCCTGGCGAACAGGCGGCCGAGGACCGGACGCCTGCCCGCGCCGGTGGCGTGCGCCCCGCCCAGACCCTCGGCGAAGCCGCCGAGGATCTTGACCGCGTCGATCTGGCTGGGCTGGTTCGGGTCCGGGATGTACGTGTCGAACCGTACGGAGTCGAAGCGCGGCGGCGGCACCATCTCGGCGACGAGCCGGTCCGCGGGCACATGCGGCTCCCGGGCACAGAGGGAGACCGGAGCGGCTTCGTGGGAGGCCGCTTCGGTTATGGCGCGCGGGGCGCGGGAGGCGTGGGAGGCACGGGTCGACACAGTTCCCCACTGTAAGCGCCGTGTCAGACTGCGAGGATGCGACGCCTGCTCCCTGTGACGGACATGACAGCCGACGACGCCACCGCCGGGGACCGGGAGTGGTCCCTCGACGAGCTGGCCGACGCCTACGCCTACCCGGCGCTGCCGCCCGGCGGCGTCTGGCTGCGGGCCAACATGGTCTCCTCCCTCGACGGCGCCGGTCAGCACGAGGGCCGCTCCCAGCCGCTCTCCTCCGAGACCGACATGCGGATCTTCGGGACGCTGCGCGGCCTGGCGGACGTGGTGGTCGTGGGGGCGGAGACGGTACGTCTGGAGGGGTACCGTCCCGCCCGCGCCCGGGAGGCCTTCGCGGCCCGCCGGGAGGCGGCCGGGCAGGGCCCCGCGCCGACGATCGCCGTGGTGAGCGCCTCCCTGCGGCTGGACTTCTCGCTGCCCCTGTTCACCGAGCCGCTCGTACCGACCCTGATCCTGACCGGGGCCGCGGCCTCCGCCGAGCGGGTGAAGGCGGCCGAGAAGGCGGGCGCGGAGGTGGTGATCGCGGGCGACGGGCCAGGGGTGGAGCCCGCCCGGGCGGTGGCGGCACTGGCCGAGCGGGGTCTGCGGCGGCAGCTGACCGAGGGCGGGCCCCGGCTGCTCGGGCAGTTCGTGGCGGCCGGAGTCCTCGACGAGCTGTGCCTGACGGTCTCGCCGACGATGACCGCGGGCACGGCCCAGCGGATCGCGGGAGGCCCTTCGGTGGCCGTCCCGCAGCGGTTCTCCGTGGCGTCGGTGCTGGAGGAGGCCGGGTTCCTTTTCACCCGCTACCGTCGGATCTGACACGAACCGGAATTTGCCGTTCCGGTTAGCTTCCGCTGGGCACACTTACCCTGCAGTCCCCGTGCGGACACGGGGAAGGATGGTTTCCGCAGAAGGGCTCCTGAGGTGTTCACAAGCGTTTTGATGATCGAGAAGCCCCTGTCGTCCGTCGACGTGGAATTCGTCACCACCCTGCACGGCGACGAGGGCGTGTCCTTCATCGTGCTGATGCAGCCGCGTGGCGACCAGGCCGATGTACTGCTGCGTGCCATCGACGACGTCGCCATGGGCGATCTGAAGGAAGCGGCCCGCGAGGGCGAGAAGCCGGAGGGCAAGGCGGCCCGGGTCCCCGCGGAGGCGGCGCTGGAGCGCTCGCTCCAGGCGCTGCGGGACGCCGGCTGCGAGGCGGTGGGGCAGGTCGTCGAGGACCATCCCCTGGACAAGATGAAGGCGGTCGTGGAGGAATCGGACGCCGACGAGGTGATCGTGCTGACGGCCCCGCACTACGTGGAGGAGTTCTTCCACCGGGACTGGGCGTCCCGGGCACGCCACAAGGTCGGCGTACCGGTCCTGAAGCTCTTCGCCCACAGCGAGGAGTAGCGAGGAGTAGCGAGAGCGGCGGGGGAGACGGGGGAGGCGGGGAGCGGCACGGCGGAGAGGGCGGCGAGGGCCGCCCCGGGGCACGGCGCCCGGGGCGGCCCTCCCGAGCTACTAGGCTGGACCCTCGGTACCGGACCCTCGGGTACGGACGACGCACGACGCACACCCAGCACACGACGTACACCCAGCACATACGACGCACCCCGGGGAGAACCTCGCATGGCACCCGCCACCCCTGCCGCCGCTGTCCCCGCCGCCATGGAGCGGCCGCACTTCATCGGCATCGGCGGTGCCGGGATGTCGGGCATCGCGAAGATCCTCGCCCAGCGCGGCGCGAAGGTCGCCGGAAGCGACGCCAAGGAGTCGGCGACCGCCGAGGCCCTGCGCGCGCTCGGCGCCACCGTCCACATCGGGCACGCCGCCCACCACCTCGCCGACGACGCCACCGCCGTGGTCGTCTCCAGCGCCATCCGCGCCGACAACCCCGAGCTGGCCCGCGCCGCCGAGCTCGGCATCCCGGTCGTGCACCGCTCCGACGCGCTCGCCTCCCTCATGGACGGCCTGCGCGCGATCGCCGTCGCCGGTACGCACGGCAAGACGACGACCACCTCCATGCTGGCCGTCGCGCTCACCGAGCTCGGCCTCGACCCCTCGTACGCCATCGGCGGCGACCTCGCGGGGCCCGGCACCAACGCCCGCCACGGCGATGGACAGGTCTTCGTCGCCGAGGCCGACGAGAGCGACCGGAGCTTCCAGAAGTACGACCCCGAGGTCGCGATCGTCCTCAACGTCGAACTGGACCACCACGCGAACTACGCGTCGATGGACGAGATCTACGAGTCCTTCGAGGCGTTCGTCGCCAAGGTCCGCCCCGGCGGCGCCCTCGTCGTCGGCGAGCACCCCGGCGCCCGCGAGCTGGCCGGGCGGGTCTCCGGCCGCCGTGACCTCCGCATCGTCACGGTCGGCGAGTCCGAGACCTCCGACGTGTGGATCCGGAAGATCGTCCCGAACGGCATGACCAGCGAGGTCACCGTCGTCATGGACGGCGTCGAGTACGTTTTCACCGTCTCGGTCCCCGGCCGCCACTACGCCCACAACGCGGCCGCGGCCCTCGCCGCCGGCGCCCGGGTGGGCATCGAGCCGGCGGAGCTGGCCCGGGCCCTCACCGCGTACACCGGCGTCGGCCGCCGCCTCCAGCTGAAGGGCGAGGCAGCCGGGGTCCAGGTCATCGACTCGTACGCCCACCACCCCACCGAGATGACCGCCGACCTGGAGGCCATGCGCGGCGCCGCCGGAGGCTCCCGGCTCCTCGTCGTCTTCCAGCCCCACCTCTTCTCCCGCACCCAGGAGCTCGGCAAGGAGATGGGCGACGCGCTGGCCCTCGCCGACGCCTCGGTGGTCCTCGACATCTACCCGGCCCGCGAGGACCCGATCCCCGGCGTCACCAGCGACCTGATCATCACGGCGGCCCGCGCGGCCGGCGCCGACGTGACGGCCGTCTCCGACAAGGGAGCCGTCCCCGACGTGATCGCGGGAATGGCCAAGCCCGGCGATCTCGTTCTGACGATGGGCGCGGGCGACGTCACGGACCTCGGCCCGCGGATCCTCGCCCACCTGTCGAAGTAGCGGCCGAGTAGAGGTCGAAGGAGAGGGAGTGAGCCGATGTCGTACGACGTCGAGAAGCCGGACGAGCAGTGGCGCGCGGAGCTGTCCCCGGCTGAGTACCAGGTACTGCGCCAGGCGGGCACGGAGCCGGCCTTCCGGGGCGAGTACACCGACACCACGACCAAGGGCGTCTACTCCTGCCGGGCGTGCGGCGCGGAGCTGTTCACCTCGACGGAGAAGTTCGAGTCGCACTGCGGCTGGCCGTCCTTCTACGACCCGAAGGACTCCGAGGCCGTCGAACTGATCGAGGACCGCTCCCACGGCATGCTCCGCACCGAGGTCCGCTGCGCGCGCTGCGGCTCGCACCTCGGTCACGTCTTCGAGGGCGAGGGCTACCCGACCCCGACGGACCAGCGCTACTGCATCAACTCGATCTCCCTGCGCCTGACGCCGGAGCCGTGACCGCGGCCGTCCCCGGGGCGCTGCCGCGCCCCGGCCCGCCGCCCAGCCCTCAGCGGAGCCGGTCGGCCAGTTCCGCGAGCCAGGCGCCGGGGGACAGGGGCTGCGGAGGGTCGACCTCCATGCCCAGTTCGGCCAAGGCGAGGGCGTAGTCCGACTCGTCGAGCGGCAGCGAGAGCAGATCGTGCAGTTCGCCCGCGAGCTGGCCGATCAGGCCGGGGTCCGTTCCCTCGAGGTAGTCGGCGATCGCGGCATCGTGGTCGGCGAACTCGTCAGCCATGTCCTGCCCGAACCAGCCGCCCAGGAGCTGACCCAGCTCGGGAAAGCGCGCGTGCCACTCCCAGTGGGTCTGAGGCGTCTTCGGTGGTGGCGCGGTGCCCGACTCGACGCTCTCCCTGAGCCGGTCGGCGAGCCGCAGCAGCCACTCCTGGATCTCGCTGTCCGGCAGTCCGACGTCCGGCACCGGATAGAACTCACCGAGCCGCAGCCGGAGGCGGCCGGGCGGATTCTGGGCGTACTCGCGCAGCTGGTGCTCGGCGACCGCGATGGCCCACGGCCGCGTTCGCCAGCAGTGCCGGAGGTACGCCTCCATGGCCTCCTCGCTGTCGGCGGTGCAGCCGAGATGGGCGCGGACGACCTGGTCCAGTTCGCCGTACTTCCGGTCGTGTTCGAGGGGCTTGAGGGACATACGGAGCCTCTAGAGGTAGATCGGGAAGGTGGCGTGCACGGTGAAGCCGTGCGGACTGGTCTCGCTCCGCTTGAGGGTGACCCGGGCGGCGCGCACCTCCACGGCGTCCCGCCCGGCCAGCATCATCGCGTCCAGCATGACGCGCCCGACCGGCTCCGGGCGCGAGGGCCAGGCGGCCTCGATGGTGAGCCGCTGCCGGGTGGACTGCGCCAGCCAGCGGTGGATCACCTGCTCGTTACGGGTGACGACCTGCTGAGTGGCCCACTGGGCGGTCTCCCGGTCGGGGTAGGTCGCGGCACGGTTCTGGCGGACGTCGGACATGGCGGTCATGAGTGCTCTCGCTGCATGTGGTCGTTGACGGTGTCGATGATGACGCGCAGACCGTCCCGGGTGGCCCAGGAGAGGCGGGCCCGGAGGCCGTCGGCGCCGGGGAAGAGGACGAGCGCCCGCTGGGCCTCGGTGGCGTAGCCGGCGGCGAGTTCCTGGCAGTAGGGGTGCTCGTTCGCCAGCCGCTCGCGGACGCTGTCCGCGAGCGGACCGCCCTCGTCCATGAGGATCGCGTCGAGACCGAAGAGATAAGGAAAGATCCGAAGGAATTCCCAGCCTGCCATGGGGAGTTCCGTGTATTCGCGTACGCTTTCCCGGTCCATGATGCGGACCAGTCCGGCGAGCGTACGAAGGTATTCGGCCGGATCCATGTCACCGGCGGCGCGTGCGGCCTTCTCCCGGAACGCGGAAGGAAAACCGTCGAGCGAGCCCAGGCGCTCCACGGAGTCGGCGGCGAATTCCAGGGCACCGGAAGCCGCGTGGACGGAGCAGTTCCAGTCGGCCACCCAGTCCCCGCGGACCAGACGGATGTAACGCCGGATCTCGTCGTCGAGCGAGATCTCGCCTCCCGACTCCTGAGCCGAAACGGCGAGGTCGAGGAGGCGGGGCACCGGACCGTCCGAGAACAGCGACACCGGGGTTGCCTGCACGTCACGTACCTCTCTCATGGTTTCGGCCCCTCGTGCGGCATGGCCGTGAGCACGATGAAGGGGGGATCCAGGTCTTCCTTGTAGATCAACCGCACCTGGACCGTGTTCCTGTCCTCCGCTTTCGCGTTCATGCCGTCAGCAGTGTAGTCGTCACGCGTTACACCGCGGCCGACGGTCTCGCCGGGGAATTGCAGGTAGAGCGGGGGCTGAAGCTCCGACCTGTTCGGGTCGAAATTCGGAAGCTGAGGGTTGGCGTCCTTCTGCTTGACGCCCTCGATCCACTTCTCGATACGTTGCACATTGTCGACGTCATTGAGGACCGCCTGCGTGTACCGCTGCCCCGATTCCAGGTCCGTGAAGGTCGAAGCGCTGGGTGCGCCCGACTGATCCCGCAGCCGCATTCTCAACTGGTCGTCGGTGAGCCCCACGTGCTTGTCGATCGGGTGGCTCCCGTAGAGACCTTCCTGGCTGGTCAGGTCCAAGGGGAAGAACTGGTTGTCCGCGTCCTCGCCCGGAACGGCGAACCGGTGCTCCGGCTTGAAGTCGTTGAGCGAGCGCGCCCCGAAGGCCTGCGCCCTGGCCTGCTCCGCCTGGTAGGTGGGTACGGCGCGGTACGCCTCTTCGAGGGGAGGTATCAGCTTGTTGAGCCGGGCCTCGACCCCGAGCAGCTCGCCCTCGTACTTGGCCACCGCCCGGTTCAGGGCGCCCTTGTCGATCTCCAGCGTGATACCGATGCCCAGGTTCTTCCCCATGGACAGCAGGCCTTTGCCGATCTTCTTCACATCGTCCATGCCGATGCCGTCCTTGATGTGCGGCAGGGCGTCCCAGATCGCCTTCTTGAAGATCCGCCAGACCTCGTTGCGCATCGTCTCGGCGGCCTCGGCGAAGGCCCGCAGGGCCTGGCTGACCTCCTGAGTGGTGTCCCACAGGACGGTCGTCACGGGATGACTGGCCGTACCCTGAGGCCCGGGGGTGTCGTGCTTCCACTGGTATCCGGCCGTCGACCCGCCCCACGCCGTGGTGCCCCAGAGCGAACTGGTGAACTGGCGCATCGCGGCCTGCCATTCACCGTTGTTGGGGTCCGCGATGGTCCCCACCTCTCGCTGCAGGTCGCTCTCCACCTGGGTGATCGTGAAGCCGGGCTGCAGCCAGGCGAGCGCCAGCTTGTCGATCTGCAGGTAGTCGGGCAGGGGCAGGATGTCGGCCACCTCACCCCACCGGTACACCTTGTTCAGCAGCCCGCGGATGATGTCCAGCGCGAAGTCCGGCACTCCCTCCAGGAGCCACGAGGTGAGACCGGTGCTGTAGTCATCCATGTCACCCCACTTCAGGTCGACGATGCGCTGATACGTCGGGGGAGTGTCGATGACCTTGGGGAGCGGGAACTGGACGGGCTGGGCCGAGCCCGAGGGATGGCTGGCGGCCTCCGCCCGCGCGTAGTTGTTGGCGGTCGTGACGAAGCCGGTCGCGACACCGCCGACGCCGGCCACGGTCCGTGCCAGGGTGTCGAGGAACTTGTTGCCCACCTTGACGTAGGCGGTGGAGACGGCCTCGGCGGACGCCCCGTAACCGCCGCAGTCCATGTACTCCACGATCTCGTAGATGAAATCCTTCGCGGCCTTGTCCAGCTTGTCCTGGTGGAGGACCACGGTGCCCGCCACGCCGTACAGCTTGGTGGGCGTGACGTCGAACCCGCCGGTCTGGGCGGGTGCGGGAGGGGTACCCATCAGGCCGCACCCCACCCGCGCAGCACGGCCAGGTGGGCGGCGCCGTAATTCGACTGACCCGTCGTCACCACCTCGTGCAGCCAGCGCTGAGCGGCCTGGAGCTCCTGCATCTCGCGGTCCCACCGGTCGAGCTCGTCGACGAAGGCCTCGCGCGCCTCACCGTCCCAGCTCAGCACGACCTTCTCGGTCCGCGTGTACAGGGTTTCGAGCTTGAGATTGAGCTGCTTGAGAATGTCCTCCAGGTCTGATGCCAGATCCCGGAGCGTAGTGAAGTTGACGCCTATGTGGTCGTCGGACATGGGAGCCCCCGCTCGGATGTCTCAGGTTCAGATGTCGAGGATGCTGCTGCGCGGAGCCGGCGGTGGGCTGACGGCCTGAAGCTTCTCGGCCTCCAGCGCCGCGTCCACCGCGCTCTCCATGCGCTGGAGGCGGCGCAGTGTCTCGAGCTCCTGCTCGGTGAACCCGTCACGGCTCATCCGCATGGCTTCCTCAAGGACGCCGAGGATCTCCCGGATGCGTACCGCGTCCTCGGCCGCGGCACGATGCAGGGCGCGATACGCCTTCCCCGTCTCGCCCTTCCAGCCGGCTTCGATCCGGTCGACGATGCCGTCCATCCGGCGCACTTGACTGTCGATGTGCCGCTGCATGTCATCCAAGTCGCCCGCCAGACGCGTCAGATCGTCTTCGGACACCTTCAGATGAGCGTCGATCGCCATGGCCCCCGCCTTTCGTCGCGATCTTGACTCTACCAACCGGGTAAGACAGGCAAGGGGGTTGGGCCTTGTTGGGCCTTGTCCCTCAGGCTTGAACGGCTGCAAGATCGATGGGTGATCGAGCGTGGAGGGGACATGATCAAGGGAGGCAACGCCTTCGTTCCGACGGTGCCGTTGCGGATCGCGGTACGGGGCGGGGTCGATGTCACGGCGCTGCTGCTGACGGAGGCGGGCCGGGTGCGGGGGGACGGCGATGTCGTGTTCCACGGCGCGCCGGTCCATCCGTCGGGAGCGGTGCGGCTGGCCGGGGCCGGGGCCGGGGAGGACGACGGCACCGGGTGGCTGGAGGTGGGCCTCACGGCGGTCGAGGCGGAGGTCGCCCGTGTCCTGGTGGTCGGTTCGACGGAGAGCGGTGCGATGCGGGACGCGCGCGGGCTGTCCGTGGAGGCGTTCGCGCCGGACGGCACGTCGGTCGCGCGGTACGACGTGACGGAGGCCGGCGGGGAGACGGCGATGGTGCTGGCGGAGCTGTACCGGCGGGCGGGCGGCTGGAAGTTCCGCGCGGTGGGCCAGGGTTACGTGAATGGCCTCGCCGGTTTGGCGACGGACCACGGCGTGGAGGTGGCGGAGGAGGCAGCGGGCCCGGTTCCGGTTCCGGTGGCCAAGGTTCCGGCTCCGGAGGCCACGGTGCCCGCTCCCGTACCCGTATCGGCGCCCGTACCGCAACCCGTACCCGCGCCGGATCCGCGCCTGACGGACTGGACGTTCGGCGGCGTCTTCGAGCCGTACACGAAGACCGGCCGGAACAACGACGTGATCACCGTGGAGGGACTCCCGCCGGGCCCGGTCGTCGTCGACCTCGCCGTCGAGGGCGAAGGGTACACCGGCCTGTGGCCCCTCAACCGGTCCAACAAGGAAGGGCAGAGCCTCATCAACAGCACCGAGGACAACTTCCGAGGTCGAGTGCTCCCCATCGTCCCGGAGGACGGACTCCTGCGTCTGCGGCTGAGGGCGGACGGCCCCTGGCGGCTCCAGGTCCTGCCGCTGGCCGCCGCCCGGCGTCTGACGGAGGAAACGTTGGAGTGCTTCGGCCCCGACGTCCTGCTGCACACGGGGGGAACGGCCGATCTCGCCCTCCACTACCGCGGCAGCAGCAACTTCATCATCTACGTGTACGAACTGGCGGAGCACGACGACCCGACCACCATTCCGGAGACGCGGTCCGCCGTCAACGAGATCGGTAGGCGGCGGGAGACGCTGCCGCTGCCCGAAGGCCCGGTCGTCGTCCACCTGAAGAGCGCGGACGGCCCGTGGCGCGGGCGTCTGAAGAGAGTGCAGCCGCATAGCCGCGAGTCCTCGTACGGTGCCGTGCCCAGGCTGCCGGAGACCCGCAAGGTGCAGGGCTGGCTGCGGCGGAGCAGCCGCTGACCGAGACCTCCTGGCACGTCGCTTGCCTCATGGGCCTCGGCGGCCGGAAGATCCATAGGTGATCGAACGTGGAGGGGACATGATCAAGGGAGGCAACGCCTTCGTTCCGACGGTGCCGTTGCGGATCGCGGTATGGGGCGGGGTCGATGTCACGGCGTTGCTGCTGACGGAGGCGGGCCGGGTCCGGGGGGACGGGGACATCGTGTTCCACGGCGCTCCGGTTCACCCGTCGGGGGCTGTACGGCTGGCTGCGTCCGGGGACGAGAACGGCACCGGATGGCTGGAGGTGGGCCTCACGGCGGTCGAGGCGGACATCGCCCGCGTTCTGGTGGTCGGGTCGACGGAGAGCGGCGCGATGCGGGACGTGCACGGGCTGTCCGTGGAGGCGTTCGCGCCGGACGGCACGTCGGTCGCGCGGTACGACGTGACCGATGCCGGCGGGGAGACGGCCATGGTCCTCGCGGAGCTGTACCGGCGGGCGGGAGGCTGGAAGTTCCGCGCGGTGGGCCAGGGTTACGTGAACGGCCTCACCGGCCTGGCGACGGACCACGGTGTGGACGTTGCCGAGGCCACCCCGGCCGCCCCGGCCGCCCAGAGCCCGGTTCCGGTTCCGGTTCCGGTTCAGGCTCCGTCGCCGTCTCCGATCCCGTTCCAGGCGCCGCCACCGTTCGAGGCGCCGCAGCCGGTCCCGTTTCAGGTGCCGCAGCCGAGTCTTCCGCAGACGCATGTTCCGCAGGCGAACGTTCCGCAGGCGAACGTGCCCTGGACGTTCGGCGCCGTCTTCGAGCCGTACACGAAGACCGGCCGGGACAACGACGTCATCACGGTGGACGGGCTCCCGCCGGGGCCGGTCATCGTCGATCTCTCCGTCCGGGGCGACGGGTACACCGGCCTGTGGCCCCTCACCCGGTTCAACAAGGAGGGCGACACCCTCGTCAACAGCACCGAGGACGACTTCCGGGGCCGGGTGCTCACCCTCGTACCCGGAAACGGCCGTCTGCGTCTGCAGCTGAAGGCGGACGGCCCCTGGCAGCTCCAGGTGCTCCCGCTGTCCGCGGCGACGCTCCTGACGGAGGAACAGGTGGAGAGCCGCGGCCCCGACGTCCTGCTGCACACCGGGGGAGTCGCCGACCTTTCGCTCCACTACAAGGGCGATGACAACCTCATCGTCAACCTCTACGAGCTGACGGGTCACGACGACCCCACGACCCTGCCCACGGACGACAATGTCGTCAACGAGATCGGCAAGCGACGGGAGACCGTGCCGCTGCCCGAGGGCCCTCTCATCGTCCACATGGAGATGGCGGACGGCCCGTGGCGTGCCCAGCTGAAGCACGTACAGCCTCACAGCGCACCGCACAACACGGGCGGCGGCGGCCTGGCCGAGGTGACGGACATCCGCCAGGCCGAGGGCAAGTCGTGGTGGGGCAGGCGCTGACCGTCCGCCTGCCGCTCCCGCCGTGACGCACGGCGGGAGCGGGGGGCAGGTCAGACGTGGGTGGCGTAGGCCACGAAGTCGCCCCAGGTGGCGGGGGTGAGGGCGAGTTGGGGGCCCTCGGGGTTCTTGGAGTCACGGACGTGGACGGTGGTGGGGCAGGTGGCGACCTCGACGCAGTCGTCTCCGTCGCCGCTGCTGTAGCTGGACTTGTGCCAGGAGAGGGCCACTTCGACGCAGTCGCCGTCGCCGCTGCTGCTGTAGCTGCTTTTGAACCAGGCCAGGTCTGTGGTGCTCATGTAGCTCCTCGCATCCGCCGCAACAGGCTCTGGGAGTCTTCCAGGGTGAGAGCCTGTGTTCGCATCCTGGCATACCGCATCTGCAGGATGCCGACCTCTTTCGCGTCGGCGAACAGCAGCCCACCTCGTTGGGCCTCGCAGTAGGCGAACCACCGGTTGTCCTCCGTCTCGAGTAACTGCAAAGGCCCGCCGAGCCCCGCATGATGTCCCCGGTCCCCAGGCATCACCTGAACCTCGATGTTCCGTCGTTCGGACATGCGCAGGATGTGTTCGATCTGCTCACGGTGTGCCTCGGACCCGCCGGTCTGCCTCCGGAGCACGTTCTCCTCGATGATGAAGTTGTACGCGGTGTTGGGCCGCCCGGTCAGCAGCGCCTGCCGCTCCACGCGCGCGAGGAGCTTCTCCTCGATCTCATCGTCACTCAGGGGCGGGATCCGCTCCTCGAAGAGAGTGCGCGCGTGCGGCTCGATCTGGAGCAGCCCCGGAATCAGCCGGTTCTCGTACGTGTAGAGGCACAGCGCCTCTGTCTCCAGCTTCGCCCACTTCTGGAACCAGCTCGCAAGCCCCGGCTGCCTGGCCACGTGTTTCGCCGCCGCCCGGATCACGCCGAAGGCGTCCAGTACCTCCTCCGCCCGCTCCACGAACTCGGCCGACGGAAACCGCCGGCCCTGCTCGATGGACGACACTGTCTGCACCGAGTACCGCACTCGCTGGGCGTACTCCTCCTGGGTGAGTCTGGCCCGCTTCCGGAAGGTCTTGACGACCTCTCCGAAGGTCTTCAGGCTGTCCGAGATCTCGGGTTCCGCATTGCCGTCCGTCATCACGTGCACCTCCACCGGAAATGGTCACGGTCCGTAACGGCCACTGTCCACCCTCCGAACTCGTACGCTCACTCAGCGTACGAGTTCCTGACCTGGCAACCAGCCCCCAACAGCGCCACATTGGCCCCATGACCACCCCGCAGACCCGCGAAGACCCCGTCACCGTACGTGTGTTCACCCAGCGCTTCAGCTCGACCCCGCGCGGCGCCCGCCTCGCCCGGCGGCTCGCTCTCCTCCAGCTCGACCGCTGGGGCATCCCGCACGGCACCACCGTCTCCGACACGGCCGCCCTCCTCGTCGCCGAGCTGGCCGCCAACGCCGTCACCCACGGTCGCGTTCCCGGCCGCGACTTCGAGCTCTCCCTCTCGTACACCCCCGGTCTCCTCCTCCGCGTCGACGTCACCGACACCCGCACCGAAGGCCGCCCCCGCCTCGCCCCCACCCTCCCCCTCGCCGACACCGGCCGCGGCCTCCTCCTCGTCGAGACCCTCGCCACCCGCTGGACGGTCCTGCAACGCGCCCCGGTCGGCAAAACCGTCCGCGCCGAGCTGGACCTGACATGACCCGGGACGGGTGTCCCGGGCCACGGTCGGGGTCAGAAGATCCGGTTGTAGATGTTCCAGCCGGTGCCGGCCTTGGTACGGGCGGCGAAGGGGGTGGTGGGGTTGCCGGTGCCCTTGTACAGCCAGAGGTCCCCGGCCTTGTCGCGGGTGATGGCGTCGGGCTTGCCGTCGTCGGTGAGGTCTCCGGCGAGGGTGAGCTGGTTGTAGATGTTCCAGCCGGTGCCGGCCTTGACGCGGGGCGCGTAGGGCTTGCCGCTCACGAACTGGTAGTCGTAGTACCAAAGGGTGCCGGAGGCGTCGCGGGCGACGACGTCGCCCAGGCCCTGGGTGAGGGCGGACGGCTCGATGTCGGTGCGGTAGTAGGGGCCCTGTTTGTGCGGGGAGAGCGCGGTGAGTGTGTTGTAGGCCTGCCAGCCGGTGCCGATCTGCTCCCGGCTGTAGAAGGGCGTGGTGGCGTTGCCGGTTCCGTCGTACCACCACAGGGCACCGGAGCTGTCGCGGGCCAGGACAGAGTGAAGCGGGAGCACGGTTTTGCCGAGTGTGGCGAAGGGGGCGCTCGTCTGGGTCACGTCGGAGTGGTAGAAGCCGAAGTCGTAGATGCCGTAGCGCGTGATTGCCTGGAACTTCAGGGCGTACTGGCTTTGGGGGCTGGTCAGTTCGTAGCCGATGGTGTGGTCACCCGGCTGCAGGTCGCACACGAGATTCGGAGGAGCGGACAGCAGTGTGGTCGCGGTCACCGTGCAGGTGGCTCCGGGGCCGGTGGTGAGGCTGCCGATGCTGATCGGTTCGGGCGTGTGCGTCAGTTGCCCTTCGGCCAGGGCGAAGCGGAGGAGCAGCCTTCCGGCGTCGTTGGCGTGGACGCGGAGCTGCTGGGGTGCCGTGCCTCCGGCGGGGAGTGCCGGCAGGTCGAAGTCGACGGTGTTCAGTGCGGCGTGCGCGGCGGTCTTGACGGTGAGGACGGCGCTGCCGTGAGTAGCATCCGCGGGACGGGCTCCGGCGGTGCGGGCCGCCTCTATGCCGGCGGCGAGGTCACCGCCCCTGGGGACGTACGCGAAGCCCCAGTAGACGGCTGTCATGTCTGCCGCGTCGTTGGGGATGAGGAATTGTGGCCGCATACCAGCGGGGCCGCACACGTAGACGGCGACGAGCCCTGCTACCTCCGTGCAGTCGTTGCGGTTCGCGATGAACCCTGCCGGGACTCCTGCACCGTCACCGGGCGGGCCCGTCAGTGGCTTGGTGGAGAAGGCGATCACGGTCTTGCCGTCGGCGGTCCCGGACTCCACCTTCGGGCCCAGGCGGGGAGCGGTGCCGGGAGCAGCAGACTGGTCCTGCGTGGAGAGCCGAACGGTCTCCTCGGCTATGGACGGAGTGGAGTTCACGAGGGTTGCCACGGTCAGCAGACCGGTAGCGGCGCTCAGGGTGGCTATACGGCGTGCTGCTCTTTTCACGGAATCCTTCACAGTGTGCGGTCGGCTTGACGTGGTCGTTGTGCTTGGAACGGCGCCTGCCGCCGGAGGCGGGGCGGTGGGCAGAGGGCGGGCCGCCCTTTCAAGAGGGCGGCCCGCTCGCTGGATGCGCCAGAGGTCTGGAGCTAGTAGATACCGGTGATGGCCGTGGCCCAGCCAGATGTTCCCGCGAGGTGGGGAGGCCGGCCGGAGGTGGGACCTCCGGGGTAGGTGAAGCGTTGTTCGGCCTGAAACGCTAAACGTCGAGCTTAGACGGGGAGCGGCGGGGCGCTGCCTCGGGTGGTGTTCCAGGCTGAGCGGTGGGCTTGGGATGCGGCTTCCGCGTGGCGGAGGGCTGACGGGGGGAGGGGGACGCGGCACAGGGTGTCGAGGGAGTTCAGCATGTGGGTGGCGAAGCGGTGGCCGAGGGGGGTGAGGTGGCCGGAGGTCAGGAGGACCGTGGTTGCCTCGTGGGTGGCCGAGCGCCAGCGGGCGAAGCGGGTCTGGGCGGCGGCGCGCTCGGTGGGGTCGGGTTCCGTCTCGCTGCGGCGGCCCCAGAAGCGGGCCACTCCCAGGTGTGCGTACGCCCCGTGGAAGAGGCCGAGGAGGGGGCGCGGGTCTGGGCGCCAGGGGGCGTAGAAGAGTTCGTCGCCGTCCGCTTCGAAGAGGTCGAAGAGGTGGAGGAGGGCCGCGAACTTGTTGTGCTGGAGTTCGTGCGCCAGCGTCGCCGCGAAGACGGACGCGGTCCGCGGCAGGGACATCGCCATGCAGCCGAAGGTCTCCGCGCTGCTGCCGCTGACGTTGCCGCGGCCGGTGCCGGTCAGGGGGACGAGGAGGCGGGGGCCGGCGGCCAGTTCCGCGTGGACGTCCGGGTGGTCGGCGCGCAGCAGCGCGCATGCGCCCCGCGCACCCGAGGCCCACGCGCGGACCTCGTCCGCGGCCAGCTCGCCGGGGCGGCCCGAGGCGCTCGGGAAGGACGCCGGGTCCAGGGTGTCGAGCAGTAGGGGCGCGCCGGTGCCCAGTGTGGTCAGGAGGTGTGGGGCGCGCCAGCGGTCCGGGGTTGTCGGCACCGTGACCGGGGCGCTGCCGGGGACGGTCAGGCGGGCGCGGCCGTCTGTGTCGACGCGCAGGTCGACGGGGGCGCCGGGGCGGGCGCCGGGGAAGTGGGCCCGGCCGAGCGACGGCAGTGCCACCACGGGGCCCGGCGCCGGCCACAGCAGCTGCGCGGGGACCCGGGCGCGGACCGCCGCCGCTGCGGCGAGCGCCGTCAGCCGGTGCAGGGGAGGGGCCTGCCCGCCGGAACGTCCGGTCAGACGGGTGAGCAGGCCGAGCAGGGCGGGACCCGCCGACGGGTGCGTCAGGACGGCCGTCACGGCATCCGGCTCCGCCCGACCTGTGGCGACCAGCAACTCCCAGGCCTCTTCCGCCGCTTCGGCCACGGCGCCCCCCGCCTCGCGGGCGGCCGTCACCACCGCGTACAGGCAGGCCAGCCGCCTGCTGTGCTCGGCACGCGCGAGCAGCCCCATGGCCTCGGCCCCACCCCCGCCCGCGGCGAGCGCGTCGAACATCGCGCCCGGCACGCGGTGCGGCAGCGGCGTCATGCTCGCTCCGTCGACAGCGCGGCGGTCAGGTTCAGGTCCGCCAGGTCCGCCGCCAGCCGGCCCCGGACGCGGCCGATCAACGCCGTCAGGTCCGCGCAGTAGACGCTCGGGTTGGCGAAGCCCGTGTCGGGGCGGTAACGGTTGGCGTAGTGGCCGCCGCCGCACACCCGGTGGAGGGGGCAGGACCGGCAGGTCGCGCACAGGGCGTCGGCGCCCCATTGGCGCGCCGCGATGCCCGGGTGGCGCAGCAGCTCGTCGAAGGAGTGGCGCCACACGTCAAGGCCCGTGCGGGCCGCGCCGTCGTACGCGGTGCGCAGGGTGTCGTCCTGGGCGAGGGAGCCGTCGGTCTCCACCACCGCGTACCGCACCGGGGAGAGGCCGAGCGCCTCGGTCCGCGGCGCGGCGCCGAGCAGCAGGGCCATCAGGTCGTCGAGGAGGCGTACGCCCGTCTCGCGCGACGGCGCTCCGTACCAGCGCTCGAAGACCGCCCACAGCCAGTCCGCGTACGGGGTGCGGCGCGCGCCGGGGACGAGGCCGGGCGGCGGGGTGCGCCAGTGCCCCAGCGGGAGCAGGAAGTCGACGGCGGGCGGGCGGTGGACGAGCAGCTCCTCGTACGTCCGGACCGGGTCGTTGCGCAGGTCGATCGTGCACAGCAGGGCGGCGAACAGCGGCCGGTACGGCTCCTCCGCGAGCAGCCGCAGGGCCGCGCGGACCCGTGCGTGGCTGCCGCGCCCGTCGGCGCCGCGCCGGTGCCGGTCGTGGGCGGCGCGACCGCCGTCGACGCTCACCCCGATCCGGACGCCCAGCTCGCCGCAGAGGTCGAGCCGCCGCTCGGTGAGGCGGACGCCGTTGGTCTGGAGGGAGAAACGCAGCCGCACGCCGGGGCCGACCGCCGCCCGCAGCGTCCGGACCGTGCGGGCGAGCGCGTCGTCGCCGGCGAGGAGGGGTTCCCCGCCGTGGAGGACGACACCCGCCTCGGTCAGCCCGTGCGCGGACAGGTGCTCGGCGATCCGCAGCGCCGTCCGGTCCACGGTGGCCGGGGCCATCGTCCGGGGCTGGGCGCGCCAACCCTGGTCCGCCGAGCGGTACATGTAGCAGTAGTCGCAGGCCAGGTCGCAGCGGCTGTGCACCTTGAGGACGAAGGAGTGGAGCGGATACGGCACCCAGCCCGCCCGCTCACGTGTCACCACGTCCGTGGAGCTCGGCCAGGGCGGCTCGCCATGGCGCAGTGGCGGTCGGCTCATCCGCTCCCCCTGAAAGCGTGTGCCGGCGATCCGTCGAGCAGCATCGGGACCGGGCCCACTCCGTTCGCCCAGTATTCGGTTGCGGTGCGTCGGCCGTCAATATCATGAATGAGCCAACGGATGGCCATGCCAACGAAGTTGGGGCGGTTCGGGAGGTCCGCCGACTGCCGTGTTCGGAGGGGGCGGCGCTAGGCTGGGAGGGACACCGGTCTCCCGGTCCCACCCCCCTGCGACCCCACGGAGTGGACACCATGGCAGTTGCCGAGGGCGCCGCAACCCCGGTCTCTCCGGGGCCCGACGCGGATTCCGCCGACGCGCATTCCGCCGACGCGGAATCCGTCGTCCTCGACCTCGCCGGGCTCGCTCTCGACGAGGTCGCGGCCCTTCCCGACTCGGTGCTCGGTGGCGTGCTGCGCCGGGTGCGTGACAGTTGCGCGGCGGGCGACCCGTTCGTCACCGGGCACACGGAGAGCGCGTGAGTGACGCGAGCGACGTGGGCGACGCGAGCGACGTGGGCGACGCGAGCGACGTGGGCGACGCGAGTCCGGCGGGGCCGGCCTGGGACCGGGCGGGTCCTATACTGACCTCCCCGCATGTCTGTTATGTCCACCTTTATTTGCCGCCACCTCGCCGAGCGGAGAGGTCATGCCGGACGCCAACACCCTGGACCGCGCAGGTTCGTTCGCCGTCTTCTTCACCACCTCGGAGAACCTCGGCCTGAGCACCACCCTGCGCAACGCGGCGGACATCCTCGCCGAGGGGAACCGCAGTGTCCTGCTCGTCGACGGCCGGCCCCGTGCCCGGCGGCGCGACGACCCCGTGAGCGCGAGCACGACCGCGACCGCGACCGCCGTCGGCGTCACGGTGCCCGAACCCGTGGCGGGACAGGTCGCCGCCGTGGCCGCCCCCACCCCCGACCTGCTCGCCGCCATCGGCGACGACCCCATGGCGGCTCGCTACGACCATGTCCTGATCGAGGCGCCCGTGCCCGAGGCGCCCGGCGCCGTGGAGCACGGCGGGCTGATGGAGTTCGCCGACGCGGTCGTCATCTGCTTCGCGCTGACGGCCTGGTCCATCGATGGTGCCGCCGCCCTCGCCGAGGACCTGTCCGCCCGCCGCACCGGGCGGCCGGTACGGCTGCTGACCCTCGGGCTCAAGAGCGACGTCGGCGTGCGCGACCGGCTGCGCGAGAGCCGTGAGCGGGCCCGCCGCAAGTTCTCCGCGCTCGCCCGGACCCTCGGCGAGCGCGAGTTCCCCTTCCTGGAGATCCCGTACAACCCGCTCTACCTCGACAGCCGCAGCCTCGCCGTCGAGACCGAGGACGCCGGCACCGTCGCCGGCCTGCGCCCGTACTACGAGCGGCTCGCCGACTGGCTGCGGGAGCGCCGCCCCGCGCGGCTCGACGGCGTCACCGTCGTGCACTCCGGCCGGCACGTCCTGTGGGCGGCCTGGCTGCGCGACCGGCTGGCGGAGAAGAACCTCCGGATCGAGCTGCGCCGGGCCGACACGTACACCGGATGGCGCCCCGAGCCCGGCACGGCCCTGCTCTTCCTCTCGCCCGGCGACGGCGACGACACGCTCCTCGCCCAGATCGGCACCCTCTCCCACACCGACGTACGGATCGTCCTGGTCGACGAGGCCTTCCCGAACGCCGAGGCGGCGCACCACGAACTGATCGACCTGCGCGTCCCCACCGAGGACGAGGCGCTGCGGCGCCTCTACAACGGACTGGGGCTCGGTCCGGCGGGCCCCCGCGAGCACACCGCGGACACCCGCTTCCCACGCCTGCCCGAGACCACCAACATCGCGCCGCGCGGCGGTGGTTTCGTCGACCGCGACGACCTGCTCACCACCCTTGAGGAGAAGCTGCGGGAGGCCGCCCGCGGCGGCGCCGGCCTGGTCCTGCACGGACCCAGCGGCTGGGGCAAGAGCGAGACCGCCCGCGAGCTGTGCCACCGCTACGGCGCCGGATACGACGTGGTGTGGTGGGTGCGCGCCTGGGAGCCGCAGCGCATGCGCCGGGGGATGACCCGGCTCGCGGCCCGCCTCGGCGCCACCGGGGACCGGCTGGGCACGGTCGCCGCCGACGGTGACCTCTCCCCGCTCCTGACCCGCCTCTCGCGGCCCGGCGACTCCGCCACCAGCTGGCTGATCGTCTACGACGGTGTGGCGGACCCCGCCGACCTGGACGGCCTGCTGCCCGTCCCGCACGAGCGCGGCCACCTGCTGATCACCAGCCGGGTCGCGCCTGCGGAGACGCCGCCCGACGCCGTACCGCCGCACCTGGCGGGCTGTGCCATGCGGCCCATGGAGCCCGCCGAGTGCGTCGCGCTGCTTGGCGAACACGTGCCCGAGCTCACCGAGGAGCAGGCCCAACAGGTCGGCAGCACGGTGGACTTCGTTCCGCTCGCCCTCCGCCTCGCCGCCCACTGCCTCGCCGCACGGGCCGCCGCCCACCGCCGCGACGACCACATGAGCCAGGAGACCGCCGTCCGCGCGGCCGTCGGCGACCTGCTCGCCGCGTACCGCACCGGCAAGACCGAGATCCTCGGCGAGGCGGACGCCGCACCGCCCGTCGCCGTCATGGTCCGCGTCGCCCGCCAGTTCGCCGCCACCACCCCGGGGGCGGCCGCGTGGCGCGCCGAGAGCCCCGCGCACGACGCCCTGGGCTGGCTCCTCAACGCCGCCTCCCTGCTCACCGGCCGCGGCATGGGCCTCGAGCTGCTGCTCTCGCGCCGCATCCTGTCCGAACTGGCCCGCGACGACTCGGCGGGGCCCGATCCCACAGGCCCGGGTCCAGGCCCAGGCGCCGACGCCCGCCCCCGGCCCCGCCATCCCGACGACGTCCAGCTCCCCGACGAGCACATGGTGAGCGTCGCCCTGTGGTCGCTCGCCCAAGTGGGACTCCTGGAGGTCGACTTCGACCACAAGGAGCAGCCGCTGGGGCAGCACCACGCGCTGCGCGACCTGATCCGCGACGGGATGGACCCCGAGGAGCGGCGGCACGTCGAGTCGGTGCTGCGCGGTGTCCTCGCCGAGTACGGGCCACGAGACGAGGACCTGCCGCCCGACTGGGCCCGCGAGGTCAACTCGCTGCGCCTGTGGGAGGACACCCGGCCCCGGGTGCGCCGCTCACTGCTGCGGCACCTGAACGCGCTCGCCTCCCGCGGCGAGAGCGCCGACCTCGCCCGCCTCCTCGCCATCGCCGAGGAGGCCCGCCGGGAATGGGCCGGCGACGACGACGGCGACGAGCCGACGCCCGAATACCTGCGCCTGCTCAACCTCACCGCCCGCGCCCACCGCCTCGGCGGCGCGTACGAGCAGTCCCGCGAACTGTCCCAGGCCGCCCTGCGCGGCCACCGCAGGCTCCTCGGCCTCACCCACCCGCGCACCCTGCTCTCCGCCGACTCGCACGCCGCGACCCTGCGCGCGCTCGGCCGCTTCGAGGACGCCCTGATGCAGATCAGGCCCGCCGTGGAAGGGCTCACCCTGCTGCTCGGCTGGAAGCACCCCGCCACCATCCAGGTCGAGCGCAACCTCGCCCTCACCGAGGCCCTCACCGGACGCGTCACCGCCGCCCTCGGCCGGGTCGAGGAGCGCTTCCGCTACCGCCAGGCCGTCGGAGGCAAGGACGACCCGGTCGCCTGGAGCTCCGCCGACCTCCTGGCCCACCTCTACCGCGCGACCGGCCGCGACGGCGAATCCCGCGACCTGCTGCGCCAGCGCCTGCGCCGGCACGGCGACGCCTGGGACGCGGCGCGGCTGCGGACCGAGGTCGGCCTGGCCGTCAGCGAGCGCCGCCTCGCCGACGGCTTCCCCGCGGCCAGGGACCCGCGTTACGGCTTCGAGATGGCGCACGAGCGCGACCTGCGGACCCTGCGGGAGTACATCAGCCGCTTCGGTGCCGACCGGCTCGACACCCTGCGCTGCCAGTTCAGTTACGCCGCCGACCTGCACGCCCTCGGCAAGGCGGACGAGGCCGAACTGCAGGCGCGGCAGTGCGGGAAGATCCTCGGGGAACGGTTCGGCACGGGCCATCCGTACACCGCGCTCAGCGACGTCCGCCACGGCGTGTACCTGCGGGCGACCGGCGACCTGCAGCGCGCCGAAGTGGCGGGCCGGTGGGCGCTCGACCGCCTCGGTCACAAACTCGGCCGCGCCCACCCGTGGGTCGCCGCGGCCGAGAACTCCCTGGCCGCGACCCTCGCGGCCGACGGCCGGACCGAGGAGGCCGTGGAGTTGGCGCGCAGTGCCCTGGACCGGATGCGCGACCTGGGCATCGCCGACCGCCCCGACGGACGGCGGGTGAAGGCGCACCACGCCCGGCTGACCGGAAGCGACATCGCGGTCCCTCCGTCGGGCTTCGACATCGACCTGGAGCTTCCGGGACTGTAAGAAGGAATACAGACACCGGCCACGAGAGGCCGAAGACTGACCGTAGGCAGACCGAAGACTGACGGAAGACATACGACAGACAGACGGAAGACGGACAGAGCCGGACGACGGACACGGTCGCAGGACGACCCCCGGCGGACGACACGAGACCGTCCAGCGAAAGGCGAGCGTACGTGGCAGCCCCCGCACCGCATCGCACCGAGACCCTCACCGAGCACCACTGGTCTCCCGAACGGCACGGTCGCATAACCCAGTTGTGCGAAGAGGCGGTCGCCTCGGAACCGGGGATGCGGTCGCTGTCCCACTACAGCAACGGCATCCTCGACTTCGTCGTCGGCCGCACCGACCGTCCTCCCCTCAGCAGCATGGTCGCCGAGACGGGCGACGAACGGCAGGACGAGTCCCTGCCGGGCAGCCGGCTGCTGCTGTGCGCCCAGGACCTCGGCGCGCTCCTGCGCCCCCTGGGCACCGGCGAGCTGATGCGCACCGTCGTCGCCAACGGGCAGGGCGGCTTGTGGGGCGGGCGCGTGAAGCCGGGTGAGTACCTCGCCGCGCTCACCGACAGCGGCGCGTCCGTCGACGCCGTGGACGCCGCCATGAACCGGCTGGTCACCCGGATCCGTACGGACGTGCACAGCCTGCCCGACGAACTGCCCGGCGGTGACGTCTCTGCCGAGCCCCGCCCCGGCCTCACCCCTGTCTCCGCCTCGCGCTCCGTCTCGCTCGGCGCGCCAGGCACCGACGCCGGGGGCGCCGCGCCGCGCGTCGACTTCGGTACGGCCGCCGCACCGGACCCCGCGTACGAGGAGCGGCTGCGCGCCCTCTGGCGCCAGCACGTCAACACCACCGACCTGCAGTACGCCGGCTACTACCGCGACCTGACCCTGGTGTGCGCCGGGGACGTCTTCGACGCGCCCGACCTCGGGCCCCGCTTCATCGACGTCAGCGTACGCAGCAGGCGCACCGCCTACCGGGACCTCTCCCGGGGCCTGCGCGGGCACCTCGTCCGGCTCACCGACGCGCTCCACCTCGTCGCCCCGGCCGAGGACGGCCGGCCACCGCTCGACCGGCTGGTCCTGGACGTGCAGGAGGGCGCGGTGTACGTCGTGTGGACCTCGGCCCGCGAGTTCCTCATCGGTGTCACCCTCGACCAGACCCAGGTCCGCAACGCCGACATCCGGCTGAACCGGCTCGCGAGCGCCCTGCGCGGGGTCACCCCGGCACAGCCGTCGAGCTGAGCGTGGACCACACCTCCTCCGCCAGCACCTCGACCGTACGGGCCGCGGTCCGCGGGTGAGGGGGGCCCGCGCTGCCCAGGAGGTGCACCGGCAGCACCTCCACCGCCCGTTCGTACTCCCGGCAGATCCGTCGCAGTTCGCGCCATTGCTGCTCACTCGGCGCACCCGGGAGCGCGGCGCCGTGCCAGACCACCACGGCGCCCCGGAACTCCTCCGTCAGCGTCCGTACGAGCGTGGCGCAGCCCAGAACGCCCAGCTCGGCCGGCGTCGCGGTCGAGCGCCGTCTCATGGTCAGCCCGGCCACGCGCCGGGTGACCGTGTCCAGGACCGTGAGGGCCTCCTGGAACCGGCGCCGTACCGCCACCGGAAGGCTCTCCGCGGCCGCCTCCCGCTCGGCGGGGACCTCGGCCTCCGGTAAGGGCTCACCGTGGACGGACGTGGTCGGCTGCCGGTACGAGGGCGGGCCGACGCCCCGGCCGGCCGAGGTCATCGTGGCCACCGTCCGGCTCAGTTCGGCGAGCTGGACCGTCTGCTGCTCCAGATCGCGGCGCATGCGCTCGCCGAGCTGGACCAGACCCTCCTCGCGCCGGCCCTCGGCGACCCGGCCGGACAGCTGCCGCAGCGCCTCGTGCACCTGGCGCGGGAAGTCGGTGGTCTGCCGGTACACCAGCGGCCGTGAGCCGATGGAGCGGCCAAGACGGTCCCGCATGGGCCGCGACACATGGCCGTTGACCACGAGCAGCGCCTCGCACCACCCCGGACGCACCGCGCTGCGCAGACCGTGCACCTGGGCGGCGATCCGCTCCGCGTCGTCGGCGACGAGGACCGAGCGGGTGAGGATCACCGCGAGGTACGCGTTCGGGGCGGGGGAGAGCCAGTACCGCACCTCCTCCGGGGCGCCCGGCGGGGACGACAGGCGGGCCGGGACCGGCTGGTGGGAGGCGATGCGCCACTGCCCGAGGTTGAGGGCCTCCTGCACATCCGAGACGACCTGCTCCCGGGACACCTTCTCGTGCAGGTCGCGCACCGCCCGCAGCACGGCCGCGGCGGACACGTTCCGTACCGCCCCGCCCGGCTCGGCACTGAGCTGCCAGGCTTGCCGGCAGGTCTTGAGCACCTCGCGGGGCACACCCTCGGTCAGCTCGTGCAGCAGCCGCAGCGCCTCGGCCGAGAACGGGCCCGAGGACCGCTCGGGAGCCGCCTCGGCGCGCTCGGGGCGCTCGGGGCGCTCGGGGCCGGTCGCGCCGTCCGGGCCGGTCCGGCCGTCACGGCTCGTCCTCGCGTCACGGTCGGTCCTGCCGTCCCGGCTCGTCCGGCCGTCATGGTCGGCCCCGCCGCCCCGGCTCGTCCTGCCGTCCCGGCTCGTGCCGCCGCCGCGGCTCGTCCCCACGTACGCGGAGACCAGTTGACCGGTGAGACGCTCGTCGAAGCCGGTGGGCCACAGTTGGACGATCCGTTCGTGGACGCTCGGCCGTAGTGCCCGCAGCCCTTGCGGCGAGACGCAGAAGACCAGCAGGCCACCCCGGCTGACGTAGATGTTGACGAGGCGTTCGAAGGCGTCCACGAAGGGGCGTCTGGTCGCCTCCGGCCACTCCAGGACCTTCTCCAGGGAGTCCATCAGCAGCGCGTACGGGCTGCCCACCCGGCCGTGCAGAAAGCCCTGCACCGCCAGTGCGTCGAAGACCCGGTCGATGCCGCCCGCCGGGTGCTGCTGCCCGCCGTGGCCCGCCGAGGGACCGATGGCCGCCGTGATGCCGCGCTCGCGCAGCGGCTCGGCGGGCTCGCCGCCGGTCAGCCACTCCCACACCATCCGGGTGAACGGCGGCTCCTGGAGCAGCGCGAGCGCGGTGGCGAACCGGCGGTGCTCCGTCACCTCGCCCAGCGTGCCGCGCAGGTCCGCGTGGATCACCTCGGGGTCGTAACGCAGCGCGGAGACCACCTTGTCCGGGTCGAGGCTGCGGTCCCGCAGCCCCGCCGCGATCCCGTCGAGCGCGCCCAGGCGTGGGTCGCTGCCCTGCGCGCCGACCCGGTTCGCGGTCACGTACGCGTAGTAGTCCCTGACCAGTTCCTCGAAGGCGCGCCGGCCCTGAGGCGTGTCGCCGGGGCCGCGCAGCCGGTCCCGGTACATCCCGCCCATGTCCTCCGCGGGCTCGTCCACGATCCAGGTCGCCGGGGCGTCCGGGCGGGCACCGAGCGTCGCGTACACCTCGCGCAGCGCGTGGCTCTTGCCCAGGCCGAACTCGCCGACCAGCGCGATCGCCCGGCCGCGCCGGCCACCGGCGGCCGGCGTGGCGAGATAGTCGCCGACCAGGTGACGCAGCTCGTCGAGGGTCGGCGTCAGGATCGTCGCGTTGCCCGAGTCCGCCGCCTCGACGGGCACGTCCCCGAGGTCGGCGGAGGGGCCGAGGCGCACGACAGGGGTCAGGGGGAAGGGGTTGCTGTGCCAGATCTCTCCGCTGTCTGGGGCCACGACGGCACTCCTCGGTGGTCGGTGCGGTCAGGGGTGGTGGGCCGGCGGCAGGTCACGTCCCAGGGTGGCCAAATCCACGCCTCCTGTGTGCTCGCTCAGCTCTTCGGCGGTGATGCGGACCGGTCTGCCCTCGCGTATGAGACGTTCGGCCGTCGCGTGGTAGACCTGCCGCAGCTCCCGTACGTCCGCCGGTTCCCAGCCGTTCAGGAGCGTGCCGTCGGGGTCGGGGTGGTCCGAGCGCGCGCTCCGGCTGAACCGCACCCTGTCCTCTCCCCTGAGGTTCTTGAGGGCGAGGTGGGTGACGGCCGGGTGCGGCAGGAGCTCCCTCACCACCTCGTCCGCGGACTCGTCCGCCCCGTGACTGATCTCGACGAACAGGACGATCCTGCTCTGCGCGTGTTTCAGACAGGTCTTGAGGAACTTGGTCCGCACACCGGCGTCCCGCCAGTCGATGTGGGGCACGATCACGAAGAGCAGCGCGTCCTGCCGGAACAGCAGGGTGCTGATCGCGCTGAACGCCTTGGCCGGGGCCTCCTGGGAGATCGCCGGGTCGAGGTTGGCGAAGTGCCTGCCCAGGGCGGCGACGACCTTGTCCCGGATGGTGGAGTTGATCGCCGGAGTCGAGGCGAAGTCGCCGTTCTCGTCCGTGCTGATGGCCCTGCCGTTGTTGTCGTAACCGGCCGCCATCGCCACGACGTCCGTCAGGGGCGCGGGCTCGCCCTCCGCCTGCGGGGCCAACTGGGCGATGTACTGGCGTGCTTCGTGGACGCACCGGTGGATGAGCGTCGTCTTGCCCATGCCGGCCGGGCCCGTCACCACCACCAGACGGCCGTGGTCCACGCCGTCGTTGACCAGCTCCGGCAGCCGGTCCAGACAGAGCCGGAAGACGTCCAGCTGCTCCTGGGCGTGATCGACGTCCACCCACTGCTCGATGTGGCTGGTGTCGTCCCACGGAACGAGTGGGTGGTCGTCCATCGGCCGGGCGGGGGCGTGGGGCAGGCTCTGTCTGCTTCTCGGCACGAAGACGCCGTACGGATTGTGCTGGGCCGGGATCGTCATGGCGCCGCCTCGGGGGTCGGGCGGGTCGGGCGGGTCGGACGCGCGCGGACGGTACGCCATCTCCAGTACAGCGCGCGGCCTTTGAGCTCGGCGACGGCGCGCAGCTCCCGTTCCACCGACCGCCGCACCTCCTGCGCGTCGCGGGCGCGGGCCGCCGTACCGAGCAGGGTGCCGGCGCGGGCGCCAGGGAGGGGCTGCGCCAGGGGCAGCCCGTCGGCGAGCGACTGGGCCCGCTCGCGCCGCGCACCGGGCCCGCCGACCTGCGCGAGGGCGCCGAGCAGAGTCTCACGTGCGCCCGCGACGGGGGTGTGGTCCGCGTGGGGATCCGCTTCGTACGCCGTCAGATAGGCGCGGGCGGCCGTCCGGAAGGCCGTCGCACCCGCGTCCAACTGCTGCTTGAGAAGGCGCCGTTCGGAGGAGAGACGCTCCGACATCTGCCCGCCGAGGGTGAGCAGCGCGCCCACCGCGAGAAGCGGCAGCGAGGTCAGGAACGCCTCGAACCAGCCGTCCTCCTTCTTCTCGGCCGAGGCGCCGGGCGCGTCGGCGGCGGCCGCCATGAGCGCGGAACAGGCACGTGAGAAGTCGCCCTCGTGGCGCACCGCCCACGCCTCCGGGCTCATGCGCCCGACGGGCGCGGTCGGCATGACGCTGTCCGGGGTCGACACGTCGGGCCGTAGCAGGCCGAGGCGTACGGCGGCAGTGACGAGGTCCTCGCGGTGCGCGGAGTCGAGGCAGTACACGAGCTGGACGTCACGCTCCTTGGAACCGGGGGGCGCGGCGAACGCCGGCGGGGCGTCGACGAGCAGCACGAACGCCGGCGCGGCGACGGCGAACAGCGCGACCACCGCCGCGGCGGCCGGGATTTTCCTCCTGCGACCGGCCGGGCCGGCCCCTGCCGAGGTCCTGCCCGCTGTGGCGGCGACCTTGCCCTTCGGCCGGCGGCCGGACGGCGCGGCCGTCGCCGTGGCGGCAGTTCCGGGGCCCGCCCGGCGGCCGGGGGGTGCCGGCACCGCTGTGGTGGCGGGGCCCGGCCCGACGGCGGGCGGTGTCGGCGCCGTGCCGTGTCTCGTTCTGTGACTCATGCGCCCCTCCCCGTCCGGCCGCCCCAGGCCGGGTCTCCGCCGTGCGTCGACGTCCCTTCGTGTCCTGCCTACCGTTCGTACCGCCTCCGCTCAGGCGGGCGAGCGCCGTTCCGTCAACGGGCCCTTCGGCAAGGGGCCTCCGCTCGCCGGTGTCACGCGTGCCGCCGGCTGGTCGCATCCTCCCGGGGGACGCTCCTCGGCGGCGCCGGGTTCCCCCGGGGCGGGGCGCCGCGCCAGGAGCGCCTGCGACGTGGCGTGCAGCAGATTGACGGTGATGACGGCGGGACCGACGGTCGCGACCGTGCCGGGGAAGTCGCGCTCCAGGGCGAGCGCGATGAGAACGGCGGTGATGCCGTTCTGCTGCCCGAGCCCGAGCGCGATCCTGTCCCGCCGCTCCAGGCCCCGCACGAACAGCGGCATCACACCCAGCGCCACCACCGCCTGCGCGCCGAACGCCGCCAGACCGAGGACGACGCCCGGCAGCAGCGCCACACCCTGCGCGAGGAAGAGGCCGAGCGCCAGGAACGCGGCCAGGTAGGCGACCGTGACGGCCCGGTCGACCGCCTTGTCGAGCACCGCCGAACGGACGACGAGACCGGCCACCGCCACCGCGAGCATCAGCATGTCCGCCGCGGCGAGCACCAGCATCGCCACCACGAGCGCCCCCGTCAGGACCCTCCCGGCGTGCCGGAACCACGACGCACGGGCCACCGATGCCGACGCCGCCGCCGAGGCCGCCACCCGCCGCCCGGCCCACCACAGCAGGACCACGCCCGCCAGCAGCGCGGCGTTCAGCGCGAGCCCGGTCGCGTAACCGCGCGCGCCGTCGCCCGCGATCGCCGGTGCGCCCGCGTGCCCCGCCGCCGTATGGGCGTAGGCGGCGACGTACAGCGTCAGCAGTACCGTCATCGGATCGTCGAAAGACGCCCATGCCGTCAGAAGCGACCGGGCGCGCGGCGACATGCGTCCGCTCCTGCCCAGCGCGGCGACGGAGAGCGGATCGATCTGCGCCACCGCGATGCCGAGCACCACGTACTCCGGCCGCCCGAAGGACAGCACCATCACGCCCGCGATGAGCGAGGCCTTCAGGAAGACCCCGAGCGTCACGGCCGCGACCACCCCGGACACGTCCGCGCGCAGCGCCGTGAGATCCATCGAGTACGTGCTGCCGTACAGGCCGACGGCGAGGAGGAGGCCCGCGCCGAAGAGATAACCGCCGGTGCCGACCAGCGCGTGCGGATCGGCCACCAGGCCGACCGCGAGGCCGAGGAGCAGCGTGCCGGCCGCGCCGGCCATGACGCCGGGGACCGACGCGGGAAGCCGCCAGGTCCGGGCGCGTCCGGATGTCGCCACCGCGTCTTCCTCCCCCTGACGTGCCGACGTGCCGACGTACCAACGTGTCGAAGTGGCCCCGCGGCCGTCCGGCACCGGGGGACAGATGAATCGTAGGGGCCCAGGACGGTGCGTCGGAAGCCGGACTCCAGCCTCTCGTACGGCAGTTGGCCTTTTCGCTCACCTGTGTGAGTGGGGCGCTCCTGTCGTGAGGATGCCCTGCCGGGGGCCCGGCCGAACACGCTGTCCGTGGTGTGTCGAGGAGTTCACCCGTTCTCCGGCGACACCGGCTGGAGCAGGTCCCAGCGGTTGCCGTACAGGTCCTCGAAGACGGCGACCGAGCCGTACGGTTCGTGGCGCGGCTCCTCCAGGAAGCGCACCCCGGCCGCGGTCATCCGGGCGTGGTCGCGCGCGAAGTCGTCGGTGTGGAGGAAGAAGCCGACCCGGCCGCCCGTCTGGTCACCCACGCGGGACTCCTGGGCACCGTTCTTCGCGCGGGCGAGCAGCAGCCCCGTGCCGGCGGTGGCGGTGGTGGCGGCGCCGGGACCGGCGGGCGGGCGGACGACCACCCAGCGGCTGCCGTCGCCCCGGTCGGTGTCCTCGACCAGGTCGAAGCCGAGGGCGTCGGTGTAGAAGGCGATGGCCTCGTCGTAGTCACGGACGACGAGGGCGACAAGAGCGAGGGAGGACATGGGCCCAACGTCATACGTACAACTAGTCCGTGTCAAACGGAGCGGGTCCGGGCCGGACAGCGCGGGCCGGACAGCGCGGGCCGGACGGAGCGGGGCCGTGGTGACGGAGCGGTCCGGGTCGGACCGAGCTGGCCCGTGGCGGACAGCGCGGGTCGAACAGAGCTGGCCCCTCGCGGACGGAGCCGGTCCGGCGCGGGCGCGGTGGGAGAATCCCCGCATGGACGCCCAGCCGCTCGCCGAGCTCACCGCCCGCGCCCTGCTCCTCGCCGTCCCCGGCCGGCGCCGGATCCTGGGCATCGCCGGCGCGCCCGGAGCCGGGAAGTCCACCCTGGCGGCCCGGCTCGTCGCCCGCCTCGACGGACGCGCCGCGCTCGTGCCCATGGACGGCTTCCACCTGGCCCAGAGCGAGCTGGTCCGGCTCGGCCGCGCCGGGCGCAAGGGCGCCCCGGACACCTTCGACGCCGCCGGATACACCGCGCTCCTCGCCCGCCTCCGTACCCCCGAACCCCGCACCACCGTCTACGCCCCCGCCTTCGACCGCGCCCTGGAGGAGCCCGTCGCGGGGGCGATACCCGTCCCGGCGGACATCCCGCTCGTCGTCACCGAGGGCAACTACCTGCTGCACGACGAGGGCCCCTGGGCCGGCGTCCTGCCGCTCCTCGACGAGGCGTGGTACCTCGAACTGGACGACCGGCGCCGGGTGCCACGGCTCGTCGAACGCCATGTCCGTTTCGGCAAGGACCGGGCCCACGCCGAGCGCTGGGTCCGGGACTCCGACGAGGCGAACGCCCGGCTCGTCGCGCGCGGCCGCGACCGCGCCCACCTCGTCGTCCGGATGAGCTGATACCCGCCCGGAGCCGTCGGGCGGGCGTCGGCGATGATCAGCGCATGAATCTCACCAGCCGACGCACCCTCCTGACCTCTGTGGCCGCCGCGGCCGCCACGCTGCCGCTGCTCAACGACCTCGCCGGGAACGGCTCCACCGCCGCCGCAGCCACCACCGCGGACAACTTCCCCTCCAACTCGGCGCTCTACAGCAGCAGCGAGTACCAGGAAGGCACCCACTGGATGCGGCGCTTCCGCACCCACCCCCGGGCCGAGCTCTTCGACAACGTCAGCGCCACCAGCGACCCGGTCCGCAGCACGGCGGTCATCGCCCCGCACGGCGGCGGTATCGAGGCGGGCACCAGCGAGCTGTGCCTCACCCTCGCGGGCTACAGCCGGGTCGGGGCCGGCACGGACCCGGTGGCGGAGACCGGAGTGCCGCAGCGCGACTACTGGATGTTCGAGGGGCTCGCGTCCTCCAGCGCGCTCCACGTCACCTCCACCCACTGCGACGACCCCGCCGCCCTCGCCGTCTGCGGCAACAACATGTACGCCGTCTCCCTGCACGGCTTCGCCCCGGACGCGGGCACCCCGGCCAAGCAGATACTCATCGGCGGCCGGGACCAGCGGCTGATGCGGAACCTCGGGGCGGCCTTCGCCGCGCACGGGCTCAAGACCGGGAACAGCAACAGCGCGCTGGACGTGACGGTGCTCATCGCGGGCGTCAACAGCCCCCTGAACGGCGACGACCCGGCGAACATCGTCAACCGCACCCGCACCGGAGCCGGCGCCCAGCTGGAGATCTCCACCGAACTGCGCAGGGCGATGTTCGGCGACTTCAGCAGCGCCTCCGCCCGCAGGACGACCGCCGGCGTGGGAACCGCGAACCAGGCGCACTTCTGGAACGGGTTCGTCGGAGCCGTACGCGAGGCCGTCGACCGCCACGAGCGGGGCCTCGACTCGCTGTAGGCGAGGCCGGGCCGCACGAACTCGCCGGAGCCGGGGCCGGAGCCGGAGCCGGAGCCGCACCGCCCGGGTCGCACCGCCCGGGCCCGAGCCGGGGTCGTACCGCCCGAGCCGGTGCGACCGCCCGACCTGCCGCGCCCCGCCGGGCTCTCGCTACGCTGGACCGCACGACGACGACGCAACGGCGACGGAAGGCGGCGCACGTGGGGTTGTTCCGGCGAGGGCCCAGGCGGGACGGCGACGAGGTCCCCAGGGATCCCGAGTTCGCCTACTTCTCCGAGCGCGAGGCGGCCCTCTTCCGCAGCCTCGTCAGAGAGTCGTTCGCCGAACTCGGCCTGGAAGTCACCGTCTACGCCGACTACGTCCGCGACGACGCCGGGCGCCAGTTCGGGCTCGGCAACCTCGCCGCCGTCTGCCACAACGACCGGCGCGGACCGCGCGTCTGGCCCCAGATCGTCCGCCGCCACGTCGGCCTGGTCCTGCGCACCATGGACGGCCCCTCCGCGCTCGACACGCTCCCGGCCGAGCAGATCCGCTCCCAGCTCTACCCCCGCGTGGTCAGCGGCGAGGGCATCGACCCCGGGACCTTCGGCTACGCCAGGTCCGTCGCGCCCGGACTGTACGAGATCCTCGCCCTCGACCTGCCGGAGAGCGTCATGATGCTCACCGACGAGGCCCTGGAACCCCTCGGCGACCTCAAGCGGCTGCGCGACCGGGCGCTGGACAACCTGCGCGGGCTGCCGGTCGAGGGCCACGAGACGGTGCGGGACGCCGACGGCATGTGCTTCGAGGTGATCCTCGGCGACTCCTTCTACACCGCGAGCCGCGTCCTCGACCTGGACGCGGTGGTACGGCGGGTCACGGGCCGGCCGCTCGGCGAGCACGGGGCCCTGGTCGCCCTGCCGTTCCGCCACCAGCTCGCCTTCCACCCGATCCGGGACACCACGATCGTCCCCGCGCTCGGCGCGATGGCCTCGTTCGCCGCCTCCGGCTACGAGGACACCCCCGGCGCCATCAGCCCGTACGTCTTCTGGTGGCGCGACGGCACGCTCACCCAGCTCAGCGAGCGCGACGAGGACGGCGGGGAGCTGCGGATCGTCGTCGGCGACGACTTCCAGGCGCTGCTCGAACGGCTCATCGCCCAGGGACCGGGACCGGGACCGGGGAGGGGGTCGGGGTCGGGGCCGGACCGGCGCTGAGGGGTCGCGGCCCGTCCCCGACACCGGCAGGATGCTGTACGTCGAGGAGGAGACCCATGTCCACCAGCACCCCACCCGCCCCCTTCACCGCCGAGGACTACCGGGCCAGGATGGACCGCGCCGCCGCCGCGGCGGCCGACGCCGGACTCGCCGGCATCCTCGTCGCCCCCGGCCCCGACCTGGTCCACCTGACCGGCTATCAGCCGACCGCGACCACCGAGCGGCTCACCGTCCTCGTCCTCGCCCCCGGCCGGGAACCGGTCCTCGTCGTCCCGACGCTGGAGGCCCCGGACGCCGAGCGGGCCCCGGGCGCCGCCGCGCTCACCCTGCGGGACTGGACCGACGGCAAGGACCCGTACGCCGTCACCGCCCCCCTCCTCGACACCGGTGGGCGGTTCGGCGTCAGCGACAACACCTGGGCCCTGCACCTCCTCGGCCTCCAGAAGGCGCTGCCTGCCACGTCGTACGTCTCGCTGACCGAGGCGCTGCCGATGCTCCGGGCCGTCAAGGACGCCCGCGAGCTGGAGCGGATCGCCGCCGCCGGGGCGGCCGCCGACGAGGCGTACCGGGAGATCCTCACGGTCCGCTTCGAGGGCCGCAGGGAGACGGAGGTGGCGGCCGACCTCGCGGCCGCGCTGATGCGCTTCGGCCACTCCCAGGTCGACTTCACCGTCGTCGGCTCCGGGCCCAACGGCGCCAACCCGCACCACGAGGCGGGGGAGCGGGTCATCGAGCGCGGGGACATGGTGGTCCTCGACTTCGGCGGCCTCAAGGACGGTTACGGCTCCGACACCACCCGTACCGTCCACGTCGGCGAACCCACGGACGAGGAGCGGCGCGTCCACGACCTGGTCCGCGAGGCGCAGCAGGCCGGCTTCGAGGCGGTCCGGCCGGGCGTGGCCTGCCAGGAGGTGGACCGGGCCGCACGCAAGGTGATCACGGACGCGGGCTACGGCGCGTACTTCATCCACCGCACGGGCCACGGCATCGGGGTCACGACCCACGAACCTCCGTACATGATCGAGGGCGAGGAGCGGCCGATCGTGCCCGGCATGTGCTTCTCCATCGAGCCGGGCGTGTACCTGCCGGGCCGCTTCGGCGTCCGCATCGAGGACATCGTGACGGCGACGGAGGACGGCGGGGGCCGGCGGTTCAACAACACCCCGCGGGAGATGGCGATCGTGGAATGAAGCCCCCGCCGTAGCCGCCGCAGGCCGGTCCCGACCGTCACGTCACCCGACCGTCATGTCACCCGTCCGTCAGGATCACCGCGCACTCCGCCGGCAGGCGCAGCAGGCCGTCACGGCCCGGGGGCTCGACCGGCTCCCAGGCGGCGAGGACCCGGTCGCGGCCGTTCGTGCCGAGGGCGATCTCCGTCGGCTCCTTGCCGAGGTTGACCGCGACCCGGACCACTCCGCGGCGGAGGGCCAGCCAGCGGGCGTCCTCGTCGAAGGCGACCCGCACCGCCGCCAGATCCGGGTCGGTCAGGTCCGGCAGCGTCCGGCGCAGCGCGATCAGCTCCCGGTGCCAGGCCAGCAGCCGGTTGTGCGGGGGGCGTTCGCGCTCGGAGCGGTCCAGGACCGAGCGGTCCCGGGTGGCCGGGTCCTGCGGGTCCGGAATGTCCTCCTCCGCCCAGCCGTGCTCCGCGAACTCCCGCCGCCTGCCCTGCCGTACCGCCTCCGCCAGCTCCGGGTCCGTGTGGTCGGTGAAGTACTGCCAGGGCGTCGTCGCCCCCCACTCCTCGCCCATGAAGAGCATCGGGACCGAGGGGGCGGTCAGGACCAGCGTCGCCGCGCAGGCGAGCAGCCCGGGGGAGAGCGTCGCCGAGAGCCGGTCGCCGAGCGCCCGGTTGCCGATCTGGTCGTGCGTCTGGGCGTAGCCGAGGAAGCGGTGCGCAGGCGTGCGGACCCGGTCCACCGGGCGGCCGTGGGAACGGCCCCGGAAGCTCGAGAACGTACCGTCGTGGAAGAAGACCCGGGTCAGCGTCTTGGCGAGCGCGGCCAGCGGGGCCCGGGCGAAGTCGGCGTAGTAGCCCTGGGACTCCCCGGTGAGCGCCGTGTGCAGGGCATGGTGGAAGTCGTCGTTCCACTGGGCGTGCAGGCCCAGACCGCCCGCCGGGCGCGGTCTGGTCGTCCGGGGATCGGCGAGATCCGACTCGGCGATCAGGAAGTGCTGACGGCCCTGCTCCCTGGCCAGCTCGTCGACGGCCTCCGACAGCTCCTCCAGGAACGTCAGCGCCCGGGTGTCCGCGAGGGCGTGCACCGCGTCGAGGCGGAGCCCGTCGATCCGGTAGTCCCGCAGCCAGGCGAGCGCGCTGCCCAGCAGATAGGCGCGGACCTCGTCGGAGCCCGGCGCGTCCAGGTTCACCGCCGCGCCCCACGGCGTGTGGTGGGTGTCGGTGAAGTACGGGCCGAAGGCCGGCAGGTGGTTCCCGGACGGGCCGAGGTGGTTGTGGACCACGTCCAGGATCACCCCCATCCCGAGCCCGTGCGCCGTGTCGACGAAACGCTTGAGGGCCGTGGGACCGCCGTACGGCTCATGGACCGCCCAGGGCGCGACGCCGTCGTACCCCCAGCCCCACTTCCCCGGGAAAGGACAGAGCGGCATCAGCTCCACATGGGTGATGCCGAGGCCCGCCAGGTCGCCCAGCCGCTCCGCCGCCGCGTCCAGGGTTCCGTCGCGGGTGAAGGTCCCCACGTGCAGTTCGTACAGGACTCCGGCGCGCAGGCGGAGCCGTGGGGGTTCGTTGAACCAGACGAAGGCGTCGTGGTCGACGACCGCGCTCAGGCCGTCCGGTCCGTCGGGCTGGCGCCGGGAGCGGGGGTCGGGCAGCACGGGGCCGCCGTCCAGGGAGAAGCCGTACCGGTCGCCGTCCCGGGCCGGCGCCACGCCGGTCCACCAGCCGGGGCGCTCGGCGTCCCGCTCCAGCGGGTGCCCGGCCCCGTTCAGTTCCAGCGACACCCGGTCACGGGCCTGCGGAGCCCACACCTCGAACAGCACCGGCCGATCCCCTCGTCGATGGGCCAACGACTACGGCGTCCATCCTGGCAGCCGGGCGCCGCCGCCGCCCGGCGCGTCACGTACCTCGTCCCGGCCAGGTCATGTACGTCGTCCCGCCAGGTCACCTATCTCGTCACGTACCTCGTCACGTACTCGTCCCGGCCAGGTCACGTACCCGGTGGCGGCCGGCCACATACCTGGTACGGGCCCCGTTCTGGACACTTCCGGCCCCTCGGGCCGACAATCACGGATGTGACGACGCCTTTCGAGTTCTCCACGCACTCCGCTCGGCTCACCGACGCCGAGCGGGACCGTGCGCTGGTGCTGCTCCGTGAGGGTGCCGCGCAGGGCCGGCTCTCGCACGACACCTTCCTGTTCCGGATGGAGCGGGCGCTCATCGCGCGCCGGCCGGACGAACTCGCCCTCCTCACCGCCGATCTGCGGACCGAGTCCACGTGGACCCGGCGGGTGGTCGGCGCGGTCGAGAAGATGTCGGCGTTCACGGCCAAGGTCGGACGTGCCTGGCGGGCCGAGCGGCTGCCGAAGCTGCTCCTGCCCGAACCGGGCCCGTACCCGCTGCGGATCGGCCGCGACCCGGTGAACGGACTGCGGCTCAGCCACGAGACCGTCTCCCGGGTGCACGCCGAACTCTCCCTCCAGGGCGGCCTGTGGGTCCTGCGGGACCTCGGCTCGACCAACGGCACGACCGTGAACGGTCGCCGGGTCACGGGCGCGGTGGCGGTCCGGGAGGGCGACATGGTCGGGTTCGGCCAGATGTCCTTCCGGCTCTCGCTGCGCTGAAGTCTCCCCGTCCGTGAGGGCGTTCAGGGATTTCAGGGCTTTCCCTTACGGGTGGGGGTAACCCCCCTCTCGTACACCGGAGTCCACCAGTGACCGCGCGGCGCCTCCGACGGGAGGCTGACCGGCATGAGAAGCACAGGTCAGCAGTCCCCGGTCAGCAGAGTGCCGGTCACGGTCCGCACGGCGCAGTGGTGCGCCACCCACCCCTGGAAGGCGATCGCCGGATGGGTGCTCCTGCTCGCGCTCTGCGTCGGCGCGGGGGCGGCGGCGGGGACCAACAAGGGGTCGTTCGCGGACTTCTGGGTCGGTGAGGCCGGGCGGGCGGAGGCCATGGCGTCGGACAGCGGGCTCACGCCGCCGCCGGTCGAGCAGGTGTTGATCGAGCGCGCGGGCCCGGGCGGGGGCGGGGGCGGGGGCGGAGGCGGGGCGGCGGTCGGCTCGGAGGCCGAGGGCGAGGGCGAGGCCGAGGCCGCCGCGGCCGAGATCCGGGCGCGGATGGCGGCGCTGCCCGCCGTCGAGTCGGTCGCGGAGCCGGTCGTCGCCCGGGACGGCGATGCCGTCCGGGTCGCGGTCACCCTGCGCGGCGACAAGGAGACCGCGAAGCAGGACGTCGAAGCGCTGCTCGCGCAGACCGCCGCCGTCCAGCAGGCGCATCCCGGACTGCTGATCGAGCAGACGGGCAGCGCGTCGATCTCCGTCGCCGTCAACGACAAGCAGGGCGAGGAGCTGGGACGGACCGAGATGATCAGTCTCCCGGTCACCTTCCTGATCCTCCTCGTCGTCTTCGGCGCCGTCCTCGCCGCCGGGATCCCCGTCCTGCTCGCCCTCTTCGCCTTCGTCGGCGCGGTCGGCCTGTACGGGCTGGCGTCCTGGGTCTTCCCGGACGCGGGAGGCGCGGCGCTGAGCGTCATCTTCATGATGGGCATGGCCGTCGGCGTCGACTACTCGCTCTTCTACCTCAAGCGGGCCCGCGAGGAGCGCGAGCGCTCCGGCTCCACGATCTCCCACGTCCGGGCCGTCGAACTGGCCGCCGCGACCTCGGGACGGGCCGTCGTCGACTCCGGCCTCGCCGTCGCGCTCGCGCTCGCCGGCCTGTACCTCGTCGGGGACGTCGTCTTCTCCTCCATCGCCACCGGGGCGATCCTGGTCACGCTGGTCGCCGTGGGCGGTTCGCTGACCGTTCTGCCCGCTCTGCTCGCGCTCCTCGGGCACCGGATGGACGGCGGCCGGTTCGCCCGTCGAAGGGGGCGGCGGGCCGAGGGGCGGATGTGGGCCGCGGTGCTGCGGCCCGTCGTGCGCCGGCCGCTTCTCGCGCTGGTCGCCGGACTCGTCGTGACGGTCGCGCTCGCCGCGCCCGCGCTCTCCATGAGGCTCGGCACGGAGGGCAAGGAGACCTTCCCGGACAGCGTTCCGGCCGTCGCCGCGTACGACCGGCTCGTGGCCGCCTTCCCCTCGGAGGGGCCCGCGCATCTCGTTCTCGTACGGGGAGAGGACCCGGCCGCGCCGCTGCGCAGGCTGGCGGAGGCCACGCGGGGGGACGCGCTCTTCGCCCAGGACCGGGCGCCGGTGGTGCGGATCGCGGAGGACGGGCGCACGGCGCTGCTGGCGCTGCCCGTCCCGTACGCGGCGAACTCGGCGGAGGCGAGCCGCTCCCTGGAGCGGGTGCGGGAGCGGCTGCTGCCCGCGGCCGTCGCCGGAGCGTCCGCCGCCGGGACATCCGGGGCGTCCGGTGCGCCCGCGACGGAGTGGGCGGTCTCCGGGGAGATCGCGGCCGGCGCGGACTACGCGGCCCATCAGGAACGGCGCCTGCCCTGGGTGATCCTCTTCGTCTCGCTCGCCACACTGGCGGTCATGTACGCGGCGTTCCGCTCGCTCGTGGCGGCGGCGCTCGGCATGCTGCTCAACCTGGCGGCGGTGCTGGTCTCCTGGGGCGTGCTCACCCTCGTCTTCCAGGGGACCTGGGCGGAGGGGCTGCTCGGCTTCGAGTCGCTGGGCTTCGTCGGCTCCCGCACGCCGCTGATGGTCTTCGCCATCCTGGTCGGGCTCTCCACCGACTACCAGATCTTCGTGGTCAGCCGGATCCGGGAGGCGGTGCGGCGCGGGGTGCCGACGCGCGAGGCGGTGGTCGACGGGATCGCCGGCTCGGCGAGCGTGGTGACCAGCGCGGCGGTGATCATGGTGTCGGTCTTCGTCAGCTTCCTCTTCATCGACCGCATCGAGATGAAGCAGATCGCCGTGGGCCTGACGGTCGCCGTCCTCTTCGACGCGATCGTCCTCCGCGCGGTGATCCTCCCCTCGGCGATGTCCCTCCTGGGCGACCGCACCTGGTGGCCGGCCCACCCCTCGGCCCCCCGTCCGAGAGCTCAGGAATTCACCCGTTCGGCGGTATGAGGGCTGCGGGGGGAACGGGGCGGTGGTGGGGTGGGGAGACGCGTGCCCGGGTGTCTCGGCACGCGCAGCCTCAGCCGAAACGACAGGGGGCGCGATGAGCGACACGTCGAAGCCGGGCATACGGCGGCGCGGCGGATGGGCGGAGCTTCCGCCGATGGCGCCGGCCGGATCACCGGCGAGCAGCGCCGTCGTGCCCCCCACCGCCGCCGGGCGGCTCATGACCGCCCGGCCCGCGGCGGGCGAGGCCTCCGCCGCGCGGACCGTCGCGCCCAGTCCGCTCGACCCCGGAGCCGCGCGCGACCCGTACCCCGTCCACCGCGTGCTCCGCGAGGAGTTCCCGCTCACCTACGACCCGCTGCTGCGGGCCTGGGTCCTCAGCCGGTACGCCGACGTCGCCGCCGCCCTCACCGATGCCCGGTTCACCCACGGCCACCGGCCCGGCGACCCGCCCTGCGCGCAGACCCATGCCGAGGTCGACGAGGGCGAGCTGCGCCGCGTCGCCGCCCACACCGCGTACCTCCTCGCCCGGCGGATCGCCGACCGGACCCAGGCCGACCTGGTCGCCGACTTCTGCCGCTGGCTGCCCGCCGGGACCGTCGCCGCCGCGATCGGCGTGCCCTACCGCGACATGATGCGCCTCGTGCGCGGCCGGGCCGCCTCCGCGCTCGCCGGCCAGTGCACCGGCCAGATCTCGGTACGGGAGAAGGCCCTGGCCTCCTTCCTCGCCAACGTCCTCGCCGACCGCGAGCGCGCCGCGGCGCTCCAGGACGCCCCGGCCGGCCAGATCGCCCGCGCCTGGACCGAATCGCTCCGCCGGGACCCGCCCGTCCAGATCGCCGTACGCCGCACCGGCGCCGAGGTCCGGGTCAGCGGCGGCACCATCCCGGCGGGGGAGTCGGTCGCCCTGCTGATCGGAGCGGCCGGCCGGGACCCCGAACGGTTCCGCGACCCCGACCGCTACGACCCGCAGCGCGACGACCCCGGCCAGCTCACCTACGGCAGCGGCACCTGCCCCGCGGTCCTCCTCGCCGCCCTGGAGGCCGAGTACGCCGTGCGCGCGCTGCTCGACGCCATGCCGAAGCTGCGCCTCGCCGACGGCTTCCGGCCCGAGCCGGCCGGTCTGATCACCCGAGCCCCCCGGACCCTTCTCGTACGGCCCGGCGGCTGAGCAGCGCCACCGGACGCTCGGCGAACAGCTCCGCCAGCTTCACCTCCGAGTCCGGGCCACCGGTGAACTCCCGTACACCGTCGAGGAGATCGAACCAGCGGCCGGCCGGAAGGACCAGCTCCGTGTCCTGCCAGCCGCCCGCCTCCGCGAGCCGCAGCGGCAGCCGGGTGACCGCCGTGACCACCTCGTCGGAGCGGGTGAAGGCCAGGCAGTGGCCGGCCGCGGGCCCGGCCGCGGCCAGCGGGGCGTAGCCGCCCGCCTCGCCGAAGAGCTCCGGGTGCCGGCGCCGCAGGGCAAGGGCCGCCCGGACCACCACCGTCTTCTCGTCGTCGGGACCGACCGTGAACGGCCGCCGGTTGTCGGGGTCGACGAGCGCGCGGTACTCCCGCTCCGTCCCCTGGTACAGCTCCGGCACCCCCGGCATCGTCAGCTGCACCAGGGCCGCGCCGAGGACCTGCGCCCGGATGTGCGGCTCCAGGGCGAAGGCCGCCTCGGACGCGGCCCGCAGCGGAATCCGGCCGGGGCCGGCCGCCACGAACTCGTTCACGGCCCGCTCGTACGCCGGATCGGGCTCGGTCCAGCTGGTGTGCAGCCCCGCCTCCCGTACGGACTTCAGCACCGCGGGCCCAAGCCGGCCGGCGTCCGGGGTGCCGAAGCCGAACGCGGTCTGCCACGCGGTCCACGCCAGATGCGGGTCGGGCGCGGGCACCCCGGCCACCTCCTCCAGCAGGCCGGCCCACACGCGCGGGCACTGGGACAGCACGGCGATCCCGGCCCGGACGTCGGCGCTGCGCTTGGTGTCGTGCGTGGTCAGGACGGTCCCGGTGGCGGGCCAGTCCCGGGCGAGCCGCAGGCAGTAGGCGTGGAACTCCTCCGGTGTCACGGCGGGACGTCCGGGATCGCCGCCGACCTCGTTGGCCGACAGGAGAGGGGTGTAGCGGTAGAAGGCCGTGTCCTCCACGGACTTGGCGCGCAGCGCCGAGGAGGTCTGCGCGAACCGCGCCTGGAAGGCCTGGTGTTCGGGCCCCTCGCCGAGCCGGCCGAGCGCCAGGTCCCGTACGGTGTCGACCGCCGAGGCCTCCTCGGGCACGGCGAAGGCCGCCTTCGCCCCACGGGCCGCGTCCGGGGTGAGGACGCTCTCGCCGCCCGTCCGGTACGTGCGGTAGACGGGGACGCGGACGAGGAGTTCGCGGATCGCCGTCAGCAGCGCCCAGGGCGCGTGGTCGCGCAGGTCGGGGTCGGCGGCGCAGATCCGCCCGGCGATCCGGGTCAGGGCGGCCGTCTCCGCGGCCAGTTCGTGCGTCACGACCTTGTAGGCGGCCCGCCGGGCGGTCGCCTCCCAGTAGCCGCCCCTGTCCCCGGCCCGTCCGACGAAGTCCCGGTAGAGGTCGAGCAGTTCGTCGAAGCCGACGGGGTCGACGAAGACTCCGTCGACGTAGCGCAGGGCGTCGTAGCCGGTGGTCCCCGCGACGGGCCAGGACGACGGAAGCGGTTCCGTGCCGGTGAGGATCTTCTCCACGACCGTCCAGCAACGGCCCTCCGTCGCCTCGCGCAGCCGCTCCAGATACCCCTCGGGGTCGACGAGCCCGTCCGGGTGGTCGATCCGCAGGCCCTCGATCACCCCGTCCCGTACCAGCTCCACGATCTTCTCGTGGGTCGCCGCGAAGACCTCGGGGTCCTCCGCCCGGACCCCGATCAGATCCGAGATGGTGAAGAAGCGGCGGTAGTTGAGCTCGGTGCGGGCCAGCCGCCACCAGGCGAGGCGGTACCACTGGGCGTCGAGCAGCTCGGTCAGGGGCAGGTCCTCCGTGCCGGCGCGCAGCGGGAAGTCCTGCCCGTCGAGGTGCAGCGCCCCGTCGGCGACCCGCATCCGCTCCCGCACTTCGGGAAGCCGGCCAGGCAGGACGGGCAGCAGCATCCGGCCGTCCTCCGCCGCCCAGTCGATGTCGAACCAGCGGGCGTAGGGGGAGTCCGGGCCGTCGCGGAGCACCGCGCGCAGCGCGTGGTTGTGCCGGGGGGAGGCGGCCATGTGATTGGGCACCAGGTCCACGACCAGGCCCAGGCCGTGCGCCCGGGCTGTCGCGGCGAGCGCCCGCAGGCCCTCTTCGCCGCCCAGCTCGGCCCGGACCGCGCGGTGGTCGGTGACGTCGTAGCCGTGCGTCGAGCCTGGCACGGCCTCCAGGACCGGCGAGAGGTGCAGGTGGGACACCCCGAGGCCGGCGAGATACGGGACGGCCCGCTCGGCGGCCGAGAACGGGAACTCCGGTTGGATCTGGAGCCGGTAGGTGGCGGTGGGAAGCGTCGAGGCGGTGGGCGAGGGCGTCATGCGAACGTACGTACCCGCCTGAGAGGCTTCTGTGTCATCGCCTCATGCGTCCGTTCGGGTGCATCGCGTTACGTTCGGCCGATGCTTCGGATGTATCGCGACACCCTCTCCCTGCTCGGACCGGTGCTTCCGGTCGTCTCGTTCCTGGGGCGGCTGCCGACCGCCATGTGCCAGCTCGGCAGCCTGCTCCTGGTCGCGGAGACCAGCGGATCCCTCACCACGGCGGGGCTCGCGGGAGGGGCGCTCGCGGCGGGACAGACGGTCGCCGGACCGGTCATCGGCCGGCTCGCCGACCGGCGCGGACAGCGCGGGGTCGTCCTCGCGGCCTCGCTGGCCAACGCGGTGGCCGTGGCGGCGCTGGTGGTCGCGGCGCTCGGGCACGCGGCGACGGGGTGGCTGGTGCTGCTCGGGGCGCTCGCCGGTGCGACCGTCCCGCAGGTCGGGCCGCTCGCCCGGACCCGGTCGGTCGCCCTGGCGCGACGCTCGGGGGCGGACGACCGCCGGGTGGGGGCGCTGCTGTCGTTCGAAGGGACGCTGGACGAGGTGTCGTTCGTCCTCGGCCCCGCGCTGGTCGGGCTCGCCGCGGCGCTCGCGCATCCGGCGGCGGCGCTGGTCCTGGCGGCGGTTCTCCTGGCGACGTGTGGCACGGCGTTCGCCCTGCACCCGTCGGCGGGGGTGGCGGAGGCGCGGGGAGGGGCGGGCACCACTCGGACGGGCGCGGCCCAACGGGGGCGGCTGCCCCGGTCCGCGTACGCCCTTCGGGTCACGATGGTGCTTCAGGGCGCCATGTTCGGCGCCTCGCAGGCGGGGATCACCGCGCTCACCGAGAAGCTCGGCGCTCCGGCCCAGGCGGGGCTCGTCTACGCCGCGATGGGGGTGATGAGCGCGGCCGTCGGGCTGTCGATGGCGGCGGTGCCGGCGCGGATCGGGCTCGCGACGAGGTGGCGGGTGGCGACGGGGGCGCTCGTGGTGCTTTCGGTTCCGCTGCTGTTCGTCGACTCGCTCGTGGGGTTGTACGTGGTGGTGGTCGTGCTCGGCGCGGCGTACGCGCCGCACCTCATCACGGTCTTCGGCCTGACGGAGCGGACGGTCCCGGCGTCCCGGCTCGCCGAGTCCATGGCCTTCCTGACGAGCGGGGTCGTCGGCGGCCAGGCGCTGGCGCTGGCCCTCTCGGGCCGCCTGGCGGAAGGCTACGGGGCGCCGGCGGCCTTCGCGGTGGCGGTGGCGGCGGCCCTCCTCTGCGTCCCCCTCTCCTGGGCCCCCGTGCACCAGAAGCCCGCGCGGACCTCCTGACCGCCGCCCGCCCGCCCCGTTGCGCGCGCCCGCTCCGCCGGCCGGGCTCCACGCCCACCCCGCCACGTTGCGGCCACCCGCACCGCCCCGCCGGTTTGTGGGCAACTGTTCCGCAGGGCGATGGGAATCCCCCCGGACGGAGTCTGGGGGAGGGTGGGCACAACCCCACGACGGCGCCGCACCTGTGGTGACCGTACGGACCGGGAGCCTGGGCCCGGCAAGGGCGCCGTCCCGTGTGCCCACCCGTCCCGCCCTGCGGGACGATTGCCCACACGGGGCGGGGTGGGGGTTCAGGGCGGGGGCCCGCCCCGGCGGGGCCGGGGGCGCAACGGGGCGGGCGGGCCTCCGGGGCCTAAGCCGGGCGGCGGAGGACCGTCAGGCTGAGGGGGGCCAGGGTCACCCGTTCGCCGGCCGCCACCTTCGGGCCCTCCTGCGGCGGGATCCCCTCCGGGTGGGACGTGTCGACGACCACGCGCCAGGTCTGCCCGTGGTTGACCGGCACCTCGAACTCCAGCTCCTGCGACGACGCGTTGAACATCAGCAGGAACGAGTCGTCCGCGATCCGTTCCCCCTGCGGTCCCGGCTCCGAGATCGCGTTCCCGTTCAGGAAGACCGTCAGGGCCTGCGCGTGCGCCGCCTGCCAGTCCCGCGACGTCATCTCCTCGCCCTCCGGCGTGAACCAGGCGATGTCCGTCAGCTCGTCGTGCGTGCCCTCCACGGGACGCCCGTGGAAGAAGCGGCGCCGCCTGAACACCGGGTGGTCGCGGCGCAGCCGCACCATCGCCCGGGTGAACTCGAGCAGCGTGCCCTCCTCCTCGGCCCCCGGCTCCGGCCACCGCACCCACGCGACCTCGTTGTCCTGGCAGTACGCGTTGTTGTTGCCGCCCTGCGTCCGCCCGAACTCGTCGCCGTGGCTCAGCATCGGCACGCCCTGCGACAGCATCAGCGTCGCCAGGAAGTTCCGCATCTGGCGGGCCCGCAGCTCCCGGATGCCGATGTCGTCCGTGTCGCCCTCGGCGCCGCAGTTCCAGGACCGGTTGTGGCTCTCCCCGTCCCGGTTGCCCTCGCCGTTCGCCTCGTTGTGCTTGTGGTCGTACGAGACGAGGTCGCGCAGCGTGAACCCGTCGTGGCAGGTCACGAAGTTGACCGAGGCCAGCGGGCGCCGGCCGTCGTCCTGGTAGAGGTCGGAGGAGCCGGTAAGCCGGGACGCGAACTCCGCCAGCGTCCGCGGCTCGCCGCGCCACAGATCGCGCACGCAGTCGCGGTACTTGCCGTTCCACTCGGTCCACAGCGGCGGGAAGTTCCCCACCTGGTAGCCGCCCTCGCCCACGTCCCAGGGCTCGGCGATCAGCTTCACCTGGCTGACCACCGGATCCTGCTGCACCAGGTCGAAGAAGGACGACAGCCGGTCCACCTCGTGGAACTGCCTCGCCAGCGTCGCCGCCAGGTCGAAGCGGAAGCCGTCGACATGCATCTCCGTCACCCAGTACCGCAGGCTGTCCATGATCAGCTGCAGCACGTGCGGCGACCGCATGAGCAGCGAGTTTCCGGTGCCGGTGGTGTCGGTGTAGTAGCGGCGGTCGTTCGAGAGCCGGTAGTACGAGGGGTTGTCGAGCCCCCGGAAGGAGAGCGTCGGGCCCAGGTGATTGCCCTCGGCCGTGTGGTTGTAGACGACGTCGAGGATGACCTCGATACCGGCCTGGTGCAGCGCCCGCACCGCCGACTTGAACTCCAGGACCTGCTGGCCCCGGTCGCCCCAGGAGGCGTACGCGTTGTGCGGCGCGAAGAAGCCGATGGTGTTGTAGCCCCAGTAGTTCGCCAGGCCCGCGTCCACCAGGCGGTGGTCGTTGACGAACTGGTGGACCGGCATCAACTCCAGGGCCGTGACACCCAGTTCCTTCAGGTGACCGATCACCGAGGGGTGCGCGAGCCCCGCGTACGTCCCGCGCAGCTCCTCGGGCAGCTCCGGATGGAGCATCGTGAGGCCCTTCACATGGGCCTCGTAGATCACCGTCCGGTGGTAGTCGGTACGCGGCCGCCGGTCGTCACCCCAGTCGAAGTAGGGATTGACCACGACCGAGGACATCGTGTGCGGCGCGGAGTCGAGGTCGTTGCGCGAGTCCGGCCGCCCGAAGTGGTAGCCGTACACCGCCTCGCTCCAGTCGATGGAGCCCGACACCGCGCGGGCGTAGGGGTCGAGGAGCAGCTTCGCCGAGTTGCAGCGCTGCCCGCGCTCCGGCGCGTACGGCCCGTGGACCCGGAATCCGTACCGCTGACCCGGCATCACTCCCGGCAGATAGGCGTGCCGGACGAAGGCGTCCGTCTCGCGCAGCTCCACCGCGGTCTCCGAGCCGTCGTCGTGGAGCAGACACAGCTCGATTCTGTCGGCGGCCTCGGAGAAGACCGCGAAATTTGTTCCGGCGCCGTCGTAGGTGGCGCCCAGGGGATACGCCTGTCCCGGCCAGACCTGCATAGATAAGACTCTTCCATTCTGATCCGGGTGTGGGGGTGCACTCCGGCCAAATCCTGCCCGAAAGACGGGCAACCTCCTAGGACTTCGGCCCGTCCTACCGGGTGACCGCAGGGAAATAGGGGAGAACCGCAGTACAAGGGGGAAGTGTGTACGAAATAGTGCGCCGCCATCTGGGGAAGGTGGTGGCGGGCGCGGCCATCGCGGTGACCGGGACCGCCGTCATGGTGGGGATCACCCTGCCGGGGACCGCGGGGGCCGAGGACACCGCGAGAACCGGAGCCGCCGCCGGGCGTGGCGCCGGATCGGCGGCGCCCGAGGGGACGGACGGGGGGACGGGCGCCGCCGAGGGGGCGGGGAGCCCGCCGGGGCCGGCGACCATGGCCACCGCGCCGCCGGAGGGGGAGAAGGGGGTGGGCACCGATCCGCTCACCGACGACGAGCTGCGGCGGGCCGCCGCGCTGGCGCTGACCCCGCCGGCCAGGGCCGCCCAGCGCGATGTCGAGGGGGCCCGCGGGCCCCAGCACCTGGCCACCGAGCTGGCCGACCCGCGCCCCGAGGAGATCGACGACCCGGCCGCGCCACGCCGCGCCGAGGTGCGGTTCTACGACTACGAACGCGACGAGCTGATCACCCGGACCATCAACCTCGCCACCGGCAAGGTCGAGAACGCGGCCGTGCAGCGCGGGGTCCAGCCCTCGGCGCACCCCGACGAGCTGCGCGAGGCCCTCGAACTCATCCTGGCGGGCAAGCTCGGCGACGGCGTCCGCGAGGACTACAAGGACGCCACCGGCAAGCCTCTGACCTCGGCCGACCAGCTCTGGTTCAACGGGGACGTCTACCGCCCGTACCGCGAGGCGAACGTCCCGGCGCCGCTCGTGAAGTGCGGCGAACACCGCTGCGTCCGGCTGGTCACCAAGATCCTCAACGGTTCCTGGATCGACACCCGGAACCTGATCGTCGACCTGAGCGCCAGGACCGTCACCCGCGTCGGCTGACCTCCGGCGCCGCCGGCGTCCCGTGCGGACCGACCACCCGCACGTCCATCCGCCATCTGAACGTCCGTACGCCTGTACGCCCGTACGAGGGAGTTCGTATCCATGCCCGCTCCGTCGCTCACCGGCGCCCGCAAGCACGGCGCCGTGCTCGCCGCGGCCGCCCTGCTCGCCACCGCCACGGCCGCCGCGGGACCGGTGACCTCCGCCACCGCGGCCCCCGCCGCGCCCGCGCCGCCCCGGCCCGACTGCTCCGCCGCCTACCGCATCGAGCAGAAGCTCGACGGCGGGACCACCTGGCGCATGTGCTGGCGGTACGACACCGACTCCGGGCTCGTCCTGGACAAGGTGACCTACCAGCCCAAGAACCAGGCCACCCCGATACGCGTCCTGACCAGCGCCAAGCTCGCCCAGATCCATGTGCCGTACGACGACGGCAACGCCGAGTACGACGACCTCACCGGCGCCGGGTTCGGCTGGGGTCTGCAGAACCTGAAGCCGGCCGAGTGCCCCGGCGGCACCATCGCCAAGGTCAAGGTCCCCGAGCTCGGCGACGTGAGCGGCCTGTGCACCACGACCCGGGCGCGGGGACACGCCTACCGGATGGCCAACGACGAGGGCACCAAGGTCTGGCAGTCCCAGGGCAAGGACCTGCTCGTCTACACCGTCAACAAGGTCGCCTGGTACGAGTACATCACCGAGTGGCGCTTCTCCTCCGACGGCACCATCGCCGCCAACGTCGGGGCCACCGGCAGCCTCGCGCCCGGCGACTACAACGGGACCGACGGGCGCGGCTGGCCCATCGGCCACGGCGCCCGCTCCTACGCCACCAGCCACGCCCACAACGTCTTCTGGCGGCTCGACTTCGGCCTCGACGGCAGCGTCAAGGACCGGATCGAGCAGTACGACTCCAAGGTCACCGCCCCGAGCCGCAACGGCGGCCCGACCGTCAAGACCACCCGTACCCCGGTCACCAAGGAGCTCGCCGGGGACGCGAAGAACATGCGCTGGTGGCGGGTGGTCAGCGCCACCGGCAAGAACAAGGACGGCCACCCCCGCTCGTACGAGATCGTGCCCGGCCCCTCGAACACCCACGCGGGGCGCGGCTTCACCAAGCACGACATCTACTTCACCCAGAGCCGCGCCTGTGAGCAGTTCGCCAGCAACAACATCCTGAACTGCGGCCCGAACGCACCCGACAGCGTGGACAAGTGGGTCAACGGCGAGACGCTGACCGACCCCGCCGTCTGGGTCAACATCGGGTTCCACCACATCGCCCGGGACGAGGACCAGCAGCCGATGCCGGTGCACTGGCAGGGCTTCCAGCTCGCGCCCAGGGACGTGACCGCTATGAATCCGCTCACTCCCGCCGATCTCGCCGACCAGAACGGGGCTCCGCGACAGGGCAGTTGAGTCACGAGCCTGCCGATCCTGCTGCACCGCCTCCCGCTCCCGGAGTACCCTTCCTTGATCGTTGACAGACGGTCGGATCGGGCGTTCGGGAGCAGAAGGCGGTGCGCGGGTGAGCTCGGGAGGTCTGGAGCTGCCCCCAGGTGACGCGGGTCACGAGGGGGACTCCTCGGACCCCGTGGACGTGCCGCCCGGAGCGGTCTCGGTCGCCAGGCCGATGGAGATCGGGGCGGAGCTCGACTGGGGCGCCGAGGCCTGGAGCGAGGTGCGCACCCGGGCCCAGCGGGCGGGGCGGGCGTACATTTGGCTGAATCTCGTCGAGCAGCGGTTGCGGGCGGTGGTCGCCGCCGTCCTGCGGCCGGTGTACGAGCCGGTGCACGGCGAGGACTGGGTGGTGGCCGCGGCCGGTCCGGCCGGCCAGGAGTGGGTGCAGCGGGCGGTCGCCGTCCGGGAGGTCTCGCGGCGCAAGGGCTATCTCCTCGACCCGGCCGACGACAACGTCCTCAGCTTCCTCACGCTCCCGCAGCTGCGGGAGCTGATGGTGCAGCACTGGCCCTGCTTCGAGCCCTACTTCGACGACCGGCGCGAGGTCGAACTCGCCCTGGACGAGCTGGAGGTGACGCGGAACGTCGTCTCCCGCAACCGCGCCCTCTCGCTGACCGTCCTCGCCCAGTCCGAACGGGCCTCGGCCCGTCTTCTGGAGATCCTCGGCAGCGGGGCGGGTGTGCCGTCCGCCGACCGGCTCCCCGTGGACGCGGTCGAGGACCTGGTCGGCGACCGGTACGCGGACGTGGTCTCGGTCCACTCCGACCGGGTGCGGTTGCAGCGGCAGATCCCCGCCGAGGACCTGTTCGGCGGGGCGCGGCGCCTCGACGCCACCGGGATAGGTCTGAACCTGCTGGTGCAGAACTTCTCCGGGCGGCGTCTGGTCAGGCTCGCCGAGTCGGGCTGCCGGATACGGCTGCTGTTCCTCAACCCGGCCAGCAGCGCCGTCAAGCGGCGCGAGCGCGAACTGGGTCTGAAGAAGGGGGAGCTGAGCCGCTCGGTGGAGATGAACATCCTCCACATGCGCCGGGTGCGCTCCAAGCTGCGGGACCCGGGCGCCTTCCAGATCCACGTCTTCGACGAGACCCCGCGCTTCACCGCCTACCTCGTCGACGGGGACGGTCCGGACGGGGTCGCCGTCGTCCAGTCCTATCTGCGGCGGGCGCGCGGGATGGAGGCGCCGGTGCTCGTGCTGCGCGGCGGCGGGCGGAACGTGGTGCGGGCCGGTGGGCCGGACGGCCGGGACGGCGAACACGGACTTTTCGAGACATACAGGGAGGAGTTCGAGTCGGTGTGGCTCGACTCCCGTCCGGTCTCCTGAGTCTCCCGAGGGCGTTGTCAGTGGCGCGTGCGAGGGTGTTCAGCACCACGGGGGAGATCACGTAAGGAGGACCCGATGGCTTGGCATGGGGAAGAGCTGGTCGGTTTCGACCTGGAGACGACCGGCACCGAACCGCTGGAGGCACGGATCGTGACGGCCTCGATCGTCGGCGTCCACGGTGGACGGGTGGTGCGGCAGCGGGACTGGCTCGCCGACCCGGGGATCCGCATCCCGGCACAGGCGTCCGCGATCCACGGCATCAGCAACGAACGGGCGGCCGCCGAAGGCCGCCCGGTGCGCGAGGTGGCCGACGAGATCGCCGAGACCCTGACGGGGTACTGGCGCCAGGGCGTCCCGGTCGTGGCGTACAACGCGGCCTTCGACCTGACCCTGCTCTCCGCCGAACTGCGCCGCCACGGACTCCCCTCGCTGAGCGACCGGCTCGGCGGCGCGGGCATCGGCCCGGTCGTCGACCCGTACACCATCGACCGGGCCGTCGACCGCTACCGCCGGGGGAAGCGGAATCTGGAGGCGGTCTGCGGGGAGTACGGCGTGGTCCTCGACACCGCGCACCAGGCCGCCGCCGACGCGCTGGCCGCCGTGCGGGTGGCCGTGGCGATAGCCGAGCGGCACCCGTCGGTCGCCGCGCTCACCCCGGTCGAACTGCACGAGCGTCAGATCGACTGGTACCGCGTCTGGGCGGAGGACTTCCAGGACTTCCTGCGCCGCAAGGGGAGCCCGGAGGCGGTCGTCGACCCGTCGTGGCCCCTGCGGGAGCTCGCGCCGGTGGCCTCCTGAGCCGGTGGCCTCCTGACGGGCGGGACGTGGGCGGGACCGTCAGCCCGCCGGGTTCTCGGCGAGGAAGTCCAGGAGCAGTTCGTTGACGCGCTCCGGACGGTCCAGCGGGAGCCAGTGGCCCGCGTTCTCGACGCGCTCGTAGCGCCAGGTGCCGTCCACGTGCTTGGCGGTGCCGGTCATCGACCGCTCCGTGAGGAAGCGGTCGCCGGTGGACCAGACACCCATCACGGGACCGGGCAGCGGCGGCACCGGCAGGGCCGGACCGAACTGCACCTCGGCCGGAAGGCCGGCACGGTAGATGTTCAGGGCGGCCGTGAGCGCGCCGGGCGCGCGCAGCGGCTCGACGACCGCCTCCGCGTCGGGGTGTTCGCCCAGCATGTCCCGGAAGTTGGCGAAGTCGTCCCGCGCGAGCCAGTCCTCGGCGAGCCCCGCGAGCTGGAAGAGGACCATGTACCAGGACCGCTGCCTCTGCTCCCAGCCCGCGTCACGGATCGCCGCGAGATGCCCCACGGACAGGATGCTCAAGCTGGCCATCCGGTCGGGCGCGACCTGGGCGAGGCCCTGCACGATGCCCGAGCCCCAGTCGTGACCGATCAGATGGACCGGCCCGGCGGCCCCCAGCCGGTCGAGGAGCTGGAGCAGATCGCCGACGTGCTTGGCCGGGTGGTACGCCTCCGGGCCGCCCTCGGGCCGGTCCGAGGCGCCGAAGCCGCGCAGCGTCGGAGCCACGCACCGGTATCCGGCGGCGGTCAGGGCCGGCACCTGATGGCGCCAGAGGTGGTGGCTGTCGGGGAAGCCGTGCACCAGCAGCACGGTGGGGCCCTCGCCGCTCACCTCGACGTCCAGGGCCACCTCGGCCAGCTCCACACGCATCACAACACCCCGTTCCCGAAGGCCTTTTCCGGTCCCGGTCATGATGTCAGAACGGGTACCAGCGCACCTCGGGGTCACCGTCCCGCAGCGAGGCCACCCGCCGCTCGAACTCGGCCAGCGCCTTCGGGTTCGCCGGCGCGTGCTGGGCCACCCAGGCGCAGCTCGCGGTCTCCCGGGCCCCGCGCAGCACAGCGCATCCCTCCCAGTCGCGCACGTCCCAGCCGTACGCCTCGGTGAAGGCGTCGTAGGCGGCGGGGTCGAGCCCGTACCGGTCGCGGGAGAGGGCGAGGACCACGAGGTCGTGCTCGCGCAGGTCGGAGGAGAAGGTCTCCAGGTCGACGAGGACCGGCCCGTCGGGGCCGACGTGGACGTTGCGGGGCAGCGCGTCGCCGTGGACCGGGCCCGGGGTGAGGTGCGGGGTGAGCGCGGCCGCCGCCGGGGCGAAGGAGTCGCGCCGCTCCCGCAGGAAGGCCGCGTCGGCCGGGTCGATGGCGTCACCGGCGAGCCGCAGCCACCGCTCGACCCCGTCGAGCAGTTCGCGGCGGGGGAGGGTGAAGGACGTCGGCTCCGGCAGCGTGTGGACCCGGCGCAGCAGCGGCGCGAGGTCGCGGGGTTCGGCCGGCCGGACGGCCTGCGGCAGCCGGTGCCAGAGGGTGACCGGGTGGCCGTCCACCAGACGCGGCTTCGGCTCGGCCGCCCGTACGGCAGGGACGCCGCTCTCGGCGAGCCAGTCGGCGAGCGCCAGCTCCCGCTCGGCGCGGGCCAGCAGCTCCGCGTCCCGGCCGATCTTGACCACGAGACCGCCCACGGCGAAGACCGCGTTCTCGCCGAGGGCGAGCAGCGACGCCTCCGGCTCCCGGGCCGGCAGCCCCGCGGCGGCCAGGATCTCCCGTGCCCGCGCCTCGTCCATCCGTCTCTCCGTATCTCACCGATGCGTGTGCGAATCAGCCAAAGTCTCGCATCCGTGCAGGTGGCCTTGACGAAGCGACGGACCGTCAGGACCATGACGGAGGCCGATGCAACGTGGCAAAAGGCGCATAAGGGGTCGAATCTGTGAGTGTGGAGACCGCGACGAAGCGGTCCGGCGGAACAGCGGCCGCCGGCGAGAGACCCGGACGCGCGCGGCCGCCGGGGCGGGACCACGGCGCCTGGTTCCTCGTGCTGCCCGCCCTGATCCCCATCCTGATCCTGAGCGTCGGGCCGCTGGTCTACGGCATCCTCCTCGCCTTCACCGACGCCCAGTCCGGCCGCACCCAGGCCACCCGGTGGGTGGGCACGCTCAACTTCCAGGACCTGCTGCACGACTCGCTCTTCTGGGAGTCCTTCCGGATCGGCCTGCTCTGGGCCGTCGGCGTCACCGTCCCGCAGTTCCTGCTCGCCCTCGGCCTCGCGCTGCTGCTCAACCAGAACCTCCGCTTCCGCTGGCTGGCGCGGGCGCTCGCGATCATCCCCTGGGCGATGCCCGAGGTCGTGGTCGGCATCATGTGGCGGCTGGTCTACAACCCCGACGCCGGCATCCTCAACGAGACCCTCCGCGACCTGGGCCTGGGCGACGGGCGCGACTGGCTCACCGGGCTCGCCACCGCCCTGCCGGCCGTGATCCTCGTCGGCGTCTGGGCCGGCATGCCGCAGACCACGGTCGCCCTGCTCGCCGGGCTGCAGAACACCCCGCACGAACTCCACGAGGCCGCCGCCCTCGACGGCGCGGGCGCCTGGCGCCGCTTCCGTACCGTCACCTGGCCCGCCCTCAAGCCGGTCGCCCTCGCCATCACCGCGCTCAACTTCATCTGGAACTTCAACTCCTTCGCCCTGGTCTACGTCCTGACCAACGGCGGACCCGGCGGCCGCACCCGGCTTCCCATGCTCTTCGCCTACGAAGAGGCCTTCCGTTACGGACAGTTCGGGTACGCCGCCGCCATGGGCTGTGTCATGGTCGCCGTCATCTCCGTGCTCCTCGCCCTCTATCTCGTCGGACGGCTGAAGGGGGACCAGGACCGGTGAGCACACTCCGTACCAGCAGGCCCGCGAGGTTCGGCCAGTACCTCGCGCTTCTCGCGTATCTGGTGTTCCTCGCCTTCCCGTTCCTCTGGCTGATCTCCACCGCCTTCAAGCCGGCCACCGAACTCGGCTCGCTCCACCCCACCTGGATCCCGGAGGAGCCCACCCTCGCCAACTTCCGGCAGGCCTTCGACGAGCAGCCGCTGCTCCGGGCCGCCGGGAACAGCCTGCTCGCCGCCCTCTCCGCGGCCCTGATCGCCGTCCTCATCGCCACGCCCATGGCCTATGTGATGGCCCGCCACCGCGGCCGGCTCGCCACGGCCGCCACCGGCTGGGTGGTGATCAGCCAGGCGTTCCCCTTCGTCCTGGTGATCATCCCGCTCTCGTCCTCAAGAACCTGCACCTGATCAACAGCCTCTTCGGACTGGTCCTGGTGTACGTCGTCTGGTCGCTGCCGTTCGCGCTGTGGATGCTGGCCGGGTACGTACGGGCCGTCCCGGCCGAGCTGGAGGAGGCCGCGGCCGTCGACGGCGCCGGGAAGCTCCGTACGCTCGTCTCGGTCACCGCCCCGCTGCTCGCCCCCGGCATCGTCGCCACCGCGCTCTTCGCCTTCATCACCGCATGGAACGAGTTCTTCTTCGCGCTCGTCCTGCTCAAGACCCCGGAGAAGCAGACCTTGCCGGTCGTCCTCACCCACTTCCTCGGCGCCGAGGGCGTCGCCGACCTCGGGCCGCTGGCCGCGGCGGCGTTCCTCGCCACGATCCCCTCGCTGGTGATCTTCGCGATCATCCAGAAACGCATCACGGGCGGGATGCTGGCAGGGGCGGTGAAGTCCTGATGCGCGCCGGACGTCCCCGCAGGGTGCTCACCGCGGCGGCGGCCGCGCTGGCCCTGCTGCTCGCCGGCTGCTCCTCGGACGGGGACCGCGCGGAGGGCGGGAAGATCCGGCTCCGCTTCCAGTCCCTGGCCTGGCAGCAGGAGTCCGTCGAGGCCAACAAGGAGCTGGTGGCGGAGTGGAACGCCGCCCACCCCGACATCCAGGTGGAGTACGTCCAGGGCAGCTGGGACTCCGTCCACGACCAGCTCCTGACCTCCTTCGAGGGCGGCGAGGCGCCCGACATCATCCATGACGCCTCCGACGACCTCGCCGACTTCGCCTACGGCGGCTACCTCGCCGACCTGACCACGCTCCTGCCCGCGCGGCTGAAGGCGGACATCCCCGCGCGCAGCTGGCGGACCACGACCTTCGGCGAGGGGATCTACGGCGTGCCGTTCCTCCAGGAACCGCGCGTGATCATGGCGAACAAGAAGATCCTGGAATCCTCGGGCGTCCGGATCCCGACCCCCGAACGGCCGTGGAGCTGGGAGGAGTTCCGGCAGGTCACCAAGGAGCTGACGGCGACCATGGGCAAGGGGAGGTACGCGATCGCCTGGCCGCTCAAGGAGCCGGTCTCGGTCAGCCTCAACCTCGGGCTCTCGGCCGGCGGACAGCTCTTCCACCGCGGCGCGGACGGCAAGGTCACGGTCCGCTTCACCGAGGCCGACGGGATCGTGCCCGGAACCGTCCACGACCAGGTCAACACCGACCGCAGCGCCTCGCGTTCCACTCTCGGCACGGGCGGCTCGGACGCCCTGCCCGGTTTCTTCGGCGGCAAGTACGCGATGGTCCCGCTGGGTTTCTCCTACCGGCAGCAGATCACCCAGCAGGCGCCGAAGGGTTTCGAGTGGATCGTGCTGCCCGCGCCGGCCGGCAAGGAAGGACTCGCCCAGGGCGTCAGCCCGCAGACGCTGTCGATCGCCGAGGACAGCCCGTACAAGAAGGAGGCGGCGCGGTTCCTCGACTTCTTCCTCCAGCCCCGCAACATGGTCCGTCTGGCGCGCGGCGACTGGATGCTGCCGACCGGTACGGCGGCGCTCGCGGACCCGTCCCTGCACACCGCGAAGGACGGCTGGGCGACGGGGGTGGCGGTCGCCGAGCAGCTGCGCCCGGCTCCGGCGCAGTCGGTCCGCGGCTATCCCGAGTGGAAGGACAAGGTGGCCACGCCGGCGTTCCAGGAGTACTACAGCGGGGCCATCGACGCCGATGAGCTGCGCAGACGGTTGGTGGAGGACGGCAATCTGGTGCTCGCCCGCTACCAGCGCGGCTGAGCCGCGAGGGGGCGGTCGAAAGAAAGGGAGTGGACGAGACGTCTCGTCTCGTTTAAGTTGGGGTCATGACCACCACCCCGCGTGCCCATATCGCCATGTTCTCCATCGCCGCCCACGGCCATGTGAACCCGAGCCTCGAAGTGATCCGCGAGCTCGTCGCCCGCGAGCACCGCGTCAGCTACGCCATCCCGGCGTCCTTCGCCGAGAAGGTCGCCGCGACCGGCGCCACCCCCGTCGTCTACACCTCGACGCTCCCCACCGACGACGACCCGGAGGCGTGGGGCACCGAGCTCATCGACAACATCGAGCCCTTCCTCGACGACGCGATCCAGGCGCTGCCCCAGCTCGCGCGGGCCTTCGACGCCGACCCGCCGGACCTCGTCCTGCACGACATCACCGCCTACCCCGCGCCGGTCCTCGCTCACCGCTGGGGCGTGCCCGCCGTCGGGCTCTGGCCGAACCTCGTCCCCTGGGAGGGGTACGAAGAAGAGGTGGCGGAACCGATGTTCGCGAAGCTCAAGGCCTCCGAGCGCGGACAGGCGTACTACGCGCGCTTCGAGGCGTGGCTCGCCGAACACGGCGTCGACACCCACCCCGACCGGCTCATCTCGCGCCCCCGCCGCGCGCTGGTGCTCATCCCCGAGGCGCTCCAGCCGCACGCCGAGCGGGTCGACACCTCCGTCTTCACCTTCGTCGGCGCCTGCCAGGGTGAGCGGGCCGACCAGGGGGAGTGGCGGCGGCCGGAGGGCGCCGAGAAGGTGTTCCTCGTGTCGCTCGGCTCGGCCTTCACCAAGCAGCCCGACTTCTACAGGGCCTGCGTCGCCGCCTTCGGCGACCTGCCCGGCTGGCATGTCGTGCTGCAGATCGGCAAGTTCGTCGACCCCGCCGACCTCGGCGAGGTCCCGGCCAACGTCGAGGTGCGTTCCTGGGTGCCGCAACTGGCGATCCTCCGGGAGGCCGACGCCTTCATCACCCACGCCGGGGCGGGCGGCAGCCAGGAGGGGCTCGCCACCGCCACCCCGATGGTCGCCGTCCCGCAGGCCGTCGACCAGTTCGGCAACGCGGACATGCTCCAGTCGCTCGGCGTGGCCCGCCATGTGCCGATGGAGGAGGCGACGGCCGATCGCCTTCGGGAAGCCGTGCTCGGCCTCGTCGACGACCCGAGGGTGGCCGTGCGGCTGAAGGAGATCCAGGCCGGGATGGCCGGCGAGGGCGGCACGCGCCGGGCGGCGGACCTGATCGAGGCCGAACTGGCCTGAGAACAGCCCGACATCACATCGGAAGGCCCCTGGAAAGCCAGGGGGCCTTTCCCATGGCCCGAGTTGGTGGGAGATGACCGCTTTATTATTAAGAAACCTTGTTGAATAAGTCACAGGTGTATGAAGGTCTTGATTTGCACTCGTCAATCGGTCAGGGTTTCGAGTCAGCCGCCGGAGAGTTTCCTTCCGGTGGCCCAACCCCCCACAAATCCTGACGAGGAGACCCCTCTTCATGGCAACACACAAGCGTGTCCGTAGGACGAAGCTCATCGCCGTCGCGACCGCGACAGCGGCCGCGGCCGGGCTGACCGTCCTCGGGACCTCTTTCGCCGGCGCGGCCCCCACGCCCGCCCTCGGAACGGTTCACGGACTCGGCGTCGAAGACGCCGTCAGCGGCAGCTTCATCGTTCTGCTCGACGAGAAGGCCGACAAGGGCCGACTGGCCAAGGAGTACGGCGGCACCCTGCGCCGCAGCTACGACTCCGCCGTCAACGGCTTCTCGGTGAACGGCCTGACGGAGACCGAGGCCAAGCGCCTCGCCGCCGACCCGGCCGTCGCCAAGGTGGTCCAGAACAAGAAGTTCACCATCAACGCCACCCAGGGCGATCCGCCCTCCTGGGGCCTCGACCGGGTCGACCAGACCGACACCGCCGGGGACGCGAAGTACACCTACCCCGACAGCGCCGGCGAGGGCGTCACCGCGTACGTCATCGACACCGGAGTCCGCGTCAGCCACCAGGACTTCGGCGGCCGCGCCTCCGACGGCTTCGACGCCGTCGACAACGACGACACCGCCCAGGACGGCAACGGCCACGGCACGCACGTCGCCGGAACCATCGCCGGGACCGCCCACGGTGTCGCCAAGAAGGCGAAGATCGTCGCCGTCCGCGTCCTCGACGACAACGGCTCCGGCACCACCGAGCAGGTCGTCGCCGGCATCGACTGGGTCACCAAGAACCACCAGGGCCCCTCCGTCGCCAACATGAGCCTCGGCGGCGGCGCCGACCCGGCCCTCGACGAGGCCGTCAAGAAGGCCATCGCCTCCGGCGTCACCTTCGGCGTCGCGGCCGGCAACGAGTCCGCCGACGCCGGCGACGGCTCCCCCTCCCGCGTCCCGGAGGCGCTCACCGTCGCCTCCTCCACCAAGGACGACCAGCAGTCCAGCTTCTCCAACTTCGGCTCTGTCGTGGACCTTTACGCGCCCGGCTCGGACATCACCTCCGCCTGGAACGACAGCGACACCGGCACGAAGACCATCTCCGGTACGTCCATGGCGACCCCGCACGTCGTCGGAGCCGCCGCCGTCTACCTCGGGGCGCACACCGGCGCCACCCCGGACCAGGTCGCTCAGGCGCTGCTCGCCGGAGCCACCGCGGACAAGATCGGCAACCCTTCGCCGGGCACCGCCAACAAGCTGCTCAAGATCGTCGAGTAGCCGCACCGCCCCGATGACCGGCGGCCGCCGTGCCCTCCCCCACGGGGCGCGGCGGCCGCCTATCGTGTGACCCATGACGACGACGTACGCCGCTCTGCTGCGCGGGATCAACGTGGGCGGGCACCGCAAGGTGCCCATGGCGGAGCTCCGTTCACTCCTGACCGACCTCGGCCACCGCGACGTGCGGACCTATCTGCAGAGCGGCAACGCCGTCTTCACCACGGACGACGACGCGCCGGCCGAGGAGGAGCGGACCGCGGCCGTCGAGGACGCCCTGGAGAAGCGGTTCGGCTTCCGCGTCGACTGCCTCGTCCGCGGCGGCCAGTACCTCGCCGCCGTCGCCGAAGCCTGCCCGTTCCCGGCCGCGGAACTGGAGGGCAAACAGCTCCACGTCACGTTCTTCGACCAGCCGGTCGGGCCCGAGCGGTTCGCCGCGCTCGACCCGGCGGCCTTCCTGCCCGAGGAGTTCCGGCTCGGCGACCACGCGCTCTACCTCTACGCGCCCGAGGGGCTCGGGCGGTCGAAGCTCGCGGAGGCGCTCTCCCGGCCCGCCCGGCTCAAGGGGCTCGTCGCCACCTCCCGCAACTGGAACACGGTCGTGAAGCTGGTCGAGATGACGCGCGCGTGACCAGCGGCGATCGGCCCAGTTGACGGAGTCGCGAACGGCCCGCCGATTCGCCGGGCCCGCTGGCTAGGCTCACGCCATGACCACACAGACGCAGCCCAGGACCGTCGTCGACTTCTACTTCGACCCCGCCTGCCCCTTCGCCTGGATCACCTCCCGCTGGATGCTGGAGGTCGAGCAGCAGCGCGACATCGACCTGCGCTTCCGGGTGATGAGCCTGTACCTCCACAACATCGGCAACGAACTGCCCGAGTGGTACCGGGAACTCGTCGACAAGTCGATCGGCCCGGTCCGGGTGGCGGCAGCGGCGGCCCAGCAGCACGGCGAGGAGATCCTGCGCCCGCTCTACACCGCGTACGGGACCCGCATCCACCACGAGAAGCAGACGGACTTCGACGCCGTCGTCGCCGAGTCCCTCGCGGAGCTCGGACTTCCGGCCGAGCTCGCCGAGGCCGCGCACGACGCGACGTACGACGAGGCGGTCCGCGCCAGCCACGACTCGGGCAAGGACCCGGAGGCGGACGGCTACGTCGGCACGCCCACGATCCACGTCGACGGCACGGTCTGGTTCGGACCGGTCCTGCGGGCCGTCCCGCACGGCGCGAAGGCGGCCGAACTCTTCGACAGCTTCCGGGTCCTCGCCGGCCACCCCGACCTGTTCGAACTCAAGCGGACCAGGACCGGCGGCCTCGACTTCAGCTGATCGCGACCGCAGCGGAGGCCCGCCCCGGCTGAGGCCGATCTCAGCCGGCGGCCACCAGCGCCTTGTCGATCCGCGCCTCCTCGTACCGCGCGATCAGCAGGCGCGCCAGTTCCGGCGAGGGGCCGAGGACGTCCGCCAGGACGTCGGCCTCCGCCGCGCCCGCCGCGATGCGGTCCGGCAGCCGGCCCGGAGCGATGACGTACGGCGCCACCGCCACCCGGCGCACGCCGTCCGCGCGCAGAGCCCGGACCGCGTCCTCGGTCCTCGGCAGAGATGCGGAGGCGAAAGCAGGCCGCACGGAGCACCAACCGGTGCGCCGCAGCTCCCGCGCCGTTTCTGCGATCACCGCGATCGCCTCCGGGTCCGTGGAGCCCGCCGAGGCCAGGACGACCCCGGTCGCGCTCTTGTCGCCGGGCGTCAGCCCGGCCTCGTACAGCCGTCGCTCCACCGCGGCCACGAGCAGCGGCGACGGGCCGAGCACCTCCGCCTGGCGGACGCGCAGCGACGGCGGGGCCTGCCGCAGCACGGCCGGGATGTCGGCCTTGGCGTGGAAGGCACGGGTCAGCAGCAGCGGCAGCGCCACCACCTCCCGTACCCCCTCGGCCGCGAGCCGGTCCAGGACACCCGGCACCGACGGCAGATTGAAGTCCAGGAACGCCGTCTCCACGCGCAGCCCCGGCCGCAGCGACCGGGCCCGGCGCACCAGCGCGTGCACGGTCGCCGCGTGCCGCGGATCGCGGCTGCCGTGGGCGACGACGAGAAGGACAGGAGCATTCATGGCGTGACTCAGCTCTTCACCAGCAGGCCGCGGCTGCGCAGCACCGCGCGCTCCAGCGGGCTGAAGATCAGCAGGTCGATGGCGATGCCGACGAGAAGGATCAGGATGATCGCCAGGAAGATCCCCGGCATGTCGATGTTGTTCCGGCCGTTCTCCAGCAACTGACCGAGGCCCAAGCCGAGCTCGGGGGAGGACGCGATGATCTCCGCGGCCATCAGCGAACGCCAGGAGAACGCCCAGCCCTGCTTCAGACCCGCCAGATAACCCGGCAGCGCGGCCGGCATCACGATGTGCCAGGCACCCCTGAGGCCCGTCGCGCCCAGCGTCCGCCCGGCGCGCAGGAAGAGCGGCGGGACCTGGTCGACACCGGCGACCAGACCGTTGGCGATCGAGGGGACCGCGCCCAGCAGGATCACCGTGTACATCATCTGGTCGTTGAGGCCGATCCAGAGGACGGCGGGGGCGACCCAGGCCACCGAGGGCAGCGACTGCAGGCCCGAGAGGATCGGGCCGATCGCCGCGCGGACGAACTTCACCCGCGCCACCAGCAGTCCCAGCGGCGTACCGATGGCGAGGGCCATCAGGAAGCCGAGCAGGGCCCGCGACACACTCGTCCACAGGACGTCGAGGAGCGTGCCCTCCAACCACATCGTGGACACGCTGTCCCAGACGGCGGACGGCGGCGGCAGCTTGAACTCGTCGGTGACCTGGGCCGTCACCAGCAACTGCCAGACCACGAGCACCAGCAGCACGGCCGTGACCGGCGGCAGCACCTTCCTCAGCAGGACCTCGCGCACCGGCGTACGGCGCACCTGCACCGCGTCGAGGGCGTCGAGACCCGCCTCCAGGCCGGCCAGGTCGTCGGCCTTCCCGGCCGCCGCGCTCCCCGCGCTCGCCTTGGTGGTCGTATCAGTGCTGGCCATGACGGCGGATCTCCCCACGCAGTTCTTCGGTGATCTCGACGGACAGCTCCGCCACGGCGGCGTCCTCGATACGGCGCGGCTGCGGGATGTCGATGGTCCACTCCCGGGCGATCCGCCCCGGCCGGGACGACAGCAGCACGACCCGCTCGGCAAGGCGTACGGCCTCACGCACGTTGTGCGTGACGAAGAGCACCGAGAGCTTCGTCTCCCGCCAGATCCGGGTCAGCTCGTCGTGCAGCACGTCACGGGTGATGGCGTCGAGCGCCGCGAACGGCTCGTCCATCAGCAGCAGATCGCTGTCCTGGGCGAGCGCCCGGGCCAGCGCCACGCGCTGGCGCATGCCGCCGGACAGCTCGTGGACCCGCTTGCGGTACGAGCCGGAGAGCCGGACCAGTTCGAGCAGGCGCTCCGCCTCCGGGCGCCGCTCGGCCTTCGGCACCCCGCGCAGCCGCAGGGCCAGTTCGATGTTCTTGCCCGCGGTGAGCCACGGGAAGAGGGCGTGCTCCTGGAACATCAGGGCCGGCCGGCCGCCGGGGGTCTCGATGGACCCCGCGGACGGCCGGTCGAGCCCGGCGACCAGGTTGAGCAGGGTGGACTTGCCGCACCCGGAGGCTCCCAGGAGGGTGACGAACTCGCCCGGGGCGACATCGAGCGAGATGTCGTCGAGCACGAGCTGCGAAGCGGCGGGTCCGCCGAAGGACTTCGAGACGTGCTGGATCCGGGCGGCGTGCGTCACTACCGCACGGTCCTCCTCGGCCTTGGCGAGCGTCGCGGTCGTGGCCATGGTCGTCACCTCCTGGGGCTCAGCTGCGGACTTGTTACTTGACGCCGAGACCGGCGTCGGCGACCTCGGGCCGCCCCGCGGCCTTGAGGACCTTGTTGAGCGGCTTCAGGTCGTAGATCCCGCTCAGGTCGGGCTGCTTCAGCAGGCCGGCCTTCACGGCGTGGTCCGCCTGCGCCTGGAGCGTGGCGGCCAGCGGGTCGTCGGTGAACCGGATCGACGGCCAGGCGGCGTCGATGACCTTGTCGCCGAGCGGCTTCCCGGACAGCTCCTTCAGCTGGCGGTTGGCCGAGGCCTTCGCCTTGTCCGGGTTGGCGTTGATCCACGCGTTGGTCTTCACGGAACCGCGCAGCACCGCTTCGACGACGTCCGGGTGCTCGGCGAGGAACTTCTGCGACACGATGATGTTCGTGATCACGAACTTCTTGTCGGGCCACAGGTCCGACTCGTCGAGCAGCACCTTCGCGCCCTCGGTGACCAGCTTCGACGCGGTCGGCTCCGGCACCCAGGCACCGTCGATGGAACCGGACCCGTAGGCGTTCGGGGTGACCTTGTTGTCCGTACGGACCACGGAGACGTCGCCCTTGCCGCTCTGGGCGTCGACCTTCCAGCCCTTCTCCGAGATCCAGTTGAGGAAGGCCACGTCCTGCGTGTTGCCGTGCTGCGGGGTGGCGATCCTCTTGCCCTTGAGGTCGTCGACCGTCTTGATCTTCTCCGGGTTCACCACCAGCTTCACGCCGCCGGAGGCCGAGCCGCCGATGATCCGCAGGTTCTTGCCCTTGGACTTGACGTAGCCGTTGATCGCGGGGGAGGGGCCGATGAAGCCGATGTCGATCGAGTCGGCGTTGAGCGCCTCGATCTCGGAGGGTCCGGCGTTGAAGGTGGCGACCTCCAGCTTCGTGCCGCCCAGCTCCTTCTGGATGATGCCCTGCTCGTCGCCCACCAGGGCGGTGGCGTGGGTCAGGTTCGGGAAGTACCCGAGCCGGACCTTGTCGGCCGAGAGCTTCTCGCCCTCGGCGGCCACCTTCTTCTCGTCGTTCTTGGCCTGGGAGCCGTAGCCGCAGGAGGCGAGCGCGCCGATCAGCAGCGGCAGAGCGGCGACGGCGGCGAGTGAGCGGCGCACGGTGGTACGGGAGGCAGGCACGGAGGTTGTCCCCTCAGGGTCTTCGAAGTCTTCTTCGTCTATGTCGATCGGGGTGGAGCGGGTACAGCGGGTGCGCGCCGCGTACGCGGCGCGTCGGCGTCAGCACGCACATCGCGCGACACCTCCCCGGCCCGCGCCGAGGGCGCCGGAACCCACCCGGCCGCCCTCCTTGGCGAAGGTGGCGTACACGTTCCGGATCATCAGAAGTCCCAGCCCTCGTCGTCGGCGGTGTCCGCCACGACCACGGCCTTGGCGGTGGCGAAGGAGTCGCCCGCCATGCCGGCCGCGAGCGTGGTGCCGTCCGCGGGGTCGATCAGCAGGAAGGAGCCGGTACGGCGCGAGTCCGCGTAGGAGTCGAGCGCGAGCGGCTCGGCGGTACGGACCCGGACCAGGCCGATGTCGTTGGCGACCAGCTGTCCCGGCTCGGGGTGCTGGGAGAGGTCGTCCAGGGTCAGCCGGGACGGGATCTCCTTGACGATCGCCTTGACCGTGCGGGTGGTGTGCTTGAGCAGCACCCGCTGGCCGACGGTGAGCGGCTGGTCGGCCACGTGGCAGACCGTCGCCTCGACGTCCTGCGTGGTCGCCGGGGCGTCACCGCTCGGGGCGAGCAGATCGCCGCGCGAGATGTCGATGTCGTCGGTGAGCCGGATCGTCACCGACTGCGGCGCCCAGGCGATGTCGACCGACTCGCCGAGCGCGTCGATCCCGGCGATCGTCGACGTCCGCCCCGAGGGCAGGACGGTGACCGGCTCGCCGACCCGGAAGGCACCGGCCGCGATCTGACCGGCGTAACCGCGGTAGTCGGGGTGTTCGGCCGTCTGCGGCCGGATGACGTACTGGACCGGGAAGCGGGCGTGGCAGGCCGTCAGGTCGTGACTGACCGGGACGGTCTCCAGGTGCTCCAGGACGGTCGGGCCGCCGTACCAGTCCATGTTCGCCGACGGCTCCACGACGTTGTCGCCGGCCAGCGCCGAGATGGGGATCGCGGTGATCTCCGGGACGCCGAGCTCGGAGGCGTACGTCGTGAACTCCTCGGCGATCGCGGCGAAGACGGGCTCCGCGTAGTCGACGAGGTCCATCTTGTTCACGGCGAGGACCACGTGCGGCACGCGCAGCAGCGCGGCGACGGCGGCGTGCCGGCGGGTCTGCTCGACGACGCCGTTACGGGCGTCGACAAGGACCACGGCCAGCTCCGCGGTCGAGGCGCCGGTCACCATGTTCCGGGTGTACTGCACGTGCCCGGGGGTGTCGGCGAGGATGAAACGGCGGCGCGGCGTGGCGAAGTAGCGGTAGGCCACGTCGATGGTGATGCCCTGCTCGCGCTCGGCCCGCAGGCCGTCGGTCAGCAGCGCCAGGTCCGGCGCCTCCTGACCGCGCTTGAGGGACGCGGCCTCCACGGCCTCCAGCTGGTCGGTGAGGACCGACTTGGAGTCGTGCAGGAGCCGGCCGACCAGGGTCGACTTGCCGTCGTCGACGGAACCGGCGGTGGCGAAGCGCAGCAGGGTGGTCGCCGAGACGTCGGCGAACTGCTCGGGTGTGCTCGTACTCGTGCTCGTCATGGCTAGAAGTACCCTTCGCGCTTGCGGTCTTCCATCGCGGCCTCGGACATCTTGTCGTCGGCGCGGGTCGCGCCCCGCTCGGTGAGGCGGGAGGCGGCGATCTCGGCGATGACCGCCTCCAGCGTGGTGGCGTCGGAGTCGACGGCGCCCGTGCAGGACATGTCACCGACGGTGCGGTAGCGGATCAGCCGCGTCTCGACCTTCTCGGTCTCCTTCGGGCCGCCCCACTCGCCGGCCGTCAGCCACATGCCGTGGCGGGCGAACACCTCGCGCTCGTGGGCGAAGTAGATCTCCGGGAGCTCGATCTTCTCCCGCTGGATGTACTGCCACACGTCGAGCTCGGTCCAGTTCGACAGCGGGAACACCCGGACGTGCTCGCCGGGGGCGTGGCGGCCGTTGTAGAGCTGCCACAGCTCCGGGCGCTGCCGGCGCGGGTCCCACTGCGAGAACTCGTCGCGGAGGCTGAACACCCGCTCCTTGGCGCGGGCCTTCTCCTCGTCGCGCCGGCCACCGCCGAACACCGCGTCGAAACGGTGCTGCTGGATCGCCTCGGTCAGCGGCACCGTCTGGAGCGGGTTGCGCGTCCCGTCGGGACGCTCGCGCAGCTTCCCGGCGTCGATGTACTCCTGCACGGAGGCGACGTGGAGCCGCAGACCGTGCTGCGCGACCACACGGTCGCGGTACTCGATGACCTCGGGGAAGTTGTGCCCGGTGTCGACGTGCAGCAGCGTGAACGGCACCGGCGCCGGCGCGAACGCCTTGAGCGCCAGGTGCAGCATGACGATGGAGTCCTTGCCGCCGGAGAAGAGGATCACCGGCCGCTCGAACTCGCCCGCCACCTCACGGAAGATGTGGACGGCCTCGGACTCCAGGGAGTCCAGGTGCGACAGCGCGAACGGACTGTCGGTCGCCTCGTGGACGGTGACGGCGGTCGTCATGCGAGACCCCTCTCGGTGAGCAGCGCGTGGAGCTGCGCCGCGGACTCCTGCACGGTCTGGTTCTGGGACTCGATCCGCAGATCCGGGTTCCGCGGCTCGTCGTACGGGTCGTCGACCCCGGTGAGACCACTGATCTCGCCCGCGGCCTGCTTGGCGTACAGCCCCTTCACATCGCGCACGGAGCACACGTCCACCGGAGTGGCGACATGCACCTCGACATAGGCGGTGCCCTCGGACTGGTGGCGCTTGCGGACGGCCTCGCGGCTGTCCTCGTACGGAGCGATGACCGGGACCAGGACCTTCACGCCGTTCGAGGCGAGCAGCTCGGCGACGAAGCCGATCCGCTGCACGTTGGTGTGGCGGTCCTCGCGGGTGAAGCCGAGGCCCGCGGAGAGGAACTCGCGGATCTCGTCGCCGTCGAGCACCTCCACACGGTGGCCCTCGCCGCGCAGGCGGCCGGCCAGCTCGTACGCGATGGTGGTCTTGCCGGCGCTCGGCAGGCCCGTGAGCCAGATGGTGGCACCGGTCACGTGGTTCTCCTGGAAAGTCTGGGTGGTGGTCATCAGCCGTGCAGTCCGCACTCGGTCTTGGCCCGGCCGGCCCAGCGGCCGGCCCGGGCGTCCTCGCCCTCCGCGACGCGGCGGGTGCAGGGCGCGCAGCCGACGGAGGCGTAACCGTCCATGAGCAGCGGGTTGGTGAGGACGCCGTGCTCGGCGACGTACGCGTCGACGTCGTCCTGCGTCCAGCGGGCGATGGGGGAGATCTTGACCTTCCGCCGCTTCTCGTCCCAGCCGACGACCGGGGTGTTCGCCCGGGTCGGGGACTCGTCGCGGCGCAGGCCCGTCGCCCACGCCCGGTAGGCGGTCAGGCCCTCTTCGAGGGGCTTGACCTTGCGCAGCGCGCAGCACAGGTCCGGGTCGCGGTCGTGCAGCTTCGGACCGTACTCGGCGTCCTGCTCCGCGACCGACTGGCGCGGGGTCAGGGTGATGACGTTGACGTCCATCACCGCCTCGACCGCGTCACGGGTGCCGATGGTCTCGGGGAAGTGGTAGCCGGTGTCGAGGAAGACGACGTCGACGCCGGGCATGGCACGCGAGGCGAGGTGGGCGACCACCGCGTCCTCCATGGAGGAGGTGACGCAGAAGGCGGGACCGAAGGTGTCGGCCGCCCACTGGAGGATCTCCAGCGCGGAGGCGTCCTCCAGGTCGCGGCCCGCCTGCTCGGCCAGCGCCTTCAGATCGGTGTCCTCGGTGAGCTGAGTCGTCGTCATATCTCTTCCCCTCCATGGGATTCGCTGAGGCTGCCCGGGGCGAGGAGCCCCAGGAACTTCAGCTGGAAGGCTCGACCGCATGCCCGGCATTCCCAGGCGCCGTGGCCCTGCTCGTTCGGGCGCAGGTCCTCGTCGCCGCAGTACGGGCAGAAGAACGGCGCGGCACGCTCGCTCATGGCCCCTCCGTTCGCTGCCGTTCGCCGCCGCTCACGACAGTGCTTCCTCGGAGGCGCGCGCCGCCCACGTGGCGAAGCGCTCGCCGTCCTCGCGCTGCTCCTGGAACCGCGTGAGGACCCGCTCGACGTAGTCCGGCAGCTCGGCCGCGGTGACCTTCAGGCCGCGGACCTTGCGGCCGAAGCCCGCCTCCAGGCCGAGTGCGCCGCCCAGGTGGACCTGGTAGCCCTCGACCCGGTTGCCGTCGTCGTCCAGGACCAGCTGGCCCTTGAGACCGATGTCCGCCACCTGGATACGGGCACAGGCGTTCGGGCAGCCGTTGATGTTGATGGTGATCGGCTCGTCGAACTCCGGGATGCGGCGCTCGAGCTCGTCGATCAGCGAGGCGCCGCGCGCCTTCGTCTCGACGATCGCCAGCTTGCAGAACTCGATGCCGGTGCAGGCCATCGTGCCGCGCCGGAAGGGCGAGGGGGTGACCCGCAGGTCCAGCGCCTCCAGGGCGGAGACGAGGGACTCGACCTGCGCCTCCTCGATGTCGAGGACGATCATCTTCTGCTCGGCGGTGGTACGGAGCCGGCCCGAGCCGTGCGCCTCGGCGATCTCGGCGATCTTGGTCAGCGTGGCGCCGTCGACCCGGCCGACGCGCGGCGCGAAGCCGACGTAGAACCGGCCGTCCTTCTGCCGGTGCACGCCGACGTGGTCGCGCCACTGGCCGGCGGGCTGGGCCGGAGCCGGACCGTCGGTCAGCTTGCGCTTCAGGTACTCGTCCTCCAGGACCTGGCGGAACTTCTCCGGGCCCCAGTCGGCGACGAGGAACTTCAGGCGGGCGCGGGTGCGCAGCCGGCGGTAGCCGTAGTCGCGGAAGATCGAGATGACGCCCTCGTAGACGTCCGGGACCTCGTCGAGCGAGACCCAGGTGCCCAGGCGCACACCGAGCTTGGGGTTGGTGGAGAGACCGCCGCCGACCCAGACGTCGAATCCGGGGCCGTGCTCCGGGTGGTGCACGCCGACGAAGGCGATGTCGTTGATCTCGTGCGCCACGTCGAGCAGCGGCGAGCCGGAGACGGCGGACTTGAACTTACGGGGCAGGTTGGAGAAGTCCTTGTTGCCCACGATCCGGCGGTAGATCTCGTCGATGGCGGGGGTGCCGTCGATGATCTCGTCCTCGGCGATCCCGGCCACCGGGGAGCCGAGGATGACGCGCGGGGTGTCGCCGCAGGCCTCGGTGGTGGACAGGCCGACCGCTTCCAGCCGGTTCCAGATCTCGGGGACGTCCTCGATGCGGATCCAGTGGTACTGCACGTTCTGCCGGTCCGTGATGTCGGCGGTGCCGCGCGCGAACTCCTGCGAGATCTCGCCGATGACCCGGAGCTGCTGCGTCGTCAGCCGACCGCCGTCGATGCGGACCCGGAGCATGAAGAACTCGTCGTCCAGCTCCTCCGGCTCCAGGACGCCCGTCTTGGTGCCGTCCAGACCCTGCTTGCGCTGGGTGTAGAGGCCCCACCAGCGCATGCGACCGCGCAGGTCGTTGGGGTCGATGGAGTCGAATCCGCGCTTCGAGTAGACCGTCTCAATACGTGTCCGCACGTTGAGACCGTCGTCGTCCTTCTTGAACTGCTCATTGCCGTTCAGCGGGGTGAAGTGCCCCACGGCCCACTGACCCTCGCCACGGTGACGGCTCACCTTGCGGCGGGGCGTTGCGGGTGCGGGGTTTTCCGGGGTGGCGGCCATGGCGTTTTGTCCTTCGGGACTGCGGGAGGGCGGCTCTGACCAGCACACTCGTACGCGGGTCAGGGGATGGCGCGACGGTGCGCAGCAGGGTCGGGCAGAAGTGGGATCGCGGCGGTGCTGGTTCTCTCAGCGCGCCGGACAGATGGCGCTGGACATGCGGCCGAGGTCGACGTGCCGCCGACTCACCAAGGCAATTCCAGTTCCAGACATGACGGAAGCGTGTCACGGGACTTTGGACCCAGTCCAGCTTCGTCCAAAATGTGGACACAGCCGTCCCGCATCGCGAGACGGTGTGTCCTGGGTCACTTCAGAGGGGCGGCTTCAAGGTGTCAGTGGGCACCGGGCCAGGGGCCGGGAGCCTCGGACTCCTCGACCTCCTCCACCTTGGTGTCGAAGAGCCGGAAGCCCCGTCGAAGATAGTTGTCCATCGCGTGCGGCCCGTCCAGCGAGCAGGTGTGCAGCCACACGCGCCGGGTCGGCTCGCGCTTCGGCCAGCGCTCGGCCAGGTCCCAGGCGCGCTCGACACCGTACGACAGCAGATGGCCGCCGATCCGGCGACCCCGGAAGGCCGGGATCAGACCGAAGTAGACGATCTCCACCACCCCGTCGTCCTGCGGGTCCAGCTCCACGTACCCGGCCGGCGTCCCCTTCTCGTACGCCACCCAGACCTCCGCCCCCGGCTTCTCGACGATCTCCTGCCACTGCTTGTACGTCAGCGACAGCCGGTCGTTCCAGCGGATGTCGCCGCCGACCGCCGTATAGAGGAAGCGGCTGAACTCGGGAGAAGGCACCTCGGCCCGCGCGATCGTGATGTCGTCGCCCTCGGGCGGGGCCGCGGGACGCAGGTCGGACGGCGAGGTCTGTTCGAGGGACCAGGTGGTCAGGGAGATGCTCATACGTCCATCGGATCATGCGGAGCGCCCGATTCCCACAGCGGCCTCCGCGGCCCGCCGCCGGCCGACCGGTGGCTCCGCGGCCTCCGCGCCCTCGCTCAGCGCGAGGTCGAGGACGAAGGCGAGGCCGGCGGCGGTGGCAGTTCGCCGGAGCCCCGGGGGATCAGGGCGACCGGGACCGTGCGGGTCACCGCGCGGGAGCGGTCACCGCCCAGGCGGGCGAGGACCTGCTCCGCCGCCGCCCGGCCGATCGCGGCCGGGTCCTGGGCGACCACCGTCAGGCCCGGCTCCAGGACCGCCGCCAGCGGCAGGTCGTCGAAGCCGACCAGGGCCACGTCCCGCCGCCCCGCCTCGGCCAGCGCCGGCACGATCCCGAGCGAGGCGAAGTTGTTCGCCGCGAAGACGGCGGTCGGCGGGTCCGCGAGCGCCAGGAGGCGCCGCACGGCCACCCCCGCGGCGTACGGGTCGTGGGCGGTGACCACCAGCGCCGGGTCGTGGCCGATCCCCGCCGCCTCCAGCGCCGACCGGTAGCCGCGCTGCCGCGTCTTGCGGGTGTAGAGGGTGGCCGGCCGGTCCCCGACGAAGGCGATCCGCCGGTGCCCGTGCGCGATCAGATGGGCCACGCCCACCCGCGCTCCCTCCTCGTTGGCGCTGACCACCGCGTCCGCCGCGAGACCGGCCCCCGGCCGGTCCACGAACACCACCGGCAGGCCGCTCTCCCGCTCCCGGCGCAGGAAGCGGTGGTCGCTGCCGGCCGCGGGCACGACGAGCAGCCCGCTGATCCGGCGGGCGAGGAAGGTCGTGATGAGCGCGTGCTCCAGCGGCTCGCGCTCCGCCGACGACCCCATGAGAAGGGTCAGCCCCCGGTCCCGTACGACCTCCTCGACGCCGCCCGCGACCGTGCCGAAGAAGGGGTTGCCCATGTCCGGCACGACGAGGCCCACCGTCGAGTCCCGCGCCCCGACCCGCATGTTGCGGGCCATGAGGTTGGGGCGGAAACCCAGCTCCTCGACGACCGCGAGCACCTTCGCCCGGGTCGCCTCGGAGACCGGCCCGTCCTCGTTGAGCACCCGTGACACGGTCTTCGGGGTCACGCCGACCCGCGCCGCCACATCGGCCAGGGTCGGCCGTCGGGTGCTCCCCATGGTCACCGCATCTCCGTCGTCGATTCAGCGTTGCTCGGCTCCGACGGTACCGCCGTTCTCGGGCGCCACGGTCAGGGCCCCGGTCATGATCGCCACCACGTCCGACATCGAGTGGTCCGAGGGCCGGATCTGCGCCACCCGGCGGCCAAGACGTTGGACGTGGATCCGGTCCGCGATCTCGAAGACGTGCGGCATGTTGTGGCTGATCAGCACCACCGGCAGCCCCCGGTCCCGGACCCGCCGGATCATGTCCAGGACCTGACCGGACTCCTTCACCCCCAGCGCGGCCGTCGGCTCGTCCATCACCACCACGTGCCGGGCCCACGCGACCGCCCGCGCCACCGCGACACCCTGCCGCTGGCCGCCCGAGAGGGTCTCGACGGCCTGGGTGAGGGAGCGCAGCCCGATCTTCAGGTCCGCCATGTGGGCGGCGGACTCCTCGCGCATCCTCTTGTTGTCGAGCATCCGCAGCACCGAGCCGAGCGGCCCCCGGCGGCGGACCTCGCGGCCGAGGAACATGTTGCTCGCGATGTCGAGCGAGGCGGCGACGGCCAGGTCCTGGTAGACGGTCTCGATGCCGTGCCGGCGCGCGTCGGCCGGATCGCGGAACCGGACGGGAGCGCCGTCGAGCTCGAGGGTGCCCTCGTCGGGCTGGAGCGCACCCGTGAGGGCCTTGATCAGACTGGACTTGCCGGCGCCGTTGTCGCCGATGACGGCGAGCACCTCGCCGGGCAGCAGATCGAAGTCGGCGCCGTCGAGCGCGGTGACCTGGCCGTACCGCTTCACCAGGCCGCGGGCCTTCAGAACAGGGGTGGTCATCGGCGGGCCTTCCTGCGGGAGATCTGGTCGACGGTCACGGCGAGGATCACCAGGCCGCCGGTGATGAGGGTCTGGTAGATCGAGCCGACGCCCATCAGCTGCAGCCCGTTGCGGAACACGCCGACGATCAGCGCGCCGACGAGCGTGCCCAGGACGGCGCCGCGGCCGCCGAACAGGCTCGTCCCGCCGAGCACCACGGCGGTGATCGCGTCCAGGTTGTCGGTCTGGCCGGCCTTCGGGTCGCCGACGCCGGTGCGGGAGACGAGCAGCAGGGCGGCGATGCCGTAGATCACGCCGGCGAGGGTGTAGATGCCGAGCTGGAGCCGGGTCGTGCGGATGCCGGTGAGCCGGGCGACCTCGGGGCTGTTGCCGAGCGCGTAGGTGTGCTTGCCCCAGGCGGTGCGGCCGAGGAGGTAGGCGAAGCAGAGGAAGAGCACGATGGTGAGGACCGAGCCGTACGTGATGTCGGTGCGGCCCAGCGGGAACGTCTCGCCCAACCCGGTGAGGAGGCCGGGCAGTTCGGTGACGGTCTGCTCCTCCGAGTAGATGTGGGTGAGGGCGAAGGCGATGTTGAGCATGCCGAGCGTCACGATGAACGGCGGCAGCTTGACGAAGGTGACGAGGGCGCCGTTGGCGAGCCCGAACAGCGCGCAGATCCCGATGCCGGCCGCGATCGCGACGAGCGGCGGGAGGGTGCCCTCGGCGGCGAGCTTGGCCATCACGATCGTGCCGAACGCCATCACGGCGCCGCAGGACAGGTCGATGCCGGCGGTGAGGATGATCAGGGTCTGGCCGAGGGCGAGCGTGCCGACGACCATCACCTGCTGGACGACGAGGGAGAGGTTGCCGCCGGAGAGGAACTGCTCGCTCTGGAAGGAGAAGAAGAGGCAGGCGGCGAGCAGGGCGACGAGCGGCCCCGCGGTGGGATGGGTGACGAGGCCGCGGGCCGCGCCGGGGAGGCGACGCGGGGCGGCCGGAGGTGCGGCGGTCGGGGGTGCGGCGGTCGTGGTCAACGATGCTCCTCAAGCAAAGGGGATTGGTCGGTGAAGGGGGGCGGCGGGCCGGTTGAGCGCAGGGAAGTGGTCGGTGAGGGGGCGGCGGGCCGGCTCGCGGCTCAGCCCCAGCAGTTCTCCAGGCCGTACGCCGTGTCCTTCGCGCTCACTCCGGGGGCCGCCTTGTCCGTGATGAGGTTCACGCCCGTGTCGACGTACCCGGACGCCTTCGTGCCGCCCTTGGCGTACGACACGACCGCGTCGACACCCTTGGCGGCCATGAGGAGCGGGTACTGCTGTGAAGTGGCCGCGATCTTCCCGGACTTGACCGCCTCCGTGCCGGTGCAGCCGCCGTCGACCGAGACGATCAGGACGTCCTTCTCCCGGCCCTTCGCCTTGAGCGCGGTGTAGGCGCCCAGCGCCGCGGGCTCGTTGATGGTGTAGACGACATTGATGTCCGGGGCCTTCTGCAGACAGTTCTCCATGGCCGTCTGCCCCTTGGCCTGGTCGCCTCCGGTGTCCTGGGAGCAGACCACGGCCGGGTCGCCGTCCTCGATGCCGTACCCCTTCAGGAAGCCGTCGTGGCGCAGTTGCCCGACGGCGACGCCGGGCGCGAGGTCGAGCGTGGCGATCTTCGCGGGCCTGCCGGCCATCGCGGCCTTGGCGTACCGGCCGATCAGTTCGCCGGCCTTGAGGTTGTCCGTGGCGAAGAGGGCGTCGGCGGCGTCCTGCGGGTCGGTCGGGCTGTCCAGGGCGATCACCAGGACACCCTTCTTCCGGGCCTGCTGGATGGCGGGGACGATCGCCTTGGAGTCGTTCGGCGTGATCAGGATGCCCTTCACCCCGGCCGCCACCATGTTCTCGATCGCGGTGACCTGGCCTTCGTTGTCGCCGTCGAACTTGCCTGCGGCCGTGGAGAGTTCGGCGCCGGACTTCTCGGCCGCCGCCTCGGCGCCCTCCTTCATCTTCACGAAGAACGGGTTGGTGTCCGTCTTGGTGATCAGGCCGACCTTCACCGGGCCGCCGCTGCTGCCACTGCCGGCGGAACCCTTCGCCCCCTCGCCGCAGGCGGTGAGCAGCAGGGCCGCCGAGGCGAGGCTCGCGGCGAGGGGGAGCGGGAGCGGGAGGCGGCGCGGGAGGGGGAGGGGGAACGCGGTGCGGAAAGTGCGCTTCATGGCGCGGCTCCTCGAGGACGCAGGACTGTCATCGTTGACTTATGTCAACGTTGACATCGACTGGCCAGGATGATGGACTCCGCCGCGAGCAACGTCAATGCCCCTTACTCGTAACGAGTCGGCAACGGAGGCTTCCGGATGAGCCGCTGGAGAGCACCGAAACTGATCAGCGTCGCGGCCCTGCTCGTCGCCGCGACCCTGCCCATCAGCGCGAACGTCACCCCGCACCACGCCTACGCCGCGACACCCCGACCCCAGGCCACCGGCCCGGTCAACCCCGGATTCGACACCGGGGATCTCACCGGCTGGACGGTCACCGAGGGCACCGCCTTCGGTCCCGCCGCCGTCACCGCCACCGACACCTACTGGGGAGGCCCCTTCCACCACCGGGGCAGCCACCACCTCTGGGGCCACGCCGCCGCCGGCGACGACGCCACCGGCACGCTCCGCTCCTCCACCTTCGCCGCCCCCGCGCGCATCAGCTTCCTGGTCGGCGGCGGCTGGGACCCCGAGCGCCTCTACGTCGCCCTCGTCAGGGACAGCGACGGCCGCACGCTGCTGCGGCAGACCGGACCCGAGGACGAGGCGTACGTCAGGATCGTCTGGGACACCTCCGCCTGGCGCGGCCAGGCCGTCCACCTCGAAGTCGTCGACCGCAAGACCGGCGGCTGGGGACACGTCAACCTCGACGACGTACGCACCGGGGACGCCGCCGTCCGGGACGACAACGGCCTCACCTTCCGTACGCTCGGACAGGCCAACCACCCCACGGCGACCAGGGACTACGCCGCCGACCCGCTGCGGCCGCAGTTCCACCACACGCCCTACCAGGGCTGGATCAACGACCCCAACGGCGTGATCCAGTGGCGCGGCCGCCACCACCTCTTCAGCCAGTACTACCCGGACGCCCCCAAGTGGGGGCCGATGCACTGGTCGCACGCCGAAGGCCCCGACGCCGTCCACTGGCGGGACCTGCCGGTCGCCCTCACCCCGCCGCCGCGCGCGACCCCCACCGACAACAGCGGGATCTTCAGCGGCAGCGCCGTCGACGACGACGGCACCCTGACCGTCGCGTACACCCGGTTCACCGACACGAGCGCGCACCCCGGCGCCACCCCGGAGACCGTGGAGATCGCCACCAGCGCCGACGGCGTCACCTTCACCCCCGGCACCGAGGTCATCGGCGAGGCCCCGCCCGGCTCCTCCGCCGGATTCCGCGACCCCAAGCTCTTCCGCGACCCGGTCGACGGCCGGTGGAAGATGGTCGTCGGATCGGGCGACGGCGGACGCGGCAAGGTGCACCTCTACGCCTCCGACGACCTGCGCGCCTGGACGTACACGGGCGTCCTCACCGAGGGCGACGGCACGACCGGCGCCATGTGGGAGTGCCCCGACCTCTTCGAGCTCGACGGGAAGTGGGTGCTGCTCTACTCCACCAACGAGGGCGGGCAGTCGCTCCAGCGGTACGCCGTCGGCGCCTACGACGGCAGCCGCTTCCGCGCCGAGCGGCACGGCGTCCTCGACGGCGGCGGTGACATCTACGCCGGCCAGAGCTACCGCGACGACGCCGGACGGCGGCTGATGACCGCCTGGATGAGCGACTGGAGCGCCAAGGAGCCCACCAGGGTGGGCGGTTGGGCCGGGGCCCAGTCCCTCCACCGGGAACTCTTCCTCACCGCCGACGGGCGTCTCGGTCAACGGCCGCTCGCCGCCGCCGACTCGCTGGCCTCGAGCCGGCCGGTCCGCGTCACCGACAAGGCGGTCGACGGAACCTGGCGGCTGGGCCGGGGCGACACCGCACGGATCAAGGCCGTCCTCGACGTGGCCGGCAGCACCGCCGACACCGTCACCCTCCGGCTGAAGGCGTCCCCGGCGGAGGCGACCCTCCTGCGGTACGAGAAGTCCACCGGCACCCTCACCCTGGACACCACCGGGGCGGGCTACGGCACCCGAGCCACGTACACCACCCATGTCGAGCCGGCGGCGGACGGGACCCTCTCCCTCGACGTCTTCGTCGACCGCTCGTCGGTCGAGGTCTTCACCGGTGACGGCGAGGCCCTCACCGCCCGCGTGTATCCGCGCTACCGCGAGTCCGATGCCGTCGAGTTCACCGCCACCGGCGGACAACTACGCCTCAGGAGCGCCTCCTTGACCCCGCTCGGCTCCGCCGTCCTCCCCGACTGACCCACCGTCCCCCGCCACATCCCCGCACTCCCTGAAAGGTTCCCCGCATGACCGCGACCCGCCGCCCCGTGGCAGTCCTCGGCGAATGCGTCGCCGACGCCTTCGTCGCCCCCACGGGCGCCGAAGGCCCAGGCCTCCGGCTCGACGTACTGCCGGGCGGCGGGCCCGCGAACACCGCCGTGGCGCTCGCCCGCCTCGGCACCCCCACCCACTTCCTCGCCCGGCTCTCCGGCGACGTCTTCGGTGGCCTCTTCCGCCGCCGGCTCACCGAGTCCGGAGTCCGCATCGACCTCTGCCCCGACGCCGCCGAACCCAGCACCCTGGCCGTCGCCGGCCTCGGCCCGGACGGCGCCGCCGAATACTCCTTCCACGCCGAGGCCACCGCCGACTGGCAGTGGACCCGCCGCGAACTGGCCCCCGTCGGCCGCCTGGACGCGGCCTGCCTCCACACCGGCTCGCTCGCACTGGTGCGGGAGCCCGGGGCGCCGGCCGTCGAGGAACTCCTCGACACCCTGCGCCCCACCACCACGATCTCCCTCGATCCCAACGTCCGCCCGCTGCTCGTGGCGCCCGAGCGGTACCGGGCCCGCCTGCCGCGCTGGTGCGCCCTGGCCGACCTCCTCCGCCTCAGCGAGGACGACCTCGCCCACCTCCACCCTGGGACGTCCCCCGAGGCCGCCTGCGACACCTGGCACCGCGCGGGCGTCCCGCTCGTGCTCGTCACCCTCGGCGGGGCAGGCGCCCTCGTCTCGTACGACGGCGTCCGCCGGCTGGTCCCGGCCCCGCCCGTCGACGTCGTCGACACCGTCGGCGCGGGCGACGCCTTCACGGCCGGCCTCCTCCACCGGCTCCACACGGCCGGCGCGCTCGGCGGACGCCTCTCCGCGCTGACGTGGGACACCCTCCAGGACGCCGTCGCCTTCGGCACGAAGGTCGCCGCCGCCACCTGCGCCGTCCGCGGCGCGAACCCGCCGTACGCGGAGGACGTGGCCGCCCCCGTATGAGCCCGGCCGGCCCGCCTCGCGAAGCCACCGGCCTCCTTCAGGCCGCCCTCCGTCAGGCCGCCCTCCTTCCGGCCGCCCTCCTTCAGGCCGCGCCCCTGCGCGCCGCGCGGACCGCCGGGGCCGTCGAGTGCGGGAGCAGGTCGTCCGGGTGGGGCGGGTGGACGATCTCGACCTCGACCTCCTCGCTGAAGCGGTACGGACGGTGGGCCAGCACGCTCGCCAGGTTCCGGCGGACCCGCGACATCTCCGCCCGTACCGTCACCGTCCTCGTCCGGTCGCCGAACACGTCCTGCGCCAGCTCCGCCGCCGTCCGGCCGTCGCGGTGCAGCGCCAGGACGTACAGCAGCTCGGCGTGGCGCGGGCTCAGCTCCTGCGTCCAGCTGCCGGCCGCCCCCGACACCGCCACCGACCAGCGGCGCGGCCGGCTCAGGTCCAGCACCACCCGGCTCGCCGCGCCCGAGGCGCCGTCCACCGCGGCCCGCTCCTCCTCCACCCGCAGCAGCCAGCCGCCCGGCAGCGGCTCCACCGCGCACATCCCCAGCGACGGCAGCCAGACCCGCCCGGCACGAAAGGACTTGGGCAGCGCGATCCGGTCCACGGGCGCCATCCCGGTCACCGCCGCCGTCCAGCCGTGCGTGTCCACCGCGACCGCCCGGCCGCCCACCCGGCACAGGATCGGTGCGGCCACCGACCGCAGCCGCTCGATCGACCGCAGATGGCGCTCACGCATCTCCGCCTCGGCGAGCTGCGCCACCGAGCGGACAAGCGCCAGGGTCGCGGGATGGAAACTGGAGGCCGGACCGCTCACGTCGACGATCCCCAGGAGCCGCTGGTCGCGCGGGTCGTGGACGGGGGCCGCGGCGCAGGTCCAGTTGTGCAGCGTGTGGACGTAGTGCTCGGCGGAGTGGACCTGGACCGGCCGGCCCATGGCGAGCGCCGTCCCCACCGCGTTCGTCCCGGTGGCGTGCTCGGACCAGGCCGCGCCCTCCTCCAGGCAGATGGTGTGCGCCTGCCGCAGCACCGCGTTGTTGCCCTCGCGCCACAGCACCCGGCCCTGCTCGTCGGTGACCACCATGATCTGCATCGAGGCGTCCGCGATCCCGGCGAGCCCGGTGCTCAGCGTCCGCATGACCTCGCCGAGGACCGTCGCGCGCCGCCGCTGCTCCAGCTCGTCGCGCCGGAGCAGCACACTGCTGGTGCCCTGGTCGGGATCGAGGCCGAGCCGGAACATCCGTCGCCAGGACGCGTCGATGACCGGGCGCGGCGCGATCGGCGGCGTCCGGCCCGCCAGGGTCTCCTCCCGTACCCGGTGCAACAGTCGGGTCGCCTGGGCGGCGTCCATGGTGGCGAGCCGGTTCATGTCGAGCTGAGTGTTCTTCATCGGTCTCTCCCAGCCACCCGCGGTGCTGTATCGGTTCTGCGCAACTACGGAGTCGTGGAGCCCATCGTGCCGCCCGCCGCTCCCCGCTGAAGGGCGGTTCGGGTAATCCTGCAACCCTTTGCAACTCTGGCAGTCGCCCGCCCGGTGCATGAGGCTGTGCACAGCGGAGGGTGGTGCCGTGTCGGCGCAGCACCACCCTCCGCTTTCGTACGCCCTCGGACCCCGCTTCGCAGCGCGGTCTCGGGCCGGTCGGCTCAGACCTCCACCCGCGCCCGCTCCACCACCGTCCCCAGGTCCAAGGTGTGCGGCAGCGTCCCGAACGCCGCCCCCCAGTCGCCCCCGAGCCGCGAGGCGCAGAACGCGTCCGCCACCTCCGGCGGCGCCCACCGCACCAGCAGCGAACCCTGCAGTACCAGCGCCATCCGCTCCGCGAGCCGCCGCGCCCGCGCCTCGATCCCGTCCAGATCGGCCAGCTCCGTCAGCATTCCCGTGATCGCCCGGTCGAGCCGGTGGTCCGCCCCCCGCGCCCGCCCCACCTCCGTCAGGAACGCGTCCAGCGCCGCCGGCTCCTGCCGCAACGCCCGCAGCACGTCCAGCGCCTGGATGTTGCCGGAGCCCTCCCAGATCGAGTTCAGGGGCGATTCGCGCAGCAGGCGGGGCATCCCCGACTCCTCCACGTAACCATTGCCGCCCAGGCATTCGAGCGCCTCCGCCACCAGCGGCGCGCACCGCTTCGTCACCCAGTACTTCGCCGCCGGCACCGCGATCCGCGTGAACGCCCGCTCCCGTTCCGTACCGGCGTCCCAGGCCGCCGCCAGCCGCATCCCGAGCACCGTCGCCGCCTCCGACTCCAGCGCCAGATCGGCCAGTACGTTGCGCATCAGCGGCTTGTCGATCAGGAGCCCTCCGAAAGCTCCGCGGTACGCGGCGTGGTGCACCGCCTGTGCCACCGCCTGGCGCATCAGCGCCGCCGAGCCGAGCACGCAGTCGAGCCGGGTCGCCGCCACCATCTCGATGATCGTGCGGACCCCGCGCCCCTCCTCACCGACGCGGCGCGCCCACGTCGTCCCGTCGAACTCCACCTCCGCCGAGGCGTTCGACCGGTTGCCGAGCTTGTCCTTGAGCCGCTGGATCAGGAACGGGTTGCGCGTGCCGTCCTCCAGGACCCGCGGCACCAGGAAGCACGTCGGCCCCCCGGCCGTCTGGGCCAGGACCAGGAACCCGTCCGACATCGGCGCCGAGCAGAACCACTTGTGCCCCGTCAGGACGTACTCCCCGTCCGCCGCCAGCGGCCGGGCCTCGGTCGTGTTCGCCCGTACGTCGCTGCCGCCCTGCTTCTCCGTCATCCCCATGCCGAGGAGCACCCCGGCCTTCTGGTGAGGCGGCCGCAGCCCCTCCTCGTAGACGAGCGAGGTCAGCAGCGGCTCCCAGGCGCCGGCCAGAGCCGGATCCGCCCGCAGCGCGGGCACCGCGGCGTGCGTCATCGACAGCGGGCAGCCGTGGCCCGCGTCGACCTGGGTCATCACCATGAACCCGGCGGCCCGGCGCACATGACCACCCGGACGGCCCCAGGCCGCCGTCAGCCCGGCGTTGACGGACTTGCCGAGGAGCCGGTGCCAGGACGGATGGAACTCGACCTCGTCGATCCGGTTGCCGTAGCGGTCGTGCGTCCGCAGCCGCGGCGGAAACTCGTTGGCGAGCGTCCCCCACGCCTGCCCCTGCGCCGACCCGGCGGACCGGCCCAGGGTCTGAAGCTCCCCGCGCGCGTCCGGGAGGACCTCCGGTGCCAGATGGCGCTCGACGGCCTCCGCCAGAGCCCGGTCGGAGGCGAAGACGTCGTATCCCACCAGGGGCGGAGCCTGGTTGGTCACTGTGTGGGTGGTGGCTGCCATGCCGATACGGTAAGGAGGTGCAGGCAGCAAAGGAAACACCCGAGCGGCGGCCCGGGAGCAGGCTCCACCGGGCGCGAGTCCTCTACCGCAACGTATCCAAGCGGAAGATGGTCTGGCTGCTCCTGAAGGACACCGTCAATTCGTGCATCGAGTACCGCATCCTCGGCCTGGCCGCCGAGGCGGCGTTCTTCACCCTGCTGTCCCTGCCTCCACTGCTGCTCGGCATGATCGCGCTCCTCGGCTACGCGGACGACTGGACCAACACCAACACGGTCGCCAGCATCGAGGAGAACATCCTCAACGCCGCCCGGACCGTCCTCTCCGACCGGGGCGTCCGCGAGATCGCCCAGCCCCTCCTCGCGGACGTCACGCACGGCAAGCGGCCGGAGCTGATCTCCCTCGGCTTCGCCTTCGCCCTGTGGTCCGGGTCGCGCGCCGTGAACGTCTTCATCGACACCATCACCGTGATGTACGGGCTCGACGGCCACCGCGGCATCGTCAAGACCCGGCTCCTCGCCTTCCTGCTCTACATCGTCGCGCTGCTCATCGGCGCGGTCGTCCTGCCGCTCGCGGTGGTCGGACCCGACCGGGTCGTGGAGCTGGTGCCCTGGGGCACGGAGGTCGTCTCCGTCTTGTACTGGCCGGCCGTCATCCTGCTCTCCATCGCCTTCCTCACCACGCTCTACCACGTGTCCGTCCCGGTCCGCTCGCCGTGGATCGAGGACATCCCGGGCGCGCTGATGGCGCTCGGGATGTGGGTCCTGGGCAGCTTCCTGCTCCGGATCTACCTGACCAGCCAGGTCGAGGGCCCCACCATCTACGGCTCCCTCGCCGCCCCGATCGCCGTCCTGCTCTGGATCGGCATCTCGGCCTTCGCCGTGCTGGTCGGCGCGGCGGTGAACGCGGCGATCGACCGCGTCTGGCCCTCGGTCGCGACCGCCGCGGCCCGCGAGGCCTCCGACCGGGCACGCGCGGCCCAGGCGGCGGACCTCGTGGCACGGCTGCGGGCGGAGGCGGACGAGGTGGACGAGGACGACCCGGACATGCCGTCGGAGTTCCCGGAACGCTGGTCCAGGTTCCTGCCCCCCGACGACGTGAAGTCGCGGCTGCATTCGGGCTGGGAGAAGGACTGAGGGCGGAGCTTCTCCGGGTCGCCCGGCGGGCCGCCTACCCTCGTTGGCGTGTACGAGGAGAGAACCTCGGTGTACGAGGAGAGGGCCGCGCGCCTTGACGGTGCCGTCGTCTGGTCCCGGGCGCCCGGGCCCGGCGGCGGTGCGGCCGCCCGGCCGGCCGAGCCGTTCGCCGTACTGCCGGACGGCTGCATGGACCTGATGTGGTGCGACGGGCGGCTGCTCGTGGCGGGACCCGACACCCGGGCGTTCGTCCCGGACAACTCGGCCGCCCACTACACCGGCGTCCGCTTCGCACCCGGCGACGGGCCCGTGTTCCTCGGCGTCCCCGCGCGCGAACTGCGCGACCGGCGGGTCGGGCTCGGCGCCCTCTGGGGCGAGGCGCGGGCCCGGCGGCTCGGCGAGCGGATCGCCGAGGCCGCCGACCCGGCCGCCGCGCTGGAGGAACTCGTCCTGCGTCGGGCCGCGGAGGCCCCGGCCCCCGATCCGCTGCTCCGGGCCGTCGTCCGGCGCCTGAACGCCGGCCGCCCCGTGGCCGAGACGGCCGACGCCGTCGGCATCGGACCCCGGGCGCTGCACCGCCGGTCACTCGACGCGTTCGGCTACGGCCCCAAGACCCTCGCCCGGATCCTCCGGCTCCAGCGCGCCCTGGCCCTGGTCAGGGCCGGACTGCCGTACGCCGAGGCGGCGCTGCGCGCCGGCTGCGCCGACCAGGCCCATCTGGCGCGCGAGACGCGGGCGCTCGCCGGGACCACGCTGTCCGCCTACGCGGCCGCCTGGGCGAAGAGGGAGACGCCGCAGCCGTCCGGGTCGAGAACCACGGCGTAGCGCTGCCCCCAGACCGCGTCCCAGGGCTTGAGGTGCCCGCGGTATCCGGCCGAGACGAGCGAGTCGTACGTGTCGTCCACCTCCTGGGGCGAGGCACAGCGGAAGGCGAGCCCGATCCGGTCGCCGCCCTCGGGCCGCGCCCAGCCGGGGTCGAAGGAGCGGATGACCTCCTCCGTGTCCCAGGCGATCCGCATCCCGCCGGGCAGCACGACCTCCACGTGCGGCGCTGTGTCGGCGCCGGCCGGCACGTCGAGCCCGAGGCGGCGGTAGAAGGCGAGCGAGGCGGCCATGTCGGAGACCACCAGGCCGATGACATCGAGTCGTGGTGCGTTCATGCCGCCACGCTAGGACGGGCCCCGGCACCGCGTCTTGAACGAATCGGACGCGGCCCCGGGCGGCGGCGTCCCCCACGGCGGCGACGGCGACGGAGATGGCGACGGAGAGGGAGACGCGGGAAAATACCTCGCGCGGTCCCGCATCTCCGTTCTAGGGTGGGGTCGTTCCCGGGACGGCCGCACGGCCGTCCGCGAGTGTGTCGCTGTGTGTGATCCAGGAGGTGTGACCGATGGCTGTCATGACGCCGGGCCCTGCCCTCATCCAGAAGCGCGTCAACTCCACCTCTGTGGTCTCCGGCTGACCTTCCTGACTCATCCCTCGCGCCCAAGTGCGCGTGCCGGGGCCACCCTTGTGAAGGGTCACCCCTTGTCTTTCTCTTCGTCCATCTCTTCTCTTCAGGCTTCGGCTTCGCATGACCTCGCCCCGTACGGCTGGGACGAGGACTGGGCGGCCGCGTTCGCCCCGTACGCCCGGCAGGGGCTTATGCCGGGGCGGGTGCTGCGCGTCGACCGGGGGCAGTGCGACCTGGTCACCCCTCTGGGGACCGTCCGGGCGGACACCGAATTCGTCGTGCCGCGCGATCCGTTGAAGGTCGTCTGCACGGGCGACTGGGCCGCCGTCGACGCGGACGGCGACCCCCGGTACGTACGGACGCTGCTGCCTCGGCGGACGGCGTTCGCGCGGTCCACCTCGTCCAAGCGGTCCGAGGGCCAGATCCTCGCCGCCAACGTCGACCACGCGATCATCACCGTCTCGCTCGCCGTCGAGCTCGACCTCGGCCGTATCGAACGCTTCCTCGCCCTCGCGTGGGAGTCGGGCGCGCAGCCGCTCGTCGTGCTCAGCAAGGCGGACCTCGTCCCCGACCCCGTCGGCCTCTCCTACCTCGTCGAGGACGTGGAGAGCGTGGCCCCCGGCGCGCAGGTGCTGCCGGTCAGCGCCGCCACCGGGGAGGGCGTCGAGGTGCTCGCCGCGATCGTGGCGAGCGGGACGAGTGTGCTGCTCGGGGTCTCGGGCGCCGGGAAGTCCACGCTCGCCAACACCCTGCTCGGCGAGGACCTCATGACCGTCCAGGCCGCGCGTGACGTCGACGGCAAGGGCCGTCACACCACGACCACGCGGAACCTGCTCCTCCTGCCGGAGGGCGGTGTCCTCATCGACACCCCGGGGCTGCGCGGAGTCGGGCTCTGGGACGCCGGGACCGGCGTGGGCCAGGTCTTCTCGGAGATCGAGGAGCTGGCGGCGGACTGCCGCTTCCACGACTGCGCCCACGAGGCGGAGCCGGATTGCGCGGTGCGCGCGGCGTTGGACGACGGTTCTCTGTCGGTACGCCGGCTGGAGAGCTACCACAAGCTCCTCCGCGAGAACCAGCGCATCGTCGCCAAGACGGACGCCCGCCTCCGCGCCGAGCTGCTCAAGGACTGGAAGCGCCGCCACGCGTCGGGCCGCGCGGCCCTGGAGGCGAAGCGGGGCGGCAGGGGGCGGTAGGGGCGGTACGGGGAGCGGGCACGGCTCGGGGCCGCCGACGGGCGGCCCCCACCCGCCCCGGCGCAACGCGATGTCCGAAAACCGCCAGACCCGCCCCCCGGGCTCCCGCACACTGGATCCCGTGACGGATGAGGACACCAGGTACGAGGCGGTCAGTAGCCGCGACGCGCGGTTCGACGGGGAGTTCTTCTTCGCCGTGCGGACGACCGGGATCTACTGTCGGCCCAGCTGTCCCGCCGTCACTCCCCGGCGCAAGAACGTCACCTTCTTCCCGACCGCCGCCGCCGCGCAGGGGCACGGATTCCGGGCCTGCCGGCGGTGCCGGCCGGACGCCGTGCCCGGGTCCGCCGCCTGGAACGTCCGCGCCGATGTCGTCGGGCGCGCCATGCGGATGATCGGCGACGGCGTCGTCGACCGCGAGGGCGTGCCCGGACTCGCCGGGCGGCTCGGCTACAGCCCCCGGCAGGTCCAGCGGCAGCTCACCGCCGAGCTAGGCGCCGGCCCGATCGCCCTCGCCCGCGCCCAGCGGGCGCACACCGCCCGGCTGCTCCTGCAGACCACCGAACTCCCGATCACCGAGATCGCCTTCGCGTCCGGCTTCGCCAGCGTGCGCCAGTTCAACGACACGATCCGCCGCATCTACGCCCGTACCCCCACCGAACTCCGCACCGAGTCCGGCACCAGCCCCCGCACCCGCCCCCTCACCACCCCCACCCCCACCCCCACCCCCGCCCCCCGTCACCAGGCCGCGCTCGCCGCCGGAGTGCCCCTGCGGCTCGCGTACCGGGGGCCGTACGCCGCCCGTGAGGTGTTCGACCTGCTCGCCGCCGAGGCCCTGCCGCACGTCGAGGAGATCCTCGGCGCCCCCGGCGCCCGCACCTACCGCCGTACGCTCCGCCTCCCGTACGGAACCGGCGTCGTCTCCGTCGACGAGCGCGCCGCCGGGCCCTGGCTTGAGGCGCGGATCCACCTCACCGACCTGCGCGATCTGACCACCGCCGTCCAGCGGCTGCGCCGCCTGTTCGACCTCGACGCCGACCCCTACGCGGTCGCCGAGCGCCTCGGCGCCGACCCCGTTCTCGCCGGTCGGGTCGCGGCCCGCCCCGGCGTACGGTCGCCGGGCGCGGCGGACCCCGAGGAGTTCGCGCTGCGGACCCTGGTCGGTCCCGAGGAGGCGGCGCGGCTCGTCCTGGCGCACGGCACCGCCCTGGACACCGCCTGCTCCACGCTCACCCGCCTCTTCCCCGAGCCCGCCGCACTCACCGGCCACCCCGTCGCCGGCCCGCTCGCGACGGCGCTCGCCACCGGGGCCCTGCGCCTGGACGCGGGCGCCGACCGCGAGGAGGCCGAGCAGGCCCTGCGCGGCGTCCCCGGCATGACCGCCGCCCGGGCCGCGCTCGTCCGCATGCGCGCCCTCGGCGACCCCGACGCCGCCCCGGCCGGCAGCCCCGTGGACGGCCCCGACGCCGAGGCCTGGCGCCCCTGGCGGTCGTACGCCCTCCGCTACCTGGACGCGGTGCCGGTGCCCGCGGCCTGACCAGGCACAATGCCCTCATGAACGCCATGAACGCCAAGGACGCCAAGGACGCCATGATCACCGTCGACCGGCTCCGTCCGGAGGACCGCGAGGCCTGGGAGCGGCACTTCCGCGCCTACATCGACTTCTACGGCCGCACCGCAGGCCCCGAGATGTACGACCGCGCCTGGCGGGAGTTCCAGGACGACACCCGGCTCCACGCGCGAGCCGCCCGGCTCGACGGACGGCTCGTCGGCTTCACCCACTTCTTCGTCCACCCCAGCACCTCGGGACCGGACGTCTGCTACCTCCAGGACCTCTTCACCGAGCCCGAGGCGCGCGGCAAGGGTGTGGCGCGCGCCCTCATCGCGGCCGTCGCCGAGTGGGCGCGGAGCGAGGGCTGCGACCGGGTGTACTGGAACACCCAGGAGTCCAACACCACGGCCCGGCGCCTCTACGACAAGGTGGCGAGGAACACCGGGTTCATCAAGTACCAGATCGATCTTCCGTAGCGCCCTCCGGCCCGGGAGGACCGCAGCTGTGGATCCGGCGCGTCTCAGCCCCAGATCACCGCCCCCGCCCACGCGCCGACGATCAGCAAACACGCGAACAGCTCGACGAGGATGCTCCTCCCGGCCGCCCGCATCACGGTCCTCGTGGAGGCCCGGGCCTGGCCGTGGCCGCCGAGGCGGAGGCGCTCGGAGAGGTAGATCCCGCCGATGAATCCGGGGATCGCGCCGAGCACGGGGACCAGGAAGAAGCCGAGGAACGCGCCGACACCGGCGTACGTCACCATCCGGCGGGTGATCCCCACCCCGCGGATCCGCCGCTGCGGCAGCTGCCAGACGACCACCTGGGTGAGCAGGAGCAGCGCCGTGGAGGAGACGAGCAGGATCCAGGCGAGACCGCTCTGCTCGTGGAGGGACCACCAGAGCATGGCCGCCCACACCAGCCACGGCCCGGGCACGCCGGGAGCCAGTACCCCGAACAGGCCGAGCAGCATGACCATCGCGACGAGCAACAGCTGCCACACACCCATCTGCCCAGCGTGCAGGACGGCACGTGTTCCCGCAGGTCGCGCCGTACGTCCGGGCTACGGGCATACGTACGCGAAGCCCCCCGTGGCCGCCGCCCCACGCCGGCGTCGAGAGCCCCCCGCCCCCTACCTCCGGGCCACCCATCCCTTCTCGTAGGCGTGCCAGCCCAGCTGGAGGCGGGTCGTCACGCCCGTCAGTTCCATCAGGCCCTTCACGCGGCGCTGGACCGTGCGCAGGCCCAGGTCCAGTTGTTTCGCCACGCTCGCGTCCGTCATGCCGGCCAGCAGCAGCGAGAGGATCTCCAGGTCCGTCGCGTCGGGGCCCGGCGCCTCCGCCTCCATGACCTGCGCCCCCGCGCCCAGGCGGAGCGGCAGCGCGTCGCGCCAGACCGCCTCGAAGAGGCCCATCAGGGACTCCAGGAGCCCGCTCGCGTGCACCACCAGCACCGCCGGCTCCGCGCCCCGGCCCGTCAGCGGGACCATCGCCAGGCTCCGGTCCGCGACCACCAGCTTGGTGGGGACCCGGTCCACCACCCGGATCCGCTCCTCGCGGCCGAGCGCCGCGGACAGCTCGACGAGCCCCGACGGCTGCGTCAGCACCTCGCGCTCGACGACCACCCGGTAGGCGACGCCCCGGCCCGCCGCCAGCTCCTCCGCGTCGTTCTCCACGCCGGTCACCGCGACCGGCTTGCCCGTCACGAGCGCGCAGACCTCCTCCGTCGCGCCCAGCTGCAGCTGGAGGAATCGGTGCGTGACGGCGCTCGCCCCGGTCACGACCTCCACGAGGTCGTGGACGGCCGGCTCCGCCGCCTCCGCCCGGTACTCCTCCGCGAGCAGCGCCGCGGCCAGTTCCGCCTGCTCCAGTTCGTGCCGCTGCTGGGTGAGCAGCGCGCCCAGCGCGACCCCCGGCGGGGCCGCCACCCACCGCCCGCTCCTGGCCGAGGACTGCGCGGCCAGGCCCTGCGACTCGAGACGGCGCAGCGCCCGCTCGGTGTCCGTCTCCGGAAGGGCGAGCCGGTGGGCCAGGTCGGTCACCTCGGCCGCGCCCAGTGCGACGAGCGCGCGGTACGCGGACTCCTGCCGTTCGTCGAGACCTATCGCTCCCAGCATCGTTGCCCCACCCCTCGCCGGATGTCTCCGGACGTGCCCGACGCCCCGGACGTCCCGGACCTGCCCCGGACGTTCAGCGGACGCATTCGTTCCGTTGGTGCCATGGCGGGAATCGGCCACGACGCATTCCCGCCGCGCCCATCATCCCCGCACCACCCTCACCTCTGCCAATGTGGCGGCACCGCAGCACCAACAGCTCCCGGGTCCAGGGGCTTTGCCTGCCTATGTCCGGAATCAGATGAGGAGAGTGATACGCCCGATTTCGCGTACGGCCCTGGGGGCGCCGCTCGGCGAGAGCGCATGGCCGTTCGGTGTCTTCGAAGTGCCGTCCGGGAACAGCACGTTCACGCTCGAACAGAACGTCATGAAAATCGGCAGCAAGGTGTGGGCGCGCTCCATCTACGTCAACTCCGTGTGGGAATTCACCTCGAAGCTTGACGAGAGCGTCTACTCTCGAAGCATCCCGATTCTCTTCCCCCCGGTACGACCTGCCGGAGGACGGCCTCAAGACCCTCGCCGCGACCGACGGCCCGAAGATCGGCCTCAGCGCGACGGGTCACGCGGGCTACACGCCCGCCGCGCTCACCTCGGCCAGGCTCTCGTACTCCTACGACGGACTGACGGACGCCCACGGTAACTCCGTCACCCAGACCGTGGTCCGCGCTGACGACGTGCGCTGACCACGCCGGTCCGCCGGGCGTCCTTCCCGTGGGGGGTGGGGTCGCCCGGCGGACCCACCTTTTTCCGGATGTCCCGTTTTCATGCGGCCTGCGCGGTGGACAATAAGGGCATGACTCAGCAGGGGGACAACTGGTGGGACAAGCTCTACGACGAGTCGGCACCGGACACGGCGCCGACCGCGACGGGTGACACGCTGGACGACCGCTTCGACTCCGCGTCCCGGGCCATGCCCGCCGCCGTACGAAGGGACAGCGCCCCGCCGCGGCCGGAGCGGCCCCCGTGGGAACCCCTCGACACCGAGGAGGGCGGGGGAGACCCCCGGGCCTTCCCGCCGCGGCCCCCCGACGCCCCGCCGCCGACCCCGTCCCCATCACCGGCGCCACCGCCTCCGACACCAGCGGCCTCACCGCCTCCGCCGCCACCGCCTCCGGCACCAGCGGCCCCACCCTCTCCGGCGCCGCCCGTCGAGGCCCCGTCGGCAATCCGGGCGGCCGGCATCACCGCCGTCCCCCGGCCCCGTACCGGCCACCTCGGCAGCCGCCCGCCCACCTACGAGGCCGAGCCCACCGCGCTGCCCCCCGCCCGCCCCGGTGAACTCGCCGACCTGGTCCCCGACACCGTCCTCGACGGCGCCCGCTACGGCCCCTGCACCCTGCGCGCCGCCTCCCTGCGCGGCGACTCCGCCCGCTACCGCGGCGAACCCCGCAGGGACACCCTGCTCACCGCACGCTTCGGCCACGACGAGGCCGCGCTCCTCCTCGTCGCCGTGGCGACCGGCGCCCGCGCCGCCGAAGGCGCCCACCTCGCCGCCGCCGAGGCCTGCCGCTGGATCGGCGACGCCGTCGGACGCAGCCACGCCCGGCTCTCGGAGGACGTCAGGGCCGGCCGCCGCGGCGACCTCAAGTCGGGGCTCCACCGCCTCACCGACCGCACCTACGGCAAGCTCCGCGCCCGCGCCGCCGAACGGGGCCTGGAGCCCGAGGAGTACACCGCGAGCCTGCGCTGCCTGCTGCTCTCCGCCGACCCCGGCTGCCGCACCCGGGTCTTCTTCGGCATCGGCCCCGGCGGTCTGTTCCGGCTGCGCGACGGCGCCTGGCAGGACATAGAGCCGCCGATCCCCGAACGGTCGGCGCTGAGCGGCGCGCCCGTCGTCGGCTTCGGCTCACCCCCGTCGTCCGACGTGCCGGCGGAGACCGAGGAAGGCGACCGGCTCACCATGGACCTCGGCATCACGACCCCGCCCGGCCCCTTCGTAGAGGCTCCTCCCCCAGCCTCCGGCCGGGGGGACCCCGCCCATCTCGCTTCGCTCGCCCCGCCCGCGGAGCCGTTCCGCTTCCGCGCCTCGGTCGCCCGCCCCGGCGACACCCTGCTGCTCGCCTCCGAAGGACTCGCCGAGCCGATGCGCGGCGAGCCCGCCCTGGCCGAGGAGCTCGCCGAGCGCTGGGCGGCCGGCGCCGAGCCGCCCGGACTCGCCGCCTTCCTCGCCGACATCCAGCTGAGGGTGAAGGGGTACGCCGATGACCGTACGGGGGTGGCCGTCTGGGAGGCGTAACGCTCCTGCCCATGTGTTGATGGACCCATGGCCAAACAGAATGTCGCAGAACAGTTCGTCGACATCCTCGTCCGCGCGGGCGTGCAGCGCCTGTACGGAGTCGTCGGCGACAGCCTGAACCCCGTCGTCGACGCCGTGCGCCGCACCCCCGGCATCGACTGGGTCCACGTCAGACACGAGGAGGCCGCCGCCTTCGCCGCCGGGGCCGAGGCGCAGATCACCGGCCGCCTCGCCGCCTGCGCGGGCTCCTGCGGCCCGGGCAATCTGCACCTGATCAACGGCCTGTACGACGCCCACCGCTCGATGGCCCCCGTTCTCGCCCTCGCCTCGCACATCCCGTCGAGCGAGATCGGCCTCGGCTTCTTCCAGGAGACCCACCCCGACCGGCTGTTCACCGAGTGCAGCCACTACAGCGAGCTGATCTCCAGTCCGCAGCAGATGCCCCGGCTGCTACGGACGGCCATTCAGCGCGCCGTCGGCCGGGGCGGCGTCAGCGTCGTCGCGCTGCCCGGCGACATCGCCTCCGAGCCGGCCCCGAAGGAGGCCGTGGAGCACGACCTCGTCACCGCCCGGCCCACCGCCCGGCCGGGTGACGCCGAGATCGACGCCCTGGTGCGGATGATCGACGCCGCCAAACGGGTGACGCTGTTCTGCGGTAGCGGCACCGCCGGCGCGCACGCCGAGGTGATGCAGTTCGCCGAACGGCTGAAGGCGCCCGTCGGCCACGCGCTGCGCGGCAAGGAATGGATTCAGTACGACAATCCGTTCGACGTCGGCATGAGCGGACTGCTCGGCTACGGCGCCGCCTACGAGGCCACCCACGAGTGCGACCTGCTGCTCCTGCTCGGCACCGACTTCCCGTACAACGCCTTCCTGCCCGACGACGTCACCATCGCCCAGGTGGACATCAGGCCCGAGCACCTCGGCCGCCGCACCAAGCTCGACCTCGCCGTCTGGGGCGACGTCCGCGAGACCCTGCGCTGCGTCATCCCGCGCGTGCGCGCCAAGACCGACCGCCGTTTCCTCGACAAGATGCTGAAGAAACACGCCGACGCCTTGGAGGGCGTCGTCAAGGCGTACACCCGCAAGGTCGAGAAGCACGTGCCGATCCACCCGGAGTACGTCGCCTCGGTCCTCGACGAACTCGCCGACGACGATGCCGTGTTCACCGTCGACACCGGCATGTGCAACGTCTGGGCCGCCCGCTACATCTCGCCCAACGGACGCCGCCGGATCATCGGCTCCTTCTCGCACGGCTCCATGGCCAACGCCCTGCCCCAGGCCATCGGCGCCCAGTTCGTGGACCGTGGCCGCCAGGTGATCTCGATGTCGGGTGACGGCGGATTCTCCATGCTGATGGGCGACTTCCTCACGCTGGTCCAGCACGACCTGCCCGTGAAGATCGTTCTTTTCAACAACTCCTCTCTCGGCATGGTGGAGTTGGAGATGCTGGTCGCCGGACTCCCTTCGTACGGAACGACGAACCACAACCCCGACTTCGCCGCGATCGCCCGCGCGGCCGGCGCCTACGGCGTCCGCGTCGAGAAGCCCAAGCAGCTCGCGGGCGCCCTCAAGGACGCCTTCAAGCACAAGGGCCCGGCCCTCGTCGACGTCGTCACCGACCCCAACGCCCTCTCCATGCCGCCGAAGATCAGCCGCGAGATGGTCTCCGGCTTCGCCCTCTCCGCCGGGAAGATCGTCCTGGACGGCGGTGTGGGCCGCATGCTCCAGATGGCCCGCTCCAACCTGCGCAACGTTCCCCGGCCCTGAGGGATCGTGTCGGAACCCCGCGTCATCACCACGAATCCGGGCGTGGGCTACCGCATCGCATGAATGCGGGCGATGTGGTGGGGCATGCATCCCCGTGAGCCTGTTCGAGGCGAGCGGCGCGATGCCGTTCCGACATGTGGGTGGGGGTTATGGCAGGGGAGGCGAGACAGCCGACTCAACTGCTCAGGAAGGTGGGATGCGCCGATCTCACCGCGGTGCCGGAGGTGCGGCATGCGCTGCGGAAGATGCTGCGGAAGTGGGGAGGGCCGGGCGCCTCCGACGTGGCGGAGCTGCTCACCAGCGAGCTGGTCACGAACGCGCTGATCCACACCGACCACGGCGCGGTGGTCACCGCCACCGTCGTCCCCGACAGCCTCCGGGTCGAGGTGCGGGACTTTGTCTCGGGCCTGACCGCGCCGCACCCACTGGACGTACCGGCCGCCGACAACGGTACGGACGGCACGGGTTCGGACGGCACGGGTTCGGACGGCACGGGTTCGGACGGCACGGGTTCGGACGGCACAGATACGGACGTGGTGGCGGCGGACGGGGAGAGTACGAACGGCAGGGGCCTCGTCCTGGTCCAGGCGCTGGCCGACTCCTGGGGGGTGGAGAACCACGGCGTGGGCAAGGTGGTCTGGTTCGAACTGAACGGCGGGGCCGCCGCCGCCTGAGTGGCGATCGGCGGCCCCGCCGTCCGGTCCGTCCGGTCCGTCCGATGGTCCCGCTCAGCCGAACTGCTGCTCGAGGTCCTTGAGTTTGCGCTCCAGGGAGTCGAGCCGGGGCAGCGTCTGGGTGTCGTCCTCGGCGGTGAGGTCCACAGTCCGCGGTTCAGCGTCGCCCTTCACGGCTTGGAGGGAGGGCCGGTGTCGAAGCGGCAGTTGTCCGGGGTCCGCTATGGCGGGCTCCGCGACAGCCGTCCCCATGGACGACGTCGCGGAGCCCGCGCCGGAGTTCAGCGCCGCGACCTCGACCTGACGGCCGCCACCGCCACCGCCCCCGCCGCGGCCGAGACTGAAGGCCCGGTGCTGCCGGTTGATCGCCTTGAGTCTCGCCCGGTCCAGCTTCTGCTGCTCGCGCCTGCGCAGCCGGTTCTGCTGCTTCTCGCGCCGGTCCTCCCGGACCTCGTCGACCGCCTCGTCCAGGGTCCGTACGCCCTCGAGGAGCATCAGCGACCAGGCGCCGAAGGTCTCCCGAGGGGCGCGGAGCCACCGTACGATCCGGATCTGCGGCAGCGGGCGGGGCACCAGGCCCTGCTCCCGCAGGGCCGCCCTGCGGGTCTGCTTGAGAGCCCGGTCGAAGAGGACCGCCGCCGAGAGGGACATGCCCGCGAAGAACTGCGGGGCTCCCGCGTGGCCCAGGCCCCGGGGCGCGTGCACCCAGTTGAACCAGGCCGCGGCGCCGGCGAACGTCCACACGAGAAGGCGCGAGCCGAGGGCGGCGTCACCGTGGCTCGCCTCGCGGACCGCGAGCACCGAGCAGAACATGGCCGCGCCGTCGAGGCCGAAGGGGACGAGGTACTCCCAGCCCCCGGTGAGATTGAGGTTCTGCCGGCCGAAGCCGACGAGCCCGTGGAAGGAGAGTGCTGCGGCGACCGCCGCGCAGCAGAACAGCAGGACGTAGGAGGCGGTTCCGTAGATGGCTTCCTTGCGTCTGCGGCGTTCCTCGCTGCGCTCCCAGGAGTCCTCGGCCGCGGCCTGGTCACCGGCGCGCTTGCCGCGCGCGAGCACCGCCACCGCCGTCAGGACTCCGGCCACCATGACGCCGCCCGGAAGCAGCCAGTCCAGCGATATGTCGGTCAGTCTCATGCGGTGTCCCTTGCATCGCAGTAAGGCGTTTCGGCGGCCCATACTGGCCGACCCCACGGGCACCTCAGGGGGTTTCCCGGCAAGAGCACGCCATCGGGGCCGCACAGCATACGAATAGGTGCGATCTGGTCGAACGACCGCACGATGCAAGGGAGTTGCGTTCGATTCCCGCCACCCGTGAGGGTGGCGTAATCACGGCGTTCGGGTCAGGCGGTCGCGGCGAGCCTGCGGACCCGCTCGGCGTCGCAGGTGCGCGGGCACGTCATGCAGGTGTCCTCGGGGCGGAGGGTGTAGAAGAAGCAGCACGTCGCACGGTCGCGGGTGGAGTGGAGCGTTCCGCCGGCGGCGTCCGAACCGGCCAGCTCGCGGAAGCCCGCGGCGCCGACGTACGGCTTGGCGGTGCCGGGCATCAACAGCTCCAGCTCCTCCATGGCCCGCTGCTCCTCGCCCAGCAGGGCGGCGATGTACCAGAGCCCTTCGACGATCTCGTCGGTCGCCATGCCCCACAGGGCCCTCTTGCCCCGCCGCATCCGGGGTCCGAAGCCGGCCAGGACGTCCTCGAAGTGCTCGGCCAGCGAGGCGCGGACCTCGGCGCGCAGCGCCTCCTCGTCCGGTACGACCCGGGCGCCCGGCAGTGCGGCGGCGGGGTCGCCGGGCAGGCAGGCGAACGACTCGACGCGGACGGTCATCCGCCCGAGCGCGCGCTGGAAGGCGACGTTCCGGGCCGGCACGCGCGGGACCCTGCGGTGCAGGAACCAGGGGACCGTGACCAGGAGGCAGGCGGGCCAGGCGTACCGGTGCAGTCCGAAACTGGCGATCACGTCGGGGCGCGCCTGCCGACCGTAGTCGCGCAGCACCTGCGCGTTGTCCCAGGCGAGGAAGGCGTCGAGGGCGGCGCCACCGGCCGCGAGCTCGTCCGCGCCCACCCAGCCGCCGCCGCGCGGCGACCGCTCGTCCTGGCCCAGCTCCTCTATCCGCAGGCCGGAGAACACCTCACCGAGACGGGCGTACGAGGCCGCGACGGGCGAGGTGAAGGGGGCGGGGAGCAGGGCGGGGACGGCCATACGGGACCACCGAATCGCGATCGTTAGCAGGTAAGCCTTACCTTACCCGATGTGCGCGATGTTTGAACTGCTGCCCTGTCCGCCTATGGTGCACAGGGGGCGCCGGTATCGCGAGCCGGGCCCGGCACGAGCCCGCAGGAGGACCCGGGTGGAGCAGGGCAGAGCGCGTGAGCGGGCGGCGGAGGCGACGTATCCGCCGTTCGACGACGACGCCGTACGGGTCCCGGAACAGGCGCGAGGCGGCCTGCCCGCGGCCCCCTCGGAGGCGCACGGGGCGAGGGCGCGCGGCGAACACACCCACAGCGAGCCGGGCGCGCCGGGGCTCGCGGCGCGGTCTGTGGGCTCCCCGAGCTCCGTCAGCTCTATCAGCACGGTCGGTGCTGTCAGCGCTCTCGGCGAGGTGCCCGTGCCCGGGCTCGCGCCCCGGTCCGTGCAGCGCCACTCCGTGCGGGGTCAGATCCTCCAGGCCCTGCGTACCGCGCTCGTCGGCGGCGAGCTCGTCCCCGGCGAGGTGTACTCCGCCCCGGTGCTCGCCGAGCGCTTCGGCGTCTCGGCGACCCCCGTGCGCGAGGCGATGCAGCAGCTGGCCACCGAGGGCGCCGTCGAGGTCGTACCGAACCGCGGCTTCCGGGTCGCCGAACGCACCCCGCGCGAGCTCGCCGAGCTGGCCGAGGTCCGCGCGCTCATCGAAGTCCCCGTGATGCTGAGGCTCGCCCGTACCGTCCCGGCCGCCCGCTGGGCCGAGCTCCGGCCCCTCGCCGAGGCGACCGGCGCGGCCGCCGCCCGCGGCGACCGCGCGCACTACGCGGAGGCCGACCGCGCGTTCCACCGCGCGGTCCTCTCGCTCGCCGGCAACGAACAGCTCCTCGCCGTCGCCGACGACCTGCACCGGCGGTCCCAGTGGCCGTTGACGAGCGCCCCGGCGACCCGGCACGGCGATCTCGTCGCGGACGCGGCCGAGCACACGGCTCTCCTCGACGCGCTCGTCGCGCAGGACCTGACCGTGGTGCAGTCACTCGTACGGGAGCACTTCACCGGTTCGGAAGGCTGACGACTAAGGTCGTTGCCCTCGGCCCGTTACCGTCCCTCCCGTCCTCCCCCCTTGTCCCCGCTTTCCCGCCCGCACAGCGCGTCCGTGAGGTGTCCCATGCCGTCCGTGACCCCGACCCCGGCGCGAGGGTGCCCGTGACCGGATTCGGATCCGCCGCCGGTACGGAGGCCCAGGCCGCGGCCTTGCTGGGCTGGCTCACCGACCCGGACGCTCCCCGCCTCTGCCTGGTCACGGGCGGGCCAGGAACGGGCAAGTCCGCGCTGCTCGCCTGGTTCGCCGCACACGGCACGCGATCGGGCGGCCGCTCCGGCAGGCGCCCCGGCGGTCGATCCGGTGGTCGCTCCGGACCGCGCCGCAAGCGCGCGGCTCGGACCGTGGTCCCACTGGCGGGCCAGAGCGCGCTCGGCGCGGCCTGGGTGATCGCCGACCGCCTCGGCGTCGTGGCCAGAACGCCGGGCGAGCTGATCCACGTGCTCGCCACCACCGAAACGCGCCGCGCGACGCTCCTCCTCCCGGACCTGCACGCCGCCGCCGAACCGGACGCCCTCGCCGAACTGATCGCGGAACTCGCCGCTCTCGGCCGAATCCGCCTGGTCGTCGAGACCCGCACGGGAACGCCGTCGCACGCACTCCTGACGGCCTGCCGCGCCACGGTCATCGACCTCGGTGCTGCCCGGGACTTCGGCGAGTCCGACGAGCCCGGACAGCCCCGAACGGCCGTCGGCGACTCCCGGGACCTCGGTGCGGCCGGAGAGGCTGGAGGAACCCGAGGCGCCGGCCGAACCGCCGGGGCGAGTGCGGACTTTCCCGAGCCCGGGGAGGTTGCCGAGCCTCGGGATGCCCAGGCGTTCGCGGAGCCCCCGGAGCCCCCGGAGCTCGCAGAGTCTGAGGAACCCGGAGGAGCCCCGGACGCCCGCACGCCCCGGCCGGCCGGGCGGGGTGGAGAGCAGGAGTCGCAACCGAGAGGGGAGGGGCTCGGGTTGGACCCGTCCGGCCTCGCGACGCCCGCGTCCGGCCCCGTCACTCGGCCTCAACCCCACCCGACCCACGTCGAGTTGGACCCGGCCGACCCCGTCGCCGTCTGCCGGGCGGATCCGCGGCAGGTGACCGCCCGCTACGTGGCGGAGGCCGAGAACGACCACGGCGGGCTGCGCGCCGCCTGGCTGCGCGCCGGGCAGTCCCTCTCACGAGACCAGGAACCCGCCACGCGCGCCCTCGTCCTGCGCGCCGCCCTCGGGGACGGCGCCGATCCCCGGCTGCGGCCGGCCCTGGAGGAGCTGGCCGCCGACGAGCCATGGCGGGTGAGGTGGTCACGGGTCCGTGGCGACCTGACCCCTCCCTGGCCCGGCCCCGTCACCGCCCTCGCCGCGATCGGCGACCGGCTGCTCGTGGGCGGCCCGAACGGCACCGTACGGCTCCTCGACCCGGCCGACGCCACCCCCGTAGGGGAGCCGCTCACGAGCCCGGCGGGCCGGGTCGAGGCGCTGGCGCCCGTGCCGGACGGCAGCGTCCTCCTCCTGGACGAGCGGGGCCGGCTGCACACCGTCCACGGACCGGCGCCGCGCCCGCCCTATCTGGAGCGGCTCACCGCCGCCGTCACCGCGACCCTCACCCGGCACCCCGGTACGGCGCTCGCCGCGATCAGCGGTTCCGTGGTGGTGGGGGACCGGCTCGGATCCGTGCACGCCTTCGGTCTGACCGGCATCCACCAGGCGGCGCTGCACAGCGGCCGGGTCACGGCCGTGACCGCCGTCGAGACGCCCGCGCCCTTCCTCTGCAGCGGCGGCCTCGACGGCACGGTGCGCCGGTGGATCCCGGGCCAGGACCCGCACCCGGAGCCGCTCGCCGAACGCCCCACGCCCGTCGTGGCGTTGGCCGCCGCCCCGACTCCCGAGGGCCCTGCCCTGGTGATCGCCTGGGCCGACGGCCTGGTCGAACTCCGCCTGCTCGACACGGAGGACCGGCTCTCCTTCCGCCCCGGCCCGCCCGTCCGCGCGGTGACGCTGAGCGAGGACGGAGGCGTCGTCGTGGGCATGGACGAAGCGCTGGTCCGCCTGGACAGGGCGCTATATGGGAGGAAGTGACGAAGCGCCGATTCGCCGGACAGGGCGTCACGCCAAGGCTGGTGACGCCCCGTCACACTACGGGACCGACCCTCAAGCCGCCGTCTGAGGCGCCAGCTGGGTCGCGAGCCAGGTCGGCACCCCGCCCAGGAGCCGGAAGAGGCGCGCCGCCTCCGCCCGCAGGCGCCCCGCCTCCGGCTCGGTCTCCGTGCCGGCGAGAGCGGTCAGCGCCGGAGCCGTGCCCACCAGGTAGCCGAGCTCCTCACGGATCCGCAGCGACTCCGCGAAGCCATGCCGCGCCTCCGCCAACTCGCCCTCGCGCAGGGCGAGTCCGGCGAGATGGCGCCAGGTGGAGGAGAGCAGCAGGGAGTCGCCCTGGGCCGCCGCTCCCGCGTGGGCGCGACGGTAGGCGGCGCGGGCCGCCTGCGGGGAGTCCCCGATGTTCTGGGCGACAAGGCCCCGCCGGTAGTCGAGCAGTGGCCGCCCCTCCGCCGAGGGGCCGATCAGCGCCGCCGCGCGGCCGAGCGCGGCCGTCGCCTCGTCCGCCCGGTCCCGTACGCCCAGCAGTGTCGACGCGTAGGCGAGATAGCCCCGTTCGCACGCCGCCGCCCCGCGCTCCTCGTCGCTCTGTGCGACCGCCTCGGCCGCCCGGAGCGCCTCCTCCGCCTCCGCCCAGCCCTGTTCGGTGTACAGACAGCGTTCGATCAGCAGCGCCGCCCGCTCCAGCGCCGCGGCCGGCTCGGCCGCGCGGGGCAGGAGCAGCGCCGCGGCGTCCGTCCAGCAGCCTCGTGAGCGCAGCCGCCATATGGCGGTCTCCATGGGGGTCGCCCTGCCGTAGGCAAGGGACGGATCGTCGCCACCCGTTGTTTCGGAACCAGACATGGCGGTGTCCGCCACATTGCCCTCCCCGAGCGCGCCATTGAGCTGTTGAGTCAGGCTCGCATCTCAGCACGAAGGGGTGGGCCGGGCCAAGGGGTCAGGTGAATCATTTCACAAGTGCCGTGTGTTCATCCGGTATACGGACACGGTGACCGCGTCGGCTCAGCGGCCGACCCGGTCTTACTGGGCTCCGTCGCCCGGCGCGAACAGGGCGAGATGCCCGCCGTCGTCCAGAGGTGTCGGCATCTTCCGCACGGTCGGGGTGCGCTCTCCCTCGAAGAGATGAATCTCGCCGTGACCGCCACGGGTGACGGCGGTGTACGCGTCGCCCGGCGAGGCCGCGAGCACCCGCCGCTGGCCGCCGTCCCACGGCGTGCCGCCCACCGGGGCGGGCAGCGGCAGGCTGCCGCGCCCCAGGTCCGCAGGCCCGCCGCGGACGCGGGACCAAGGGTGCGGCGGACCGGGTCCAGCCGCAGGTGGTGGTGGCCCCGGCCGGACCAGGGACCACCCGAAGGCGCCGCGAGCCTCGCCGTTCCGGCCGGGGCAAGCGCCCACCGACGGCGCCGCGAGTCTCGCCGTCCCGGCCGGGGGAAGCGCCCCCGGAGGCGCGCCAGCCTCCCCGGCGCCGCGCGCCCCCGCGCGGCGCCGCGCGGGGCCCCAGCCCCCGACTCAGCCCCCGCCCGGCCCCACCCCCCTCAAAGATCAGCTCATCCGCAGCGCCAGGAAGAAGTCCAGCTTGTCCTCCAGACGCGACAAGTCCCTGCCCGTCAGTTGCTCGATCCTGCCCACTCGGTAGCGCAGGGTGTTCACATGCAGGTGCAGGCGCGTCGCGCAGCGGGTCCAGGAGCCGTCGCAGTCGAGGAAGGCTTCCAGGGTCGGGATGAGTTCCGCGCGGTGGCGCCGGTCGTAGTCGCGGAGCGGGTCCAGGAGGCGGGCCGTGAAGGCGCGGCGGACGTCGTCCGGGACGAACGGGAGGAGCAGGACGTGGGAGGCCAGTTCGTGGTGGCCGGCCGCGCAGACGCGGCCCGGGCGGGCGGCGGCGACGCGGCGGGCGTGGCGGGCCTCCTCCAGGGCGCCCCGCAGGCCCTCCGCCGAGTGGACGGCCGCGCTGACGCCCAGGGTGAGGCGCCCGTCGCCGTCCAGGCCGGACGACAGCGGCTCCCGTACCGCCGCGAGCAGCGCGTCGGCGTGCAGGCCGATCTCGGCGACCTGGCCCTCGTCCTCGCTGTCCGGGAGCGGACCGGCGGGCAGCGGGACCAGGGCGATGGCCTCGTCGCCGTGGTGGGCGACGGCGATCCGGTCGGCGGAGTCGGCGCCCACGGTCGCCGGGTCGACCAGGATCTCCTCAAGGAGCGCCTGGGCGATCGGACCGCCGTCCACGACGCCCGACCCGCTCTCCGGGTCCCACTCCACGCGCGCCACGACGACCTGCCAGTGCGGCGCGGTCCCGAGCCCCGGCAGCAGCACGGGCGCGGCCACCCGCAGGCGTGCGGCGATCTCGGCGGGCGCGGCGCCCGTCTGGACCAGTTCGAGGACCTCCTGCGCGAGCCGGCGCCGTACCGTACGCGCCGCGTCCCGCCGGTCCCGTTCGACCGCGATCAGCTGCGTGACGCCCTGCAGCAGGTCGAGCCGGGCCGCCGGCCAGTCGCTCGCGTCCGCCTCGACGGCCAGCAGCCAGTCCGAGAGCACCGTCTCGCGCACGTCGCGCGAGGCGGGCGCGGCGCCGCGCCCGGTGTTGCGGATCGGGAAGAGGGAGAACGTGGTTCCGCCGGTGGTCAGCCGGTGCGGCCCGCGCCGGCCGGTCCTCGTGGCGGCCAGGTGCTCGCCCGCCAGGGTGGCGGCGAGGCCGCTCTCCAGCGGCGCCCCGGCACCCGCGATCTGGCGGCCGGTGGGGGACAGGACCCAGGCCCGCAGGTCCAGGTCGGAGCCGAGGAGGTCGAGGACGACCTCGGGGCCGCCGCCCGCGGGACCGGAGGTCATGAGGCGCCGGTGGCGGTCTACGACGGCCGCCAGGTCTCCCGCCCGCTCACCGGAGACCTGTCGAACAACGTGCTCGGTGATCGTCGCGAACGCAACGGATTCGTTCACTGCGAACAGCGGCAGCCGATGGCGCGAACACGCCTGTACGAGATCGTCGGGGATGTCCCCGAGCTCCGCCTCGCCGGCCGCGAGCCCGGCGACCCCGGCGGAGGCGAGAATCCGGACGAACGGCTCCGCGTCCTCCGGCACCCGATACCAGGCGAGCCCGGTGAGGACCAGCTCACCTCCCGAGAGATACCGGCTGGGGTCCTTCAGGTCGGTCGTCATCACGCCCCGCACGGAGCGGTCCAGCTCGTCCTCACCGCCGAGCAGGCGCAGCCCCAGCGCGTCGGTTTCCAGCAGTGCGCGCAGCCGCATCTCGTCGCCGCCGTTCCTTCTCGTCGTTCGCGAAAACTGTCGCGTTGTCGTCGGTGGCCCGGTGCCACCGTTTCCAGGGGGAAACGGCGAGGTTACTGAGCCTCGCCTTTCGTTCGAATCTACAAGACGAGGAAGGTCACCAGCCAACTCCTTCATGTTTTCGGTGACTGCACCCGGGCGAGACCTGGCTTGTGTACTAGGCCACACATCGTGAACAGCACGTGAACACGAAATCGAAGTCGAAGGGCCGGCCGTCCCCCCGGGCCCGCGCGACGGACCCCGATCACTAGAAGCACTAGAAGAGAGCCACCATGGACTTCCTTCGCCCCGCCAGCTGGGAGGAGGCGCTCGCCGCCAAGGCCGAGCACCCCACGGCCGTGCCCATCGCCGGTGGCACCGACATCATGGTCGAGATCAACTTCGACCACCGGCGTCCCGAGTACCTCCTGGACCTGAACCGTATCGAGCTCCTGCGCGAGTGGGAGGTCGGCGAGGAGAACGTCCGCCTCGGCGCCTCCGTTCCGTACACCCAGATCATGGAGGAGCTGCGGGCCGAGCTGCCGGGCCTGGCGCTCGCCTCGCACACGGTGGCCTCGCCGCAGATCCGCAACCGCGGCGGCGTCGGCGGCAACCTGGGCACCGCGTCCCCGGCCGGTGACGCGCACCCCGCGCTGCTCGCCGCCGGTGCCGAGGTCGAGGTCGAGTCGGTGCGCGGCAACCGGTTCATCCCGATCGACGAGTTCTACACGGGCGTGAAGCGCAACGCGCTCCAGCCCGACGAGCTCATCAAGACCGTCCACATCAAGAAGGCGGACGGCCCCCAGCAGTACTCCAAGGTCGGCACCCGCAACGCGATGGTCATCGCCGTCTGCGCCTTCGGCCTGGCCCTCCACCCGGAGACCCGGACCGTGCGCACCGGCATCGGTTCGGCCGCGCCGACCCCGATCCGCGCCAAGGAGGCCGAGGAGTTCCTGAACGCGGCCCTGGAAGAGGGCGGCTTCTGGGACAACGGCAAGATCATCACCCCGTCGATCGCCAAGCAGTTCGCCGACCTCTGCTCGGCGGCCGCCAACCCCATCGACGACGTCCGAGGCACCGCCAAGTACCGCCGCCACGCCGTCGGAATCATGGCTCGCCGCCAGCTCGGCTGGACCTGGGAGCAGTACCGCGGCGCCGGCCGCACGCTTGAGGGAGCTGCATAACCATGCGCGTCAACTTCACCGTCAACGGTCGTCGGCAGGAAGCCGACGACGTCTGGGAGGGCGAGTCCCTCCTCTACGTCCTGCGTGAGCGCCTGGGTCTGCCCGGCTCCAAGAACGCCTGCGAGCAGGGCGAGTGCGGTTCCTGCACCGTCCGTCTCGACGGCGTGCCGGTCTGCTCCTGTCTCGTCGCGGCTGGTCAGGTCGAGGGCCGCGAGGTCGTCACCGTCGAGGGCCTGGCGGAGTACGCCAAGCAGCGCGAGGAGCACGGCTGTGCCTCCGGCGCCTGCGGCACCCCGCTCGACGCGGCCAAGAAGTGGGAGGCCAAGCCCGGCCAGGACTCGCAGACCGGCGAGGGCATCGAGCTGTCCCCGATCCAGCAGGCGTTCATCGACGCCGGCGCCGTGCAGTGCGGCTTCTGCACCCCCGGTCTGCTGGTCGCGGCCGACGAGATGCTGGAGCGCAACCCGTCCCCGACGGACGCGGACATCCGCGAGGCGCTCTCCGGCAACCTCTGCCGCTGCACGGGTTACGAGAAGATCCTCGACGCGGTCCGCCTCGCGGCCGCTCGCCAGGAGCGCCAGGGAGAGGCGGTCTGACATGGCTCAGAACACACGCACCGTTCCGGTGGGCACGCCCACCGAGGTCACCCAGAACCACACCAAGGGCGGCGTCGGCGAGTCCACCCTCCGCCCGGACGGCACTCTCAAGGTCACCGGCGAGTTCGCCTACTCCTCGGACATGTGGCACGAGGACATGCTGTGGGGCCAGATCCTGCGGTCCACGGTCGCGCACGCCGAGATCGTGTCAATCGACACCTCCGAGGCCCTCACGATGGACGGCGTCTACGCCGTTCTGACGCACGAGGACCTGCCGGCCGCGAAGAACTACGGCATGGAGTTCCAGGACACCCCGGTCCTGGCCTACGGCAAGGTCCGTCACCACGGTGAGCCGGTCGCCCTCGTGGCCGCCGACCACCCGGAGACCGCGCGCCGCGCCGCCGCGAAGATCAAGATCGAGTACCGGGAGCTGCCCCTCATCACCGATGAGGCCTCGGCGCTCGCCCCGGACGCGATCCTGGTCCACGAGAACCGGGACGACCACCACGCCGGCCACGTGCCGCACCCCAACATCGTGCACCGCCAGCCGATCATCCGCGGCAACGCCGACGAGGCCGCCAAGCGCGCCGACGTCATCGTCAAGGGCGAGTACACCTTCGGCATGCAGGACCAGGCCTTCCTCGGCCCGGAGTCCGGCCTCGCGGTGCCCGCCGAGGACGGCGGTGTCGACCTGTACGTCGCCACCCAGTGGCTGCACTCGGACCTCAAGCAGATCGCGCCCTGCCTCGGCCTGCCCGAGGAGAAGGTCCGTATGACGATGGCCGGCGTCGGCGGCGCGTTCGGCGGCCGCGAGGACATCTCGATGCAGATCCTCGCCTCCGTGCTGGCCCTGCGCACCGGCAAGCCGGTGAAGATGGTCTACAACCGTTACGAGTCCTTCTTCGGGCACGTCCACCGGCACCCGGCGAAGCTCTACTACGAGCACGGCGCCACCAAGGACGGCAAGCTCACGCACATGAAGTGCAAGATCGTGCTCGACGGCGGCGCCTACGCGTCGTCCACGGCCTCGGTCGTCGGCAACGCCGCCTCCCTCTCGGTCGGCCCGTACGTCATCGACGACGTGCAGATCGAGGCGATCGGCCTCTACTCCAACAACCCGCCCTGCGGCGCCATGCGCGGCTTCGGCGCGGTCCAGGCGTGCTTCGCCTACGAGGCCCAGATGGACAAGCTCGCCGCCAAGCTCGACATGGACCCGGTGGAGTTCCGCCAGATCAACGCCATGGAGCAGGGCACGATCATGCCGACCGGCCAGCCGGTCGACTCCCCGGCCCCGGTCGCCGAGCTGCTGCGCCGCGTCAAGGCCCGCCCGATGCCGCCGGAGCGCCAGTGGGAGACCGCCGGCGAGGGCGCGGACGTCCGCGCGCTGCCGGGCGGCCTGTCCAACACCAGCCACGGCGAGGGCGTCGTCCGCGGTGTCGGCTACGCGGTCGGCATCAAGAACGTCGGCTTCTCCGAGGGCTTCGACGACTACTCGACCGCCAAGATCCGCATGGAGGTCATCAACGGCGAGCCGGTCGCCACGGTCCACACGGCCATGGCGGAGGTCGGCCAGGGTGGTGTCACCATCCACGCCCAGATCGCCCGCACGGAGCTGGGCGTCCAGCAGGTGACCATCGCCCCCGCCGACACCCAGGTGGGCTCGGCCGGTTCGACCTCCGCGGGCCGCCAGACGTACATGACCGGCGGCGCCATCAAGAACTCCTGCGAGATCGTCCGCGAGAAGGTCCTGGAGATCGGCCGGCGCAAGTTCGGTTCGTACCACCCGGCGTGGGCCAACGCCGAACTCCTCCTGGAGGGCGGCAAGGTCGTCACCGACGGCGGCGAGGCCCTCGCCACCATCGCGGACGTCCTCGAGGACCAGGTCGTGGAGGTGGAGGAGGAGTTCCGGCACCGCCCCACCCAGGCCTTCGACCTCGTCACCGGACAGGGCAACGGCCACGTCCAGTACGCCTTCGCCGCGCACCGCGCGGTGGTGGAGGTCGACACCGAGCTCGGCCTGGTCAAGGTCATCGAACTGGCCTGCGCCCAGGACGTCGGCAAGGCGGTCAACCCCCTCTCCGTGGTCGGCCAGATCCAGGGTGGAACCACCCAGGGCCTGGGCGTCGCGGTGATGGAGGAGATCATCGTCGACCCGAAGACCGCGAAGGTGAAGAACCCGTCCTTCACGGACTACCTGATCCCCACCATCCTCGACACGCCGACCATCCCGGTCGACTACCTCGAGCTGGCGGACCCGAACGCCCCGTACGGAGTACGCGGCATCGGTGAGGCCCCGACCCTGTCGTCCACCCCGGCCGTCCTCGCGGCGATCCGGAACGCGACGGGCCTGGAGCTCAACAAGACGCCGGTCCGCCCCGAGGCGCTCACCGGCACCCTGTAGGACTCTCCGGGCGGTGCGTGCCTCCCAGGAACGTCACACTTCCCCAGCCCGCACCGCCCGGAGCAACCCGGCAGTACCCGCACCACCCCCGTAGTACCGCAGTACCCGCAGTACCAGCGTCACTGATTCACCCAGTTCGTCTCGGGCCGTCCCCCGGGTCGTGCAGCCCACGCAGCATCCCAAATCCCGCAGGCTTGTCTGACTTCCCAGTCTTACGCGGGTGCCCCTTTGAACCTTGGGAGTAGGCCCCATGACCCAGTCGTCAGTGGAGCCCAAGACCGCCTCGGAGGACGCGGGCCCCGGCTCGAACGTCCCCGCCGGCCGCTCTTGGCTCGACCGGTACTTTCACATCTCGGAGAGAGGATCCTCCGTCGCGACGGAGATCCGCGGCGGCGTCACCACCTTCATGGCGATGGCGTACATTCTCCTCCTCAACCCTCTGATCCTCGGCGGCAAGGACGTTGAAGGCAACGTCCTCAGCCAGCCCGCACTCATCACGGCGACTGCTCTGGCCGCCGCTGTGACCACTCTGCTCATGGGCTTCTGGGGCAAGGTCCCGCTCGCCCTGGCAGCCGGTCTCAGCGTCTCCGGCGTGCTCTCCTCGCAGGTCATCTCCGTCATGACCTGGCCGCAGGCCATGGCCATGTGTGTGGCCTACGGTGTGATCATCTGTCTCCTGGTCGTCACCGGCCTCCGTGAGATGATCATGAACGCGATCCCGCTGGCGATCAAGCACGCGATCACCATAGGCATCGGCCTCTTCATCGCGATCATCGGCTTCGTCAAGGCCGGCTTCGTCCACGAGAACCCCTCGCCCGGCGGCGGCCCGGTCACCCTCGGCCCCCTCGGTGAACTCCAGGGCTGGCCCGTACTGATCTTCGCGGTCACCCTGCTGCTGATCTTCGCCCTCCAGGCCCGCAACATCCCCGGCGCCATCCTCATCGGCATCGTCGCGGGCACCGTCGTCGCCATGATCGTCAACGCCGTCGCCGACATCCCGGCCAAGGGCGCGGGCGCCTGGTTCTCCGGCGCGCCGGAGCTCAACGGCAGCGCCGTCTCCGCACCGGACTTCTCGCTCATCGGCGAAGTGTCCTTCAGCGGCTGGGGCGACGTCGGCTACATCACGATCACCATGATCGTCTTCACCCTGGTCCTGGCCGGCTTCTTCGACGCCATGGCCACCATCATCGGTGTCGGCTCCGAGGCCAACCTGGCCGACGACAAGGGACGCATGCCGGGCCTCTCCAAGGCCCTGTTCATCGACGGCGCCGGCGGCGTCATCGGCGGCGGCGTCGGCGGCTCCGGCCAGACCGTCTTCGTCGAGTCGGCCACCGGCGTCGGCGAGGGAGCCCGCACGGGTCTGTCCTCCGTCGTCACCGGCGTCTTCTTCGCGGCCTGCCTCTTCTTCACCCCGCTCACCGCGATCGTCCCCGCCGAGGTCGCCTCCGCGGCCCTGGTCGTCATCGGCGCGATGATGATGCAGAACGCCAAGCACGTCGACTGGAGCGACCGCTCCGTGGCGATCCCGGTGTTCCTCACCGTGGTCCTCATGCCGTTCACGTACACCATCACCACGGGTGTCGCGGCCGGTGTCATCTCCTACGCCGTCATCAAGGTGGCGCAGGGCAAGGCACGCGAGGTGGGCGCCTTCATGTGGGGCCTGACCGCGATCTTCGTGGTGTACTTCGCGATCCATCCGATCGAGAGCTGGCTCGGCGTCGGCTGACGTCGCACCGCCGCCCTCCCCACACGCATCGAGGAGTTCGACATGCTGGACATCGCCGAAGAGCTGCACCGGTGGGTCGAGCAGGGACGCGCGTTCGCCGTCGCCACCGTGGTGGCGGTCGGCGGCAGCGCGCCCCGGCAGCCGGGCGCCGCACTCGCCGTCGACAGCGACGGCACGGCGATCGGATCGGTCTCCGGCGGGTGTGTGGAGGGCGCGGTCTACGAGCTGTGCCAACAGGCCCTCGAGGACGGCAAGACCGTCGTCGAGCGCTTCGGATACAGCGACGAGGATGCCTTCGCCGTGGGTCTGACCTGCGGCGGCGTCATCGACATTCTCGTCACGCCGGTACGCGGCGGGGTCTTCCCCGCCGCGCTGGCGGCGGCGGCCGCCAAGCAGCCGGCGGCCCTGGCCCGGATCGTCTCCGGGCCCGAGGAGCTGAGGGGGCGGGCGCTGCTCGTCCGCCCCGACGGCTCGTACGAGGGTGGCCTCGGCGGCCACCCCGAGCTGGACCGCACCGCGGCGGGCGAGGCCCACGCGATGCTGGACGCCGGCCGGACCGGCACCGTGGAGATCGGCGAGGACGGCAGCCGTTGCGGCCAGCCGCTCACCCTCCTCGTCGAATCCTCCGTCCCCGCCCCCCGCATGATCGTCTTCGGCGCCATCGACTTCGCCTCCGCGCTCGTCCGGGTCGGCAAGTTCCTCGGCTACCACGTGACCGTCTGCGACGCCCGCCCGGTCTTCGCGACCCCGGCCCGCTTCCCCGAGGCCGACGAGATCGTCGTCGAATGGCCCCACCGCTACCTGGAGGCGGCCGCCGCCTCCGGCGACGTCGACGCGCGGACCGTCCTGTGCGTGCTCACCCACGACGCCAAGTTCGACGTCCCGCTCCTCGAAGCCGCCCTCAAGCTTCCCGTCGCCTACATCGGCGCGATGGGCTCCCGCCGCACCCACGAGGACCGCAACAAGCGGCTGCGCGAGGTCGGCGTCACCGAACTCGAACTCACCCGGCTGCGCTCCCCGATCGGCCTCGACCTCGGCGCCCGCACCCCGGAGGAGACGGCCCTGTCCATCGCCGCCGAGATCGTCGCCAACCGCCGCGGCGGCTCCGGCGCCTCCCTGACGGGGGCCCACACCCCGATCCACCACGACGTCCCGCGCGAACCCGCCGGACGGATAGGTTCCGTCGCCTGACCTGGCCGGATCCGGCCCGCCCGACCGGGCCGGGAGGCACGGAGCGTTAGGGTCCGCGACATGGACATTCGCGACGTACCAGAAGCGCATATCGACCGGGCCCTCGACCTCGCGTACCTCGTCTTCCACGAGCGTCCAGAAGACGAGAAGCGCAAGCACCACCGCGAACTGCTGCTGCCCTGCGAACGGATCGGGGCGTACGACGGCGAGACGCTGGTCGGCTTCATCGCCGCCCACCACTTCACCCTCTCCGTGCCCGGCGGCGATCTGCCCTGCCCCGGCCTGACGTTCGTCTCCGTCGCCCCCACCCACCGGCGCCGCGGTGTGCTCTCCGCCATGCTCGCCGAGCTGTACGACCGGTGCGCCGGGCGGGGCGTGCCGATCGCCGCGCTGTGGGCCTCCGAGGACGCCATCTACGGCCGCTTCGGCTTCGGGCCCGCCACCCAGGGCGCCTCCGTCGAGATCGACTCCCGGCGCCCCCTCGCCCTGCGCGTCGACCCGGACGAACGCCCCCTGCGGCTCGTCGACCCCGCCGACGCGCCCGCCGTCCTCGGCCCGTTCTACGAGTCCACGCGCGCCCACCGGGCCGGCCGGGTCGCCCGCGACGAGGAGCGCTGGAGCGGCGAGTGGCTCCAGGACGAGGACGAGGAGGACGACGCGCTCTCCCCGCCCCGGATCGTGGCCCTCGGCGAGCCGCTCGCCGGCTACGCCGTCTACCGCACCAAGGGCGAGAACGAGGACGCGGGCACGCCCGCCCTCGTCCGCGTCGACGAGGTGGAGGCCGAGACCCCGGCCGTCGCCGCCGCGCTCTGGCGCTACCTCGCCTCGATCGACCTCACCGAAACCGTCCGCGCCTGGGGCAGGCCGCTCGACGACCCGCTCCTCCTCCTCGCCGCGGACCGCGACCAGGTGAAGGTCACCGGGACGTACCCCGCCCTGTGGGTGCGGCTGATCGACGTCGGCGCGGTGCTGACCGCGCGGAGCTGGGCCGCCCCGGCCGAGCTCGTCCTGGAGGTGCACGACAGCCGGATCCCGGCCAACTCCGGCCGCTTCCGCCTCACGACGGACGCGGGCGCCGGCGGTGCCGGCGGCGGTCGCGGCGCACGGTACGAGCCGACCGTCGACCCGGCCGATCTCGCCCTCGACGTACGGGACCTCGCCGCCTGCTGCCTCGGCGGCACCCGGGTCGTGGACCTGGTCGCCGCGGGCCTGGTGGAGGAACACATCCCGGGCGCGGCCGAGACGTTCGACACGGCCCTGCGCACGGCCCGACTCCCGCACACCGACGACGAGTTCTAGAGGATGAGGCCACGCAGATGCGCGCAGGCCTCCGCCTCGGTGGCGTGGGTGGCCACCGGCTCGTGGCCGCCCCGCTCGTACACGCCCGTCTCCCAGCCCCCGCCGCCCGGCGCGGTGCGCAGGTAGACGAAGTCCGGCGGGGTGGGCGCCGGTTCGTGGACGCCCTCGATCCAGTAGTGGCCGTCGGGCACCCCGGCCTCGCGGAGTGCCCTGGCCAGGGCGGTTCGGTTCACGCGGTGACGGACTTCAGATAACCGTGATCGAGGAGCCACTTCACGTTCAGCCGCTGCCCCTCGCCCGGGTTCAGGAAGACCGGGTCCAGCTTGATCTGGCGGCCGCCGCCCGGCTGCTCGAACCAGGGCGCGATCCCGCCCGCCCAGACGATGAACTGCTTCGTCACCTCGTACAGGTGGTAGTCGCAGGGGAAGGCCGCGTCCCGGGTGTTGAGGTTCTGCGGGGGCAGCGCGCGCTTGGTGTACGGATCACCGGCCGGGGCGAGGTACGCGCCGTACTCGGAGCCGAAGCGGTCCAGCCGCTCGCCCACCTGCAGGACGTCCGGCCCCTTGTCCAGCTCGCCGTTGACCTCCGCGAAGCCGTCGTTCGGCGGGTACTTCCAGCTGCCGGTGTCAGCCGGGCCCTCCCAGTACTTCTTCAGGAAGTCCGCCGAGGAGAGCTTTCCGGTCCGCTCGTAGTGATGGAGCAGCGGGCCCACCGGCGCCTGCTTCTTCTTCGGCAGGTGCGCCGGGCCGAGCCGCTTGTCGCCCTCGAACTCGCCGGTGCACGGCGCGGGCGGCGCGTAGCTCCCGGCGGGGGCGGGTGCGGGTGCGGGTGCGGCCTGCGCCGCGGGGGCCGTCGCCAGGGCGACGGTGACGCCCATCGCGGCGAGTACGGCACGGATCCTCAGGTCGGTACGGCTGCGCTCCACGCGGATCTCCCTGTGTCTCGTGGTGTGGCACGGCATGGTCGATGCGCCGCACACAGTAGTGGATCGCCTGCGGAGAGTGACCTACGGTGACGTCGGGATGGGCCAGGATCCGGCGGGAGGGGTCGGCCGGCCCCTTAGGCCGTTCAGCCCTTGCGCAGTCCGTTCAGGAGCAGCTCCGCCAGCTGCTCGTACGCCTCCGCGTCCGCGAGCCCGGTCGCCGCGGCGACCTGCCGTTGCTGGATGCGGACCATGACGGAGGCGATGACATCGGCCGCGAAGGTCACATGGACCTCGCGGAAGACGCCCGCGGTCACGCCCTCCTCGATCAGCTGCTGCACCCGGCCCGCCGCCGCCCGCGTGTTGCGTTCGTACACCTCGGCGGCCGGTTCAAAGGCGGCGACGTCGTCGAAGAACCGGGGGGAGACCGGGGCCAGCTCCGCCGCGACCGCGCGCAGATACGCCGCCAGGCGCTCCGCCGGTTCCGTCTCCGCCGCCAGGACCGCCTCCACCCGTGTGGTCGCCCGCCGGAAGAAGTGGACCACGGCCGCCCGGACAAGCTGCTCCTTGCTGCCCGCCAGGCCGTACAGGGTGCGCTTGGAGCAGCGCAGCCGGGCGGCGAGATCGTCCAGCGTCAGCTGGGCGAAGCCCTCGCCGACCAGGAGGGCCACCAGCTCCTCGAACAGGGCGGACCGGCGGGCCGCGCCGCGGCCCGTCAGCTTCGGAGCGTTGGTGGCTGAGGTCTCGATCACCCGAACAGTATGCCGGTCGACCTGTTCAGGGGGTTACGGCAGCACCCTTCTGCGCTACTCTCAACGGTACTGCCGTACCGCCCCCAGTACCGCTTCGGCGGCGCTGAGTGTCACTGGAGTCGCCATGGATGTCGACCGCCTGCTTCCCACCCCCGAGGCAGCGGACCTCATCGCCCTCACCCGGGAGATCGCCGACAAGGAGCTCTCTCCCCGCGTGAACGAGCACGAGGCCGCCGAGACGTACCCCGAAGGTCTCTTCACCACCCTCGGAGAGGCCGGACTGCTCGGCCTCGCGTACCCCGAGGAGTTCGGCGGCGGAGGACAGCCGTACGAGGTCTACCTGCAGGTCCTTGAGGAGCTGGCGGCCCGCTGGGCGGCCGTCGCCGTCGCCACCAGCGTCCACACGCTCGCCTGCCACCCCCTGCACTCGTTCGGCACCACCGAGCAGAAGGAGCGCTGGCTCCCCGCGATGCTCGCGGGCGAGACCATCGGCGGCTACAGCCTCTCTGAGCCCCAGGCCGGTTCCGACGCCGCCGCCCTGACCTGCAAGGCCGAGCGCACCGACGACGGCGCGGCGTACCGGATCACCGGCAACAAGGCCTGGATCACCCACGGCGGCAAGGCCGGCTTCTACGCCCTCTTCGCCCGCACCGCCCCCGGCAGCCACGGCGTCTCCTGCTTCCTCGCCCCCGGAGAGGCCGACGGGCTCACCTTCGGCAGGCCGGAGCGGAAGATGGGACTCCAGGCCGTCCCCACCACCTCCGCCCACTGGGACGGCGCCCTGCTCGACGCCGACCGGCTCATCGGCGACGAGGGCCAGGGCCTCCAGATCGCCTTCAGCGCGCTCGACTGCGGCCGCCTCGGCATCGCCGCCTGCGCCACGGGGCTCGCGCAGGCGGCGCTGGCCGCCGCCGTCGAGTACGCCAACGAACGCACCACCTTCGGCCGCAGGATCGTCGACCACCAGGGGCTCGGCTTCCTCCTCGCCGACATGGCCGCCGCCGTCGACTCCGCCCGCGCCACCTACCTCGACGCGGCCCGCCGCCGGGACCTCGGCCGCCCCTTCAGCCGCCAGGCCAGCGCCGCCAAGCTGATCGCGACCGACGCCGCCATGAAGGTGACCACGGACGCGGTGCAGGTCCTCGGCGGGTATGGCTACACCCGCGACTTCCCCGTCGAGCGCTACATGCGCGAGGCGAAGATCATGCAGATCTTCGAGGGGACGAACCAGATCCAGCGGCTCGTCATCAGCCGCCAGCTCGCCCGCTGACCGACCCGCTCCCGCCCTCCGCCCTCCCGCTCGACGATCCGCTCGTCGACCCTTCGCACACGATCGAGGAGTTCCATGGACATCGCCGGCTCCGCCGCGCTCGTCACCGGCGCCGCATCCGGCCTGGGTGCCGCCACCGCCGCCGCTCTCGCCGCCCGGGGCGCCACCGTCTACGGCCTGGACCTGGACAAGGCCGTCGTCGCGGCGGGCCCGCGCCCCGACGGCGTCACCCTGCTCGCGGCCGACGTCACCGAGGAGGAGCCGGTCCGCGAAGCCCTCGCTCGGATCGAGGCGGACGGCGCCGCGCTGCGCCTCGCCGTCAACTGCGCCGGGATCGCCCCCTCGGCCCGCGTCCTGGGCCGCGGGGGACCGCATGACCTCGACCTCTTCCGCACGGTCCTGAACGTCAATCTGCTCGGTACGTTCAACGTGATGCGCCTGGCCGCCGAGGCCATCGCACGTCAGGAACCGGACGAGCACGGCCAGCGTGGCCTGGTGGTCAACACCGCCTCGATCGCCGCCTTCGAGGGCCAGGTCGGCCAGATCGCCTACGCCGCCTCCAAGGCGGGCGTCGCCGGCATGACCGTCACCGCCGCCCGCGACCTCGCGCAGTACGGCATCCGGGTCGTCACCATCGCCCCCGGCATCGTCGACACCCCGATGATGGCCGGATTCAGCGAGGAGATCCGGGCCGGACTCGCCGCGAGCGTCACCTTCCCGCAGCGCCTTGCCCGCCCCGAGGAGTACGCCCGGCTCGTCACCATGATCGCCGAGCACGACTACCTCAACGGCGAGACGATCCGGATGGACGGCGCCCTGCGCATGGCCGCCCGCTGACCTCGCCGATGGCCGGGTCTCGGGCCCTGCCCATGGCGGGGCGTCGACCTGGCCCGTGGCACCAAGTGCCGCCGTGCGAGGGGTCCGAGTGTTAGGTTCGGGGCATGAGCACCCACCCTGCCAAGCCCTCGATGCGTGACTCCCTCGTCGCGGCGGCCTTCCAGCTCTTCCTGGAACGCGGCTACGAGCAGACGACGGTCGACGACATCGTGAAGACCGCGGGGGTCGGCCGGCGCTCCTTCTTCCGGTACTTCCCGTCGAAGGAGGACGTGGTCTTCCCCGACCACGAGCAGTGCCTCGCCGACATGACCGAGTTCCTCGCCGCGAGCGCGGACACCGACGACCCGCTGGCGCGGGTCTGCGACGCCGCCCGGCTCGTGATGCGGATGTACGCCGAGAACCCCACGTTCTCCGTGCAGCGCTACCGCCTCACCCGCGAGGTCGCGGGCCTCCGGACGTACGAGCTCTCGGTCGTCTGGCGGTACGAGAAGACGCTCGGGGACTATCTGCGCAGCCGCTTCGCCGACCGCCGCGACGGGACCCTGCGCGCCAACGTGGTCGCCGCCGCGGTGGTCGCCGCGCACAACCACGCGCTGCGGCACTGGCTCCGCTCGGGCGGCGAGGGGGACCCGCTGGCCGAGGTGGACCGGGCCCTGGAGTTCGTCCGGGACACCTGGCGCCCGGACGGCGCCGCCTCCGAGACGCCGGCCGAGGAGGCCGAGGACGTCGTCGTGGTGATCACCAAGCGCTCCACCCCCATGTGGCGCGTGGTGCGCGAGGTGGAATCGAGCCTCGGAGAGGGCTGAACGGCACACCACCGCGAGACCTAGGGATCTCAGTGTCTTGAATTGAGGGAACTCAGGTCTTTATTTGATGGCACTCAGTGCCATATCTTTGCTCCATGCACGGTCGAGTCGCCGAGTGCAAGGAGAAGGCATCGTGTTCCACACGGGACTGAGGAACGCAAGCGCCGTCCGGACCGAGGAATCGGCCACCGGCGCCGAGCTCTACTTCCAGCGCTGCCGCTGGTGCCACACCACGACATTCCAGCGCCTGCTCTGTCCGACCTGCGGGTCGACGGACCTCGCGCCCGAGCGCAGCGACGGAGAGGGCGTGATCTCCGTACGCCGCGGGGTCACCGCCGCCGACGCCGACCTGTGGCCGGTCCACATGACCGAGGGCTTCGTCGTCCGCTGCCGGGTCGACGGACCGCTGCACGCGGTGCGCCCCGGAGTCCGGGTCAAGCTCGCCTCCGGGGTCTCGGCGTCCGGCTGCCAGCCGGTCGTCCGCCTCTGCGAGGAGGTTCCCCTCGACGGCTGGATCTGAGCCGCGCACGCGGAGACGAAAGATCGGGCGGTGGCACAGAGTGCCACCGCCCGATCTTTCTCTTGCGGGACGAGCGCCTACCGCGCGCCGATCTCGTCCGTCAGCTGCGGCAGTACGGCGAACAGGTCGCCGACCACGCCGTAGTCGACCAGGTCGAAGATCGGGGCCTCCGGGTCCTTGTTGACGGCCACGATCGTCTTCGAGGTCTGCATACCGGCCCGGTGCTGGATCGCACCGGAGATGCCCGCCGCGATGTACAGCTGCGGCGAGACCTGCTTGCCCGTCTGGCCGACCTGGTTGGAGTGCGGGTACCAGCCGGCGTCGACCGCGGCGCGCGAGGCGCCGACCGCCGCGCCGAGCGAGTCGGCGAGCTTCTCGACGACCTCGAAGCCCTCGGCCGCGCCGACGCCACGGCCGCCGGAGACGACGATCGCGGACTCGGTCAGCTCCGGGCGGCCGGTGGAGACGCGCGGGGTGCGCGAGACGACCTTGGCGGCGTTGCCGGTGAAGGCGACGGCCACGTTCTCGACCGTGCCGGCGGCCGGGAGGGCCTCCGGCGCGGCGGAGTTGGGCTTGACGGTGATGACCGGGACGCCGTGCGAGACGGTCGACTTCACCTGGTACGAGGCGGCGAAGACGGACTGCGTCGCGACGGGGCCGCTGTCGCCGGCCTCCAGCTCCACGGCGTCGGTGATGAGGCCGGAGCCGAGGCGCAGGGCGACGCGGGCGGCGACCTCTTTGCCCTCGCCGGAGGAGGTCACCAGGACGGCGGCGACGCCCTTGTCCTGGGCGATCTGGGTGAGCGCGTCGACCTTCGGCACGACGAGCTGCTCGGCGAACTCCGCGCCGTCCGCGACGTACACGGTGGCCGCGCCGTACTCGCCCGCGGTGGCGGCGATCGACGCCGCCGCCTCGCCCGCGCCGAGGACGACGGCCGAGGGCTCGCCGAGACGGCGGGCCAGGGTGAGCAGTTCGAGCGCCGGCTTGCGGACCGCACCGTCGGCGTGGTCCACGAGAACCAGGATCTCAGCCATGATTCATTGCTCCTGAAACGGTGAACGGTGAGCGGTCAGATGAACTTCTGCGAGGACAGGAACGCGGCCAGCTGCTTGCCGCCGTCGCCCTCGTCCGTGACGATCGTGCCCGCGGTACGGGGCGGGCGCGCGGTGACCTCGCCGACCTTGGTCCAGGACCCGGCCAGACCGACCTCGTCGGCGTCGATGCCGAGGTCGTCCAGGTCCAGCTCCTCGACCGGCTTCTTCTTGGCGGCCATGATCCCCTTGAAGGAGGGGTAACGCGCCTCGCCGGACTGGTCGGTGACCGAGACGACGGCCGGCAGCGGGGCCTCCAGGAGCTCGGTGGCGGCGTCGCCGTCACGGCGGCCCTTCACCAGCTCACCCTCGACCGAGACCTCGGACAGCAGCGTCACCTGGGGCAGGTTCAGCCGCTCGGCCAGCAGTGCCGGCAGCACGCCCATGGTGCCGTCGGTCGACGCCATGCCGCAGATGACCAGGTCGAAACCGGTCTTCTCCAGTGCCTTGGCGACGATCGCCGAGGTGCCGATGACGTCGCTGCCGTGGATGTCGTCGTCGTTGACGTGGACGGCCTTGTCGGCGCCCATGGACAGCGCCTTGCGCAGCGCGTCCTTGGCGTCGTCCGGGCCGACGGTGATGACGGTGACCTCGGCGTCGTCGGACTCCTCGGAGATGCGCAGCGCCTGCTCGACCGCGTACTCGTCGAGCTCCGAGAGGAGGCCGTCGACCTCGTCGCGGTCGACGGTCAGGTCGTCCGCGAAGCCGCGGTCGCCGGTCGCGTCGGGTACGTACTTCACACAGACAGCGATCCTCAGGGTCACGGCCTGGCTCCTTTCAAGTGGCGGACGGTTACGGGAGGTTGCGGGCCATGACGATGCGCTGGACCTGGTTGGTGCCCTCGTAGATCTGGGTGATCTTGGCGTCGCGCATCATGCGCTCGACGGGGTAGTCACGGGTGTAGCCATAGCCGCCGAGGAGCTGGACGGCGTCGGTGGTGACCTCCATGGCGACGTCGGAGGCGAAGCACTTGGCCGCGGCGCCGAAGAACGTCAGGTCGCTGTCGACGCGCTCGGACTTGGCGGCGGCGGCGTAGGTGAGCTGACGGGCGGCCTCGAGCTTCATCGCCATGTCGGCGAGCATGAACTGCACACCCTGGAAGTCGGCGATCGGCTTGCCGAACTGCTTGCGCTCCTGGACATAGCCCTTGGCGTAGTCGAGGGCGCCCTGGGCGATGCCGATGGCCTGCGCGGCGATCGTGATCCGGGTGTGGTCCAGGGTCTTCATCGCGGTGGCGAAACCGGTGCCCTCCGCGCCGATCATCCGGTCCGCGGGGATCCGTACGTTGTCGAGGTAGACCTCGCGGGTCGGGGAGCCCTTGATGCCGAGCTTCTTCTCCGGGGCGCCGAAGGACACGCCCTCGTCGCTCTTCTCGACGACGAACGCGGAGATGCCCTTGGAGCGCTTCTCCGGGTCGGTGACGGCCATCACCGTGTAGTACTCCGACACGCCCGCGTTGGTGATCCACCGCTTGACGCCGTTGAGGACCCAGAAGTCGCCGTCACGGACCGCGCGGGTCTTCATGCCGGCCGCGTCGGAACCGGCGTCCGGCTCCGAGAGGCAGTACGAGAACATCGCCTCGCCCCGCGCCAGCGGAGCGAGGTACTTCTTCTTCAGCTCCTCCGAGCCGGACAGGATCACCGGCAGCGAGCCCAGCTTGTTGACGGCCGGGATCAGCGAGGAGGAACCGCACGCGCGCGCGACCTCCTCGATCACGATCACGGTCGCCAGGGCGTCCGCCCCCGCACCCCCGTACGACTCCGGCACGTGCACGGCCTGCAGGTCGGCCGCCACCAGCGCGTCCAGCGCCTCCTGGGGGAACCGCGCCTCCTCGTCGACCGCCGCGGCGAACGGCGTGATCTTCGCCTCCGCCAGCGCACGCACCGTCTCCCGGAGCATGTCGTGCTCTTCCGACAGTCGATACAGGTCGAAGTCATTGCCCATGATCGTGAGCTCCCCTAGAACGCTTTTGGCACTGAGTACCCTCAGCAAAACACACTCAGTGCCATGATGCCAGTGCCGGGGGTGCTACCCGTTCCGGGGGGCCGTCCGGTCAGTGGTCCTGCCGGGCCCCGTACTCGAGCCGCCGCTCAGCCGCCTGGCCGGCGCTCCGGTCGGCGAGTGGAGCGCCGGAGCCGGTCAGGGTGAGGGGGACGCCGATGCTCTGGCACATCCGGCGCGCGCGGGCGACGGCGCTGAGCGTCGCGGGGGTCGTCTCGCCCGAGGGCAGCTCCAGGGTGACCCGCGCGGGCTGGTGGGCGTAGACGAGGGCTTCGATCTGCAGGGCCGCCGCCGCGCGGTTGGTGATGTCCAGGTGCTGGTTCAGCGTGACGTGCAGGGTGCCCTCCCGGGCGATGTGGCTGATCAGCATGTTCGGTCTCCCGTTCGGGCCAGGACAGCACCGCAGGGGCGGCTCGGGGATGAGCGGCGCCCGGACCCCCAGTGTCGCCGACGGGACGCGTGGAACTCCGACGGCGTGCGGGGACTCATCGGGGATCTTGCCGGCGCGCAGAAGTGCGGGGTCGGCCGTCGCGGGGAGAGGATGGGAGGCGTCGGGAGTTTCGGGAGCCGCAGGCGCGCCGGCAGCGGTCGGGCGCGGGACGTCCGGCCCCGGCGGCGGGTGGAAGGAGTACCGGATGCGCGCGGCCGAATCCTCCCCGGCCCCGTCCGGCCGGACGACGGCGGGCGATGCACTCCGCCCGGGGGGCCTGCTGGACGTCCTGAACGTCGCGGCCGTGGTCCTGGACGCGGACGGACGGATCATGCTCTGGAGCCCGCAGGCGGAGGAGCTGTTCGGCTACACCGCCGACGAGGCCCTCGGGCAGTTCGCGGGCCGGCTCATGGTCCACGAGCGGGACCTGGAGCGGGTGATCGCCCTTTTCGCCCGGGTCATGGCGGGCGAGGGCAGCTGGGCGGGCGTGTTCCCCGTGCGCCACAAGGACGGCGGCACCCGCCTCGTGGAGTTCCGGAACATGCGCCTCGAGGACGGCCGTAACGGCGTGTACGCCCTCGGCCTGGCGACCGACCAGGCGACGGTTCGGCAGACGGAACGCGACCTGGCACTCTCCACACGGCTGATCTCGCAGTCCCCGATCGGGCTCGCGGTGGTCGACACCGATCTGCGGTACGTGACGGTCAACCCGGCCCTGGAGGCCATCAACGGACTCCCGGCCGCCGAGCACGTGGGCCGCGGCGTCCGGGAGGCCCTGCCCTTCCTGGACGCCGAGGGCATCGAGTCCGCGATGCGCCAGGTCCTGGCCACCGGGATCCCGATCATCGACCGCGAGTTCGCCGGACACACCCCGGCCGACCCGGAGCATGAGCACGTCTGGTCGGCGTCGTTCTACCGCCTGGAGGCGCCCGACCGGAAGGTGCTCGGCGTCGCCACCTCGGTCGTGGACGTCACCGAGCGGCACCACGCCACCGCCGAGGCCGCGCGGGCCCGGCAGCGCCTGGCGGTCGTCGCCGACGCCTCCATCCGTATCGGGACCACGCTCGACCTCGACCAGACCGCCCGCGAGCTCGCCGACGTGTCGGTGCCGGAGCTGGCCGACGTGGCCGCCGTGGACGTCCTCGACAGCATCCTGCACGGCCGCGCGGCCACCTCGGGGGCGGACGAGGGCTCGGCCGTCTTCAGGGCGCTGGCCCTCGCCTCCGCGTACCCCACCGACGCGACCCGCGCGGCGGACCCGCCGGGGGAGATGGCGCGCTACGACGCCGACCGGCTCGTCACCCGGTGCGTGAAGACCGGCCGCCCGGTCCGTGTGCCGCACGTGACGGCCGACGACCTGATCCGGATCGCCCGCAGCCCCGAGGCCGCCGCCCAGCTGGCCGCCGCCGGCCTGCGCTCGTATCTCGCCGTGCCGCTGATCGCCCGCGGCGAGGTCCTCGGCGCCCTCGACCTCAAGCGCACCCGCAACCCGGAACCCTTCACCGCCGACGACGAGACCCTCGCCGGCGAACTCGCCGCGCGGGCCGCCGTCTGCATCGACAACGCCCGCTGGTACCAGCAGGCCCGCGACACCGGCCTCACCCTCCAGCGCAGCCTCCTGCCGCAGCGGCCGCCGAACCCACCCGGCCTGGAGATCGCCTACCGCTACCAGCCCGCCCAGGCGGCCGACGAGGTGGGCGGCGACTGGTTCGACGTCATCCCCCTGACGGGCGAGAAGACCGCCCTCGTCGTCGGTGACGTCATGGGCAGCGGCATCAGCGCCGCCGCCACGATGGGCCAGCTCCGTACCGCCACCCGCACGCTGGCCGAACTCGACCTCGACCCCGCCCAGGTGCTGCACCACCTCGACCGGATCGCCGACCGGATGGAGCAGACCATCACCACCTGCGTCCACGCCGTCTACGACCCCGAAGGCGCCACCTGCCTCATCTCCAGCGCCGGGCACCTGCCGCCGGTGGTGCTGCGTCCGGGGCGACCGCCCGAACTGCTCGACCTGCCCACGGGCGCGCCGCTCGGCGTCGGCGACGTCCCCTTCGCCACGACCACGGTCGCCCTGCACCCCGGAGACGCCCTGGTTCTCTACACCGACGGTCTGGTGGAGACGCGGGACCAGGCCATCGACGAGCGCCTGGAGGCGCTGGTCGCCCTGCTCGCCACGCCGCTGGACTCCCTGGAGGAGACCTGCGACATGCTCCTGCGCTCACTGCGGCACCCCGGGAACCACGACGACGTCGCGCTGCTCATCGCCCGGGTCGTCCGACCGGCGCGGTGATCCCTGGTGACCATGTGCTGAGCCGTGCGGATGCGCTGATCGGGGCGGTGGGTGCGTCGACTCAGCGGGAGTTCTCGTCCGAGGCGGCCGCGGCGCGGCGGTACTCGGCGTTGATGCGCTGGGCCTCTTCGAGCTGGTCCTCGAGGATGACGATGCGGCAGGCGGCCTCGATGGGGGTGCCCTGGTCGACGAGTTCCCGGGCGCGGGCCGCGATCCGCAGCTGATACCGGGAGTAGCGCCGGTGCCCGCCCTCGGAGCGCAGCGGCGTGATCAGCCGGGCCTCGCCGATGGCACGGAGGAAGCCGGGGGTGGTGCCGAGCATCTCGGCCGCCCGGCCCATCGTGTAGGCGGGGTAGTCGTCATCGTCGAGTCGGCCGCCGAGCGCATTATCCGCTGTCATCTGCACCTCTTCCTGGGGAACGCGTCGAGGGGCCTTGGTGCCGTACGGCACCAAGGCCCCGAAGGAAATTCAACACCATCTGTCGGCCCTAGTGCTGCGCCGACCTTCTGTTTCCGCCGTCACGCCCTGGAGAAGGGCGGGAGTGCGGGGATCGTGGATGCGTGACCGGGGACCACCTTCCAATCCGGGGTCTTGCGGTACCCGGGCCGAGTCTTCGCTGCCCGGGCGATCCTGATGGCGCTCGTTCCTCCGTTCTCGCTTGCTGACACCTTGTACTGAACCGCTTCCCGGCAGTTCGTCTCTGCCGGGCTCTTCCGATCTTGGGTACGAGAGAAACCGTAGCCCCATCGAGCCCCAATGTCTACTCCGGCGAAGGCAGATTTTCGGGTGTTCGACGGTGAGGAATCGGCTTCGAACGGTCGGAGGGGCAGACGTGAGGCCCCGGCGCCCCGGCGACCGGCGCGGCCCGAATAGAATCAGCGCTCATGTCGAAGCCTGACGAGTTGCTCGTTGACATCGCCGCCATGGTGGAGTCCGGGCAGAGCAACCAGATGTCCCTGACCGTGGTCACGGGTGGCGCCGTCATCACGGGTCGGCTGGCCCCCGAAGCGGTCTGGAGACAGCGCGTTTCGGAGGTCCTGAACGATTCGGAGCGACTGAACGAGTTCTCCGGGATCTTCGGTACCACGACGGGTACCACCACGGGGGAGGACGGGCCGCCCAGGCATCTGCACTTCCACGTCGCCCGGATCCTGCAGGGCACGGTGGGGATCCCCGAGACGGGTGGGATGTACCGCGTCTCCATCGATGATGTCACCGCGTGGACCGTGGGCGACTTCAGCTACTCCGACCACTGATCCGCCGTCCCTCTTGGTCCACCGATCCTGATCCAGTATGACGAGGCATGACGAGAGGGCCCGGCCTGCGTACGCAGGCCGGGCCCTCTCGTCAATGCTTGGTGCGGCGGGTCACACGGGCGCGGGCGCGCCCAGCAGCGCCGAGGCGCGTTCCATCGCGCTGACGTGCGCGCGCGTGTGCCCATGCGTCGGCACGGAGCCGGACGTGGTGGTGGCCGCGGTGGTGGCCGTGGACCCGGCGCCGGGGAAGGGGCGGCAGGTGAAGCCCAGGAGGGTCATGGCCCGGACGACCTCGCCGGCGCTGAAGTCACGGCGGTCCTGGCGGGTGATGACCTCACCCACTTGCTTGACGGGGTAGGAACGACGGCCGATGATCACGGACTCGCCGGTGATCGGCTCGGGCTTGATGCCCTTCATCGATTCCAGCACGTCGTTCTTGGTCAGGTCGAATGGGAAGCGGGCGATGACACAGCGCAATGCGGCCTCAAAGGGGGAGGGGGAACGGGTCCCGTGGTTCAGTGGGAGCGGCGGACGCCGGCGAGCTCGCGCAGGCGGATCCGGTCCGTGTACGTGGAGCCGTCACGGACGGCGGTCAGCTGAGCGCGGGTGACCAGGCCGGTGCGCCGCCCGTCGTCGTCGCGGACGACCAGATGCCCGGCGCGGGCGCCGGCCATGACGGAGAGCGCCACCTCGACGGTCATGTAGTCACCGACCTGCGGCCCGGACTCGTCGTGAGCGGTCGCGGGGCCGGACTGCGGAGAAACCAGTGTCACGAGGGCCTCCTGCGGAGAGTGCGAAGGGTGTGGGCGTCGTCGATCCGACGGCCCGTACTGACTGCCGTACTGACGGCCGTGTGGGCGGCCGTCGGAGCGACGACGGGGGTACGAAGGTCCTACGCCGCCGGGTCGTAGGAGGACCGCCGCTGGGCGGTCCGGTGGGCGGCCGCCCGGGAGGGGCGGTTGCGCCGCGGGCGGGTGGAGGCGCTGGGGCGGGAGCGCTCGACGACCGGCGCCGCGATGACCACGGGGACGCCGGAAGGGGCCTGCGCGCCGGTGATGCGCCGCAGTTCGGTCCCACCGGAGCGGACCTCGGTGATCTGCGGACGGATCCCCGCGTCCGACATCAGACGCACCATGCTGCGGCGCTGGTTCGGCGTGACGAGCGTGACGACGCTGCCCGACTCGCCGGCGCGGGCGGTGCGTCCGCCGCGGTGCAGGTAGTCCTTGTGGTCGGTCGGCGGGTCGACGTTGACGACGAGGTCGAGGTTGTCGACGTGGATGCCGCGCGCGGCGACGTTGGTCGCGACGAGCACGGTGACGTGCCCGGTCTTGAACTGCGCCAGGGTCCGGGTGCGCTGCGGCTGCGACTTGCCACCGTGCAGCGACGCCGCCCGTACGCCGTTGGCCAGCAGATCCTTGGTCAGCCGGTCGACGGCGTGCTTGGTGTCGAGGAACATGATCACGCGCCCGTCGCGGGCGGCGATCTCCGTCGTGGTGGCCTCCTTGTCGGAGCCGTGGACGTGGAGGACGTGGTGCTCCATCGTCGTGACGGCGCCGGCGGAGGGGTCGACCGAGTGCACGACCGGGTCGCTCAGGTAGCGGCGTACCAGCAGGTCGACATTGCGGTCCAGGGTGGCGGAGAACAGCATCCGCTGACCGCCGGGACGGACCAGGTCGAGCAGCGCCGTGACCTGCGGCATGAACCCCATGTCGGCCATCTGGTCGGCCTCGTCGAGGACGGTGACGTCCACCGCGTCGAGCCGGCAGTCGCCGCGCTCGATGAGGTCCGCCAGCCGGCCGGGCGTGGCGACGACGACCTCGGCGCCGCCGCGCAGGGCGTGCGCCTGGCGGCCGATCGACATCCCGCCGACGACCGTGGCCAGCCGCAGCTTGACGGAGCGGGCGTACGGAGCGAGCGCGTCGGTCACCTGCTGGGCCAGTTCCCGGGTCGGGACGAGGACCAGCGCGAGCGGCTGCCGGGGCTCGGCGCGCCGGCCGGCGGTGCGGGCCAGCAGGGCAAGCCCGAAGGCCAGCGTCTTTCCGGAGCCGGTGCGGCCGCGTCCGAGGACGTCGCGTCCCGCGAGCGTGTTCGGCAGGGTCGCGCCCTGGATCGGGAACGGTACGGAGACGCCCTGTGCGCTGAGCGCGGCGAGCAGCGGCGCGGGCATGTCGAGATCGGCGAAAGCCTCGACGGCGGGCAGCGCGGGGGTGATCGTCCTGGGGAGAGCGAACTCACCCTGTACGGGGGCCGGCCTGCGGCCGTACGAGCCCCTGGAGCTGCGGGAGAAGCGGTCGTTCGTGCGTGTGCGGTTCATGTGGAACCTTCCTTGATGCGGCACGTATCAGGGAATTTCCGCAACATGTGACGAGCACGGAGAATCGCAGAACGAGCCAACCTCGAGAATGAAAAGGAAAGGGGGAATCGCCGGTATGAATCGCCGGCATGAATGGAGCGAGCGATCCCGGAACGGCAAGCGCTCCCGGAACGGCAACGAGCTGGGGCCCGCACCCCAAGGTGCGGGCCCCAGCTCGTACTACGCGTCAGCGTCAGGCGGGAACGATGTTCTCCGCCGTCGGGCCCTTCTGGCCCTGCGCGATGTCGAAGTTCACCTTCTGGCCTTCCTGGAGCTCACGGAAGCCCTGGGCGGCGATGTTCGAGTAGTGGGCGAAGACGTCGGGGCCGCCACCGTCCTGCTCGATGAAGCCGAAGCCCTTTTCAGCGTTGAACCACTTCACGGTGCCAGTCGTCATGTCAGATCTCCTTAGGGGCAGTGCCCGGAGCCCACACTGTGCGGACTCCGCGTCGCCGCGATGATTGCCCCGCCCGGAAAAATGACCGGAAATACAGAAGCGCTGCCGACGGTACGAAGTACCGATGGGCGCTTGGAGTTTTGGGAACCACAACTGCAACTGAGATCGACAGTAGCACGGCGCGATCGGTCATGTGCGGTGAAGAATTCCACACACCGTGTTTGTGCCAGATACCCTCACCGCGCCTTGCTCTGATTTCTCACTTCGCGGTCACAGATATTCCGGGGCGGCCGTCTCCGCAGGCCGTCCGGCGTAGGGGATGCGTCAAGAGGACGCCGCGGACCGTATGGGAGGCGTCAACGAACGCGGTGGCCCGGCGGGGGAACGGTTTGCTCATCTCGTCAGAGAATCCGTTCTTCACTCAGGAGCTCACGATGGCCGACGCGGCCTTCGTCGTCACCACGGTCGCGGTCTTCGCGCTGGTGGCCTTCATCGCCAAGGGGGTGGCCAAGCTGTGACCGCCGAAAACGTCGTCGGCCTGCTCGTGGCCGCCGCCCTGCTGGGCTATCTCGTCCTCGCCCTCGTCAAGCCGGAGAGGTTCTGAGCCCGGCCATGAGTCCCGTTCTCGCTGGGGTTCTCCAGCTTCTGGCGCTCATCGGCGCCCTCGGCCTGTCGTACCGGCCGCTGGGTGACCACATGGCGCGGGTCTACTCCTCCGAGCGGCATCTGCGGCCCGAGAAGTGGATCTACCAGGCGATCGGCGCCGACCCGGACACGGAGATGCGCCGGCCCGCCTACCTGCGCGGCGTCCTCGCCTTCTCCGCCGTGAGCGTGCTCTTCCTCTACCTGCTCCAGCGGCTGCAGGGCTCCCTGCCCGGATCGCTCGGCTTCGCCTCGATCGACCCGGACCAGGCGTTCAACACGGCCGCCTCGTTCGTCGCGAACACCAACTGGCAGTCGTACGCCGGTGAGCAGGCGATGGGCCATGTGGTGCAGACCGGCGGCCTGGCGGTGCAGAACTTCGTCTCGGCGGCGGTGGGCATCGCGGTCGCGGTCGCCCTCGTGCGCGGTTTCGCGCGCTCGAACACCGGTGAGCTGGGCAACTTCTGGGCCGACCTGGTCCGCGGTGTCGTACGCGTCCTGCTGCCCCTCTCCGTGATCGGCGCGCTCGTCCTCGTGGCGTGCGGCGCGATCCAGAACTTCGCGGGCATCCACGAAGTGGGCCGGTTCGCGGGCGGGTCGCAGCAGTGGAACGGCGGCGCGGTCGCCTCGCAGGAGGTCATCAAGGAGCTGGGCACCAACGGCGGCGGTTACTTCAACGCCAACTCCGCCCACCCCTTCGAGAACCCCAACGGGCTCTCGAACCTCTTCGAGATCTACCTGATCCTGCTCATCCCCTTCGCGCTGACCCGCACCTTCGGTCGCATGGTCGGCTCGCTCAGGCAGGGTTACGCGATCCTGGCGACGATGGTCACCATCTGGCTCGTGTTCACGGGTCTGATGATGTGGACCGAGTTCGCGGGCAAGGGCCCGGCCTTCGACATCGCCGGCGGCGCCATGGAGGGCAAGGAGACCCGGTTCGGCATCGGCGGCTCGTCGATCTTCGCCGTGGCCACCACCCTCACCTCCACCGGCGCGGTCAACTCCTTCCACTCCTCCTACACCGGCTTCGGCGGCGGCATCGCCATGCTGGGCATGCAGCTCGGCGAGATCGCGCCCGGCGGGGTCGGCTCCGGCCTCTACGGCATGCTGGTCATGGCGATCGTCGCGGTGTTCCTCGCGGGTCTGATGGTCGGCCGGACGCCCGAGTACCTGGGCAAGAAGATCGGCACCCGGGAGATCACGTACGCCGCCTGCTTCATCCTGGTCACGCCGGCGCTGGTGCTCTCCTTCACGGCCGCGGCGATGGCCCTGCCGACGCCCGCGCACTCGATGACGAACTCCGGTGCGCACGGGTTCTCCGAGATCCTCTACGCGTACACCTCCGGCGCGAACAACAACGGTTCCGCCTTCGCCGGCCTCAATGCCGACACCCAGTGGTTCAACACGACGATCGGCATCGCGATGCTGCTCGGCCGGTTCCTGCCCATGGTGTTCGTCCTCGCGCTGGCCGGCTCGCTCGCCGAGCAGAAGCCCGTCCCCGAGACCGCGGGCACTCTGCGGACCGAGAAGCCGCTGTTCACCGGCCTTCTCGTCGGCACCATCATGATCATCACCGGTCTGACGTACTTCCCGGCCCTCGCCCTGGGCCCGCTCGCCGAAGGGCTCGCGGCATGACCATCAACGTGAAGACGACCGACGTGGAGAAGACGGACGCACAGAAGACCGACGTGGAGAAGCACGAGGACACGATGGCCGGGGGGCGGCCGCCGGCCGGCCGGGTCGGCGGGGGCCTGTTCGACCCGAAGCAGGTGGCCGCGTCCTTCCCGGACGCGATGCGCAAGCTCGACCCCCGCGTGATGGTCAAGTCGCCCGTGATGTTCGTGGTGTTTGTCGGCTCGGTGGTCACCACCGTGCTGGCGGTCGCGAACCCGGGGGACTGGTTCGGCTGGGCGATCACCGCCTGGCTGTGGCTGACCACGATCTTCGCCAACCTGGCGGAGGCGGTGGCCGAGGGCCGTGGCAAGGCGCAGGCGGACACGCTCCGCAAGGCCAAGACCGACACCGTCGCCCGCCGCCTCGCCGCGACGGGCGAGGAGAAGGTCCCCGGCACCGAGCTGCGCATCGGTGATCTGGTGGTCTGCGAGGCCGGCGACATCATCCCCGGCGACGGGGACGTCGTCGAGGGTGTGGCGTCCGTCGACGAGTCCGCGATCACCGGCGAGTCGGCCCCCGTCATCCGCGAGTCCGGCGGCGACCGCTCGGCCGTGACCGGCGGTACGAAGGTGCTGTCCGACCGGATCGTCGTCAAGATCACGACCAAGCCGGGGGAGACCTTCATCGACCGGATGATCAGCCTGGTCGAGGGCGCGGCCCGGCAGAAGACCCCCAACGAGATCGCCCTCAACATCCTCCTGGCGGCCCTCACCATCGTCTTCCTGCTGGCCGTGGTCACCCTGCAGCCCTTCGCGATCTACGCGGGTGCCGAGCAGTCGCTGATCGTCCTCACGGCTCTGCTGGTCTGCCTGATCCCGACCACGATCGGCGCGCTGCTCTCGGCGATCGGCATCGCGGGCATGGACCGGCTGGTTCAGCGCAACGTCCTCGCCATGTCCGGCCGGGCCGTCGAGGCCGCCGGCGACGTCTCCACACTGCTCCTGGACAAGACCGGCACCATCACGCTCGGCAACCGCCGGGCCGCCGCGTTCGTCCCCGTGCGCGGGACGACGGAGGCGGAGGTCGCCGACGCCGCCCAGCTCTCCTCCCTCGCGGACGAGACACCGGAGGGCCGCTCCATCGTGGTCCTGGCGAAGAACACGTACGGCCTGCGCGAACGTCACCAGGGCGAGATCGCCCACGCCGAGTGGATCCCCTTCACCGCCCAGACCCGTATGTCGGGTGTGGACGTCGACGGCCGCAAGGTCCGCAAGGGCGCGGCCGGTTCGGTCATCACCTGGGTCGAGGAGCAGGGCGGCACCGTCGCCGCCGACACCCGGACACTCACCGACACGATCTCCCAGGCCGGCGGCACGCCGCTGCTGGTGGCCGTGGAGGACGACAGGGGCGCGCGGGTGCTCGGGGTCGTCCACCTGAAGGACGTCGTCAAGGAGGGCATGCGGGAGCGGTTCGACGAGCTGCGCCGTATGGGTATCAAGACGATCATGATCACGGGTGACAACCCGCTGACCGCGAAGGCCATCGCCGAGGAGGCGGGCGTCGACGACTTCCTCGCCGAGGCCACCCCCGAGGACAAGATGGCCCTCATCAAGCGCGAGCAGGCCGGCGGCAAGCTCGTCGCGATGACGGGTGACGGTACGAACGACGCCCCGGCGCTCGCCCAGGCGGACGTCGGCGTGGCGATGAACACGGGCACGTCGGCCGCGAAGGAGGCCGGCAACATGGTCGACCTCGACTCCGACCCGACCAAGCTCATCGAAATCGTCGAGATCGGCAAGCAACTCCTCATCACCCGGGGAGCGTTGACGACATTCTCGATCGCCAACGACGTGGCGAAGTACTTCGCGATCATCCCGGCGATGTTCGCGGTGGCCTACCCGTCGCTGGACAGGCTCAACATCATGGGCCTCGCCTCCCCGGAGTCGGCGATCCTGTCGGCCGTCGTCTTCAACGCGCTGATCATCGTGGCTCTGGTCCCGCTGGCGCTGAAGGGCGTGCGCTACCGCCCGTCCAGCGCGGACTCGATGCTCCGCCGGAACCTCGGCGTCTACGGTCTGGGCGGCCTGATCGCCCCGTTCGTCGGCATCAAACTCATCGACCTGCTCCTCTCCCTCATCCCCGGAATCGGCTGACCCACGATGAACAACTCAGCAGCGAACACCGGCCGTGTCCTGTGGGCGGGACTCCGGGCCCTCCTCGTCCTCACCGTCGTGTGCGGCGTGCTCTACCCGCTGGCCGTCACGGGCCTCGCCCAGGGCCTCTTCCCCCACAAGGCGAACGGCTCCGAGATCAAGGACGCGAGCGGCAGGACCGTCGGCTCGGAACTCATCGGCCAGCGCTACGACCTGCCGACGAAGGACGGCGACGCGACTCCGGCCCCGGACCTGCGCTGGTTCCAGCCCCGCCCCTCGAACGGCCTGGGCTCCAACACCCTCAACACGCGGTACGACCTGATCCTCTCCGGCGCGACGAACCGCTCCGCCGACAACGCCGACCTGATCCAGTGGGTCAAGGCCGCCAAGGCGGCGGTGATCAGGGACAACTCCACCGCCACCCACACGGTGAGACCGGAGGACGTCCCCGCCGACGCCGTCACCTCCTCCGGCTCGGGCCTGGACCCCCACATCTCCCCGGAGTACGCGACCCTCCAGATCCCCCGCGTCGCGGAACGCAACGGCCTCCCCGTCCCCCAGGTCGAACAGCTCGTCGCCGCCCACACCGACACCCGCCTCCTCGGCTTCATCGGCGAACCCCGCGTCAACGTCCTCCAGCTCAACCTCGCCCTGAAGGAACGCCTGCGTCAGAAGGGCGGCCGGAGTACGCCCATCGCGCCTGCCGGCTGAGGCCCATCGCGACGTCTGGCGGTGGGGGCACCGGCTTTTCGGTCATCTACGGGCGCGGGGTCGGCCATTCCGCGCCGGTACGGAGCCGGTCCGCGCACTGGGCGCGCCATGCTCTCGCGCGCCACCAGACGTGTGGTGATCAGCCGACGTGGTCACAAAGGAGCATCGTGATGGCACCCACTCCGCGACGCAACCGGCTCAGAGCCCTGGCGGTCGCCGCCGTCCTCGCCACGACCGGGACGCTTCTGGCGGCCTCCCCGCAGCCCGCGCAGGCGGCCCTGCCACCGCAGACGATCAAGGATCCCGTCCACTACTGGAACGACGTCCTGCTGAACGTGGTCCGGCGCGAGGGCGGCGGCCCCGGGCCGATGGCGCGCGCCGCGGCCATGATGAACGCGGCGATCTACGACGCCGAGAGCTCCTACCAGCTCAAGTGGAAGGGCCGGATCACCTCCGAGCCGTACATCCACGCCGAGAAGTACGCCGGCTGGCTCGAGGGACCGGACGAGGAGGAGCGGGTCGTCGGGCGCACGGCCTACAACATCCTGCTCAAGCTCTACGGCAAGAACCAGACGGCCTACCTCGACGCCCGCTTCCGGGAGCGGTTCGGCACCGAGCCGACCGAGTTCGACCTCCTCGACGCCACCGTCGTCGGCAAGATGGTGACCCAGATGATGGATGCCCGCAACGGCGACGGTTCGGACGACAACCGCGTCTATGCCGGCGATTCCGCGCCGGGGGCTTGGCGGCCGACGAGCTACCCGGACATGCAGGACCCGAGCTGCACCCAGGCGAGCCAGGCCGTCACGCCGTACTGGGGACTGGTCAAGCCCTTCGCCCTCACCTCCGGATCGCAGTTCCGGCCGCCGACCCCCGGGCTCTACGGCACGTACGAGAAGCTGCTCGCCGGCGACGTCTACAAGGCGCAGGTGGAGGCCGTCCGGGCGGCCGGCGCCGACAAGCCGACCGCGAAGACCCCGGTGATCAATCGCACTCCCGACCAGGAGGCCGCCGCCTGGTTCTGGGCCAACGACAACGACGGCACGTACAAGCCGCCCGGCCAGCTCCTCCAGGCCACCCGCGAGATCGCCACCACGCGCGGGCTGAACACGTACCAGAACGCGAAGCTGTTCGCCCTCGTGTCGATCGCGATGGCCGACGCCGGCATCGCTGTCCGCGACGTGAAGTTCTTGACGCCCATCGACCTGTGGCGCCCGGTCTCCGCCATCCGGGAAGGCGGGCTCGACCCGGAGTGGAAGCCCCTCCTGAAGAACCCCGCCGGGGTCAACGTCACCCCCTGCTTCCCCGCGTGGGCCTCCGGCCACGCCACGTTCGGAGCGGCCTGGGCGGGCATCATGACGCGGTACTTCGGCTCGGACGGCATCGCCTTCGACATGACCACCGACGAGCCGCGCTCGCCGGTCAAGTCCCGTCACTTCACGAGCTTCAGCGCCGCCGCCCGGGAGGACGCGTACAGCAGGATCTGGCTCGGCGTCCACTTCCCGTGGGACGCCGAGGACGGCCTCACCCTCGGCGACAAGATCGCCCACCACGTCTTCACCACCAAGCTGCGCACGCTCTGAGCGGGCGGGCACGTCCTGGCCCGATGCCGTCCCCTGGCGCACGGTGTGAACCCGCGCTCCCCCCGGGCCGGAGCGGACGCCCGGCAGCTCCACCTGGCGGCCTGGCGGGGGCACCGGCATCGGACGGACGCGGGTCAGTGGTCCGCGTCCGCCCGATGCCGTCCCAGGAGTTCGGCGAGCCGCGGCGCGTGACGGCGATGACGACGCGGTCCTCCGGGCGCAGGACGTAGCCGGGGTGGAGTTCCCACAGCAGTTGCCGGTGTTCGCCGTCGTGGTGTGAGGCGGTGACCGGCCGGAACTCGGCGGCCCTGCGGGTGGAGGCTCATGCCCCCTCCGCAGGGGCAGGGGCACGGGCCGGGAGCCGGGTGGAGGCGTCGAGCTCCGCGACGACGAGAGTGAAGGCGCCGCCGCCCGCGGCAATGAGCCCGTAGATCGCGAACATGGGCCGCTGCTCCTGCTTCCGTAGGGCGTCGTATTCGCCCTTGGTGACGGTGACCCGCGTGTGGCGCGGGCCGGAGGTGTCGACCGCGGTGCACCGGCCCCTCTGAGGACCTGTCCTAATCGGTGATCTCGACGGCTCCGTTGTCGGCGGGTGTCGTCGCCGGGGCGGGGGCCGGCACGGGCTTCTTCTGGGTGATGCCCTGGAGGAGCTGGGCCAGGTCCACTCCAGTGGTGGAGGAGAGGAGTTCCATGCCCTGGGCCACGTTGTCGGCGACCGTTCGGGACAGCCGGCTCGCCCCGTCGGTGGAGATGACCGTCATCTTGTCGATGGCGGAGAGCGGTTCGGACGCCTTGGCGACGACCTGGGGAAGGACCTCGACGAGCATCTGGAGGACGGCGGCGTCGCCGTACTGGGCGAACGCGTCGGCCTTCTTCCGCATGGCCTCGGCCTCGGCGGAGCCCCTGGCGGCGATGGCGGCGGCCTGGGCCTCGCCCTCGATGCGTACGGCGTCGGCGAGCGCCGCGCGGTGGGCCTTCTCGCCCTCACCGGTCAGGCGGGAGCGCTGGGCGTCGGCCTCGGCCTGCTTGACCAGGGCGATCCGGCGCGCCTCGGCCTCCTGTTCGGCCTGGTAGCGGGCGGCGTCGGCGGGCTTGCGGACCTGCGTGTCGAGCTGACGGTCGGTCAGTGCCGCCTGCCGTTCGGCGACCTTCTCCTGCTCGGCGAGGATCTGCTGCTGGCGGTCGGCTTCGGCGAGCGGCCCCGCGGCATTCGCCTGGGCGGCGGCCTCGTCGGTCTGGGCCTTGATCTCGGCCTGCTTCAGGTACAGGGTCCGCTGCGCGATGGCGATCTCCTCCTCCGCCTTGAGCCGGGCCTGTTCGGCGGCGCGGCGGGCGACGGCCTCGGCGATGTCGGCCTCCTGCTTGGCGCGGGCGGCCTCCGGGCGGCCGAGGTCCTCCAGATAGGAGCCCTCGGTGGTGATGTCCTGGATCTGGAACGCGTCCAGGACCAGGCCCTGACCGGAGAGGCTGGCCTCCGCCTCTTCCGCGACCTGACCGGCGAACGCGGCCCGGTCGCGAATGATGTCCTCGACCGACATCCGGCCCACGATGGAGCGCAGCGCGCCGGACAGCACTTCCTGGGTGAAGCCGACGATGCCGTCCTGCTGCATCAGGAACCGCTGGGCGGCGGCCCGGATCGAGTCCTCGGTGCCGCCGACCTTGACGATCGCGACGCCTTCCAGATTGGCCTTCACCCCGCGCAGGGTGACCGCGCCGCGCACGGCGACGGGGATGTGCCGGCTGGAGAGGTCGAGGGTGAACTTCTGCTGGACGAACGGCACGACGAACACGCCGCCGCCGACCACGACCTTCTGGCCGCTGTTGTCGGTGAACACGCGGCCGGTCTGCGGGTCGGTGGCCTGCTTGCCGCGCCGGCCGGTGATGATGAACGCCTCGCTGGGCCCGGCGACCTTGTAGCGGGTGATGACGACGAGTCCGAGCAGCACCAGAAGGACGACGATGCCCACCACGGCGGTGAGGACAGGGCTCATGAAGAAACCCCCTTCGATCAGAATGAATTCGATCAGAATGAAAAAGAACAGAATGAAAAGAACGGAACGCGGCGCCCGGTCAGCGCTCGACCGGGCGGACGGCGACGGATGTCGGTGAGAGCACGGACTCCACCCACACTTCGGTGCCTCGCGTGACGGGAGTCGCCGCTTTCGCCGCGTACTTCACCGGCTGGCCCGCGAGATACAGCAGCACCTCGCCGTACCCGCCCGCCGGGATCTCCGTCACCACCGAACCCGACGTACCGGTCAGATCCCGGCCACGCGGTGCGGGCGCGGCGCCGTCCCGGAGGAGGGCACGGCTGAACCGCCAGGTCACCCACCCCACGACGACCCCCGCAACCGCGCCCGCACCGGCGGCGCCCCCCGCCCCCGTACCCGTGGTCCCCAGGACGATCGCGCCCGTGAACCCGAGCGCCGACACGAACCCGGCGATCACCGGCAAGGAAAGAAACCCGTCGAGACCGCCACCGATCGAGTCGAGGACGCCTTCCAGCACCCCGTCGAAGACCAACGCCAGGACCAGAAGCACAAGACCCGCGATGCCGAGACCGAGAAACCAGCCCATGTACGCCACCCGCCCCCGCCTCGCCTCTCCCGTTGTCCAGGGATGGTTTCACGGAGCAGCACAGGTGTTCACTGCCGGAATCCGGCAATCTTTACGCCTTCTTAATGCCGTCCCCACACGGCCGGCGCCGTCGACAACGCGGCATGCCGTCCCCTCAGCAGAGGCGCGGGTAGGGTGGCGGCCGTTCTTGACGCGTCGGCTGACGCGTCGTCAGTACGTGAGGCATCAGTAGTGAGGCATCGCGCAACCGCCGGAAAGGAGGCCTCGGAACCGTGGTCACCGTCGCACAGCACCGTGCGCGCTCGTTCTTCTCGGCGCATCCCGCCCGGACCGTCGTCCTCGCCTTCGCCGGCGTCGTGGCGGTCGGCACGGTCCTGCTGACGCTGCCGCTCGCGGCCGAGGACGGCGGCGCCCCCAGCGTTCTGACCGCGCTGTTCACGTCGACATCCGCCGTCTGCGTGACAGGCCTCGCGGTCGTGGACACGGGCACGTACTGGAGCGGCTTCGGCGAAGGCGTCATCCTGGCCCTGATCCAGGTCGGCGGCTTCGGCATCATGACGATGGCCTCGCTTCTCGCCCTGCTGGTCTCGGGCCGGCTGCGGCTGCGCATGCAGCTGACGGCGCAGGCCGAGACGAAGAGCCTGGGCATCGGAGACGTACGCCGCGTCCTGCTCGGCGTCGCCGGCACCACGCTGATGGTCGAGCTGGCCGTGGGCGCCTTCCTGGCGCTGCGGTTCCGTTTCGCGTACGGAAACGGCATCGGCGAGGCCGTCTACCTCGGTTTCTTCCACGCCGTGTCCGCGTTCAACAACGCGGGCTTCGGCCTGCACGCGGACAATCTCACTCGCTATGCCCAGGACCCGTGGGTCACCCTGCCGATCGCCGTCGCCGTCATCCTGGGCGGCATCGGCTTCCCGGTCCTGCTGGAGATGCTGCGCCACCGCAACAGGGCCCGCACCACCGGCCGGAAGAACTGGACGCTGCACACCAAGCTCACCGTCCTCACCAGCGCCGTACTGCTGGTGCTCGGCACGGTGCTCACCGGCCTGCTCGAGTGGAGCAACCCGGCCACGCTCGGTGCGCATGACGTCTGGGGCAAGCTCCTCAACAGCTTCTTCCATTCGGCGATGAGCCGCACCGCGGGCTTCAACTCCCTTGACATCGGCGCCCTGCAGGCCTCCACCCTCCTGACGACGTGCGTGCTGATGTTCATCGGCGGCGGCAGCGCGGGAACCGCGGGTGGCATCAAGGTCACCACCTTCGCCGTCCTGGCCGCCGCGATCCTCGCCGAAGTGCGCGGCGAGCCGAACTCCGTCGTCCTCGGCCGGCGTCTCGCCCCGCACGTGCTGCGTCAGGCCCTGACGGTGGCGCTCCTCGGCGTGGGGATCGTCATGAGCGCCACTCTCGCCCTGCTCTCGGTGAGCAAGGCGCCGTTCGAGGCGGTGCTGTTCGAGGCCGTGTCCGCCTTCGCGACCGTGGGCCTGTCCACCGGCATCACCGCCGACCTGCCCGCCGTCGGACAACTCATCCTGGTCGCCCTGATGTTCGTCGGGCGCATCGGTCCCATCACGCTGGTCTCCGCGCTCGCGCTGCGCGAACGCACGCGACGGTACGAACTGCCCGAGGAGCGACCCGTCATTGGCTAACTACCTCCACAACCTGCGCAAGCGGCGCCGCCAACGGCCCGCCGAACCGCTCCGGCCCGCCGGTGACCAGCGCGTGGCCGTCATCGGTCTGGGGCGCTTCGGCAGCTCGCTGGCCAACGAGCTGATGCGCCGGGGCTGGGACGTCCTCGGCATCGACACCGACGCCCGACTGGTACAGAGGTACAGCGACAGCCTCACCCACGCCGCCGTCGCCGACTCCACCGACCCCGAAGTCCTGAACCAGCTCGGCGTCCACGAGTTCTCCAGCGCCGTCGTCGGCATCGGCAGCGACATCGAGGCGAGCATCCTCGTCAGCTCCAACCTCCTCGAAGCCGGCGTCCCCAACATCTGGGCCAAGGCCATCAGCCGTCAGCACGGCAAGATCCTCGAACGCCTCGGCGTGCACCACGTCGTGCTTCCCGAGCACGAGATGGGCGAGCGCGTCGCCCACCTCGTCACCGGCCGCATGCTCGACTTCATCGAGTTCGACGACGACTACGCCCTCGTCAAGACCGTCGCCCCCAGGGTCGCCACCGGACAGACTCTCGGCCAGTCCAGGGTGCGCAGCGCGTACGGCATCACCGTCGTCGGGATCAAGCGCCCCGGCGAGGACTTCACCTACGCCACCGCCGACACGGTCGTCGAGGAGGGCGACATCATCGTCGTCACCGGCAAGACCGGGGCGGTGGAAACCTTCACCGAGCTGCCCTGACGACGAGGATCGACCCAAGGGTGCACACCACACCCCCACCTCAGCGGCCACGGCCGCCCCGTGGTCACAGCTGCTGGTCGGGCCAGTCCAGCAGGCGGGCGCCGACGACGGCCGTCTGGAGGGTGTAGCGCTGGACGGGATCACCAGGGTCCGCGCCGGTCAGGCGGTGGATGCGGTCCAGGCGGTAGGTCATCGCCCGCACGCTGAGGCTGAGGCGGCGGGCCGCCTGCGCGGTGACGCAGCCGGTGTCGAAGTACGCCGTGAGGGTGTCCAGGAGCGGCTTCGCGCCGCCGCGTGCTTGCTGGAGCGGGCCGAGGACGGTGCCCACGAGGTCGGCCATGGCCTGTCGGTCGCGCGTGAGGACGGGGTAGACGAGCAGGTCGGCGGCGTGCAGGACGGGTTCGTCCAGGTTCATGCGGGCGGCGAGGTCGAGAGCGTTGAGGGCTTCCTCGTAGGAGTGGACGACGCCACCGGCGCCCGGGTGGGACCGGCCGATGGCGACCTGGCCGCCGTCGGTCGCGGCGTGCGCCTGCTTGGCGAAGTGGGCCAGCACCTCGGGTTCGTCCGCCGGTGCGATGCAGATCAACCGCCCGTCCTTGGTGGTGAGCAGAATGCGGCGATTGCCGAAGCGGGCCACGAGCGAGGACTCGACGGTACGGGTGACCGCGTAACCGTCGCTGTACGGTTCCGGGCCCTGCGCGACGGCCACGGCGTGGGCGTGGGAAAGGAGCAGCCCGAAGCGCTCGGCGCGCTCGGCCAGCCTGCCGAGGTCACTCCGGCCGTAGAGGAGGTCGTCGATGAACTCGCGCCGGGCGGCCTCCTCCTGCCGCATCGCGACATGCTGCGCTCGCTCGTGTCCCTCGGCGAAGGCGTCGACGGCCTGCTCCACGGCGGACAGGAGATGGTCCGCGCCGGCCGGCGGCAACTCGGGACGTACCCGCTGAGCGGCGGAGAGATGCGCCCGGACGAGGACCCGCAGTCCGATGCCGGCCTCCGCGGCTCGCTCCCCGAGTGAGCGCAGGGCCTCGCGTTCCTCCCGGGTGAGCCTGCGGCGAGCCGTGCACACACCCCTGAGGATCTCGGCGTACCCCTCCAGGTACTCTTCGGCCGGCCCTCTCGCCGTCACGGTCCCTCCCGGATTCCTGATGCGTCTCTGACAAGCTCTTGACGTGCGGGGATCAAGACTGGCACGTCGCTCGCCGGCGCTCGCGACGGCGCCGCTCTCGCCCGCCGTGCTGATGATCGCGGTCTCCGCCGCCTTCGGACGGCTTCGCGTCAGGCTTCCCGCCACGCTTCGCGGCCGGCGACCCGACCGTGCCAGGCCGCACACCGACAGGGGTGTTTCGCCGCAGGCTCCTGACCAGCGAAATTAGATGCACGGTGAACGGACAGCGCTGTCCGGATAACGGTCGCATCACAGCTCCTGGGCTTTCCTGAGATCACCGTACGTAGCGTGATCTGCATCACACGACAGAGGGGTCGTGTCGTGGTAGGAATGCGCAACTCCGCAGGTGGCACCACCCCTCGCCATCCTGCGTAGTGCCGGCACGCACCGGCAGTACCGCTCAAGGTGATCACGCTCCGAGTCCACGGACGTGACTCCTCTGGTCGCCGATCGGACAGCGGCGTTCGCTCACACACCGCACCCTCACCGGCGCAGCCTCCCGCGCGCCGGTCCTGCGCACTGAGGTCCCCACCGTGTCACTCGATTCCTTCACCCAGTCCGTCGACGACGCCGTCAGCGGCTTCTTCGAGCCCATAGCCAAGTGGCTCGGCGACATCGTCTTCTACTCCGTCCCCGTCGGCGGTACCCAGCTGCCGCTGATCGTGGCCTGGCTCGTCGTGGCCGGCGTCGTCTTCACCGGCTGGTTCGGCTTCGTCCAGCTGCGCAAGTTCCGCCTCGCGGTCGACGTCGTGCGCGGCAAGTACGACGAGAAGGGGTCGGCCGGTGAGGTCAACCACTTCCAGGCCCTGACGGCCGCCGTCTCCGGCACGGTCGGCCTCGGCAACATCGCGGGCGTGGCCGTCGCCGTCTCCATCGGTGGTCCCGGCGCCACGTTCTGGATGATCCTCTGCGGGCTCCTCGGCATGGCCACGAAGTTCGTCGAGGTCACCCTCGGTGTGAAGTACCGCGAGGTGCACGCCGACGGCACCGTCTCCGGCGGCCCCATGCACTACCTGCCCAAGGGCCTGACCGAGCGCTTCGGCAAGAACGGCAAGACCCTCGGCAAGGTCCTCGCGGTCCTCGCCTCCTTCATGATCCTGTTCTTCGGTCTCTTCGGCGGCAACCTCTTCCAGGTCAACCAGTCCTACGCGCAGCTGGTCTCCGTCACCGGCGGCGACGACGGCCTGATGGGCTCGTCGGCCGGTGCGCTGTTCTTCGGCATCCTGATCGCGGCCCTCGTCGGCATCGTGCTCCTCGGCGGCATCCGCTCCATCGCCTCCGTCACCAGCAAGCTGGTGCCCGCCATGGCCGGCATCTACATCGCCGCCTGTCTCGTCGTCATCGCCGTCAACGCGAGCGCCATCCCCACCGCGATCTCCACGATCATCGAGGGCGCCTTCAACCCGCAGGGCGTCGCCGGCGGTGTCCTCGGCGCCTTGATCATCGGCTTCAAGCGGGCCGCGTTCTCCAACGAGGCCGGTCTCGGCTCCGCCCCGATCGCCCACTCCGCGGTGAAGACGAAGCACCCCGCGAGCGAGGGCCTGGTCGCGCTCCTCGAGCCGTTCATCGACACGGTCGTCATCTGCACCATGACCGCGCTGACGATCGTCATCGCCAACCCGGCCAGCTATGTCGAGCTCCGTAACGGCGGTGAGTCCATCGGCGGCGTGACCATCACCTCCGACGCCTTCGCCACGGTCCTGCCCTGGTTCCCGTACATCCTCACCATCGCGGTGATGCTGTTCGCCATCTCCACGGTGCTGACCTGGGGCTACTACTGCATGAAGGCGTGGACGCACCTGTTCGGCCGCAGCAAGGGCAGCGAGCTGACCTTCAAGGTGCTCTACACCGTGTTCGCGGTGGCCGGTTCCCTGCTCACGCTCCAGACCCTCATCGACATGGCCGACGCGGTGCTCTTCATGCTCGCCGTCATCAACATCATCGGCCTGTACCTCCTCGCCCCGGTCGTCAAGCGCGAGCTGAACTCGTTCCTCGCCTTCGTGAAGAAGCGCGACGCCGGCCTCGACACCGATGACGAGGCCGACCCCGACCAGGAGCCGGTGAAGACCACCGTCTGACCGCCCCCCCCCGGCGGCCCGGCCCCTCGAGAGGGCCCGTACCCACCTCGCGCCTTGGTGGTCACGGGCCCTCTCGCCCGTCCCGGCAGGTGAGGGACGCAATGGTGAGACCCTCGGTCACCCGATAGGGTGTGAAGAACGCATCAAAATGATGCTGGTGTGCCGGGAAGTCTGGTCGGCGTCCGAGGGACCTGTGTGCCCATCTGTCGACACCCCCTCCCGGAGGCTCATCCCATGACGCAGCCACGCCAGCGCGGCCCCCTCCTCGGCGTGCTGCCATGGCCCGAACGGCAGGCGATCTCCGAGGCGCTCCGGACCGAGACCGTGGGCGGGCTGGTCCTCCTCGCCGCCGCTGTCGTCGCCCTCGTCTGGGCGAACAGCCCGTGGAGCGAAACGTACGAGCAGATACGTGACTTCCACTTCGGCATACCCGCCCTCGGCCTGGACCTGTCGGTGGGGCACTGGACCGCCGACGGCCTCCTCGCGATCTTCTTCCTCGTCGCGGGCATCGAGCTGAAGCGTGAACTGGTCGTCGGCGAACTGCGCACCCCCGCCACGGCCGCACTGCCCGTCATCGCCGCCCTCTGCGGAATGGTCGTACCGGCAGCGCTCTACCTCCTCGTCGCCGCGTCGGGCGGCGGAAGCCTGGCGGGCTGGGCCGTTCCGATGGCCACCGACATCGCCTTCGCGCTCGCCGTCCTCGCGGTGATCAGCACTCATCTGCCCTCGGCGTTGCGGGCGTTCCTGCTCACCCTGGCCGTCGTCGACGACCTCGGCGCCATCCTCATCATCGCCGTCTTCTTCACCTCGGACCTCAACTTCTGGGCCCTGGGCGGGGCGTTCGCCGGCCTGGCCCTCTTCTACGCGCTCCAGCGTTTCCGGATACGCGGCTGGTGGTGGTACGTGCCACTCGGCGTCACGACCTGGGCGCTGATGTACAACTCCGGTGTCCACGCGACCGTCGCCGGAGTCGCCATGGGCCTCATCCTGCGCACCACCCGCGACAAGGGCGAGAAAGCCTCCCCGGCCGCCCGCGTCTCCCACCTCGTCCACCCCGTCTCGGCGGGTGTCGCCGTCCCCCTCTTCGCCCTCTTCGCCGCAGGCGTCGGCGTGTCGGGCGCCGCACTCGGCCACGTCTTCACCGACCCCGAACCCCTCGGCGTCGTCATCGGCCTCGTCGCGGGCAAGGTCCTCGGCATCTTCCTCGGCACCTACTTCGCCGCCCGCTTCACCCGCGCCGAGCTCAACCCCGACCTCGCCTGGGCCGACGTCCTGGGCCTCGCGACCCTGGCCGGGATCGGCTTCACCGTCGCCCTCCTCATCGGCGAACTGGCCTTCCCGGACCCGGCCGCCGGCGAACACGTCAAGGCCGCCGTCCTGGCCGGCTCCCTCATCGCCGCCGTCCTCGCCGCGGTCCTCCTGCGCCGCCGCAACCGCGTCTACAAGCAGCTCTGGGAAGAGGAGGAACGCGACGAGGACGCCGACGGCATCCCCGACATCTACCAGACCAGCACACGGTCCAGCAGCTCCGGATGAACGTCCCTCGTGGCGGACCTGGAGGTCCGCCACCGGTCTACAGCCAGTCGCGCCGCTTGAAGATGAAGTACAGGCTCGTGCACACCCCCGCCATCAGCAGGATCGCGAAGGGGTAGCCGTACGCCCACTTCAGTTCCGGCATCGCGTCGAAGTTCATGCCGTAGATCGTGCCGACCAGGGTGGGGGCGAAGAGGATGGCCGCCCAGGAGGAGATCTTCTTGATCTCCTCGTTCTGCTCGAAGCCTGCCTCCGCCAACGCGCGCATCTCCGCGTTCTGTTGTTGGGTCACCAGGGTCGCGTTCACCGTCAGGATTTCGGTCAGGGCCTGGCGGAAGCCGTCGACGCGTTCGCTGGTGTGGGTGACGTGGTCGGCGACGTCGCGGAGGTAGCGTTGGAGTTCCTCGTCCGTGCCGTATTTGGCGAAGCCGGCCATCAGGCCGTGGAGCATGGCGACCAGGGGGCGGGTCGCGCGCTGGAACTCGACCATTTCGCGGGAGAGTTCGTAGATGCGGCGGGAGACGGACGGGTCGCCGCCGAAGACCTCGGTCTCGATCTCGTCGATGTCGTTCTGGACGCCCGCCACGACCGGGGCGTAGCCGTCCACCACCGCGTCGAGGATCGCGTACAGCACCGCCTCCGGGCCCAGCGCCAGGAGGTCCGGGTTCTCCTCCATGCGGTGGCGGACCGCCGAGAGGTCAGGGGCCGCTCCGTGGCGGACGGTGATGACGAAATCCCGGCCCACGAAGACGTGCAGCTCGCCGAAGTCGACCTCCTCCTGGGCGTCGAGGTAGCGGGCCGCCCGCAGCACGACGAAGAGGGTGTCGCCGTAACGTTCCAGCTTCGGGCGCTGATGGGCCTCGAGCGCGTCCTCGATCGCCAGTTCATGGAGGTCGAACTCCCCGGCCAGGGAGTGCAGTTCAGACTCCGTCGGGCGGTGCAGGCCGATCCACGCCATGCCGTCCGGGTACTGCCGCAGCTGACGGAAGGTCTCCGCGAGCGAACCGGGGGAGGCGACCCGGCGGCCGTCCCGGTACAGCGTGGCCTGCACCACGCTCGGCGTGTCCGGCGGAGCGGCGAGGGCCTTCGCGGACGGCCGGGCCGGCGGTCCGGCGGCCGGGGGCTCCGGCTGGCGGCGCCAGGCGGCGCGGGGGCGGCGCTCCGACATCGTGGGTACACCTCCGCGTACATGATCGGGCCAGGGTCTCCCGGCAGGATATACGGGGTGAATCGTGCCGGTGTGGTGGCGCCCGGGTCGCCCCCCGGAATTGCGGACCGTACCTGTCCGCAAGCCGGAGTAGCGTGCCACGCATGGCCTCCAAGACGACGCACCCGGTCCTCTCCACCCGCGCGCTGGGCCGCGCCACGCTCGCCCGCCAGCTGCTCCTCACCCCCGCCGCGATGTCCGCGAAGGATGCCGTCTCCCACCTCCTCGGGCTCCAGGCGCAGAACACCAAGCCGCCGTACTACGCCCTCGCCGCCCGGCTCGACGGATTCCGGCCCGAAGACCTCTCCGCGCTCATGGAGGCCCGCGAGGTCGGCCGGATCGTCACCATGCGCTCCACCATCCACACCCACACCGCCGACGACGTCTTCACCCTGCGCCCCCTGGTCCAGGCGGCCCGCGACCGCGAGCTCGGCATCTTCCGCAAAGGCCTCGTCGGCGTCGACCTCGACCGGCTCGCCGTCCTCGCCCGGGAACTGGTCGAGGAGCGGCCCCGTACGCCGAAGGAGATCCGCGAGGCCCTCCTCGTCGAGTGGCCCGACGCCGATCCGCAGGCTCTCTCCGTCGCCGCCCGCTGCCTGCTCCCGCTGGTCCAGGTCACCCCCCGCGGCCTGTGGCGCCAGAGCGGGCAGGTCCGTCTGACCACCGCCGAGACCTGGTTCGGCCGGCCCGCCGGAGCCGTCCCCGCACCCGACGAAACCGTCCTGCGCTACCTCGCCGCCTTCGGGCCCGCCTCCGTCAAGGACATGCAGACCTGGTGCGGCCTCACCCGCCTCCGCGACGCCTTCGAGCGCCTGCGGCCCCGGCTCCTCACCTTCCAGGACGAGCACGGCACCGAACTCTTCGACCTGCCCGACGCGCCCCGCCCCGACGAGGACACCCCGGCACCGCCGCGCTTCCTGCCGGAGTTCGACAACCTGCTCCTCTCCCACGCCGACCGCGGCCGCGTCGTACCCGGCGACGCCAGGAACCTCACCTGGAAGGGCAACCAGGCCTCCTGCTGCTTCCTGCTCGACGGCCTCCTCGCCGGGCTGTGGCGCCTGGAGGAGACCCGACAGCGCACGACGATGACCATCCAGCCCTTCGACCGTACGAGCAGGGCCCAGCGCGCCGAGCTGACGCAGGAGGCCGAGCGGATGCTGGGAGTCATGGCCCCGCCGGAGCTTCCGTACGACATCGTCTTCGGCAGTGGGGAGACGGAGGCCTAGGGGGTGTCTTGTCGGCCGGGGCTACGGCAGCACGCCCGCCCTGCGGGCCGCCACCACCGCCTCCATCCGGGTGTGCGCACCCAGCTTCCGCATCGCCGAGCGCAGATAGCCCTTCACCGTCTCCGGGCGCAGCCCGAGCCGCTCCGCCGCCGCCGCGTTCGTCGCCCCCGGGGCCACCGCCGCCAGGACGTCCAGCTCCCGCGGCGTCAACCTCACGCCCGCGCCGCCCGGCGCCCCGCCCGGCGCCACGGCCGACGCCGTCTCCAGGCGGCCGCACACCGCGAGCAGCCGCCCGCGCAACTCCGGGTCCTCGATCCGGGCCGCCAGCTCCCGCAGCTCGCCGTGCGCCTGCCGGACCTCCTCCCAGGAAGGGCCGGACGGGGGCTCCGGCAGGTGCCGCCGCACCTCGCCCCCCATCTCGTCCCGTACCGCCAGCGCCTGTTCCACGTCCCGCGCCGCCGCCACCGCCGCGTCGAAGACCCGCTCGCCGAGCGGGAGGGCGTCCCGCAGCGCTCCGTACAGCACGCCCCGCACCTTCCGCCGTACGACCACCGGCACGGCGATCACCGAACGCAGACCCTCCGCCGACACCGGCCCGTCGTACTCGTGGGTGATGTGCCGCGCCGACGGATAGTCGGTGACCGCGCAGGGCCGCGCCAGAGCCAGGCACTTGCCGCCAAGGCCACTGCCGGCCGAGATCGCCAGGCCGTGCAGGGCCGGGGTCACCGCCCCGTTCAGCTCCGCGATCCGCAGCACGCGGCCGTCCTGCGGCAGTCCGCCGAAGACCACCTGGAGCCCGGTGGCCCGGCGCAGCCGCAGCAGCGCCGCGCGCATCTCCACCACTTCCATCCGCTCGGGCACGGAACCACTCCTTCACCCCCGAACGGGGGTAGTGAGACCTGGGTCACTGATTACACGATGTCCGTGACCGGTCCCGCAACGAGGAGGACACATGACGGAAGCCACCGCCACGGAGAGGTTCCGGACCGCCCGCGACTTCCTGCTGCGGCACCGCGAGGACTACGAGACGGCCTACGAGGGCTTCGCCTGGCCGCGCCCCGACCGGTTCAACTGGGCCCTCGACTGGTTCGACGTCATCGCGGCCGGCAACGACAGGACCGCCCTCCACATCGTCGAGGAGGACGGCGGCGAGACGAAGCTGAGCTTCGCCGAGATGTCCGCCCGCTCGGACCGGGCCGCCAACTGGCTGCGCGCCCAAGGCGTACGGGCCGGGGACCGGATCGTCGTCATGCTCGGCAACCAGGCCGAGCTGTGGGAGACCTCGCTCGCCGCCATGAAGCTGCGCGCCGTCGTCATCCCGGCCACTCCTCTCCTGGGCCCCGCCGACCTGCGGGACCGCGTCGAGCGCGGCCGGGCCCGGCATGTGATCGTGCGCGCCGAGGACACCGCCAAGTTCGACGACGTACCGGGGGAGTACACCCGGATCGTCGTCGGTGACGGTGACGGTGACGGTGACGGTGACGGTGACGGTGACGGTGACCGTGACGGTTCCGGTGCCGGTGACCGCACCGCCGGGCGGACGGGCTGGCTCCGCTACGAGCGGGCGTACGACGAGTCCGCGGCCTTCGTCCCCGACGGCGTCACCCTCGCCGACGACCCGCTGATGCTCTACTTCACCTCCGGCACGACCGCCCGCCCCAAACTCGTCGAGCACACCCACACCTCGTACCCCATCGGCCACCTCGCCACCATGTACTGGATCGGCCTCCAGCCCGGCGACGTGCACCTGAACATCTCCTCGCCGGGCTGGGCCAAGCACGCCTGGTCCAACCTCTTCGCCCCCTGGAACGCCGAGGCGACCGTCTTCATCCACAACTACACGCGCTTCGACCCGGCGCGGCTGATGGCCGAGATGGAGCGCGGCGGCGTCACCAGCTTCTGCGCGCCGCCGACCGTCTGGCGCATGCTGATCCAGGCCGACCTGACGCAGCTGAGGAAGCCCCCGCGCGAGGTCGTCGCCGCCGGCGAGCCCCTCAACCCCGAGGTGATCGAGTCCGTGCGCCGGGCCTGGGGCGTCACCATCCGGGACGGTTTCGGACAGACCGAGACCGCCGTGCAGGTCTCCAACAGCCCCGGCCAGCGCCTCAAGGAGGGCTCCATGGGCCGGCCGAGCCCCGGCTTCCGGGTCACGCTGGTCGACCCGGTGAGCGGTCGCGCGGACGTCGAGGAGGGCGAGATCTGCCTCGACCTCTCCACCGACCCGGTCGGTCTGATGACCGGCTACCACGGGGACCCGGAGCGCACGGCCGAGGCGATGGCCGGCGGCTACTACCGCACCGGCGACATCGGCTCCCGCGACGCCGACGGCTACATCACGTACATCGGGCGCGCCGACGACGTATTCAAGGCCTCCGACTACAAGATCTCGCCGTTCGAGCTGGAGAGCGCCCTCCTGGAGCACGAGGCGGTGGCCGAGGCGGCGGTCGTCCCCGCCCCCGACCCGGTGCGGCTCGCCGTCCCCAAGGCGTACGTCGTCCTCGCGGCGGGCTGGGAGGCGGACGAGGAGACCGCGAGGCTCCTCTTCGCGCACTCGCGCGCGGTCCTCGCCCCGTACAAGCGGGTGCGGCGCATCGAGTTCGCCGAGCTGCCCAAGACCGTCTCGGGCAAGATCCGGCGGGTGGAGCTGCGGCGGCTGACGGCGGAAGGCGGCGGCAAGGAGTACGTGGAGGGTGACCTCGCATGAGCAGCGACGCGACGCAGCGGTGGGAAGCCTCGGGGGAACTCTCGTACGCCCACGGGGTGTCCGGCACCGCGCTCCTCGGCGACACCATCGGGGCCAATCTGGACCGCGCCGTCGCCACCTGGCCCGACCGTGAGGCGCTGGTCGACGTCCCGACCGGACGCCGCTGGACGTACGCCGAATTCGGCGCCGACGTCGAGCGCCTGGCGTCCGCTCTGCTCGGCAGCGGGGTCGCCAAGGGCGATCGGGTGGGGATCTGGGCGGTCAACTGCGCCGAGTGGGTGCTCGTCCAGTACGCGACCGCCCGCATCGGCGCCATCATGGTGAACATCAACCCGGCCTACCGCGCCCACGAGTTGGAGTACGTCCTGCGGCAGGCAGGGGTCTCGTTGCTCTTCGCCTCGCTGGCGCACAAGACGAGCGACTACCGCGCGATGGTCGGGCAAGTCGGCGGTGAGTGCCCGGAGTTGCGCGAGACGGTCTACTTCGGCGACGCGAGCTGGGACGCGCTCCTCAGCCGTACGGCAGGTGGCCTCCGGCCGGCCGAGCTGTCCTGCGACGAGCCGGTCAACGTCCAGTACACCTCGGGCACCACGGGCTTCCCCAAGGGGGCGACCCTCTCCCACCACAACATCCTCAACAACGGTTACTTCGTGGGCGAGATGATCGCCTACACCGAGCATGACCGCATCTGCGTCCCCGTCCCCTTCTACCACTGCTTCGGCATGGTCATGGGGAACCTCGCGGCCACCTCGCACGGCGCCTGCATCGTGATCCCGGCCCCGTCCTTCGACCCCGCCGCGGCTCTGCGCGCGGTGCAGGAGGAGCGGTGCACCTCGCTGTACGGCGTGCCGACGATGTTCATCGCCGAGCTGAACCTCCCCGACTTCGCCTCGTACGACCTCTCCACGCTGCGGACCGGGATCATGGCCGGCTCGCCCTGCCCGGTGGAGGTGATGAAGCGGGTGGTCGCCGAGATGAACATGGCGGAGGTGTCCATCTGCTACGGCATGACGGAGACCTCGCCGGTCTCCACCCAGACCCGGCGCGACGACGACCTCGAACGCCGGACGGGCACGGTCGGCCGCGTCATGCCGCACGTCGAGGTGAAGGTCGTCGACCCGGCCACCGGCCTCACCGTGCCCCGGGGGACCGCCGGAGAGCTGTGCACCCGCGGCTACAGCGTCATGCTGGGCTACTGGAACGAGCCGGAGAAGACCGCCGAGGCCGTCGACGCGGGCCGCTGGATGCACACCGGCGACCTGGCCGTGATGCGCGAGGACGGTTACGTCCAGATCGTCGGCCGCATCAAGGACATGATCATCCGGGGTGGCGAGAACGTGTACCCGCGCGAGATCGAGGAGTTGCTCCACGGGTACGACAAGATCGCCGACGTCCAGGTCGTCGGCGTCCCCGACGAGCGCTACGGCGAGGAGATCCTGGCCTGCGTGATCCCGCGCGACCCCGCCGACCCGCCCACTCTCGAGGACATCACGGACTTCTGCCGCGACCGGCTCGCGCACTACAAGATCCCGAGGAGGGTGGAGATCCTCGGCGAGTTCCCCCTGACGGTCAGCGGCAAGGTGCGCAAGGTGGAGCTGAGGCAGCGCTTCGGGGAAGACGGGGCGTGACCGTGCGGGCTCAGCCGGCCGAGGGTCGAGGGCGCGGGCGGGGGGTCGGGACGAGATCGCGGCGCATGCAGACCCGGGGCCAGGTCGCCAGGCCGTGGGCGGCCTCGGCCCGCTGGATGGCGCGCAGGCCGGCGGTGAGGGCCGGGTCGGACTCCGTGAGGGCCCGAAAGCCGAGGCGGGTGTAGTACGGGGCGTTCCAGGGGACCTCCGTGAAGGTCGTCAGGGTGACCGCTGTCAGGCCCCGCGCCGCGGCCCCCGCCGCGAGGTGCTCGATGAGCGCACGGCCGATGCCCCGGCGGGCAGCGGCCGGGTGCACGGACACCTGCTCGATGTGGGCGGCGCCGTCCACCGTGTCCGTCAGCAGGTACGCGACCGGCCGGTCGGCCTCGTCGGCGGCCACCCAGGCGCGGCCGGCGAGCCGGTAGGCCTCCAGGACGTCCAGCGGCAGGGGTTCGTCGTCGGCGATGACCGCCATGCCGAGGGAGCGGAAGGGCTCGCCCGCGGCCCGTTCGATGTCCTGGAGCAGCGGGAGTTCGGCCGGTGCGGCCGCTCGGATGCGCATACGACGAGTATGGCGCGAGGTCAGTCCGAGCCGCCGCCCCCGCCGACACCGCTTCCGGCCGCTCCTCCTCGGTCCCCTCCTCCTCCGGCCCCCCTTCCGTGGCGGCGGCCGGCGTAGCCGTCGTCGTCGCCGCCCTGGCCGAGCAGCCCGCCGTCACGCGAGAAGCGCGGCAGGAAGAGGGCGAGCGCCGGATCGCCGTAGAGCGCCACGTACAGCTGCACGAGACGGCCGTCCGTCACCTCCCGGCGGTGGGCCGGCAGGGGGTGGCGTTCGCGCAGGCCCGCGAGGAGGTCGCGCGCGGCGCGGGGCGTCGAGGGCAGTCGGAGCAGCACGAGCGCGGCGATGCCCGGCACGGCGCCGACACCGGCCGCGAGGGCGAACTCCGTGCCGGTGTGTGCCGTGAGCATGAGCCCCGCCGGGATCGTCGCCGCCGCGCCGAGGAGCAGCACGCGCGCCGCCCGCAGGCGCCCGAGCGGACGCAGCAGCCCGGCCCGGTCGAGCTCGGCCCGCAGCTCGTCGACGGCCCGCCGCGCCTCGGGGCGGGAGGCCAGCGCCCTTACTCCCAGCGCCCGTTGAAGTGAACCGTGCACGCCGAGCTGAATGGGGTCACGGGTTCGCCCGGGGCCGCCATTGGCCCGAATCGTTCCCTTCCGGCCGGCGGCCACGGCCCCGCGCTGGTGCAGCGCCACGAGCGCCACGGTGACGGCGGCCAGCCGCCCGCCACGGAGCAGCGCGAGCGCCTGCGGGGCGAGTTCGCCCTGCTCCGGGCCGCGCGTGCGCAGCAGAGCCACCGCGCCCAGCATTTGCGCGCAGGACGCGCCGATGAACCACCACATTGCCGTCGGCATGACGCCCACCCCCCGAGAGTGTTGTGCCCGGGGAAGCATGATCATCACGCGTGAATGGCCGAATTCAGATCGGGGCGGCGTGCGTGGGGCCGGGGGCGGCCTCTAGGCGCCGGTGATGATCAGTTCGTCGGCGGGGGCGTTGACGGGCTGAGGGGTGCCCGTCAGGTCCAGGACGAAGAGGGGGATCCCGAGCTCGTCGGCGCGGGAGCGGGCCTCCGGGGTGTAGCCGGCGAGGGAGAAGAAGACGCTCACGGACGAATTGCTGAGCCCGGTGAGCCAGAGGCACTCCACGGCCTTCGGGGTGGCGGGGCGGGTGCTCGGGTCGACCTGGGCGACGAGCCCCGGGGCCCGCAGGTCGACGCCGGACGCGGACCGCTCCTCGGGCTGGACGACGTCCCGGAAGCCCAGCCAGCGCAGATAACCGGCGGACGCGGCGACGGCGTCCCTGGCCGTACGGATGGTCACCGGCCGGAACGAGGGCCTCGGCGGGGCGGGGCGCCGGGCCGTGGGCGGCAGCGGTATGTGGGCGGGGTAGCGCTCGGCGAAGGGGCGGTGGCCGTCGCCACGCACGCCGCTCCGGGCCTCCGGTTCGGCCGCCCAGGGCGTGACCTCCGTACCGAAACCGGTATCCGGCTCGGGGTGGGGGCCGGCGTCGGGGCCGGGCTCGCCGTCGCGGCCGGGCGCGCCGTCGGGGCCGGAGGCCGGGCCGGAGCCCGTACACGCCCACGTACCCATGGCGAGGGGTGACCCCGCCCCGTGATCCGGCCCAGGCCCAGGCCCGGCCTCCGAGAGGCCCGCACCCGCGCCCGGGCCCGCACCCGCCCCCGGGCCCTCTCCCGCGCCCGCAGCCGCGCTCGGGCCCTCCCCACCGCCTTCTCCCGTGCCCTTTCCCTCGCCAGGCCCCCTGACCGGCACCCGCAGGACCGCCCCGCAGGCGCAGCCCAGCTCCGGGTGCGGCCACTCGTCCTCGCGGCCGCAGGAGAGGCACCGCACCGCGACCCACTCGTCCGTCCAGTTGCGGTGCGTGACGGGCTCGCCCGTCACGCCCGCTATGACCGGCGGCGCGACCGGAGCGCCGCAGGCGCAGGGGAAGACCGGCGCCGCGTACCGCTGCGTGCGGAGGCATTCCGGACAGCGCACCGGTACCGATTCACCCATACCGAACCCCACCCCGAAGCTCACGCCCAACCCCCTGTCGTCCCGCCCCATCGTCCACCAATCCGCCACGCGAGGGGAGGGACTTCGGCCAACGGCCGACCCCTACTCCCTTGACGGCTCTCGGCCCCCCGACCTACATTGCTTCCGTATAGCAGAACAATACTTCCGCAATACGGAAACGGGTTCCGCGAGACCGCGAGAGACGGTGGCGCGCCCGGTTCCGCCGGTTGAAGCAGGAGCCCTCCCATGCCTCGTATGACCGCCGCCGCAGCGGCCGTTGAGATCCTCAAGCGCGAAGGCGTCACCAACGCGTTCGGCGTGCCCGGCGCGGCGATCAACCCCTTCTACCGCGAGCTCAAGAACGTCGGCGGTATCAGCCACACCCTCGCCCGCCACGTCGAGGGCGCGTCCCACATGGCCGAGGGCTACACCCGTGCCAAGGCCGGCAACATCGGTGTCTGCATCGGTACCTCCGGCCCCGCCGGCACCGACATGATCACCGGTCTGTACTCCGCGATCGCGGACTCGATCCCGATCCTGTGCATCACCGGCCAGGCCCCGGTCTCGAAGCTCCACAAGGAGGACTTCCAGGCCGTCGACATCGCCTCGATCGCCAAGCCCGTCACCAAGGCCGCCACCACGGTCCTGGAGGCCGCGCAGGTCCCCGGCGTCTTCCAGCAGGCGTTCCACCTGATGCGCTCCGGCCGCCCCGGCCCGGTCCTCATCGACCTGCCGATCGACGTCCAGCTGACCGAGATCGAGTTCGACCCGGAGACCTACGAGCCGCTGCCGGTCTACAAGCCGCAGGCGACCCGCGCCCAGGCCGCGAAGGCCCTGAACTTCCTGCTGGAGTCCGAGCGTCCGCTGATCGTCGCCGGCGGCGGCATCATCAACGCCGACGCCTCCGACCTGCTGGTCGAGTTCGCCGAGCTGACGAACATCCCGGTCATCTCCACCCTGATGGGCTGGGGCACCATCCCGGACGACCACGAGCTGGCCGCCGGCATGGTCGGTGTGCAGACCGCGCACCGCTACGGCAACGCGACGTTCCTCGAGTCGGACTTCGTCCTCGGCATCGGCAACCGCTGGGCCAACCGCCACACGGGCTACAACATGGAGGCGTACACCAAGGGACGCAAGTTCGTCCACGTCGACATCGAGCCCACCCAGCTCGGCAAGATCTTCGCCCCGGACTACGGCATCGCCTCCGACGCCAAGGCCGCCCTCGAGCTCTTCATCGAGATCGCCAAGGAGCTCAAGGCCGCGGGCAAGCTGCCGGACTTCAGCGCCTGGGCCGCCTCCGCCCAGGAGCGCAAGGCCACGCTGCAGCGCCGTACGCACTTCGAGAACGTCCCGATCAAGCCGCAGCGCGTCTACGAGGAGATGAACAAGGCCTTCGGCCCGGAGACCCGCTACGTCACCACCATCGGCCTCTCCCAGATCGCCGCCGCGCAGTTCCTGCACGTCTACAAGCCGCGCCACTGGATCAACTGCGGCCAGGCCGGCCCGCTCGGCTGGACCATCCCGGCCGCCATCGGCGCCGCCACCGCCGACCCGGAGACCCCGATCGTCGCGCTGTCCGGCGACTACGACTTCCAGTTCATGATCGAGGAGCTGGCGGTCGCCGCCCAGCACAAGGTCCCCTACGTCCACGTGCTGGTGAACAACGCCTACCTCGGTCTGATCCGTCAGGCGCAGGGCGGCCTCGGCATCAACTTCGAGGTCAACCTCGAGTTCGAGAACATCAACACCCCGGAGATCGGCGTCTACGGCGTCGACCACGTCAAGGTCGCCGAGGGCCTGGGCGTCAAGGCCATCCGCGTCACCGACCCGGAGAAGCTGGGCGAGGCCTTCGAGGAGGCCAAGAAGCTGGCCGTCGAGCACCAGGTCCCGGTCGTCGTCGAGGCCATCCTGGAGCGCATCACCAACATCGCGATGAGCAAGACGGTCGACATGAGCGACGTCACCGAGTTCGAGGAGCTCGCCACCGAGCCCGGCCACGCGCCGACCGCGATCAAGACCCTCAAGGTCTGACCGCGAGCCTCACCCTGACGGACCGGCCCCCGCCCCGAGTGCATCGGAGCGGGGGCCGCTCTGTGTCCGGACGACTCACTGAGGGGCCTTCGAGCGGACCACGACGGTCTCCTCGCAGGGGCCGTCCGCGAGCAGCTTGAGGGCGTCCATCTCCTCCTTGTCGGCGGACAGCCCCCAGCGCAGCTTGGTGCTCACCCAGTCGGTGACGTAACGGCAGTACTGAGCGGACTCGGACGGGAGCCAGTCGGCCGGGTCACGGCCGGCCTTGTCCTTCTGGCTGCGGGCGGTGACGGCGACGAGGGTGCCGCGCGCGCCCAGGTCGTTGGCGTACCTCTCGCGCCGGGCCGCGGTCCAGCCGGAGGCGCCGGACTCCCAGGCCTCGTCGAGGGAGACGACGTGGTCGACGCGGAGGGACGCGGAGTCGGTGACGTTCTGGCCGTCGTAGTACGAGGTCCATCTGCCGCCCGTGAGCACGCAGCCCGATCCGGTCGTCGGGGCGTCCACGGCCTCCTCCAGGAGCACCTCGGCGCGGGTGTCGCAGCCGTCGGCGAGGTCGCGTCCCTCGTTCCAGTGGGGGAACGCGGACATCCGGTAGCCCTCGGGGTCCTCGGTCGCCTCCGGGATGTCGGCGAGGGCGTCGGGGAGGAGGACGACGTTGGCGGCGAGCGCGGGGGACAGGAGGGCCGGGGAGGGCACGGCCAGCGGGGACAGGATCAGGGCGAGCGGGGTCAGACCGCGCAGCACGTTCTTCATCATGTACGAGGGGATAGCGGCGCGGACGGGGCGCACAGGGGCCGAAACGCGGTGCGCTCCCCCGAGCGGGTGTGGATCTTCACCGCAGAAACGATGCGCTGAGGGGCGTACACGAGGAACACCCGGGGGCGCACGGAGAGAGCGCACGCAGAAGAGCGCGGAACCAGGGACCGTAAACCTGGTTCCGCGCTCTCGTCTGAAACCCGCCCGACGGTGCGAGGCTGGCGCGACAGGACGTTCGCGCCGCCGGGCGGAGCATAGGGGGGAGGTGGTGGGGCGTTGGGACCGCGGCGGTGACGACGGGATGTCCGGGGCACCCTTCCTTCAGGTCAAGAAGGGGCCCGGCTCGCCCTTACCACCGCACTGGCTCGCGCACCGCCGCGGTCCTCACGCTGTCCGTACCGCCGACCACCCCTCATCCGGGCCGGCGGGCCGGACGGCGTACGACACCTGACCTCCCGTCATGTGCCGTACGCGGTCTGGAAACCGCTGGAGATCAGTCCTCGCGCAGGGCGCGGACCGCCTCCTCGACGCGCTTGCCGTACTCCGGGTCGGCGGCGGCGAAGTGCGCGATGTTCTTCTCGATGACGTCCTCGCGGGAGACCTGCGAGAGGCCACCGGCGATGTTGGCGATCAGACGGCTCTTCTCGTCCTCCGACATCAGGCGGTAGAGCTCACCGGCCTGGAAGAAGTCGTCGTCCTTGTTGTGCCGCGGGGCCTCGTGCGTGCCGGTCCAGCCGGCGATGGCCAGCGGGGCGGAGAGCGCCGCGTCGGTCTGCGAGGGACCGGAGTACGAGTTGGGCTCGTAGTTCTTGTCCGTGCGCGAGCCGTTGCGGGTGGCCATGAAGCCGTCGCGGCCGTAGTTGTCGGCCACGGTCGCCTTCGGGGCGTTCACCGGCAGCTGGGTGTGGTTGACACCGAGGCGGTAGCGGTGGGCGTCCGCGTAGGCGAAGAGGCGGCCCTGGAGCATCTTGTCCGGCGAGGGGCCGATGCCCGGGACGAAGTTGTTCGGCGAGAACGCGGCCTGCTCGACCTCGGCGAAGACGTTGTCCGGGTTGCGGTCGAGGACCAGACGGCCCACGCGCTGCAGCGGGTAGTCGGCGTGCGGCCACACCTTGGTGAGGTCGAACGGGTTGAAGCGGTAGTCCGCGGCCTCGGAGGCCGGCATGACCTGGACGTACAGGGTCCAGGAGGGGTTCACACCGCGCTCGATGGCCTGCAGCAGGTCGGTCTGGTGCGAGTTCGCGTCCTTGCCGACGAGCTCGGCGGCCTGCTCGGCGGAGAGCGAGCGGATGCCCTGGTTCGTCTTGAAGTGGTACTTGACGAAGAAGGCCTCGCCCGCCTCGTTGGTCCACTGGTAGGTGTGCGAGCCGTAGCCGTTCATGTGACGGTACGAGGCCGGGATGCCGCGGTCACCCATCAGCCAGGTGATCTGGTGGGTCGCCTCGGGGGAGTGCGCCCAGAAGTCCCAGACGTTGTCCGGCTCCTGCTTGCCCGTGAACGGGTCGCGCTTCTGGGAGTGGATGAAGTCGGGGAACTTGATCGGGTCCTTGATGAAGAACACCGGGGTGTTGTTGCCGACGAGGTCGTAGTTGCCCTCTTCGGTGTAGAACTTCAGCGCGAAGCCGCGCGGGTCGCGGACGGCGTCCGCGCCACCGAGCGAGTCGGCCACGGTCGAGAACCGGATGAAGGTCTCGGTCCGCTTGCCGACCTCGGAGAGGAAGGCGGCCTTCGTGAAGCCGGTGACGTCGTCGGTCACCTCGAAGTAGCCGTACGCGCCGGAGCCGCGGGCGTGGACCACGCGCTCCGGGATCCGCTCACGGTTGAAGCGCGCGAGCTTCTCCAGCAGGTGCTGGTCCTGCAGCAGGATGGGGCCACCGACGCCGGCGGTGGCGGAGTTCTGGTTGTCGGCGACCGGGGCGCCGGACTCGGTCGTAAGCACGCGCTTCGACATCGTGACCTTCCGTACGGGAGCTGCACTGCTGGGGGGTGGCTGGAGCGTAAGTACGTCCCGGAGCCAACGTCAACAGTTTGTTGAAAATGAAGTGGGTGTTCCGGACGGCGACGACGCCTGGGCGCGACAGGACAGGTGTCAGCGCCGCCGCCGTCCGGAAATCTGGGCCCCTTCTCAGGGGTGGAGGGTCAGACCTGCTGGCCGGAGAGGCGCTCGACGGCGCGCAGCAGGGCCGAGTGGTCCAGGCCGCCGTCGCCCTGCGCACGCAGGGAGGCGACGAGCTGGGCGACGACCGCGCCGACCGGGAGGGCCGCGCCGACGTTGCGGGCGGCGTCGGTGACGATGCCCATGTCCTTGTGGTGCAGGTCGATCCGGAAGCCGGGCTTGAAGTCCCGGTTCAGGAAGTTGTCCTTCTTGCGGGTCAGGACCGTGGAGCCGGCCAGACCGCCGTTGAGGACGTCCAGGGCGGCCTGGAGGTTCACGCCGGACTTCTCGAGGAAGACGACGGCCTCGGCGCAGGCCTGGATGTTGACCGCGACGATGAGCTGGTTGGCCGCCTTCACCGTCTGGCCGGAGCCGTGCGGACCGCACAGGACGATGGTCTTGCCGAGGGCCTCGAGGATCGGCAGGGCCTCGTCGAAGTCGGCCTGCTCGCCACCCACCATGATCGACAGGACGGCCTCGATGGCGCCGGCCTCGCCGCCGGAGACGGGCGCGTCGAGGACGCGGATGCCCTTCTCCTTGGCGTTCTTGGCCAGGTCGACGGAGGTCTGCGGGGTGATCGACGACATGTCGATGATCAGCGCACCGGACTTCGCGTTCTCCAGGATGCCGTTCTCACCGTAGGCGATGGCCTCGACCTGCGGGGAGGCCGGAACCATCGTGATGACGACGTCGGCGTCCTTGACGGCCTCGGCGATCGACGCGGCGGCGGTGCCGCCGGCCTTGGCCAGGCGGTCCAGCTTGTCCTGCTCCAGGGTGAAGCCGGTGACCGAGTAGCCGGCCTTGATCAGGTTCTCGGACATGGGGGAGCCCATGATGCCGAGACCGATCCACGCGATCTTGGGGAGTGTGCTCATGATGAGGGTGCCTCTCAAAAACTGGTGGTACGGGGAGGAAGTCGGCGGGTCGGCCGTCAGCGGGCCGCGCGGGCCTCGGCCGGGAGCCACTCGAAGGACGCGGCGGCGTCGGCGGCCTTGTACTCCAGGCCGACCCAGCCGTCGTAGCCGGCCTTCTTGAGCTCGTCGAGGAGCTGCTCCAGCGGCAGGTCGCCGGTGCCCGGCGCGCCGCGGCCCGGGTTGTCGGCGATCTGGACGTGGCCGGTCTTGTCCGCGTACTGGGCGATGACCTCGCTCACGTTCTCGCCGTTCATCGACAGGTGGTAGATGTCGAGGAGGAACTTGGCGTTGCCGAGCCCGGTGGCCGCGTTGACCTTGTCGACGACCTCGATCGCGGAGGGGGCGCTCACCAGCGGGTAGAGCGGCGACTCCGGCTTGTTCAGGGTCTCGATCAGCAGGATCGCGCCGATCCGGTCCGCCGCGCGGGCGGCGAGGACCAGGTTCTCCAGGGCGAGGGAGTCCTGGATCTGCGGGTCGACGCCGTCGACGCGGTTGCCGTAGAGCGCGTTGAGCGCCTTGCAGCCGACCGAGGCGGCGAAGTCGGCCGCCACGTCGATGTTGGCGCGGAAGCGGTCGGACTCCTCACCGGGCACCGAGAGGGCGCCGCGGTCCGGTCCAGGCAGCTGTCCGGCGTAGAAGTTCAGGCCCACCAGCTGGGTGCCGGCGTCGTCCAGAGCCTTCTTGAGCGCGTCGAGCTCGCTCTGGTCGGGGGTGGCGGTGTCGATCCAGGGCCACCACAGCTCGACCGCGGTGAAGCCCGCCGCGGCGGCGGCCGCGGGGCGCTCCAGAAGCGGGAGTTCCGTGAAGAGGATCGACAGGTTCACATCGAAGCGCTGGTCCGTGTATCCCATGAGGGGCGGCGCTCCTTCCGTATTGCGGAAGTAAGTTTCTGTCTGACGGAATGTTGCACGGAGGTGTGCGGGGGTGTCAAGAGGGCCCGGCCGCTCCGGGCTGCCGCCGGCCGCCTCCTGACCAGTAGCGTGGGGCCATGGTGCGTTTGAGAGTGGAGTTCACGACCGAGCCGTTCGACCTGGACGAGGCGCCCGCGCACGCCGTCGTGGCGCGTGAGGTCATCCAGGCGGCCGAGCTCGACGCGGTCGACGTCGGCCCCTTCGGCAATACGGCGGAGGGCGCCGCCGACGAGGTGCTGACCGCCGTCGACGCCCTGCTGCGCAAGTCACTGGCGGCCGGTGCGACCCGTGTCTCCCTCCAGGTCAATGTGATCGACGGCGCCGCCGATGGTGGCGGGGAGGGCGAGAAGTGAACGAACACCCCCTGGTCGCCGCGGTGAAACCGCTGGTCGACGCGATGGGCGCGGAGATACTGGGCCCCGAGCAGGCCGAGCCGGACGACGTGGTCCTCGCCTGGGAGGGCGAGGACGTGCTCGCCGTCCGCCTGCCGCAGCTCTCCGACTCGCTCGATCACATCCTGGCCGCGATGGAACGGCGGCACGGGATGCCACTGGCCGAGCTCGACCGCAAGGCCAAGCAGGAGGCGGTCCGCCTGCTCGAAGCCCGCGGGGCCTTCTCCGTACGGCATGGAGTGGAGACCGTGGCCGGGGCACTGGGTGTCAGCCGCTTCACCGTGTACAACTACCTGAACAGGGAAAACGCCGCCAAGAACGGCTAGTCGATCATGTGTTGACCATGAGCCGTCGTCCGGATGTCGGGACGACGGCTTTTGTGTGGCCGAGTTTTCAACAAAGTGTTGACGTGGTGTTGCGGGAGGGCGTTAGCTATCCGCAGCCCGTCCGACGCACAGCGAAAAACAGCCACGGAGGCTTCCCGTGACTTCAGGTACGACACCGGGCCTCACCCGGTTCAACACCTCGGCGGACAGCGACGCTGTCGCCGCGCTCCACGAGGTGTGTTCCAGTTCGGCGTGGGGGAGCAAGATCCTCGCCCAGCGCCCGTACGCCACCGTCGAAGCCCTCTTCCGCGCCAGCGACGCCGCCATGGCCGAGCTGACCGCCGAGGACCTGGCAGAGGCGATGGCGGGCCACCCGCCGATCGGTCGTCCGAAGGCAGGGGACCCGACCTCTTCCCGCGAGCAGAGCGGGATGGCCGGTGCCTCCGAGGAGCTCAAGGCCGAGATGCTCGAACTCAACCTGGCCTACCAGGACAAGTTCGGTCATGTCTTCCTGATCTGCGCCACCGGCAAGACCGGCGAAGAGATGCGCGACGCGGTCCGCGAGCGGATCGAGCACTCGCCCGAGCAGGAGCGGGAGATCGTCCGCACCGAACTGGGCAAGATCAACCGCATCCGCCTGACCCGTCTCGTAGAGGAAGAGAGCGCCGCATGAGCACCGACACCACCGCCTCGGTGTCCACGCACATCCTGGACACCAGCATCGGCCGCCCCGCCGAGGGCGTCGCCATCTCGCTCGCGGCCCGCAGCGGCTTCGACGCGGAGTGGGTCGCACTCGGCGGCTCCGCCACCGACGCGGACGGGCGCTGCAAGGACCTGCCGGCCCTGCCGGAGGGCACCACCCACGTACGACTCGACTTCGAGGTCGAGGAGTACTTCTCCAAGAAGCAAGCCGAGGCGCAGCAGGACGCCCCCCGCGTAAGGGACAGCGGTGCGTTCTTCCCGGAGGTGGCGATCACGTTCGCCGTCAAGCCGGGCGAGCATTACCACGTACCGCTGCTGCTCAACCCGTTCGGCTACTCCGTTTACCGAGGGAGCTAGCAGACATGCCCACGATTCTCGGCCAGAACCAGTACGGCAAAGCAGAGAACCGCGTCGTCAAGATCACGCGGGACGGCGACACCCACCACATCAAGGACCTCAACGTCTCCGTCGCCCTCTCCGGCGACCTCGACGACGTCCACCTCACCGGCTCCAACGCCCACTGCCTGCCCACCGACACGACGAAGAACACCGTCTACGCCTTCGCCAAGGAGTACGGGATCGAGTCGGCCGAGCAGTTCGGCATCCACCTGGCGCGTCACTTCGTGACCAGCCAGGAGCCCATCCACCGGGCCCGGATCCGGATCGAGGAGTACTCCTGGGAGCGCATCGCCACCTCCGACGCCAACTCCAAGTTCATCGGGGCCGACGACGTCAACCACTCCTTCGCCCGCAAGGGCCAGGAGACCCGCGTCACCCAGATCACGTACGACGGTGAGAAGTGGGAGGTCATCTCCGGCCTCAAGGACCTCATCGTCATGAACTCCACCAACTCGGAGTTCTGGGGCTACATCAAGGACAAGTACACGACGCTCCAGGAGGCGTACGACCGCATCCTGGCCACGCAGGTCTCCGGCCGCTGGCGGTTCAACTGGACCGACGACGAGCAGCGGATGCCGAACTGGGAGAAGTCCTACGAGCAGACGCGCAAGCACATGCTCCAGGCCTTCGCCGAGACGTACTCGTACTCGCTGCAGCAGACGCTGTACCAGATGGCCACCCGGATCATCAGCCACCGTTCGGAGATCGACGAGGTCCGCTTCTCGCTCCCGAACAAGCACCACTTCCTGGTGGACCTGGAGCCCTTCGGGCTCAAGAACGACAACGAGGTCTACTACGCCGCCGACCGCCCGTACGGCCTCATCGAGGCGACCGTGCTGCGCGACGGAGCCACGGCACAGATCCCGGTCGACATGACCAACCTCTAAGCGGCCCTGTGTGGTCGCCCCCGCCCGCCCGCAGTCGGGCGGGGGCCGACCACCAGACCGGAGGGACGTACCCATGGCACAGCCCGCAACGGGGCCGGCACCTGCCGCAGGCCCGTGTTCCACCCCGCCGGCCACCTCGACCGAGGTCCACCCGGTGGACGAGAAGCTTCCCGCCTCGCGGCTCGTACCCGCCGCACTCCAGCACATCGCGGCCATGTACGCGGGCGTCGTCACCCCTCCGCTCATCATCGGCCAGGCGGTCGGTCTGGACGCCGCCGGGATGACCCGCCTCATCGCCGCGAGTCTGCTCATCGCCGGCTGTGCCACGCTCCTGCAGACCATCGGTGCCGGGCGGTTCGCCGGCAACCGGCTCCCGTTCGTCAACGCGGCCTCGTCCGCCGGCATCGCACCGATGCTGGCGATCGCCGAGACCAGCGCCCCGGGTCACCAACTGCCCGCCATCTACGGCGCGGTGATGGTCGCCGGAGTCTTCTGCCTCGCCGTCGGCCCCTTCTTCGGCCGGCTCCTGCGCTTCTTCCCGCCGCTCGTCACGGGCGTCGTGATCACCCTCATCGGCGTCACCCTGATGCCCGTACCGGTGAGCTGGGCCCAGGGAGGCGACAAGGAGGCCGTCGACTTCGGCGCCGCCAAGTACCTCGCGCTCGCCGCCTTCACGCTCGTCGTGATCCTGCTCTTCCAGCGCTTCTGCAAGGGCTTCCTCAAGCAGATCGCCCTGCTGCTCGGCCTCTTCATCGGAACGCTCGCCGCGGTCCCCTTCGGGATGGCCGACTTCTCCGCCCTGAGGGAGGCGCCGGTCGCGGCACTGCCCTCGCTCTTCGCCTTCGGCGCACCGGAGTTCCAGCCCGCCGCGATCCTCTCGCTGTGCATCGTGATGCTCGTCCTCATGACCGAGTCCAGCGCGGGCATGCTCGCCCTCGGCGAGATCTGCGAGCGCCGCAGCGACGGGCGGACGATCACCCGCGGCCTGCGGACCGACGGCGTCGCGACCCTCCTCGGCCCCGTCTTCGGCGGCTTCCCCACCTCGGCCTTCGCCCAGAACGTCGGCGTGGTCTCGCTGACCCGCGTCCGCTCCCGCTACGTCGTCGCCGCCGCCGGCGGCGCCCTGCTGGTCCTCGGCGCCTTCCCGGTCCTCGGCGCGGTCGTCTCCATGGTGCCGATGCCCGTCCTCGGCGGCGCCGGCATCGTCCTCTTCGGCTCGATCGCGGTCAGCGGTATCCGTACCCTCTCCGAAGCCGGGCTCGACGACAGCTCCAACATCGTCCTGGTGGCGGTGGCGCTCGGAGCGGGCATCATCCCGCTCGCCGCACCCACCTTCTACACGGACTTCCCCGCCTGGGCGCAGACCGTGCTCGGCTCCGGCATCAGCGCCGGAGCGCTGGCGGCGGTCATGCTCAATCTGTTCTTCCACCATCTCGGCACCCGGAGCCGTCACGCGGCCCCGGCACTCAAATCCTCCTAGGGTCCTGCCGTGCCCACACCACCGCAGAGGAATGAAGGAACCACCGCCATGGCAGCACCTTCGGCAGCCCAGCGCATCGTCATCGAGAACTGTGCGATCGCGACCGTAGACGCCAACGACACCGAGTACGCCTCCGGGTACCTGGTCGTCGCCGGCAACAAGATCGAGTCCATCGGCGCCGGCAAGGCGCCCGAGGGCCTGGAGAACGTGGTACGCCGGATCGACGCCACCGGTCACCTGGTGACGCCCGGTCTGATCAACACGCACCACCACTTCTACCAGTGGATCACCCGGGGCCTGGCCACCGACCACAACCTCTTCAACTGGCTCGTCGCGCTCTACCCGACGTGGGCCCGCATCGACGAGTCGATGGTCCGCGTCGCCGCCCAGGGCTCGCTGGCCATGATGGCCCGCGGTGGTGTCACCACGGCCATGGACCACCACTACGTCTTCCCGAAGAACTCCGGCGACCTGTCCGGCGCCATCATCGGCGCCGCCTCGGACATGGGCGTGCGCTTCACCCTCGCCCGCGGCTCGATGGACATGAGCGAGAAGGACGGCTTCCTCCCGCCGGACTTCGCCGTGGAGACTACCGAGGGCGCGCTCGCCGCGACCGAGGAGACGGTCAAGAAGTTCCACGACGCCTCCTTCGACGCGATGACCCAGGTCGCCGTCGCCCCCTGCTCCCCCTTCTCCATCTCCACCCGCCTCCTCAAGGAGGGTGCCGAGCTGGCCCGCCGCCTCGGCGTGCGGATGCACACCCACGGCTCGGAGACGGTGGAGGAGGAGAAGTTCTGCCACGAGCTCTTCGGCATGGGCCCGACCGACTACTTCGAGTCGACCGGCTTCCTCGGTGAGGACGTGTGGATGGCGCACTGCGTCCACATGAACGACTCCGACATCGCCGCCTTCGCCCGTACCGGTACGGGCGTGGCGCACTGCCCCTCCTCCAACGCGCGCCTCGCCGCAGGCATCGCCCGGGTCCCCGACATGCTCAAGGCGGGCGTGCCGGTCGGCCTCGGCGTCGACGGCACGGCGTCCAACGAGTCGGGCGAGCTCCACACCGAGCTGCGCAACGCGCTCCTCGTCAACCGCCTCGGCGCCCACCGCGAGGCCGCGCTCAACGCCCGCCAGGCCCTGCGCCTCGGCACGTACGGCGGCGCCCAGGTCCTCGGCCGGGCCGACTCGATCGGTTCGCTGGAGGCCGGCAAGCTCGCCGACTTCGTGCTCTGGAAGATCGACGGGCTCGGCCACTCCTCGATCGCCGACCCGGTGACCGCGATCGTCTTCGGCGCCGCTGCCCCGGTGACGGCCTCGTTCGTCAACGGCAAGCAGATCGTCGAGAACAACCGCCTGCTGTTCGCGGACGAAGAGGCGATCGCGCGCGACGCGCGCGCGGAGGCTCAGCGCCTGGCCCGCATCACGGCCCAGGGCTGATCCACCCCAAGGAGTCCGACCGAGGGGGACGGCCCTCGGTCGGTCGCCACGGACCCGAGCGGGGCCCGTGGCCGGCCCGACGGGGGGTGTCCGTACGTAAAGAGGTACGGCGCCCCCCGGACGGTCGACGTGTGTCCACCCATCCCGGACACACGACGCTCGACACACGACAAACGCACGACAAACGCACGGCACCCCCAGGCCTGCGCGACCACACGAAGAAAAGCAGCAGCCCCGCACCACCCCAGCGTTCCTCATGAGCCGCACACCGTGAGGCGCATTTCTGCACCACTTTGCACCACCTTGCACCACCTCCCTGACATCCACGTCTTCGCTGACGTGTAACCGACCGGAGGAACCGCCGTGGCCGCCAAGCCCAGGTTTCGCAATGATGCACAAGACGCAGGCGCCGACACCGAAGACCGGAGCGAGAAGCATCCGGTCGACGAGACTCTGCCGCCCCTGAAAATGATCACCAGCGGTCTGCAGCACGTGGCCGCCATGTACGCGGGCGTGGTGGCCCCGCCGTTGATCGTCGGTGCGGCTGTCGGGCTCTCCGGCACCGAGCTGACCTTCCTCACCGGAGCCAGCCTCTTCACCGCCGGACTCGCCACCTTCCTCCAGACGCTCGGCGTCTGGAACATCGGCGCCCGGCTCCCCTTCGTCAACGGCGTCACCTTCGCCGGCGTCGCGCCGATGCTCGCCATCATCGACACGACCGACGACAAGGCCGACGCCCTGCCCATCATCTTCGGCGCGATCATCGTCGCCGGTGTACTGGGCTTCATAGCCGCTCCCTACTTCTCCAAGCTGGTCCGCTTCTTCCCGCCGGTCGTCACCGGCACGGTGATCACGCTCATCGGCGTCTCGCTGCTCCCGGTCGCCTTCGGCTGGGCCCAGGGGCCCAACCCCGCGGCCGACGACTACGGTTCGACCACGTACCTCACCCTCGCGGGCATCACCCTCGCGGTGGTCCTGGTCCTGCGCCGCTTCACCCGGGGCTTCCTGAAGCAGATCGCCGTCCTGGTCGGTCTCGTCATCGGCACGCTCATCGCGATCCCCTTCGGCGTCACGGACTTCAGCCCGGTGACCGAGGCGTCCGTCGTCGGCTTCCCGAACCCCTTCCACTTCGGCGCCCCGCAGTTCGCGCTCGCCGCGATCATCTCCATGTGCGTGGTCATGCTGGTCTCGATGACCGAGTCGACCGCCGACATGCTGGCGCTCGGCGAGATCGTCGACCGGCCCGCCGACGAGAAGACCATCGCGGCCGGCCTGCGCGCCGACACCCTCGGCTCCGCCATCAGCCCGCTCTTCAACGGCTTCATGTGCAGCGCGTTCGCCCAGAACATCGGTCTGGTCGCGATGACCAAGATCCGCAGCCGCTTCGTCGTCGCCTGCGGCGGCGGCTTCCTGGTCCTGATGGGCCTCTCGCCGGTGGCCGCCTCGCTGATCTCGGTCGTCCCGCGCCCGGTGCTCGGCGGCGCGGGCGTGGTCCTCTTCGGCTCGGTCGCGGCCAGCGGCATCCAGACCCTGGTCAAGGCCGGCCTGGAGAAGGACAACAACGTGCTGATCGTGGCGGTATCGCTGGCCGTCGGCATCATCCCGATCACGGAGCCGGAGTTCTATCACGCCTTCCCGGAGACCGCGAAGATCATCCTGGACTCGGGCATCTCGACCGGCTGCGTCGCGGCGGTCCTGCTGAACCTGGTCTTCAACCACCTCGGCAGGCGCCGGGACGACGACGAGGTCACGGCGCCCATGGAACCGGGCGAGGAGATCTCCGAGACCCGTACGGCCAAGGCGGCGCACGTCCACTGAACACGCCCCGCCCCGCCGCCGAGCCGGCCCCCGCACACCACGCGGGGGCCGGCCTCGCGCGCGTGCCCGGCCGGGGCGCCGGCCGGACGAACCAGGGCGTCGGCGGGACGAACCAGAGCCTCGGCCAGACGAACCAGGGCCTCGGCGGGACGAACCAGGGCGTCGGCGGGCGCGGGGTCGTGCTCATCAACCCCAACACCTCCGTCAGTACGACGGCGATGATGACCGCCGTCGCACGGCGGACCCTGGGTCCGGCGGTCCCCGTCCAGGGCGTGACCGTGGAGCGCGGCCCCCGCATGCTCACCGAACCCGCCGCGCTGCGGGCCGCGGCCCCCGAGGTGGTCGCGGCCGGCCGCCGGGCGCTGGCCGCCGGAGACGGGGCGGCCCTGATCGTGGCCGCCTTCGGCGACCCGGGCCTGGACGACCTGCGGGCACTGGCGGGTGGTGGCGTGCCGGTCGTGGGGATCGGCGAGGCCGCCCTCCTGGAGGCGTCCGCCGGAGGCACTCCGTTCGGCATCGCGACGACGACCCCCCTGCTCGCGGACTCGATCGCCGACCAGGTCGCCCGCCTCGGCCTCACGCACCTCTTCACCGGCCTCCGCCTGACGCAGGGCGCCCCCGAGAAGCTCGCCGCCCGACCGGAGTCACTGCGCGAGAGTCTGGCGCTCGCGGGGGAGCGCTGCGTCCTACGGGACGGAGCCCGCGCGATCGTCATCGCCGGCGGCCCCTTGTCCGACGCGGCGGAGTCCCTCCGCCCCGACTTCGACGTCCCCCTGATCGCCCCGATCCCCGCGGCCTGCCGCCTCGTCACACGCCTGACGGCAACGCCTTCGGGGGCGTGAGCCCCGAACCAGCGACCCGCACCACCACGCGCACCACGCCACCACCGCGTACCGGCCCCGCAGGGCCCGACCGGGCGAGCAGTTCCCCGAGCCTCGCCCCCGCCCCCGCCCCCGCGCCCGTCCCCGCTCCCGAACCTCCCTACGCGGCGCGCCAGTCCGGGTGGCGGCCGCTCAGACCGATCACGCGGTCCAGGCGAGGGGCCGTCGGGGAGACCGGCACGATCGGGCCGAAGAAGCCCTCGTCCCCGGGGGCGGCGTCCTCCGCCGGAGCCAGCAGGGTCTCGGAGACCGTCAGTTCCTCCTCGCTCACCCCGTACTCCTGGCCCGTCGCCCGGGCCAGGTCCCAGCCGTGGATCACCAGCTCGTTGAGCGCGACCCGGCCCATCACCACGGCCGGCAGCTCGACCCCGCCCGCCCGGGTGTCCCCCTCCCAGGCGCCCGGCTCCCGCCAGGCCGCCGCCAGCTCGTCCAGCGCCCGCGGCAGCGCCGTACGCCAGTCGTCCGGCAGGACCGGCAGGGACGATCCGGGCGGCGTGTTCGTCGTCGGGCCGAAGTCCTTGCGCGCCGCGTCGCGGAAGGCCACGCTCAGCCCCGCCAGGTGCCCGAGCACCTCCCGTACCGCATAGGCGGGACACGGCGTCGGGTCGTCCAGCCGCTCGTCGCCGACGCGCGCCGCCAGCCGCGCGACCCGCTCCGCGGCCGCGCCCAGATCGATGTGCGCCGTCTTCTCGGCCTTCTCCATGCTTTCCATTTCCATGTTCTCCATAGGTGGAAGACCGTCCCCACCGCCGGAACTCATCGGTGCTCACCGCTCCGCTCCCATGCGCCGCGAGCACTCCCGCGCCAGCGCCGGATAGGCCGCCGCGATCGCTTCGTACAGCCTTCTGCTCAGCAGCCGTTCGGCCTCCGCCCGGCCCGTCGAGCCGTACAGCCCGTCGAGCAGCGTGTCGTACCGCGACAGCGCGTGCCGTAAATAGCTCACCTGCCACCGCACCAGAGCCCCCGCGGCGACCCCGCCCGGGCCGCGGGCGCCGAGCAGGTGCCGGTGGCGGACCGCCCTGCGCTCCAGCTCCGCGGCGGGGAGCCGGGGCACCTCGATCGGCTCCGCGCGGATCGCCGCCAGCACCGCCCGGCGCCGGCGCTCCGCCCCCGCCTCCGCGGCCGCGGACCTCGACCCCGAGGCGGCAGCGCACTGCGCGAACTCGGGCGTCCGCTCCACCGCCTCCACCCGCGCCAGCAGATAGAGCCGCACGGGCGCGAGCGACCAGCGCCGCGGATCCCGGCCCTGCACATCGGGCTCGCCCAGCAGGTCGCGCACCATCGCGTCCGTCCAGCCGCGCTCGCGCAGTCCGCCGAGCGTCGTATAGGTCATACGGTCCGTCATGATTCCCCCAGAACCCGTCACGGAGAGTGATGAATCCAGTGAAGCGCACCCCACTGACAACGACCCCGCCCCGCCCTCTTGTCGCGGCTCCCACCCAGGTGCAATAAAGGTCTGGACCATGTCGACGGACGGAGGCATTCCCGTGCAACGCCCGCTGGCCGCAACCCACTTGACCCCCGCAACCCGCTTGGCCGCCGTACCCCGCTTGGCCGCCGTACCCCTCCTGACCGCCGCCGCGCTCTGCGTCGCGGCCTGCTCCCCGGCCCCCGCTGAGGACACCGCCGCCCCCACCGCCCCCACCGGCGTCACCGCCGCCTCCGGCAGCGCCCGCACGGTCCACGTCATGTGGAGCGCGGCCACCGACGACCGCGCCGTCACCGCCTACGAGGTCTACCAGCAGGGCCGCAAGGTGAAGGAGCTCCGGGCCACGACCCTCATGACCGACATCGTGAACCTCACCCCGGCCACCCCCTACACCTTCACCGTCCGCGCCCGCGACGCCGCCGGAAACCGCTCCCCGCACAGCGCCGCCGTCCCCGCCACCACCCTCGCCGCCACCGCCCGGGACCGCACACCCCCCACCGCCCCCGCCGCCCTGCGCGCCACCCCTGACGGCGGTCGCGCGGCCACCCTGACCTGGACACCGGCCCGCGACGACACCAAGGTCACCGCCTACGACGTCTACCAGGCCGACTCCCGGATCCACACCGTCTCCGGCACCGCCACCACCGCCCGCGTCACCGGCCTGCGCCCCGGCACCGTCTACACCTTCACCGTCCGCGCCCGCGACGCCGCCGAGAACTCCTCCCCGGACAGCGCCCCCGCCGACCTCACCACCGCCCGCGCCCCCGGCGCCCCGGCGAACACCGCCCCCACCGACCTGAAGGCGACCGCCACCAAGGACGGGATCACCCTGACCTGGACCCCGCCGAAGACCGGCGCCGTGGTCAAGGAGCACCAGCTCTACCTCAACGAAAAGTTCGCCACGACCATCGTCTGGGGCGCCGAACCGCCCCTCGGCCGCGCGACCTACACCTTCACCGTCCCCGACAGCCCCGGCACCCGCTACAGCGTCAAACTCCGCGCCAAGCTCCCGGACGGCACCTGGGGTGACTTCTCCGCCCAGCGCACCGTTGTTGTCATATGACAGCGCTCCCCGCCGACGGCCGCCGCCTCGGCGTCCGGCCCGCTGCGGAACTACCCTGGGAAAGGTGGCAGTCACCGTGCTCACCAACACCGGGCTCGAGACGTTCCTCGACGGAACCCCCGAGTCCCGCGACCCCTCGTACACGCGCGCCGCCGACGCCCTGCTCGGGCTGTTGTCCCTGCGCGGGGCCGACCGCAGGAGCGGGCTGCCCGAGCCCACCGTCGATCTCGTACGGCATGTGCTCGTCGAGGACCTGCCGGCCTTCGTCTACGCGACGCCCGAGGAGCTGGCCGCCTACCCGGCCGTGCTCGTGGCGCTGACCGAGCGGGTGCGCGAGGCCGGGCGGCTCAACCGGAAGCGGCAGGCGCGGATCGTGGCCGCGATCATGGAGACCGGGCCCGACTTCGAGCGGGCCATGACGGACCCCGCCAACCTCACCTGGCAGCGCTGGTACGCCTCCCTGCTGATCGCCGACGGCGTCGACCGCGACGACCCCGCCGCCGTACGCGCCTGGCTCGCCGCCCGCGACGACGTGACCCCGCCCGACGGGCTGCACCGGGCCGACCTGATGAACCGCAGCGAGTTCGTCGGCATGATGCTCGCCGAACTCCTGACCGGGGCGTACATGAGGGACGCCGAAGCGCCCTCGCCCGCCGGGCCGCTGCTCTCCGACGAGGACGTCTCGCACGGCGTCGGCCGGGTGGCGGGCGAACTCCTCGACCGGTGGACCGCCGAGGGACTCTCCGGGGCGCTCGCCGGGCCGTACGCGCACCTCGCGCCGGGTCCCGAGGCCTTCCCCCATCTCGTCCTCGCCGACACCCTCCTCGACGAGCACCTCGACTACTACGGCGACTCCTGGGCACCGCTCCCGCCGCCCCCGATGGAGGCCCACGACCCCCAGCGGTCGGTCGAGGCCGGCGCCGATCTGCTCGCCGCCGCCGTCGAGGAGATGAAGGGCGACGAAAACGGCGGACTCTACGACGGCGAGGCCGCGCACCTGCTCTACGCGCTGTACCAGCGGGGCTCCACCGCCGAGTCGGTCGCCCGCAGGGCCGCCGAGTTCGAGGACTGGCCGGTCGATCCCCGCCTGGAGGACGCGCCCGTCCTCGTACCGGCGAAGGCGCCCGAGGAGTACCAGGTGCCGCCCGTCCCGGAGCTGTCCCGGCTCGTCGGATCGGCCATCACGGACGCCGACCGGACCCGGCTGGAACCGTCCGCCCGGGCCATGGCCGACACCGTCGACCGGCTCGCGGCGACCCGCATGGTCTTCCGTACCGGGGACGCCTTCGGGCTCACCCCGTGGGGCGTCGAGGTGCTCCGCTACCTGCTGCGGGTCCGGGGCGTCGCCGCGCCCGACGCCGACGAGGCCGCCGCCTGGGACGCCCCGACGATCATCGCCGCCGCCGAGGGCTGGTCCGCCTCGGCCGCCTCCCGCGTCCTCGCCGACTGGCTCCGCGCGCACGGGAACACCGTCGAGGCCTGGGCCCAACTGCTCACCGCCCTCGGCACCGTCAACGCCGGCACCTCCGAGGCGGCCGCCACCCGCGCCCTCTTCGGCGCCCTGGACCCCGAGGCGGCCCCCGTCGAGGCGCTGCGCGGGGCTCTCGACGACCCCGTGATGGGGGCGTACGCCTACGGCGTGCTGCGCGCCCGGGGTGAGCCGGCCGACGAGACCCGCGTGCCGCCCTCCGCCCGCGCCGTCCTGATCCTGGACCGGCTCTCCCGCCGCTCGGCCGGACGGACCGCCACCTTCGACACCGCCGCCGGACGGACCGCCTTCGACACCGCCGCCGCGGGCTGGCCCGGCGGCGCCCCGGCCCTGGCCAAGGAGATGGCCGCGGCCGACCCGCACACGGCCTCCCGGACGCTGAGAGCCCTCGGCATCGCCCTCCCCGCGCCGGGCCCGGGGAAGGAGCGGGCGCGGCGCCGTCCCCGGAGCGCGCGCCGCACCCGCTGATCCCGTGGGGGGCCGGGAAAGGTAGGACGGGATGGTCAGGAGAGGGAGGTCAGGTACATCCCCGACGCGCCCGTCCCCGCCGTGTTCCGGCAGCTGACGTTCCCGCTCGGCCGGGCGTGGACCAGCGCGAGACAGCGGCCGAGCGCCAACTGCCCGTAGTGGTTCGGGTGCATGTTCTCCTGGAGGGGGCCCTGAGTCTGGTTCTGGTCGATCCAGCGAGCCCATTCACTGGTCGACGCCGAGGCGGGTACGGTCGCGCTGACCTGCTTGCTGGCCTTCGCGCACACCTCACGGCCCTGCAGCATGTCGCGCAGATCCATGAACTGCACGCCCTTCGCCGCCGCAACCCCCTTCAGACGGTTGGCGATCTGCGGGACCAGCGAGTCCCGTGCCCAGTCGGAGTCCAGGTTCCAGAAGGGGCAGCCGCCGGTGTTGGTGCGGCTCCAGCCGCTCTCCGCGTACCGGTTCTCCGCACCGCGCGGGATGGGCGAGGGGTACGACTGGAGCACGATCCGGTAGTCGGACGCGGCGTACCCGGCGCCTGACATGACCGCCCGGATCTCGTCCACCGATTTGCCGACGTTCGCCATCACACCGTCGATCTTCGCGTCGACCTCGGCCTGCTGGTCGTCGTGGCAGTAGGAGTACCAGACGATGTAATCGGTCGCGCAGGTGGTGATGATGTCGGCGAAGCCCAGGTCGTTGCCGCCGATCGACAGCACGATCATCTCGACGTCGTGGGAGGCGGCGATGGAGGCGAGCTGGTCGGCCTGCGGCGCCTCGCCCTTGTAGGCCACGCCGCCGCTCGCCGCCCGGAAGACGTTCCGGGTCGTGGCGCCCGAGCAGGCGATGTTGATCAGCGCCGACGCGATCGGTCCCGCGCTCTTCACCTCGGCCGAGTCGGATCGGTGACAGCCGTTGGCGGCCGTGGTCCCGTAGACGCGGCTGGGATCGTACGCGCTCCCCGTCCACGCCCGGTCGGTCCCGTTGCGGCTGCCGGTGTTGGTCAGGCTGTTGCCCTGCCAGCGCCCGGCCTCGCCCGAGATGTAACTGTCACCCATCGACACGACGGCGGTGGGCCCCGCGCCCGGGCTCGCCAGCGCCGGGGAGCCGCCACCGGCGGCCAGCAGCCCGCCCGCGGCGAGCGAGAGGGCGAGAAGTCCGCGCACTGCACGGCGGGGGGAGGGGTGGGGGGTGGGCATGGCTGCGCTCCTGCGTCCTTGCGATGGAGTGAGGGTCAGCCGCCGGCCGGTGGCATGCGGAATCTGGCACGCCGTGGCTTGTTACCGCTAGGTAGCCGCACGTCTCGGTTGCGTCACATGCCCTGTGAAACGCCCCGGATCGAAAACGGCTCCGCCCCCGGTGCTGTGCGTTCACCAGGGGCGGAGCCTGCTTTTTCGGTTACTGCCGGACACTGCTCGGCCGCTGTGCGGGTCAGCCGGTCAGTGGGCGACGATCAATCGGTGATGAGAAATCAGCCGATCAGCTGCTCGTACGCCGGGAGGGTCAGGAAGTCGGCGTAGTCGGCGTCGAGCGAGACATGGAGCAGAAGGTCGTGGGCCTGCTGCCACTTGCCGGCCGCGAAGGCCTCCTCGCCGACCTCCGCGCGGATCGCGGCCAGTTCCTCCGCCGCGACCTTGCGGGCCAGCTCCGGAGTGGCCTTCACGCTCTCTCCGGCGTGCTCGAATTCCACGCCCGCGTTGATCCACTGCCAGATCTGCGAGCGCGAGATCTCGGCCGTGGCCGCGTCCTCCATCAGGTTGAAGATGGCGACCGCGCCGAGACCGCGGAGCCAGGCCTCGATGTAGCGGATGCCGACCTGGACCGCGTTGCGCAGCCCGTCGTACGTGGGCTTCGCGTCGAGGGAGTCGATGGCGATCAGGTCGCCGGGCGCCACCGAGACGTCCTCGCGGAGGCGGTCCTTCTGGTTCGGCCGGTCGCCGAGGACCGCGTCGAAGGAGGCCATCGCGATCGGGACGAGGTCCGGGTGCGCGACCCAGGAGCCGTCGAAGCCGTCGCCCGCCTCGCGGTCCTTGTCCGCCTTGACCTTCTCGAAGGCCACCTTGTTGACCTCGGCGTCACGCCGGGACGGGATGAAGGCCGCCATGCCGCCGATCGCGTGCGCCCCGCGCTTGTGGCAGGTGCGCACGAGGAGTTCGGTGTACGCCCGCATGAACGGGGCCGTCATCGTCACCGCGTTGCGGTCCGGCAGGACGAACTTGGCGCCGCCGTCACGGAAGTTCTTGACGATGGAGAAGAGGTAGTCCCAGCGACCCGCGTTGAGGCCGGCGGCGTGCTCGCGGAGCTCGTAGAGGATCTCCTCCATCTCGTACGCCGCCGTGATCGTCTCGATCAGGACGGTGGCGCGCACGGTGCCCCGCGGGATGCCGACGTAGTCCTGCGCGTAGACGAAGATGTCGTTCCAGAGGCGGGCCTCCAGGTGCGACTCCGTCTTCGGGAGGTAGAAGTACGGGCCCTTGCCGAGCTCGATGAGCCGCTTGGCGTTGTGGAAGAAGTACAGGCCGAAGTCGACCAGCGCGCCGGGGACCGGGCGGCCCTCGAAGGTCAGGTGACGCTCCTCCAGGTGCCAGCCGCGCGGGCGCATGACCACCGTCGCCAGCTCGTCGGCCGGCTTGAGGGCGTAGGACTTGCCCGACTTCGGGTCGGTGAAGTCGATCTTCCGGGTGTACGCGTCGATCAGGTTGACCTGCCCCAGGACCACGTTCTCCCAGGTCGGCGCCGAGGCGTCCTCGAAGTCGGCGAGCCAGACCTTCGCGCCCGAGTTCAGCGCGTTGATCGTCATCTTGCGGTCGGTCGGGCCGGTGATCTCGACACGCCGGTCGTTCAGGGCCGCCGGGGCGGGCGCGACCCGCCAGGAGTCGTCCGCGCGGATCGCGGCGGTCTCCGGGAGGAAGTCGAGGGTCGAGGTGCGGGCGATCTCGGCGCGGCGCTCCGCCCGGCGGGCGAGGAGCTCGTCCCGGCGTGGCGTGAACCGCCGGTGCAGCTCCGCCACGAAGGCGAGGGCCGCGTCGGTCAGCACCTCCTCCTGCCTCGGCAGGGGCTCGGCTTCGACGACGGCCAGGGGGGACGGCGCTGGTGCGGACATGAACTGTCACTTCCTTCAGCGGGCTTCACGGGCGGTGCCTTGCGGCCGCCGGGCGTCGCGGTTCGGCACGGAGTGCCGCAGGCGCCGAGATGCGGCCGCGAGCGCCGTCACAAGGTCAGGCGCTTCTGAACAGTGGATACTAGTTTCCTCATAGTGGAAGTTCAATCGTTTGTTGATGTCGAGATTCTCTGGATCGACAGAACGTGGCGCTCAGTGCCACCCCCTTCACTCAAGGTGCGCCAGATCCGCCTCCGTGTCGATGTCGTACGGCTCGGCCACATCCGAACAGTCCACCAGGGTGATCGCATCCCGGTGCTCCTTCAGATAGTCGCGCGCCCCCTGGTCCCCGACCGCCCCCGCCGCGATCCCCGCCCAGCGGTCCGCGCCGAAAAGCACCGGATGGCCGCGCCTGCCGTCGTACGAAGCCGCCACCAGGGCGTCGCGCGAGCGGTACGCCGACCGGACCCGCGCCACCGCCTCCGCGCCGATCCCCGGCTGGTCCACCAGGCTCACCAGGGCCGCGTCCACCGGCAGCGCCTCGGCCGCCAGCGAGGCGAGCCCGGCTCGCAGCGACGACCCCATCCCCTCGGCCCACTCCGGGTTCTCGACCAGCACGCACCCGGCGAGCTGGGCCCGCTCCCGTACGCGATCGGCCGAGGCGCCGAGCACCACATGGACCACCTCGCAGCCGCCCTCCCGCAGCACGCGCACCGCGTGCTCGACCAGCGGACGGCCGCGGTGGGTCAGGAGCGCCTTCGGGCGGCCGCCGAGCCGCCGGCCACCCCCCGCGGCGAGCAGCAGACCGGCGATCAGGGGAGGCGTGGTGTCTGTGTGCGTCATGAGCCCTGCATACCTCATGGGGCGTCACCGGGGCCCGTACACACGTATGCCTGAATTACGTCCACGGAGTGGCGCCGCCGGCGCGCGATGGCGTTAACTTGCCCGCGACCCTGAGCGCCCGGACAAACGCACAGAGTCGTGGAGGGGGAGAACTGTGTTGCGAAGCATGGGGCAGAGGCGTGTGACGACCGGCGGCGGCGAGGACCCGAGGGTGGCGGAGCTGACCGCCGCCGTCTCCCGGCTCCGTCGCGAACTCGCGGCCCACCGTGCCGAGTTCGCCGACCGGGGGATCGCCGAGGACGAACTGGCCGCGCTGCACGCGATGGCCGTGAGCGGGATCCCCGAGGTGCGGCGGCTGCGCCGCTCCCTGCTGGTGATCGCCGGTGCGATCGGCTCCGTCAGCGCCCTCTCCAACGGCCTGGCGGGGGTCCGCGAGGCGGTCGAGCTCTTCGGGGAGCCCTCGCGCGAGACGCCCTGAGCGAAGGACGGGGCCCACGCGGGTACGGCGCGACTACCGCCTGATCAGACGGCGGGATGTCGCCGCGGCCACCGCCGCCGTCCGCGAGTCGACGCCCAGCTTGGCGAAGACGTGTACGAGGTGCGACTTCACCGTCGCCTGGCTGAGGAAGAGCGCCTTGCTGATCTGCTGGTTCGACAGGCCCTCGCCCACCAGCTGCAAGACCTCCAGCTCCCGCTTCGTCAGCGCCTCCGCCGGTGTCCGCATCCGGTCCATCAGGCGGTGCGCCACGGCCGGTGCCAGCGCCGACTGGCCCGCCGCGGCCGTACGGACCGCTGCCGCCAGCTCCTCCGGCGGCGCGTCCTTCAGCAGGTAGCCCGAGGCGCCGGCCTCCACCGCGGCCAGGATGTCGGCGTCCGTGTCGTACGTGGTCAGCACCAGGACCCGCGGCCCGCCGGTACGGGACGTGATCGCCGCGGTCGCCTCCGAGCCGTGCATCCCGGACCCGAACTGCAGGTCCATCAGGACCACGTCCACCCCGCCCGCCGCGGCCAGCTCCACCGCCCGCTCGGCCGTGGCCGCCTCGCCGACCACGCGGAAGTCCGGCTCCGTGGCCAGGACCGCCCGCAGCCCCGCCCGTACCACCGGATGGTCGTCCGCGAGCAGAAGACGGATCGTCATGTCGACACTCCAGCGGGACCAGGGACGGGGACGGGAGCGGGAACTGGAGGGGGAACGGGGAGGGGGAGGGACACGGCGACGGCCGTGCCCTGACCCGGGGCGGACTCGACGGCGAACGTGCCGCCCAACGACTCCGCCCGCGAGCGCATCGCCGGCAGCCCGAAGCCGCCGTCGGCGGAGGGCGCGAGCAGAGCGGGGTCGAAGCCCTGCCCGTCGTCGACGACGTCCAGCGTCACCGACGCGTCCATGAACGACAGCGTGATCTCCGCCCGCGCCGCCGAGGCGTGCCGCACGGTGTTCGCCAGCGCCGACTGGGCGATCCGCAACAGCGCCACCTCGTACGGCGTCGGCAGCTCCACCGGCTCCCCGCTCACCGAGAACCGCACCCGCGGCCCCGCGTGGTGCTGGCCCGCCCCCTCGGGACCGGCACCGTGCGGCCCCGCGTCGGCAGGCCCCGCGTCGGCAGGCCCCGCGTCGGCAGGCCCCGCGTCGGCAGGCCCCGCGTCGGCAGGCCCCGCGTCGGCCGGGCCCGCCTCGTGCGGCCTCGTCCCGGCCGGCTCGCAGAGCCGCTCCAGGGCCGCCGCCAGTGAGCCGTGCTCCAGGTCCGGCGGGGACAGCGCCCGTACGAACCGCCGCGCCTCCGCGAGATTGTCCTGTGCCGCCCGCCGCGCCCGTTCGATGTGCCCGGCGGCCGGCGAGTCGTCGGGCAGCGTCCGCTCGGCGGCCCGCAGCAGGAGCTGGATCGAGGAGAGGCCCTGCGCCAGGGTGTCGTGGATCTCCCGCGCGAGCCGCTCCCGCTCCGCCAGCGTGCCCGCGTGCCGCTCGGCCGCCGCCAGCTCCGCCCGGGTGGCGATCAGCTCCTCCACCATCCGGCGCCGCCGCTCGCTCTCCCGGTACAGCGCCTGGTAGCCCAGCACCGTCGCCACGGCCACCGCCGCACCGAGCAGCGGACCGATGAAGACACCGGGATTGAGCGGCGCGCCGTGCCGTACGTACGACAGGATCGCCGCGCACGCCGTCAGCGCCACCGACGGGACCGACCAGCGCACGGGCAGCAGATGGAGCTGGAGGAAGTACAACGGGAACGCCACCCACAGCCCGTCCGGGGTCAGCCCCAGCAGCGCGAGCCAGGACGCGCACAGCACACCGAGCCAGATCCCGGCCGCCCGCCGCGACTCCTGTACGGAGGGCAGGAAGGAGCCGGCCGCGTAGACCGCGCCCGTGAGCGCCGCGAGGGCGACGCCTGCGGGGGAGTCGGCCCGGAGCGCGGCCAGCGCCAGCAGCCCCGCCATCAGCAGATGCAGGCAGAGGCGCAGCACGCGCAGGACGGGGGTGAGGGAACGCGGATCCATGATCCCCCCAGCGTAGGCCGGAGCAGACAATCCGGACTCAACCGAAAGTTTGATTGCGGAGCCATCCGTGGCGCGATGCCCCGGCCCGCTCCGGCCGCGCACCCTGGTTCCCATGTTCGTGGCATGGAGAGACCTGAGATTCGCCAAAGGGCGATTCACCTTGATGGGCACGGTGATCGTGCTGATCACGCTGCTCGTCGGACTGCTGTCCGGGCTGACCGCCGGACTCGCCCGCGAGAACATCTCGGCGATCACCGGGCTGCCGGCGGACCGGCTGGCCTTCGCCGCCCCGCCCACCGGCCAGTCGGTCTCCTTCACCAGCTCGGCCGTGACCGAGAGCCAGTGGCGGCGGTGGGCCCAGCGGCCGGGGGTGAGGAGCGCCGAGCCGCTCGGGATCCGTACGCTCAACGCCGCCGCGGGGGACCGTACGGCCGCCGTCTCCGCCTTCGGCACGGAACCGGCGGCCGGGATCGCGCCCGAGAGCGGCAGGCTGGGCCCGGGGCGCGTCGTGCTCTCGGCGTCCGCCGCCGAGGAGCTGGGGGCGGCGGTGGGCGGGGCCGTACGTCTGGGGCCGCTGGAGGCCACCGTGGCGGCGGTCGCGGGCGACGCCTCGTACAGCCACACGCCCGTCGTGTGGACCGCGCTCGACGACTGGCAGAAGCTCGGGCACAGCGGCACCACCCCAGAGGAGCAGGCCACCGTCATCGTGCTGAGGACGGGCGAGGGGGCGGACCTCGCGGCCGGCGACCGGGCGGCGGGCACGGAGTCGAGGACCGTCGACGGGGCGCTCACCGCCATAGGGTCGTACCAGGCCGAGAACGGCTCCCTCCAGCTCATGCGCGGCTTCCTCTTCGTCATCTCCGCGCTCGTCATAGGAGCCTTCTTCACGGTCTGGACGATCCAGCGCAGCGGCGACGTCGCCGTCCTGAAGGCGCTCGGCGCCTCGACCCCGTACCTCCTGAAGGACGCGCTCGGGCAGGCGGTGCTGATGCTGGGCGCGGGCACGCTGCTCGGCACCGGCCTCGCGGTGATCGTCGGCGCGCTGGTCAGCGGCGGGGACGTGCCGTTCGTCCTGGAGCCGCTCACCGTGCTCGGCCCGGCCGCCGTGATGATCGTGCTCGGTGTGCTCGGCGCGGCCCTGTCCATCCGGCGGATCACCGCCGTCGACCCTCTGACCGCCCTCGGGAGCGCCCGATGAGTCTTGTCCTGGACGATGTGACCCTGACCTATCCGGACGGGGACGGGCGCCTCACGGCCCTCGACTCCGTCTCCCTGGAGGTCCCCGCCGGCAGTGTCACGGCGGTCGTCGGGCCGTCCGGCTCCGGCAAGTCGAGCCTGCTCGCGGTGGCGGCGACGCTCGTCACCCCGGACCGGGGGCGGGTCGTGGTGGCCGGTACGGAAACGGGGGCGCTGGACGCGGCGGGGAAGGCGGCGCTGCGGCGGGAGCGGATCGGGATCGTCTTCCAGCAGCCGAATCTGCTGGCGTCGCTGACGGCGGTGGAACAGCTCCAGGTGATGGCGCACCTCTCGGGCGTCAAGCCGAAGGCGGTACGGGAGCGGGCCCTGGCCCTCCTGGACGCGGTCGGCCTCGCGGACCTGGCGGCCCGCCGGCCGCACCAGCTCTCGGGCGGGCAGCGTCAGCGGGTCACCCTGGCCCGTGCGCTGATGAACGAGCCATCGGTCCTCCTCGTCGACGAGCCGACGAGTGCGCTGGACCACGAGCGGGGTGCGGCGATCGTGGACCTCCTGGCGACGCTGACCCGGGACCGTGGCACGGCGACGGTCCTGGTGACCCACGACCGCACGCACCTGGGCCGGGCGGACCGCACGGTGACCGTCCGAGACGGCCGGCTTACCGAGGCCGTACCCGTACAGCGTTGAGGTCGGGGTGGAAGCGGCGGACTGCCGCTTCCACCCCGACCTCACGGCTGTGGAACCGCGGCTCAGCCCTGCCCGTTGCCGTTGCCGTTGCCCGCCGTGTTGGCGAGGGCGGTCGACAGTTCCTCGGCGACCTGCTGGAGGATCGGGACGATCTTCTCCGTCGCCGCCTCCGTCACGCGGCCCGCCGGGCCCGAGATCGAGATCGCCGCCGCGGTGGGGGAGTTGGGGACCGACACCGCGAGGCAGCGGACTCCTATCTCCTGCTCGTTGTCGTCGACCGCGTACCCCGCGTCCCGCACCAGCTTGAGCGCGTCGAGGAAGCCCTCCGGCGTGGTGATCGTCTTCTCGGTCGCGGCCGGCATCCCCGTACGGGCGAGCAGCGCGCGGACCTCCTCCGGCGGCGTGTGCGCGAGCAGCGCCTTGCCCACGCCCGTGGAGTGCGGCAGCACTCGCCGGCCGACCTCGGTGAACATGCGCATCGAGTGCTTGGACGGGACCTGGGCGACGTACACGATCTCGTCGCCGTCGAGCAGCGCCATGTTCGCCGTCTCGCCCGTCTCCTCGACGAGCCGCGCGAGGTAAGGGCGGGCCCACGTCCCGAGGAGCCGTGCGGCCGACTCGCCGAGGCGGATCAGGCGGGGGCCCAGGGCGTACCGCCGGTTGGGCTGCTGGCGGACGTAACCGCAGGCCACGAGCGTGCGCATCAGCCGGTGGATGGTGGGCAGCGGCAGCCCGCTGCTGGCGGAGAGCTCGCTCAGCCCGACCTCGCCCCCGGCGTCGGCCATCCGCTCCAGGAGATCGAAGGCACGCTCGAGGGACTGGACGCCACCGCTGGCGGCGGCGGGCTTGGCGGCGTCGGTGGTGCTGGCGCTGGACGTCGGCACGTCAAGGTCCTTTCGGGGCAGGCGGGCAAGGCAGCAGCCTACCGGGCCGTCCGTCCGGACACACGGCCCCGGCCGGGGCGTCCGGGCCGGTCAGAGCCGGTCGAGAGGGGTGTTTGTCCGGTGTCGGCGGTTGCCCGGCGGAGTCCGCCTCCTCCGCGCATGTGCGGAGCTACGTTCTACTGTACGAAATTTCTCTTCCACTTCATGGAAACGTCCAAGACGGCCGGTGGCGCCCGGGTTCCGTGGCCTCATGCTGAAAGTGTGCCCTTGACGACATGTCGTCCTGAGTGAAGACTCCTTCAACAGTTCGTTGAAATTCTGCTGGGTGAAAAAGAAGGGGTACGGGTGGACGTCAACCTGGTACTGCGCTCGACACGCGTCATCACCCCCGAGGGGACGCGCCCCGCGTCGATCGCCGTCTCCGGCGGGACCATCGCCGCCGTGCTGCCGTACGACGCCGAGGTGCCGGCGGGTGCGCGGCTTGAGGACGTCGGCGACGACGTCGTGCTCCCCGGGCTCGTCGACACCCACGTCCATGTGAACGACCCGGGCCGCACCGAGTGGGAGGGCTTCTGGACCGCCACCCGCGCGGCCGCCGCCGGTGGCATCACGACCCTCCTCGACATGCCGCTGAACTCGCTGCCGCCGACGACCACCGTCGAGCACCTGCGGATCAAGCAGGACGTCGCCCGCAGCAAGGCGCACATCGACGTCGGCTTCTGGGGCGGCGCGCTGCCCGACAACGTCAAGGACCTGCGGCCGCTGCACGACGCCGGTGTCTTCGGTTTCAAGTGCTTCCTGTCGCCTTCCGGCGTCGAGGAGTTCCCCGAGCTGGACCAGGAGCAGCTGGCGAACTCCCTCGCCGAGATCGCCGGCTTCGGCGGCCTGATGATCGTGCACGCGGAGGACCCGCACCACCTTGCCGCCGCGCCCCAGGGAAAGGGCGAAGAGGCCACCAAGTACGCGACCTTCCTCGCTTCCCGGCCGCGCGACGCCGAGAACACCGCCATCGAGAACCTGATCAACCAGGCCCGTCGGCTGAACGCCCGCGTCCACGTGCTGCACCTGTCCTCCTCGGACGCGCTGCCGATGATCGCCGCCGCCAGGGCCGAAGGCGTCAAGATCACGGTCGAGTCCTGCCCGCACTTCCTCACCCTCACGGCCGAGGAGGTCCCGGACGGCGCCACCGAGTTCAAGTGCTGTCCGCCGATCCGCGAGGCCGCCAACCAGGACGCCCTGTGGGAGGGGCTCGCCGACGGGACGATCGACTGCATCGTCTCCGACCACTCGCCCTCCACCCCCGACCTCAAGACCCCCGACTTCCTCTCCGCCTGGGGTGGCATCTCCTCCCTCCAGCTCGGCCTGCCGGCCATCTGGACCGAGGCGCGCCGCCGCGGCCGCGACCTGGAGGACGTCGCCCGCTGGATGTCCGAGGCCCCGGCCCGGCTCGCGGGCCTGTCGCAGAAGGGCGCCATCGAGGCCGGCCGCGACGCCGACTTCGCCGTGCTCGCGCCCGACGAGACCTTCACGGTCGACCCGGCCGAACTCCAGCACCGCAACCGGATCACCGCGTACGCGGGCAAGACCCTGTACGGCGTCGTGAAGTCCACCTGGCTGCGCGGAGAGCGCATCGCCGACAACGGCACCCTGGCCGAGCCCTCCGGCCGCCTCCTCGAAAGGAACAACTGACCCCGTGACCGGCATACCCTCCTTCACCGGTGACGCCAGCCCCTACGGCGGCGGCGACCCGTACGCGGACTACCGCACCGCGGAGTTCCCCTTCACGCAGTACGCGGACCTCGCCGACCGCCGCCTCGGCGCGGGCGTGATCGCCGCCAACGACGAGTTCTTCGCCGAGCGCGAGAACATGCTCAAGCCCGAGGCGGCCGAGTTCGACCCCGAGCACTTCGGCCACAAGGGCAAGATCATGGACGGCTGGGAGACCCGCCGCCGCCGTGGCGTCTCCGCCCAGCAGCCGCACCCGACCGCGGACGACCACGACTGGGCGCTGGTACGCCTCGGCGCCCCCGGCGTCGTCCGCGGCATCGTGATCGACACCGCGCACTTCCGCGGCAACTACCCGCAGGCCGTCTCCGTCGAGGCCACCTCCGTGGCTGGCTCGCCCTCTCCCGAGGAGCTCCTCGCCGACGACGTGAAGTGGACGACCCTCGTCCCGCGCACCGCCATCGGCGGCCACGCCGCCAACGGCTTCGCCGTCGACGTCGAGCAGCGCTTCACTCACCTGCGCGTCAACCAGCACCCGGACGGCGGCATCGCCCGCCTGCGCGTGTACGGCGAGGTCGCCCCGGACCCGAAGTGGCTCGCCGTCCTCGGCACCTTCGACCTCGCGGCGCTCGAGAACGGCGGCCAGGTCGAGGACGCCTCCGACCGCTTCTACTCCCCGGCGACCAACACCATCCAGCCGGGCCGCTCCCGCAAGATGGACGACGGCTGGGAGACCCGCCGCCGCCGTGACAAGGGCAACGACTGGATCCGCTACAGCCTGGCCGCCGAGTCCGAGATCCGCGCCGTCGAGATCGACACGGCCTACCTCAAGGGCAACAGCGCCGGCTGGGCCGCGCTGTCCGTGGCGGCCGAGGGCTCCGAGGACTGGACCGAGGTCCTGCCCAGGACCCGGCTCCAGCCCGACACCAACCACCGCTTCGTCCTCGACACCCCGGCGGTCGGCTCCCGCGTCCGGATCGACATCTACCCGGACGGCGGCATCTCCCGCCTCCGCCTCTTCGGCTCCCTCACCGAAGCGGGCACGGCCCGCCTGATCGCCCGCCACCAGGAACTGGGCGGGTGACCACGGGGGTCACCCCCGACGCGTGACCCGACGGGTCACCACGAACTGGGCGGGCCACGACACCCCGCCCGGCCCGCGAGGGCGCACCGGCCCGACAGCACCGGTGCGCCCTCGCGTCACTCCCTGCCTCCTCCCCTCCTTCCCTCGCGTCACTCCCTGCCTCGCGCCACGTTCAGGCCGCGTGGCCGCCGTCCACCGAGAACTCCGCGCCCGTCACGTACTCGGCGCCCGGACCCGCCAGGAAGGCCACCATCGCGGCCACCTCCTCCGGGGCCCCGAAACGGCCGAGCGCCGTCATGGCCGCCTGGTCCCGCGCGTACGGTCCGTCCGCCGGGTTCATGTCGGTGTCGACCGGGCCGGGATGGACGATGTTGGCCGTGATGCCCCGACCGCCCAGCTCCCTCGCGAGCGCCTTGGTGAGACCGACCAGCGCCGACTTGCTCGTCGTGTAGAGCGTGCCGCCGGGGCCCGGGACACGGGCCGTCATGCACGTGCCGATCGTGATGATCCGGCCGCCGCTCCCCATCCGCGCGGCCGCCGCCTGCGAGGCGAGGAAGGCCGCGCGCACATTGACCGCGAGCACCCGGTCCACATCCGCCAGACTCAGGCTCTCCAGCGGGCCGATGACGCCCACGCCCACGTTGTTGACCAGCACGTCCAGGCGCCCGAGGGCGTCCGCCGCCCACTCCACCGCGCCCGCCGCGTCCCCGGCGTCCGCCGCGTCGGCGCGCAGGGGCAGCGCCTTGCGGCCGGCCGCCTCGATCGCCGCCGCGACCTCGCGCGCCGGCTCCTCGCCCCGTACGTACGTGAAGGCCACGTCCGCGCCCTCCCGGGCCAGCCGCAGGGCGGTGGCGGCGCCAAGGCCCCGGCTGCCGCCCGTCACCAGGACCGCCTTGCCGTTCATCGTCGTGGACATCCCGAACCTCCTGAAAAGTGCTGAGTGGTTGCGGGTTCAATGAAAGTCGGAGGGTGGGGCCGGCGCTGGCGGCAATCGGACACCGATGACTTTCGCCGGGCGGTGGAGTCAGAGCTTGTGAGACACGATGGACCGGGGGACACCCGGCCCGAACCGAAAGGCACCGCGCCATGGGCAAGCTCAGCCTCACCCAGTTCCTCACCCTCGACGGCGTCTACCAGGCGCCCGGCGGCCCCGACGAGGACCGCAGCGGCGGCTTCGAGCACGGCGGATGGTCCGTGCCGTACGGCGACGAGGACTTCGGCCGCTTCATCGACGAGGTCTTCCGGCGGCCCGCCGCCTTCCTGCTCGGCCGCCGCACGTACGAGATCTTCGCCGGCTTCTGGCCGAAGCAGACCGACCCCGCCGACCCGGTCGCCTCGAAGCTCAACTCCCTCCCGAAGTACGTCGCCTCGACCACGCTGACCTCGGCCGACTGGTCCGGCACGACCGTCCTCGGCGGCGACATCGTCCAGGAGGTCACCGCGCTCAAGGACCGCACCGACGGCGAGGTGCAGATGCACGGCAGCGGCGGCCTCGCCCGCACCCTGCTGGCGCACGACCTGATCGACACCCTCCACCTCCTCGTCTTCCCCGTCGTCCTCGGTACGGGCCGCCGCCTCTTCACCGACGGCGCCCGCCCCACGGCCTTCCGTCACACCGAGGCCAGGACGACGGCCTCGGGCATCGCCATCCACACCTACGACCTCGCGGGCCGCCCCGAGTACGGCAGTTACGCGTGACGGCGCAGGTGGCAGGGGCTGCCCGCGGAAGAAAGGTGTAGCCTCCACGGGCCGCTCCCGGTACGGTGGGCGTTCCGCGTGCGAGCCGCCGAAGTCTCCACTCAGCCCACCGAGTTGGAGCAGGTCCGCACATGACCGCTGCGTCCCCGATCGCCGCTTCCGTCCCCCTTCGCGCCCCCCGCCGCGCCTGGCTCACCGACCTCCCGGTGCTCCTCGTCGCCGTCGTCTGGGGGGCCAGCTACCTCGCCGCCAAGGGCATCACCACCACCCACACCGTCGTCGCGGTCCTGGTCCTGCGGTTCGCCGTCGTCCTGCCCGTCCTCGTCGTCGCCGGATGGAGCAGACTGCGGGCCCTGAGCCCCGCCCAGTGGCGCGGCGCCGGCCTCCTCGGCCTCGTGCTGAGCGGGATCTTCCTCCTGGAGACCTACGGCGTCGTCCACACCTCCGCCACCAACGCGGGCCTGATCATCAGCCTCACCATGATCTTCACCCCGCTCGCGGAGGCGGTCGTCACCCGCACCCGCCCGCCCCGGGCCTTCCTGGCCGCCGCCGCGCTCTCGGTGGCGGGCGTGGTACTGCTGACGCAGGGGGCCGGGTTCAGCACGCCCTCGCTCGGCGACCTGCTCATGCTGCTCGCCGCCCTGGCCCGTACCGTCCACGTCCTGGCCATGGCCCGGATCAAGGCCGTGCGGAGCGCCGACTCCCTCTCCCTCACCACCGTCCAACTCGGCTCCGCCGTCCTCGTCTTCGCCCTGCTCGCGGCGGCTCCCGGCACGGGCGCCTCACCCTGGTCGGTGGCGCTCGGCTTCGGGGCGCGCGAGTGGGCGGGACTCGTCTTCCTCTCCGTCTTCTGCACGCTCTTCGCCTTCTTCGTGCAGATGTGGGCCGTGCGCCGCACCTCCCCGTCCCGGGTCAGCCTCCTCCTCGGCACCGAACCGCTCTGGGCCGCGGCGGCCGGCATCGCGCTCGCCGGAGACCGCCCGGGAGTCCTCGGCATCGCGGGCGCCCTGCTCGTCCTGGCCGGGACGACCTGGGGCCGTCGGGCCGCCGACGCGGGCGCCCGATAGGTTCTTGATCCATGCGTTCACTGGCGTACGACATAGACTTCCGCGCCCGCGCACGGCGCACCCAGGGCTGGGGACTCGGGCTGCTCGCCGTCTCCGGCCTGCTGTGGATCTGGTTCGCCGTCCTGCTCTTCATGCCGTACAAGGCCGGGGAGTCCAGCCGCGAGTGCACCTCCCGGTTCACGAGCGAGAGCCTCCACAACAGCGACAGCAGCTGTGTGGCGGAGCGCGACTGGCCCGAACTGATGGCACTCCTCGGCGTGTCCGTGCCGTTCGCCGTCGTCGGCGCCGTCCTCCACACCAGCGGCTCCGTCTCCCACCGCATGGCCGAACACCTCGCCGAGGTCACCCGCCTCAACGAGGCGAAGGGCTAACACCGTTCCGCCCTCGGGGCGGCTAGGATCCCGGCATGGCCCTGATCATGAGCGACGTGGACCGGTTCGAGGCCGCCAGGCCCCGGCTGGAGGCCATCGCCTACCGGATGCTCGGCTCGGCGAGCGAGGCGGAGGACGCCGTGCAGGAGACGTTCCTGCGCTGGCAGGCCGCCGACGTCGAGCGGATCGAGGTGCCGGAGGCCTGGCTGACGAAGGTCCTCACCAACCTCTGCCTCAACATGCTCACTTCGGCACGTGCCCGGCGTGAGACGTACGTGGGGCAGTGGCTCCCCGAGCCGCTTCTCGCCGGGGACCCGATGCTCGGCCCGGCCGAAACCGCCGAGCAGCGCGAGTCGGTGTCGTACGCCGTCCTCGTCCTGCTCGAGCGGCTGTCGCCGGGCGAGCGGGCGGTGTACGTGCTGCGCGAGGCCTTCGACTACCCGCACCGGGAGATCGCCGAGATCCTGGACATCACCGAGGCCGCCAGTCAGCAGATCTACCACCGGGCCAAGAAGCACGTCGCGGACGGCAGAACGCGCACCGAGATCGACGAGGCCGCCGCCCGGAGGATCGTCGAGGAGTTCCTGGCCGCGGCGACCAGCGGCCGTACCGAACCCCTCGTACACCTCCTCACCCAGGACGCCCTCTCGGTCGGCGACGGCGGCGGGAAGGTCCCGGCCCGGGCGAAGGGCTTCGAGGGCGCGCTCGCGGTCGCCAAGTTCCTGCGCGGCCTGTTCAAGCCCAGCGCCGCCAAGCGTGCCTACGTCGGCGGCGCGCCCGAGATCTACGCCACGACGGCCAACGGCGAGCCCGCCGTCGTGGCGGTCGTGGACGGCCGGGTCGTCGGCATCTCGTGCCTGGAGGTCACCGCCGAGGGCATCGCCGCGATCCGCAGCCAGGTCAACCCGGACAAGCTCGTCCGCGCGACCGAGCTGTGGGCCGCCGCGCACCAGGGCGAGGCCCCGCTCCACACCCTCTGAACAGGGTGTGACGTGCTTCACATCCTGATCCTGTCAGGAAACGCCGGGCTGCCCGGTTCAAGGGGCGAAACCGCGAAAGACAGCGGCGGAACCTCGCAGACAGGAGCAGGCACATGCAGCACCGCATCGTCGTCCTCGGAGCCGGCTACACCGGAGCCGTCGCCGCCGGCCGCCTCGCCAAGCGGCTGCACCGCCAGGACGTCACCATCACCCTCGTCAACCCCGAGCCCGACTTCGTCGAGCGCGTCCGGCTGCACCAGCTCGCGGCCGGACAGGACCTCAAGCCCCGGCCCTTCGGCGAGATGTTCGCGGGCACCGGCGTGGCACTGAAGCTCGCGAGGGTCACCGCCGTGGACGTGGACCGCAGGACGGTGACGGTCACCGCCGTGAACGGCCCCGGGGAGCGGGAGGAACTGGAGTACGACACCCTGGTCTACGCCCTGGGCAGCGGTTGGAACGACGGCGGTGTCCCCGGCGTCGCCGAACACGCCCACGACATCGCCGGCCGCCCCGGCGCGCTCCGCCTCCGCGACCGACTGGCCGCCCTGGACGCCGGCCGGCCCGTGGTCGTGGTCGGCGGCGGCCTGACCGGCCTGGAGGCCGCGACCGAGATCGCCGAGTCCCGCCCGGACCTCGACGTCGCCCTGGCCACCCACGGCGTCCTCGGTGACTGGCTCTCGCGGAAGGGCCGCGCCCACCTGCGGAAGGCGGTGGACAAGCTGGGCATCACGGTCCACGAACACGCCGCGGTCACCGCCGTGGCGGCGGACGGCGTGACGACGGCCGACGGCAGGAACGTGCCCGCCGACGTCACCGTCTGGACCACCGGCTTCGCCGTCCACCCGATCGCCCGGGCCACCACCCTGGAGGTCACCGACCGGGGCCAGATCGTGGTCGACGGCACGATGAGGTCGGTCTCCCACCCCGACGTGTACGCCGTGGGCGACGCCGCGATGGCGATCGGCCCGAACGACAAGCCGCTGCGCATGTCCTGCGCCTCGGGCGTCCCCATGGCCTGGCAGGCCGCCGACGCCCTCGCCGCCCGCCTCGCGGGCACCAAGATCCCCCGCGTCCCCATCCGTTACTTCCAGCAGTGCGTCTCCCTCGGCCGCGAGGACGGCCTGATCCAGTTCGTCACCGCCGACGACCGAGCGGTCGACCGTGCCCTGACCGGCCGCATGGCCGCCCTCTACAAGGAACTGATCTGCAAGGGCGCGGCCTGGGGCGTCGCCAACCCGACGGCGGGCCTGCCGTCCCGGCGCCGGCGGGTCGTACGGCAGGAGACCCGGAGCCGTGCGCGGGCGGAGGCGGCGGCCTGACCTCGCCGGTGTCGAACTGCCGGTGGAGACCGACGTGGCGGCCGGTGGCGGCCGACGTGGTGACCCGCGTCGGCCGCCACCGGCCGTTCGACCGACACGACGCGACACGACGCGACACCCCTAAGCCTTCTTCACCCGGTCCGAGAGGATGAGGACCACGAGACCCAGCACCGCGATCACGATGTTCGCGAACAGCTCCCTGCCGTCCAGGAACCACACGTTCTCCGTCAGGAACCGGGTGAAGCCCATGAAGGGGAACCAGCCCGTCAGTTCGCGCAGCACCCCCGAGACGCCGCCGATGAGGACGAGGGCGCCGAGGATCTCCAGAAACTTCTTCATGCGCCGAGCATGATCGGTCCGCCGGGGCGCCCGCGTCGGTCCACCGGACATGGCGGAGCGACCGAAGTCTCGCCTTCCGCGACTTTGGTAGCTTCCGCCGCTCCGTGACCGCCGCCGCGCCCCTCACCTGCGTACTTTGGTGCGTATGACACGGACGGACCGCCACGCCCGGTTGCTTCCCTCGGCCATGGCCGACACCCAGGCCGGCACCCCGGCGGACACCCCACCGGGCCGCCGCCCGCGCCGGACCGTACGCGACTGGCTCGTCGACACCCTCCTCTTCCTCCTCGCGGCCTTCGTCGGACTCCTCGCCGCCGAGAGCACCGACCAGCTCAACAGCGACGTCGTCGCCTTCGCCGACCAGCTCGTCGGCGCCGCCGCTTGCTGCGCCCTCTGGCTGCGCCGCCGTTGGCCCGCCGGGATCGCGATCGTCCTCACCGTCGTCAGCACGGTGGCGCCGGTCGCCGGCGGAGCGGCCCTCGCCGCGCTCTTCGGCGTCGCCGTCCGCCGCCCCGTCCGGGAGACCGCGACCATCGGCGCGATCGCCGTGGTCTCCTCCACCGCCCAGGTCTTCCTGCGCCCCGACCCCTCCCTCCACCCGGCCGCGTCCGTCGTGATCGGCATCGTCCTGACCCTGCTGGTCACCGCCTGGGGCATGCTCGTACGCTCCCGGCGCCAGCTCGTCGAGGCCCTGCGCGAGCGCGCCCACCGCGCGGAGTCGGAGGCCGAGCTGCGCGCCGAGCAGGCCCAGCGGCTCGCCCGGGAAGCCATCGCCCGCGAGATGCACGACGTCCTCGCTCACCGGCTCACGCTGCTCAGCGTGCACGCCGGAGCCCTCGAATTCCGCCCCGACGCCCCGCCCGCGCAGGTCGCCCGCGCCGCCGGCGTCATCCGGGACAGCGCCCACGAAGCGCTCCAGGACCTGCGCGAGATCATCGGCGTGCTCCGCGCCCCGGGCGACGGTGTCGACGGGGACCGGCCCCAGCCCACCCTCGCCAGCCTCGACACGCTGGTCGAGGAGTCCCGCCGGGCCGGTACGGAGGTCGTCCTCGACGTCGACCTCGGCCTCGACCCCGACCTCCACGTCGACCCCGACCCCGACCTCGACCCGGGTCACGAGTCGGCCGCCGACCCCGCCGACCCCCGTGTCCCCGCCGCCACCGGCCGCACCGTCTACCGCATCGCCCAGGAAGGCCTCACCAACGCCCGAAAGCACGCCCCCGGCACCGAGGTCACCGTCACCGTCCGCGGCCGACCCGGCGACGGACTGACCGTCGAGGTCCGCAACCCGGCCCCCACCGGCCCCGTCCCGCACGTGCCCGGATCGGGCCAGGGCCTCATCGGCCTCGCCGAACGCGCCACCCTCGCCGGCGGCCGGCTGGAGCACGGCCCCGCCCCCGGCGGCGGATTCGCCCTGCGCGCCTGGCTACCGTGGCCCCCATGACCATCCGGCTGCTCATCGTCGACGACGACCCCCTGGTCCGCGCGGGACTCACCCTCATGCTCGGCGGCGCCGAGGACATCGAGATCGTCGGCGAGGGCGCCGACGGCCGGGACGTCCCCGAACTCGTCGACCGGCACGCCCCCGACGTCGTCCTCATGGACATCCGGATGCCGTACGTCGACGGCCTCACGGCCACCGAACGGCTCCGCGCCCGCCCCGACGCACCCGAGGTCGTCGTCCTCACCACCTTCCACGCCGACGAACAGGTCCTGCGCGCCCTGCGCGCCGGAGCGGCCGGCTTCGTCCTCAAGGACACCCCGCCCGCCGAGATCGTCGCCTCCGTACGCAGGGTGGCCGCCGGCGACCCCGTCCTCTCCCCGGCCGTCACCCGCCAGCTCATGAGCCACGTCGCCGGACACCAGGAACAGCCCCGGCGCGCCACCGCCGCCGACCGTCTCGCCGAACTGGCCCAGCGCGAACGGGAGGTGGCCGTCGCCGTCGGCCGCGGCCACTCCAACGCGGAGATCGCCGCGACCCTCTACATGAGCGTCCCGACCGTCAAGACGCACGTCTCGCGCGTCCTGGCCAAGCTCGGCCTCAACAACCGGGTCCAGATCGCCCTGCTCGTCCACGACGCCGGCCTGCTGGAGGACGAGGACAGCGCATAGGCTGGACCGATGTCCGTCATCGATCTGGGGGAGTACGGCGCGGACTTCACCGCGAACCCTTATCCGTACTACGCGAAGATGCGCGAGGCCGGGCCCGTCCACCGGGTACGCACCACGGACGGCGCCGAGCTGTGGCTGGTCGTCGGCTACGAGGAGGCTCGCGCCGCGCTGGCTGACCCGAGGCTGTCCAAGTCGCCGTCCGTCGTCGGGATGACCATGCTGGACGAGCAGGTCATCGGGCCCAATCTCCTCGTGCTCGACCCGCCCGACCACACCCGGCTGAGGAAGCTCGTCGCCGGGCAGTTCACCGGCCGGCGGGTGGAGAGCCTCCGGCCGCGCCTGGAACGCCTCACCGGCGAACTCGCCGACGCCATGGCGCCGGCCGGCCGCGCCGACCTCGTCGACTCCTACGCCTTCCCGCTGCCCATCACCGTCATCTGCGAACTCCTCGGCGTCCCGGCCGCCGACCGGGACACCTTCCGCGCCTGGTCCAACGAGATCGTCGCCCCGACCGGCGCCGGGCCGGAGGCCGAGGCGATCGAGGGCCTCGCCGGCTATCTCGACGCGCTCGTCGAGGACAAGCGCGCCGCGGGACCCACCGACGACCTGCTCTCCGACCTGATCACCGCCCGCGCGGAGGACGGCGACCGGCTCTCCCTGGCCGAGCTGCGCGCTCTCGCCTACCTCCTGCTCATCGCCGGGCACGAGACCACCGTCAACCTCATCTCCAACGCCGTACGGGCGTTGCTCACCCACCCCGACCAACTGGCGGCGGTCCGCGCCGACTTCGGCCTCCTCGACGCCGTGGTGGAGGAGACGCTGCGCTGGGAGGGGCCGGTGGAGAACGCGACCTTCCGGTTCACCCGGGAGCCGGTACGGATCGGCCGGACGCTCCTCCCCGCGTACGAACCGGTGCTCGTCTCCCTCGCCTCGGGCGACCGGGACCCGGCGCGCTACCCCGACGCCGACCGCTTCGATCTCCACCGGGACACGCGGGGCCATCTGGCCTTCGGCCACGGCATCCACTACTGCCTGGGCGCCCCGCTCGCCCGCCTCGAGGCCCGTATCGCGATCCGGACGCTCCTGGAACGCTTCCCCGGACTGGAACTCGACCCGGAGGGCGGGGCGTTGGACTGGCTGCCCGGCATGCTCATCCGCGGCGTCCGCCGCCTTCCCGTCAGATGGTGATCCGATGACCGCCCCGTCGCACGATCTCGACCTCGCCCTCGCCCGGAAGGTCCTGGACGCCCAGCCGTTCAGCCGGCTCCTCGGCGCGCGCATCACCGCCTTCGGGGAGGGCGGGGCGACCCTGGAGATCCCGCTGCGCGAGGAACTCCGGCAGCAGAACGGCTTCGTCCACGGCGGCGTGCTGTCGTACGCGGCCGACAACGCGCTCACCTTCGCCGCCGGCACGGCGCTCGGCGGCGCCGTGCTGACCGCGGGCTTCTCCATCCAGTACGTCCGCCCGGCGCTCGGCGTCACCCTGCTCGCCCGCGCGGAGGTGGTCCACGCGGGCCGCCGCCAGGCGGTGGTCCGCTGCGACCTGCTGACGGTCGACGCGGAGGGCGCCGAAACCCTGTGCGCGGTGGCCCAGGGCACGGTCCTGGCAGCGAACGCCTGACACCCGGGCGGCGCACCGGCTTGTCGGCCGGGGGCCTGCGGCCTCCTCGGCCCCATGCTTGCGCGGCCCCGGTCTCGCGGCTGGCCGCCCCGACGGCCTGCCGCCCGCCCGGCCGCCCGACGGCCCGGCCCGACCGCCCGTCAGGACAGCGCCGACGGGATCTCCGTCAAGGCGACCGGGCGGCGTTCGCGGCGGGAGCGTTCGCAGGCCTCGGCGATCCGGAGGGCCTCCAGGGCCTCGCGGCCGTCGCACGGGTTGGCGCGTTCGCCGCGGACCAGGCGGACGAAGGCGTCCAGTTCGGCCTCGTACGCGGGGGCGAACCGCTCCAGGAACCCGGGCCACGGCTTGACCGGGGCGGGCGGACCCGAGGCCTCCACCGAGGTGAGCGGGGTGCGGTCGTCGAGGCCGACGGCGATCTGGTCGCGATCGCCGGCCAGCTCCATCCGTACGTCGTAGCCCGCCCCGTTGCACCGCGTCGCTGTCGCCGTCGCCAGCGTGCCGTCGTCCAGGGTGAGCACCGCCGCGGCCGTGTCCACGTCGTCGGCCTCCCGGAACATCGCCGGACCCGCGTCCGAGCCGGTCGCGTACACCTCGACGACCTCCCGCCCGGTCACCCAGCGCAGGATGTCGGCGTCGTGCACCAGGCAGTCCCGGAACAGACCGCCGGAGAGCGGCAGGTACGGGGCGGGCGGCGGCGCCGGGTCGGAGGTGACCGTCCGTACGGTGTGCAGACGGCCGAGCCGGCCCGCCCGTACGGCCTCGCGCGCGGCCGCGTACCCGGCGTCGAAGCGGCGCATGAACCCCAACTGCAGCTCCGTGCCGGCGCTCTCGACCGCCCGGAGCGCGGCGAGCGTGCCCGGTACGTCCAGGGCGATGGGCTTCTCGCAGAAGGCGGGGAGCCCGGCGTCGGCCGCGTGGGCGATGAGTTCGGCGTGGGCGGCGGTGGCGGAGGAGATGACGACGGCGTCGAGCGGGTGGTCGAGCAGGGCGTCGACGGTGGGCGCGACGGTGGCGCCGACCGCCCCGCCCACCTGGGCCGCCCGGCCGGCGTCGGCATCCGCCACGACCAGCGAGGTGACCTCCGGGTGGCGGGCGAGCACGCCCGCGTGGAAGGCCCCGATACGACCCGTTCCGATGAGTCCGATGCGCATGGCCCCCAAGGTGGTGCCGAACGCGCACCCTGTCAAGGATTTGTCAGGACAATCGGACTTCACCACTTCCTGTCATCATCTCCTCGGGCTACGCTCCGTCCGTGTCCAAGCAGTCGGCGTCCGCCTCCCTCCCCCCGCTCTCCGTGGACCGCACCAGCCCGGTCCCGCTCTACTACCAGCTCGCCCAGCAGCTGGAAGCCGCGATCGAGAACGGCGCGCTGACCCCCGGCAGCCTGCTCGGCAACGAGATCGACCTCGCCACCCGCCTCGGACTGTCCCGCCCCACCGTCCGCCAGGCCATCCAGTCCCTCGTCGACAAGGGCCTCCTGATCCGCCGCCGGGGGGTCGGCACCCAGGTCCTGCACAGCCAGGTGCGGCGCCCGCTGGAACTGAGCAGCCTCTACGACGACCTGGAGGCGGCCGGCCAGCACCCCGCCACCCGGGTCCTGGCCAACCGCGTCGAACCCGCGACCGCCCGGGTCGCCGCCGCCCTCGGCGTACCGGAGGGCACCGACGTGCGCTACGTCGAGCGGCTTCGGGCGGCGCACGGCGAGCCCATGGCGTACCTGCGCAACCACCTGCCGGCCGGCCTGCTGGAGCCGGACACCGCCCGACTGGAGACGACCGGCCTCTACCGGATGGTGCGCGGCGCCGGTATCACTCTGCACAGCGCCCGGCAGACCGTCGGCGCGCGGGCCGCCACCGCGGCCGAGGCCGAACTGCTCGCCGAGGAGGAGGGCGCCCCGCTGCTGACGATGGAACGCACCACGTACGACGACACCGGCCGCGCCGTCGAGTTCGGCTCCCACCTCTACCGGGCCTCGCGGTACTCCTTCGAGTTCCAGCTGCTGGTCAGAGCGTGAGCCGACAACCCCGGTGACCGGCCGGATGACCCGTATGACCGATACTGCAATGCACGCAGAAGGACATAAAGGAGGGCACGGCCTCGTGACCAGGGTTCGCACAGGAGGGGTACGCGCGACGATCGGCGCCGTGCTCGCGGTGGCGCTGACCGCCGCGCTCGCGGGGTGCAGCAGCACCGGAGGCAAGCGCGCGGAGGACGCCCGCAAGGAGGCCGCGGCCCAGGGCAGGTCCGCCGTGAACACCCCCCGGTGGACCTTCGCCATGGTCACCCACTCGGGCGACGGCGACACCTTCTGGGACATCGTGCAGAACGGCGCGAAGCAGGCCGCCGTCAAGGACAACATCAACTTCCTCTACGCCCACAGCGACGAGGGCCAGGCGCAGGCCCAGCTCATCGACTCGTACATCGCGAAGGGCGTCGACGGGCTCGTCGTCACCCTTGCCAAGCCCGACGCGATGAAGACGGCCGTCGAGAAGGCGGTCAAGGCCGGTATCCCGGTGATCACCGTCAACTCCGGTGCCGAGCAGTCCAAGGCCTTCGGGGCGCTCACCCACATCGGCCAGGACGAGACCGTCGCCGGCGAGGCCGTCGGCGACGAGCTGGACAAGCGGGGCCGGAAGAAGGCCCTGTGCGTCCTGCACGAGCAGGGCAACGTGGGCCACGAGCAGCGCTGCGCCGGTGCGAAGAAAACCTTCGGCGGGGAGCTGCAGAACCTGTACGTCGACGGCACCAACATGCCCGACGTGCAGGCCTCCATCGAGGCCAAGCTCCAGTCCGACCCCGCCATCGACGCCGTCGTCACCCTCGGCGCGCCGTTCGCCGACGCGGCCGTGCAGGCGAAGCGGACCGCGGGCTCCGAGGCCGAGATCGACACCTTCGACCTCAACGCCAAGGTCGCCACCGCGCTCGGCGCCGGCACCCTCGGCTTCGCCGTCGACCAGCAGCCCTACCTCCAGGGCTACCAGGCCGTCGACCTGCTCTGGCTCTACAAGTACAACGCCGACGTCCTCGGCGGCGGCAAGGCCGTCCTCACCGGCCCCCAGATCATCACCAAGGACGACGCCGCCGCGCTGAAGGGCTACACGGAGCGGGGCACCCGATGAGCGCGACCGCCCCGGCCCCGGCCGACGACCTCGACCACGTCGACGAGCGGCTGCTGCGCACCTCCCCGCTGAAGAAGCTGCTCGCCCGCCCCGAACTGGGCTCGGTCGTCGGCGCCGTCGCCGTCTTCCTCTTCTTCTCGATCGTCGCCGACAGCTTCCTGCGCGCCTCCAGCCTCGGCACGGTCCTCTACGCGGCCTCCACCATCGGGATCATGGCGGTGCCCGTCGCCCTGCTGATGATCGGCGGCGAGTTCGACCTGTCGGCGGGTGTCCTGGTCACCAGCTCGGCGCTCGTCTCGTCGATGTTCAGCTACCAGATGACGGCGAACGTCTGGGTCGGCGTCGGCGTCTCGCTGCTCGTCACCCTCGCCGTCGGCGTCTTCGACGGCGTCCTGCTGACCCGCACCAGGCTGCCCAGCTTCATCATCACCCTCGGCACCTTCCTGATGCTGACCGGTCTCAACCTCGGCTTCACCAAGCTGATCAGCGGCACCGTCTCCACCAAGTCGATCGCCGACATGGAGGGCTTCCCCTCCGCCCGTAAGCTCTTCGCCTCCCAGCTGACCGTCGGCGGCGTCGAGCTCAAGGTCACCATCCTGTGGTGGATCGGGCTGGTCGCGCTCGCCACCTGGATCCTGCTGCGCACCCGCTTCGGCAACTGGATCTTCGCCGTCGGTGGCGGCGCCGACGCCGCCCGCGCCGTCGGCGTGCCCGTCGCCAGGACGAAGATCGGGCTCTACATGGGCGTGGCCTTCTGCGCCTGGATCTCCGGCCAGCACCTCCTCTTCTCCTTCGATGTCGTCCAGTCGGGCGAGGGTGTCGGCAACGAGCTGATCTACATCATCGCGGCGGTGATCGGCGGCTGTCTGATCACCGGCGGGTACGGCTCCGCCATCGGCTCCGCGGTCGGCGCGTTCATCTTCGGCATGACCGGCAAGGGCATCGTGTACGCGGAGTGGGACCCGGACTGGTTCAAGTTCTTCCTGGGCGCGATGCTCCTGCTGGCGACCCTGCTGAACGCCTGGATCCGCAAGCGCGTGGAGGCCACCAAATGAGCACGACACCGTTGGTCGAGCTGGACGACGTCAGCAAGTACTACGGGAACGTCCGCGCCCTCGAAGGGGTCTCGCTCGAGGTCCACGCGGGCGAGATCACCTGCGTCCTCGGCGACAACGGCGCCGGAAAGTCCACCCTCATCAAGATCATCGCGGGCCTCCACCGGCACGACGCCGGCACCTTCCGCATCGAGGGCGAGGACGTCTCCCTCGCCAGCCCGCGCGAAGCCCTGGACCTGGGCATCGCCACCGTCTACCAGGACCTGGCCGTCGTCCCCCTGATGCCGGTCTGGCGGAACTTCTTCCTCGGCTCCGAGCCCACCAAGGGGTCCGGCCCCTTCAAGCGCCTCGACGTCGAGCTCATGCGCGCGACCACCCGCGCCGAGCTGCTCCGCATGGGCATCGACCTGTGCGACGTCGACCAGCCCATCGGCACCCTCTCCGGCGGCGAGCGCCAGTGTGTGGCCATCGCCCGCGCGGTCCACTTCGGCGCCAAGGCCCTGGTCCTCGACGAGCCCACCGCAGCCCTCGGCGTGAAGCAGTCCGGAGTGGTCCTGAAATATGTGGCCGCCGCCCGTGACCAGGGCCTCGGAGTGGTCCTCATCACCCACAACCCGCACCACGCCTACCTCGTCGGCGACCGGTTCGTCCTGCTCAAGCGCGGCCTCATGGCGGCCGCCCACACCAAGGGCTCGGTGACCCTCGACGAGTTGACCCGGCAGATGGCCGGCGGCAGCGAGCTGGACGACCTCCGCCACGAGCTGGAGCGCCCCTCCGCCACATAACGGTCCTCCGACACCGCACCTGGCAGAATCGAGCCGATGAGTACCTACCGCGACCTCACCCAGCGCGGCTCCGCCCGGGGCACCGTGCTGCGGACCGTCGGCAGCCGCGAACGGCGCTCCCACCTCAGCGCGCCACGGGTCCCCACCGTCGGCATCGACATCGGCGGTACGAAGGTGATGGCCGGGGTCGTCGACGCGGACGGCGTCATCCTGGAGAAGATCAAGACCGAGACGCCGGACAAGTCCAAGAGCGCCAAGGTCGTCGAGGACACCATCACCGAGCTGGTCCTCGACCTCTCCGACCGGCACGACGTGCACGCCGTCGGCATCGGCGCGGCCGGCTGGGTGGACGCCGAACGGGCCACCGTCCTCTTCGCCCCCCACCTCGCCTGGCGCAACGAGCCGCTGCGCGACTCCCTCCAGTCCCGGCTCGCCGTCCCCGTCATGGTGGACAACGACGCCAACACCGCCGCCTGGGCCGAGTGGCGGTTCGGCGCCGGCCGCGGCGAGGACCACCTCGTCATGATCACGCTCGGCACCGGCATCGGCGGCGCCATCCTGGAGGGCGGCCAGGTCAAGCGCGGCAAGTACGGCGTCGCCGGCGAGTTCGGCCACATGCAGGTCGTCCCCGGCGGCCACCGCTGCCCCTGCGGCAACCGCGGCTGCTGGGAGCAGTACAGCTCCGGCAACGCCCTGGTCCGCGAGGCCCGGGAACTGGCCGCCGCCGACTCCCCGGTCGCGTACAACATCATCGAGCGGGTCAAGGGCAACATCCCCGAGATCACCGGCCCGCTCATCACCGAACTGGCCCGCGAGGGCGACGCCATGTGCGTCGAGCTCTTCCAGGACATCGGCCAGTGGCTCGGCGTCGGCATCGCCAACCTCGCCGCCGCCCTCGACCCCTCCTGCTTCGTCATCGGCGGCGGCGTCAGCGCCGCCGACGACCTGCTGATCGGCCCCGCGAGGGACGCCTTCCGCCGCCATCTCACCGGTCGCGGCTACCGCCCCGAGGCCCGGATCGCCAAGGCCCAGCTCGGACCCGAGGCCGGCATGGTCGGCGCCGCCGACATGGCCCGCCTCGTCGCCCGCCGCTTCCGCCGCGCCAACCGCCGCCGCCTGGAACGCCATGAGCGGTACGAACGCTACGCCCAGGCCCTGCGGGGCGGCACCGAAGGCCGCCCCTCCCGCACCACCCAGGACCCGCAGTCATGACCGTGCCCACCCTCCCCGCCCAGCCCGCCTCGCCCGAGCAGGGAACGAAGCTGCCGGAGGACCGGCGCCACATGATCGGCCGGCGCTGGCTGACGGCGATCATCATCGTGCTGCTCGTCGGCATCCCCGCCGGCTATCTGGTGATCTCCGCCGGACAGAGCCGCGACAGCGGCCGCGACAAGGAGCGCGAGTCCTCGGCCACGGGGCTGCGGGACAACTGGCCCTCCCAGATGAAGCGCCGCATCTTCGAGGTCCCGATCCCCCCGGGCAGCACCGACGTCGCCTACTACGAGACCAGCAACTGGCGCACCAGCCGGCTGTACGTCCAGTTCACGACGACCGCCGGCCGGCTGGACACCTTCCTCCACGAGGTCGGCTCCAGCCGCTCCCGACTCGTCCCGGGCGAGGTCACCGTCGGCGAACGTGACGCCGACATCGTCGGCTGGGACTTCCCCGCCGACCACGACTGGTCGGGCACCACCATCAGCCGCGACAAGCCGCGCCCCAGCGAGGACATCACCGTCGACCTCACCGACCCGGCCGCCCCCCGGGTGTACGTGGTGTCCACCACCACCCCCTGACAGGGGCCCGAAAACACGCTCATTACCCTGGAGCGAGTGAGCCAGACGCAGACGCCCCCGCCGCAGCCGACCCCGACGCCCACCCTGCAGTACCGCCTCGACGGGCGAGAAGACGCTCCCGTCCTGGTCATCGGGCCCTCCCTGGGTACCACCCTGCACATGTGGGACCGGCAGATCCCCGAGCTCACCCGTCAGTGGCGCGTCGTCCGCTTCGATCTGCCCGGCCACGGCGGCGCCCCCGCCCGCCCCTTCGTCTCCGTCGCCGAGCTCGGCGACCGGCTGCTCGCCACCCTCGACGAGCTGGGCGTCCAGCGCTTCGGCTACGTCGGCTGCTCCATCGGCGGCGCGGTCGGCCTCGACCTCGCGCTGCGGGCGCCCCACCGGGTCGCCTCGCTGGCGCTGGTCGCCGCCTCGCCCCGGTTCGGCAGCGCCGACGAGTTCCGCCAGCGCGGTGTGATCGTCCGCACCAACGGCCTGGAGCCCATCGCCCGCACCGCGCCCGAGCAGTGGTTCACCCCCGGCTTCGCCGCCGCCCAGCCCGCGATCGTCGAGTGGGCCGTGCAGATGGTCCGCACGACCGACCCGGGCTGCTACATCGGCGCCTGCGAGGCGCTCGCCGTCTTCGACGTCCGTGAGGCCCTCGGCCGGATCGGCGTTCCCGCCCTCGTCCTCGTCGGCTCCGACGACCAGGTCACCGGCCCCGCCGAGGCCCGCACCCTGGTGGCCGGGATAGCCGACGCCCGGCTCGCCGTCGTCCCCGGCGCCTCGCACCTCGCCCCGGTCGAGCAGCCGGCCGCCGTCACCGACCTGCTCACCCACCACTTCGCCGGCATCGTCCACGACACGCAGAGCGCCCTGCTCGCCCCGCCGATGCCGCCCGTCTCCGCCCCGGTCGTGCCCGTCGCCGAGATCGCCCCCGCCGGGGCCGAGGCCGAGCCCGCCGGAGCCGCGCCGCCCGACCCGTACGACACCGGGCTGAAGCTGCGCCGCGAGATCCTCGGCGACGCGCACGTGGACCAGGTCCTGCGGGACGAGTTCGCCACCGACCTCCAAGGGCTCGTCACCCGCTACGCCTGGGGCGAGGTCTGGAGCCGGGACGGCCTCGACCGCCGCACCCGCAGCTGCGTCACCCTCGCCGCCCTGATCACCGGCGGCCACCTCGACGCGCTCGCCGACCACACCCGCGCCGCGCTGCGCAACGGGCTGACCCCCGACGAGATCGGCGAGGTCGTCCTGCAGACCTCGGTCTACTGCGGGCTGCCCGCCGCCGAGAGCGCCCTGCGCGTGGTCGGCCGGGTGATCAAGGAGGAGACCACGCCCCAGGCGTAGGCTGATCTCTCGCCCGTCCGCACCGTCTTCGGCACCGTCGTGAGGTGGAGTCCTGTGAAGCTGACGAAGAAGTCGCACGCCTGCATCCGGCTGGAGAAGGAGGGGCGGACGCTCGTCATCGACCCCGGCGGCTTCAGCGAGGAGGACTCCGCCCTCGGCGCCGACGCGGTCTTCGTCACCCACGAGCACCCCGACCACTTCGACGAGGGCCGGCTGCGGGCGGCCCTGGAGGCCGACCCGGCGGCCGAGATCTGGACGCTGCGGAGCGTCGCCGAGAAGATCTCCGCCGCCTTCCCCGGCCGGGTCCACACCGTCGGCCACGGCGACACCTTCACCGTGGCCGGCTTCGACGTCCAGGTCCACGGCGAACTGCACGCCGTGATCCACCCCGACATCCCGCGCGTCACCAACATCGGCTTCCTCGTGGACGGCGCCGTCTTCCACCCCGGCGACGCGCTGACCGTCCCCGACCACCCCGTGGACACGCTGCTGCTGCCCGTGATGGCGCCGTGGAACAAGATCTCCGAGGTCATCGACTACGTACGGGAGGTCAAGCCGCGCCGGGCCTTCGACGTCCACGACGCCCTGCTCACCGACCTCGCCCGGCCGATCTACGACCGTCAGATCGGCGCCCTCGGCGGCACGGACCACAGCCGGCTGACCCCGGGCGACTCCACCGACCTCTGACGCCCGGGCCGCCTGACCGACCGCCCGGGAACCGCGACTGTCACACCCCGCCGTTAGGCTTGCGCTCATGCGCATCGCGACCTGGAACGTCAATTCGATCACCGCCCGGCTGCCCCGTCTCCTCACCTGGCTGGAGAGCAGTGGCACGGACGTGCTCTGCCTCCAGGAGACCAAGTGCACCGCCGAGCAGTTCCCCACCGACGAGCTGCGCGAGCTGGGGTACGCCTCGTCGGTCCACGCCACCGGCCGATGGAACGGAGTGGCCCTGGTCTCGCGCGTCGGCCTGGAGGACGTCGTCCACGGACTGCCCGGCGCGCCGGAGTACGAAGGCGTGGCGGAGCCCCGGGCGATCTCCGCGACCTGCGGCCCGGTCCGCCTCTGGTCGGTGTACGTACCGAACGGCCGCGAGGTCGCCCACGAGCACTACGCCTACAAGCTGCGCTGGCTGGAGGCGCTCCAGGCGGCGGTGGCCGAGGACGCGGCCGGCGAGCGGCCCTTCGCCGTCCTCGGTGACTTCAACATCGCCCCGACCGACGACGACGTCTGGGACATCGGCCTCTTCGACGGCGCCACGCACGTCACCGCGCCCGAGCGGGCCGCCCTTGCCGGACTGCGCGAGACCGGCCTCACGGACGTGGTCCCGCGCCCCCTGAAGTACGACCACCCCTTCACGTACTGGGACTACCGCCAGCTCTGCTTCCCCAAGAACAGGGGCATGCGCATCGACCTGGTCTACGGGAACGCGCCGTTCGCCGACGCGGTGAAGGACAGCTACGTCGACCGCGAGGAGCGCAAGGGCAAGGGCGCCTCCGACCACGCCCCGGTCGTCGTCGACCTCGACGTCTAGCAGCCGGCCCGGACGTTCCCGGCCGACCGGGCGGGCGGTCCACCGCTCTCTCGTGGCGGCCCCAGGGGGTGTCTTGCCGATCATGCCGGGCTCGCGTGCCCTGGCACCGCGCCTCGCCGCGTTGTCGTCGGTCGCCAACGCTCCGCGTTGTCTCCCTCCTCCGCCTTGCGATCCGTCCCCTTGGCCCTGGCGGGCCTGGGGAGGCCCCATGCACCAGACCCCGCTCGCTGATCCGGCCTGATCGACAAGACACCCCCTAGGGTGTGGGCGTGATCGAGTCTGCCGTCAAGCCCTTGTTCCCGGCCGCCCGCGCCCCGCGCGGGCGGCGTCATGCCGTCGCCGCCGCGCTCCTGCTCGCGGCCTCGTGCGGTCTCGCGACGGGGTGCGCTCCGGCCGGGCAGGCGCCGCCGCGCGGCGAGGCCGCGGCGCGAACCGCCGACGACAGGAAGGGCGCCCGGGCCTCCGCGAACCCCCTGATCCGTCCGGTCGGCTCGCCGATGACGGTGATCGCCCACCGGGGCGCCTCCTCGGCCGCGCCCGAGAACACCCTGATCTCGGACGAGGTCGCCCGGCGGGGCGGTGCGCGGTGGATCGAGAACGACGTCCAGCCGAGCCGGGACGGCGTGCCCTACGTCCTCCACGACACCACGGTCGACCGGACCACGGACGGCACCGGGCCGATCCGCGCACTGACCGCCGCGCAGCTGGACGCCCTCGACGCGGGCGCCTGGTTCGCCCCCGCCTACATCGGCGCCCGCGTCCCCACCCTGGCCGCCCAGTTGGAGGACCTGCGGGTCCGCGGCGGGAACCTGCTCCTGGAGATCAAGGGCAGGCACAGCCGGGAGGAGGTGGCCCGGATCGTCCGGCTCGTCCGGGACCACGACATGACCCGCCGGGTGCTCGTGCAGAGCTTCGACGTGGACACGTTGCAGCACACCCGCGCACTGGCCCCCGAGCTCCCCCTGGGCCTGCTGCGTTCCCAGCTCGACCCCGACCCGGTCGCGGTCGCCGAGGAGCTCGGACTGAGCGCGTACAACCCGGCGGCCGGCGCGCTGTCCACCCATGGGGACGTGGTGAAGGAGCTGCACGAGGCCGGGGTCGCCGTGATGGTCTGGACCGTGGACAGCCCGGCGCGGTGGAAGGAGCTGGACGCGCTCGGCGCCGACGCGGTCATCACCAACCGCCCGGCCGAGATGACCGGCTGGAACGCCGCCCGCCCCTGAGGCGCCTGCCGCCGCCCCCCTTCCGGCCGAGGGCGGCCCGGCCCGCGACGATCTCCGCGCGCCGGGTGGTGTGGCGCGCGGGTGGAATGCGACGCTGGTCGGATGAACATCCCGTTCCTGGACAACTGGCGCAAGCGACACGAGACCGATCCCTCCCCTCTGGCAGCGGCCCTCGACCGCGATCCCGAGGGTGTGGGTGAGCTGCTCGCCGAGTGCGAGCTGCTGCGCGCCAGGGCCCAGGCCGCCGGGGTGAGGCTGGACGACACCCCCCGCTCGCTGGCGGCGCTCGACCAGCTTCCGCCGCGCTGGCGCGACGATCCCGAGGAGCTGCCCTGGCTCGGCAACGACGCCGGGCTCTATCTGGGCACGGTCATCGTGCGGACCGTACCGGGAGCGGGCTGGCACGTGTGGCCCGGCGGGCAGCCGGTGGTCAGGCTCGCCTCCGGCCGGGAGATCCAGGTGGTCGAGGCGGGCCTCGACTGGGCGGTCACCGGGGCGCCCGAACTGTTCCAGGTGTACGCGGAGGCCGCCGAGGCCTGAGACGGCCGGCGCCCGCCCGTTCGCCCCCCGACCACCCTTTTGCAGTAAATACGGCTTATGCCGTGTTTATGCGTGTCGGGTGTGAAGTCCCTTTTCGTGGTGGATAGTTTGCGCTGACCTCGACACCGTTGAGAAATGGGGCAGGGCAGCGTATGGCTGTTGTCGATCCGTTGATCGAGCTGCGTGGCGTCAACAAGCACTACGGAACGTTGCACGTCCTGCAGGACATCGATCTCACCGTCGGCCGCGGGGAGGTGGTGGTGGTCATCGGGCCGTCCGGGTCGGGCAAGTCGACGCTCTGCAGGGCGATCAACCGCCTGGAGACCGTCGAGTCGGGGGAGATCGTCATCGACGGACGCCCCCTCCCGGAGGAGGGGAAGGCGCTGGCCCGGCTGCGGGCCGAGGTCGGCATGGTCTTCCAGTCGTTCAACCTCTTCGCGCACAAGACCGTCCTCGCCAACGTCTCCCTGGCTCAGATCAAGGTCCGGGGGCGCAGGCGCGAGGAGGCCGACCGGCGTTCGCGCGAACTCCTCGACCGGGTCGGCCTCGCCGCCCACGCCGACAAGTTCCCCGCCCAGCTCTCCGGCGGACAGCAGCAGCGGGTGGCGATCGCCCGCGCCCTCGCCATGGAACCCAAGGCGCTCCTCTTCGACGAGCCGACCTCCGCCCTCGACCCCGAGATGATCAACGAGGTTCTCGAGGTGATGCGGCAGCTCGCCCGCGAGGGCATGACCATGGTCGTCGTCACCCACGAGATGGGCTTCGCCCGCTCCGCCGCCAACCGCGTCGTCTTCATGGCCGACGGCCGCGTCGTCGAGGACCGCGCGCCGGAGGAGTTCTTCACCAGCCCGCGCAGCGAGCGCGCCAAGGACTTCCTGTCCAAGATCCTGAAGCACTGAGCGGGGGGCCGACGTCATGCACCACCGTACGCATCGCACCCGTGCCCTTTTCGCGCTGCTGGCCCTCGCCCTGAGCGCGATGAGCGTCCTGAGTGGCTGCGGCAGGGAGGGCAGCCCGCCGGTCAAGGGACCGCAGCCCGACGAACTCCCCGTCTATCAGGTGCGGTCCGCCTTCCGGCTGCCGGACTCCCCGACCTGGACGAAGGCGAAGAGGCGCGGCCGTCTGGTCGTCGGCGCCAAGGAGGACCAGCCCTACATGGGGGAGAAGGACCCGGCCACCGGACGGTACTCCGGCTTCGACATCGAGATCGCCAAGATGCTGGCGGCCTCGCTCGGCTTCGACCCGGCGTCGGTCGAGTTCCGGACGATCGCCTCGGCCAACCGCGAAACCGCCCTGCAGAACGGGCAGATCGACTACTACGTCGGCACCTACACCATCAACGACAACCGCAAGAAGCTGGTGGGCTTCGCCGGCCCCTACTACATGGCCGGCCAGTCCCTCCTCGTCCGCACCGACGAGAACGACATCGATGGACCGCAGGACCTCGACGGCAAGCGTGTCTGCTCGGCCGCCGGCTCCACCCCGTACCAGCGGATCCAGAAGGACTACCCGAAGGCCGTCCTCGTCGCCTACGACACCTACTCGGTCTGCGTCGACAACCTGCTCACCTTCCAGGTCGACGCCGTCACCACCGACGACACGATCCTCATGGGCTACGCGGCCAAGGCCCCCGACGAACTGAAGGTCGTCGGCAGGCCGTTCTCGAAGGAGCCCTACGGCATCGGCGTTCCCCGGAGCGACAACGCCCTGCGCTTCGCGCTCGACGACGCCCTCGCCGCACACGAGAGGAACGGCGACTGGAAGAAGGCGTACGACGCGACCCTCGGCCTCTCCGGCGTCCCCGCCCCGGAACCGCCCGCCATCGACCGCTACCCGGCGAGCTGAGGAGGGTCCCGACCGACATGGACGTCCTGACAGAGAACTTCTCGCGCTACGGCGAAGGCTTCCTCGGCACCGTCGAGCTCACGGTCTACGCCTCCGCCCTGGCCCTCGTCCTCGGCTTCCTCATGGCCTCCTTCCGGGCGGCGCCGGTCGGCTCGCTCCGGCTCTTCGGCGCCGCCTGGGTCACGGTCCTGCGCAACACCCCGCTCACCCTGCTGTTCTTCGCCGTGATGCTCGGTCTGCCGCGCTTCGGGCTCGTGCTCCCCTTCCAGCTGTTCGCGGTCCTCGCGCTCGGCTGCTACACCTCCGCCTTCGTCTGCGAGGCGCTGCGCTCGGGCATCAACACCGTGCCGCGCGGTCAGGGAGAGGCGGCCCGCAGCCTCGGCATGACCTTCGGGCAGACCCTGGGGGCCGTCATCCTGCCCCAGGCCTTCCGGTCCGTCATCCCGCCCATCGGCTCCACGCTCATCGCGCTCGCCAAGAACTCCGCCATCGCCGGAGCCTTCAGCGTCACCGAACTCCTCGGTACCTACAAGACGTTGAGCGAGCTCGGCTACAACATCATCTGGACCTTCGTCTGGATCGCCGTCGGCTACCTGATCATCACCCTCACCATCAGCGCGATCTTCAACGTCCTGGAGAGCCGCTGGGGAGTCGCCCGATGACCGTGTCCACCGCCCTGTACGACATCCCGGGCGCCCGCACCCGGCGACGCCATCGGCTCTACGGCGTGCTCTCGACGGTGGTCCTGCTGGCCCTGCTCGGCTGGATCCTGTATCTCCTCTTCGACACCGGGCAGTTCACCGCCGTCAAGTGGGCCCCCTTCACCTACGTGGGGATCCAGGAGTTGCTGCTGCGTGGCCTCGGGAACACCCTCAAGGCCTTCGCGTACGCCTCGGTGCTCTCGCTCGCGCTCGGCGGCCTCCTTGCCACCGGACGCCTCTCCGAACACCGGGTCCTGCGCTGGGTGTCGACCCTGTTCGTCGAGTTCTTCCGCGCCATGCCCGTCCTGGTGATGATCTTCTTCATCTTCGTGGCGCTGAAGGTCCAGCCGCTGCCCGCGCTGGTCGCCGGGCTGACCCTCTACAACGGCTCGGTGCTCGCCGAGGTGTTCCGTACCGGGGTCAACTCGGTCGACCGGGGGCAGCGGGAGGCCGCGTACGCCCTCGGCATGCGCAAGACCCAGGTCATGACCTACGTCCTGGTGCCGCAGGCCGTTCGGGCCATGCTGCCGGCCATCATCAGCCAGTTGGTGGTCGCCCTGAAGGACACCTCGCTCGGATTCCTCATCACCTACGAGGAGTTCCTGCACGCGGGCAAGCTGATCGCCTCGAACCTCGATTACGATCTGCCGTTCATCCCCGTCGTCATGGTGATCTCACCGATCTACATCGGGATGTGCGTCCTGCTGTCCTGGTTCGCCGGCTGGGTGGCCAGGAAGGAGCGCCGCAACCCGAAGACGAAGGCCGTGGAGGTCGCCTCGGCCGATCCAGGGACGCTGCTGCCGGGTGGGGGTCCTCCCACGGGGCCGTAGCGGCCTCGCAGCAGCTCGCAAGGAGCCGAGCCCGCCCGGCAGCAGCCGGTGATCACTCCTCCCGCAGCGGGATCGACACGTACGACGGGTCGGCCGACGGGGACGAGAAGGTCAGCTGCGCGCCGGTCGGGTTGTGCTCGATGTAGAGCGGGTCGACGGTGTCGACGACCAGGGCGAGACGGTGGCCGGCCGGAACGTCGTAGGCCGTGGAGAACAGCTCCAGGTCGACGGAGAACGGCGTGCCGGGCGTCTTGCCGTGGAACGTGTACGGGGCATTGCTGACCAGCTTGCCGAGGCCGAGCGGCCCCACGTCGTAGAGGTACGCGACGAGGGTGCCGCTCTCCTTGGTGGCGGTGACCGTGGTGTGGAGCTTCGCCGTGCCCCGCACCCGCTGGACGGTGTCGTACCGCTCGGACTGCCACACGCCGGCGAAGGAGCGGGGGAGCAGCGGGATCGAGGCGACGGGTGGCGCCTGGAGGAACTGGTCCAGGAGGTTGGAGAGCAGCACGACACCGCCGTTGGCGCCGGAGTCGACGTTGGCCCAGACGTGCTCGGTGTCGTTCAGCGCGATCCTCCGCTGCTTCTCGCCCACCGACTTCCAGTCGGGGTAGCCCTCGTAGCCGCCGGTGGAGCGGGACTTGAGCTGCACGGGCCGCTCGCGGTCGATGCCGTTGTCGGCGCCCTTGAGGTGGTGGTCGAACCAGCGGTGGGCGTTGGTCCAGGTGTCGTTGGGCAGACCGAGCAGACCGGTGCCCTCCGCGGTGGCGTGGTCGCCGGGACGGAACTCCAGCCGCTTGGGGCCCTGGAGCTTCTCGTAGAAGCTCGCGTACTGGTTGGGTGGGAAGATGGTGTCGCCCCAGGCGTTGCCGAGCATGATGGCCGTGCCGTTGGCGTTGATCCGGTCCAGGTACGTGACGGCGGAGCGCTTCTTGCCCCAGGCGATCATCTCATCCTCCTTGGAGAGGTCGGAGGAGAGGAAGTCGCCCAGGATCTGCCGCAGTTCGGGGCCGGGCCGGCCGGTGAGGTAGCCCGCGCCGCCCAGCAGGGCGGCGGCCTGGAGGTGCTGGGTGCGGCCGCTGTAGATGGAGTCGATGAGGTCGGCCCAGCCGCTGAGCGCCGCGACGGCCTTGATCCGCTTGTCGTGCGCGGAGGCGAGGAGGCTGATGCCGGCGCCGTACGACACACCCGCCATGCCGACCTTGTCCGGGTCGGCGGGGGTGTTGGCGAGGGCCCAGTCGATGACCTTGGAGGCGTCGGCGACGTCCTTCGGTCCGGCGGTCTCGATCTCGCCCCCGGACTGCCAGAAGCCGCGGGAGTTGTAACTGACCACGACGTAGCCGGAGTCGGCGAGTTTCCGGGCCTGGACGAGGTACTCGATCTGGGGCATGCCCCAGCTGGTGGGAAGCACGATCACGGGGTAGCGGGCGGAGCCGTCGGCGCCGGCCGGGGTGACGACGTTGGCCTTGAGGACGGTGCCGCCGTCGCCGGCGATGTCGACGAACCGGATTCCGGTCTCCGAGGCGGTGGCGGCGTCGGCGTCGGCGGTGGCGTTCGCGGCGGGGGCGAGCCCGACGGCCGTCCCGGCCACGAGGGCGGCCGAGACGGCGAAGACCAAGGCTGTGCGCACGGGTCACTCCTCACTGGGGATCACTGATGGGGGGCAGTGAAAGTGACCCGACGGTAACCGGTGCGACTTACTCGTGGTAACCGGTGGGTAAGTTACGTGCCGGTAACGATTATTGGACGCGGTGTCAACGCGGGCCCTCGAGTCCTTCGAGGCTGTCCATGAACGAGCTGACGGAGAACACCGCACGGCCCGGACCGGCGGGGCCGTACCCGGGCGGAGAGCTCAGGCCGAACTCCTCCAGCGTCGCCCGGTAGGTCTCCAGCAGACGGATGTGGTACTCCAGCGGCGCGCCCAGCGGGTTGGCCTTGCCCAGCGGAGTCGTGGGCTCCGGGCACCAGGTGGTGAAGCGCGGGACGACGCCGTGCGACATGAAGAACCGCAGTCCCTCGGTGGTCGAGTCGATCGCCTCGCTCACCTTGGTGAAGCCGAACGGCTCGGCCATCTCGATGCCCGCCACGAAGTTCGGGATCACATGACGGGGACCGAAGATCTCGGCGGAGTCCAGGATCCTGCGGTGCCACTCGTCGCGGCCGACGTAACGCTCCTTGCCGGGGCAGTGCAGCTGGAACAGCCGCCGGTCCCACACCTCGAAGTTCGGGTGGTAGATCCGGATGCCGTAGTCGTGGAACCGCTGCACGGCGTCGCGCGGCAGCGCCTGGGCGACGACCTTGCCGATCCAGCGCCCGGGGAAACGCTCCTCGATGGCCTGCGCGTAGTGCCCGTAGAAGTCGGCCTCGTCCCGGCCGGCGACCTGCGAGGTGATCGAACCGCCGGTGAGCGTGTAGGCCCGGGAGGTCCCCGCCGTGTCGTACCGGTCGATGATCTCCAGCGCCTCCAGCACCTCCTCGACGGGCTTCACACCGGTGTACGGCCGCCCCGCCGCCTTGTGCTGACGCCAGTTGTGGTTGATGTCGCAGAACTGGCACTCCTCCTTGGCGCCGAAGTACTGGCACACCCGGAAGACCGTCAGATAGACGAGGTAGCCCCACTGGATGGTCGGCGCGACCTCCATCACCGACTTGCCGTTCGACAGCGTGTGCCGGTAGTACTCCGGCATCGGCGGCAGGCCGACGTCCGCGATCCGCGCCCCGTCCAGGTACAGCCCCAGCGTGCCGTCCTCGCCGGCCCGCACGACGTACGGCGAGTCCGGGTTCACCCGCACCGACACGACGGTCCGGCGCAGTCCGTACGGGCCGCCCGTGAGCACGATCTCCTCCGGGGGCCGGTTGAGCGCGGCGGCCCCGAGCTCCGGAAGCGTGCGGTGGTCGAAGGAGAAGATGAAGTACGACTTCGGCTTGACGTCACCCGAGGCCCCGTCGGCGCCCCCGCTCAGCGCGGACGCGTCGAAGGCCATGCCGCCCCGCAGGAGATCCTCCTTGATCACGGCTTCCCGGGGCACGTGCGGGAAGCGCCCCATCAGGTCCTCGACCAGTGCGGTACGGCTGACGCTCTCCATGTCCTGCTCCGTCCTCGAATCCATGAGGGTCCTTCGAAGCGTAACCCCGTGTAAGTGACGCGCCTGGAGCCGGGGTGTGACACGTCCCGGGGCGGCGACCTGGAATTCCGGGGACGGGCGCCCCAAGCTGGTGCCGTGGAGAACCCCGGCGACGTACCCGATGTCTTCGATCCGCGGATCTATGCCGACGGACCGCCGCACGAGGCGTACCGCTCCCTGCGAGACCGGCATCCCGTCGCCTGGCAGGTGGAGTACGAAGTCCTCGGCTGGCCCGCCGGGCCCGGTTTCTGGGCCGTCACACGGCACGCCGACGTCGTACGCGTGCTCAAGGACTCCACGCACTACTCCTCGTGCCTCGGCGCCACCCAGATCCGTGACCCGGACCCGGCCGACCTGCCGTTCATCCGCCGGATGATGCTCAATCAGGACCCGCCGGAACACGGGCGGCTGCGGCGGCTCGTCAGCCGGGCGTTCACGCCCGGACGCATCGGGCGGTTCGCCGGGACCGCTCGGGAACGGGCGCGCGAGCTGCTGAAGGCCGCCGTCGACGCGGGCCCCGAGGTCGATCTCGTGCGGGCCGTCACCGACGACTACGCGCTGCTCAACCTGACCGACCTGCTCGGGGTGCCCGCGAGTGACCGGGGCCTGCTGCACGCCTGGACCGAGCGGGTCATCGCCTACCAGGACCCCGACGAGCCGCCCGTCATCGACGACCGCGGGCGGCCGGTCAACCCCCGCTCGCCCGCCATGCTCGCCGAGATGTTCGACTATGCCCGGGAGCTCGCCGCGTACAAGCGGAAGAACCCCGCGAACGACGTCATGACCGCGCTCGCCGCCTCCGAACTCCGCCCCGCCGAACTGGAGATGTTCTTCTTCCTGCTCACCGTCGCCGGCAACGACACCGTCCGCAGCGCGGCCCCCGGCGGCCTGCTCGCCCTCGCCGTCCACCCCGACGAGCGCCGGCGGCTCTGGAGCGGCGAGGCCGCCGTGGACCGGGCCGTCGAGGAGCTCCTGCGCGTCCACCCGCCCGTGCTGTCGTTCCGGCGGACCGCGACCCACGACACCGAACTCGCCGGCCGTCGCGTCCCTGCCGGCGACAAGGTCGTCGTCTTCCACGCCTCCGCCAACCACGACGAACGCGTCTTCGCCGACCCCGACCGCCTCGACCTGGACCGCAGCCCCAACCCGCACGTCTCCTTCGGTGAGGGCCCGCACGTCTGCCTCGGCGCGCACTTCGCCCGGCTGCAACTGCGCGTCCTGCACGAAGAAGCGCGTCACACCCTGCGGGACCTCGAACTCGCCGCCCCGCCGCGGCGGCTCGTCTCGAATTTCATCAACGGCCTCAAGACGCTGCCGGTTCGGGTGCGGGCGCGGTCCGCGCCGCCGACGTGACATCCGCGACCAGCTCCACCACATCGGGGCCGTACGCGTCCGAGTTGACGACCTTGAGAAGGAGCACGAAGGGGCCGGAGCCGTACGTCCGTGCCAGCCTCTCGTGGTGCCGGGACAGATAGCGGCTGGCGGCCTGGTTGGCGACCGCGGCCTGGCCGCAGAGGAGGAAGACCGGTCGCCCGCCCTCGCCACCGGTGAGACGGGCGAGGATCACGTGCTCGGTGGACCCGTTCACGCACCGGTACACCTCGCCCCCGACCGTGATCATGCCCCGGTCCCCGGCCGGCTCCGACTCCACGTTCATCGTCAGGCCGGGAAGCAGGGTCGACAGGTGCGCGGCCATCCGGCGGTTGGAGTACGGGCCGCCGACGCAGAACTCCGCGCGGTCCCCCAGCCCCTGCCGGGCCTCGTCGTGCTGGACTATCTCCGGGCGCGCCCCGCAGTCCTTGATCAGGGCGGAGAGTTCGAGGAGCGCGGAGACGTCGACGTTGTGCACCGCCCGCTCGGCGCCCGCCTTGCGGTTCACCACCAGCAGGCACTCGGAGCCGTCGCGCAGCCCGAAGAACGCCTGCCTGCGCCGGAGCGCGCGGCGCCACAGATACGTCCGGGTCAGCCAGCCCAGTGAGGCGCTGACCCCGGTCGCCAGGACGCCCAGCACGACGTTGCGCAGGTCTTCGTTCATGGGCGCGCATGGTAGCGCTACGGCGCACCGCTGTTCGAGGCGGTCCTGACGAGAAGGCCGGACGGAAGTTACGCTGCGCGGACGGCCGTTGACTGGAGGTACAAGTGCGACGCTCCACCGCTCGGAAGGTCTCCCTGCTCGCCGTCGCCGTGACGGTGCTCTCGGTGGGCGCGGCGGCGCCACCGACCGGGACCGGCCCGAAGCCGCCCGTGAAGGAACCCGTCGCCGTCGGCTACGGCGGGGCCGTCGCCAGCGTCGACGCCGACGCCTCCGCCGCCGGCATCGAGGTGCTCCGCCGGGGCGGGAACGCCGTCGACGCGGCCGTCGCCGTGGCCGCGGCCCTCGGCGTCACCGAGCCGTACTCGGCCGGCATCGGCGGAGGGGGCTACTTCGTCCACTACGACGCGAAGAAGCGCGTCGTCCACACCATCGACGGCCGGGAGACCGCGCCCCGCTCGGCCGACGCGAACCTCTTCGTGGAGAACGGCAAGCCCATTCCCTTCGAGGAGGGCATGACCAGCGGCCGGAGCGTCGGAACCCCCGGCACCCCGGCGACCTGGAAGACCGCGCTCGACGCCTGGGGCAGCAAGCCACTGCGCACCCTGCTCGAACCGGCCGGACGCCTGGCCCGCGAGGGCTTCACGGTCGACGCCACCTTCCGCGCCCAGACGGCCGCCAACGAGGCCCGCTTCCGGGACTTCCCCGCCTCCTCCGAACTCTTCCTGCCCGGCGGTCAACTCCCCGTGGTGGGCTCCACGTTCAAGAACCCCGACCTGGCCCGTACGTACGAGAAACTGGCGCGCGACGGCGTCGGGGCGCTCTACAAGGGGCCGCTCGCCCGGGACATCGTGAACACCGTGCGCACCCCGCCCGTCCGCGCCGGCGCCACCCGGGTCGTCCGCTCCGGCGACCTGACGGAGCGTGACCTCGCCGCCTACGAGACCGAGTGGCGCCGGCCGACGAAGATCTCCTACCGGGGCCTCGACGTCTACGGCATGGCGCCCTCCTCCTCCGGCGGCACGACCGTCGGCGAGGCGCTCAACATCCTGGAGCGGACCGACCTCTCCTCCGCCTCGCGCGCCGCCTATCTGCACCGCTTCATCGAGGCCAGCCGGATCGCCTTCGCCGACCGGGGCCGCTGGGTCGGCGACCCCGCCTTCGAGGACGTACCCACGCGCGAGCTCCTCTCCCAGCGGTACGCCGACTCCCGGGCCTGCCTGATCCGCGACGACGCCGTGCTGACCAGCCCGCTGGCGCCGGGCGACCCGCGCAAGCCCGCGGCCTGCGCCGCCGGGGGGACGGCGGCGCCGACCACGTACGAGGGTGAGAACACCACCCACCTGACGGTCGCCGACCGCTGGGGCAACGTCGTGGCCTACACGCTGACGATCGAGTCGACGGGAGGCAGCGGGATCACCGTTCCGGGCCGCGGCTTCCTGCTCAACAACGAGCTGACCGACTTCTCCTTCGCCCCGGCGAACCCCGCCGTCCACGACCCGAACCTGCCGGGGCCGGGCAAGCGGCCGCGGTCCTCGATGTCCCCGACGATCGTCCTCGACCGGCACGGGCGGCCGGTCCTCGCGCTCGGCTCCCCGGGCGGAGCCACCATCATCACCACCGTCCTGCAGACCCTCACCGGGGTCGTGGACCGCGGCCTGCCGCTGGTCGAGGCCATCGCCGCCCCCCGGGCCAGCCAGCGGAACCAGACCACCACCGAACTGGAACCGGGCCTGTGGAACAGCCCCTTGAGGGCCGATCTTGAGGCCATCGGACACGGCTTCCGCCAGAACCCGGAGATCGGGGCGGCGACCGGCGTACAGCGCCTTCCGGACGGCCGCTGGGTCGCCGCGGCGGAGACCGTACGACGGGGCGGCGGCTCGGCGATGGTCGTCCGGCCGGCACCCTGAGGCGGGCGGGGGGGCGGCCCCCCCGGGGGGGCGGCCCCCCCCCCCCGGGGCGGCCCCGCCCGCCCCCCCCACACCCCGCGCCGGGGGGGGGGGGGGGGGGGGGGGGGGGGGGGGTGGGGTGGGGGGGGGGGGGGGGGGGGGGGGGGGGGGGGGCCGGCCCCGGGGGGGGGGGGGGGGGCCGGGCGGGGGGGGGGGGCCCCCCCGCCGACCGGGCGCCTGCAGCGCCTGACCCCCGAAGAGCGCGAGCGCGGCGAGCGGCTCGGCCTCCTCCTCCGCGAGGCCCGCGGTGACCATGCGGAGGGCGCGTAGTGTCGGCCGCATGATGCCCGAGGAGCTGCGGCGCGGCCGCTACGTCAGTCTGACCACCTTCCGCAGGAACGGGACGGGGGTGGCGACGCCGGTCTGGTACGCGGTGGAGGGCGCCGAGCTGTACGCGTGGACCCGCAGTGACTCCTGGAAGGTCAAGCGGCTGCGGAACGACCCCCGGGCCGTGCTCGCCGTCTGCGACGTGCGCGGAAAGGTCGCGGAGGGCGCGGTGAGCGTGGCGGGCACCGCGCGGCTCCTGGAGGCGGACGAGCTGCGCCGGGTGCGGAAGCTGCTCGCCCGGAAGTACACCTGGCAGTTCTGGCTCGTCGACTGGCCCGCCACGATCGCCCGCCTCGGCAAGCGTCCGCACACCGGCATCGCGGTGAGCCTGACGTCTTCGCCCTCGCCCTCGCCCTCGTCCTCGCCCTCGTCCTCTCCGTCCGCGTGACCCGCTTGCGCGGCAGCCGGGTCCCGCCCGAAAACAGCCTGTAGCCGTCCCGTAACACGACTGGGGTCGAATATCTGCGGACCGGAAGGTTCCAGTCGAGTACGCGGGTGGTGCGGGCAGCATGACGGTGTATCAACTCCCGGCGGAGGTCGGCGCGTTCGCGCGGTACCTCAGAGAACTGGTGTCCCGTCTCGAGCCGGGGGAGGGCTGGTACGGGGTATTCGCGAGCCGCGACCCCGAGGGTCTGCGGGCCTGCCTCGACGGGGCCGAGATCCCGCCCTGGGACGTCGTCGAATCCCTCCTCCAGGACCTCGGCGAGGCGGGTGACGGGCCGCGGGCGGCCCACGCCAGGGCGCTGCACACCGCTGCGGCGGCCGCCCACGACCGCCGGCCGGGCGGGGAGGAGGCGCTGCACGAGCGCCTCGAATCGATGGAGCGGGAGCGGCGGTACGCCGAGGACCGCTCCCACGAACTGAGCGCCCGCCTGCGGGCGGACCCGGCCTCACCGGACACCGCCAGACTGACCGGTGAGCTGGCCTGGGCCCAGGACGACCACCACCGCGCGACCTCCCGCACCACCGAACTGACGACCCGGCTGGCCCGCCTGGCGGCAGAGAGGATCGCGGGGCCCGGCCCGATCCCGTACCCGAGCCCGAGCCGGACCCCCAGCCCCAGCCCGGCCCCGGGCCCCGGGGCCGCCGCGCCCCCGCCGTCCGCGAAGGGTGTCGGCGGCAGGCGGAGGCCGCGCGGTGCGCGGTATGCGTGGATGGACGAGGTCGCGGAGGGGCGGGACGGCGGGCCCGTGGCCGTGCCGGAGCTGCCCATGGGCGGGGTGGCGCCGCGCGGGGCCCGGTTCGGTGGGGCGGAGGCGCGGGCCGCCGCCCCGCCCGCCCCCTCCTCCACCGTCACCGGTGAGGCCGCCGCCGAGGCCGCGCGCGCGGCCTCGAACGCGGTCTACGCCCTGCGGCGACTGCGCGCTCAAGGCCGCAGCGGCGAGGCGCACGCCCTGCTCTGTGAGGCCGTCGCCGGGCCTCCCGCCTGGCTGCCGGCGCTCGCGACGGAGCTGCACCGCGTCGGCCTCGGCGCCGACTGGGCCACCCTGCTCTGGGAGGCGGCCTCGCTGCCGCCCGGCCGGCTCGCCGCCGTCGCCGGCGCGCTGGCCGACGCGGGCCGCGCGCAGGACTGCGACCAGCTCCTGCGCCAGGGAGTCGCGCGCCCCGCCGAGGAGCTCGCCGGCGCCTGCGCCGCCCTCCACGCCGAGGGGCACCACCGCGAGGCGCACGCCCTCCTCGCCGCGTTCGTGCGCGTCCGCACCCCCGAGGACGCCGCCCGGCTCGCGAGCGCCGACCCGCACGGTCTCGTCCCGCAACTCCTCGACGCGGCCCGCACGGTGTCCCCGGCCCGCGAACGGGACCTGCTCCACGCCCTCCGCGTGGCCGGCCTGGCCCGCTCCTGACCCTCCGTCCCGCCGTACCGCGCAGGCCGGCAGGCGGCAGGCCGGCACCCGGCAACCGGAACAGACACGGACGTGTCGGTGTGTGTCCGACGTGGACCACTCGGGTATGAAACATGATCGACTCAGGCGGTTCACGGCGGTGGTCTTGCTCCGGGGTGTGACGGGGCTTACGTTCTCCTCCTACGCACCGCGTCTACGTGCGTAGAGGCTCTCTGACGCCGTGCCGAAGGAGCAGCTCATGACCGACGTCGTACGCGCCGCGCTCGTCCAGGCGACCTGGACCGGCGACAGCGAATCCATGATCGCCAAGCATGAGGAACACGCCCGTGAGGCGGCTCGGCAGGGCGCCCGGGTCATCGGGTTCCAGGAGGTGTTCAACGCCCCCTACTTCTGCCAGGTGCAGGAGCCCGAGCACTACCGCTGGGCCGAGCCCGTCCCGGACGGCCCCACCGTGCGCAGGATGCGGGACCTCGCCCGCGAGACCGGCATGGTGATCGTCGTCCCCGTCTTCGAGATCGAGGACTCCGGCTTCTACTACAACACCGCCGCCGTCATCGACGCCGACGGCTCCTATCTCGGCAAGTACCGCAAGCACCACATCCCCCAGGTCAAGGGCTTCTGGGAGAAGTACTACTTCCGCCCGGGCAACATGGGCTGGCCGGTCTTCCAGACGGCCGTCGGCAAGGTCGGGGTCTACATCTGCTACGACCGCCACTTCCCGGAGGGCTGGCGCCAACTCGGCCTCAACGGCGCGCAGTTGGTCTACAACCCGTCCGCCACCCACCGCGGCCTCTCCTCCCACCTCTGGCAGCTGGAACAGCCCGCCGCCGCCGTCGCCAACGAGTACTTCATCGCCGCCATCAACCGCGTCGGCGTGGAGGAGTACGGCGACAACGACTTCTACGGCACCAGCTACTTCGTCGACCCGCGCGGCCAGTTCGTCGGCGACGTCGCCTCCGACAAGACCGAGGAACTCCTCGTCCGCGACCTCGACTTCGGCCTCATCGAGCAGGTCCGGCAGCAGTGGGCCTTCTACCGCGACCGGCGCCCCGACGCGTACGACGGGCTGGTGCGGCCGTGACCAGCCTGTACGACCGGCACAAGGCCGTCATCCCCGACTGGGTCGCCCTCTACTACCAGGACCCCATCGAGATCACCCACGGCGAGGGCCGCCACGTCTGGGACGCCGAGGGCCGCAGGTACCTCGACTTCTTCGGCGGCATCCTCACCACCATGACCGCCCACGCCGTGCCCGAGGTCACCAAGGCCGTCGCCGAGCAGGCCGGCCGGATCATCCACTCCTCGACGCTCTACCTCAACCGCCCCATGGTCGAGCTCGCCGAGCGCGTCGCCACGCTCTCCGGCATCCCCGACGCCCGCGTCTTCTTCACGACCTCCGGCACCGAGGCCAACGACACGGCCCTGCTCCTGGCCACCGCGTACCGCCGTTCGAACCAGATCCTGGCGATGCGCAACAGCTACCACGGCCGCTCCTTCTCCACCGTCGGCATCACCGGCAACCGCTCCTGGTCGCCCACCAGCCTCTCCCCGCTGCAGACCCTGTACGTGCACGGCGGCGTCCGCACCCGCGGCCCCTACGCGCAGTACAGCGACGAGCGGTTCATCGACGCCTGCGTCGCCGACCTCGAGGACCTCCTCGGCCACACCCGCGACGTCGCCGCGCTCATCGCCGAACCCATCCAGGGCGTCGGCGGCTTCACCTCCCCGCCCGACGGGCTCTACGCCGCCTTCCGCCGCGTCCTGGACCGCCACGGCATCCTGTGGATCACCGACGAGGTGCAGACCGGCTGGGGCCGCACCGGCGACCACTTCTGGGGCTGGCAGGCGCACGACCAGGCCGGACCGCCCGACATCCTCACCTTCGCCAAGGGCATCGGCAACGGCATGTCCGTCGGCGGCGTCGTCGCCCGCGCCGAGATCATGAACTGCCTGGACGCCAACTCCATCTCCACCTTCGGCGGTTCGCCGGTCACCATGGCGGCCGGCCTGGCCAACCTCGGGTACCTCCTGGAGCACGACCTCCAGGGCAACGCCCGCCGCGTCGGCGGCCTGCTGCTCGAACGGCTGCGCGCCGTCGGAGCCGGCGTCGAGGCGGTACGGGAGGTCCGCGGCCGCGGCCTGATGATCGGCATCGAGCTGACCGTACCGGGCACGGACCAGGCCGATCCGGCGGCGGCAGCCGCGGTCCTTGAGGCCGCCCGCGAGAACGGACTGCTCATCGGCAAGGGAGGCGGCCACAACACCTCCTCCCTGCGCATCGCGCCGCCGCTCTCGCTCACCGTCGCCGAGGCCGAAGAGGGCGCCGCGATCCTCGAACAGGCGCTCAGAGACCTGTAGTCCATCCACGCCGACTCAGGGGAGCAGCCCGTGAGCACCCGTACCCTCATCCGCGGCGGCCTGGTCGTCACCGCCGCCGACGAGCTCCACGCCGACGTCCTGATCGAGGACGGCCGGATCGCCGCGCTCGCCGCCCACGGCTCCGACGCCGCCGCCCGCTGGACCGCCGATCGCACCATCGACGCCACCGGCCGGTACGTCATCCCGGGCGGGGTCGACGCGCACACCCACATGGAGCTGCCGTTCGGCGGCACCGCCGCCTCCGACACCTTCGAGACCGGCACCCGGGCCGCCGCCTGGGGCGGCACCACCACCATCGTCGACTTCGCCGTGCAGAGCGTCGGCCACTCCCTGCGCGAAGGGCTCGACACCTGGTACGCCAAGGCCGACGGCAAGTGCGCCGTCGACTACGGCTTCCACATGATCCTCTCGGACGTCAACGAGCAGAGCCTCGGCGAGCTGGACAAGCTGGTGGAGGAGGGCATCTCCTCCTTCAAGCTCTTCATGGCGTACCCCGGCGTCTTCTACAGCGACGACGGCCGGATCCTGCGCGCGATGCAGCGCGCGGCGCACAACGGCGGGCTCGTCATGATGCACGCCGAGAACGGCATCGCGATCGACGTCCTGGTCGAACAGGCCCTGGCCCGCGGCGAGACCGACCCGCGCCACCACGGTGAGGTACGCAAGGTCCTGCTGGAGGCCGAGGCCACCCACCGGGCCATCCAGCTCGCCCGGGTGGCCGGGGCGCCCCTCTACGTCGTCCACGTCTCCGCGGAGGAGGCGGTCCGCGAGCTGGCGGCGGCCCGCGACATGGGGCTCAACGTCTTCGGCGAGACCTGCCCGCAGTACCTCTTCCTCTCCACCGACAACCTCGCCGAGCCCGGCTTCGAGGGCGCCAAGTACGTCTGCTCGACGCCGCTGCGGCCCCGCGAGCACCAGGAGGCGCTCTGGCGGGGCCTGCGGACCAATGACCTCCAGGTGGTGTCCACGGACCACTGCCCGTTCTGTTTCAAGGGGCAGAAGGAGCTGGGCCGCGGCGACTTCTCCAAGATCCCCAACGGCCTGCCGGGCGTCGAGAACCGCATGGACCTCCTCCACCAGGCGGTGGTGGAGGGGCGGATCACCCGCCGCCGCTGGATCGAGATCGCCTGCGCGACCCCGGCCCGGATGTTCGGCCTCTACCCGCAGAAGGGCACGATCGCGCCGGGCGCGGACGCCGACATCGTCATCTACGACCCGCACGCGACACAGACGCTGTCGGCCGAGACGCACCACATGAACGTCGACTACTCGGCGTACGAGGGGAAGACGGTCACCGGCCAGGTCGAGACGGTCCTCTCGCGCGGCGAGACCGTCATCGACCACAGGACGTTCGTGGGCCGCACCGGCCACGGCGTCTTCGTCCCCCGCTCCACCTGTCAGTACCTGAACTAGGAGGCTGCTCCTTGGACTTCGGACTCGTCCTGCAGACCGATCCGCCCGCCTCGCAGGTCGTCGGCCTGATGCGCCGGGCGGAGCGCAACGGCTTCCGCTACGGCTGGACCTTCGACTCCGCCGTGCTGTGGCAGGAACCCTTCGTCATCTACAGCCAGATCCTCGAACACACCACGAAGCTGCGCGTCGGCCCCATGGTCACCAACCCGGGCACGCGCACCTGGGAGGTGACCGCCTCCACCTTCGCCACCCTCAACGACATGTTCGGCAACCGGACCGTGTGCGGCATCGGCCGCGGCGACTCCGCCATGCGCGTCGCCGGCCGCAGGCCCAACACCCTGGCCCGGCTCGGCGAGGCCATCGACGTCATCCGCGACCTCGCCGAGGGCCGGGAGGCGGTCGTCGACGGCAACCCGATCCGCATCCCGTGGATCAAGGACGGGAAGCTGCCCGTCTGGATGGCGGCGTACGGGCCGAAGGCGCTGGCGCTCGCCGGACAGAAGGCGGACGGATTCATCCTCCAGCTCGCCGACCCCTTCCTCACCGAGTGGATGGTCAAGGCCGTCCGCCGGGCCGCCGCCGACGCGGGCCGCGACCCCGACGCGATCACCGTCTGCGTCGCCGCCCCGGCCTACGTGGGGGACGACCTGGCCCACGCCCGCGAGCAGTGCCGCTGGTTCGGCGGCATGGTCGGCAACCACGTCGCCGACCTGGTCGCCAAGTACGGCGAGCACTCGGAGATGGTGCCGGAGGAGCTGACCGCGTACATCAAGAACCGGCAGGGCTACGACTACAGCCACCACGGCCGGGCCGACAACCCCTCCACCGACTTCGTCCCCGACGAGATCGTCGACCGCTTCTGCCTGCTCGGGCCGGCCGAGGCCCACATTCAGAAGCTGCGGAGGCTACGGGAGCTGGGCGTGGACCAGTTCGCCGTGTACGCCATGCACGACGCCAGGGAGGCGACGATCGACGCCTACGGCGAGCGGATCATCCGGGCGATCAACGCCTGACGCGCGCGACACCTGACGCAGGCGACACCCGACGCGCGCGAGTCCTGACGCGCGCGACGCCTGACGGGCGCTCCGTACGACGAAGAGAAGGGGCACGCCGCCATGACCTCCACCGCCATACCCGAGGGCCGTGTCGAACTCCCGCCCGGCACGGTCCCGGAAGACCCCCGGTTCGTCAACGACGACCTGCTGCCCGTCCCCGTCGAACAGCGCCGCTGGACGACGTACAACTTCGCCGCGCTCTGGGTCGGCATGGCCCACAACATCCCCTCCTGGCTGCTCGCCTCCGGACTCGTCGCCCTCGGCATGGACTGGAAGCAGGCGGTCCTCACGATCGCCCTCGCCAATGTGATCGTGCTCCTGCCGATGCTGCTGACCGGGCACGCGGGCCCCAAGTACGGCATCCCCTTCCCCGTCCTCGCCCGCGCCTCGTTCGGGCTGCGCGGCGCCAACCTTCCCGCCCTGATCCGCGCCGGTGTCGCGTGCGCCTGGTTCGGCATCCAGACCTGGATCGGCGGCCAGGGGATCTTCATCCTGCTCGACAAGGTCTTCGGCGGCTGGGCCGAGGCCGCCGTGGTGGGCGGCCAGCCGTGGACGCTCTGGCTGTGCTTCGTCCTCTTCTGGATCCTCGAACTCGCCATCATCTACCGGGGGATGGAGGCGCTGCGCCGCTTCGAGAACTGGGCCGCGCCCTTCGTCATCGTCGGCGCGCTCGTGCTGCTGGTCTGGATCGCGGTGAAGGCGGGCGGGTTCGGACCGCTCCTCGACCAGCCCTCGAAGCTGGGCTGGGGCGCGGAGTTCTGGCCGGTGTTCTTCCCGTCGCTGATGGGAATGATCGCCTTCTGGTCGACCCTGAGCCTCAACATCCCGGACTTCACCCGGTTCGGGGTTGGCCAGCGGGCGCAGATCTGGGGCCAGACCCTCGGCCTGCCGACGACGATGACGCTGTTCGCGCTGCTCTCCGTCTTCGTCACCTCCGGCTCGCAGGCGGTGTACGGAGCGCCCGTCTGGGACCCGGTCGCGCTCGCCGCGAAGACCGACAACGTCTTCGGGCTCCTCTTCGCCCTGGTCACCGTGCTGGTCGCCACGATCTCGGTGAACATCGCGGCGAACGTGGTCTCACCGGCGTACGACCTCGCCAACCTCGCGCCGAAGCTCGTCAACTTCCGTACAGGGGCGCTGATCACGGGTGTCGTCGGTGTCCTGATCATGCCGTGGAAGCTGACCGAGACGCCGGAGCTGTACATCTTCACCTGGCTCGGGCTCGTCGGCGGACTTCTCGGTACGGTCGCGGGCATCCTCATCGCCGACTACTGGATCGTCCGCCGGACCGTCCTCGACCTGGCCGGCCTCTACCGGGCGGGCGGCCCCTACTGGTACCGGGGCGGCTGGAACCCGGTCGCCTTCCTCGCCTTCGCCGTCGGCGGTGTCCTGGCGATCGGCGGCTCGCACTCGGCCCCCGGGAAGGGCCCCTTCCCGGCGGACGGCCTCATCCCCTTCCTCAGGCCGCTCGCGGACTACGGGTGGGCCGTCGGTCTTGCGGCGTCCCTGCTGCTCTACACCGGGCTCATGAGTGCGGGACGAAACCGAACTCTCCAGGGAACTGAAGTGGGCTGAAGTGAACTGACAGCGAGGTTACGCTCCAGTAGGGTTCCGGCAGCCGAAGAGACGAGGGGGCTGCCGTGACCGCGACCGAGTACACCGGACTGGCTGAGAACGTACGGGAGTTGAGGGCGGGGGCCGTCACCTCGACGGCCCTCGTCCAGGCCGCGCTCGCACGGATCGAGGCCACCCAGCCCACCCTCAACGCCTTCCGCTGCACCCGGCCCGAGGCCGCCCTCGCCGAGGCGGCCGAGGCCGACCGCAGACTCGCCGCGGGGGAGAAGCTGCCGCTGCTCGGCGTGCCGATCGCGGTCAAGGACGACACCGACGTCGCCGGCCTGCCCACCCGCTTCGGCTGCGCCGGTGACATCCCGGACGCGACGGAGGACGGCGAGGCCGTGCGCCGGCTGCGCGCCGCCGGAGCCGTGATCGTCGGCAAGACCAACTCCTGCGAGCTGGGCCAGTGGCCGTTCACCGAGGGCCCCGCCTTCGGCGCCACCCGCAACCCCTGGAACACCGGCCACACCCCGGGCGGCTCCTCCGGTGGGTCCGCCGCGGCCGTCGCCGCCGGACTCGTGCCCGCCGCGCTCGGCTCCGACGGCGCCGGATCCATCCGGATACCGGCCGCCTGGACGCACCTCGTCGGCATCAAGCCACAGCGCGGCCGGGTCTCCGTCCACCCCTACGACGACTGTTTCCAGGGGCTCACCGTCAACGGGCCGCTCGCCCGGACCGTCGGCGACGCCGCGCTGCTCCTCGACGCGGTCGCCGGGCCGCACGCGGGCGACCGGTTCCAGCCGACCGCCGTGGACGCCTCGGCCGCCGCCCGCCGGGAGCCCGGACGGCTGCGGATCGCCCTCGCGTGGCGGCCTCCCTTCACGGCCACCCGCAACCCGCTCGACGCGGGGATTGCCCTGGCCGTCACCGACCTCGCCGAAGCCCTCGCCGGCCTCGGACACACCGTGGACGAGGCCCGTCCCCGCTACGGCCTCATCGGGCTGAGCTTCCTGCCCCGCGCGACAGCCGGGATCGCCGAGTACGCCGACCGGCACCCCGACCCCACCCTGCTCGACCCGCGCACCCGCGGCGCCACCCGCACCGGACGGCGTCTCGGCGGCCGCCTCCTGCGGGCCGCCCGCGCCCGCGAGGTCCACCAACACCGCAGGATCGGCGGGCTGTTCGACACGTACGACGTCGTGCTCACCCCGACGACGGCGGCGCCGCCACCCCGGATCGGGGCCTTCGACGCGATGCCGGCCTGGCGGACCGATCTGACGATGGCGGCCGCCTGCCCCTACGCCTGGCCGTGGAACGTGCTCGGCTGGCCGGGCGTGAACGTGCCCGCCGGGTTCACCCCGGACGGACTTCCGGTCGGAGCCCAGCTCCTCGGACCCGCCGGAAGCGAGCCGCTGCTGATCTCCCTCGCCGCCCAACTCGAGGACACCCGCCGCTGGTTCGACCACCACCCGCCCTCGCCCGCGCCCGCCTGAGGGACACACGCGTGAGGCGAGCGTGCGAGCCTCGGCGTGTCCTACGGCACCCGGGCCGTCCACTCGCGGGTTCCGAACTTGGCCGTCGCCAGCTTCTCGGCCGCCGCCGTCTCCTCATCCGTGACCCGGCCCTCGCTCAGGCCGTATCGGCTTCGGAAGGACTCGATCATCCGCTCGATCACCGCCTCGCGCGGCAGGCCCGTCTGGCGGCGCAGCGGGTCCACCCGCTTCTTCGCGCTCCTGGTGCCCTTGTCGGAGAGCTTCTCGCGGCCGATCCGCAGCACCTCGGTCATCTTTTCGGCGTCGATGTCGTACGCCATCGTCACGTGGTGCAGGACCGCACCCCCACCGCCACCCTCGCCCCCGACCCCCACCATCCGCTTCTGCGCCGCGCCCGCGATCTTGCCGGCCTCCGTGGCGATGTCGTTGAGCGGCTGGTACCAGGCCCTGATCCCCATGTCGCCCAGCGCGCCGAGGACCCAGTCGTCGAGATAGGCGTAGCTGTCGGTGAAGGAGAGCCCCCGGACCAGGTCGCCGGGGACCGAGAGCGAGTACGTGATGGTGTTGCCGGGCTCGATGAACATCGCGCCGCCGCCGCTGATCCGGCGGACCACCTCGATGCCGTGGCGCGCGGCCGCCTCCGCGTCCACCTCGTTGCGCAGGGACTGGAAGCTGCCGATGACCACGGCCGGTGCGCCCCACTCCCAGACCCGCAGGGTCGGCGGCCGGCGGCCCGCCGCCACCTCGGCCGTCAGGACCTCGTCCAGGGCCATGTGGAGCGCGGGCGACCGGGGCGGCTCGTGGATCAGCTGCCAGTCGTAGTCCGTCCAGTCGGTGGCATGGGCCAGGGCACGGCGAACGGCGACCCCGATGCCCTCCGTGGTGAGGCCGAACATCTCCGTGCCCGGCGGAAGCGCCGCGTCGATCCGGGCCGCGAGTCCCGAGGCGTCGGTGTCGGCCGGCGCGCCCTCCAGGGCGCGGTCGACGGCGAGGATCGCCTCGTCCGGTTCGAGGAAGAAGTCGCCCGCGACCCGGACGTTCCGCAGGACACCGTCCTCCGCGTCGAGATCGACGGTCACCAGCTTGCCGCCCGGGATCTTGTACTCGCCGTGCACGGCATCTCCCTTCCCCGTAAGGGGTGAACCCGGCCACAGCGTACTGCCCGGGGAAACGGACGGTGACGGACGCGGTACTCCGCTTGTCAGTCCACCGTGCTTAGCTGGACACATGATCGATGACTTCCTTGCCCACGTCCTCGCCGGTGGTACGACCGAGGTGGAGGAGGCGATCCGCAAGGCCGCCGCCGCCGAGATCATGCCGAGGTTCCGGCAGCTCGCCGCGCACGAGATCGTCGAGAAGAACGGGCCGCACGACCTGGTGACGGTCGCCGACCAGGCCGCCGAGGCCCATCTCACCCGGTCCCTCACTGCGCTGCTCCCCGGGTCCGTGGTCGTCGGCGAGGAGGCCGTGCACGCCGACCCCGGGGTCTACGAAGCACTCAAGGGCGACGCGCCGGTCTGGATCGTGGACCCGGTCGACGGCACCCGCCAGTTCGTGCGCGGAGAGGCCGGCTTCTGCACCCTCGTCGCGCTCGCGCAGCGAGGCGAGCTGCTGGCCTCCTGGACGTACGCACCCGCCCTCGACCAGCTGGCCGTCGCGGTCCGCGGCCGCGGTGCGACGCTCAACGGACAGCCGATACGGTCGGGTTCACCCTCGCCCCGGGCCGTCCTGGAGGTCGCCGCCTCCCACCCCGACTACACCACCCCCGACCAGAAGCGCGCCCTGCTCGGCCTCGACACCGAAGGCGTCCACGCCCGCCCCTGCGGCTCGGCCGGCCTGGAGTATCTCGACGTGGCCCGGGGACTCGTCGACGCCACCGCCTTCTCCTGGGAGTACGCCTGGGACCACGCGGCCGGGCTGCTCCTGGTGACCGAGGCGGGCGGCGCCCACACGACGATCGCCGGCGAACCGTTCCGTATCACCGGAGGCAACGCGCTGCCGTTCACCGCGGCACGCGACCGGGCCACCGCCGACCGGATCAGGACACTGCTGCGGGGGCGGTGAACGCCGGTGGACGGCGGGAATATCCTGGCCACCCTGGCCATCGGCTGACGAAGGAGTCCGAAGTGCCGTCGATGCTCGATGCCGTCGTCGTGGGGGCGGGACCCAACGGCCTGACCGCCGCGGTGGAGCTCGCCCGGCGAGGCTTCTCCGTCGCCGTGTTCGAGGCCCGGGAGACAGTCGGCGGCGGGGCCAGGACCGAGGAGCTCACCCTCCCCGGCTTCCGCCACGACCCCTGCTCCGCCGTGCATCCGCTCGGCGTCGGCTCGCCCGCCTTCGCGACGATGCCGCTGGACCGGTACGGCCTCGAGTGGCTGCACCCCCGCCTGCCCATGGCCCACCCCTTCGACGACGGCAGCGCCGCCGTGCTCTCCCGCTCCGTCGCCGAGACCGCCGCCTCCTTCGGACCGCGTGACGCCGGCACGTACCGGCGCCTCGTCGCCCCGTACCTCGGCCGATGGGACACGCTGGTACGGGACTTCATGTCGCTGCCGAGCACCGCGCTGCCCCGCGACCCCTTTACCCTCGCCCGGTTCGGCATCGACGGGCTGCCGCCCTCGACCTGGCTGACGCGCCGCTTCCGGGACGAGAGGGCGCGCGCCTTGTTCGCCGGGCTCGTCGGCCATGTCATCGCCCCGCTGGGCGGGTTCGCCACCTCGGCGGTCGGCCTCGTCTTCGCCCTGGCCGCGCACGAACGCGGCTGGCCGCTGCCCAGGGGCGGCTCCCAGTCCATCTCCGACGCCCTCGCCGCGTACCTGAAGGACTTCGGCGGCGCGGTCCACACCGACTACGAGGTGAAGCGGCTCGACGACCTGCCGCCCGCCCGCGCCTACGTCTTCGACACCTCGCCCACCGCCCTCGCCCGCATCGCGGGCTTCGGCGGGTACTACGACCACTACCGCTACGGAGCGAGCGCCTTCAAGATCGACTATGCGCTCGACGGCCCGGTGCCGTGGACGGCGGAGGCACCGCGCCACGCCGGCACCGTTCAGATCGGTCCCACCAGCGGCGAGATCGGCGCAGCCCTGAACCAGGCGTCCTCCGGGACGGCGCCCCGGACACCCTTCCTCATCACCGCCCAGCCCAGCCTCGTCGACCCGGGCCGCGCCCCCGAGGGCAAGCACGTCTTCTGGGCGTACGGCCACGTCCCGAACGGCTGGGACGGCGATCTCACCGAGGCGATCGAGCGCCAGATCGAGCGGTTCGCGCCTGGCTTCCGCGACCGCGTCCTGGCCCGCGCCACCGCCGGGCCGCGCGAACTCGCCGCCCGCAACGCCAACTACGTGGGCGGCGACATCGCCTGCGGCGCCGCCCGCGGCCTGCAGCTCCTCCTGCGCCCCAGGCTCTCCCTCTTCCCGTACAACACCCCGCATCCAGCCGTCTTCCTCTGCTCCTCCGCGACCCCGCCGGGCCCGGGCGTGCACGGCATGTCCGGCCACAACGCGGCCAAGGCGGTGTGGCGCCGGCTGCGCGCGACACGCGGCTGACCATGTGCTGCCCGCCGCACAAACGGGGCGCGGCCGAGGCCCCGACCGGGACATGATGGCCGTATGGCGCACTCCACGAAGATCACGCTCGTCCTCGGAGACATCACGGAGCAGCACGTCGACGCGATCGTGAACGCGGCGAACTCCTCGCTGCTCGGCGGGGGCGGAGTCGACGGCGCGATCCACCGCCGGGGCGGCCCGGAGATCCTCGCGGAGTGCCGCGCCCTCCGCGCCGGCCACTACGGCGGCGGCCTGCCCACCGGCCACGCCGTCGCCACCACGGCGGGCCGCCTGCCCGCCCGCTGGGTCGTCCACACCGTCGGCCCCGTCTGGTCCCGCGACGAGGACCGCTCCGAGCTGCTGGCCTCCTGCTACCACGAATCGCTCCGGGTCGCAGACGAGCTCGGCGCCCGGACCGTCGCCTTCCCGGCCATCTCGACCGGGGCGTACGGGTGGCCGATCGGCGATGCCGCCCGTATCGCGGTCGAAGCGGTGCGTGGCGCCGAGACGGCGGTGGAAGAGGTGAGGTTCGTCCTCTTCGACGAGTCGGCCTACGAGGCGTTCGCCCAGCAGATCAGCTGACCACCGGCCTGGTGGAGCATTCATTCGGTCTGGCGGTGGATGGTCCGGCGTGTTTGTCACAGGCCGGCGGGGCTGCCGCGCACAGTGGGGTCGTTCGCCGCCGCCTCATGGCGGCCTCGCTTCCCGATGAATGGAGATGCCGGTGACGGTGGTCAGTGGCGGCACGAAGGGACAGGAGCTCGCCGACAGCCTGCTGGAAGGGGTGGTGAATGAGCCGATGCGGGCGGCGACGAAGTTGCTGGGGGCTCACAGCGACGGCTACTGGCTACGGCGCCTGACCGACGACCAGGAACTCGCGGCCGCGGTCGACCATCCGCTGATCGACCTCTCCGGCCGGTATCCGACGCTCGACTGGGACGGCGTCGGCCACCTCCTGCAGACCCCGGGCTGGTCCCGGCAGGCCTCCAGGAGCCAGGCAGCCGTCCTGGAGTTCGCCGCGTCCCTCGTGAGCCGGTGCCCCGTACAGCTCGGCAAGGTGACTCAGGCGGTGGACGACGGTGAGTTCCAGCTGCTCCTGGCGGCCATGGAAGAGGCCTCGTACGGCGACCCCCGCTGAAACGGGGGCCTCGCGGCGCGGTGTGCGCTTGGGCGTCCGGCGGTGGGGGCCCTCGGCCTCAGACTCGGCCTCGGCCTCAGCCTCAGCCTCAGGTGAGCGTCGGCGAAGAGCGCTTGGCGGCATGGTCGACCGCTGCTGCGGCCATCGCCCGGATGATCGGGTGGGGCCGGGCGCCGTCTCCCGCGAGTTCGGGCTGGAACAAGGTGGCGAGGAAGAACGGATGGTCCGGCAGCTCGGCGATGCGCACGTCGCCCGCCTCGTCGACGCCGCTGAAGCGAAGGCCGTACGCACGCAGCACATCCAGATAGGCCGGGCTGAGGCCATACGAGCAGTGGTACCGCTCGACAGTCCGCTCAGCTCCCAGGACGCGCTCCACCAACGATCCTGCTTCTACCTTGACCACGCCTTGGTGGCCGACCAGGGAGCATGCCAGTGGGACGATCAGCAAGTCGTCCGCCTCCGGTCGGTTCTCCCCGTGGTCGACGTCGCGGAGCCCGCACACCTCGCGCGCGAACTCCAGGAGCGCGTGCTGGAAGCCGGCACAGGTGCCCAGAAACGGGATCCCTTGCTCGCGGGCGGTGCCGACCGCCCGGATCGCCCCGGCTTCGCTGCGATACGGGCTGCCGGGCACCAACCAGATGGCGTCGAATCCGTGGAGCGCGTCGGGGGTTTCCGCGTCCTGGGTCGGGATCCAGTACGCGTCCAGAATCAGCTGGTCGCGATGGGCCAGTGCGTCGAGAAGACCGGGGATACGGGCGTGGGCCCGCACGCTGGGCGAGCGGTCGCCCACCAGCGCGACACGGGCAGTGAACGTACTCAAAGGCTCGGGCATACGGACATGCTGCCCGGGCAGACGAGTTGAGCACCAACGATGATCTGTGACCTTTCCATTAGCGATACTGATGGACATGGATCCGCACCTTCTCCGCACGTTCGTGGCCGTGGCACGCTGCGGCTCCTTCTCCGAGGCGGCCCGCACACTGGGCTACACCCAGTCGGCGGTGTCCCAGCACATCGCCGCGCTCGAAAGCGACCTCGGAGCAGTCCTGTTGCAGCGGCGTCCGGTCTCTCCGACCGGGGTCGGCGTCCGGCTGCTGGAGCACGCCGGGCCCCTGCTGCTGCGGCTGGACGCTGCCCGCGCGGACATCGCCCGCCTGACCGCGGCGCCTGCCGCCCGCATCGTCATCGGCGCGTCACCACTGGCCATGACGCCACAACTCACCAGCACGCTCGCCGACATGCGCCAGAGGCAGCCGCGTTGGGAGGTGACGGTGCGTGTCCTCGGCCGCGAGGCCGTCATCCGCGACGTCGCGACCACAGCCGTGGACGTGGGCCTGATCGACGGCATGGCCGCTCCCAACGACCCACTCGACCTCCCCGACGTCGGCCCACTCACGGCGACGAACATCACCGAGCAACCGCTGTCCGTCGCGCTGCCCGCCCGGCACCCGCTGGCCGGCCGGGCCGGCCTGCGTCTGGTCGACCTCGCCGACGCCCGATGGATCGACGCACCGGACACCGCCATCCCCCTCGCCCACGTGCGTACCGCGAGCGGAACCGACGGCTATCGCGCCTCCTTGCACTACGAGGGAACCGACGTGCGCGGACTCCTCGCCCTCACCGCCGCGGGACACGGACTCGCCGTGCTGCCCCGGTCCACGATCGACGGCATGCCGGGCGTCAACGCGGTCCCCGTCTCCGAACCACGACTGGTGCACCGCACGGAGATCCTCCACAGCAACGCACTGGACGGCCCACCCGCGCTCCTCGCAACAGCCCTCACGTCACCCACCGACTGACTGAGCCCTCCTCGCCCAAGAGTACGAACAGGGCATGGAGCTGTTCCGCGTCGCGGTACTCGGCGCCGACCCCGAAGGTGCGGATGTCGCTGGTCGTCGGGGAAGAGGGGGACGGATTCGCGACCCGACAGGAGGGCGGTGAGGAAGTCGGCGAGGCCGCCGTCGTAGGTGTACCACTCGGGGCCGCGGGCTTCGTTCGCGGCGAGGGTCCAGCGGTCGGGCTCGTGGGGCGGGCGCATGTTCCAGAAGAGGTACTCGCCGTTGGCGGTGACCGCCATAGGGAAGAGCTGCTCGGGGTCGATGGGCACGGGATAGGTGCCCTTCTCCCGTTCCTCCTCAAGCTGTGCGCGGATGGTGGACGGCATGGGGCCGGTGAGGTCGGTCCACTGGGTGGGTGCGTGGGGTGGTAGAGGTGGAGGAAGTCGCAGAAGCCGCCGGGCCCGTAGGCACACTGTGTACAGCTTCCCGCGGCAGGGGAAGGTCAAGAGGGCGGCCGCCGGCGGGGGTCAGAGGCCGGGCAGGGGGCACATGTACAGGTAGGGGCCGACGGTCGGCCAGGCAGGAGGCGTGGCAATGGCGGACGAGGCATCCCACCCCGTGTCGGCGGCGGAAGCAGCTCGGTCGGCCCTGGAGGAGGTTTCTGATCCTGCCACCAGGGCGGTGGCCCTGGCGTTGCTCGCGGTGCGGGAGGAGCTGGCGGCAGTGGCTGAGAGGACGGGAAGTATGGACGCGCGGCTGGAACAGGTGAACCAGTACCTGGGAGCCCTCGCCAACAAGCCCTGACGCCCTGAACAGCGCTACGACAAGAGCGCCGCTCCGCACATGACGGTGGGGCACCGGGCGGAGCGGCTGAGAATCACGGAAGATCGGTGTCATGGAACACCCTCGTCAAGACTTCCTTGAGGCACTTTCACCGGAAAGCCGGGCCCGTGTGGAGCGGGAGCCCGTCCACCGGCAGGAGCAACTGGCCGCGGAGTGGAGGAAGCGTCTGCAAAACGATGCCGAGCCGGGGGAAGAGGGCACTGATTTCCTCGTGCCCGGCATGTCGCACGCCGGCCGCGAGGCGGAATACGTCGTCAGTACGGCGCTGGAGCAGTTCGGGGAGTCCTAGCGGCAGGCCGGGCGGTGCACCGCCTTCCGCTGGTGACCTGGGCGAACACCTGCCGGCGGCGTCTGTATGGGGCCGCGTCCGCACGACGCGGTCAGGATGTGCGGGCGCGGAGGCGGCGCAGCATGCGGGGGTCCTCGAAACCGACTGAGCGGGCGGCGGCGTCGATCGTCGCGCCGTGGCTGATCAAGTGTTGGGCGCGTTCGAGGCGGAGGGTCTGCTGGTAGCGCAGGGGGGTGAGCCCGGTGGCGCGGCTGAAGAGGCGGGTCAGGGTGCGTTCGCTCACGCCGACGGCCGAGGCCAGGGTGGGCAGCGGGAGCGACTGGTCGAAGCGGGCGTCGATGAGGTCCTGGGCGCGGTGCACGGTGTCGTCGAGGTGGGAGCGGTGCCGGAGCATCGCGCTGGACTGCGGCTCATGGCCGTTGCGGCGAGCGTAGACGACCATGTCCCGGGCCACCTGGGCGGCGACGGCCGGGCCGTGCCGGGTCGCGACCAGGTGCAGGGCCAGGTCGATGCCGCTGGCGATGCCGGCCGAGGTGATCACCCGGTCGTCGGCGGTGAACAGGACGTCGCGGACGACCACCGCCCTCGGGTGGCGCAGGGCCAGCTCGTCCTGCACGTCGTGGTGGGTGGTGCAGCGGCGGCCGTCAAGCAGGCCGGCCCGGCCGAGCGCCTCGGCTCCGGCGCAGACGCTGGCCACGGTCCCGCCCCTGGCGTGGTGGTCCCGGAGGACCCGCAGGGAGGCGTCGCCGATGGCCGGGGCGTCGGCCAGGGTGTCTGTCCGCCAGCCGGGCACCACGATCAGATCCTCGGGCCCGAGCTCGGGCCAGTCGAGTCCGGCCACCAGCGGCAGCCCCTGGGCGGTGGAGACCTGCGGCTGCTCGGCGACGTACGAGAGGGTGTAGGGGTGCCCGAAGTCGGCGGCCGTGGAGAAGACCTGCGCGGGGCCGGCCAGGTCCAGCAAGTGGACTCCGGGCACCAGGAAGAAGACGATGTGACTCACGATTCGGTCATCATGCCTGACGTCCTGCCGCGGCCTCCAGCTCGTCGACCGTCGCGATGGTGGCGAAGCGTCCGGCGAGGGCGTACTCGGTGCGCCTGATGACCTCTTCGGCGGGCAGCGTGCGCGGGTCGGCCAGCAGCTCGGCGACGCTCTGGTCGGCGGGAGCGTCGCGGTGCGGAATGGGATTGGTCGCGGTCGCGTCGACGACGAAGGTGACCTGGTAGCCGAGGTCGGCGGCGACGCGGGTGGTGGTCTCCACGCACTGCTCGGTGCGGATGCCGCAGACGGTGAGTTCGCGGATGCCGCGCTCGGTGAGGAGCTGTTGCAGGTTGGTGGTGGTGAAGGCGTTGTGCGAGGTCTTGTGGATCAGCGGCTCGCCGTCCGCTCGTTCCAGCTCCTCCATCAGCCGGACGTGGCCGAGGGCCGGGTCGAAGACGTCGCCGGTGCCAGGCTCGGAGTGGAGGACCCACACCACCAGTTCCCCGGCCTGGCGGGAGAGCCGGACCAGTCGGTTCACCTTGTCGGCGATCTTCAGGTCGGAGGTGGTCGTCCAGAGCGGACGGGCGCGGAAGGACTCCTGGACATCGATGACGATCAGTGCTCGGGTCATGTCCCCAAGCCTGAGCCGCCGGGCGGGGCGGCGCCAGTCCGCATCGGGTCCGGCAGCGGACCGATCCGGTCAGCGGGAGATCGGGCAGTCGGAACGGTCGACGGCGGTCAGGATTCCGTAACCGGCCCCGGGCGCCGAGGGGCCTGTGGTACCCCGTTGAATGGGCCGAGAGCAGTTCATACATGAAGGGGGCACGCCCGATGGGACGCGCATGGAACAAGAAGCTCGTGGCCGGAGTCTCGGTCGTCGTACTGGCCGTGATCGCCTTCGGGCTCGTGTGGTTCAAGCCCTGGACCCTCTGGTCCGACGAGACGGTGCACGAGGAGCTGCCGTCGGCAGTGGCGACGCCGACGACGCATCCCACCGCGCCTGAGGGGACCGCCACCGCCTCGGCCCCTCCCGCCGGACCGCGGGCACTGGCCACGGGCACGCTGATCAGCCACGAGCACACCACCAGCGGGTCCGTGAAGCTCGTACGGCTCGAGGACGGATCGCACACGCTGCGCCTGGAGGGCCTCGACACCAGCAATGGTCCTGATCTGCACGTCTGGCTCACCGACGCGCCGGTGAAGGAGGGTCAGGCCGGCTGGCACGTCTTCGACGACGGCAAGTACGTCAGCCTCGGCAAGCTCAAGGGCAACAAGGGCGACCAGAACTACGCGCTGCCCGCCGGAGTCGACTGGAGCGCCTACACGAGCGTCAGCATCTGGTGCGACCGTTTCAACGTCTCCTTCGGCGCTGCGGAGTTGACCCGAGTCTGAAGAGGCCCTTCCCTCTTCGAACAGGGCGTCGACCGTCGCCTCCCACTCGGGTACGCCGACGGTTGACGCCCTTCGCCGCCCACGACCGGAGTTCCCCGTTCCGGAGTCATGATGATCACTCTCCGCCCGCGAGAAACGCCATGGACAGCGGAAGTGGATCATTGGAAGCATGCGCGCGTTCCCCACTCTTGATCACAAGGAGTCGAAAGCGTGCATAGATCCACCGACCGGTCCCACGGGCCGGCGCGGCCCCGCAAGGTGCGGCGCCTCGCGCTGCCCCTCGCCCTGATACTCCTCGCCGAGACCGGCGCCGCCTTGACGATGGCCCCCCTCGCCACGGCGGCAGACGCCCCTCCTTCCCCTGCCTCCTCCGCCCGAACGGGCACCTTCGGTACCGCCCTGGACCGCGAGGAGACGAACGCTCGCCTCACCGCCCAGGCGCAGGGCCGGCGCATCGAGGTCCTCGGCGCCCGCACCGAGAACACCACGCTGTGGGCGAACCCCGACGGCACCATGTCGGTCGAGTCGTTCGCGGGCCCCGTGCGGTACCGCGAGAACGGCGCCTGGGTCGCGGTCGACACCTCCCTCGTCAAGAACCCCGACGGTTCGATCCGCTCCAAGGCCCACCCCCGTGGCCTCAAGCTCGCCGGCCGTACGGCGGCGGCGGGCAGCGACCTCGTCACCCTGGGGCGTGGCGCGCAGGCGGTGTCCCTCGGCTGGAAGGGCAGCCTCCCCGAGCCCGTCCTGGACGGTTCGAAGGCCACGTACGCCAATGTCATGCCCGCCACGGACCTGGTCGTCGAGGCGACCCGTACCGGCTTCGAGCAGTACCTCGTGGTCAAGGACCGGGCAGCGGCCGAACGCGCCGCGACCTTCACCCTGCCGGTGCACGCCAAGGGGCTGAAGGTCACCCAGAAGGCCGACGAGACCCTCACCCTCACCGACGCGAAGACCGGCAGGACGGTGGGGCACTCCCCGACGCCGTTCATGTGGGACGCCTCCGCCGGCCGGGCCGGCGTGGAAGGCGCTCACCGCGCCCGCGTCGACCTCGACGTCGTCCAGCGCACCGAGGGCTTCGACCTCACCGTCAAGGCGGACAAGGACTTCCTCGCCGACAAGGACACGAAGTACCCCGTCACGATCGACCCGGCGGTCTACTTCGGCACGAACTTCGACACCTTCGTCCGCAACGGCGACACCGCCGACTTCTCCGGCGGCGTCGACCTGCGCGTGGGCCGCGAGTGGCAGAAGGGCGAGGCGCGCTCCTTCATCAACTTCCCGCGCCACGCCTCCGTGACCGGGCAGGACGTCCTCAACGCCGAGCTCAACCTGTACGCCACCTGGTCCGACTCCTGCGAGGCACGCTCCTGGGAGATCTGGGACACCGGCACCGCCTCCACCGCCACCACCTGGGGCAGCCAGCCCGCCTGGCGTTCGAAGGTCACCACCTCGACGCAGACGCACGGGCACACCAACTGCGGCACGCGCTGGATCTCGGAGGACATCACCCCGCTGGTCAAGCAGTGGTCCCGGACCAGCCGCACGGTCGACACCGTCGGCCTGCGCGCCACCGACGAGACCGACTACAAGGCGTTCAAGATCTTCGCCTCCTCCGACGCGCCGCAGGCGCCGTCGATCCTCGTCACCTACGAGACGCCCGCGGACCCCGTCAAGGACCACGTCGTCTACTGGAACGACGTCCTGCTGGAGACCTACCGCCAGGCCGGCGGAGCCCCCGGACCGCTCGCCCGCGCCGGCGCCATGATGCACGGCGCCATCTACGACGCCGCCAACTCCGCCCGCTGCGCCGAAGGGGCCACCAAGTGCCTCGGCGCCGCCTATCTGGTGAAGGCCACGGCGACCAACGGGTCCGTACCCGACGTGAACAGCGCCATCGATCACGCGGCGTTCGACGTCCTCAGGTCCGTCTTCCCCGGACACAACTTCGACGACGAGATCGCGACCGCCCGCTCGACCATCCCCGCCGCCGTCACCTCCGCCCAGCGCGCCGCGGGCACGGAGGTCGGTCAGAAGGCCGCGGCCGCGATGATCGCCGCGCGGCAGAACGACGGTTCGGCGACCGCCGCCCCGTACACCGGCAGCACCACCCCCGGGTACTGGCGTCCGACCGGGACCGGCGACGGTGCCACGCCCGAGTGGGGCAAGGTCAAGCCCTTCGGCATGACCTCCAGCACGCAGTTCCGGCCCGCAGGACCCGGCGGCCACACGCAGATGAGCAGCCTGCTGCCCAGCCAGGTGTACGCCGACCAGGTCAACGACGTGAAGAGCCTGGGGCGCGCGGACTCCACCACCCGCACGGCGGACCAGACGAAGGCCGCCCTGTTCTGGGCCAACGACCTGGACGGCACCTACAAGCCGCCGGGCCAGCTCTTCGACCACACCCAGATCCTCTCCCGCCAGCACGGGCTGACCGTCGCCGGCAACGCGAAGCTCTTCGCCCTCACCGCCTTCGCCATGGCGGACGCCGCCGTCGTCGCCTGGGACATGAAGTACCAGACCGACATCGACCTGTGGCGTCCCGAGAGCGCCATCCGCCTCGACGGTGACGGCAACGCGAACACCACGGGGGACCCGAACTGGCAGCCGCTGTCCCAGGACCGCAACGGCAACCACTTCAGCCCCGCGTTCCCCGCCTACATATCCGGCCACGCCACCTTCGGCGGAGCCTGGGCCAAGGTCACGCAGGACTGGTTCGGCACCGACCAGATCACCTGGACGGCCACCACCGAGGACCCCAACGCCCTCGGCGTGACCCGCACCTACTCCACGATCTCGGCCGCGGCCACGGAGAACGCCGTGGGGCGTGTCTGGCTCGGCGTGCACTACCGCTTCGACGGCACCGACGGTGTCAGCGCGGGCGCCAACGCCGCCGCGTACACCTCGGCGAACCGTCTGAAGCCCAACGCCGCCGCCAGTTGGACCAAGTACGAGGACCTGCACAACCTCGCCGGCTGCCAGGAGGTCGGCAAGCGCCTCGTCGCCGAACACCGCTGGACCTCCTACCAGTGCACCCAGATCCAGGCCCCGAACCCCGACCACACGCTCTACGTGAAGTAGCCGGGCCATGAGGAAGAGAGACACAGTCATGCGTGTGCGTAACAGGACCACGGCCAGGACCCGCAAGGGCACCGGGCGCGCGGTGGTGGCACTGGTCGCGGCCCTCGCCGCCGGCGCCGTCGCCGCACCCCTCGCCATCGCCGCCGCCTCGGCGGACCCCGCGGCCACCGCCGCCGACGGCGACCCCGACGACCTGCTGCTCCCCACCCCGGAAGTGCCCCGCATCTCCAACAGCGCCTACGCGGGCTTCCAGATCTGCGGCAGCCCCCAGGGCGATCCGCTCGTCACCAGCGGCTCGCCGACCCTCGCCGCCACTCTGGAGTCGGTCGCCCCGCCCGGAACGGTCGAGACCACCGAGCCCGGTCCGCGACGCAAGGTCGTCTTCGAAGTCGACACCCTCGCGGGCGCCGAGGTCCTGCGCAAGCAGCTCACCAGCGACACGAGCCACGACGCCGCCTACCAGCTGCCCGAAGGAAAGCTGACCGACGGCGACTACCGCTGGCGCATGCGCGTCAAGGACGGCAACACGGTCTCGGCCTGGACCGCGTGGTGCGCCTTCAAGGTCCAGCGCGGCTGAGCAAGACCCGTTACGCCGGTGCGGAGGTGGCCCGTCCGAGAGGGCGGGCCACCTCCGCGCACCTCCGCGCACGTCGGCGCCCCGAATCGAACGGCCGCGCACGCTGCGCCCGGCATCGGCCGCTCGGCTAGGGTGATTGGGTAGGAAAGACACCCTCCGGTGTTAGGTCGATGCGTTGGACACTTTTCAGTCGCCGAGCGAAACGCCGGAGCGACCGCCGGCCGCCGTCGGCTACGCGGGTGTGCTGCGCGAACTGCTGCCGATCGCCCTGTGGCGGGAGGACACCGAAGGACGAGTCGTCGAGTGGTCGCTCGCCGCACAGGACCTGCTCGGCTACCGCCCCGAGGAGCTGCTCGGCCGCCTCGCCACACCCGTACTCGCCCCCGAGGGCAACCGGGAACTCGCCGACCAGCTGACGCGACGCGTCCAGTCGGGCGAGACCGTCGTCGGCACCCTGCCCGTACGCCACCGCGACGGCCACGACGTGACGATGGAGATGTGGATCGTCCCCGACGTCGACCCGCGCGGCCGGCCCGGCGCCATGCTCATCGCCGTCGAGACCTCCGAGGTCCTGCGCATGCGGGACTCGCTCGCCGCCCTCCAGAGCCTCTTCACCCAGTCGCCCATCGGCCTCGCCACCCTCGGCCCCGACCTGCGGTTCCTCCGCGTCAACGACGCACTGGCCCGGATGAACGGCGTCTCGGCCGACGAGCACCTCGGCAAGCGGCTCACCGAGGTCGTCCCCGGTGTCAACGCCGTGGCCCTCGAAGCCACCATGCGGCAGGTCCTGGAGCGCGGCGAGGCCGTCGTCGACGTGCGCCGCACCGGCCGGACCCCGGCCGACCCCGACCACGACCGCACCTGGTCCTGCTCCTACGCCCCTCTGCTCGACGGATCGGGCCGCCGGCTCGGCCTGATCGCCTCCCTCATCGACATCACCGAGGGACAGCGGGCGCTGGTCGAGGCCGAACGGGCCCGCCGCCGCTTCGCCCTGCTCGCCGAGGCGGGCACCCGCATCGGGACCACCCTGGACCTGCGGCAGACCGCCGAGGAGGTCGTCCAGGTCCTCGTACCGCAACTCGCCGACTCGGCCGACGTGCAGATGCTCGAAGCGGTCCTCGAACCCGACGAGGCCGGCGCCTCCACCCACGGCCTGCTCCGCCGGCTCGCCGCCGCGTTCCCCGACCCGTCCGCGCCCACCGCGCTGCTCGCCGCGGGCCAGACCTTCCAGATCCCGCTCGGCACGGTGTACGAACAGGTCATCACCGAGGGCCGGCCGATGAACCTCTACCAGGCCGACATCCCGGCCCTCTTCCCCGATCCGCGCGCCGACGCGCTGCGGGCGTACCTCGCCTCCAGCATCGGCTCGGCGCGCATGGTCCCGCTCGTCGCCCGGGGCAAGGTGCTCGGCGCGGTCGCCGTCACCCGCTCCCGCGACCGCGAACCCTTCGACGAGCAGGACACCGTCCTCGTCGACGAACTGGTGGCCCGCGCGGCCCTCAACATCGACAACGCCCGCCTCTACACCACCCAGCGCGAGGCCGCCCTCACCCTGCAGCGGAGCCTGACCAACAGCGCCCTGCCCAAGGTCCACGGCCTCGAACTCACCGGCCGCTACCTCCCCGCGAGCGACCACGACGTCGGCGGCGACTGGTTCGACGTCATCGCCCTGCCCGAGGGCCGCACCGGGCTCGTCATCGGCGACGTCATGGGCCACGGCATCCACGCGGCGGCCGTCATGGGTCAGCTGCGTACGGCGGTACGGACCCTCGCCCGGCACGGGGTACCGCCCGCGGAGCTGCTCCGCTCCCTCGACGCCGTCGTCGCCGACCTCGGCGAGGACGAGATGGCGACCTGCGTCTACGCGGTCCACGACCCGGCCACCGACCGCGTGCTCATCGCCCGGGCCGGCCACCCGCCACCGGCCGTGGCCACCGCCGACGGCACCATCACCTTCCTCGAGGGCCCGCCCGGCACCCCGCTCGGCACCGGCGGGCAGGACTTCCGCACCGAGGAGCTGCGGCTGCCGCCGGGCAGCCTGCTCGTGCTCTACACCGACGGTCTCATCGAGGCGCGGGACCGCGACCTCGACGAGGGCATGGACCAGCTCGCCCAGGCGCTGCTCCACATCGAACGGCCGCTGAGCCAGCTCTGCGACGACATCCTCGAACAGCTGCTGCCCCGTGCGCCGGGGGACGACGTGGCCGTCCTCCTGGCCCGTACGTCACTCACCTGACCGGCCTCCGGCCCCGGCGGGGTCACCAGGCGAGGTTCTCCAGCGCGTCCAGGTCCGGTGCGAGGCCGTTCACGGCCGCCTCCGAGCCGGCCCCCGTGGTCAGCGGAAGCTCCGCCCAGATGACCTTGCCGCGCTCCGTGTAGCGGGTGCCCCAGCGCTCGGCGAACTGCGCGACGAGGAACAGCCCACGGCCGCCCTCGTCCGTGGTCGCGGCGTACCGCAGGTGCGGAGCCGTGCTGCTGCCGTCGGAGATCTCGCAGATGAGCCGGCGGTCGCGCAGCAGCCGGACCCGGATCGGCTCGGCGCCGTACCGGATGGCGTTGGTGATCAGCTCACTGAGGATCAGTTCGGCCGTGAACGCGATGTCGTCCAGCTTCCAGGCCGCGAGCTGCGCCGCGCCCGCGTTGCGCACCCGGGCCACGGCGGACGGATCGGCGGGCACGTCCCACTGCGCGATCCGGTCGGACTCCAGGCGCCGCGTGTCGGCGACCAGCAGGGCGATGTCGTCGTCCGGCGCCGGCACGAGCAGCGCGGTCAGGACGTCGGCGCAGGCCTGCTCCGGGCTGCGCCCGGGCCGGGCCAGCGCCTCGCCCAGCAGCCCCAGCCCCGTGTCGAAGTCCCGGTCGCGGTCCTCGACGAGACCGTCGGTGAACAGGACGAGGCGGGTGCCCTCCGCCAGACGCAGCTCCGTGGACTCGAAGGGCATGCCGCCCACCCCGAGGGGCAGTCCGGCGGGCACCTCGGGGAACTCGACCCGGCCGTCGGGGTGCACGAGCGCCGGGCCGGGGTGCCCGGCGCGGGCGAGGGTGCAGCGGCCGTCCGCCGGGTCGTAGATGACGTACAGGCAGGTCGCCCCGGTCATGCGGTCACGGGGCTGGAACCCCTCGCCCTCGACCACGTCCGCCTCGCTCCCGCCGTCCCCGTCCCCGTCCCAGTCCCTGTCTCCGTCACCCGCCTCGGGCCGGTCGATCCGGTCGATCAGCTCGTCGAGATGGCCCAGCAGTTCGTCCGGCGGCAGGTCGAGGGTGGAGAAGTTGTGCACCGCCGTGCGCAGCCGGCCCATCGTCGCGGCGGCGTGCAGCCCGTGCCCGACGACATCGCCGACCACCAGCGCCACCCGGGCCCCCGGCAGCGGGATGACGTCGAACCAGTCCCCGCCCACCCCCGCCTTCGCGGGCAGATAGCGGAAGGCGACGTCGACGGCGGACAGCTCCGGCAGGACCCGGGGCAGCAGGCTGCGCTGGAGCGTCACCGCCATCGTGTGCTCGCGGGTGAACCGGCGGGCGTTGTCGATGGAGACCGCCGCCCGCGCCGTCAGCTCCTCCGCGAAGGAGAGATCGTCCTCCCCGAACGGCTCCGGGGTGTCGGCCCGCCAGAAGTTGGCCATGCCCAGGACGACCCCCCGGGCCAGCAACGGCACCGCGAGCAGGGAGTGGAATCCGTACGCCAGGGCCGCCGCGGCGCCCTCGGGGTCCTGGGCCCGCCACCCCTCGGCGGTGTGCAGGTCCGTCACCCGTACGGCGTGACCACCGTCGAGCGCCCTGGCCATCGGGGTGGTCGGCACCACGCACCGGATGGCGTCCCCGACCGGCTGGAGCGGATGGTCGTCGCGGGTGCCGCTCAGCGCCGTGCGGCGCATCTCGGTGTACGCGCCCGACGGCTCCTCGCCCCGCAGCACCGGTGTGAGCAGCTCCACCGTCACGAAGTCGGCGAACCGCGGGACGGCGACCTCGGTCAGCTCCTCGGCGGTGCGGACGACGTCCAGGGTGGTCCCGATCCGTACCCCCGCCTCGTACAGCAGTTGCAGCCGGCCCCTGGTGATCGCCGCCCTGCCGGTCAGCGTGGCGAGCTCGGTCGTGTCCCGCAGCGTCATCACGGTCCCGGTGGGGCGGCCCCGGTACGGCTCGGTGGGGCGTACGTTGACGGCGAGCAGCCGGTCGCCCGCCCGGTGCACCTCGTCCGTCGCGGTCCGCCCGGAGGCGAGCAGCGCGGCGGTACCGGGGTCGAGGCCGAGCTCGGTGACGTGGCGCTGCTCCGCGTCGGCGGGGAGGTCGAGCAGGCGCCGCGCCTCGTCGTTGGCGAGCAGCAGCCGGCGGTCCGCGTCGATGATGAGCACGCCCTCGCGGACCGCGTGCAGGACCGCCTCGTGGTGCTCGTTGATCCGGGTCATCTCCAGCGGGCCCAGGCCGTGGGTCTGCCGCCGCAGCCGCCGGCTCACCAGCGCGGCGCCGCCCACGGCGAGCAGCAGGGCGGCGGCCGCGGTGCCGAGCAGCAGCGGCAGCTGACCCTCGACCACATTGCCGACGTTCTCGATCTCGATGCCGGTACCGACCAGGCCGACGATGTCGCCGTCCTCCGTCCGTACCGGGACGATGGCCCGGACCGCGTCCGTCGGCTCCCCGGTGAAGATCTCGGTGAAGGACTCGCCCGCCCGGGCCCGGGCGATGTCGCCGGTGGCGCGCTCGCCGATCAGTTCCGGCCGCGAGTCGGTGTAGCGGATCCCGTCGGGGGTCATCACCGCGAGGAAGTCGAGCCCGGCGGCCTGCCGGGCCGACTCGGCCCGCTGCTGGAGCACGGCGGTCGGATCGGGGGTCTTGAGGGCGTCGACGAGTCCCGGAGCGTGGGCGAAGGCCTCCGCCGCCGCGAGCGAACGGTTGCGCGCCTCGCGCTCGCTGTCGTAACGGGTCTGCAGGATGAGGGCGAGCGCGCCCACGGTGACGAGCAGCACCACGATGACCGCCTGCAGCGCGAAGACCTGACCGGCGACGCTGCGCAGTCCAAGACCCAGGCCCTTGGGCCGGCCGAGGCGTCCGGTCATGGCGTGCTTCTCTGCGATTCGGCTGTCGTCACGGATTCGGCTGTCACCCGTTCACATCCTCGCTTCGCCGACGGGTAGGGGATCCGCTCCTTCCATGCTGCTCCTGCTGCGGCGGGATATCGAGGCGAGGGGGGCGACACGGGGCACGGAAGCCACCACCGGACCACTGCCGGTCCACTGCGCCGACCGGACGTCGATGTCGTTTTCTCGCCAGCCGGGACCGGGCCGGTCCGCGACGATGGGTCCATGCACACCGACACCGAGCGCTGCGTGCGGGCCGTCCGGTCGAAGGACGCCCGCTTCGACGGGATGTTCTTCACCGCTGTCCTGACGACCGGGATCTACTGCCGTCCGAGCTGCCCGGTCGTGCCGCCCAAGGCGGAGAACATGGTGTTCCATCCCAGCGCGGCGTCCTGCCAGCGCGCCGGGTTCCGCGCGTGCAAGCGCTGCCGTCCCGACACCAGCCCCGGCTCGCCCGAGTGGAACGTACGGGCCGACGCCGTGGCCCGGGCCATGCGGCTCATCCAGGACGGCGTCGTCGACCGCGAGGGTGTTCCCGGGCTCGCCGCCCGGCTCGGCTGGTCCACCCGGCAGATCGAGCGCCAGCTCCTCGCCGAACTGGGCGCGGGCCCGCTCGCGCTGGCCCGCGCCCAGCGCGCCCAGACGGCCCGGCTGCTCATCGAGACGACCACGATGCCCATGGCCGAGATCGCCTTCGCGGCCGGCTTCTCCTCGGTCCGCGCCTTCAACGACACCGTCCGCGAAGTCTTCGCCTTGGCCCCGGGCGAACTCCGCGCCCGGGCCGCCCGCCACTCCGCGACCACCGGCGGGAGTCCGGAGGCACGGGCGGGCACGGGTGCCCAGACAGGCCCCGGCGTCCCGGCGGCCCCGGCGGGACCCGGCGTCCCGGCCGTCACGGGCGGCCGGGTGGCGGCGGCGGGCCCCGCCGGGCCGGTGACCCCCGGGGTCATTTCGCTGCGGCTGCCCTTCCGTGCCCCCCTCAATCCCTCCAACCTCTTCGGTCACCTCGCCGCGACCGGCGTACCCGGTGTCGAGGAGTGGCGGGACGGGGCGTACCGGCGGACGTTGACGCTGCCGCACGGGTACGGGATCGTCGCCCTCACTCCCCGGCCCGACCACATCGCCTGCCGGCTCTCCCTCACCGACCCGCGCGATCTCACCCTCGCCATCAGCCGCTGTCGCTGGATGCTCGACCTCGACGCCGACCCCGTCGCCGTCGACGAACAGCTCCGTACGGATCCCCTGCTCGCCCCGCTCGTCGACCGCGCACCGGGGCGGCGCGTCCCGAGGACCGTCGACGCCGCCGAGTTCGCGGTACGGGCCGTGCTCGGCCAGCAGGTCTCCACGGCCGCCGCCCGGACCCACGCGGCCCGCCTCGTCGCCGCCCACGGCGTCCCGATCGAGGACCCCGAGGGAGGCCTCACCCACCTCTTCCCGACCCCCGAGGCGCTGGCCGGCCTCGACCCCGAAGCACTCGCCCTGCCCCGCAGCCGCCGCACCACGCTCCTCACCCTCGTCGAGGCGCTCGCCGGCGGCACTCTCTCCCTCGGACCGGGCAGCGACTGGGCCGAGGCCCGCGCGCGGCTCCTGGCCCTCCCCGGCTTCGGCCCCTGGACCACCGAGGTCATCGCGATGCGGGCGCTCGGCGACCCCGACGCGTTCCTCCCCGGCGACCTCGGCATCCGCCGCGCCGCCCAGGGCCTCGGACTGCCCTCCACCCCCGCCGCGCTGACCGCCCGCGCCGCACACTGGCGGCCGTGGCGCGCCTACGCCGTCCAGTACCTCTGGGCCACCGAAAGCCATCCCATCAACCACCTGCCCACCGAAGGAAAGTGACCGCCGTGCCCGACGTCCGGCACCTGGTCGTGGACAGTCCGTACGACGCGCTGACGCTGGTAGCCGTCGACGGCGTCCTCAGCCGCGTCCACATGACCGACCAGCGCCACCGCCCGCCCGAGGAGAGCTTCGGCGAGCCCGACCCCCGCCCCTTCGGCGAGGCGGTCCGCCAGCTCGACGCGTACTTCGCCGGTGAACTCACCACGTTCGACCTGCCGTTGAAGCTGATCGGCACGCCCTTCCAGCTACGGGTGTGGGAGCAGCTGCGCCGCATCCCGTACGGCGAGACACGGACGTACGGCGAACTGGCCGAAGCCCTCGGCAACCCCGCCGCCTCCCGCGCGGTGGGCCTCGCCAACGGCAAGAACCCGGTCAGCATCGTCGTCCCCTGCCACCGGGTCATCGGCGCGAGCGGCTCCCTCACCGGCTACGGCGGCGGTCTCGGTCGCAAGCGGCGCCTGCTCGCCTTCGAATCGGGCCGTTCGGGCTCGGACACCCTCTTCTAGCCCCCTGCTTCCAGCCCCTGCCGGCGCAGGCGCTCCAGGAGCGCGGGCAGCGAGGTCCCGATCGGCTCGCGCACGATCTCGTCGGCGATCGGATCGTACGGTGTGGGCTCGGCGTTGACGATGATCAGCCGGGCCCCGTGCTCGGCGGCGATCCCCGCGAGCGAGGCGGCCGGCCGCACCTGGAGACTCGTACCGACCGCGAGGAACACCTCGGCCGCCTTGGCGATCCCCATCGCCTCGCCGAGGACGACGGGGTCCAGCCGCTGACCGAACATGACGGTGGCCGACTTGAGGATGCCCCCGCAGACCAGGCACTTCGGATCGTCCTCGCCGGCCCTCACCCGCTCCAGGGCGTCCGCCATCGCCGACCGGGCGTGGCAGCCGGTGCACACCACCGACCGCGCCGAGCCGTGGAGTTCGAGCACCTTCCGCTCGGACACCCCGGCGATCTGGTGCAGACCGTCGACGTTCTGCGTGATGACCCGGACCGGGTTGCCGTCCCGCTCGAACGCCGCGATGGCCCGGTGCGCGTCGTTCGGTTCGGCGCGCAGCACCGGCCCGTCGAGCCGCATCCGCCAGGCGCGGCGCCGGATCTCCGGATCGGACATGTAGTGGGCGTACGTAGCGAGCTTCTCGGCCTCCGGATCGCGCGTCCACACCCCGTTCGGGCCCCGGTAGTCGGGAATGCCGGAGTCCGTGGAGATCCCGGCGCCGGTGAGAATCGCGACCATGGTCATGAGGCCGAGGGTAGGACTTCGCGGGCGGCCCCCGCGAACGGAATTCCCGGTGCTAGGTTCCCGTCATGGCCAAGGTGAACATCGCGCTCGACGCCGAACTCGTCGTGGAAGTCATGGTCCTCGCGGGCGTCGGCAACCCGCAGGACGCGGTCGAGGCGGTCGTCCGCGACTACATCGCCCGCGGCCACCGCACCGAGGCCCGCGTGGCCTCCCGCGAGGAGACCCACCGCACGGGCGAGGGTCTCACCCCGCCGGAGCCCCCGCAGGGCTGAGCCCGCCCGGCGTCCGCGGAACGGCGCCCGCGGACGCCGCACGCGGACGGCGCCCGCGCCCCGGGCGCATGGGGCGGCCGTGGGGTCGCTCAGCGGACCGGGTGGCCGTTCTCCAGTTCCACCGGGCCCCGGCCGGTCTCCAGCGCGTCCAGGGCGGCGAGGACGCGCGGGCCCAGGCTGCCGAGCAGGTAGGTGGTGACTTCCTCGGGAGCGATCAGCTTCCAGGAGATCAGCTCCTCCTCCTGGAGCCGGATCGCTGCGAACCGCTCCTCGTCCAGCACCCCGCCGTCGTACAGGTACGCCACGATCGGCGGCCGGCCCGCCCCGTGCGACCAGTCGATCGCGAGCAGCGGCCCCAGCTCCACGTCCAGGCCGATCTCCTCGGCCGTCTCGCGGCGGGCCGCCGTGCGGGGGGTCTCGCCCGTCTCGGACTCGATCGTGCCCCCGGGCAGCGCCCAGCCCTCGCGATAGTTCGGCTCGACGATCAGGACGCGGCCCGAATCGTCCCGGAAGAGCGCCGCGGCGGCCGCGAGGACGCGCGGAAGGCCCGCGATGTACGTGGCGTAGTCGGTCGTCGTCGTCATCCCGCCAGGGTAGCCAGCCGCAGCGTCCGCTCGGCCAGCTCCGTGATCCGTACCCCGTCGAAACCGAAGACCGCGCTGCGCACCCGGTCCTGGAGCGGCTCCGACCACTGCGGCGGGATCGCCGCCGCCCCGCACAGCACCCCGGCCACCGAGCCGGCCGTCGCACCGTTGGAGTCCGTGTCCAGGCCGCCGCGCACGGTCAGGGCGATCGTCGCGGTGAAGTCGCCCTCGCCGTAGAGGAGACCGGCCGTGAGGACGGCCGCGTTGGGGACGGTGTGGATCCAGCCGAGGCCGTCGTTGCGTTCCGCGAGCTCCGCGAGGGCGTCGGACCACTCCACGCCCGACTCGTACAGGGCGATCGTGTGCCGCACGGTGCGGGCGAGCCGGCTGCTCGCGGGGATCCGCTCGAGGGCCGCCTCCAGGGCCGCCCTCGGGGTCGGCGCCGTGAACGCGGCCGCGATCAGGGCGGCCGCCCACATCGCGCCGTACACGCCGTTGCCGGTGTGGGACAGCACCGCGTCCCGGCGGGCGAGCGAGGCGGCCCGGCGCGGGTCGCCGGGGGAGGTCCAGCCGTAGACGTCGGCCCGGATGAGGGCGCCGATCCACTCCTGGTGGGGGTTGTCGTAGGTGGCGGTGAGCGGGGGCTTGAGACCGTTGGCGAGATTGCGGTACGCGGTCCGCTCGGCGGTGAAGGTCTGGAGATAGGGGAGGCGGAGCAGCCAGTGCTCGCCGACCTGCTCGGTGGTGAAGGCGAAGCCGCGCGTCTCGAGCAGATGCAGGCCCAGGATCGAGTAGTCGACGTCGTCGTCCCGGCAGCTCCCGCGGATCCGGCCGCGTACGCACTGCGGCCACTCGGGCCGCAGCTCGAACCCCTCGGCCGGCGCGTCGGCGGGCGGCGGCGGGAGGTAGTCGGTGAGCGGGAGCGCGTCGGTCAGGCGCAGATAACGGTCGATGCGCTCGGGGGTCCAGTGGTCGCCGCGCTCGACGGGCTTGCCGAGCATGTTCCCGGCGATCCGGCCCGTCCAGCCGCCGAGGATGCGGTCGGCGAGTTCGCCGTTCTTGAGCGCCATACGTCCGGTGTACCGAATCGGGCGGCGCGCCGCGCGCCGAAGGGGCCCGACCGGCGCGGGAGCTCGGTCCGGGCGGTCCCCGTCCCAGGGCGGCCTCGGTTTGATCGATCGGTTCCGCGCCGTACTGCCCCACTATGGTGCGGAATATCGCCTTATCAGGGGGTGGCACGCCCTCTGTGGGGCGGATAGGGTCGGCTCGGCGCGACTGCCTGTTCGAAAGCAAGGGATGCAAGGTGACGGACGGAGCAGCAACTGAGGTCGCACACGGACGAGCACGGGTGCTCGTCGCGGCCGACAAGTTCAAGGGTTCGCTCACGGCCGTACAGGTCGCGGAGCGGGTCACAGCAGGACTGCGACGGGTCGTCCCGGAGCTGGAGGTCGAGACGCTGCCCGTCGCGGACGGCGGCGACGGTACGGTCGCGGCGGCGGTGGCGGCCGGTTTCGAGCGCCGTGAGGTGCGGGTCACCGGGCCGCTCGGCGAGCCGGTGACGGCGGCGTTCGCGCTGCGCGGGACGACGGCCGTCGTGGAGATGGCGGAGGCGTCGGGCCTTCAGCTGCTGCCCCCGGGCGTCTTCGCGCCGCTCACCTCGACGACGTACGGCTCGGGCGAACTGCTGCGGGCCGCGCTGGACGCGGGCGCGACGACGATCGTCTTCGGCGTCGGCGGCAGCGCGACCACGGACGGCGGGGCCGGCATGCTGGCCGCGCTCGGCGCGGTCTTCCTCGACGCGGCGGGCGAGCCGGTCGCACCGGGCGGCGCGCCGCTGGCCTCGCTCGCGAGCGCCGACCTCTCCGGGATCGACCCGAGGTTCGCCTCGGTGGACCTGATCCTCGCGAGCGACGTCGACAACCCGCTCACCGGCCCGAAGGGCGCCCCGGCGGTCTACGGTCCGCAGAAGGGCGCCTCGCCCGAGGACGTCGAGACGCTGGACGCGGCGCTCTCGCAGTTCGTCACCGTCCTGGAGAAGGCCATCGGGCCCAAGGCCGCGGAGTGCGCGGTCGCTCCGGGCGCGGGCGGTGCGGGGGGCATCGGGTACGGAGCGCTGGTCGGTCTGGACGCGAGTTTCCGGCCCGGCATCGAGCTGATGCTGGACGTCCTCGGCTTCGCGCCCGCGCTGGAGCGGGCCACGCTCGTCATCACCGGCGAGGGCTCGCTGGACGAGCAGACCCTCCACGGCAAGGCGCCCGCGGGCGTCGCCTCGGCGGCCCGCGCGGCCGGCAAGGAGGTCGTCGCGGTCTGCGGCCGCCTCGCCCTCGCCCCGGAGAGCCTGACCGGGGCGGGCATCCGCCGCGCCTACCCCCTCACGGACCTCGAACCGGACACGTCCAAGTGCATCGCGAACGCGGGCCCGCTGCTGGAACAGGTGGCGGCGAACATCGCGAGGGATTTCCTGGTCTAGGCGTGGGCCGGGGTACGGGGGTACGGGCGGGGGTACCGCCCGCGACCCCGCGCCCCGGCGCAAGGCCGCTCAAGCCGGCGGGGCCGTGAGGCGGAAGGCGTCCAGGGCCAGGGTCATCTCCGTGAGGTCGCGTGGGCGGGACAGGGATCTCGACGTGAGCTGTTCCAGGCGGCGCAGGCGGTTGAAGACCGTGTTGCGGTGGCAGTAGAGGCGGCCCGCCGCCCGCCCCGCCGAGCCCTCGCAGTCCAGCCACACGTCCAGCGTCTCCAGCAGGATCGCCCGGTCCGCCGGGTCCAGTTCCAGCAGGCCGCCCAGGACGTCCGCCACGAGCAGACCGGCCAGCTCCGGCTGGCCCACCACCAGCGCGCCCGCCATCCGCCGGTCCAGGCGGACGATCTGCTGGGACTCCGGCGGGCACGTGCGCAGCGCCAGTTCCGCGAGGCGCCGCGCGCGGCCCAGCTCGGACAGGCCGGTGACCACCGGGCTGATCCCACCGGGCCCCGGGCAGCGGCCCTCAAGGAGCTCCGACAGCGCGTCCAGACCCGTCCCCTCCGTCAGGGACACCACCCCGAGCTCGCAGTCCGCCCGCATCCGCCACAGGAACCGCACCCCGGCCCCCTGCACCCGCCGGTGGAACGGCTCCGGGACCTCCCGCCGGTCGTAGCGCAGCACCACCACCGCGTACCGCCCGTGCTCCGGCAGGTCCAGGCCCGCCGCCGCCCGCGAGGTCACCTCCGGTGAGCGCTGCCCCTGCAGCAGCGCGTCGAGCAGCGCCTGCAGCTGCTCGTCCGTGCGGCGCCGCAGCTCCAGCTCCGTCGCCCGGTACGCCTCCGACGCCGTGTCCGCCTGCGCGTCCACCGCCGACCACACCATCGTCGCCGCCTGCGTCAGCGCGGCCATCCGCGGCGGGAACGCCGACGCGTCCTCGATCAGCGCGTCCCACACCAGATGCCCGGCGTGCCGGTACGCGTGCACCACCAGCTCCAGCGGCATGCCCTGCTCGGCCCGCCGCCGCCCCATCTCGTCCGCGTGCTCCAGGTCCCGCCGCGGCGAGTCCCGGGGCGCCGAGATCATCTCGATCCCGATCCGCATCGCCTCATGGGCCTCCTGCCAGTGCGTGTCGTACGGCACGATCCGGGCGTACGCCGGTTCGTACTCGTGCAACTCCCTCAGATGCTCGTCCACCAGCTCCGGCAGCCGCTCCAGAAGCGCCGTGCACGCCTCTGCCAACAGTTTCCAGTCGTCGCCGGTCCGCGGTCTGCGCCGTCCCATGCCCGGAGGATGCCACCCCTCCGCCCCTGCCGACAGGCCCCTGACACGCAGTGTTGTGCCCGTGCACAAGCCGCCGCCGTGCCCGCTGGTCACCGGCAGCGTTTCGGCCGCCGAACGTGGACGGGCGGCCCGCGCGGTGCTGGGGTGAGCGCCACTGAACGGGGCAATCGGTGGAAGGGGAACCATGGGAGGTACCGCACTCGCCCTCGAGGTGGCGGACCTGTCGGCGGGGTACGGCCCGGTGCGCGCACTGCGGCGGGTGTCGCTGGAGGTACCCGAGGGCGCGGTCGTCACCGTCCTCGGGGGCAACGGCGCCGGCAAGTCCACGCTGCTGCGGGCCATCTCGCGCACACTGACGTTCCACGGCGGCGCCGTCGTCTCCGGCACCGTCAGCTTCGGCGGCCGGGCGCTCGGCGGGCTCGCTCCCGACCGGGTCGTCGCCGCCGGGGTCTCCCAGGTGCCCGAGGGCCGCCAGGTCTTCGCCCGGATGACGGTCGAGGACAACCTCCGCGCCGGAGCGCTCGGCGCCCGCGGCGACCGCGCCACCAAGGCCGCCGCCATGAAACGGGTCCACGAGCTCTTCCCGGTCCTCGCCGACCGCGCCCACCAGCGCGCCGGGCTCCTGTCCGGCGGCGAACAGCAGATGCTCGCCGTGGGCCGCGCCCTGATGGCCTCACCGAAGCTGCTGCTCCTCGACGAGCCGTCGCTCGGCCTCGCGCCACTGATGGCCGCCCGGATCGCCGACACGATCCGCGAGATCAACGCCCAGGGCACGGCGGTGCTGCTCGTCGAGCAGAACGCGGCGCTCGCGCTGCGGCTCGCCTCCCGGGCGTACGTCCTGGAGGTCGGCGAGGTCACCCTCTCCGGCCCCGCCGCCGAACTCGCCGCCTCCGACGAGGTACGCCGCCGCTACCTGGGCGTCGTGGACGAGGACGCCGCCGCCGACGCGGCGAGCGCCGCGACCACGCACCCGGTCCTGTCCCGCTGGGAGGAGGCCCGATGACCCCGACCACCGTGCCCGCCCTCGAAGTCCGGGACGTCACCGTCCGCTTCGCCGGGCTCACCGCCCTCGACTCCGTGGGCTTCACCGTCCGCCCCGGCACCGTCCACGCCGTCATCGGCCCCAACGGCGCCGGCAAGTCCACCTGCTTCAACGTGCTCTCCGGGGTCTACAAGGCCACCTCCGGCTCCGTCCGCTTCGGCGACCACGAGCTCACCGGACTGCCCCCGCACAAGATCGCCGATCTCGGCGTCGCCCGCATCTTCCAGAACCTCGCGCTGCCGCCCCGCGCCACCGTCGAGGACAGCCTGATGCTCGGCCGCCACCGGCTCACCAGGACGGGCTTCGTCGCCGCCGGGCTCCGGCTGCCCTCCGCCTCCCGCGAGGACGCGCGCCACCGCGCCCGGGTCCGCGAGATCGCCGCGTTCGTCGGCCTCGAGAAGCAGCTGGGACAGCCCGCGGGCTCCCTCCCGTACGGGCAGCAGAAGCTCGCGGAACTCGCCCGCGCCCTCTGCATGGAGCCCCGGCTGCTCCTCCTCGACGAACCCGTCGCCGGCATGACCGCCGACGAGCGGCGCCGTACGGCCGCCGTCATCGCCGGCGTGCGCGACAGCCTCGGCATCTCCATCGTCCTCGTCGAGCACGACATGGGGGTGGTGATGCGGCTCGCCGACTCCGTCACCGTCCTCGACTTCGGCCGTCGCATCGCCGACGGCGCCCCCGCAGACGTACAGAACGACCCGGCGGTCGTCCGCGCCTATCTCGGAGAGGAGACCGCCGAGTGACCACGTTCGTCGAACTCCTGCTCAACGGTGTCTCGTTGGGCTCCATCTACGCCCTCATCGCCCTCGGCTTCGTGGTGATCTTCCGCGCCACCGAGGTCGTCAACTTCGCCCACGCCTCCCTGCTCCTGGCCGGCGGGTACTTCACCGCCGTCCTCCACGACTCCATCGGCTTCTGGCCGGCGCTGCTCGCCGGCATCGCCGGCGCCGCCCTGGTCGGCGCGGCCGTCGAGTTCCTCGTCATGCGCCGCTACCGGGGCTCGGACCACAGCGTCCTCGCCATCGTCACCATCGGCGTCGACATCCTGCTCGCCACCGAACTGACCCGCCGGATCGGCACCGACATCCTCTCGCTCGGCGACCCCTGGGGCGACGCCGTCGTCACCCTCGGCCCGGTCTCCATCGCCGAGACCCGGATCGCGGCCTTCCTCGCCGCCGCCCTGCTCATCACCGCGTTCCTGCTGGCCTTCCGCCACACCTCGTGGGGGGTCGCCATGCGCGCCGCCGCCGAGAACCAGGAGACCGCGGCCCTCATGGGCATCCGCCTCGGCCGGGTCTCGATCGGCGCCTGGGCCGTGGCCGGCGGCCTCGCCGCCGTCGCCGCCCTCTTCCTCACCGTCTTCCCGACGCCCGGCCTGGAGCGCTCCACCTCGCTCGCCGCGATGAAGGCCTTCCCGGCGGCGATCCTCGGCGGCCTCGACTCCACCACCGGCGCCCTCGTCGGCGGACTCCTGGTCGGGGTCACCGAGTCCCTCGCCACCGGCTACCAGGGAGATCTGACCTTCCTCGGCCGGGGCATCGGCGACCTCGCGCCGTACCTGGTGATGGTCGCGGTCCTGCTGATCCGCCCGGCCGGACTCTTCGGCACGAAGGAGCTGGCCCGTGTCTGACGCCCTGCCCCGCCGCGGGTTCGCCGCCGTCGCCCGACCCCGGGTGTACGGGTGGGCCGTCGCCGGCCTCGTCCTCGCCGCCTTCCCCTTCTATCTGGACCGCTTCTGGCTCCAGGCGGGCCTGTTCGCGATGGCCGCCGCCATCGGCGCGATCGGGATCAACCTGCTGACCGGCGCCACCGGCCAACTCTCCATGGGACACGCCTTCTTCCTCACCGTCGGCGCCTACGGCTACTGCCTCTTCGCCGGCGACGGGAAGGACGGGCTCGCCGGGCTCGGCCTGCCCGGCTGGCTCGCGGCCGTCGCCGCGGTCGCCCTCGCGGGCCTGGCCGGCGGGGTGTTCTCCCCGATCGCGGGCCGGCTGCGAGGCGCGTACCTCGGCATCGCGACCCTCGCGCTGATCTTCATCGGCCAGCACGTCCTCTTCAACGCGCACGACCTCACCGGCGGCTTCAACGGCCGGGCGGTACCCCCGCTCAGCCTCTTCGGGATCACCTTCGACGACAGCGAACTCGTCGTCGCCCAGATCCCGTTCGGCTCCGCCGAGAAGCTCTGGTACCTCGGGCTCGTCCTCCTCCTCGCGGGCGCCCTCTTCGCCCGCGGAGTGCTCCGCGGCCGCCCCGGCCGCGCCATGAACGCCATCCGGGACCACCGGATCGCCGCCGGTGTCATGGGGATCCCCGTGGCCCGCTACCGCGCCGCCGTCTTCGTCCTCTCATCGATGTACGCGGGACTGGCCGGCGTCCTGCTCGCGCTGGTCTTCCAGCGCACCGTGCCGGAGTACTTCGGCATGATGCTCTCCCTCGAATACCTGGCCATGATCGTCATCGGCGGTCTCGGCTCGGTCGCCGGCGCGGTGGTCGGAGGCGTCTTCGTCTCCCTGCTGCCGCAGCTCCTCAACCGGTACAGCGACGTGCTTCCCCTGGTCTCCGCCCCCGGGACGGGCGGGATCGCACCGGGGGAGGCCGCGCGCTATCTCTACGGCGCCGCCGTCGTCGCGGTGGTGCTCTTCCTGCCCGGAGGCCTGGTCCGGCCGGCCGCCCGGAAACCCAAGCGAACCGCCCAACCCTCGCACTCCTCTGGGGAGGAACGATGATCCACCGACGACAGGCTTCCAGAGGCCTGGCCGCCGCGCTCGCCACCCTGGTCGTCCTGACCGCCGCCGGCTGCAGCTCCAAGGCCAAGAGCACGGACGACTCCGGCACCGGCGCCGGCGGCGTGAAGTCCGGCAAGGGCGTCACCGACAAGACGATCGCCGTCGGCGCGCTCACGGACATGACCGGCGTGTACGCCACGCTCGGCAAGAGCGTCACGCAGGCGCAGCAGCTGTACGTGAAGCAGGTCAACGCGGCCGGCGGGATCTGCGGCCGGCAGCTGGAACTGACGGTCCGTGACCACGGCTACGACCCGCAGAAGGCGCTGTCCGCCTACACCGAGCTGGAGCCGAAGGTCGTCGGCTACGCCCAGTTCATCGGCTCCCCGTTCGTCGCCGCCGTCAAGCAGCGCGTCGACGGCCAGGACAAGGGCGTGGTGCTGCCCCAGGCCTGGTCGGCCTCGCTGCTCGGCTCCCCGTACATCCGCGTCCTCGGCGCGACCTACGACGTCGAGACCATCAACGCCGTCGACTTCCTGGTCACCGAGAAGGGCCTGAAGGCGGGCGACAAGCTCGGCCACGTCTACTTCGAGGGCGACTACGGCGAGAACGCGCTCGCCGGCTCCAAGCACGCCGCGGGCAAGGCGGGGCTCACGGTCGTGGAGCAGAAGATCAAGCCGACCGACAACGACATGTCGGCGCAGGTCGCGGCCCTCAAGCAGGCGGGCGTCAAGGCCATCGTCATCAGCGCCGGACCGCGCCAGGCCGCCTCGCTGGTCGGCGTGGCGGCGGCGACCAAGCTCCAGGTGCCGATCATCGGCAACAACTCGGCGTTCGCCCCGCAGCTGCTCGGCACCCAGGCGGGTCCCGCCCTGGAGAAGATGTACTGGTTCGCCTCGCCGAGTCTTCCGATCGGCGCGGACACCCCGGCCGCCCAGAAGCTCGTCGCCGACTACAAGGCCGCCTACCCGGGCGACAGCCTCGACAACGGCATCGTCGCCGGCTGGACCGCCGCCAGTGTCTTCGGCGAGGCCCTGAAGAAGGCCTGCGCCTCCAAGGACCTCACCCGTGAGGGTGTCGACAAGGCGCTGCTGACGCTCAACAGCTATGACGCGGGCTTCGGCATGAAGCACGACTTCAGCGACCCGAAGGCCCCGTCGTCCCGCGAGTCCGTCATCCTCCAGCCGGACAAGTCGGTCACCGGCGGGATGCGGACGGTCCGCGAGCCCTTCGTCTCGGAGGCGGCGAAGAGCTTCACCCCGAAGGCGGGCTGAGCCGACGCCCCGACCCTGGCCGAGGAACGAAACGGGCCGCCCCGCCGCGTGTCCGCGCGGCGGGGCGGCCCGGCCGTCTTCAGGCTTTCTGGTGGGCGAAGCCCTCGCGCCAGGACGGGTACGACGGTGTCCAGCCGCGCTCGCGCGCCCGGGCGTTCACGGCCCCCCGGGCCCAGGGCGCGCGGCCCGCCGTCCGCGCGGGGGCCGGTGCGCCGAGCGCCCCGGCGAGCACGGGCACCCAGGCGTGTCCGGGGGCGGGCTCGTCGTCGACCACGTTGTACACGCCCGCCGGCCAGTCAAGGGCCAGGGCGGCCGCGCGCGCCGCGTCCTCGACATGGACGAAGGAACTCACCGAGTCGTCCGCCGCCACGCTCCCCAGGAACCGGGCCCGGTCCTCGCCGCGCAGCGCCGCCGCGACCGGTCCGCCGGGTGCGTACCAGGTGCCGGGGCCGTAGAGCACGCCGTACCGCAGCACCACCGCCTCCGGCAGCTCGGCGGCCCGGGTCTCCAGCGCCCGCACCCCTGCCACGATCCGGGCCCGCGGCTGCTCGTCCGTGGGGTCGAGCGGTACGGACTCGTCGGCCGGGCCGTCCCCGGGGGCGTACGCCCAGCCGATCGACTGGGCGACGATCCGGCTCACGCCCGCGGCCCGCGCCGCGTCCACGAGGTTGCGCGTGCCGTCGTGGCGCAGCCGGTTGTTGGCCGCCCCGTCGGCCGAACCGAGGTCGGTCAGCTGGTGGACCACGACGTCGGGCGCGGCCTCGGCGACGGCTCGGCGCAGGCCCTCCGGATCCAGGGCGTCGGCCCGTACCCCCTCGGCGCCGCTCGCGCGGATCCGTTCGACGCCCTCGGCCGACCGGGAGACGCCGGTCACGCGGTGCCCGGCGTCGAGGAGCAGGGGAAGGAGCAGCCGGCCGATCGCGCCCGTGGCGCCCGCGAGGAACACATGCATGTGATCATCGTAGGCATGAGCATGTCGTCACCCGCGGGAAACAACGGAGTGTAAGGCTCAGGCCATGAACGACTTCCTCCCCGTCCGCCGTATTCCCGCCCCGGACGTCGAGCGGCTCGATCCCGGGCGGATCCGCGCCCACGCCGCGGACGGCCTCGCCGCCCTCCTCGTGGACGCCGTCGACGGCGGAGCCTCCCTGGGCTTCCTGGCACCCCTGGACCCCGCCGAGGCGGCCTCCTGGTGGCGCGAGGTCGCCGACGAGGCCGAGCGGGGGATACGGGAGGTGTGGGCGGCGTACGGCACCGGAGGCGAGGTCCTCGGCGCGGTCACCCTCGTCCGTACCGACAGGCCGAACGGCCGCCACCGCGGCGAGATCGCCCGGCTGATCGTCCACCGCGCCGCCCGCGGCCAGGGCCTCGGCGCCCGTCTCCTCGCCACGGCGGAGGCGCACGCGGCGGCCGAGGGCCTCACCCTGCTGATCCTGGACACCCAGACCGACAGCCCCGCCGAGGCCCTCTACCGCAAGGCGGGCTGGACCCCGGCCGGAGTCATCCCCGACTTCGCCGCCGACCCCACCGGCACCCTGCGCCCCACCACGCTCTACTACAAGCAGCTGCCCTGAAACACGAGAAGGGCCCGGAGAAAAATCTCCGGGCCCTTCCCTTCTCTTCGAGGCTCGGTTCGCCTCCGGGGCGCTCAAGCCGACGCCGACGGTCGACCGTGCTCGGCCGCTCGTTCCTCGCAGCCTCCGCGCGCTCTCCCTTTCGGCGTCGTCGCGCCCCTTCGGCTCACTCGCCGAGCGGCAGCGTCACGGCACCTGTGCCGCACGGGCCTCGCGGCTCTCGCGGCGGCTGCCGCGGAAGGTGTTCACCCGACGGGCGGTCGCGAAGAGGGGGATCACGGCGCCCATCACCACCTGCAGCGCGCAACCGGTCTGGAGCAGGAACTGTCCGCCCGGCGCGTCGAACGCCCAGGCCGCCAGCATGCCCATGGCCCCGACGATCCAGGCGAGCATCGCCACCGCGAGGATGCCCCGCGGCTTGGGGTACTCGACCCGGCTCACCATCAGCCAGGCGACACCGATGATCGCGAGCAGCGTCGGGATGAACGGCAGCTCCAGGAGCACGATCGAGACCACCGTGAGCGCGCCGAAGGGGCTCGGCATGCCCTGGAACATGCCGTCCTTCAGGGTCACGCAGGAGAATCTCGCCAGCCGCAGCACCACCGCGAGCAGCACCACGATCGCGGCCACCGCCGAGACCTTCTGCTGCGCGCCGGGCGTGACCATGCCGTACACGAGGACGAAGTAGGCCGGAGCCAGACCGAAGCTGATCAGGTCCGAGAGGTTGTCCAGCTCCGCACCCATCGGCGAGCTGCGCAGCTTGCGTGCCACGAGCCCGTCGAACAGGTCGAAGATCGCCGCGCACAGCATCAGTATCACGGCGGTGGCGGCGCTGTTGCGGGCCATGCCGGTCTCGTTGCTGCCCGTGAGGTGCGGGATGAGGATGCCGGTGGTGGTGAAGTACACCGCCATGAATCCGCACGTGGCGTTACCGAGCGTGAGGGCGTCCGCTATGGACAGCCTCAACGACAGCGGCATCTCCTCGGCATCGTCGGCGGCGTCCTCGGTCGCGTCGGCGACCCACTCCGCGGCCCGGGTGTCGGGATCAATCACGGTCAATGCGAGTCACCCCCGCGGTCGTGGTCTGACCGACCTCGACAGCGACGTCGACACCTTCCGGAAGGTAGATGTCAACGCGCGACCCGAAACGGATCAGACCGATGCGCTCGCCCTGCTCGACCTTCGTCCCCTGCGGGATGTAGGGCACGATGCGGCGGGCCACGGCCCCCGCGATCTGCACCATCTCGATGTCGCCGAGCTCGGTGTCGAAGTGCCAGACAACGCGCTCGTTGTTCTCGCTCTCCTTGTTGAACGCCGGGACGAACCCGCCGGGGATGTGTTCCACGGACGTCACCGTGCCGGCCAGCGGCGCGCGGTTGACGTGGACGTTCAGCGGGCTCATGAAGATGGCGACCCGGGTCCGTCCGTCCTTCCACGGCATGATGCTCTGCACCACACCGTCGGCGGGGGAGATGACCCGGCCCTGAGCGATCTCACGCTCGGGGTCGCGGAAGAACCACAGCATGCCGGCCGCGAGCGCGGTGGTGGGCACGGCGATGGCCGCGGCGCGCCTCGACCTGCGCGAACGCGCCAGGCTGAGCGCCGCGGTGGCGACGGTCGGCAGAAGCCACGGCGATGCTCCGCGCGCGAGGCGTACGCCGGCGAGGCTGTCGCGGTGTGCAGAGGTTTGGCTGTGGGGCATGGATGACCTTCGTAGCGGATGATGCCGCGCTGGCGGGGGACGGCGGCTTTCCGGCGATGCTATCGGTTGCGGGGCGCAACTGGGCAAGCCAGAAGCCGAGTCGGCGGCCGGAAGAAGATGACAGGGTGTGATCTTCTTCGCGGCCGAACCGGCTCAAAAGCGACAATCAACCCTGGAATCGGTACTCCTCGAGCAGCCGACGACCAATGATCATTTTCTGGATCTCGGCGGTACCTTCGCCGATGAGCAGCATCGGAGCCTCGCGGTAGAGGCGCTCGATCTCGTACTCCTTCGAGAACCCGTATCCGCCATGGATACGGAAGGCGTCCTCGACGACTTCCTTGCAGTATTCGGAGGCGAGGTACTTCGCCATCCCCGCTTCGAGGTCGTTTCGCTCCCCGGAGTCCTTTTTGCGCGCTGCGTTGACCATCATCGCATGAGCGGCCTCGACCTTGGTAGCCATTTCGGCCAGCTTGAACTGGATCGCCTGGTGCTGGGCGATCGGCTTGCCGAAAGTGTGACGCTGCTGGGCATACGAGACACCCAGTTCGAACGCACGCTGAGCGACGCCGCAACCACGGGCCGCCACATTGACCCGCCCGACCTCGACACCGTCCATCATTTGGTAAAACCCTCGGCCGGTGACCCCGCCGAGCACCCGATTGGCCGGAATGCGCAGTCCGTCCATGATGAGCTCGGTGGTGTCGACGCCCTTGTAACCCATCTTGTCGATCTTCCCGGGGATGGTGAGGCCGGGCCGGACCTCTCCGAAGCCGGGCTCCTTCTCGACGAGGAAGGTCGTCATCGACTTGTGGGGCGCGGTGCCCTCGGGGTGTCCTTCGTCACTTCGGACGAGAACGGCGACCAGATTGGACGTACCGCCGTTCGTCAGCCACATCTTCTGGCCGTTGAGGACGTACTCGTCGCCGTCCTTGACCGCCTTGGACGTGATGGCCGACACGTCCGAGCCGAGGGCCGGCTCCGACATCGAGAAGGCGCCGCGCGTCTCGCCCGCCGCCATCCGCGGAAGGAAGTAATCCTTCTGCTCCTGCGTGCCGTGCTGCTTGAGCATGTACGCGACGATGAAGTGCGTGTTGATGATGCCGGAGACCGACATCCAGCCGCGGGCGATCTCCTCCACACAGAGCGCGTAGGTGAGCAGCGACTCACCCAGGCCCCCGTACTCCTCGGGGATCATCAGACCGAAGACGCCGAGCTCCTTGAGCCCGTCGACGATCTCCTGGGGGTACTCGTCGCGGTGCTCCAGCTCCGTCGCGACCGGGATGATCTCCTTGTCGACGAAGTCCCGGACGGTGGAGAGGATCTCCTGCTGCACATCGGTCAGACCGTGGGTCTGGGCGAGTCGCGCCATGACTACTTCTCCGGCTTCTTGGAGGGCTCGATCAGCTCGGGGCGGCCGGGCTGCTCGCCGCCGCGCTCCTTGATGTACGTCTCGGTGGGGACCATCACCTTGCGGCGGAAGACGCACACGAGGGTGCCGTCCTGCTTGTAGCCCTTGGTCTCGACGTAGACGATGCCGCGGTCGTTCTTCGACTTGGACGGGGTCTTGTCGAGGACCGTGGTCTCGCCGTAGATGGTGTCGCCGTGGAAGGTCGGCGCGACGTGGCGCAGCGACTCGATCTCCAGGTTGGCGATCGCCTTGCCCGAGACGTCCGGGACGGACATGCCGAGCAGCAGCGAGTAGATGTAGTTGCCGACGACGACGTTCTTCCCGAAGTCGGTCGTGTTCTCCGCGTAGTTCACGTCCATGTGCAGCGGATGGTGGTTCATCGTCAGCAGACAGAAGAGGTGGTCGTCGTACTCGGTGACCGTCTTTCCGGGCCAGTGCTTGTAGACGGCGCCGACTTCGAACTCTTCGTAGGTACGGCCGAACTGCATGGTCCTACGCCTCCGGGATCTCGAACTTGCTGGTGCGCTGCATACCGGCGGCGCGGCCCTTGCCGGAGATGACCAGGGCCATCTTGCGGCTGGCCTCGTCGATCATCTCGTCGCCCAGCATCGCCGAGCCCTTCTTGCCGCCGGCCTCGGACGTGTAGTAGTCGTACGCGTCCAGGATCAGCTCGGCGTGGTCGAAGTCCTCCTGCGAGGGCGAGAAGATCTCGTTCGCGGCGGCGACCTGGTCCGGGTGGAGCACCCACTTGCCGTCGAAACCGAGGGCGGCGGCGCGCTGGGCGACCGCCTTGTAGCCCTCGGGGTTGCGGATCTGGAGGTAGGGGCCGTCGATCGCCTGGAGGTTGTTGGCGCGGGCGGCCATCAGGATCTTCATCAGGATGTAGTGGTAGGCGTCGGCGTCGTAGCCGGGCGGCTGCTCACCGACGACCAGGGACTTCATGTTGATGGAGGCCATGAAGTCGGCCGGGCCGAAGATGATCGTCTCGACCCGCGGGGAGGCCGTGGCGATCGCGTTGACGTTGTTGAGGCCCTGCGCGTTCTCGATCTGCGCCTCGATGCCGATCTTGCCGACCTCGAAGCCCATCGTCTTCTCGATCTGCGTCAGCAGGAGGTCGAGCGCCACGATCTGCTGGGCGTCCTGGACCTTCGGCAGCATGATGCAGTCGAGGTTCTGGCCGGCGCCCTCGACGACGGTGACGACGTCACGGTACGTCCAGTGGGTCGTCCAGTCGTTGACCCGCACGACCCGCGTCTTGCCGGTCCAGTCGCCCTCGTTGAGGAACTTCACGATGGTGTGGCGCGCCTCGGGCTTCGCGAGCGGCGCGCAGGCGTCCTCCAGGTCCAGGAAGACTTGGTCGGCGGCGAGCCCCTGGGCCTTCTCCAGGAAGCGCGGGTTCGAGCCGGGGACCGCCAGGCACGAGCGACGCGGGCGGAGACGGTCGAAAGGGGCTGCGGCGGAGCCGCTTCCGGCAAGGGCGGTGGTGGGCGACGGGTGGGCGGTCATGCGGGGACCTCCAGAGGGTCGAGCTTGTTCGCTTTCCGGATCTCGTCGACGATACGGCCGATGATCTCGGTGATACCGAAGTCCTTCGGTGTGAAGACGGCGGCGACACCCGCCCGCTTCAGATCTGCGGCGTCGGCGTTCGGGATGATCCCGCCGACGATGACCGGGATGTCCTCGGCGCCCGCCTCGCGGAGCCGGTCGAGGACGTCCGGGACCAGCTCGGCGTGCGAGCCGGAGAGGATCGACAGACCCACGCAGTGCACGTCCTCCGCGAGGGCCGCGTTGACGATCTGCTCGGGCGTCAGCCGGATCCCCTGGTAGACCACCTCGAAACCGGCGTCACGCGCGCGTACCGCGATCTGCTCGGCCCCGTTGGAGTGCCCGTCCAGGCCCGGCTTGCCGACCAGGAGCCGCAGCCGGCCGGAGCCGAGCTCGTCGGCGGTCCGCGTCACCTTCTGCCGTACGAGAGCCAGCGGCGTGCCCTCCTCGGCGGTCACGGCCACCGGCGCCGAGGAGACGCCGGTCGGGGCGCGGAACTCGCCGAAGACGTCCCGCAGCGCCCAGGACCACTCGCCGGTGGTGACACCGGCCCGCGCGCACTCCAGGGTGGCGGCGAAGAGGTTGCCCTCTCCGGCCGCCGTCGCCTTCAGCGCGGCCAGCGCCTCCTGGGCGCGGTTCTCGTCGCGGTTGTCGCGCCACTCGTGAAGCTTGGCGACGACCTTGGCCTCGTTGGCCGGGTCGACCGTCATGATCGCCGTGTCGAGGTCCGCGGTGAGCGGGTTCTCCTCGGTCGTCTCGTAGATGTTGACGCCGACGATCTTCTCGTCGCCGGCCTCGATCCGGGCGCGCCGTTCGGCGTGCGAGGAGACGAGCTGCGACTTGAGGTAGCCGGACTCGACGGCGGCCATGGCGCCGCCCATCTCCTGGATCCGGTCGATCTCGGCCAGGCACTCCTCGACGAGCGAGTCGACCTTGGCCTCGATGACGTGCGAGCCGGCGAAGATGTCCTCGTACTCCAGCAGGTCCGACTCGTGCGCCAGGACCTGCTGGATACGGAGCGACCACTGCTGGTCCCACGGGCGGGGCAGACCGAGCGCCTCGTTCCACGCGGGCAGCTGGACGGCACGCGCGCGTGCGTCCTTGGAGAGCGTCACGGCCAGCATCTCGAGCACGATCCGCTGGACGTTGTTCTCCGGCTGGGCCTCGGTCAGACCGAGCGAGTTGACCTGGACGCCGTAGCGGAACCGGCGCTGCTTGGCGTCCTCGATGCCGTACCGCTCGCGGGTGACCTTGTCCCAGATGCGGCCGAAGGCGCGCATCTTGCACATCTCCTCGATGAAGCGGACGCCCGCGTTCACGAAGAAGGAGATCCGGGCGACGACCTCGCCGAACCGGTCCGCCGGGACCTGCCCGGAGTCGCGGACCGCGTCCAGCACGGCGATCGCGGTGGACATCGCGTACGAGATCTCCTGGACCGGAGTGGCCCCCGCCTCCTGCAGGTGGTAGCTGCAGATGTTGATCGGGTTCCACTTCGGGATGTGGTTCACCGTGTAGGTGATCATGTCCGTCGTCAGCCGCAGCGACGGGCCGGGCGGGAAGACGTGCGTCCCGCGCGACAGGTACTCCTTCACGATGTCGTTCTGCGTGGTGCCCTGGAGCTTGGTGACGTCCGCACCCTGCTCCTCGGCCACCACCTGGTAGAGCGCCAGGAGCCACATCGCCGTGGCGTTGATGGTCATCGAGGTGTTCATCTGCTCCAGGGGGATGTCCTGGAACAGCCGGCGCATGTCACCGAGGTGCGAGACCGGGACCCCGACCCGGCCGACCTCGCCGCGGGCGAGGATGTGGTCGGGGTCGTAGCCGGTCTGCGTCGGCAGGTCGAACGCGACCGAGAGGCCGGTCTGCCCCTTGGCGAGGTTGCGCCGGTACAGCTCGTTGGACGCCTCGGCGGTCGAGTGACCGGCGTACGTCCGCATGAGCCACGGACGGTCCTTCTTCTGGCGCTCGGTCATGTCTGGGCCTCAGATGTTCCGGAAGCGGTTGATGGCGTCGATGTGCTTCGCGCGCATTTCCTCGTCGCGCACGCCCAGACCCTCCTGGGGCGCGAGCGCGAGGACACCCACCTTGCCCTGGTGGAGGTTGCGGTGGACGTCGTAGGCGGCCTGCCCGGTGTCCTCCAGGGAGTACACCCTGGAGAGCGTCGGGTGGATCTTTCCCTTGGCGATCAGGCGGTTGGCCTCCCACGCCTCGCGGTAGTTCGCGAAGTGCGAGCCGATGATCCGCTTCAGCGACATCCACAGGTAGCGGTTGTCGTACTCGTGCATGTAGCCCGAGGTCGAGGCGCAGGTGGTGATCGTGCCGCCCTTGCGGGTGACGTACACGGAGGCGCCGAAGGTCTCGCGGCCCGGGTGCTCGAAGACGATGTCGATGTCCTCGCCGCCGGTGAGCTCGCGGATGCGCTTGCCGAAGCGCTTCCACTCCTTCGGGTCCTGGGTGTGCTCGTCCTTCCAGAACTTGTAGCCCTCGGCGTTGCGGTCGATGATCGCCTCGGCGCCCATCGAGCGGCAGATGTCGGCCTTCTGGTCGCTGGAGACGACACAGATCGGGTTGGCGCCGCCGGCCAGCGCGAACTGGGTGGCGTACGAACCGAGTCCGCCGCTCGCGCCCCAGATCAGGACGTTGTCGCCCTGCTTCATGCCGGCGCCGTTGCGGGAGACGAGCTGGCGGTACGCGGTGGAGTTGACCAGGCCGGGCGAGGCCGCCTCCTCCCAGCTGAGGTGGTCCGGCTTCGGCATCAGCTGGTTGGACTTCACGAGCGCGATCTCGGCCAGGCCGCCGAAGTTGGTCTCGAAGCCCCAGATGCGCTGCTCGGGGTCGAGCATCGTGTCGTTGTGGCCGTCCGAGGACTCCAGCTCGACCGAGAGGCAGTGCGCGACGACCTCGTCGCCGGGCTTCCACGAGTTCACGCCGGGGCCGGTGCGCAGGACGACGCCCGCGAGGTCGGAGCCGATGATGTGGTACGGCAGGTCGTGGCGCTTGCTGAGGTCGCTGAGGCGGCCGTAGCGCTCCAGGAAGCCGAAGGTCGACACCGGCTCGAAGATCGAGGTCCAGACCGAGTTGTAGTTCACGGAGCTGGCCATGACGGCGACCAGGGCCTCGCCCGGGCCGAGCTCGGGGAGCGGCACGTCGTCGAGGTGGAGCGACTTGCGCGGGTCCTTCTCGCGGCTGGGGAGACCGTCGAACATCTCGGTCTCGTCCTTGTGGACGGTCACCGCGCGGTACGACTCGGGGAGCTTGATGTTGGCGAAGTCTGCGGAGGTGGACTCCGACGACTGGATCGCGTCCAGGATTTCCTTCACGGGATTGCCTCCGGCGGTGCGTGTCTGAGGGGGGCGATGAGGGAGCCCCCCGCGGGGACGGGGTGGTGTGGTGCTGTGGAGGTGTGCCGTCGGTTCGGCGGGTGGTGCGGTCGGCCGCGCCGGGTGGGCGCTGAAGTTTGCCTGTGACGCAGGCGTCCGGGCGCACAATCACGATCGCTTGTGGGGACAGCCGGCGCACGAGGAGACCTCTGCGCGCCGGCCGCCCGGACAACATCAACGTATGGCACCGCGTGTCACCTGACAAGGCACTGCGTGCCAACAATTTCACTCAGATGCAATCCACCGGTCACACATGAGCGATGATCGATCGAAGCCCGGTGCGCGTAAGGGTCGAAGGCGGGGTGAAAACGACGAAAGCCGCCCCGTCGGGGCGGCTCTCCTCATGGAAGTCTGCTGGTCAGTCGCGTGCGAGTGCCTGCTGGATGGTCCGCATGACCTCGTCCAGCGGCGCGTCCGTACGCGCCACGGCGACGAGCACGCCTCCCTCGGCGGAGGCGGTGGCCGCCGGGCCCTCGGCGGCCTCCGGCCGCGTGGCCGACGAGGAGGACGTCTGCTGGGCGGCCTGCGGCGCCTGCGAGGCCGGGCGGGCGCCTATCCCCGAGCCGAACGTCTCCCGCACGATCGCGAAGGCGTGGTCCAGCTGCGCCTCCACATCGCCCTGGCCGCCCGCCCGCAGCCAGCGCCGCAGCACGTGGTTGTGGGCTGTGACGACCGCCGAGGCGGCCACCTCGGCGAGGAGCGGGTCGTCGTTGCCGTCGTGGTGGTCGCGCTCGTCGAAGTGGCCGAGGAGATAGCGAGTGAACAGCCGCTCGTAGCGGGCCACCGAGGCGATCTCACGCTCCCGCAGGGTCGGCACCTCGCGGGTCAGCCGGTAGCGCTCCACGGAGACCGCCGGCGAACCGGCGTACATCTTCATGACTTCCTTGATGCCCCGGCACACCGTGTCCAGCGGGTGCTCGTGCGGCGGCGCGGCATTCAGTACCGCCTCCGCCCGTACCAGGGTGTCGTCGTGGTCCGGGAAGATCGCCTCTTCCTTGGAGCGGAAGTGGCGGAAGAAGGTCCGCCGGGCGACCCCCGCCGCCGCGGCGATCTCGTCGACGGTGGTGGCTTCGTACCCCTTGGTCGCGAAGAGCTCCATGGCCGCGGCGGCCAGCTCGCGGCGCATCTTCAGACGCTGGGCGGCCGCGCGGGTGCCGGCCGCGCTCTCCGGGGTGTCGGAGGCGGACGTGGACGTGGCACGGGGTGACTTAGCGGCCTTGGACATGTCCTGAACGTACTGCATCGGTGCGGGAGTGTGCCCAGGTGGGGGAGGGTCGCCCGGTGCCTGACCCGGGATGCCGGAGGCGCTCCCGGGGCTCAGCAACCCTCCCCAGCCCGCGGCGGGCTCAGCGTCGGGCATATTCGCGGAAGCCGCGCCCCGTCTTGCGGCCCAGGCAGCCGGCCGCCACCAGGTGCTCCAGGAGCGGCGCCGGGGCCAGGCCCGGGTCGCGGAACTCGCTGTGCAGAACCTTCTCGATGGCGAGCGAGACGTCGAGGCCGACGACGTCGAGGAGCTCGAACGGGCCCATCGGGTAACCGCCGCCCAGCTTCATGGCGGCGTCGATGTCGTCCAGCGTGGCGTAGTGCTCCTGGACCATCTTGATCGCGTTGTTCAGGTACGGGAAGAGCAGCGCGTTCACGATGAAGCCGGCCCGGTCGCCGCAGTCCACCGGGTGCTTCCTGATCTTCGCGGTGACCTCGCGGACGGTGGCGTGGACGTCGTCGGCGGTCAGGACCGTACGGACGATCTCGACCAGCTTCATCGCCGGGGCCGGGTTGAAGAAGTGCATGCCGATCACGTCCTGCGGGCGCGAGGTGGCGCGCGCGACGGCGACGACCGGCAGCGAGGAGGTCGTGGTGGCGAGCACCGCGCCCGGCTTGCAGACCTTGTCGAGCGTGGCGAAGAGCTGCCGCTTGATCTCCAGGTCCTCGGCCACGGCCTCCAGGGCGAGGTCGACCTCGGCGAACGCGTCGAGCGCACCGGCCGGGGTGATCCGGGCCAGCGTCTCCTCACGGGCCTCGGCGGTCATCCGGCCCTTGTCGACCGAACGGGTGAGCGACTTCGCGATCCGGGCCTTGGCGGTGTCGGCCTTCTCCTGCGAACGGGCCGCGAGCACGACGTCGTAACCGGCCTTGGCGAAGACCTCCGCGATGCCCGAGGCCATGGTGCCCGAGCCGGCGACACCGACCGAGCGGACCTCGCGGCCCGGGGCGGTGCCGGCGCTCTCCAGCGGGGTGAGCGCGTCGCGGACCACGGTCGCGGAGCCCGGCGCCTCGTAGGAGTAGAAACCGCGGCCCGACTTGCGCCCGGTGAGACCGGCCTCGCTGAGCTGCTTGAGGATGGGCGCGGGGGCGTGCAGCCGGTCGCGCGACTCGCTGTACATCGCCTCCAGGACGGTACGGGCGGTGTCGATGCCGATCAGGTCGAGCAGCGCCAGCGGGCCCATCGGCAGACCGCAGCCCAGCTTCATGGCGGCGTCGATGTCCTCGCGGGAGGCGTACTTGGCCTCGTACATGGCGGCGGCCTGGTTGAGGTAGCCGAAGAGCAGGCCGTCGGCGACGAAGCCGGGGCGGTCGCCGACCGCGACGGGCTCCTTGCCGAGGTCGTGCACGAGGTCGGTGACGGCCGCGACGGCCTGCGGCGCGGTCAGGACCGAGGAGACGATCTCCACCAGCTTCATCGCCTGGACCGGGGTGAAGAAGTGCAGGCCGAGGACGCGCTCGGGGTGGGCCGAGTCGGCGGCCAGCCGGGTGACGGAGAGCGCGTTGGTGCCGGTGGCGATGATCGCCTCGGGCCGGACGACGGCGTCCAGGGCCCGGAAGACCTCCTGCTTGGCCTCGTACGACTCGGGCACGACCTCGATCACGAGGTCGGCGTCCGCGGCCGCCTGAAGGTCGGAGAAGGTGCGGAAGCGGGCGAGAACGTCCTGCCGCTCCTCCTCGGTGATCCGCTCACGGGCCACCGCACGGGCGGTGGAGGCCTCCAGCGCGGCGACCGCGCGGGTGGCGGCGGCCTCGCTGATGTCGATGCCGATGACCTCACGGCCGGACCGGGCGAGGACGTCGGCGATGCCCGCGCCCATGGTGCCGAGACCGACGACGGCGATGGTGGAGAGAGGGGTGTCCATCAGGGGACTCCAGGGAGGAAGAGTGACGACTGAAGGCGGCGATACGGGCGCGATGAGGGATCGCCCGCGGGCGCGAGAAACGCGCGGGAAAAGGTGCGACGGGCTCTGTCCCGGAGCCACGTCGAAAACTGCCGAACCGACAAACTCGGTCTCCCGACAACTGCGTCACCTGGTTGTCGAGAGGATGCGGGGGGTGACCCGCTCACCTGAGATTAACCGGCGGGTAACGAGCGCGCCAGTCCCGGGGAGTTCGGAAAATGTGATCTGGATCGCGGATACGCTGACCGCCATGGATATCGCTCAGAACCCGGAATTCTGCTCGATGATCGATCGATTGCGGGACGAGATCCAAAACGGCCCGGAAGCCGATCGGAAATCCATCGGGGAACTCGAAGAACTCCTCGCCGCCGACGCCCACGACGAGTTCGTCCGCGTTCTGACCGCCCCCGGGCAGCCTCTCTGGGCGCGCGAGATCGCCGCCTTCCGGCTCGGTCTCGCCGGCGACCCCCGCGCCTTCGAGGCCCTGGTCCTGCTCCTCAACCACCGCGACCCGGAGCGCTGCGTCACCGCCGCCTACGCGCTCCTGCGGCTCGGCGACCCCCGGACCGCGCGGGCCGCCGCCGCGCTCGCCACCAACGAACTGCGCGTCGGATACGCCCTGTTGCCCGTCCGGCTCCTCGCCGACCTGCGCGCGCCCGAGTCCGTGCCCGCGCTGATCACCGTCCTCGAACGGCGCCTCGCGGCCACCGACCCGCACTGGCGGGTCGGCCTGGCCTGCGTGGAGGGCCTCGGCGCACTCGGCGACCCGCGGGCCCGCCCGGCGCTGGAGGCCGCCCTGCCCCACCCCCGCCTCGGCGAGGCGGCGGCCCAGGCCCTCGCCCGGCTCCGGGCTTCGGACGCGAATGCGGACGTGGACGTGGAGCCGAACGCGGACGCGGTCTAGGAGCCGTCCGGGGACGCGGTCTGGGAGCCGTCCGGGACGAGGGCGTACGCCTCGATCTCGATCAGCAGCTCCGGGCGGACGAGGGCGGAGACCTGGACGGCCGAGCTCGCCGGGAGCGGAGCCGCGCCGAAGGCCTCGTCCCGCGCCTCCCGCACCGCCGGGAGGTGCGCCACATCGGTGACGAAGTACGTCAGCTTCACCACGTCCCCGAAACCGGCGCCCGCCGCGGCGAGGCAGCGGCGCAGGTTCCAGAAGATCTGCCGGGCCTGCCTCCCCGGGTCGCCCTCACCCACGACCGCGCCCGAGGCGTCGAGGGAGCACTGACCGGATATCGCGACGAACCGGCCCGTGCCCCAGACGACATGGCTGTACTGGGGGCTCGGGGCGACCCCGTCGGGTGCGGACAGGTGGGTGAGATGCGTACTCATGCCCGACATCCTCCCGTACGCCACTGACAACGCGGCCGGCGCCCGCCCCCCTCGGCCGCCGGCCGCCCCCCTCGGCCCGGTTCCGCCTTCCTCAGCCGCCGTGGCCGAGCAGGCCGTGCAGCACCGCCGCGCCGGTGCGGGCCTTCACGGGCCTCACCGGCTCCGGCTCCGGCTCCGGGCGCGCCGCGCAGACCGCGTCCGCCTCCGAGGTGCCGTCACCGCGCGGCACGACCCCCGTGTCGAGGTACGCCGTCAGGTGCTCGTCCAGGCAGTCGTTGCCGCTCAGCGTCACGCCGTGGTTGCCGCCGCCCTCCTCCACCACGAGGCTGGAGCCGCGCACCATCCGGTGCAGCGCCACGCCTCCTTCGTACGGGGTCGCGGCGTCGTCCGTCGCCTGGACGATGAGGACCGGTGGCACGTCGTCGTTGGTGACGTCGGGCGGGGTGAGCGAGTCCACCGGCCAGAACGCGCACGGAGCGTTGTACCAGGCGTTGTTCCAGGTGGAGAAGGGCGCCTTGGCGTGCACGTCCCAGTTGTCCTTGCGCCAGACGTTCCAGTCCCGGGGCCACTTCGCGTCCCGGCACTGCACGCTCGTGTAGACCGAGTAGCTGTTGTCCGCGACCGCGTCGACCGCCGCGTGCTGCTCGTACGCCTTCGTCAGCGGCTTCGGGTCCTTGTCGTTGACGTACGCCGCGAACGCCGCGGCCAGCTTCGGCCAGTACCCGTCGTAGTACCCGCCCGGCAGGAAGGTGTCCTCCAGCTCGCCGGGGCCCACCTTCCCGCCGGCCGGGCTCTCGCGCACCGCGTCCCGCATCCGGTACCAGGCGGCCTCGACCGCGGCCGGGTCCGTGCCCAGCCGGTACGTGGCGTCCTGGCGGGCCACCCACGCCATGAAGTCCTTGTGGCGGGTGTCGAAGGCGTAGTCCTGCGCGATGTTGTCCTCGTACCAGACGCCCTGCGGATTGACCACGGAGTCGAGGGCGAACCGGCCCACCCGCTGCGGGTACAGCCGGGCGTACACGGCGCCGAGATAGGTGCCGTAGGAGTACCCCAGGTAGTTCAGCCGGGGCGCGCCGAGCGCCGCGCGGATCGCGTCCATGTCGCGGGCCGCGCTGACCGTGTCGATGTACGGCAGCACGTCGCCGTGCTTCTTCCCGCACGCCTCCGCGAAGGCCCGCGCCCGCTCGACCCCCCGGCGCTCGCCCTCCGCGCCGCTCGGCACCGAGTCGGGCCGCACCGGGTCGAAGTGGCCGGGCCTGCAGTCGAGGGCGGGCTCGCTCCTGCCGACGCCGCGCGGGTCGAAGCCGATCACGTCGTACCGAGCCGCCACCTTCGCGGGCAGCGCGGCGGCCACGAACCCGGCCATCGTCCGCCCGCTGCCGCCCGGCCCACCCGGGTTGACCAGCAGCGGCCCCTGGGACTCCTTCGCCGTGTGGGCGACCCGGGTCAGCGCGAGCGTGATCGACCGGCCGGCCGGATCGTCGTGGTTCAGCGGCACCTTGAGCGTGGCGCACTGGAGCTTCGGATACGCAGGTGTGGCGCAGCCCGTCCAGGTCAGCGGGGTGATCGGGCGGGCGGTCGGTTCGGGGCGGGGCTCGGCGGACGCGGGCAGGACGGTGACCGTCCCGGCGATCAGGGCCCCAGTGGCGATCAGCATTCCGGCGCGTGGGTTCATAGGGCCTCCGTGCCCGGAACACCCTGCGGAGGGACGCGTTCCGCCGAGAGCTCACCCGATCAGAGGAGGGTGAGCTGGGTCGGCTCGGGCCGCGTGGGCTCTTCCGCCACGGGTGTCCGGCGCGCCGTCTCCCGCCGTCCGGGCCCGATCCCGAACTCGGCCGCCAGCTCGTGCACCTGACGGGTGATCCGGCGCTGGTACCAGGTCGGCGCGTACGCCCCGTCCCCGTACATCCGCTCGTACCGCCCCACCAGACGCGGGTGGTGCCGCCCCAGCCACGCCATGAACCACTCCCGCGCGCCGGGCCGCAGATGCAGGACGAGCGGGGTCACGGAGGTCGCTCCCGCCTCGGCGATGGCGCGGACCGTCTCGCGCAGCTGCTCGGGCCGGTCGCCGAGGAAGGGGACGACCGGGGCCATGAGCACCCCGCACCCGATGCCGTGCTCGCCGAACGTCCTGACGACGTCCAGACGGCGCTGCGGGGAGGGTGTGCCCGGCTCGACCGTGCGCCACAGCTCCTGGTCGGTGAAACCGACGGAGACGGAGATGCCGACCTCGGTGACCTCGGCCGCCCGCACCAGCGGGTCCAGGTCCCGGAGGATCAGGGTGCCCTTGGTGAGGATGGAGAAGGGGTTGGCGTGGTCGCTCAGCGCGGAGATGATCCCCGGCATCAGGCGGTAGCGGCCCTCGGCGCGCTGGTAGCAGTCGACGTTGGTCCCCATGGCGATGTGCGCGCCCTGCCAGCGGCGGGAGGCGAGGTGCCGGCGCAGCAGCTCCGGGGCGTTGATCTTCACGACGATCTGGGAGTCGAAGCCGAGGCCGGTGTCGAGGTCCAGATAGCTGTGGGTCTTGCGGGCGAAGCAGTAGACGCACGCGTGCGTGCAGCCGCGGTACGGATTGACCGTCCACTCGAACGGCATGCGGGAGGCGCCCGGCACCCGGTTCACGATCGAGCGCGCCCGCACCTCGTGGAAGGTGATCCCGCGGAACTCCGGGGTGTCGAAGGTGCGGGTGGTGACCGCGTCCGTACCGAAGAGGGCGATGTCGGCGGGGGCGGCGGGGTCGTCGCCCAGATTGTCCCAGCGCATGGACGCCTCCTCGGTGGTCGCGGTGGCCTGAGCCCTGTTCCACAGAATAGAACACATGTTCCCTTGATCGCCCCGACCCCGGATTTGGGAGGGCCGGGCCCAGGTGGTTGGCTGGTCCCACACCCCCGAGGAACCAAGCTGGAGGAAGTGCCATGGCGCAGGTCGAGGCCACGACGGAGCGGATCATCGCGGCGGACGCGGAGACGGTGTTCGACGCTCTGGCCGACTACAGCGGCACCCGCGCGAAGGTGCTGCCGGAGCACTTCAGCGAGTACGAGGTGCGCGAGGGCGGCGACGGCGAGGGCACCCTCGTCCACTGGAAGCTCCAGGCCACCAGCAAGCGCGTCCGCGACTGCCTCCTGGAGGTCACCGAGCCCACCGACGGCCGGCTCGTCGAGAAGGACCGCAACTCCTCCATGGTCACCACGTGGACCGTCACGCCCGCCGGCGAGGGGAAGTCCAAGGCGGTCGTCAGCACCGTCTGGAACGGCGCCGGCGGCATCGGCGGCTTCTTCGAGAAGACCTTCGCGCCCAAGGGGCTCGGCCGCATCTACGACGCCCTCCTCGCCAACCTGGCCGCCGAGGTCGAGAAGTAACCTCCCCGGTCGACACCGCTCACCGATTCGAGTGGTTTCCCCGCGTCCCCCGCGAGAGCGCCCCGCGCGCCGAGGGGGCGCGGGAGCTCTCGTAAACGCGCTGATGAGCGCCCCAAGTGCCACCTGGTGCAGGGGCGTTCGCGCCCCGGCGCGCCACCGGCGGTCCGCACCGCCCGACTTGCTCCCGCTTCGCGCCCGATGCGAAGAATGGCGCGGCGCCGACGCCGTGACGAGGGGAGCAGCACGTGGGTGCGATCACGCCGGCCAAGGAGGACGTGCCGCTCGCCGCGGGCGACCGGCCCTCCGGCCACGAACCGCCCTCCGGCCACGAACCGCCGCCCGGCCACGAACCGGCTCTGGACCCCCGCCGGGTCCGGCTCGTCTTCTGCGGTCTCATGCTGGCGCTGCTGCTCGCCGCGCTCGAGCAGATGATCGTCGCCACCGCCCTGCCGAAGATCGTCGGTGAACTCCAGGGCCTGGACCGGATGTCCTGGGCGATCACCGCCTATCTCCTCACGGCCACCATCGGCCTGCCGATCTACGGAAAGCTCGGCGACCTCTTCGGCCGCAAGGGCGTCTTCCTCTTCGCCATCGTCGTCTTCGTCATCGGCTCGGGCCTGGCCGGCTGGTCCCGCACCATGGACGAACTCATCGCCTTCCGCGCCGTCCAGGGCGTCGGCGCCGGTGGCCTGATGATCGGCGTCCAGGCGATCATCGCCGACATCGTCCGGGCCAGGGAGCGCGCCCGCTACATGGGCCTCATCGGCGCCGCCTTCGGCCTCGCCTCCGTCGCAGGCCCCCTGCTGGGCGGCTTCTTCACCGACCACCTCTCCTGGCGCTGGTGCTTCTACTTCAACGTCCCCTTCGGACTCGTCACCCTCGCCGTCGTCGCCGTCGTGCTCAAGCTCCCCAAGCCACGGACCCGCGCCCGGCTCGACGTCCTCGGCGCCCTCCTGCTCGCCGCCGCCTCCACCTGCCTGGTCCTGCTCACCAGTTGGGGCGGCACCCAGTACGCCTGGGACTCACGGGTCGTCATCGCGCTCGGCTGCGGAGCCGCCGCGACGACCGTCCTCTTCCTCGTCGTCGAGCACTTCGCCCCCGAACCCCTCATCCCGCTGCGGCTGTTCCGCGACTCCGTGTTCACCGTCACGAGCCTCGTCGGCGCGGTCGTCGGCATCGCCCTCTTCGGCGCCGCCAGCTATCTGCCGACCTTCCTGCAGATGGTGGAGGGCGCCACCGCCACCGAGTCCGGCCTCCTCATGCTCCCGCTCATGGGCGGGATCGTCGGCGCCTCGGTCGTCTCCGGCCACCTCATCACCCGTACCGGCCACTACCGCCTCTATCCGGTGCTCGGCGGCGCGATCTCCGTCGTCGGCATGTGGCTGCTCTCGCGGATGGAGACCGACACCCCCCGCCTGCACCACAGCGTCTGGCAGGCCGTCCTCGGCGTCGGCATCGGCCTCGTCATGCCCGTCCTCGTCCTCACCGTGCAGAACTCCGTACGCCCCAGCGACCTCGGCACCGCCACCAGCGCCCACAACTACTTCCGGCAGATCGGCGGCAGCGTCGGCGCCGCCGTCTTCGGCACCCTCTTCGCCGCGCGCCTCGACGACGCGCTCGCCGACCTGCTCCCGCGTACGGCGGGAACGGCGCTGCCCGCCGCCGAATCGATCACCCCCCAGGCGGTCCACGCCCTTCCGCCGGCCCTGCGCGACGCCTACATCCAGGCGTACGCGGACGCGATGCCGCGCATCTTCCTCTACCTCGTGCCGGTCCTCGTGCTCGGCCTCGTCCTCGCCTTCTTCCTCAAGGAGAAACCGCTGGTGTCCCACCACACCCCCACCACCGAGGCCCCCACCGCCGTCCCGCGCGCCCGCGCCGCCGCCCCCGCACCGGCCGGCCACACCGCGGGCCTCCCGGTCTGCGGGACCGTCCAGCACCACGACGGCACCCGCGTCCCGCGCGCGGCCCTCACCCTCATCGACGTCCAGGGGCGGCAGATCGGCCGCGGCGGCAGCGGCGAGGACGGCCGCTACGCGCTCAGCGTCCCGGGCCCCGGCTCGTACGTCCTGATCGCGGCGGCCGGCGGACACCAGCCCCAGGCGGTCTCCGTCACCGTCGGCGAACGGCCGGTCGAGCTCGACGTGGTGCTCGGCGGCGCCGGCCGGCTCGCCGGAACGGTCCTCACCGCCGACGGCACACCCGTACGGGACGCGGCGGTCACCCTCACCGACGTCCGCGGCGACGTCGTCGCCTCCACCCGCAGCGGCCGCGAAGGCGGCTACGTCATCACGGAGCTGGTGGCCGGCGAGTACACCCTGGCCGCCAGCGCCCCCGCCTTCCGGCCCGCCGCCCTCCCGGTGAGCGTGCAGTCCTCCCGCGAGACCCGCCAGGACATCGAACTCGCGGGCGGCGCCGTCCTGCGCGGAACGGTCCGCGCAGGCGGCGGCCGCCCGGTCGAGGACGCCCGGGTCACCCTCCTCGACGCGGCGGGCAACGTCGTCGACACCCTCACGACAGGACCCGACGGCACCTTCCGCTTCGTGGACCTGTCCTCGGGCGAGTACACGGTCATCGCGGCCGGCTACCCCCCGGTCGCCACCGTCCTCCACCTCGCGGGCGGCGGCCGCACCGAACGCGACCTGCAGCTCGGCCACGAGGACTGAGGCGCGCGGGCGATCGGTGGACACATCCTCGCCGCGTCCCGGCGAGACGTGTCCACCGGTGACAAGGGGCGGCCCATGAGCAAGGATGCTCTCGCCGGTGTCTTCGAGTGGCTCCGCCGAGAAGGACCGGCAGACCTCGGGGAACTGGGAGAGCCGTGAAGATCCTGATCAGCGCCGACATGGAAGGCGCCACCGGCGTCACCTGGCCCGCCGACGTGTTGCCCGGGACTCCGCAGTGGGAGCGGTGCCGGGCCCTGTTCACCTCGGACGTGAACGCGGCCGTCCTCGGGTTCTTCGACGGCGGCGCCGACGAGGTGCTGATCAACGAGGCGCACTGGACCATGCGGAACCTGCTGCTCGAACAGCTCGACGAGCGGGCCGAGATGCTGACCGGGCGCCACAAGTCGCTCTCCATGGTCGAGGGCGTCCAGCACGGTGACGTCGACGGCATCGCCTTCGTCGGCTACCACACCGGCGCCGGGGCCGAGGGGGTGCTCGCGCACACCTACCTCGCCAACTCCATCACCGGCGTCTGGCTCAACGGCGAGCGGGCGAGCGAGGGGCTGCTCAACGCCCATGTGGTCGCGGAGTACGGCGTGCCGGTGGTGCTGGTCACCGGGGACGACCTCACCTGCGAGGACGCCCTCGGGTACGCCCCCGAGGCGCCCAAGGTCGCCGTGAAGGACCACGTCTCGCGGTACGCGGCGGTCTGCCGCACCCCGCGTCGTACGGCATCCGAGATCCGGGCCGCGGCCAAGGCGGCGGCGGCCCTCGCCGTACGGCACGAGCCGGTGCGGGGCGGACCGTTCACCGTGGAGCTGGAGTTCGACGCCGAGCACCTGGCGGCCGCCGCGACGGTGGTTCCCGGCGTGGCGCGTAGCGGTGAACGCCGGGTCGCGTACACCAGCGAGACGATGTACGAGGGTATTCGCACGTTCAAGGCGGTCACCACGATCGTCTCCGCAGCGGTGGAGGAACAGTATGGCTGAGCCGGTCCACGGCCCGGACGCCACGGCGCTCGACGAGGTGGTGGCCTTCACCTCCGAGCTGATCCGGATCGACACCACCAACAAGGGCGGCGGGGACTGCTTCGAACGCCCCGCGGCCGAGTACGTCGCCGAACGCCTCGCCGCCGCCGGGCTCGAACCGACCCTGCTGGAGCGGACCCGCGGCCGCACCAACGTGGTGGCCCGCATCGCGGGCACCGACCCCACCGCCGACGCCCTCCTCGTCCACGGCCATCTGGACGTCGTCCCGGCCGAGCCCGCCGACTGGGCCGTCCACCCCTTCTCCGGCGAGGTCCGCGACGGAGTCGTCTGGGGACGCGGCGCCGTCGACATGAAGAACATGGACGCGATGGTGCTCGCCGTCGTCCGCTCCTGGGCCCGCCAGGGCGTCCGGCCGCGCCGGGACATCGTCCTCGCCTACACCGCCGACGAGGAGGCCAGCGCCGAGGACGGTTCCGGCTTCCTCGCCGACCAGCACCCGGCCCTCTTCGAGGGCTGCACCGAAGGCATCAGCGAATCGGGCGCGTTCAGCTTCCACCCGCACCCGGGCATGACCCTCTACCCGATCGCCGCCGGCGAGCGCGGCACCGCCTGGGTCAAGCTCACCGCCCACGGCAGGGCGGGCCACGGCTCCAAGGTGAACACGGCCAACGCCGTCACCCGGCTCGCCGCCGCGGTCGCCCGCATCGGCGCCCACCCCTGGCCGGTCCGCCTCACCCCGACCGTACGGGCCGCGCTCACCGAACTCGCCGCGCTGTACGGCATCGAGACCGATGTGACGGCGGACGGCTTCGACGTCGACGTCCTCCTGGAGAAGCTCGGCCCGGCCGCCGCCCTGGTCGAACCGACCGTACGCAACAGCTCCAACCCGACCATGCTGGACGCCGGTTACAAGGTCAACGTCATCCCGGGCCAGGCCGTCGCGTACGTCGACGGCCGCATGCTGCCGGGCGGCGAGGAGGAGTTCGCCGAGACGATGGACCGGCTCACCGGACCGGACGTGGAGTGGGAGTTCCACCACCGCGAGGTCCCGCTGGAGGCCCCCGTCGACTCGCCGACCTTCGCCCGACTGCGCGCCGCCGTCGAGCACTTCGACCCCGAAGGACACGTCGTGCCCTTCACCATGTCGGGCGGCACCGACGCCAAGCAGTTCTCCCGGCTCGGCATCACCGGCTACGGCTTCTCCCCGCTGAAGCTGCCCCCGGACCTGGACTACGGAGCGCTGTTCCACGGCGTCGACGAGCGCGTCCCCGTCGACGCCCTGCACTTCGGCGTCCGCGTGCTCGACCACTATCTGCGGTCCGCGTAAAGGAGTCGAGATGGTCCCCACGGCCGCCTACGGCACCTGGCCCTCACCCATCGACGCCGCGCTCGCCGCCGCGCGCGACGGGCGCCCCGAGTACGTCGGCGTCGTCGGCGACGAGGTGTGGTGGACCGCCCCGCGCCCCACCGAGGGCGGCCGGCGCGCGCTGGTGCGCCGGCGCGCCGACGGCACCGAGGAGTCGCCGCTCCCCGCCCCCTGGAACGTCCGCAGCCGGGTCGTCGAGTACGGCGGACAGCCTTGGGCCGGTCATGCGCGGGAGACCGGCGGCCCCCTGATCGTCTTCAGCCACTTCCCCGACCAGCGGCTGTACGCCTACGAACCCGACGCCGGCCCGGACGGGCCCGCGTCCGCGCCCCGGCCGCTCACCCCTCTCTCGGCCGTCGGCGGCGGACTGCGCTGGGCCGACCCGGTGATCCACCCCGACCGGGGCGAGGTCTGGTGCGTCCTGGAGGAGTTCACCGGGCCCGCCGCCACGGACGTACGCCGGGTGCTCGCCGCCGTACCCCTGGACGGATCGGCCGCCGAGGACCGCTCCGCCGTACGGCAACTCTCCGACGGGCGGCACCGGTTCGTCACCGGCCCACGGCTCTCCCCGGACGGCCGCCGGGCCGCCTGGATCGGCTGGGACCACCCGCGCATGCCCTGGGACGGTACGGAGGTGCTGGTCGCCGACGTCACGCCCGGCGGCGTCCTCCACGGCGCCCGCCCCGTCGCGGGCGGCCCGCAGGAGTCGGTGCCGCAGGTCGGCTGGACCGCCGAGGGCCAACTGCTGTACGTCAGCGACCGCAGCGGCTGGTGGAACCTCTACCGGTCGGACCTCGACGCCGATGCCGGTGCCGGTGCCGGTGCCGGTACCGGTGGAGGCGACGGTGGCGACCGGGCACCGGTCGCGCTCTGCCCCCGCGCTGAGGAGTTCGGCGGACCGCTGTGGAAGATCGGCCTCAGCTGGTTCCACCCCCTGGAGAACGGCCTGATCGCCGTCATCCACGGCAGGGGAGCCACCGCGCTCGGGATACTCGACCCCGAGAGCGGCGAACTCGTGGACACCGCGGGCCCCTGGACCGAGTGGGCCTCCACCCTCGCCGCCCACGGCACCCGGGTCGTCGGAGTGGCCGCGAGCCCGCGCAGCGCCTACGAGGTCGTGGAGCTGGACACCCGCACCGGCCGGGCCAGGGTCATCGGCTCGGCCCACGACGACCCGGTCGACCCGTCGTACTACCCCGAACCCCAGATCCGTACCTTCACCGGACCCGACGACCGCGAGATCCACGCCCACGTCTACCCGCCGCACAGCCCCGACCGGATCGCGCCCGCCGCGGAGCTGCCGCCCTACGTGGTGTGGGCGCACGGCGGTCCGACCGGGCACGCCCCGCTCGTCCTCGACCTGGAGATCGCCTACTTCACCTCCCGGGGCATCGGGGTGGCCGAGGTCAACTACGGCGGCTCCACCGGCTACGGACGGGAGTACCGCGAGCGGCTCCGCGAGCAGTGGGGCGTGGTCGACGTGGAGGACTGCGCGGCCGTCGCCGAGGCGCTCGCCGCCGAGGGCACCGCCGACCCGGCCCGCCTCGCGATCCGGGGCGGCAGCGCGGGCGGCTGGACGGCCGCCGCCTCCCTCGTCACCACCGACGTCTACGCCTGCGGCACGATCATCTACCCCATCCTCGACCTGCTGGGCTGGGCCACCGACGAGACCCACGACTTCGAGTCCCACTACCTGGAGTCGCTCGTCGGGCCGCTCGCCGACGTGCCCGCCCGCTACCGGGAACGCTCGCCGCTGCACCACGTCGAGCGGATCTCCGCTCCGTTCCTGCTCCTCCAGGGGCTCGACGACGTGATCTGCCCGCCGGCGCAGGCCGAGCGCTTCCTCGCGCGGATGGCGGGCCGGGGAGTCCCGCACGCCTACCTCGCCTTCGAGGGCGAGAGCCACGGCTTCCGGCGCGCCGCGACGATGATCCGCGCACTGGAGGCCGAACTGTCGCTGTACGCACAGGTCTTCGGCATCGAGCGGACCGACGTCCCCGTCCTGGAGCTGAGGAGATGACGGAGTTCCCGGCGCCCCCGGCGGCCTCGACGGCCAAGACGGCCTCGGTCGCGGCCCCCGTGGCCCCCGTGGCTCCGCTCGTGCGGCCGGCCCGGCTGCGCCCCGGCGCCCGGGTCGCCGTCGTCGCGCCCTGCGGCCCCGTTCCCGAGGAACGCCTCGCGGCCGGCCTCGACATCCTGCGCGGCTGGCACCTGGAGCCGGTGGTCGCTCCCCATGTCCTGGACGCCCACCCCGAGTTGGGATACCTGGCCGGCGCCGACCGGGCCCGCGCGCGGGACCTCCAGGACGCCTGGTGCGATCCGTCCGTCGCCGCGGTGATCTGCGCGCGGGGCGGTTACGGAGCCCAGCGGATGGTGGACCTCGTCGACTGGGCGGCGATGCGGGCGGCCGGCCCCAAGGTGTTCGTCGGCTACAGCGACGTGACCGCGCTGCACGAGGCGTTCGCCGTCCGCACGGGCCTCGCCACCCTGCACGGACCGATGGTCGCGGCCGGGACCTTCCTCAAGGACCCCCGCACCCAGGAGTCGCTGCGGGCGACCCTCTTCGAGCCCGAGTCGGTGCGGACCCTCGGCCTCGACACCACACGGACCCTGGTCCCAGGGCGGGCCCACGGCGTCACCCTCGGCGGCTGCGTCAGCCTCCTCGCCGCCGACCTCGCCACCCCGTACGGCCGCCCCTCGGCCCGCGGCGGCCTGCTGCTCCTGGAGGACGTGGGGGAGGAGCCGTACCGCCTGGACCGGATCCTCACCCAACTGCTGCGCTCCGGTTGGCTGGACGGGGTCGCGGGCATCGGCCTCGGGTCGTGGGAGGAGTGCGGCCCCTACGAGGAGGTGCGGGCGGTACTCGCCGACCGGCTGGGCGGGCTCGGTGTCCCGGTCGTGGAGGAGATGGGGTTCGGTCACAGCGCTACGGCGCTGACCGTGCCGCTGGGACTGCCCGGGACGCTGGACGCAGAGTCGGGGACGCTGACGCTCGACGCCCCGGCTCTCCGGTGAGCTGACTGGCCGTCACCGCCGGGCGTCCGACCGGCGGTCACCGCCGCACGCCCTCACGGCCCTCACCCTCTCGCCTTCGACCTCTCGCCTTCACTGAATCTCCGTCAACAAGCGCTATCCGGTGTGTTGACGTGGCTATGACACGTGTCACACCATGGGCGCGGCTCGGTACTTACCAGTCGGTAATCCTCAGTGTGGAGGCCCCCGTGTCCGTGTCCCGCGCCCTGCCCCGATCCCGCAAGGCCCTCGCCCTGGTCGCCGGCACGGCGGTCGCCCTGCCGCTCGCGTTCGCCGCACCGGCGACCGGCGCCGAGGCCGGCTCGTACACCGTCACCCCGCTCAGCTTCACCGTCCAGGCGGGCGACCGGACCTGCACCGTCGACGCCGACCTCTACCGGCCCGCCGGCGTGGACGCCGCCCACCCGGCGCCCGCCGTCCTCGCCACCAACGGCTTCGGCGGCAGCAAGAAGGACGGCTCCACCGACGCCATCGGCAAGGCCTTCGCCGCCCGGGGGTACGTCGGACTCGTCTACTCCGGCCTCGGCTTCGGCGCGTCCGGCTGCCTGATCTCCCTCGACGATCCGCGCATCGACGGACAGGCCGCCACGCGGCTCGTCGACTTCCTGGCCGGCACCCGCGCCGCCGACGACGGCACCCGCGCCGACTTCGTGCTCAAGGACGGCGCGTCCGACCCCCGTGTCGGCATGATCGGCGGCTCCTACGGCGGAGCCGTCCAGCTCGCCACCGCCTCCGTCGATCCCCGGCTCGACGCCCTCGTCCCGCTCATCACCTGGAACGACCTCGCCTACTCCCTCGCCCCCAACAGCGCCGACCGCGCCACCCCCGGCGTCTTCAAGTGGCAGTGGGCCAACGGCTTCTACCTGATCGGCGAGGGCCAGCCGCTGCTCGCGCCCTCCCTCGACCCCTCCCGTATCAACTCGCTGAGCTGCCTGCACTTCGTCACCGACGCCTGCGACACCGTCCGGCTGCTCAACTCCGGCCGCTATCCGGAGGCCGACACGAAGAAGATGCTCGACTTCGCCCGGAGCGTCTCGCCGGTCTCGTACCTCGACCGCGTCAAGGCGCCGACGCTGATCGTCCAGGGCCAGTCCGACAGTCTTTTCAACCTCAACGAGGCGCGGGACACCTACGAGAAGCTCCAGGCGCGGGGCGTCGACACGAAGATGATCTGGCAGTCCTGGGGGCACAGCGGGGGTATCAGCGACCCGGTGGCCGGTGAGCTGAACATGGGGGAGTGGAACCTGGAGACGAGTTACGTCGGGCAGCGCGTCCTCGCCTGGTTCGACCGGTACCTCCGGGACGACCGGTCCGCCGGCACCGGGGCCGAGTTCGCCTACTACCGCGACTGGCAGAGCGGCTACGGCACGGCCGGCCACCTGCCCGCCCTCAGCCAGAAGCTCCACCTCTCCGGCGACGGCAAGCTCGTCGACAACCGTGCCAAGGTCGCCCGGGGCTCGCGCTCGTACAGCAACTGGCTGGTGCCCACCAGCCATTCGGAGTCCTCCCTCGCCGGGCTGATCGGACTGCCCGACCCGCAGCCCTACGACACCCACGGCACCTACCTCGGCTGGACCAGCGCCCCGCTCACCGCGCCCGTCGACGTCGTCGGCGCCCCGAAGGCCACGCTGAAGGTCGTCTCCCCGGCGACCGAACGCGTCCAGGACTCCGGCGACGCCGCCGACAAGCTGGTGCTCTTCGCCAAGGTGTACGACATCGCGCCGGACGGCCGGAAGACCCTGGTCAACCGGCTCGTCGCCCCGGTGCGCGTGCCGGACGCGACCCGGCCCTTCACGGTGGAGCTCCCGGGCATCGTGCACCGCTACGAGACGGGCCACCGGCTGGAGTTCGTGATCGCGGCGAGCGACACGGCGTACGTCGGCAACCGGGGCGTCAAGCCGGTGACCGTCGTCAGCGCCCCCGAGGACACGGGGACGCTGGAGCTGCCGGTCGTCCGGGGCCGGGTGGGCTAGGCAGGGGGTCGGGCGGGTTAGGCGGGGAGGTCGGGCGGGGTCAGGCAGGAGGGCGGGCGGGCGGTCGGCGGGCGGGTTAGGCCAGGGGTGTGGATTCACGCGACCGTCCGCCGTTCTTTACCTTTCCTTTTCCCATTTCGCGGCCGGTGGGACGGAGACTGTGCCTCCGCCTCTCGCACCGTGTGAATCGCCGGTGCGTGGCACATCCCCCCTCCTAGAAAGACCGAAGGCCCCGTGCCGCTTCCCGTTGTGCTCACCGGCCGCACCGTGCGGCTCGAGCCTCTCGCTCCGCACCATGCCGCCGCGATCGCCGCCGCAGGTGCCCAGGACCGTACGACGTACGTGTTCACGCCCGTCCCGCACAGCCCGGAGACGGCACAGGAGTACATCGAACGCGCCCTCGACGAACAGAGCGCGGGCCGGGCGCTCCCCTTCGCCGTGGTGAGCACATCCGACGGGCGGGTCGTCGGCGCGACCCGGTTCCTGCAGCTGGACTACTGGCAGGGGCCGCTGGTCTGGCCCGCCGTGCCGGGTGTGCCCCACGGCGATCCGGCCACGGCGGTGCCGGACGCGGCGGAGATCGGCAACACCTGGCTCGCGCCCGGCGCCCAGGGCACCGGCGTCAACACCGAGGCGAAGCTGCTGATGCTCAGGCACGCCTTCGAGGTGTGGGGGGTGCGGCGGGTCTCGATGCGGGCCGACGCCCGGAACCTGCGCTCGCGGGCCGCGATCGAGCGTCTCGGCGCCACCTGCGACGGCGTGCACCGGGCCCATTCGCGAGGTCTCGACGGGGCCGTGCGGAGCACCGCCTTCTACTCGATCCTCGACGAGGAGTGGCCGGCCGTGCGGGCCGTCATCGAGGCCAGACTCGACCGGCCGGCTCGGCTCGACGGGGCGTCCAGGCTCGACGGCGCGTCCAGGCTCGACGGGGCGGCGCCGCGCGGCCCGCTCGTACCGGCGTAGCGGCGTAGCGGTACCGGTGTAGCGGAGAACCCGACGACCGTAGGCCCCCGCCCCGCCCGGGCGGGGGCCTGCGGTCGTCCCGGCTTGTCCGGCGGATCGGGTCCTAGCGGACCGCGAGCGCCGCGAGGGCCGCGTAGCCCGGGCGGACGACCTCGTCGATCAGCCGCTGCCGCTCCGGGAGCGGCAGGAAGGCCGCGTCGAGCGCGGCGACCGTGAACTCCTCGAAGACCTCCGGGCCGTAACCGAAGGCGTCCACCATGTGCTGGAACTCCTCGCTCATGGTGGTGCCGGAGACCAGCCGGTTGTCCGTGTTGAGGGTGATGCGGAAGCCGAGCCGGCGCAGCTCGTCGATCGGGTGCGAGGCGTAGTCCTTGGCCGCGCCCGTCTGCAGGTTCGAGGTCGGGCAGACCTCCAGCGCGATCCGGTTGTCGCGGACGTACGAGGCGAGCCGGCCCAGCGTGCCGTCCTCGGCGATGTCGTCCGTGATCCGCACCCCGTGGCCGATCCGCTCGGCGCCGCAGACCTGGACGGCCTCGTGGATCGACTCCGCGCCGACGGCCTCGCCGGCGTGGATGGTGAAGTGGCAGTTGTGCTGCTTGAGGTGCTGGAAGGCGGGGAGGTGGCGGGCCGGCGGGTTGCCGATCTCGCCGCCGGCGATGTCGAAGCCCGCCACGCCCCGGTCCCGGTGCGCGACGGTGAGCCGCGCGATCTCCAGGGAACGGTCGGTGTGGCGCATGCCGGTGAGCAGCGCGCGGACGGTGATCCGGCCGCCGGTGCGGCGCTCGCCCTCGCGGAAGCCGTCGTTCACCGCCTCGACCACCTCGTCGAGGGTCAGCCCGCCCTCCAGGTGCTGCTCGGGGGCGTAGCGGATCTCGGCGTAGACGACCCCGTCCGCCGCCAGGTCCTCGGCGCACTCGGCCGCGATCCGGTGCAGCGCCTCGCGGGTCTGCATCACCGCGCACGTGTGGGCGAAGGTCTCCAGGTACCGCTCCAGCGAACCGGAGTCGGCGGCGTCCCGGAACCAGGCCGCGAGCTCGGCGGGGTCCTCGGTCGGCAGGGCGGTGTAGCCGCAGGCGCGCGCCAGCTCGACGATCGTCGCGGGGCGCAGCCCGCCGTCGAGGTGGTCGTGGAGAACGGCCTTCGGGGCCCGACGGATCCAGTCGGAGACGGTGGGAGCGGCAGAGGCGGCGGGGTTGTCAGACAAGTGCATGGCGCGGAAGTGTACGCCAAGGCGGGCCGCGGCCGCTGTGACGGTGGCGACAGGGTGCTGGGCGGATGCGTTGGATCGGTCGGATCAGTTGGATCTGTTGGATCAGTTGGACTGAAGCACGGGGAGCGCCGGCGCGCCCGTCGGCAGCATGTGCTTGGCCGCCATCACCGGGGTCTCGCCGACCCGTACGACCTGGGTGATCAGGACCGCCGGGGTGTCGGCCGGGCGGCCGAGCTGCTCGCCGCGGCGCTGGCCGACCAGGGTCGCCGTCACACTGCTGTGCGCCCCCAGCGGCACCCCGCGCGAGGCGCCGGCGAGCACCGCCAGCATGGAGGTGCGCTCGGCCGCCTCCACCGTGCGCAGCGCCCGGGCGAAGTCGGGGTGCGCCCGCTCCAGTACGTCGTCGGCGGCCGCCCACTCCTGGCTCAGCGCCGCCGCCGTACCCTCTCCGGCCAGCAACGACTCCCAGAAGCGCAGCTCCGCCCTGGCCGGTGCGAGCAGGTGCTGGGTGGTGAAGTCGGTGGGCTCCTCGACCGCCCGCAGGAGGGCCCGTACGCGCAGCGGCGTGCCGGTCCCGATCAGCTCCTCCAGCGGCTGGATGTGCTCGAAACCGCGCCGTGGCGGGTGGTCGTTGACGGTCCGGCCGACCCCGCGCCGTACCGAGAGCAGCCCGTCCTCCTGGAGGAGCAGCAGGGCCTCGCGCAGGGCGGGGCGGCTCACGCCCAGCTCGCCGGCGAGCTTCGGCTCGGAGGGGAGGGTCGAGCCGGGGGGATAGGTGCCGTCGTGGATGGCGTCCGCGATCCGCTCGTAGAGCACCACGACCGGTCGCCGCTGCTGTCCGCTGACTGCCACTACCCCTCCTCCGCCTCACTTGTCGGCAGGTCAAAGCGTATCCGGATTCACAGGGCCAAGGGTCTTGACGTTTTACGCGCGTAGAGTCCAGCCTGTCGGGGCGCTACTTGTCAGACAAGTTTCGACGGGTGTGGCGGGTGGCGTGCCCAACGAACGTGACATCCAAGGCAAAGGGGCCGATATGTCAGCCAAATCCGACCTCACGGGCCGCGGGCCCATGCTCATGGCGATGGTCCTCGCCGTCCTCGGCTACCAGATCAACGCCACGATGCTCAGCCCCGCACTGCCGGATGTCATCGAACGCCTGGGCACCACCACGGCCGCCGCCGGTCTCTCCCAGACGCTGTTCTTCCTGATGGCGGCCATCGGTCAGGTGACGCTCGCCCGTCTGAGCGACCAGCGCGGCCGCAAGCCGATGATGATCGTCTGTGCTCTGGTGCTGATCGTCGGAAACCTGCTCTGCGTCTTCGCGCCGAACATCGAGGTCTTCATCGCCGGCCGTGTTCTCCAGGGCATCTCGGCCGCGATGTTCACGCTCGCCTTCCTCACCCTCAACCAGCTGCTGACGCCGGCCGCCTTCGGCAAGGCCGCGGGCATCATCACCGCCGTCAACGGCGGCCTCGCGGGTGTCGACGCCATCGCCGGCGGCCAGATCGCCGACACGATCGGCTTCCGCGGCATCTTCGTCTGCTCCACCCTGATCGCCGTCGCGGGTCTGCTCGGCGTGCGGAAGTACGTCCCCGACGTCCCGGCCACCGCCACCGACGGCCGCTTCGACTCCCGCGGCATCGCGGCCCTCGCGCTCGGCCTCACCGGTATCCTCGTCGGCCTCGCCCAGGGCGGCGCCTGGGGCTGGACCTCCGTCCTCACCCTCGGCTTCCTCCTCGGCGGCCTGGCCTCGCTCGTCTTCTTCGTCGTCTCGCAGAAGAGCGCCGCCAACCCGGTCATCGACATCGACGTCCTGGCCTCGCGCCGCGCCTGGCCCCTGCTCCTGACGACGATCTGCACCCTGGGCGGCGCCTTCGGCGCCATCGCGCTGACGATCCCGCTCTTCTCGCAGGACACCCGCGTCGGCCTCGGCCTCTCCGCCGTCACCGCGGCCGTCCTCTTCCTCACCCCGATCCAGCTCATCGGCGTGGTCTCCGCGCCGCTGACCGGACGGCTCGGCCCGAAGGTCGGCTGGCGCACGGTCGTCGTCACCGGCGCGGTCGCCAACTTCGCGATCTTCCTCTTCGCCACCTTCTTCCTGCACCAGGAGTGGATCCTGGTCGCGGCGCTGGCCGCGCTCGGCGTCACGTACGGCGGCTTCATGCTCACCGGCCTCAACGGCCTCGCCGTCACCACCGCCCCGAAGGACAAGCCGGGCTCGCTCTCCGGGCTCAACGGCGCCTGCTTCGGCATCGGTGCCTCGCTCGGCATCGCCCTGGCCTCCGCGATGATCACGGCGGGCAGCGACGCGGGCGGGGTGACCGAGGCCGGTTACCAGCACGCGATGTACGCGGCGCTCGCCCTGCTCGGCATCGGCGTCGTGACCGCCCTGCTGATCCAGCGCCCCGACCCGGCCGACCCCGAGGCCGCCGAGGCCTCGGAGGACGAGCCGCGGCTGGTCGTCGCCCACCACTGACCGGACCGCCCAGGAAACCCTGCGGCCGGCCGCCGACCGGGCCCGTCGGGTGACGCCCGCACCCTCACCCGTACGGCCCTTCCACCGCCCCCGTGGGACCGGATCCCTCCATCCCGGTCCCACGGGGGCGATCCGCGTCCGCCCATTGAAGATCCACACCACCGGGGCGACGATGATCCGCATGCGGAACATCGTGGTCGTCGACGCCCCCTCCAACCTCGGGCTGCGCCCGCCCGCCCCCGGCACCGTCCCCGGCTGCTACAAGCTCGCCGGCGCCCTGCGCGAGAACCGGATCGTGCGGCGGCTCGGCGCGCGGGAGGGCGGTGTCGTCGTCCCGCCCCGTTACGACCTGGGCGACTGGCGAGAGGGCGACGGCGTCTTCAACGCGGCGGCCCTCGCCACCTACACCCGCACCCTCGCCGACCGGATCGAGCGGCACGTACGGGCCGGGGACTTCCCCCTCGTCCTCGGCGGCGACTGCTCCATCCAGCTCGGCGCCTCCCTCGCCCTGCGCCGCATCGGCCGCTACGGCCTCGCCGCCGTCGACGCCTCCCCGGACTTCCGCCACCCCGGCAACTCCGACCGCGTCGGCGCCGCCGGAGGCGAGGAACTCGCCCTGGCCACCGGCCGCGGCCAGGAGGACCTCACCGACCTGGAGGGACGGCGCCCCTACCTCCGGGAGGAGGACATCCGCCTCTTCGGGATCCGCGACGCCTTCCACGACGACCCCGAAGTCGTCGAGCTGCGCGCCCTGAAGGTCCCCACCGTCACCGTCTCCGAACTCCGCGCGGGCGGACCGGCCGAGACCGCCGCCGCCACCCTCGCCGGCCTCGAAAGCCCCGCTCTCGACGGCTTCTGGGTCCACCTCGACGCCGACGTCCTCGACCCCACCGTCATGCCCGCCGTCGACAGCCCCGACCCCGACGGACTGCTGCCCGACGAACTGACCGCCCTGCTGAGGCCGTTGGTGACCTCCGAGCGCTGCGTCGGACTCAACATCACCATCTACGACCCCGATCTCGACCCGGCGGGCACCGCGGGCGCCCTGCTCACGGACCTCGTCGTGGCGGCCTTCGCCCCACTGTGACGGCGAGTGGGCCGCGGTCAGGAGCGGAGGTCGACGTATTCGAAGACGGAACCGTCCGGGTGGACCGCGATCAGGTTGCGGCCCGCCGGAGTCGGCACCGGGCCGGCCAGGATCTTCGCGCCCGCCTCGGTCAGCGCCGTGAAGGCCGCGTCCACATCCTGGACGGAGATGGTCGCGGCGACCTTGCGCAGGACCTCCAGCTCCGCCTCCGGGCCGCTCATCAGCAGAAAGCAGCCGACGGCCGCGACCGCCACCCCGCCGCGCTCGAAACGCTGGGCGCGGACGCCGGTGAGCCGCTCGTAGAAGTCCACCGCCGCATCGAGATCGTCGACGCAGACACGCAGTGTGGTCCCGAGAATCTCCATACGGACGAGCCTAGTTGAAGCGGTGCCCGCGGGTCCTGGGCGTCAGGAGACCCGGCACAGGATCTCGCCGTGCGGGACCATGAACCAGGCGTCCTCGTGCCGGCCCCACTCCCGCCACGCCGCGGCGACCGCCGCCAGCTTCTCCGGCCCGGCGTGCCCGCCGTCCACGGCCAGCCGCGCGTACACGGACTCCGTCGTACGGTCCGCCCACAGTCCGCTCCACCACGCCCGCTCCTCCGCCGTGGCGAAGCACCAGGTGGCGGCGGTCGTCGTGATGTCCGTGAAGCCCGCCCGCCGGGCCCAGGAGAACAGCCGCCGTCCGGCGTCCGGCTCGCCGCCGTTTGCCCGCGCGACCCGCTGGTACAGCTCCTGCCAGGCGGTCAGGGCCTGCGACTCCGGGTACCAGGTGAAGGCGCCGTAGTCGCTGTCGCGGGCGGCGACCACGCCGCCGGGACGGCATACCCGCCTCATCTCGCTCAGCGCCCGCACCGGATCGCCCACGTGCTGCAGCACCTGGTGCGCGTGGACGACGTCGAAGGAGTCGTCCGGGAAGTCCAGGGCGTGGACGTCGGCGACCGCGAACTCCACGTTCTCCACGCCCCGTTCGGCGGCCACCGCGCGCGCCTTGGCCAGGACGTCCTCCGCCGCGTCCACCGCGGTCACCCGGCCGGGCGCGACCAGTGCGGCCAGATCGGCGGTGATGGTGCCCGGCCCGCACCCCACGTCCAGGACGTCCAGGCCCGGACGCAGCTCCGGGACCAGATAGGCCGCCGAGTTGGCGGCGGTGCGCCAGCTGTGCGAGCGCAGCACGGACTCGTGGTGCCCGTGGGTGTAGACGGCGGTCTCCCGGGTCGTGGACGGCTCGGAGGCATGGGTCATGACCGGACTCCCTCGTGTGGGTGGGTACGGTCACGGTACGCGCCTGGGCCGCATCGTGAGACCCGAATCTCGTCATGTGGACCACTGTGGACGACTCGACAGCCGCCGCGATTGCCGGGCATACGGCCCGGAGGCCCGGGTACCCGCCGGAAGACCCGCACCGGGTGTCACCGGACGTCATCGGATGTCATCGGAACGGCCGACACCGGATGTCTCGCCCGGTCGTCATGTACCGCCCGGCCCTCGCGACGGCCCGTGGAGGAAGACCCTGATGCGCTACGAAACGATGTCCTCGCTCGCCCAGCAGCTCCGCGTCGACGCCGTACGCGCCGCGGACGCGGCCGGCTCCGGCCACCCGACCTCCTCCATGTCCGCCGCCGAGATCGGGGCCGTGCTCCTCGCCCGGCATCTGCGCTACGACTTCGACCGCCCCGACCATCCGGGCAACGACCACTTCGTGCTCTCCAAGGGCCACGCCTCGCCCCTGCTGTACGCCATGTACCGGGCGGCGGGGGTCGTCGGCGACGACGAGCTGCTCACCTTCCGCCGCAAGGGCAGCCTCCTGGAAGGCCATCCGACCCCCCGGCTGCCCTGGGTCGACGTCGCCACCGGCTCGCTCGGCCAGGGCCTGCCCGTCGGTGTCGGCATGGCGCTGGCGGGGAAGTTCCTCGACCACGTCCCGTACCAGGTGTGGGTCCTGTGCGGGGACAGCGAGATGGCCGAGGGGTCCGTCTGGGAGGCCGTCGAGCACGCCGCGTACTGCCGCCTTGACAATCTCACCCTGATCGTCGACGTCAACCGGCTCGGCCAGCGCGGCCCCACCCGCCACCAGCACGACCTGGGCGCCTACGCGGCCCGCCTGGAGGCCTTCGGCTGGCACACCGTCCAGATCGACGGCCACGACGTCGAGGCCGTCGACGCGGCGCTGCGGGAGGCCCGCGCGACCGTCCGGCGGCCCACCGCCGTCCTCGCCGCCACACGTAAGGGCCGGGGCGTGGCGGCCGTCGAGAACCGCGAGGGCATGCACGGAAAGCCCCTGCCGGACGCCGCGGCCGCCATCGCCGAGCTGGGCGGCTACAGCGACCTGCGGGTCCAGGTCACCGACCCGCCCGCGGCCCTGCCCCCGCGGCTCGACAGGGGCGGCGCGCCGACGCTCCCGCGCTACGACAAGGGCGACGAGGTCGCCACCCGGGACGCGTACGGGCACGCGCTGGCCGCCCTCGGGGACGTGCGCGGGGACGTCGTCGGGCTCGACGGCGAGGTCGGCGACTCCACCCGTACCGAGTACTTCGCGAAGGCTCGCCCCGAGCGCTACTTCGAGTGCTGGATCGCCGAACAGCAGCTCGTCGGCGCGGCCGTCGGACTCCAGGCGCGCGGCTACGTCCCGTACGCCGCGACGTTCGCGGCCTTCCTGACCCGCGCCTACGACTTCGTCCGGATGGCGGCCGTCAGCCGGGCGGGGATCAACCTGGTCGGTTCGCACGCCGGCGTCTCCATCGGGCAGGACGGACCCAGTCAGATGGGTCTGGAGGATCTGGCGATGATGCGGGCCGTGCACGGATCGACCGTTCTCTACCCCTGCGACGCCAACCAGACGGCGAAGCTGGTGGCGGCCATGGCCGATCTGGACGGCGTCCGCTACCTGCGCACGACCCGCGGCAAGACCCCGGTCGTGTACGGGCCCGAGGAGGAGTTCCCGGTCGGCGGCAGCAAGGTGCTCCGCAGCCACGGCGAGGACGACCGGGCGACCGTCGTCGCGGCCGGGGTGACCGTCCACGAGGCGCTCCGCGCCGCCGACCGGCTGGCCGAGGCGGGCATCCCGGTCCGGGTGATCGACCTCTACTCGGTCAAGCCGGTGGACCGCGCCACCCTCGACCAGGCCGCCGGGACGACCGGCTGCGTCCTGACGGTCGAGGACCACCGCTCCGAGGGCGGCCTCGGCGACGCGGTCGCCGAGGCGTACGCCGACGGCCACGGCAACACGCCCCGCCTGGCCCGCCTCGCCGTGCGCTCGATGCCGGCCTCGGCGACACCGGAGGAGCAGCTCCACGAGGCGGGCATCGACGCGGACGCGATCGTCTCGGCCGTCGAGCTCCTGGTCGAGCGCGTCCTGGTCCGCTGATCCTCCGTAACCCTGATCCGCCGTAACACCGCCGCGGGGCGCCCGCGCGTGGATGCCGATCGGGCACTTCCCGGACAAAGCGCGTGTCCTTCCCGACCGCGGATCCCGGTAGCTCAAGAGAACCTCTGATTCCTATGGAGGTTTCCCAGCAGGGCTCAACAGTCCGTCCCCGACCCGGAATTGTGTCTGCCGCACCCCAGGTGTGACATGCCACAGACAAGGTTTGGGAGGGATTGTGCCCAAGAGGCCCCAGTGGTCCAGTACGCGCAGATCGACCCGTCGACGACTGCGCATGATCGCCGGTGCGGTAGCCGCCGTGCTGGCCGCCGAGACGGCCGTGGTCGTCGCCACCACCGGCCAGGCCGTCGCCCTCGGCTCGGAGCGGACCGATGCGCGGACCGCCGCCGTGGAAGCCGCGCCCAAGGGACCCGCCGTCGCCGAGGACGAGGCGTCCGCCCGGCTCATGGCGCGGCTGCAGAAGCGCAGGATCGAGGTCCTGTCGGCGCGCACCGAGACCTCGGCCACCTATGTCCTGCCCGACGGACAGATGCAGACCTCCGTCTACGCGGCGCCGGTCCGGGTCAAGAAGGACGGCGCCTGGCAGGACATCAACACCACGCTCGCCGACGCGGGCGCCGACCTGCGGCCCGTGACCGCGACGGCGGACATCACCGTCTCGGACGGCGGCGACACGAAGCTCGCCTCCGTCGCGCGCAGCGGGCGCGCCTTCGCCATGGGCTGGGAGAAGAACCTGCCCGCGCCGAAGCTGAAGGGGGACACCGCGGCGTACGACCTCGGCGGCGGCGAGACGCTGACCGTCACCGCGCTGCCCCAGGGCTTCTCGCAGAACGTCCACCTGGCCAAGGCGCCCACGGAGCCGGTCAGTTACCGCATACCCGTCGAGGTCAAGGGCCTGAAGCTGTCCCAGGCGCCCAGCGGGCGGCTGCTGCTCAAGGACTCCGCGGGCAAGCTGGTCGCCGAAGCGCCCGCGCCGATGATGTGGGACTCCTCCAAGGACCCGCGCTCGGGCGAGTCCAAGCACCTGGCCAAGGTCCCGGTGAAGATCGAGACGGCGAAGGACGGGAAGCAGACCCTCGTCCTCACGCCGGACCCGAAATACTTCACCAAGGACCTGACCTACCCGGTCACGGTCGACCCGACCTCGACCCTGGCGGCCTCCACCGACACCTGGGTGGCCACCAACTACCCCGACTCGCAGGTCTCCTCGGCCGAGCTGAAGTCCGGCACGTACGACGGCGGCACCACCAAGGCCCGCGCGTACCTGAAGTTCGACGTGTCGGCCTTCAAGGGCAAGCGGATCAACGACACCAACCTGGGCCTCTACTCGTACTACTCGTCGACCTGCTCGACCACCGGCTCCGGCACCCAGGTGCGGCGCATCACCGGTGACTGGAACTCCTCCACGATCACCTGGGGCGCGCAGCCCGCGACCACCGACACCGGTGCGATCACCAACACCGCCGCCAAGGGCTACAACTCCACCTGCCCGGCCGGCACCGTCGACTTCGACATCGACGCCATCGTGCAGGCGTGGGCCGACGGCCAGCCCAACTACGGTCTGCAGGTACGGGGCGTCACCGAGACCGACTCGACGACCTGGCGGCGCTACCGCTCGGCGAACTACGTCAGCGGCGACCACGCCCAGGAACCGCACCTGACGGTCACCTACGACTCCTACCCCGGTTCGCCGACCGCCTCCGCGATCTCGCCGTCCACCGTCAACGCGTACAACGGCATCCGGTACGTGACCTCGGTGACCCCGACGATGTCCGCGAAGGTCACCGACCCCGACGGTGCCACCGTCCGGGCCCAGTTCGAGATCACCCCCGACCCGGCGTACAACGAGACCACGTACACCTACACGGGCACCAGCGCCGCCGTGGCCTCCGGGTCGACCGCGACGCTGACCGTCCCCTCGGCCAACGCGCTGCCGTCGGGGCCGAAGCTGCGCTACCGCGTGCGCGGTTACGACGGAACGTTCTACGGCCCGTGGAGCGCGTACATGCCGTTCGGCGTGAACACCGCCAAGCCGGCCGCGCCCACGATCAGCTGTGAGACGTACGCCAAGGACACCTGGACCGCCCGTGCGAGCGGCGCGGTGACCTGCACCCTGGACACCTCGTCCACGGACGGCCAGGGCTTCCTGTGGGGCCTGGACGACGCCAACCTGCCCAACCGCGTGGACGACACCGTCAACGGCACCGGCGGTGACGCGCTGACCATCTCCGTCAACCCGGAGGACGGCTGGCACACCCTGCGCGCCAAGACGATCGACTCCGGCGGCAACCTCTCCACCACCGTCACCAGCTACGCCTTCGGGGTGGGCGCCGACGGCGCGGCCGTCATCTCCCCCTCCGACGGTGACGACACGGCCCGCCGCGTCTCCCTGCAGGCCAAGGGCAAGGCCGAGTACACCGGCGTGACCTACGAGTACCGCCGCGGCGAGACCGACGCCTGGAAGATCGTGCCGACCGCCCAGGTCACCACGGCCACCGGCGGGGCCGTCAGCTGGCCCGCCCCGGTCACCTCCGGCACCGCCCCTCCGCTCGTGTGGGACGCGGCCACCTCGCTGGCCGAGGACGGCGTGCTCGAACTGCGGGCCGTCTTCGACGCCGGCTCGACCGCGAAGTACAACTCCCAGGTCGTCGAGGTCACCCTGGACCGCCAGGCGGGCAACGCGCCGAGCCTCGAGGTGGGCCCCGGCACGGTCAACGCCCAGACCGGCGACTTCACCTACAGCGACACCGACGCGGAGGTCTTCGGCCTCTCCGCCGAGCGTTCGCACTCCTCCCGCCGTCCGGTGGCCCAGGAGGTCCAGGAGGGCCAGGCCGCCATCTTCGGCCCCAACTGGTCCTCCGGCGTGGGCGCGGAGGACGCGGGCACCGACTGGACGGTGCTGCGCAAGACCTCGGCCACCTCGGTCGAGATCCTCGACTCCACCGGTGTCGCCACCGCCTTCACCGCCACCAGCGGCGGCGGCTGGAAGGCCGAGTCGGGCTCCGAGGACCTGACCCTGACCGGCTCGCTGACCACCTCGTTCACCCTGAAGGACACCAGCGGCACGGTGAGCGTCTTCCGCAAGGTCGACGCGGCGGCGACGTCCTGGACGCTGGCCACCACGGCCCTGTCGGTCGACGACTCCACGACCACCGTCGTCTCCGAGAAGGTGACCGTCGGCGGCGCCGTGCAGTCCCGGCCGAAGTACCTGATCGGCGCCTCCCCGGCGGTCGACGCGGCCACCTGCCAGGCCACCCCGGCCACCAACGGCTGCCGCGTCCTGGAGTACGTGTACGCGTCGTCCACCACGGCGACGGCGACCGCGTTCGGCGCCTACGCCGGACAGGTCGCGCAGCTCAAGCTCTGGGCCACCAGCCCGGGCGCGAGCGCGGCCACGGCCGAGACGGTCGCGCAGTACGCGTACGACGCCTCCGGGCGGCTGCGCGAGGTGTGGGACCCGCGGATCAGCCCGGCGCTGAAGACCGCGTACGCCTACGACAGCGCCGGCCGGCTCACCACGCTCACCGAGCCGGGCGAGCTGCCCTGGACCCTGACGTACGGCAAGGCGGGCACCGCGGTCACGGCCGGCGAGGGCATGCTCCTCTCCGCGTCGCGGCCCACCCTGAAGCAGGGCAGCGCCACCGAGACCGACGGCGGCAAGGCGGTCACCACGATCGTCTACCAGGTGCCGGTCTCCGGCTCCAACGCCCCGTACCAGATGAACGCGGCCGCGGTCGCCGTCTGGGGCCAGAGCGACGCCCCGGTCGAGGCCACCGCCGTCTTCCCGGCGGACCAGGTCCCCGCCTCCAACGTCGGCACCTCGCTGACCGCGGACGCGTACAAGCGGGCGACGATCGTGTACGCCGACGCGTCGGGCCGTGAGGTCAACACGGCGCAGCCGGGCGGCCACATCGACTCCGTCGACTACAACCAGTTCGGCTCCGAGGAGCGCTCCCTGACCCCGGGCAACCGGGCACTCGCGCTCGGCGCCACCGACGCCGCCAAGGCGGAGCTCACCCGGCTCGGCATCATCGACGCGACCGTCGCCGAGCGCGCCGAGCAGCTCTCCACCCGCACCGTCTACAGCGCGGACGGCAAGCGCGAGACCGAGGAGTTCGGCCCGCTGCACCTGGTGACCCTGGAGCGCGCCCTGTCCGGGGGCACCGCCGAGGGCACGCTGCCCGCCGGCACCGAGGTCCCGGCCCGTACCCACACCGTCAACACCTACGACGAGGGCCGCCCCGCCGACGCGGCGGTCCAGGACCTGGTGACCACCTCGGTCACCGGTGCCGCCGTGCAGGGCTACGCCACCGACGCCGACCGCCGCACCACGGCGACCGGCTACGACTGGACCTCCGGCCGGCCGACGCGCAGCGTCGTCGACCCGGGCGGCCTCGCCATCACCACCACCACGGCGTACGACGCCGCGGGCCGCAAGATCCGGGAGACCTCCGGACGTTCCAACGGCACCGACGCGCTGACCACCCTGACCGAGTACTGGTCGGCGACCGGCACCGGCGCCTGCGCGGGCAAGCCCGCCTGGGCCGGCCTGGTGTGCCGCACCCGTCCGGCCGCGACGGTCACCGGCGGCGGCTCCCACCCGGCCGAACTGGTCACCAAGACCTACGGCTACGACCGCTGGGGCAACGTCTCCACGTCCACCGAGACCGCCAACGGCGCCACCCGCACCACCACGGTCACCACCGACGCGGCGGGCCGCCAGATCAAGTCCACCGTCACCGGCGGCGTCGGCACCGCGGTGCCCGAGGCCACGACGGTCTACCACCAGCAGACCGGCGAGGTCGCCTCGCAGACCGCCGCCGGTGCCACCGTGGCGTACGGCTATGACGCGCTCGGCCGCCGGATCAGCACCACCGACGGCAGCGGCAACACCGTCACCACGGCGTACGACGCCCTGGACCGGCCGGTCCAGGTCACCGACTCGGCCCCGTCGACCACCACGTACGCCTACGACGCGGCCGTCGAGCCGCGTGGTCTGGCCACCAAGGTGACCGACTCGGTCGCCGGCACCTTCGCCGGCACCTACGACGCGGACGGCGAGCTCGCCACCGAGTCCCTGCCCGGCGCGGTCACCCTGACCGTGGACCGGGACCCGGCGGGCAACACCACCGCCCGCACCTACACGGCCGCCGACGGCACGGCCCTGCTGTCCGACACCACCGGGCACACCGCGCACGCGCAGCAGGCCGGGCACCACCAGTCCGACGGCACCTCCACCTCCACCGCGTACACCTACGACGCGGCGGGACGGCTGGTCACCGCCAAGGACACCGCGGACGCCCTGTGCACCCGCAGGTCCTACGCGTTCGACGCCAACAGCAACCGCACCGGCCTGACCACGGCCGACTGCTCCGAGGGAGGAACCGCCTCCACCAGCACCTCGCACACCTACGACAGCGCCGACCGGATCGTCGACAGCGGCTACGCCTACGACGCCTTCGGCCGCACCACCGCCACGCCGGCCGGTGCCCAGCTGACGTACTACGTCAACGACCTCGTCCACAGCGAGACCGTCGGCGACCGCCGCCAGACCTGGAACCTCGACGCCACCGGCCGCCTGGCCGCGTGGACCGTGGAGGCCAAGGGGACGGACGGCACCTGGACGAGGACCGAGGCCAAGACGCACCACTACGGCACCGGGGACAACCCGACCTGGACCGTGGAGGACGCCCAGGGCACCCTCACCCGCTATGTCAACGGGCTCAGCGGCCGGCTGACCGCGACGACCGACAAGACCGGCGGGCTCGTCCTGCAGCTGCTCAACCTGCACGGCGACGTCTCGGTGCAGCTCCCGGCGGACACCACCCAGGCGCCCGTCGTGCTGCGCACCGACGAGTACGGCAACCGGACCGAGGGCACGACCGCCGCGCGGTACGGCTGGGTCGGCGGCCACCAGCGCTCCTCGGAGACGCTGAGCGGCTCCACGCTGATGGGCGTCCGTCTCTACTCGCCGGCCACCGGCCGCTTCCTGCAGACCGACCCGGTCCCGGGCGGTTCGCTGAGCACGTACGCCTACCCGGGCGACCCGGTCAACTCGCAGGACCTGGACGGCCAGCGCTGGAAGAAGAAGAAGGTCTGGCACGTCAAGAAGAAGAAGGCCAAGAAGCTGGCCCGCGCCATCAAGGCGGGCGCGCGCCTCGCGTCGGCCTTCGGCCGGATCGGCCTGACCATGCCGGCCTTCTGGGCCAAGATCGCGGGGTTGGCGCTGGAAGCCATCGGTGGCGCGATGCGGTGGTTCGCCACCGAGATCCAGCTCAAGAACGCGATGCCCAAGAGCAAGGGCGTCAAGATCACGGTCGGGATATGGCAGAAGAGCGGGTTCTGGTCCTGGGTGATGTACCCGAGGATCAAGGTGAACCGCTGGAAGAAGTAACGGGCTGAAGAAGTAACGGGTTGTGGGGAGGGGGTCGGCACCACCGGCCCCCTCCCCGTGCCTTTTTCCGTTTCCGCTGTACCGGACCCCCTCACGAAGCGAGGCGTCTCAGTGATCGTGTTCCAAGTCGCTTTCCTGCTGCTCCTGGCCGCCCAGGCCGTACTCGTGCTGCGGCACGGCCGCGGCTGGAGGCTGGAGTCGGCCGTCACCGCCGGATTCGCCCTGGCTTTCCTCCTGCTGCCGCCCGACGGCGGTTGGAACCTGATGGAGACGGCGGTCAGGGTGTACGTGGCGGTGGGCGTCGCCCCCCTCGTCGAAAAGGCCCTCCGCAAGGCCGGCACCCCGCGCAAGGCCCTCGACGACCCGCGCTCGCCGCGTTTCTGGGCGGGGGCGGCGGCGTGTGCGCTGCTGGCCGCCCTGGTCGCGCGCGTTCCGCTCTAGGTCTGGGGGCTGTCCCCTCGCTCACCCGGACGGCCCCCGTCGTGTGCGCCGGAAACGCCGGTCGAGCGGGCGGTCCGGCCCACCCGGGGGCGTCTCCTCGCCACCGTGGTGGGGCGTCCGGTCGACGGGGCCCCGCGCGGACCGGACCACCGTCCACGACGGGCCGGGAGGCGGGGTCGCCGTGTCCCGAAGCGGCGAGCGCGCCCGAACCTTCGTATAAAGGCACTGTGGCGCCGTGCGACGCCCGCCGGTGTTCAGGAGGTGCGGGAGATGGGGCAGACGGGTCCGGAAGGCCGCGGCCCGGTGCGCTACGGGCCGCCCGCTCCCGAGCCGGGGCTGCCCGTGCTGCCGGGACTCGCCGCCGTCCTCGCCGCCGCGGCCGCCCGCACCGCCGCCGAGCCCTCGGGCGGCGGCCCCCTGCTGCGCGAGGCCGCCAGCGGCTACTGGTGGCGCCGCGGCCTGCGCACCCACGCCGAGGACGTGGTCGCCGCGCCCGGCGCCCAGCCGCTCCTGCTCGCCCTGATCGCCGCCCACGGCGGCGACGTCCTCATGCCCCGGCCCTGCCCCGCCTGGTGGACCCCGCAGGCCCGCCTCCTCGGCCGCCCCGCCTACCACGTGCCCACGCCCGCCGAGTGCGGCGGCGTCCCCGACCCGTACGCCCTGCTCGAAACCGTGCGGCGGGTCCGCGCCGAGGGCGGCCACCCCCGGCTGCTGCTGCTCTCGGTCCCCGACGACCCCACCGCCACCCTCGCCCCGCCCGAACTGCTCAGCGAGGCCTGCGAGGCCGCCGTCGCCGAAGGGCTGCACATCGTCAGCGACGAGACCTGGCGCGACGCCCTGCACCGGCCTCACGACACCGTGCTCGTCAGCCCCGCCGAGATGTGCCCCGACGACGTCACCGTCCTGACCGACCTCGCCGGCGCCCTCGCGCCGGCCGCCTGGCCGTGCGCGGTGGCCCGCTTCCCGCCCACCGACCCCTCCCGCGCGGACCGCTGGACCGACCCCCGCGCCCGCACCCTCGACATCCTCACCGCACTCGGCGCCGTCGTCGCGGGCCCGGTCGCCGCCGCCGCGGCGTACGCACTCGACGAACCGGAGGACGTCACCGTACGGGCCGGCCGCGCCGCCTCCCTCCACGCGCGGGTCGCCGCGGCCGCCCACCACGCCGTCCTCACCGCCGGCGCCCTCGCCCTGCCCCCGCAGGCCGGGCGCCACCTCTACGCCGACCTGGGACCGCTGCGGCCGGGGCTCGCCGCACGGGACGTCACCGACTCCCTGGAGCTGGAGAACCACCTCACCCGGCGGCTCGGCACACCGGTCCCCGGCGGACACCGCTTCGGGGACGAACTCGGCGCGCTGCGGGTCCGGTTCGACACCGGCACGCTCCTGGGAACGACCGAGGAGGAGCGGAGCGAGTCCCTCACGTCCCCCGACCCCCTGGAATTGCCGCACGTGGCACGCGCGTTGAGTGCCTTCGGAGCCGCCCTGGAGGAACTCCGCCGGGATCCGGAGGAGTCCGGCACCACGGGGCGCGGCTGAGGAACCCGAGCACCCGACGACCCGACCCGCGTCCACCACGTCAGGACGGAGCCCGCAGATGACGGAACAGACGGAACGCGCCTCCCGCGACACCCCCGCCGCGCCGTCCCCCGCGCCGTCCGCCGTGCCGTCCGCCGTGCCGCCCACCGTGCCGCCCACCGTGCCGTTCGGGCCCCCGCCGTCGGACGGGGGAGGGCTCCAGCCCGTCGGCAGGATCCGGAACGACTGGCCGCGCTCCTTCGCCGACCGGCTCACCGCACCGCTCCCCGGCCTGCGCGCCATGGCCCGGCTCGCCCGGGAGGGCGCCGTACGCCCCGGCCCCGAGGGCCTGCGCGACATCCCGCTGCTGCCGTTCGCGCCCGGCCCGCTGCCCCCGGCCGGGCCCGGGACCCTCGCCGTCACCTGGGCGGGCCACGCCAGCTGGGTCCTCCGCGTCGGCGGCCTCACCGTCCTCACCGACCCCGTCTGGTCCCGCCGGATCCTCGGCACCCCCGCCCGGATCACCCCGGTCGGCGTGCGCTGGGAGGACCTCCCGCCCGTCGACGCGGTCGTCATCAGCCACAACCACTTCGACCACCTCGACGCCCCCACCCTCAAGCGGCTGCCGCAGGACACCCCGGTCTTCGTCCCCGCCGGACTCGGCCGCTGGTTCACCCGCCGCCGGTTCGCCCGGGTGACCGAGCTCGACTGGTGGGAGGCGGCCGAACTCGACGGCGTACGCTTCGAGTTCGTCCCCGCCCACCACTGGTCCAAGCGGACTCTCCGGGACACCTGCCGTTCGCTGTGGGGAGGCTGGGTCCTGACCGACCCGGCCGACCGGAAGGTGTACTTCGCCGGGGACACCGGCTACGGCCACTGGTTCGCCGAGATCGGCCGCCGCCACCCCCGTATCGACCTGGCCCTGCTGCCGATCGGCGCGTACGAGCCGCGCTGGTGGCTCAGCGACGTGCACACCGATCCCGAGGAGGCCGTCCGCGCCTTCCAGGACCTGGGGGCGCGACGGATGGCACCGATGCACTGGGCGACCTTCGTGCTGTCCTCGGAGCCGGTCCTCGAACCCCTGACCCGGGTCAGGGCCGCCTGGAGCCGCGCCGGCCTGCCCCGCGAGGACCTCTGGGACCTCCCGGTGGGCGCCTCAAGGGTGCTGGCCCCGTGAGGCCGCGCCCTGACGGGCACTCCGCCGCGCTTTCCGCCTCGCTTTCCGCCGGGGTTTCCGCCGTGCCCTCCGGGCGCCCCCGGCCTCCCGCAGCCGACGCCACACCCCCGGCCCCCCACTGATCAGCACCGTCAGGACCACCGCCGCCACCACGCCCTGCCACGGCTCGGGGAACAGCGAGCCGCCCACGATCCCGATCAGCTGGTACGTCGCCGCCCACGCCAGGCACGCCGGTACGTCCCCGCGCAGGAACCGGCGCAGCGGCATGCCCGACAGCAGGCACGCCAGCATCACCGGGATCCGCCCCGCCGGCACCAGCCGGGACAGGACGAGCACCGACACCTGACGGGCCTCCAGCTTCGCCCGCGCCTGCGCGAGCCGGTCGGGCGTGACCCGGCGGCGCAGCGCCGCCAGCCACCGGGAGCCGTTCTTCGAACGGATCCCGCGCTGCCCCAGCCAGTACAGCGCCGCGTCGCCCAGGAGCGCGGCGAAGGCCGCCACCAGGAACACGAACAACAGCGCCCAGGGGGCCGTCTGATGGAACGCGACGACGGCCGCCGAGCTGACGATCGCCCCGGTCGGCACCACCGGCACCAGCGCGCCCAGTGCCACCAGGAGGAACAGCGAGGGGTAGCCGACGGCCTGCTGCGTCGACTCGGGCGGCAGGTCCCCCACCGCCCTCACCAGCCCGTCGATCACCGGGAGACCTCGGGCCGCACCCGCTCGCCGTGGCCGAGCAGGTGCACCACCACCTTCGGCGCGAGCCGCGCCGCGTGCCGCACGAACTCGTCGCCGGGGGAGTGGAATTCGTGCGGGCGCACCCCGTCCATCCCGATCGGCCAGTACGTGCCGTAGTGCACCGGCACGGCCGCCGCGGGGGAGAGCGCCGCGAGCGCCCGCGCCGCCCGCCCCGCGTCCAGATGACCGTGTCCCAGATACGGCCCCCAGCCGCCCACCGGGAGCAGCGTCACGTCCACCGGCCCGACCGCCTCCGCCATTCCGTCGAAGAGACCGGTGTCCCCGGCGAAGTACGTCCGCGCCTCGCCCTCCACGACGTACCCGAGCGCGGGGGAGCGGTGCGGCCCCACCGGCAGCCGGCGGCCGTCGTGGAGCGCCGGCACGGCCCGTACCGTCACGCCCTCCACGCTCACCTCGTCCCCCGGACCCATCTCGGTCACCCGCAGCCCCTGCCCGCCGAGCCGCCGCAGCCCCGGTACGGAGCGGGGCGCGCCGCGCGGCACGAGGAGCCGGGTGCCGGGGGCGAGCCGGGCGAGCGAGGGCAGATGGAGATGGTCCGCGTGCAGATGGGAGACGAGCACCGCCTCGGCGACCGCGGCCTCCGCCGGCGGCGGTGCGCCGCGCCGCCGCCTCAGATGCGCGAGCCGGCGCGCGAAGAGCGGATCGGTCAGGAACCGGACCCCGGAGTCCTCGACCGTGCAGGTGGCATGACCCCACCAGGTGACCTCCACCGCACCGCCGTCCTTCCATCGAACCGAGGGGACTGGTACCGAGGGTAGATGTCCACGGCGGGTGACGCGGGGCGTCCGCGGCGGGTCGCGGGGGTAGCCATCCGTCAGCAAGGGGATGGGAGCCGCGGTGAGCACGAGGGGAATGAGGGGAACGGGCGCGAGGGGCGCGAGGGGCTCGTGGGGCATACGGGGCGCGTGGGGCACGGTCTGGAACGCGGCGCAGTGTCCGCGGTGCGGGGGTGTCCTGGCCGTCACCCAGGACGGCTGGAGGATCTGCCACACCTGCGGATACTCCTCGCCGCCGTGACCCCGGGGCGCGCCCTCCTCGACCGCCGCCGTTCGGAGTAGGGTCGGGCCATGGACGACGTTCGGGTGGCGGCGATCGCCAGCCTCACCCCGCTCGAGGAACTCGACAGCGACCCCTTCCTGGTCGACACGCGCAGCCAGCACGCGATGTGCGCCCGCTGGGCCCACGACAAGGGGTACGTCGTGACCAGGCAGCTGCTCTTCTACGGGATCCGGCCCGACCACGACGCGCTCTGGGCGGACGTGGACGCCGGGCACGTCGACCTCTTCGTCGCCCCCAACGAGCGGGTCCTGGCACGGGCCTTGACCGATGTGCCGGGTTTCTTCGCCGAGTGCGAACGCCGAGGCGTACGGCTGGAGACCGCGGGCCTCGACGAACCGTCGTACGACGCGGCGGCGAAGGCCGACGTCCATCGCCGGCTCTCCATGCCCACCGCCGGCTACGACGGCTGTTAGCCGCCCGGGGGAGGGCAACGCCCTGTCGAGGGCCCCCGGCCCCGGCGGGCGTTGTGCCACGCTTGAGGCAGGTGACGGGCGAAAGGTGAACCAGGCGTGGGTGACGGGCGATGGCGTACCGCCGGCCGTTGGCGGACCGCGGGCAGCGCCCTGGCGCGGGTGATCGTGGTCTGGGCCGTGTCGACCCTCACCATGCTGGCCCTGGCCGGGTTGCTGCCCGACTTCCAGCTCCAGTCCACCGACGGCGACAGCATCACCCGTACCGCCCTCACGGCGGCCTGGGGCGCCGGCGCGTTCGGTCTGCTCGGCGCGCTGGTGTGGCCCGTGATCGTGCGGGCGCTGCTGCTCGTACCGGCCCTGGTGCTCGGCCTGTTGGTCTTCTTCCTCAACGGCTCGCTGCTGCTTCTCGCGCTCTGGCTCATCCCCGACGGGCGCGGCGCCGCCGACCCCGAGACCGCCGTCGTGGTCGCCGCCGTGATGTCCGCCGTCGCCTCCGCCACCTCCACCGCGCTCGCCGTGCGCGACGACGAGGCCTACCGCCGCCGCCTCTACCGGCTCGCCGACCGCAAGCGGCCCCGGCGCGTCACCGGCGGCGCGGAGCCCGTCCACGGCACCGTCTTCCTGCAACTGGACGGCGTCGGACACCAGGTGCTGCGCGACGCCGTCGCCGACGGGCTGATGCCGACCGTCGCCGACTGGCTCGGCACCACCCACCGGCTCACCCCCTGGCGTACCGACTGGTCCAGCCAGACCGGCGCCAGCCAGCTCGGCATCCTGCACGGCTCCAACGAGGACGTGCCGGCCTTCCGCTGGTACGAGAAGGACACCGGCCGGCTGATGGTCAGCAACCGGCCCGCGAGCGCCGTCGAACTCCAGCGGCGGGCCATCGAACGCACGGGTGACGGCGGGCTGCTGACCTTCGACGGCGCCTCCCGCGGCAACCTGTTCAGCGGCGGCGCCGACCAGCTCGCCCTGGTCCTGTCGATGGCCGCCCGGCGCGGTCGGCGCAACCGCTCGCGCGCCGGCTACTTCGCCTACTTCTCCGATCCCGCCAACGCCGTCCGCACCGCCGGGTCGTTCGTCGCCGAGGCGGCCCGGGAGATGGTCCAGTCGACCCGGTCCCGGCTGCGCGGGGACACCCCGAGGGTCTCGCGCGGCGGCGCCTACCCCTTCATCCGGGCCTTCGCCACGGTCGTGGAGCGCGATGTCGTCGTCGCCGCGGTGATCGGGGACATGCTGGCGGGGCGGACCGCCGTCTACGCCGACCTCGTCGCCTACGACGAGGTGGCGCACCACTCCGGCCCGCACGGCCGGGACACCGACCAGGTCCTCGCGCGCCTGGACCGCTCGATCGCGCTGATCGCGAAGGTCGCCGAGCACGCGCCCCGCCCGTACCGGATCGTGCTCCTCTCCGACCACGGCCAGAGCCCCGGCGAGACCTTCGAGTCGGCGTACGGCCTGACCCTCAAGGACCTGGTCCGGGCCGGCTGCGGCCTGCCCGTGCCGCGCCGGGTGCGGCGCACTCCCAGCGGTTCGGAGGCCAGGGACGCGGCCCGCGACGCGCTGCGCAGCGCCCTGCACCGTCCGGTGGACGCCGAGGACGAGTGGGCGGCGGAGGGCGCGCCGGGCGGGGGGCCGGCCGTCCGGCCCTCCGAGCCGGTGGTGCTGGCCTCCGGGAACCTGGGCCTGATCTCCTTCCCCGATGTGCCCCACCGGGTGACCCGCGAGGAGATCGACCGCCGCCACCCCGCTCTCCTGCGCACCCTCGCCAACCATCCGGGCATCGGCTTCCTGCTCGTGGCGAGCGCCGAGCACGGGTCGGTGGTGCTGGGGCGGGACGGGGCCGAGGTGCCGGTCGCCGAACTCGCCGAGACGGGGCCGCTCGGGCCGCTCGCGGTCTTCGGGCCGGGCGCGGCGGACGCGGTGCGGCGCACGGACGGATTCCCGCACGTCGCCGACATCATGGTCAACTCGATGTACGACCCGGCGACCGGCACGGTGCACGCCTTCGAGGAGCAGATCGGCTCGCACGGCGGCCTCGGCGGGGAGCAGTCGTACCCCTTCCTGCTGTGGCCGGTGGACCTGTCCGTCCCTCCCGCCGGTCTGGTGGGTGCCGAGCAGGTGCACCGCGTGCTGCGGCGGTGGCTGAGGGAGTGCGCGGGCCCGCAGATCCCGGTGGAGATTTCCCCGCCGACAGCCGATCCGGAAGCACTTCTTCCGGTTGATGGCCCCGTCGTGCCGGACAAAAGCGGCTGATTTGGTGGCGCGTCTCGTATCCCGGACCATGTTCGGGTTTGTACGACGGAAGGCGCACCACCCCCCATGAGCAAGGCCGCAACTCCAGACGACATGAAGCCCGCCCGGCGGTTCGGCCTGCCGGTCGCCACCGCCCTGGTCATGGGCAACATCATCGGCGGCGGAATCTTCCTGCTGCCCGCCTCCGTCGCCCCCTACGGCACCATCAGCCTCGTCGCCTTCGGCGTCCTCACCCTCGGGGCGATCGCCCTGGCCCTCGTCTTCGGCCGCCTCGCCCGACGCCACCCGCTGACCGGCGGTCCCTACGTCTACGCCCGCGAGGCCTTCGGCGACTTCGCCGGATTCCTCGCCGCGTGGTCGTACTGGATCACCACCTGGGTCTCCAACGCGGCCCTGGCCGTCGCCGCCGTCGGCTACCTCGACGTCCTCGTCCCCGTCCACGGGTCGACGACCGCCACCATCGCCGCCGCGCTGGCCCTCCAGTGGCTGCCGGCCCTCGCCAACCTCGCCGGTACCCGGTACGTCGGCGCCGTGCAGCTCGTCGCGACCGTCCTGAAGTTCGTCCCCCTCCTGCTGGTCGCCGTGGGCGGACTGTTCTTCTTCGACAGCGCCAACCTCGGACCCTTCCAGGCCGACGGCGGCAGCCCCCTCGGCGCGATATCCGCCTCCGCCGCGATCCTGCTCTTCAGCTACCTCGGGGTCGAGTCGGCGGCCGTCAGCGCCGGAGAGGTCAGCGACCCACGGCGCAACGTCGGCCGGGCCACCGTCCTCGGCACCCTCGGCGCCGCCACCCTCTACCTCCTCGGCACCCTCGCCGTCTTCGGCACCGTCGCCCACGACCGGCTCATCGACTCCGGCGCGCCCTTCTCGGACGCCGTGAACGTCATGTTCGGCGGCTCCTGGGGTGGGACCGCCGTCGCCTGCATGGCCCTCGTCTCCATGGTCGGCGCGCTCAACGGCTGGACGCTGCTCAGCGCCCAGACCCCCTACGCGGCTGCGCGGGACGGCCTCTTCCCGAAGGCCTTCGCGCACAAGCGGCGCGGGGTCCCGACGGTCGGCGTCGTCGTGACCGTCGTCCTCGCCTCGCTGCTGACCGTCTACAACTACACGGCCGGCACCCAGGGCGTCTTCGAGATCCTGGTCCTCGTCACCACCTTCACCGCCACCGTGCCCTACCTCCTGTCGACCGCCGCGCAGATCTACTTCCTGCTCTCCGGCCGGACCGAGCGCGTCCACCGCGCCCGCCTGATCCGCGACGCGGTCCTGGCCTTCGCCGCCTTCGCCTTCTCGATGTGGCTGGTGGCGGGATCCGGCTACGCGGCCGTCTACCAGGGTGTGCTGTTCCTCTTCGCCGGTGTGCTCGTGTACGCGTGGATGGCGGCCCGCAAGGTACGGGCGACGGCCACGGCGACGGCGGCGGCGGCGACGGCCACGGCGGTGGCGACGGCGACGGCCACGGCGGTGGCGGTGGAGGCGGCGACCGAGGACGCACCCGAGCCGGTGAATTCGGGCCTGCCCGCGTAGGCCGCCCGGGCGGATCCGGGGCCGCCTGCGGCAAGGCGTGCCCGTCACGGGGCAGTACGCATTCTCATGAGCCCCGCGCCCGTCCCCGCGCACCGCGCCGAACTCCCCGTCCCCGTGGACGGGCCGGTGCGCGGGCCGTCCACGGCCGCGACCGGGATCGTCGGTCGGGCGCGGCGCGGTGTCGTCGTCCTCGGACTGGTGCTCGCCGCGCTGTTCGGGGTCTGCGCGGGAGGCGCCGGCCCGGCCGGCGCCGAGGCCAGGCCACCCGCCGCGAGCACGGCGCCCGAACCCGTCGGCGAGAGCCAGGAGGTCGCCGAGACCGAGGCCACGCCGCCCGGCCGGGCCCGGCCCCGCTACCGGGGCGTCCGCCCCCGGGCCGCGCGCCGCGCACCGGCCCCCGCCCGGCCGCCGGCCGGAGCCCCCGCCTCCGTACCGCGCCCGCGGAACGACGCCCACCGGTGCGTGGTGATGCGCTGCTGAGAGGCCGAAGCCTCTCCCAGCCCCCCCACCCCCACGCACCCGAGGAGCTTCGCCATGCCCGTCGACCCCTTCGCCGTACTCAACGCCATGCTGCGCGCCGAGGCCGCCCGCCACGACCGGACCGCCCACGCCACGGAGGCCGAGCCCGAACGCACCCGGGCCAAGGAGAGCCCGTCCGAGGCCGCGCCCACCCGGGAGGACGCCGCCGGCCGCTGAAAGTTCCTGGTGCCCGCCGTCGTGCCTTCGTCCGGATCTTTGGCAGACTTCCCGTGCCCGGCGGTGAACGCCGGAACTGGACCGAGGAGCGGCAGCGTTGAGCGTCACCATCGAAGGACAGATAGACCTCGCGGGACCGGTGGGCAAGCTGCTCCACCGGCGCCCGCTGAAGAACACCACCGTCATGCAGTCGTTCGGCATCGACCCGGTCTCGGGCGACATCTTCGTCCTCCAGCCCATGTCGGGCGGCATCCAGCTCACCGGTGAGCCGGCGGCCGTCGACTACCCCACGCGCATCGAGCACGGGGACCTGTGCGTCACCCGCCTGAACCCGGCGGGCGCCATCACCGGCTACATGTACCTGCGCGGCTTCGGCCACGGAGTCGGCATGGGCCTGGAGAACCGGGCCGGCGTCATCCGCCTGTGGACCGAGACGGCGTCCGTGCCCAACGGTTCGAAGAAGGGCTTCGGAACGGCGGTCACCAGCTTCGAGTTCCGTTCCGGCACCGTCCTCGACCACGGCTCCCCGCTGCACACCCCGCCGTACCGGCCCGGGGCGGGCGCCCTCTTCGTCACCTGCACCATCGACCGCAGCGCGAGCGAGCTGGTGCTCCGCTTCCAACTCGACGGGAAGATGTACTTCGAGCGGTACGACCTGGCCAAGGCGTCGGCCGGCGTGTGGGAGCCGATCCAGCGCATTCCCCACCCCGACCAGAAGGGCTGGTTCCAGGGGTACACCTCCCACAGCGGTGTCCTGTACATGCTCTCCGGCATGCCCATCCACCCCGACTACCCCGAGAACCCGCCGCCGGGCAACACCTATCTGACGGCCGTCGACTGGACCACCGGCGCCATCCTGGACCAGCGGCTGTGCGTGGCCGCCCCCGGCCTCGAGTACCGCGAGCCCGAGGGCATGACCGTCGCGCTGCGCGACGGCGTCCCGCACCTCTACTTCGGCTTCGCCTGCGAGGAACCCGGCCCGCGCACCTGCACCATCCTGATGCTGTCGGCGGCGCCGGAGATCGACGGCGTGAAGGTCCTCACCGACTGGCAGCCCCTCACCCTCGCGGCCGGTGTCACCGCCGACCAGAACGCCCCCAGGGGACGGCTCGTCAGCATCGCCGGCACCACGACGCTCCAGCTCAGCGGCGGCGTCAAGGGCACCTTCGCCGCCGACGCCGCCATCGCCACCCTGCCGGACTCCCTGACCCCGAGCATGCCCGCCCGCGCGAACGTGCCCCGGAACAACACCGGCGGCCAGTGCGTCGCCCGCCTGGAGGCCGGCACCGACCGGCAGCTGCGGCTCTTCGGCGGACGTGACACCAACGTCATCACCTGGGCCCAGCTGGACAGTTTCAGCAGCGTCTGGCGCTGACCGCCACCCCGGCGGCGCCCGCTGTCCCGCACGACCGCTCACCCGCATGACCTCGGACGTAATCGACCCGCCGCACGCGCGGCGGCATCGTGGTGTCCACCGGAACTCGGCCGGCGCACTCCGGCCGAGCTCCGGCCCCACCACCAGCGCGAACGTCCCCCATGGAGGGTGATCCGTCATGTCCCAGGCCCTGCTCGCCGGTCTCTCCCGCACCACCCAGCCGCAGTCGATGGTGCGCCGGTTCCTCGCCCTCGACGCCGTCGTGACCGGCGGCAACGGGCTTGCCTACGTCGCCGCCTCCGGCCCCCTCGGCGAGCTGCTCGGCGTCGACTCCGGGCTGCTGTTCGGACTCGGCCTCTTCCTCACCGCGTTCGCCGCCGGAGTCGGCCGGCTCGCGAGCCGCCCGCGCCCCTCCGCCCTCGGGGTGAAGCTCGTCGTCGACGCCAACATCCTCTGGGCCGTGCTCAGCGTCGTCGCCCTCGTCGCCTGGCTGGAGCCCACCACCGCCGGACTGCTGTGGACCCCGATGCAGGCCGCCACCGTCGCCGGCTTCGCCGGACTGCAGTGGGCGGCGCTGCGGGCCGCTACCCCTTGAGGGACCGCAGATACGCGACCGTCGCCGGGTCGGCCGGGAGGAACGTCTCGATGGCCAGCTCGGCGACCGTCACGTCCATCGGCGTGTTGAACGTCGAGATCGACGACACGAACGACAGCACCCGCCCGTCGTGCTCGATCCGCATCGGCAGCGCGAAGTACGGATACGGCTCCGGGTCCTCCCGGTCGCCCGGCTCCCCGGTCGCCTCCGGCAGCGGGTACGCGGCGACCTCCTCGTACAGCTCGCGCAGCGCCTCCGAGCGGGCCAGCGCGATCTGACGCTCCATCTGGGCCAGCAGGTGCCCGCGCCACTCGCGCAGGTTCCGGATCCTCGGCGCCAGACCCTCCGGGTGCAGCGTGATCCGCATCGCGTTCATCGGAGGGGTGAGCAGATGGTCCGGAACCCCCGTGAGCAGCATGCCGATGCTCTCGTTGGCCGCCACCACCGTGTACGAACCGTCCACGACGAGCGCCGGATACGGGTCGTATCCGGCGAGCAGCTGCTCGATCCCCTCCCGCAGGGTGTCGAGGCGGGGGTCGTCGAGCGTCGACTCCGTGAACCGAGGGGCGTATCCGGCCGCCAGCAGCAGCGCGTTCCGCTCCCGTACCGGTACGTCCAGCTGCTCGGCGAGGCGCAGGACCATGTCCTCGCTGGGCCGTGAGCGGCCCGTCTCCACGAACGAGATGTGCCGGGCGGAGGAATCGGCGCGCAGCGCCAGCTCCAACTGGCTCAGCCGCCGCCGCTCGCGCCAGCCGCGCAGCAGCGGCCCCACCCCCGTACCGGTCGCCACAGTTGTCATGGTCAGACGGTATCCCAGGTGTCGAGCCGGGTATCGAGCTGTGGAGCGCCGTATCGTCACCGTCAGCAACCCCGACCGGAGGGAGTACGGACGTGCCCACGGAGCCGCTGTCGCAGAAGGAGATCGAGGACCGGCTGAGGGAGCTCCCCGGCTGGTCCCTCACGGGCGACCGGATCGCCCGCACCTACCGGCTCGGCGACCACTTCGCCGCCACCGCGCTCGTCGTCCACGTGGCCGGGATCCAGCAGGAGCTGGACCACCACTCGGACCTGACGCTCGGTTACAACACCGTCTCGCTCGCCGTGAACACCCACTCCGCCGGAGACGCGGTCACCGAGAAGGACTTCGAGCTCGCCGAACGCGTGGAGGCCATCGCCCCGGCCCACGGCGCCAGTTGATCCCCGTGGGGCCCGTACCATCTGCCGGGTGACGGAGACCCTGCTGGACTACGACGCCGAGGCGGACCGCTACGACGAGACCCGTGGCGGCGTGCCCCGGGCGGCCGCCGCGGCCGAGGCCGTGCTGCGCCTGGTCCCGCCCGGCGCCCGCACCCTCCTCGACCTGGCCTGCGGCACGGGCCTGGTCACCGAGCGGCTCACCCGCGACGGACTGCGGGTGTACGGCGCCGACGCGTCGTACGGCATGGCCCGCAGGGCCGGGGAGCGGATCCCCGGCCGGGTCGCCCTTGCCGACGCCCGCCGGCTGCCCCTGCCGGACGCCGCCGTCGACGCGGTGAGCGCGGTCTGGCTGCTCCATCTCGTCCCGTTCGTGGACGAGATCGTCGCCGAGGCGGCCCGCGTCCTGCGCCCCGGAGGCACCCTCGTCGTGACCGTCGACAAGGACGCGGCCCACGACGTCGGCAGCGACATCGACCGTGTCCTCGCCCCCCACCGCTCGCACGCACGCGCCTCCGACCGGGCCGACCGGGTGGCGGCGTACGCGGCCGCCCACGGCCTGGAGCCCGCCGCCGGCGCCCACTTCACCGGCCACGGCCAGGGCGGCACACCGCGCCGCACGGCCCAGAAGCTGCGCAGCGGCTACTTCGCCTCCTGGTTCCACGGCGGACCGGACACGATCGACACGCTCGCCGCTGAGCTCGCCGCCCTGCCGGACCAGGATCGCCGCCGTGACGACCCCCGGTACCGGCTGGTGTCCTACGTCAGGCGCGGCTGAACTCCATCACCCAGTTCGTCACCCAGTCGCCACCGGCGGCGGGCGCGAACGCCTGCTCCCAGCGGGCCGTGGTGGACGAGATGTCCGACCAGCGGAAGCGGACCCGGACATCCTTCCCCTCGTAGGTGTCGACCCCCTGGAACTCGCCCGTACCGTCCTCGGCGAACCGACCGCGGACCGGCGGGTCGAGCCGTCCCGTACGGCTGTTGGACCAGTTGAGCGTCCACTCGCCGGTCTCCGGCTCGTACAGCCGCAGGGTCAGCCCCCGGAACCCCTTCGACGGGAAGACGATCTCGTCGACATGGGCACGGCCGTCCCAGAAGAGCCGGCCCGTGGTGTGCCCGTCGAACTCCTCCCAGCCGCTGTCCGGGTCGAGGTGGTCGGTGAGTCTGCGGTTGCGGACGGTCCACTGTCCGTCGAGGAAGCCGAAACCGAAGTCCGAACCGGAGCCGGAGCTGTAGCCGGAGTCGGAGTCGGAGTCGTCGGCCGTGGGGGACTTCTCTGCGTGAGTCATGGCCGGATTGTAGGAGCGCCCACTGACATCACGCGTCCGTCACCACCCGGCCCCATGCCTCGGCGGCGAAGGCCGTGAAGTCCCGCGGCTCGCGGCCCAGTACGCGCCTCACCCCGTCCGTCACCGACGCGTTGTGGCCGTCGAGCAACATGGCGAACAGCGCCGAGAGCCAGCGGGCCTCAGGATCCGGAAGCCCGAACCGCCCCAGCAGGGCGGCGTATTCGCTCTCGCTCATCGGCACGTACGCCACCTCGCGGCCGGACGCGCGGGAGATCTCCGCCGCCACCTCCGCGAAGGTCAGCAGTCGCGGTCCGGTCAGCTCGTGCACCAGGCCCGCGTGCCCGTCCGCCGTCAGCGTCTCGACGATCACGTCCGCCAGGTCGTCGGCGTCGACGAACGGCTCGGCCGTCCCGCCCGCCGGAAACGCGATCGTGCCCGCCGCGACGCCCTCCGCCATCGCGCCCTCCGTGAAGTTCTGCGTGAAGAACGCGGCCCGTACGACGGCCAGTTCGGCGCCCGATCCACGCAGCGCCTCCTCCGCCCGGACCGCCTCCGGCTCGCCGCGCCCGGACAGCAGCGTCAGCCGCCGCACGCCGTTCGCGGCCGCCAGCTCACCGAAGGTCCGCATGGTCTCGGCCGCGCCCGGCGCGGCGAGGTCCGGGTAGTAATTCACATATGCGGCGTCCGCACCCCGCAGCGCGGGCGCCCAGGTCCCGCCGTCCTCCCAGTCGAACCGGGTCGTGCCGGTACGGGACCCGGCCCGGACCGTCGCGCCGCGCTCTGCGAGCCGCCCGGCCACGCGCCGCCCGGTCTTGCCGGTGGCGCCCGTCACCAGGACCGTGAGCGTGTCGGCCTTCGTGTGCGTGAGCGTGCCGGTCTTCGTGTTCGTGTTCGTCGTCATGCCCTCAGACTCGCGGGCGGCGGGCCCGCTTCCCATGCTCCACAGGCTCACTCCCATACGCCTGCGTCTACGCTTCCCACCCATGGACGCTCTCGCCGGACTCCTCGACGGACCGCGGGCCAAAGGGGCCTTCCTCCTCCGGATGGTCATGGAGCCGCCGTGGTCCGTCCGGATCGAGGACCGGGCGCCCCTCTGCCTGATGTGCGTCACCGAGGGCGAGGCCTGGATCGTCCCCGACCGGGGCGCCGCCGTCCCGCTGCGCCCCGGCGACATCGCGATATCCCGCGGCCCGGAGCCGTACACCGTCGCCCACCGTGCCGACGCCCCGCCGCACGCCGTGATCGGCCCCGGCGGCGTCTGCACCACCCTCAGCGGCGAACCGCTCGCCGAGTCCATGCACCTGGGCGTGCGGACCTGGGGCAACGCCGTCGACGGATCCACCACCGTGCTCGTCGGCACCTACCCGATGGACGGCGAGGTCGGCCGGCGTCTGCTCGACGCCCTGCCGCCCCTGCTGCACCTGCCCGCCGAGGTGTGGAACTGCCCCCTCATGCCCTTCCTCGGCGAGGAGATATCCCGCGACGAACCCGGGCAGAGCGTCGTCCTCGACCGGGTCCTCGACCTGCTCCTGATCGCCGCGGTCCGCGCCTGGTTCTCCCGGCCGGGCGCGCGGGCCCCCGCCTGGTACCGCGCCCTGGCCGACCCCGTCGTCGGCCGCGCCCTGCGCCTCCTCCAGAACGACCCCGCCCACCCCTGGACGGTCGCCTCGCTCGCCGCGGCCGCGGGCGCGTCGCGGGCCGGGCTCGCCCGGCGGTTCACCGAACTCGTGGGGGAGCCCCCGATGACGTATCTCACCGGCCGGCGGCTGGCGCTCGCCGCGGACCTGCTGCGGGAGACCGACGCCACCGTCGAGTCCGTGGCCCGCCGGGTCGGCTACAGCAGCGCCTTCGCGCTCAGCGCCTCCTTCAAGCGGGTACGGGGCATCAGCCCGCAGGAGCACCGCACCCGCCTCTGAACGCGGAAGGCCACCCCGGATCCGACCGGCCGAAAATTTGCCGGAACGGCAAGAGTGTTCGCCGTTCCGGCCCGTTCTGCCGCACGCTGTCCCCATGAGCCAACACCACCGTCACCACCACGACCACGACGACGACGGCGCCCACATGGACTGGGCCCAGATGGCCACACTCCTGGAGAGCCAGGCCGAGGTCGAGAGCCCCCTCTACGCCGAGGCGGCCGACTGGCTGGCCACCCTCGTCCCGGCCGTCGGCGTCCGCCGGATCCTGGACGTCGGCAGCGGGCCCGGCGTCCTGACCTCCCTCCTCGCGGAGGCCTTCCCGGCCGCCGAGGCCGTCGCCGTCGACGGCACCGCGCCGCTCCTGGAACGCGCCCGCGCCCGGGCCGAGGCCCGCGGGCTCGGCGACCGCGTCTCCACCCTGCACGCCGAACTCCCCGACGCCATCGGCGATCTGGGCGAGGCGGACCTCATCTGGGCCGGCAACTCCCTGCACCACATCGGCGACCAGCGGGCCGCGCTCGCCGCCTTCGCCGAGCGGCTGCGGCCCGGCGGACTGATGGTCCTGATCGAGGGCGGACTGCCCGGCCGCCACCTGCCGTGGAACCAGGGCATCGGCCGCCCCGGCCTGGAGGCCCGGCTCGACGTGCTCAACTCGGAGCGGTTCGGGCGGATGCGGGCGGGTCTGCCCGACGCCAAGGAGGAGGTCGACGACTGGCGCGCGCTGCTCCGGGCCGCCGGACTCACCCCGGCCGGCACCCGCACCTTCCTGGCCGACGCCCCCGCGCCCGTGTCGCCGGTCGTGCGGGAGCAGGTCGTCGCCCACTTCGAGCGGCACCGCGCCGTCTGCGACGACCAGCTCGCGGACGACGACCGCGCTGCCCTTGACCGGCTCCTCGACCCGGCCGAGCCGCTCTCGGTGCACCGGCGGGACGACCTCTTCCGGCTCGTCGCCCGCACGGTCCACACCGCGCGCAAGGGATAGCACCCGACGCCGGCCGGTCGGCCCCTCCGTCAGCGCGCCGCCGTGGCGGCCGTTGTGGCGGCCGTCGTCCGGCCGGCCTTCGCGGGGCCGTCCGTCGTCCGGTGGAAGGTGCGGCGATAGGCGGCCGGGGAGACGCCGACCAGCGCCCGCATGTGCTGGCGCAGCGAATTGCCGCTGCCGAAACCGGTACGGTCCGCGATGTGATCTACCGTCAGGTCACTGGTCTCCAGCAACTGCTTCGCCAGCTCCACCCGTTGGGCGGTCAGCCACTGTCCCGGAGTCGTACCGGCCTCGTCGCGGAAACGGCGCGTGAAGGTCCGTACGCTCATCCCGGCGTGTCCCGCGAGCTCGGCCAGGGTCAGGGGCCGCTCCAGCCGCCCCAGCGCCCACGCGCGGGTCGGCGCCGTCGTGGCCGAGGACGGCGCCGGGACCGGACGCTCGATGTACTGCGCCTGGCCGCCGTCCCGCCACGGCGGCACGACACAGCGCCGGGCGACCTGGTTGGCCGTGGCGCTGCCGTGGTCCTTCCGTACCAGGTGCAGACAGAGATCGACTCCGGCGGCCGCCCCCGCCGAGGTCAGCACGTCGCCGTCGTCCACGAAGAGCACGTCCTCGTCGAGCCGGACGCGCGGGAAGAGCGACCGGAAGTGCGCGGCCTCCCACCAGTGGGTGGTGGCGCGGCGCCCGTCCAGCAGACCGGCCGCCGCGAGGGCGTACGCGCCGGTGCAGATGGAGACCGTCCGCGTGCCGGGCCGGACGAGCCTCAGCGCCGCCGCCGTCGGCCCGGTGGCCAGCGAGCCGTCCTCCGCGAGCGCCCGCAGCTCATGCGTCGGGGGTACGACGACGGTGTCGGCCTCGCCGAGGATCTCCGGGCCGTGCGCGGCCACCAGGGAGAACCCGTCGGAGGTGCGGACCGGCCCGCCGTCGAGGGTGCAGACGCGCACCTCGTAGAGGGGCGAGCCGTCCTCGGTGAGCGCGGAGCCGAAGATCCGCGACGGAATGCCCAGCTCGAAGGGGATCACACCGTCCAGCGCGAGGACGGCGACCCGGTGGACGGGAGGCGCGGAAGAGGACATGGCCGGATTCTGTCACACCATGGCCATCTGGCCAGTACCGGCGGTCCTGCCTCTCCCGGAGGGTGGGTGGGACCCGGAACCACCGGCACTCACCGGCACTCCCCGGCACCCATTCGGCAGGACCCACCGGCAACCGCCACAGCACCCCTCGCACAGGAGCGCACCCTCATGAACGACACGCCCACCGCCGCCCCCGCCACCATGCGCGCGATCACCGCCGCCGAGTGGGGCGGACCCGAGGTCCTCACCGAGACCCGGGTGGCGCGCCCCGAACCCGGCCCGACCGAGATCCTCGTCCGGGTCCACGCGGCCGGCCTGAACCCGGTCGACTGGAAGTCCCGCGCCACCGGCGGCTTCGGCGGCTGGGCCGGGCAGCCGGTCCTCGGCTGGGACGTCTCCGGAGTCGTCGAGGCAGTCGGACTCGGCGTCACGCTCTACGCGCCCGGCGACGAGGTCTTCGGCATGCCGAGGTTCCCCGCCCCGGCGGGCGGATACGCCGAGTACGTCACAGGACCGGCCCGTCACTTCGCCCGCAAGCCCGCCGCCCTCGACCACGTCCGGGCCGCGGCCCTCCCGCTGGCCGGCCTCACCGCCTGGCAGTCCCTCGTCGGCACCGCGGGCCTGCGCCCCGGCCAACGGGTCCTGGTCCACGCGGCGGCCGGCGGCGTCGGGCACCTCGCCGTCCAGATCGCCAAGGCCAGGGGGGCCTACGTGCTGGGCACCGCGAGCGCCGCCAAGCACGACTTCCTGCGCACGCTCGGCGTCGACGAGCCGATCGACTACACGGCGGTGGACTTCGCCGAGACCGTACGGGACGTGGACGTCGTCCTGGACTGCTACGGCGGCGACGACTACGGGACGCGCTCGCTGGCGGTGCTGCGCGAGGGCGGCACGCTGGTGACCCTGCCGTCGCCGGACGCCGTGCCGGCGACGGAGCGCGGGATCCGTACCGGCTTCACCCTCGTCGAGCCGGACTACGCAGGGCTGCTCGCCCTGGCGGAGTTGGTGGAGACGGGACGGCTGCGGCCGGAGGTGGAGACCGTCCTGCCGCTGGCGGAGGCGGCGAAGGCGCACCGGCTCGGCGAGTCGGGCCGGACGCGCGGAAAGATCGTCCTGACGGTCGGGGACGCCTGACCGAGCGCGCGAAGAAGGGCGCCGGCCCCCGCTCCGAGCGGGGGCCGGCGCCCTTTCCGCCGGGGCGCTTCTGTGTGGGCCGGGCTCCGGCTCGCGCTCAGGCGCCGAACTCGGCCGGGTTCGGGCCGAGGCGCCGGTTCTCGTCGAGGGCGGCGATGCCCGCCATGTCCTCGTCGTCGAGCTCGAAGCCGAAGACGTCGATGTTCTCCCGGATACGGGAGGGAGTCACCGACTTCGGGATGACCACGTTCCCGATCTGCAGGTGCCAGCGCAGCACCACCTGGGCCGGGGTCCGTCCGTGCTTCTGGGCGATGGCGACGACCGCCGGGACCTCCAGGAGCCCCTTGCCCTGCCCCAGCGGCGACCAGGCCTCCGTCGCGATGCCGTGCCGGGCGTGGGCCTCGCGCGAGGCCTGCTGCTGGAGGTGGGGGTGGAGCTCGATCTGGTTGACGGCGGGCACGATCGAGGTCTCCTCGATCAGCCGGTCCAGGTGCTCCGGAAGGAAGTTGGAGACACCGATGGCCTTGGCGCGGCCGTCGGCGTAGATCTTCTCGAACGCCCGGTAGGTGTCGACGTAGGCGTCCTTGGCCGGCACCGGCCAGTGGATCAGGTACAGATCGACGTAGTCCAGGCCCAGCTTGGCGAGGGAGGCGTCGAAGGCGCGCAGGGTCGAGTCGTAACCCTGCTCGCTGTTCCAGAGCTTGGTGGTGACGAAGAGCTCGTCGCGGGGGATGCCGGAGGCGGTGACCGCCCGGCCGGTGCCCGTCTCGTTCTCGTAGATCGCGGCGGTGTCGATGGAGCGGTAGCCCGCCTCCAGAGCCGTGGTCACCGCCTCCGTCGCCTCGTCGTCCGGCACCTGCCAGACACCGAAGCCGAGCTGCGGCATCGCCACGCCGTTGTTCAGGGTGAGGGAAGGGACCTTGTTGTCCGTGCTCACGTGCGGTCGATCCTAACGTCGTCGGGTGGTACTCCCAGGGTCAACGATCGGAGGGGGGATCGCATTCCGCCGTGCCGGTTCCGCCGTGCCGAGATACGCCGTGTGATTCCGCCGTGCCGAGATGCGCCGTGCCGAGATACGCCGCGCGCACGGCGGGGTCGGCGCGGACCTCGGCGGCCGTCCCCTCGGCCAGGACCCGGCCGAGGTCCAGGACCACGACGCGCGAGCACAGCTCCATGACGAACGCCACATTGTGCTCGACGAGCAGCACCGCGCACTCCTCCTCGTCGGCCGTGTGCCGTACCACGGCGGCGAGTTGGCGACGCTCCTCGGCGGTCATGCCGGAGGCCGGCTCGTCGAGGAGGAGCACGCGCGGCGGATCGGCGAGGGCGCGGGCCAGCTCGACCATGCGGGCCTGCCCGACGGGGAGCGCGCCGGCGTAGGAGCGCGCGAGCCCGTCGAGCCCGCACTCGCGGAGCACGGCGGCGGCCCGCTCCCGGTGGCGGGGCGCGCCCGGCCGCCAGTCCTGGGCGACGACCAGATTGTCGGTCACCGTCAACTGCCCGAAGGGCTGCTGGCGTTGGAAGGTGCGGCGGATGCCGTGGCGGGCCCGCCATACGGGGGAGCGGCGTGTGATGTCCGTACCGGCGAGTGTGACGACGCCCGCGTCCGGCCGGCGGATCCCGGACAGGACGTCGAAGAGGGTGGTCTTGCCGGCGCCGTTCGGGCCGATGAGCCCGCAGATCTCACCGGGCCTGACCTCGATCGTCACGTCCCGCAGTGCCTGGACGCCGCCGAAGCGGACGCCGATCCCGGCCGCGCGGAGCACCCCACTCGTCATCGTCCGGCCCCCCTTCCCAGATAGGCCTCGGTCAGCCGGTCCGTGTCCACCTCGGAGCGCGGGCCGCACCATGTGATCCGGCCCTGCGAGAGGTACGCGACGGTGTCGGCGGTGCCGAGCACCTCGGCCGCCTTCTCCTCGACCAGGAGCAGCGCGGCCCCGCGCGCCCGCAGCTCGGCGAGGAGGCGGAAGACGTCCTCCGCCACGCGCGGCGCGAGCCCCAGGGACGGCTCGTCGGCGACGAGGACGGTGGGCGGCCGCTGGAGGAGCGGGGCGAGGGCGAGCAGCTGCTGCTCGCCGCCGGAGAGGGAGCCGGCGGGGACGGTACGGCGGGCGGCGAGCGCGGGGAAGCGGGTGTAGACGGCGTCCCGGTCGGCGGCCGCCGGCAGCTGGAGGGACAGGTTCTCCTCGATGGTGAGCCCCGCGAAGACACCCCGGCCCTCGGGAGCCAGCCGCACGCCCCGGCGCGCCCGCGCCACGGCCGTGTCCCGGCCGGCCTCCCGCCCGAGGACGCGCACTCCGCCGGCCGTGGGCCGCAGCAGCCCGGCGGCCACCTGGCACAGCGTCGACTTCCCGGCCCCGTTGGGCCCGAGCAGCACCAGCACCTCCCCGGCCCGCAGGACGAGATCCACGCCGTTCAGCACCGGCGCGCCGCCGTACCCGGCCCGGACGCCCTGCAACTCCAGCGCGGCGGTCGGACGTGCCTCCAAGGACGGGGGCGGTGGCGCGGCCGCCGGGGCCGGGACGACGGCGGCGTCCGTCGCGCCCCCGGGCGCCGAAGGCCCCGCGGCCGAAGCCCCGCCCGTCCCGCCCCCGCCCGCCGCCGCCCGGCGTGCCGCCCGGCGGGACGGCCACGCCGCGCAGTACCCGTCCGGGTCGTTCGCGAGCGCCAGACCGGCCAGGCCGAAGAGGATCACCGGCAGGTGCGCGGAATCCGTGACGTACTGCGCCATCAGATGCGGGACCACCGCGAAGACCAGCCCCGCCACCACCGCGAACTGGGGCCTGCGCACCCCCGCCGCCACCACGACCGCCAGCCACACGAGACCCGTCATCGCCGTGAAGTCCGTCGCCGTGATCCGGGTGTTGTACGAGGCGAGGAGCACGCCCCCGAACCCCGCGAGCCCCGCCGAGACCGTGAAGACCAGCAGCTTCGTCCGTACCACCGACACCCCCGACGCGGCCGCGGCCTCCGGCGCCGAGCGGACCGCCAGCACCGCCCGGCCCCACCGGGAGCCGCGCAGCCAGGTGAGGAGCCACACCACCGCCCCGCAGAGCACTACCAGCGCCACCCCCAACGCCCGGTCGTCGCCCAGGTCCAGCGGACCGAGGACCGGGCGCGGGATCTCCCATCCGGTGTCCCCGTTGCGCAGCCACCCCATCTGGAAGAGCACCTGGTCGGCGAGGAAGGCGAGGGCGAGCGTGGCCAGGGCCAGCGACCTGCCCCCCAGCCGCAGCGCGGGCAGTGCCACCACCGCCCCGAGCAGCGCCGCCGCGGCCGTGCCGGCCACCGCCGCGGCGGCGAACGGCCAGCCGCGGCTCATCAGCAGGCCGGCCACGAGGGCCGCGCAGGTCACGAACGTCGCCTGGGCGAGCGACACCATCGCACCGATTCCCGTGACCACCGTGAACGACATGAGCACGAGCCCGAGCGCGAGCCCCTGGGCCAGGATCCCGCTCCAGAACGGCGTGGTGACGGTGTAGAACGCCGTACCGAGCAGCACGCCGGCCGCCGCCCACGCGCCCCACCGGCGCCCCCACCCCTTCCCGGCCAGGTAGTCGGCCGGCGGCGGGTCCGCCGCCGCCGTCCCCGCCGCCCGGCGGCGCCGCGCCAGGACGACGAGACCGGCGAAGAGGATGAGGAACGGCACCGCCGTACGGAAGCCGGTGACGCCCTCAGCGAACGAGGCGTACCCCGCCACCAGGTTCTGCAGCACCCCGAGCCCGAGGCCGCCCGCGAACGCCAGCGGCACCGAGGCGAAGCGCCCGAGCACCGCGGCCGTCGCGGAGACGAAGAGGAAGAGGGTGTAGTCGTGGGCGGACAGGCCGAGGAGCGGGGTCGCGAGGACGCCGGCGAGCCCCGCGAGACCCGAGGACAGCATCCACGCGATCGAGGACAACCGGTCCGCGCTGATGCCCCGCAGCTCCACGAGCGAGCGGTTGTCGACGGCCGCCCGCAGGAGCAGCCCGAGCCGCGTGTGCCGCATCAGGACCCACAGCCCGGCCGCCACCAGCGCCGTCACGACCCAGGTGATCAACTGGTCGGAGTCGACGCCCACCCCGTCCACCGGCTGCCAGGACACCGCCGGGCTCGGCCCGACACCCGGCAGCCCGAACTGGTTCTCGGCCGGCTGGACCGGAGCTCCGGCCCGCTCCAGGAGCTCGACCACCCACAGCCCGGCCGCGGGCAGGGCGACGAGGAGACCGATCGTCGCCACGATCTGCGCCGTCTCGCCGACCCGGGCCAGCTTCCGGAACATCAGCCGGTCCAGGCCCCAGCCGAGGCCGGGCGCGACGACGAGGACGAGCAGCAGCGCCGTGGGCACGGCCGGCCAGCCGAAGCCGGAGTGCAGCTCGTAGAAGGCGAGGGCGCACAGATAGGCGGTGGCCCCGTGCGCGAAGTTGAAGAGCCCGGAGGCGGAGTACGACAGGACGAGCCCGGTCGCGAGCAGCGCGTACAGCGCGCCCGACACCAGACCGCTCAGGACGAACCCCAGCAGGTCACCACCCACGACACCCCGTTCCTAGCCGAAGGGGATCGGCGGATAGCACTTGAACGGGACGGCCACCTCGTACCGGCCGTTCTTCAGCCGGACGAGCGCACCGCAGCCGAAGCTCTCCTTCTGCCCCTTGGGCTCCGCCCGGTCGCCGACGAGCGTCCCGGTGTCGGAGAAGCCCTTCGCCGCCTTCTGGAAGGACTCGGCGGTCAGGTCCCTGCCCGCCTTCGTGGCGATGGCCAGGAAGAGGTCGGCCGACATGTAGCCGGTCAGCATGTGCATGTTCAGCGGGGGGTTCTTGCCGCCCGCCGCCTTCCTGATGTCCGCCTTGAACTGCCGCATCGCCGGACTGTCCGACTCGAAGGGCTGGAACTGCAGCAGCACGTGCACCCCGTCGAGCGCCTGGCGTGTCGCGTCCTTGGCGAGCAGCCCTGGGTCGTAGTCCGTGGGATCCGAGATCACCCCCCGGTAGCCCGCGCGCTTGAGGGCGGTGAACAGGCCGATGTTGTACGGCGTCTGCATCACCGACACCACGGCGTCGGGCGCCCGGCCGCCGGCGCCGGAGCGGAGGATCTCCTTGGTGTAGGCGGACCAGTCGCTGGGGACGGAGGTCGCCGGCACGACCGCCTTGGCGTACGAGACCTGGAAACCGGCCGCCTTGAAGCCCTGGGTGAAGGTGCGGATGCCGAACTTCCCGGCGTCGTTGTCGCCGGCGATCAGCGCGACCGACCTGCCCCGGGCGCCACCGAGGACGGTGGCGAGCCCCTCGGGCCAGGTCTGGTTGAGCGTGCCGCCGGGAGTGGGGACGAGGCAGCCGTTGAAGCCGTAGAGGTACTCGGGCCCGCAGAAGGAGGGCAGTGTCCCCCAGCCGACGGTCGGCACCTGCTGCCCGTTGAGGAAGTCGGCGCCGGAGAAGGTGACCGAGCTCATGGGGGAGACCGCGAACACCCGCTCCCGCTGGACGAGTTTACGAGCCGCGGCCAGGTTCCTCGCCGGGTCCTGGCCGTCGTCCTCGGCGCCCAGATAGTCGATCCTGCGCCCGTTGACGCCGCCCTCCGCGTTGGCCCGGTCGTAGCGTGCCCGGGCGCCGAGATCGGTGTCCTTCTTGGAGTACCCGCTGGCGGTGGTCATGGAGACGATGCCGCCCACCTTGATCGCGTCGGCGGTGACTCCGCGTGCGGAGGAGGTGCTCCCGCCGCTCCCGCCGCCTTTGCCGCTCCCCCCGCTCGAGGCGGAGTTGCAGGCGGTGACGAGGAGCAGGGTGATGGCGGCGGCGATGGTGCGCAACGGTCGAGGCACGGGCGATCCCTCCGTCGGGTGACCCGCATTCTGTGACCGAGCTGATGAACCGTCAATAACTGATGCGCCGTCAATTGATGAAGCGTCAGGTGCATTGCGCGTACGGGGCGTACCGTGCCGCGATCAGCGGTAAAGCGCCTCGACCTCCACCGCGTAGGCCCTCTCGATCGCCTTCCGCTTCAGCTTCAGCGAGGGAGTGAGCAGCCCGTGCTCCTCGCTGAACGGGTGTGCCAGTATCCGGAACGTACGGATCGACTCCGCCTGCGACACCATCGTGTTGGCCGCCACCACCGCCCGGCGGATCTCCGTCTCCAGGCTCGGGTCGCGGACCAGTTCGGCCGGCGGCAGCGGCGCCCGGCCCTGCATCGCCAGCCAGTGCTCCACCGCCTCCTGGTCCACCGTCACCAGCGCGGCGATGTACGGCCGGTCGTTGCCCACCACGATGCACTGCGCGATCAGGGGATGCGACCGCACCCGCTCCTCGAGGGCGGCCGGCGACACGCTCTTGCCGCTCGAGGTCACCAGGATCTCCTTCTTCCGCCCGGTGATCGTCAGATAGCCGTCCTCGTCGAGCATCCCCAGATCGCCCGTGGCGAGCCAGCCGTCGTTCAGCACGGCGCCGGTGGCCCCCGGATTGTTCAGGTACCCGGAGAAGATGTGTCGGCCGTGCAGCCACACCTCCCCGTCCTCCGCGATGTGCACCGTCGTGCCGGGGATCGGCTGCCCGACCGTGCCGTACCTGGTGCGCTCGGGCGGGTTCGCCGTGGCGGCGGCCGAGGACTCGGTCAGGCCGTACCCCTCGAAGATCGTCACCCCGGCGCCCTCGAAGAACAGCCCCAGCCGCCGGTCCATCCCCGAGCCGCCCGACATCGCGTGCCGGAGCCGCCCGCCCATGGCCTCGCGGACCTTGCCGTACACGACCTTCTCGAAGAACTGGTGCTGCACCCGCAGCGCCGCCGACGGCCCGGGGCCGAGCCCGAAGGCCTTCTGCTCCATCGCCTCGGCGTACCGGACCGCCACCTCGACCGCCTTGTCGAACGGCCCGAGTCTCCCCTCGCTCTCCGCCTTGCGGCGGGCCGCGTGGAAGACCTTCTCGAAGACGTAGGGGACGGCGAGGACGAACGTCGGACGGAAGGTCGCGAGGTCGGGCAGCAGCGCGGACGCCGCGAGGGCTGGCTGGTGGGCGAGCTTCACCCCCGAGCGGACCGCCGCCACCTCCACCATCCGTCCGAAGACGTGCGCGAGCGGAAGGAAGAGCAGCGTGGAGGCCTCGTCGCCCGGCCTGGAGTGGAAGACCGGCTCCCAGCGGCCCACCAGCATGTCCGACTCGAACATGAAGTTGGAGTGCGTGATGACGCAGCCCTTGGGGCGGCCCGTGGTGCCCGAGGTGTAGATGATCGTGGCCACGGACTCCGGCGTCACCGCCCGCCGGTGCCGGTGCACCACGTCCTCGTCGATCTCCGCGCCCGCCGCCGTCAGCTCCGCGACCGCGCCCTCACCCGCGTCCAGCTGCCACAGGCGCCGCAGCAACGGCAGCCGGTCGATCACCGAGCCGATCGTCATGGCGTGGTCCTCGTGCTCCACCACGCACGCCGTCACCTCGGCGTCGTGCAGCATCCAGTAGACCTGCTCGGCGGAGGAGGTGGCGTAGACCGGCACGGGCTGCGCGCCCAGCGTCCACAGCGCGAAGTCGAACAGCGTCCATTCGTAGCGGGTCCTCGCCATGATGGCGACCCGGTCGCCGAACCGTACGCCGTGCGCTATCAGGCCTTTCGCCAGCGCCAGCACCTCGTCGCGGAACTGGGCCGATGTCACGTCCCGCCACCGGCCCCCGGCGTCCTTACGAGCGAACACGACCCGGTCGGGCGTGTTCTCCGCATGATCGAACACGGCGTCCGCCAGACCGCCGACCTGAGGCGCCGCCTCGACGGGCGGCACGGTGAACTCGCGCAATGACCTGCTCCTCGACCGCTCGTTGTCGCGCTCCGTACGGCGCGGGTGACGGTACCCCACCCGACCAGCGGGTTGCAGGGCCTTCACCAAGCCGGGACATTCGGCGTTCGCACAGGTCAGGGGGCGGGGAGCGGGCAAGTGGCGGCGGGCCGCGGCGCGTTGCTGACTCGCGGGTAAGTAGGCTCGGCCGGAATCTCCACTGAATCTGTACGCACCCGTCATATCCGGGCCGACTGGCCTGTCGGTGGGCGTGTCGACGGGCCCGTCGACAGGCGGGTCGACACGCCCATCGGCCCGCCCTCCGCCGCGCGTCGGCGCGGGTGTTCGGTGGCGCGCCGAAGCTCCCGCCACGTCCCTCGCGACCCCGTCAGCGTGGGCGCTGCAGCCGGTCGCCGCCCGCCAGGATCGCCGAGGCCAGAGCGTCCGCCACCACCTGCGCCGCCCCCCGCCGCCGCCCCTTGCGCAGGACGAAGTCCACATCGCCGAGGTCAGGCAGCCCGGCCCTGGCCGGCACCTGGACGAGACCCGGCGGGACCAGACCCCGCGTGTGCGCCATGACACCGAGCCCGGCCCGGGCCGCCGCGATGTTCCCGCTCAGACTGCTGCTCGTACAGGCGATCCGCCAGGCGCGCCCCTGCGCCTCCAGCGCTTCGAGCGCCCGGGCGCGCGTGATCCCCGGCGGCGGGAAGACGATCAGCGGAACGGGCCGGTCCGCGTCGAGGCGCAGCCGCGGGGAGCCGATCCAGATCAGCGAGTCCTGCCACACCAGCTCGCCCCCGCTCTCCTCGGCGCGCCGCTTGGCGAGGATCAGATCCAGCCGGCCCGCCTCCAGTCGGGCGTTCAGCGTCCCGGACAGCTCGACCGTCAGCTCCAGATCCACCTCGGGGTGCTCGCGCCGGAACGACTCCAGGATCTCGGGGAGCCGCGTCACCACGAAGTCCTCCGACGCGCCGAACCGCAGCCGCCCGCGCAGCCGCGTCCCCGTGAAGAACGCCGCGGCCCGCTCGTGCGCCCGCAGGATCGTCCGGGCGAAGCCGAGCATCGCCTCACCGTCCTCCGTCAACTCCACGCTGTGGGTGTCCCGGGTGAACAGCGGCCGCCCGGTGGCGGCCTCCAGACGCCGCACGTGCTGGCTCACGGTCGACTGGCGCAGCCCGAGCCGGCGCGCGGCCTGCGTGAAACTCAGCGTCTGGGCGACCGCGAGAAAGGTACGCAGCTGGGAGGTGTCGTACACGTGATCGAGCTTATCGCGGATCGTGATGACAGTAAGAGCGCTGTGCGGGATTCCCGATCGCCGGCTGAGGGAGCAGGATGGGGAGGGCACGATTCCGCCCCCGGGACCCGACCGCCATCCAGCAGAGCAGTGGAGCACATGAGCCGCCGTACGACCCTTCTGCCGTCCCGGCTTCCGATCGACCCGTACATCCTGGCGCTGCTCGGCACCGTCGGCCTCGCGGCGCTCCTGCCCGCCTCCGGCACCGCCGCCACGGTCGCCGGCGGAGCCTCGACCGCGGCCATCGCCCTGCTGTTCTTCCTCTACGGCGCCCGGCTCTCCACCCGCGAGGCGCTCGACGGACTCCAGCACTGGCGGCTCCACCTCACCGTCCTCTCCTGCACCTTCCTCGTCTTCCCGCTCCTCGGACTCGCGGCGAAGGGTCTCGTACCGGCCGTTCTCACCCCACCGCTCTACAGCGGCCTCCTCTTCCTGTGCCTGGTCCCCTCCACCGTCCAGTCCTCCATCGCCTTCACCTCGATCGCCCGCGGCAACGTGCCCGCGGCGATCTGCGCCGGCTCCTTCTCCTCCCTCGCCGGAATCCTCCTCACCCCGCTGCTCGCCGCGGCCCTGCTCGGGGGCGGCGCGGGCGGATTCTCCGCCGACTCGCTGCTCAAGATCGTGCTTCAGCTGCTCCTGCCCTTCGTGGCCGGACAGCTGCTGCGCCCATGGGTGGGGGCGTTCCTGGTACGGAGGAAGAAGGTGCTCGGGTACGTCGACCGGGGCTCGATCCTGCTCGTCGTGTACGCCGCCTTCAGCCAGGGCATGGTCGCCGGCATCTGGCACCAGGTGACTCCGGCGCGGCTCGGACTGCTGCTCGTCGTCGAGGCCGTGCTGCTCGCGCTGATGCTGACGCTGAGCTGGTACGGGGCGAAAAGGCTCGGCTTCGGCCGGGCGGACCGCATCGCGATCCAGTTCGCGGGCTCGAAGAAGAGCCTGGCGGCGGGGCTCCCGATGGCCGGCGTGCTCTTCGGGGCGCAGGCCTCGCTCGCGGTCCTGCCGCTGATGCTCTTCCACCAGATGCAGCTGATCGTCTGCGCCGTGATCGCCAAGCGCCGGGCACGGGACCCGGAGCCGACGCCGCCCGAGACCCGGGCCGAGACCCGGGCCGAGCCCCGGGCCGAGACCTCGACCGAGCCCCCGGCCGGGACCCGGGCCGAGGCCCGGGCCGGGACCCGGGCCGAGGCCCCGGCCGCCCCTGTCGGCTCGCCGCCCGCGCCGGACCGGCAGCCGTCCGTCGGGACGACGAGTACTCACCCCTGAGACGCGGGGGCCCCGGCTCCCCCGGGGTCGCGCGGCCCGAGACGCGGACCCGGCCCCCCCGGGGCGGACGTGGCCCCCCGCGCGGGCGGGGGCCCCGGCGCGGGCGGGGGCCCCGGGGTGGACGCGACCCCCCCGGGGCGGGTGGGGCCCGAGAGGCGGGCCCCGCCCCCGAGGGGCGACCGTGCCGCCCGGCCCCTCCTTGGCGGGATCACCACCCACCGCCGCCGCGAAGATCAACCGTGCCGATACCGTGCTCCCATGCCCGCACTCGATCCCGGCCGCACCGCGCTCGTCCTCGTCGACCTGATGGAACGCATCGTCGCGCTGCCCCTCGCCCCCCGCTCCGGAACGGACGTCGTCGCCGCCGCGACCCGGCTCGCCGAGACCTTCCGGGCCGCCGGCGCGCCCGTCGTCCACATCAGGGTCGAGCGGCCGAACGTCGACGCCCAGCCGCCCGGCAGCGCACTCGTCCCCTCCCTCGTCCACGACGGCGACCTGATCGTCGTCAAGCGCACGATCGGCGGATTCCACGCCACCGGACTCCACGAACTGCTCGCCGAACGCTCCGTCTCCACCGTGGTCCTCGGCGGCATCGCCACCAACCTCGGTGTCGAGTCCACCGCCCGCGCCGCCTGCGACCTCGGCTACGCACCGGTCTTCGCCGAGGACGCCATGACCGCCTTCACCGCCGACGAGCACCACGCCTCGGTGAGCCTCGACTTCCCCCGCCTCGGCACGGTCGCCACCGTCTGCGAGATCACCCTGGACGGCCCCCGGTGACCCGCGCGCCGATACGCTACGGCGCTCGCCCCTGCTCCCTCGTCGTCTGCCGAGGCTGCTGCTGCGGCGACGCCCGCAAGAACCCCGGCATCGACCACGCCGGCCAGCTCGACCGGCTCCGCCGCGCCGCCGCGGCCTCGGCCGGCCGGCTGTCCGTCCGTACCAGCGACTGCCTCGGCCCGTGCGCCCAGGCCAACGTCGTCGTGGTCCAGCCCTCCACCGAGGGCCGCCGCCGAGGCGGCCGGGCCGCGTGGATCGGCTGGACCGCGGACGACGACTGCCTCGACGACATCCTCGCCTGGACGGCGGCGGGAGGCCCCGGCCTCGCCGACCCCCCGGCCACCCTCACCCTCCAGATGATCGACCCCCCGAAGGAGCCCGGCGCCGGCCGCGCCCGCCGATAAGGGGCGCCCTTACCGGCCAGGTGACGGACAGGGTCTCGGCGACGGGGTACGGGGTACGGGGCTGGTCGGCGCAGGGGGCGCTCCCCGCCGGCCGGTGGCCCGCCCCGTGCAGCGGGGAGCGGCCGGTCAGTCCCGGGAGGCCGCGGCCCCGAGAGCGATCCGGTGCTCGCCCGCGTACACGTTCATGTCCGGGCCGCGCAGGAAGCCGACCAGCGTCAGCCCCGTCTCGGCGGCCAGGTCGACGGCGAGCGACGAGGGCGCCGAGACGGCCGCGAGGACCGGGATGCCCGCCATCACCGCCTTCTGCGCCAGCTCGAACGAGGCCCGCCCCGAGACGAGGAGGATCGCCCGGTCCAGCGGCAGCCGGTCCTCGCGCAGCGCGCGGCCCACCAGCTTGTCCACCGCGTTGTGCCGGCCCACGTCCTCCCGTACGTCGAGCAGCTCCCCGTCCTCCGAGAACAGCGCCGCCGCGTGCAGGCCCCCGGTCCGGTCGAAGACCCGCTGGGCCGCCCGCAGCCGGTCGGGGAGGCCGGCGAGCAGCCCGGGCGTGATCCGGAGCGGGGGAGTGTCGGCGATCGGGAACCGCGCGGTGGTGCGGACGGCGTCCAGACTGGCCTTGCCGCACAGCCCGCACGACGACGTCGTGTACACGTTCCGCTCCAGCGTGATGTCCGGGACCGGAACGCCCGCCGCCAACCGCACGTCCACCACGTTGTACGTGTTCGTGCCGTCGTCCTTGGCACCCGCGCAGTACACGATGTTCCGTACGTCCGAGGCGGCGGCCAGCACCCCCTCGCTCACCAGGAACCCGGCCGCGAGCGCGAAGTCGTCGCCCGGCGTGCGCATGGTGATCGCGAGCGGCCTGCCGTTCAGCCGGATCTCCAGCGGCTCCTCCGCCACCAGGGTGTCGGGCCGCTCGTTCACGGCACCGGCACGGATCCGGATGACGCGCCGTCGCTCGGTGACCCGTCCCATCGTGGCTACACCCGATTCTGTACGTGTTGGAAGCCGAAACGGCCCTTGATGCGGAGGTTGCCGTGGGTCACCGGGTTGTCGTGCGGAGAGGTGACCTTGACGATCTCATTGTCCTGCACGTGCAGGGTCAGGTTGCAGCCCACTGCCGTCCGCTTGTCGCGGTCTCCCAACAGGTCCCGGTGAATGTTGGTGGTTTAGGTGTCCTGTTACTCATCAGTTGCTGGCGAGACTGGGGAGTTCCTGCGTCAAACACGCACCACGCGTCAACCACGCACCACGCGCCACATGAACCCAAGGGGGTCCCGGGCATGACGGGCACTCGTATCGCCGCGCTCGGGCACTACCAGCCCGCGAAGGTCCTGACCAACGACGACCTGGCCGCACTCGTCGACACCAGCGACGAATGGATCAGCAGCAGGGTGGGAATCAGGACCCGGCACATGGCGGGCCCCGACGAGCCCGTCGACGAGCTCGCCGCCCACGCCGCCGGAAAGGCGCTCGCCGCCGCCGGACTCGGCCCCGACGACATCGACCTCGTCCTCGTGGCCACCTCCACCGCGATCGACCGTTCGCCGAACACCGCCGCCCGCGTCGCCGCCCGCCTCGGCATGACCTCGCCTGCCACCATGGACCTCAACGTGGTGTGCGCCGGCTTCACGCACGCCCTGGCCACCGCCGACCACGCGGTGCGCGCCGGAGCGGCCCGCCGGGCCCTCGTCGTCGGCGCCGACAAGATGACCGAGGTCACCGACTGGTCCGACCGCACCACCTGCGTCCTCGTCGGCGACGGCGCCGGCGCGGCGATCGTCGAGGCGGTGGAGGACGGCCAGGAGCCCGGCATCGGCCCCGTCCTGTGGGGCTCGGTCCCCGAGATGGGCCACGCCGTCCGCATCGAGGGCACCCCGCCGCGCTTCGCGCAGGAGGGCCAGTCCGTCTACCGCTGGGCCACCCAGCAGCTCCCGGCCCTCGCCCGCCAGGTCTGCGAGCGCTCGGGCGTCAGGCCCGAGGAACTGGCAGGGGTGGTCCTCCACCAGGCCAACCTGCGGATCATCGAGCCCCTCGCCGCGAAGATCGGCGCCGTCAACGCGATCGTCGCCCGGGACGTGATCGAGTCCGGGAACACCTCGGCGGCCTCGATCCCCCTGGCCCTCGCCAAGCTCGTCGAGCGCGGCGAGCTCCCGTCCGGAGCGCCCACGCTGCTCTTCGGCTTCGGCGGGAACCTCTCGTACGCGGGCCAGGTGATCAGGGTCCCGTAGAACCGGGTCCCGTGGAGCCGGGTCCCGTAGAACATGCGGCACGACCGCTTCGCGACCGGGTCTACGAAGCCCGGCGCGTGACGAGGCACGGGCGACGGCGATCATGCGCGCCCACACGGAACACACCCGCACGACCTACCGCGATCACACCCAGGGCTGAGAAGCGCGCAGTCCTCCCGGGCGGGGCGTTTCCCCCGCTTCGGCCGTTCGGCGGAGCCCGGTGGCGAGGTGTCCGGGCGCGGCCTAGCTTCGATCGCGTCGAGGGGCGTTTCCCGCCGTACGCCGAGAAGTGGAAGACGTCCGCCACGCCCCTCCCGTGATCTGGAGGTCGCCATGCGCGCGATAGGTGTCGCTTCCGCCGCCCTGCTCGCCACCGCCACCGCCGCAGTCACCTTCTCCGCACCGACCGCCGCGGCCGACGACGGCACCGGGATCGGCGCCGAACTCGGGGCCGAATCGGGGACCGGGATCGGGACCGGGGCCGGTACCGGAAGTGACATCACCTCCTTCGGCTTCTCCGTCTCGCCCGAGACGGTCGCCCCCGGCGGCACGGTCACGCTGAAGTCCGACGGGTGCGAGGTGCCGTCCGTCACCGTCTCCTCCGGCGTCTTCGACACCGTCACGCTGAATGAGGGTCACGCGGGCAGCGCCACCGTCGACCTCGACGCCAAGGTCGGCGCCGAGTACGTGGTGACCTTCGACTGCAAGGGCGAGAAGGGCACCACCATGCTCACCATCGCCGGCGGATCCGGCCACTCCACCGGCGGCCACTCCACCGGCGGCCACTCCACCGGCGGTGATTCCACCGGCGGTCATACCGCAGGCGGCACCGACACCGGAGCCCACAAGGGTGTCCGGGCCGGTTTCGGCGGCGGCTTCGGTGAGTTCGGCACCGCCGCCACGGTCACCGGTTCGGTGCTGATCGCGGGCGCGCTCGGCGGCGCCGTCGTCCTGATCCGCCGCCGCGGCGCCCACGGCCGCGCCTGACGGCCGGGACGCGAGGGCCCAGAGACCGCCCTTCCGCCCCGGGGTGACGAGGCCCGGGGCGGAAGGGTCACCACGCGCACCCGGTGCACCCGGTGTACACGCGCACATGTGTCGACGGAGAGAGCGGATCGGATCGTGCAGGGGTCGAATGTTTCGGGCGGGCGCGGCGCCTGGGGTGTCCTCGCCGTCGTCCTCCTCGTGGGCATCCACCTGGTGCGAGGCGGTACGGAGGAATGGCGGGCCGCGGGACCACCGCAGCCGCTCGCCGCCGCCGCCCCCGGCCGGGCCGGCGCCGCCACCACCCCTGACGCGGTCTCCCCCGAGGCCGTCCCCGCTCCGCTGCCCGCCTCGCGCCCCGAACGAGTCCGCGTCCCGGCCCTCCGCGTCGACGCACCCGTCATGGACGTCGGCCTCGACCCCGAAGGGTGGATCGACGCCCCACCCCCGTACGAGAAGAACCTCGCCGGCTGGTTCACCGGCGCCGTCACCCCGGGGGAGCAGGGGACCGCCGTCGTCGTCGGCCATGTCGACACACCCGAGGGGCGCGCCGTCTTCTTCGACCTCGGCGCCCTGCGCAAGGGCCATCGTGTCGAGATCGCCCGCCGCGACGGCACGACGGCCGTCTTCACCGTGTACGGCGTCGAGGTCGTCCCAAAGGACCGCTTCCCGGCCGAGCGGATCTACAAATACGGCGCACTGCCCGAGCTGCGCCTGCTGACCTGCGGCGGAGGCTTCACGAAGGAGAAGGGGTACGACGGGAACGTCGTCGTCTCCGCCCGCCTGGCCGAGGTCCGCCCGCCGGCCACCACCCCGGCCCCGGCTTTGTCCTCACTAGGGAAAAAGTCCTAGCGGATTCACGCACGACTTCTTCCCACTCCGGGACACCACTGCTACGTTCCCCTCCAAAGCCCGACGGAGAGCCCGCGACACGTCACCAAGGGGAGGGGCGCGTGAGACGCATGACGGCACGACCTGCCAACGCGCACCAGGCGCGACTGCTCCGGCTGCTGCGCGACGGAGGACCCAACTCCCGCGCCCAGCTGGGTGATCACATCGATCTCTCCCGCTCCAAGCTCGCCGTCGAGGTCGACCGGCTGCTCGACACCGGCCTCGTCGTCGCGGACGGCTTCGCCGCCTCGCGCGGCGGACGCCGATCGCACAACATCCGGCTCGCCCCCGAACTCCGCTTCCTCGGCATCGACATCGGCGCCACCTCCATCGATGTGGCCGTCACCAACGCCGAGTTGGAGGTGCTCGGGCACATCAACCACCCGATGGACGTCCGCGAGGGCCCCGTCGCCGTCTTCGAGCAGGCCCTGTCCATGGCGGCCAAACTGCGCGCCTCGGGCCTCGCCGAAGGCTTCGACGGCGCCGGCATCGGCGTCCCCGGACCGGTCCGCTTCCCCGAGGGCATCCCGGTCGCACCACCGATCATGCCCGGCTGGGACGGCTTCCCCGTACGGGAGGCGCTCAGCCAGGAACTCGGCTGCCCGGTCATGGTCGACAACGACGTGAACCTCATGGCCATGGGGGAGCAGCACGCCGGCGTCGCCCGCTCGGTCGGGGACTTCCTCTGCGTCAAGATCGGTACGGGCATCGGGTGCGGCATCGTCGTGGGCGGCGAGGTCTACCGCGGTACGACGGGCAGCGCCGGCGACATCGGGCACATCCAGGTCGAACCGGACGGCCGCGCCTGCGCGTGTGGGAACAAGGGCTGCCTGGAAGCCCACTTCAGCGGCGCCGCTCTGGCCCGCGACGCCGAGGACGCGGCGCGCGGCGGCAGGTCGGACGAGCTCGCCGGGCGCCTGGCGGCGGCCGGCCGGCTCACGGCGGTCGACGTCGCCGCGGCGGCCGCCGCCGGGGACGCCACCGCCCTCGGACTCATCCGTGAGGGCGGCAACCGGGTCGGGCAGGTCATCGCCGGACTCGTGAGCTTCTTCAATCCCGGTCTGGTGGTGATCGGCGGCGGGGTCACCGGCCTCGGTCACAACCTCCTCGCCAGTGTCCGCACCCAGGTCTACCGGCAGTCCCTGCCGCTGGCCACCGGCAATCTCCCCATCGTGCTCGGCGAGTTGGGCCCGGCGGCCGGGGTCATCGGCGCGGCCCGTCTCATCAGCGATCACCTCTTCTCCCCGGCCTGACGCGTCGGGGGAGCTCCCGACCGACGACCCCACCGGGCGGCACCGTCCTCACCTCGCCCGGCCGCACCGCCACACCCTGCCCCGCCCCCTTCACCACCCTCTGGTCACCACCCTCACCACCCTGGTCACCACCCTCTGGTTCACCACCTTCTGGTCACCCTCCTGGTCCCACCCTGCCCACTCACGGCCGCACCCGCCGAGGGGAGCTTCGTCATGGCACCGGAACCGCCGCCGCCCCCACCCCCCTTCCCAGCCCCGCCCCCGCCCGTCAGCAGCGCCACGCCCGCCTCCGTACCGCCGCTGCTCACCATGTCCGGCATCACCAAGTCCTTTCCCGGCGTCCGCGCCCTCGACGGCGTCGACCTGGAGGTCGCGCCCGGCGAGGTCCACTGCCTCCTCGGACAGAACGGCGCCGGCAAGTCCACCCTCATCAAGATCCTCGCCGGCGCCCACCAGCCCGACGGCGGTCGCATCAGCTGGCGCGGCAGCCCCGTCCAGCTGCGCTCGCCGATCGCCGCCATGCGCCTCGGGATCGCCACCATCTACCAGGAACTCGACCTGGTGGAGGGGCTGTCCGTCGCCGAGAACGTCCACCTCGGCCACGAACCCACCACCGCCGGATTCGTCGTCCGCGGCCGCGCCGCCCGCGCCGCGACCGCGGCGCTCCTCGAACGGCTCGGCCACCCCGAGATCGACCCGGCCCGGCGCGTCGGCGAACTCTCCGCCGCACACCGGCAGATCGTCTCGATGGCCCGCGCGCTCTCCCACGACGTCCGCCTCATCGTGATGGACGAACCGTCCGCGGCCCTCGACCCTGACGAGGTCGACAACCTCTTCCGTATCGTCGCCGACCTCACCGCGAACGGCGTCGCCGTCGTCCACATCTCCCACCGCCTCGAGGAGATCCGCCGCATCGGCGACCGGGTCACCGTCCTCAAGGACGGCCGGGCCGTCGCCGGGGGACTGCCCGCGGCCTCCACGCCCACCCGGGACATCGTCGCCCTGATGACCGGCCGCGACGTCGCCTACGTCTTCCCCGAACGTCCGGCCGCTCCTCCGGCCGCCCCACCCGTGCTGCGGATCCAAGGCCTGGCCCGGGAGGGGGAGTTCGAGCCGGTCGACCTCGACCTGCGGCCCGGCGAGATCGTCGGCCTCGCCGGACTCGTCGGTTCGGGCCGCTCCGAGATCCTGGAGACGGTCTTCGGCGCCCGGAAGCCCACCGCCGGACGTGTCCTCGTCGACGGCCGCGCCCTGCGCCCCGGCAGTGTCCGGGACGCGGTCCGTGCCGGTCTCGGCCTCGCCCCCGAGGAGCGCAAGGCCCAGGGCCTGCTGATGCTGGAGTCCGTGACCCGGAACGTCTCGGTGTCCACGCTCGCCCGCTTCTCCCGCGCCGGCTGGATCGACCGTACCGCCGAACGGGCGTCCTCCCGCGCGGCCACCCGGGAACTCTCGCTGCGGCCCGACAACCCCGACGCCCCGATCCGTACCCTCTCCGGCGGAAACCAGCAGAAGGCCGTCCTCGCCCGCTGGCTGCTGCGCGGCTGCCGCGTCCTGCTGCTCGACGAGCCGACCCGCGGCGTCGACGTCGGCGCCCGCGCCGAGCTCTACGCCGTCATCCGCCGCCTCGCCGACGACGGGCTCGCCGTCCTCCTCGTGTCGAGCGAAGTGCCCGAGGTGCTCGGCCTCGCCGACCGCGTCGTGGTGCTCAGGGAGGGCCGGGTCGTCCACACGGCGCCCGCCCGTGACCTCGACGAACACCGCGTACTCGACCTCGTGATGGAAGGGAGCCCGACGTCATGACGCTGTCCACCGCGAAGAGCACCGAGGCGCCCGCGCAGCGGAGCGGCCGACGCGCGCTCGGTCTCAAGGCCGACGTCCGCAACCTCTCCCTGCTGGGTGTGCTGACGATCCTGATCGCCGTCGGCGGCTTCACCAGGCCGGACGAGTTCCTGGCCACCTCCAACCTCCAACTGGTCCTCACCCAGGCCTCGGTGATCGGTGTCGTCACCGTCGGCATGACCTTCGTCATCACCAGCGGCGGCATCGACCTCTCCGTCGGCGCGATCGTCGCCCTCGCCTCCGTCTGGGCGACCACGCTGGCCACTCAGGAGTACGGATTCGCCGGCATCCTCTTCACCGCCGTCGTGGTCGGCGTCGCCTGCGGACTCGTGAACGGTCTGCTCATCGCGTACGGCGGGATGGTGCCGTTCATCGCGACCCTGGCCATGCTCGCCTCGGCCCGCGGCCTCGCCCTGCAGATCACCGACGGCCGCACCCAGATCGTCACCGTCGACTCCGTCCTCGACCTCGGCGTCCCCGACGCCTACCTGCTCGGCGTCCCGCCGCTGGTCCTCGTCTTCGCCGCCGTCACCGTCGCGGGCTGGCTCATCCTCAACCGGACCACCTTCGGCCGCCGCACGGTCGCCGTCGGTGGCAACGCGGAAGCCGCCCGCCTCGCCGGCATCGACGTCCGCCGCCAGCGCCTCTACCTCTACCTGCTGTCCGGAATGTGCTGCGGCATCGCCGCCTTCCTGCTGATCATCCTCTCCGGGTCCGGCCAGAACACCAACGGCAACCTGTACGAACTCGACGCCATCGCCGCCGCCATCATCGGCGGCACCCTGCTCACCGGCGGCCGAGGAACCATCGTCGGCTCCGTCCTCGGTGTCCTGGTCTTCACCACGATCACCAACATCTTCGCGCTCAACAACCTGCAGAGCGACGTCCAGCAGATCGCCAAGGGCGCGATCATCGTCGCCGCCGTCCTGATCCAGCGCCGCACCCTGCGCAACGGCGAAGCCTGACCCCACCCACCCCACCCCCCAACCCCCCGCCCCGCCGCTCACCCCTCACCCCCGCCCCCTCTTGTCGAAGGGACCCACCGCCATGCCGCAAACCAGCCGCAGAGGACTGCTGTTCGGCACCGCCGCCGTCTCCGCCGGCGCGGTTCTCACCGCCTGCACCAGCAACGAACCCAAGAACCAGGCACCGGCCGCGAACAACGTCCCGGCCGCCGACGACAAGCCCGGCACCCCCGTCACCATCGGCTTCGCCGGCCCCCAGGCCGACCACGGCTGGCTCAACGCCATCAACCAGAACGCCAAGGACCGGGCGAAGAAGTACTCCGAGGTGACCCTGGAGATCACCGAGGGATCCAACGACACCGCCGCCCAGATCGGCCAGATCCAGACCCTCATCAACAAGAAGGTCGACGTCCTGGTCATCCTCCCCGCCGACGGCAAGGCCCTCACCCAGGTCGGCCTCCAGGCCATGAAGGCCGGCATCCCCGTCATCAACCTCGACCGGATCTTCGCCTCCCCGCAGGCCTACCGCTGCTGGATCGGCGGCGACAACTACGGCATGGGCCTCAACGCCGGCCGCTACATCGGCGAACAGCTCAAGGACAAGCCGAACGCCAAGGTGATCGAGCTGGCGGGCATGGACAGCCTGGAACTCACCAAGCAGCGCACCCAGGGCTTCGACGACGCCCTCAAGAACTACCCCAACATCACCAAGGTCGCCCGCCAGGCCGCCGACTTCACCGTCGAGTCCGGGCAGGCCAAGATGGCCCAACTCCTCCAGGCGCAGGGCCAGTTCGACGCCCTGTGGAACCACGACGACGACCAGGGCGTGGGCGCCCTGCGCGCCATCGCCCAGGCCGGCCGCAAGGACTTCCTGATGGTCGGCGGCGCCGGCGCCAAGTCCGCCATGGACGCCATCAAGGCCGACGACAGCGTCCTCAAGGCGACCGTCCTCTATCCGCCGACCATGGCCGCCTCCGCCATCGACCTGGCCCGCGCGCTCGGCCAGAAGAAGGGTGTCGGAGGGATGTCCGAGCTGGAGATCCCGGCCTCCATCACCCTCTACTCGGCCGTCGTGACCAAGGACAACGTCGACCAGTACCTGCCCACCGGCTTCAGCTGACCGGCCTCCGGCCGCCCCCACCGCGCAACCGACGAGGAGGAATCCGTATGGAACTGAGGGACAGCGAGGCCGACGAGGCCACGCCGCCGAGCCGCCGGCCGAGCCACTCGCCGAGCCGGCCGCCGAGCCGGCCAGCACTCGGCGTCGGCATGGTCGGGTACGCGTTCATGGGCGCCGCCCACTCCCAGGGGTGGCGCACGGCCGGACGCGTCTTCGACCTGCCGATGCGACCGGTCCTGGCCGCCGTCGCGGGCCGGTCGGCAGCCGCCGTCCGCGCGGCCGCCGACCGGCACGGCTGGGCGGCCGCCGAGACCGACTGGCGCGCCCTCGTCGCCCGCGACGACGTCCACCTCGTGGACGTCTGCACCCCGGGTGACAGCCATGCGGAGATCGCCGTCGCCGCCCTGGAGGCGGGCAAGCACGTCCTGTGCGAGAAGCCGCTCGCCAACTCGGTCGCCGAGGCGGAGGCCATGGTCACCGCCGCCGAAGCGGCCGCCGCCCGCGGCCAGATCGCCATGGTCGGCTTCAACTACCGGCGCGTGCCGGCCCTCGCGTACGCACGCCGGCTCGTCGCCGACGGCCGGCTCGGCGCCCTGCGGCACGTGCGGGTCACCTATCTGCAGGACTGGCTCGTCGACCCCGGCTTCCCGCTGACCTGGCGCCTGGAACGCGAGCACGCCGGCTCGGGCGCGCTGGGAGACCTCGGGGCGCACGCCGTCGACCTCGCGCAGTACCTCGCGGGGGAGCCGCTGGTCGGCGTCTCGGCGCTCACCGAGACGTTCGTACGGGAACGGCCCCTGCTCGCCGGCGTCTCGTCGGGCCTGTCCGGAACCGCCGCGGACGGCGCGGGCGGCGTGGGCGGCGTGGGCGGCGTGGGCGGGCCGAGCGGGCCGGGTGGCGCGGCAGCCACGGGCGGGGCGGGGCGGACGTACGGGGAGGTGACGGTGGACGACGCGGCCCTGTTCACCGGACGGCTCGCCTCCGGAGCGCTCGCCTCCTTCGAGGCGACCCGGATGGCGGCGGGCCGCAAGAACGCCCTGCGCCTGGAGATCAACGGGGAGAAGGGCTCCCTCGCCTTCGACCTGGAGCGGCTCAACGAACTCTCCTTCCACGACCACACCGAACCGGCCGTCTCCGCGGGCTTCCGCCGCATCCTGGTGACCGAGCCGGGCCACCCGTACCTGGAGGGCTGGTGGCCCCCCGGACACGCGCTCGGCTACGAGCACACCTTCGCGCACCAGGCCCGCGACCTCGTCCACGCCATCGCGACCGGGACCGCGCCCGCGCCGTCCTTCGCAGACGGGCTCCAGGTCCAGCGGGTGCTGGCCGCGGTGGAGGAGAGCGCCCAGAAGAACGCCGTCTACACCCCCGTACCCGTACAGGTCTAGGAGGCCGCGACCGTGCCACGTCCCTTCACGCTCTTCACCGGCCAGTGGGCCGACCTGCCCCTGGAGGAGGTCTGCCGGCTCGCCCGTGACTTCGGCTACGACGGCCTCGAACTCGCCTGCTGGGGCGACCACTTCGAGGTCGACAAGGCCCTCGCCGACCCCTCGTACGTCGAGGGCCGGCGCGCCCTCCTCGAGAAGTACGGGCTGACCTGCTGGGCGATCTCCAACCACCTGGTGGGGCAGGCCGTCTGCGACCATCCGATCGACGAACGCCACCAGGCGATCGTCCCGGCCAGGATCTGGGGCGACGGGGAGCCGGAAGGCGTACGGCGACGGGCGGCGGCCGAGCTCGCCGACACCGCACGCGCCGCGGCGGCCCTCGGCGTCGACACCGTCGTCGGGTTCACCGGATCGTCGATCTGGCACCTGGTCGCGATGTTCCCGCCGGTGCCGGAGCGGATGATCGAGCGCGGCTTCGAGGACTTCGCGGAGCGCTGGAACCCGATCCTGGACGTCTTCGACGCCGAGGGCGTGCGGTTCGCGCACGAGGTCCATCCGAGCGAGATCGCCTACGACTACTGGACCACCCAGCGGGCCCTGGAGGCGGTCGGCCGCCGGCCGGCCTTCGGTCTCAACTTCGACCCGAGCCATTTCGTCTGGCAGGACCTGGACCCGGTCGGCTTCCTCTGGGACTTCCGCGACCGGATCTACCACGTGGACTGCAAGGAGGCCCGCAAACGCCTCGACGGCCGCAACGGGCGGCTCGGCTCCCATCTGCCCTGGGGCGACCCCCGGCGCGGCTGGGACTTCGTCTCGGCGGGGCACGGCGACGTCCCCTGGGAGGACGTCTTCCGGATGCTCCGCTCGATCGGCTACACCGGGCCCGTCTCGGTGGAGTGGGAGGACGCCGGCATGGACCGGCTCACCGGCGCGCCTGAAGCGCTTTCCCACTTGAAGCGGTACGACTTCGACCCCCCGGCGGCCTCCTTCGACGCCGCCTTCGGAGCCGACCGCTAGCCATCCGCGCAGGTGAGCGCCTGGCGGCGGCCTCGCTGCCAGGTCGATCCGGCCTGCCCTCGGGAGGCTTTGTCCTCTCGCGGTGAAAAGTTCAACCCCAGTGGTGCACAAGGGCTTTCCGTGGCGGACGGCCAAAGGCTACGGTCCCTGATGTGTACATGACGTGACAGCGGTACGTGACGACCAGCGTGACGGCGCACGCCGGTCCCCGGACACCCCCGCACACCCGGCCCTACTCCGGAGGACACCCGTGCACAGACAACGACTCCGAGCCAGGAAAACCCTCGCCCTCCTCACCGTCGGACTGCTCGCCCTCGGCGCCCCCCAGGTCCTCGCCGCGGACACGGACGACACCACCGCCACCAGGACCCCGGCAGCGACCACCACCGGCGCGGCGGCGGCCGCGACCGCCGCCGCCGAGGAATTCCAGCAGGTCACCCTCGCCAAGGGCGGCGAAGAAGTCGGCGAACCGATGTCGCTCGCCGTACTCCCCGACCGCAGCGTCCTGCACACCTCCCGCAGCGGCGAACTCCGCCGCACCGACGCCGCCGGCAACACCCGCGTCATCGGCACCGTCCCCGTCTACTCCCACGACGAGGAAGGCCTCCAAGGCATCGGCCTCGACCCGAACTTCGCCCAGAACAGAGCCATCTACCTCTACTACGCCCCGCCCCTCACCACCCCCGCAGGCGACGCCCCCAACGACGGCACCCCCGCCGACTTCGCCCCGTACGAAGGCGTCAACCGCCTCTCCCGCTTCACCCTCAACACCGACGGCACCCTCGACAACGCCAGCGAGAAGAAGGTCATCGACATCCCCGCCACCCGGGGCATCTGCTGCCACGTCGGCGGCGACATCGACTTCGACGCCCAGGGCAACCTCTACCTGTCGACCGGCGACGACTCCAACCCCTTCGCCTCCGACGGCTACACCCCCATCGACGAACGCCCCGGCCGCAACCCCGCCTACGACGCCCGCCGCACCTCCGGCAACACCAACGACCTGCGCGGCAAGATCCTCCGCATCAAGGTCGCCGACGACGGCTCCTACACGATCCCGCCCGGCAACCTCTTCGCCCCCGGGACCGACAAGACCCGCCCCGAGATCTACGCCATGGGCTTCCGCAACCCCTTCCGCTTCAGCGTCGACAAGACCACCGGCGTCCTCTACGTCGGCGACTACGGCCCCGACGCCGGCGCCGCCGACCCCACCCGCGGACCCGCCGGCCAAGTCGAGTTCGCCCGCGTCACCAAACCCGGCAACTTCGGCTGGCCCTTCTGCACCGGTAACAACGACCCCTACGTCGACTACGACTTCGCCACCAAGACCTCCGGCGCCACCTTCGACTGCGCCGCACCCAAGAACGACTCCCCCCACAACACCGGACTCGTCGACCTCCCACCCTCCGAACCCGCCTGGATCCCCTACAACGGCGGCTCCCTCCCCGAGTTCGGCACCGGCTCCGAATCCCCCATGGGCGGACCCGTCTACCGCTACGACCCCGCCAACACCTCCCCGGTCAAGTTCCCGGAGTCGTACGACGGAGACTTCTTCGCCGGCGAATTCGGCCGTCGCTGGATCAAGCGCATCGAGCACGGCGCCGACGGCACCGTCCAGTCCATCAACCCCGTCCCCTGGACCGGCACCCAGGTCATGGACATGAGCTTCGGCCCCGACGGAGCCCTCTACGTCCTCGACTACGGCACCGCCTGGTTCGGCGGCGACCACAACGCCGGCCTCTACCGCATCGAGAACGCCACCGGCGGCCGCTCACCCGTCGCCGAAGCGAGCGCCACCAAAACCTCCGGCGTCGCACCTCTCAAGGTCACCTTCTCCTCCGCCGGCACCACCGACGGCGACGGCGACCCCCTCACCTACCACTGGGACTTCGGCGACGGCGCCACCTCCACCGCCGCCCACCCCACCCACACCTACCGCAAGAACGGCACCTACACCGCCACCGTGACCGCCAAGGACCCCTCAGGCCGCACCGGCTCCGCCTCCGTCCACATCGTCGTCGGCAACACCGCACCCAAGGTGACCCTCGAACTGCCCGCCGAAGGAGCCCTCTTCAACTTCGGCGACGACATCCCCTTCAAGGTGACGGTCACCGACCCCGAAGACGGCGCCACCCGACCCATCGACTGCACCAAGGTCAAGGTCACCTACATCCTCGGCCACGACAGCCACGGCCACCCCGTCACCTCAGCCAACGGCTGCACCGGCACCATCAAGACCTCCGCCGACGGCGGCCACGACGACGACGCCAACATCTTCGCCGTCTTCGACGCCGAATACACCGACGGCGGAGGCGGCGGCCAAGCCCCCCTCACCACCCACGACCAGGCCAAACTCCAGCCCCGCCACCGCCAGGCCGAACACTTCGACACCCAGAGCGGCACCAGCGTCATCGACAAGGCACCGGCCAACGGCGGCCGCACCGTCGGCGACATCCACAACGGCGACTGGATCGCCTTCACCCCCTACAACCTCACCGGATCCACCAAACTCACCGCCCGCGTCTCCTCCGGCGGCGCCGGCGGCTTCCTCGAAGTCCGCACCGGATCACCCACCGGCACCCTCCTCGGCTCCGCCCCCGTACCCGTCACCGGCGGCTGGGAGACCTTCCAGGACATCGACGTACCCCTGCGCAACGTCCCCCGCAGAACCACCCAGCTCCACCTCGTCTTCAAGGGAGGCGCCGGCGCCCTCTACGACCTCGACGACTTCACCATCAGCAACACCCCCGTCGACCGGACCACCAAGCGCGTCCTCGTCTTCTCCCGCACCGCCGGCTACCGCCACGACTCCATCGGCACCGGCATCACCGCACTCAAGGAACTCGGCGCCGGCAGCGACATCACCGTCGACACCACCGAAGAACCACGCCAGTTCACCAGCGCCAACCTCGCCCGCTACGACGCCGTCGTCTTCCTCTCCACCACCGGCGACGTCCTCGACGCCGACCAGCAGACCGCCTTCGAGAACTACCTCTCCAACGGCGGCGGATACATGGGCATCCACGCCGCCGCCGACACCGAATACGACTGGGAGTTCTACGGCGGACTCGTCGGCGCCCACTTCCACTCCCACCCGCACATCCAGCCCGCGACCGTACGCGTCGAGGACCACGACCACCCCGCCACCGCCCACATCGACGCACCCTGGCAGCGCACCGACGAGTGGTACAACTACCGCACCAACCCCCGGGGCCAGGCCCGCATCCTCGCCACCCTCGACGAAACCACCTACCAGGGCGGCACGATGAAGGGCGACCACCCCATCGCCTGGTGCAAGTCCTACGGCGGCGGCCGCTCCTTCTACACCGGCGGCGGCCACACCAAGGAGTCCTACACCGAACCCGCCTTCCGCCAACACCTCCTCGGCGGACTGCGCTACGCCACCGGTCAGGTCACCGCCGACTGCCGGCCCCGGACCGGCTACCGCGACCTCTTCAACGGCGAGACCCGCGAAGGCTGGAAGCAGGCCGGCCCCGGCAGCTTCGACGTCGCCGACGGCGAACTGCGCACCGTCGGCGGCATGGGAATGCTCTGGTACCAGGCCAAGGAGTTCACCTCCTACTCCCTCACCCTCGACTGGAAGACCGAGGGCGACGACAACTCCGGGGTCTTCGTCGGCTTCCCCGCCTCCGACGACCCCTGGTCCGCCGTGAACAACGGCTACGAGATCCAGATCGACGCCACCGACGCCCCCGACCGCACCACCGGAGCCGTCTACGGCTTCAAGTCGGCGAACCTCACCGCCCGCGACGCGGCCCTGCGGCCCCCCGGCCAGTGGAACACCTACGAGATCCGCGTCCAGGGCGAACGGCTCCAGGTCTTCCTCAACGGAGTAAAGATCAACGACTTCACCAACACCGACCCCGCCCGCAGCCTCACGAACGGCCACATCGGCATCCAGAACCACGGAGCCGACGACCAGGTGTCCTTCCGCGACATCCGACTGAAGGAGCTCACCCCGACCCCGTAGAGCTCCCCGCACAGCCGGCGGCGGGCGGGGAGGCGCCGTACCCCCCGCCCGCCGTCTCCACCCCAGAACAAGGGAGGCAGCGACGTGACCCCTGGAACACCAACACGTACCGGAGTCTGGCTCATCGGAGCGAGAGGCTCCGTCGCCACCACCGTGGTGGCCGGCTGCGCCGCCATGACGGCCGGCCTGCACCCACCCACCGGCATGGCCACCGAAACCCGCGCCTTCGCCACGGCCTGCCTGCCCCCACTGTCCTCCCTCGTCTTCGGTGGACACGACACCACCACCTGCCCCCTGCCCAAACGGGCCGAGGAACTCACCGCCGCCGGCGTCCTGCCCCACGGCCTCGCCGCCGCCGTGGCCACCGAACTCCACACCGCCGACGAACGGATCAGACCCGGCGGCCCCCTGCCGGGAGACCCCCGCACCGACGAAGAACTCATCACCCTCTTCGCCGCCGACCTGACGGACTTCCGCGAACGACTGGACCTGGCCAGGGTCGTGGTCGTCAATGTGGCCTCCACGGAACCGGCGTCGGGGGACGGGCGGCTTCCGGGTGGTGCGGAACCGGCGTCGGGGGGCGCCGGACTCCCGCCCAGCTCTCTCTACGCGGCCGCCGCGCTCCGCGCGGGCTGCCCCTACGTCAACTTCACCCCCTCCACCGGACTGCGCCACCCCGCCCTCACCGACACCGTCACCACGAGCCGACTTCCCCACGCCGGCCGCGACGGCAAGACCGGCCAGACACTCCTGCGCTCCGTCCTCGCCCCGATGTTCGTCCAGCGCGCCCTGACCGTACGGGCCTGGTCCGGCACCAACCTGCTCGGCGGCGGCGACGGCGCGGCCCTCGCCGACCCGGCCGCCGCGGCCGCGAAGAACGCCGGCAAGGAACGCGTCCTCGCCGAGGTCCTCGGCGGCGCACCCCAGGGCCAGGTCCACATCGACGACGTACCGGCCCTGGGGGAGTGGAAGACGGCCTGGGACCACATCGCCTTCGACGGCTTCCTCGGCTCCCGCATGACCCTCCAGACGACCTGGCAGGGATGCGACTCGGCCCTCGCCGCCCCGCTCGTCCTCGACCTCGCCCGACTGACGGCCCGCGCCCACGAGAAGGGCCTCACCGGACCCCTGGAGGACCTGGCCTTCTACTTCAAGGACCCGGAGGGCGACGCGCCCGCCGCCCTGGCGGAACAGTACGACCGCCTGCTGGCCTTCGGCGCACGCCTGGGGGAGGGGCGGTGACGGCGGCGGCGGTGACGGTGGTGACGGCGGTGAGCGGGCGCCTCGCCCGGCGCGTCGCCCGGCGCGTCGCCCCGTGGGCGGAACTGCTCCGCGTCTCCGCCCTCTGCACCGTGCCCGGAGACGCCCTCGCCGGCGCGGCGGCCGCGGGCCTGCGCCCGAACCGCGCCACGCTCCTGGCTATCGGCGCCTCCGTCTGCCTGTACGAGGCGGGCATGGCGCTCAACGACTGGGCCGACCGCGCCGAGGACGCCGTCGACCGCCCGCACCGTCCGATCCCGTCCGGACGGATCACCCCCCGCGCGGCCCTCACCGCATCGGCGGCCCTGACGGCGGCCGGCCTCGGCCTCGCCGCCCGCGCGGGCCGCCCGGCGCTCGGGGTCGCCACCGCCCTCGCCGCGACGGTCTGGTCCTACGACCTCCACCTCAAGCACACCCCGGCCGGGCCGGCGGCGATGGCGGCGGCCAGGGCCCTGGACCTCCTCCTCGGCGCCACCGCCACGGGGGGCTCCCCCTCCCCCTCCCCCCGCCCACCCTCCCCGCGCCCCCGCCCTCCCGCCAGCCCCCTCGCCTCCGCCGCCCTCCTCGCCGTACACACCTACGCCGTCACCGCCGTGTCACGGCACGAGGCCCAGGGCGGCTCCACCCGCGCCCCCTCGCTGGCCCTCGCCGCCACCCTCGCCGTGGCCGCGACCGCGACCCGCCCGGTCGCAGGCGACCGGACCCCCGCCGCGCCGGCCCGTCTCGTCGTCGCCGCACTCGCCGCCGACTACGCCCGCACCCCCGCCGCCCCCCTCCTCCACGCGGCCCTCAACCCGTCACCGCCCCTCACCCAGCGCTCCGTCGGCGCCGGCATCCGCGCCCTCATCCCCCTCCAGGCCACCCTCGCCGCCCGCTCCGGCGCCCCCGTCACCGCCCTCGCACTCCTCGCTCTCGCCCCGCTCGCCCGCGCCCTCGCCCGGAAGGTGAGCCCCACATGAGCACCCCCCTCACCCCCGGCCCCGCTCCCCGCCTCGGATACGGCACCAACGGCCTCACCGACCTGCGGCTCGACGACGCCCTCGCCCTCCTCGCCGACCTCGGCTACGACGGTGTCGGCCTCACCCTCGACCACATGCACCTCGACCCCCTCGCACCCGACCTCGCCGCACGCACCGCCCAGCTCGCCCGCCGCCTCGACGGCCTCGGCCTCCAGGTCACGGTCGAGACCGGCGCGCGCTACGTCCTCGACCCGCGGCGCAAGCACGGCCCCTCCCTGCTCGACCCGGACCCCGACGCCCGCGCCACCCGCACCGGTCTCCTCCTGCGGGCCGTCCGCGTCGCCGCCGACCTCGGCGCCCACGCCGTCCACTGCTTCAGCGGCATCACCCCCGAGGGCACCTCGGAGGCCACCGCCTGGAAGCGTCTCGCCGAATCCCTCACCCCCGTCCTCGACGCCGCGGCCGCCGCCCGTGTCCCCCTCGCCGTCGAACCCGAACCCGGTCACCTCCTCGCCACCCTCGACGACTTCCACCACCTCCGCGGCCTCCTCGGTGATCCGGAACCCGCCGTCCTCGGCCTCACCCTCGACATCGGCCACTGCCAGTGCCTGGAGCCGGCCGCCCCGGCCGACTGCCTCCGCGCCGCCGCCCCCTGGCTGCACCACGTCCAGATCGAGGACATGCGCCGCGGTGTCCACGAACACCTCCCGTTCGGCGAGGGCGAGATCGACTTCCCGCCCGTGCTCGCCGCCCTCGCCGACCTCACGGCCGGCGGCTACCAGGGCCTGACGGTCGTCGAACTGCCCCGCCACTCCCACGCCGGCCCCGAACTCGCCCGCACCTCCCTCGCCTTCCTCCGCGACCACCCGGCCCGACGGGAGAGCCCGGCATGCTGACCGACTCCGCCCGCCGCTGGCTCGACGAGGCCCTCACCGCCGCCGCTGCCCGCACCTCCCTGTGGGAGCTGCGCTTCGCCTCAGCGGGCCGGCACTGCGGCCAGGAACACGCCGACTCCGTCCGCGTCCTGCTCCTCAAGGAGGCCCGCGCCGACGCGACCACCCTGACCCGCCTCTACCACCACGGCACCGCCGCCGAACGCCGCGCCGTCCTCCTCTCCCTCCCCGCACTCCTCACCGGCCCGCAGGCCCTCCCCCTCGTCGAGGACGCCCTGCGCACCCACGACACCACGCTGATCGCCGCCGCCCTCGGCCCCTACGCCGCCTCCCATCTGGCGCCCCACTCCTGGCGCCACGCCGTCCTCAAGTGCCTCTTCACCGGCGTCCCCGTCGACACCGTCGCCGGCCTGGCCCACCGAGCCCGAGGCGACGCCGAACTCGCCCGGATGCTCACCGACTTCGCCGCCGAGCGCACCGCCGCGGGACGCCCCGTCCCCGACGACCTCCACCGCGTCCTCACCCTGACCGCCGCCCCCACGGAGGACTCCTGATGCGCATCTTCGACCCCCACATCCACATGACCTCACGCACCACCGACGACTACCGCGCCATGTACGACGCCGGCGTCCGCGCCCTGGTCGAACCCTCCTTCTGGCTCGGCCAGCCACGCACGTCACCCGCCTCCTTCTTCGACTACTTCGACTCCCTCCTCGGCTGGGAGGCCTTCCGGGCCGCCCAGTACGGCATCGCCCACCACTGCGCCCTCGCCCTCAACCCCAAAGAGGCCAACGACCCCCGCTGCACCCCCGTCCTCGACGCCCTGCCCCGCTACCTCGTGAAGGACAATGTCGTCGCCGTCGGCGAGATCGGCTACGACTCCATGACCCCGGCCGAGGACACCGCGCTCGCCGCCCAGCTCCAGCTCGCCGCCGACCACGGCCTGCCCGCCCTCGTCCACACCCCGCACCGCGACAAGCTCGCCGGCCTGCGCCGCACCCTCGACGTCGTACGCGAATCGGCGCTCGCCCCCGACCGGGTCCTCCTCGACCACCTCAACGAGACCACCGTCAAGGAAGCCGCCGACAGCGGCGCCTGGCTCGGCTTCTCCATCTACCCCGACACCAAGATGGACGAGGACCGCATGGTCGCCGTCCTCAAGGACCACGGCCCGGACCGCGTCCTCGTGAACTCGGCCGCCGACTGGGGCATGAGCGACCCGCTCAAGACCCGCAAGGTCGGCGACGCCATGCTCGCCGCCGGATTCTCCGACGACGACGTCGACCAGGTGCTGTGGCGCAACCCCGTCGCCTTCTACGGCCTCAGCGGCCGCCTCAGGCTCGACCTCCCCTCACCCGACACCACCCACGAGGGCAACTCCATCCTCCGCGGCGGGGAATGAGGGAGGCCGTCCATGCGCTTCCGCCACCCCGACGGCTCCACCGTCCACCTCGCCTACTGCACCAACGTCCACCCCGCCGAAACCCTCGACGGTGTTCTCGCACAACTCCGCGACCACTGCGAACCCGTCCGCCGGCGCCTCGGCCGGGACCGCCTCGGCATCGGCCTCTGGCTCGCCCGCGACGCCGCCCACTCCCTCATCACCGACCCCGTCTCCCTCCGTGCGCTGCGCGCCGAACTCGACCACCGCGGCCTCGAAGTCGTCACCCTCAACGGCTTCCCCTATGACGGCTTCGGCGCCGAAGAGGTCAAGTACCGCGTCTACCAGCCGGACTGGACCCGCCCCGAACGCCTCGCCCACACCACCGACCTCGCCCGACTCCTCGCCGCGCTCCTTCCCGACGACATCACCGACGGCTCCGTCTCCACCCTGCCCCTGGCCTGGCGCACCCCCTTCGACTCCCACGCCGCCGACACCGCCCGCGCCGCCCTGACGACCCTCGCCGAACGCCTCGACGCCCTGGAGGAGCTGACCGGCAAATCGGTCCGGATCGGACTCGAACCGGAACCCGGCTGCACCGTCGAGACCACCGCCGACGCGATCGCCCCGCTCACCGCCGTCTCGAGCCCCCGCATCGGCGTCTGCGTCGACACCTGTCACCTCGCCACCTCCTTCGAAGACCCCCGCACCGCCCTGGACGACCTCGCCGCCGCCGGGATCCCCGTGGTCAAGTCCCAGCTCTCCGCGGCCCTGCACGCCGAGCACCCCCACCTCCCCGAGGTCCGCGCCGCGCTCGCCTCGTTCGCCGAACCCCGCTTCCTTCATCAGACCCGCACCAGCACCGCCACCGGACTGCGCGGCACCGACGACCTCCCCGAGGCGCTCGCCGGCCGGTCCCTCCCCGACGGCGCCCCCTGGCGCGCCCACTTCCACGTCCCCCTCCACGCGCCGCCCGCTCCTCCGCTCACTTCCACCCTCTCCGTGCTCCAGGACACCCTCGGCCTCCTCGTCGGCGGCCCCCGCCCCCGCACCCACCACCTGGAGGTCGAGACCTACACCTGGCAGGCCCTTCCGGCCGCGCGGCGCCCCCGCAACCGCGCCCGCCTCGCCGACGGCATCGCCGCCGAACTCACCCTGGCCCGTGACCTCCTGACCGACCTCGGCCTCAAGGAACTCCCATGACCGGTCCCCGGAGCGACACCCGACCCACCCCCCTCCTGGTCCTCGACGTCGTCGGTCTCACCCCCCGCCTCCTGACGCACATGCCCCGTCTGAAAGCGCTCGCCCGGTCCGGCTCGCAGGCCGCCCTCTCCACCGTCCTTCCGGCGGTCACCTGCACCGCCCAGTCCACCTTCCTCACCGGCACCCTCCCCTCCGAGCACGGCATCGTCGGCAACGGCTGGTACTTCCGCGAACTCGGCGACGTCCTCCTGTGGCGCCAGCACAACGGCCTCGTCTCCGGCGACAAACTCTGGGACGCGGCCCGCCGCGCCCACCCCGGCTACACCGTGGCCAACATCTGCTGGTGGTACGCCATGGGCGCCGACACCGACATCACCGTCACCCCCCGCCCCGTCTACTACGCCGACGGCCGCAAGGAACCCGACTGCTACACCAGGCCCCCGGCCCTCCACGACGAACTCACCGAGAAACTCGGCACCTTCCCCCTCTTCCACTTCTGGGGCCCCGGCGCGGACCTCGTCTCCAGCCGGTGGATCATCGACGCCACCCGCCACATCCTGCGCACCCGCCGCCCCGACCTCGCCCTCTGCTACCTCCCGCACCTCGACTACGACCTCCAGCGCTTCGGCCCCGACGACCCGCGCTCCCTGCGCGCCGCCGCCGAACTCGACGCCGCCCTCGGACCACTCCTCGACGAGGCCCGCACCGAAGGACGCACCGTCGTCGCCCTCTCGGAGTACGGCATCACCCGCGTCGACCGGCCCGTCGACATCAACCGCGCCCTGCGCCGCGCCGGGCTGCTCGAGGTCCACACCCAGGACGGCATGGAGTACCTGGACCCGATGGCCTCCCGTGCCTTCGCGGTCGCCGACCACCAGCTCGCCCACGTCTACGTCCGCCGCCCCGAGGACCCCGGCGAGATGGCCGCCACCCGCGAAGCCCTCGCGGGCCTCCCCGGCCTGGAACGGCTCCTCGACGACGAGGGCAAGAAGGAACACGGCCTCGACCACCCCCGCTCCGGGGAGCTCGTCGCCCTCGCCGAACCCGACGCCTGGTTCACGTACTACTACTGGCTCGACGACGCGTTGGCGCCCGACTTCGCCCGGCTCGTCGAGATCCACCGCAAACCCGGCTACGACCCCGCCGAACTGTTCATGGACCCGCTCGACCCGTACGTACGGGTCAGGGCGGCGAAGGCGATCGCCCGCAAGAAGCTCGGCATGCGCTACCGGCTCGCGGTCGTGCCCCTCGATCCCTCACCTATTCGCGGCAGCCATGGCCGCCTCCCCACGAGCGACGACGAAAGTCCGCTCATTCTGTGCTCCACCCCCCGCGCTGTGAGCGGCCGCGTCGCGGCCACCGATGTGAAGTCCCTCTTGCTCCGACTGGCCGGTCTCTGCTGACCGGACTCCAGTGAAGCAGACCCCACCGACAACGAGGAGTTATCCACAGATGAGCCGCACCCGACGTATCCACAGCACCCCGGCCGACCCCGAACTGGCCCGTAAGCTCAGCAGACGGAACATGCTCGGAGTCGCCGCCGGCGCCACCGCGGCCGCCCTCCTCGGCGCGACCGCCCCCGCCGCGGCCGCCACCGAAGCCGCCCCGGCCGCGGCCGACCCGGCCACCCGCGGCGACGGCCACGGCAGGCCCGTGCTGCCCCCCGGCCGCCTCGGCATCCAGCTCTACTCCCTGCGCGACAAGGTCTCCACGCTCGGCTTCGCCACCGTCTTCGCCGAGCTGAAGAAGTACGGCTACGACGAGGTCGAGTTCGCCGGATACACCCAGGGCTCCGCCGGCCCCCTCACCCTCGCCGAACTCAAGCGGCTCACCCGCGACCACGGCCTGCGCGGCATCGGCAGCCACGTCGGCTACTACTCCTCCGATCCCAAGGCCTACACCTTCGCCCAGAACCTCGACCGGGTCCTCGACGACGCCCAGGCCCTCGGACTCCCGCACATCGGCACCGCCTCGGGCCCCTGGCGCTACGGAGCCACCGTCGACGGCTGGAAGCGCTGCGCCGAGGAGTTCAACCGGTACGGGGCCGAGGCGAAGAAGCGCGGCATGAAGTTCTACCAGCACAACCACGCCGAGGAGTTCTCCTTCGCCACCGACCGGCCGGACGTCCGCCTCTACGACGTCCTGCTCGCCGAGACCGACCCGGACCTCGTCCACCTCGAAATGGACATCTACTGGGCGTACGTCGCCCAGTTCCGCTTCTCCCGCCGCGCCGACGGCACCCCGGCCCCCTTCGACCCGCTGAGCTACGTCCTCGACCAGCCCCACCGCTATCCCCTCTTCCACGTCAAGGACGGCGAACGCGACGACTCCCTCCGCGACGGCTACCGCATGGCGGACGTCGGGGACGGCGACATCGACTACGGGCGTTTCATCTCGGCCGTGAACCGCACACGTCACGGCCGCCACGCCCACCACTGGCAGGCCGAACGCGACAACCCCGTCGAGTCGTTCGACTTCGCCCGCAAGTCCAGCGCGCACCTCCACTCGCTGCGGGAGAAGAGCTGACCGGGCGGGTCACTCCGACCCCGCGTCGCGGCTGATCGACCGCGGGTCCGGGAGAGGCAGCCGAGGCCCGCCCCATGCCAGCCCGCCCCGTGCCAGCCGGCGTTCAGCCGATCCCCTGACGGTCCGCCGCCAGGGCGAAGGCCACGTCGGCGGCCTCCGGCGCCGTGCGCTCCACCCGCTGGACCAGGAGCGTGCGGTGCCGGACCAGCGGCTCCCGCCGGTCCTCCGGAGCCAGCGACAGCAGATCGTCGAGCCCGGCCAGCATCCGCCGGGACACCTGCGGGCTGTCCGCCGCGCAGCCCCGGATCTCGGTGAACCCCAGATCCACCAGATCGGTCCACCCCGGTACGTCCTGCACCAGGCGGACCTCACCCTTCCGGTCCCGGTGCAGGACGGCCCCCAGCGGCCGGTCCGCGAGCACCGCGAGGATCTGGACGATCCGGTCCAGGCACTGCACGGCCGTCGTCGGGTCGTTGACGGCGGGGGAGAGGGCGCGCAGCGCGATGTCGGCGAGCTGGCGCAGCCCGAAGCCGAGATCCTGGTGGAAAGTCCGTTCGACCCCGACGGAGACCGCCGCCGCCATCCGGCGCGGCGCCCGCCCACCGTGTACGGCGAGGATGCGGGTCCCCGGCACCACGAAGTCCCCGATCCGCGGCAGCAGCCGCAGTACGACTCCGTGCCGCCGCGCGCCCCGCACCAGCCACGCCACGTTCACGTCCCGCAGCACCCCGGCCCGCCCCCGGTGCACCAGGTGGGCCGTCGGCTCTCCCAGCTCACCGGCCTCGTCGCCGTACGCCGGCTGCTTGGCCAGGACGGCCAGCGACTCCGTCGTGATCCGTTCCACCACGTGCCCCACCCGCATCAGCCGCAGCGTCGTGTTCACGTACGCCACGAAGAGCAGCAGGCTCACTCCCACCAGCAGCAGCGTCAGCACCGACTGCACCAGCGGCACGCTCGTCACGTACCGGGGGTCGGTCTCGCTCTCGTACGAGGTCAGCACGAGCAGCGACAGCAGAAAGGTGGCGAGGAAGACGGAGAAGGTCGCCTTGGTGATGCGGCTGCGGATGAAGATCCGTACCACCCGGGGGCTGAACTGCCCGCTCGCCATCTGAACGGCGACCAGCGAGATGGAGAAGACGACACCGATGAAGGTCATCATGGCCGAGGCGATCGTCGTCACGATCGTCTTGGCGTCGTCGGCGATCCCGATCAGTTCGGAGATCTCCTCGTACGCGCCGTCGTCGCGCAGGACGCCGATGATCGCCTCGTCCAGCGTCGCCGCGGCGATCCACAGCGCGAACACGGCCACCATCGACGCGACCGGCGCGAACCAGAAGGTGTCCCGCAGATGCTCGCGCAGCGGCGACAGCATCCGGGGCCGGCGGTACTCGGAGAAGTAACCCACCTCGCGGAGGCTAGGCCTCCCTCTCCCCATGGGGTGCGACGACGCCCCGTGAAGCCGTCGTAACACTCCGCACGGGCGGCTCCCCGGCCCCGCCCGGATCAGCGCCGACGCACCCACCGCACCCCACTGACCACGGGAAACGCGGGTGAAAGCCACCTCGAACCCCTGGTAGAGTTATCCATGTCGCCGCGGGGAAAACCCCGAGCGACATACACCTTGTCCGGGTGGCGGAATGGCAGACGCGCTAGCTTGAGGTGCTAGTGCCCTTTATCGGGCGTGGGGGTTCAAGTCCCCCCTCGGACACCAGCCGAAATCCCCGTAGTTCCTCGCGAACTACGGGGATTTTCGCGTTTCCGTATGTCCGTCTTTCCTTACTTCCGCGCCCACCAGTCGGCACTTCGGGCTCCCGTCCTCGCGTCGGCCCAGGCTCTCGATCGCCATGAGCGACACGTCGAACCCCGCCCGCTCCAGCCTCGCCCGTACGTCCGCGAGCCGGAACGTCCGGTAGTACATGACGAAGCGGGGTCGCCACACCGCGTTACGGACCCGCATCACGGCGTCGAAGCCGAGCAGGGCCCAGTAGGGCGGCGAACCGACGCGCGGGGGAGCCGGGAGGGGAAAGGCGAACCGGCCGCCCGGGCGGAGGGAGGCGTGGACCTGGGCGAAGAGCGGCACCTGCTCGCGCGGGAGGAAGTGGCCGAAGGCGCCGAAGCTCACTGCCAGGTCGAAGACCGGGGCGAAGGGGAGGGCCAGGGCGTCCGCGCGGATCAGGGTCGCCGTGGGGTGGGCGCGGCGGGCCTCGGTCAGCATGCCCGCGCTGAAGTCCACGCCCGCGACCCGGCCCGTGCACAGCGTCCGGAGGACGGAGAGGCCCGCGCCCGTGCCGCAGCACACGTCGAGGCCGGTGGCGAACGGGCCGAGCGGGCGCAGGGTGTCCGTCACCGCGGAGAGGAGGTGGTCCGGGGTACGGAAGGGCGTTTCGTCGAACTTCTCGGCCAGCAGGTCGTAGCCGCGTTCCACCGAGGAGAGCGCCTGGAAGGTCAGCTCACGGGCGGTCGGGCCCTGTGGGGTGAACATGCTCAGACAGTACGCCGTCGCCTGGCGTCCGCACGGCCGTCCAGGACGGAGCGATGCCGGTCAGCTGGCAGGTGAGCAGATAGAGCGGGATCGGTGGGGAGTACGGGGAGGTGCCGTCCGGGTGGTGGATCAGGCGCGGGCGGCGGTCCGGGATCTCCGCGCCGGGGGCGTAACAGGCCGGCATCGGCCAGATCAGGTCCAGGTCGGAGCCGGCCGGGACCAGCCACCACCACCAGTCGGTGTCGGCGTAGACGCAGCCCTTCGCGGGCAGGCGGGAGAGGATCCGGAAGCCGTAGCGGGCGGGCACGCCGACGGCGTCGCAGCCCAGCCTCGTCGAGAAGGCCGGCGGGACGATCAGACGGGTCGAGCCGGTGGCCGTGGACCTGCGGCCCCGGGGGGTCAGCAGCGTCGCCATCGACCTCAGCACGGCTCACCCATGCCATGGGCCAGCTCCGCCCACACGACTCTGGCCGTCCCGTGTCCCGTGCGTTCCGCGCCCCAGGCGCTGCACAGGCTGTCGACGAGCACAAGGCCGCGGCCGCGCTCCTCCTCGCCGCAGTCCCGGATCAACGGGTCGCCCGCGCCGCCCTCGTCCCGTACCGCTATGCGCAACTGCTCCTCGCCCTCCCGCAGTTCGCAGACGACATGGCCGCTCGCGGTGTGCACGACCGCGTTGGTGACCAGTTCGGAGACGATCAGCGTCACCGTGTCGCGTATCTCCGGATCGCAGCCCCAGAGGATGAGCCGCTCCTCGGCCAGTCTGCGGGCGCGCGCGACCGATTCCGTGCGGGCGGGGAGTTCGAAGGCGAACCGCCGGATCTCGGGGCGGAAGACATCGGTGCGTGGGCGCTGGGTCATGACGCGGGGGCTCATGAGGCCTGAGGGGAGCGCGTTACCAGAAGCCACGACCGGTTCCTCACAACAGTGGGTAAGCAGCGCCGTACGTCGCCCACCGTGGCGGCGCGCGGCGGCAGCGCGTACTGGTTCACCGGAATACTCTGCTCCCGACTCGGACACTTGGCAAGGGGCACTCTGAAAATTGCAGAGTGCCATGTTCTCTCTGGCACCTCTTCGTGGCACACTCGGTCCAAACAGCGCGTCGGGGAGGTCTGAAGTGAGCGAGCCGCGGTCCGCCCCCACGGTGGGACAGGTCGTCCTCGGCAAGCGACTGCAGGATCTGCGCGAGCGGGCCGGCCTGAAGCGGGAGGAGGCCGCCAAGGTCCTCCGCGTCGCGCCGGCCACCATCCGGCGCATGGAGACCGCGGAAGTCGCGCTGAAGATCCCGTACGTACAGCTCCTGCTCAAGGCGTACGGAATCACCGACTCCGAGGCCGAGGGGTTCATCGCCCTCGCCGAGGAGGCCAACCTTCCCGGCTGGTGGCAGCGGTTCCACGACGTGCTGCCCGGCTGGTTCTCCATGTACGTCAGCCTGGAGGGGGCCGCGAGCCTCATCCGCGCCTACGAACCACAGTTCGTCCCCGGTCTGCTGCAGACCGAGGAGTATGCCCGCGCCATCCTGCGCAGTGGGGCCGTCGGCGGGAGGAACGCCGAGAACGCCGAGGAGACAGAACGTCATGTAGCCCTGCGGATGGAGCGTCAGTCCCTGCTGACCAGGGAAGACGCGCCGAAGTTCTGGGTGATCATGGACGAGACCGTCTTCCGTCGTCCGGTCGGCGACGGGCCCGAAGTGATGCGCGACCAGCTCGGCCGGCTGCTCGAAGCGTGCGAGCTGCCGAACGTCACCCTGCAGATCGCGGAGTTCGCGTCCGGCCATCACCCCGGCACCTACGGACCGTTCGTCCTCTTTCGCTTCGCCATGCCCGAACTCCCGGACATGGTCTACAGCGAATACCTCACCGGCGCCGTCTATCTCGACGCGCGCCCCGAGGTGGCCTCTCACCTCGAGGTCATGGACCGCATGGCGGCCCAGGCCGCGACTGCACAACGCACGAAGGAGATCCTCAGGGATCTCCGCAAGGAGCTGTGAATGGACCGCATATACAACGGCATGCCCGCCGCGGAACTGGGTGCCGAGGGTTGGCACAAGCCGTGGAGCGGCGGGAACGGGGGCAACTGCGTGGAGGCCATGAAGCTGGCCGACGGCAGAGTCGCCGTGCGACAGTCCGCAGACCCCGAGGGACCGGCGCTCATCTACACCCACGGCGAGATCGCCGCGTTCATCCAGGGAGCGAAATCCGGCCAGGCCGACTTTCTGCTCACGTGAGCCCTTCCGTCACACCCCTACCGTCGCGTAACTCTTGATCCAGCAACCGTCGTTCTCTCCGCCGACCAGGAGCTCTCCGATGACCCAGGACCCCGCAGCCGTACGGATCGACACCAGCAGGCCGCATCCCGCGCGGATGTACGACTGGTTCCTGGGCGGCAAGGACAACTACCCGGTCGACGAGGAGATGGCCCGGCAGCTGCTCACCGTCGACGCCCGCGGCCGGGACATGGCCCGGGTCAACCGGGCCTTCATGCACCGCGCCATCCGCTGGCTCAGCGCCAACGGCGTACGGCAGTACCTCGACATCGGCACCGGCATCCCGACCGAGCCCAACCTGCACCAGATCGCCCAGCGCGCCGCGCCCGAGTCCAGGATCGTCTACTGCGACAACGACCCGATCGTGCTCGCGCACGCGGCCGCCCTGCTGCGCTCGACGCCCGAGGGGGCGACCGAGTACATCCAGGCGGACGCCCGCGACCCCGAGCTGATCCTCGAAAGAGCCGGAAAGGTCCTTGATTTCGACCGGCCCATCGCTCTGTCGATGCTCGCCCTGCTGCACTTCGTCGGGGACGAGGACGGGGCGTACGACCTGGTCGGCAAGCTCGTCGACAAGCTCGCATCGGGCAGCTACCTCGTCCTGTCGCACGTCACCGGGGACTTCGACCCGGAGGGCGCGGCGAAGGCGGCGGGCATGTACAAGGCCCGCGGGCTGACCCTGCGGCCGAGGTCGCGGGAGGAACTGGCCGCGTTCTTCGACGGTCTGGAGCTCGTCGAGCCCGGAGTCTCGCTCACCGCCGAGTGGCACCCGGAGCTGGGCGAGGTCGTCCCGGTCCAGGGCGACGACCCCATCCCGGGATGGGCCGCCGTCGGACGCAAGCGCTGACGATCTCCCCGTACGCGCGGGCCCGCGGCCTCGGAGGGCCGCGGGCCCGCAGTCTCGAAAGGGCCACGCGCCCGCAGCCCCGAAAGGGCCGGGGGCCCGCGTGCCTCAGTCGTCCTGCGGTGCGACCAGCGTCACCAGGAACGATTCCGGCGCGCTCACATTGCCCGCCGCGTCGATCGAGCGGTACTCGACCGTGTGCGTGCCGTAGTCCGGCGTCGCGTCGTCCCACGGGACCGCCCGGGTCCTGCCCAGCTTGCCGTAGACGAGACCGTCGATGACCGTGCCGCCCGGCGAGAAGCGGAACGGCGCGTCGGCGTCGGTCGGCCAGCCGTAGTACGTGTACCAGCCGTCGCCGTCCACCCGGAACTGGCTGACCACGGCGCCCGGTCGGTCGTCGCGCGCCGCCAGCCTCATCGTGAACTCCCGGTCGTAGACGTACTCGACCGGGCGGCCGGGCCGGTGCACCGTACGCAGCGGCTCGGACAGCTCGTACGATTCCGTCGCCGGACGGGCGTCCACGGTCCACCTCAACTCGGCGTCCGTTCCCGGGATCCGGGCCGTCAGCAGGTGAGTGCCGGGGCTGAGGCGCAGCGAACGGAGGTCCAGGTCACGGTCGTTGCCCGGGTTGTCGACCGTCCGGCCGTCCAGCAGCCACCGGACGGCGAGGGTGGCGCGCGTCGGGTGGGTGGTGTCGGCGTGGACCACCGAGCGGGCGGCGACGGGGGACGTCGTCGGCGTGTGGCCGGTGAAGGCCGCCTCGACGCCGCCCTCGGCGTCGTCCTCGGGGGTGGTCAGCGCGCGGTTCACCGTCCAGCTCACCGTACGGGTCAGGGCCGCCGAGCCGCGGATCGCGGGGTCACGGACGAACGGGGTCGGGTCGCTGACCGTCGCCGTCAGCGTGTGGTTCCCGGGGGAGAGGGTCAGGGCGCGCAGGTCGACCGTCCGTGCGCCGCCGGTGCCGAGCGTCCGGCCGTCGAGCCGCCACACCACGTCCAGTTCACCGCCCAGCGGGTGCAGGGTGTCCACCCACACCGTCCGATCGGCCCCGATCGGCGTCCCGTTGGGCGTGTGCGCCTGGACGAGGTTCACCTTCGCCGAGATCGCCTGGACCATCACCTCGCGCTCGACCTGGTCGAAGCCGTAGCCGAGCGTCTTCATGATCGAGTGCTTGCTCGGCCGCCAGACGCCCCGGGTGCTGTACATCCCGCCCTCGTGCCGGCCGATGACACCGCCCGCCTCGCTCTTCTCGCCGAGCCAGCGCCACCACTTGGCGCGCCGCTCCCGCATCTGCTCCTCGGTCAGCAGGGTGTGGTGGGCCGACGACGGCTCGGGGCCGGAGTAGGCGCCGCCGGGGACGCCGCGCGCGTAGTAGTCGTACTCGTCCTGGAGCTTGCCCAGGGAGTGGCCGATCTCGTGCGGGGTGATCAGTGAGGAGAGCGCGTTGCCGCCGGACGCGGTGGCGTAACCGCCGCCGGCGCCGCCGTAGGTGTCGCTGTGGGCGAGGGCCACGACCTGCCGGTTGGCGCCGCTCGTGCCCGGGACGAGGTCGGCGAGCGCGGCCGCCTTCGCGCTGTCGACCGTCAGCAGCCGCTGCACGCTGCCCGGGTCGCAGCCGCCCCAGAAACCCATGTCCAGCGGGGTGTCGCGCCGGGGCGCGTCGAGCCCCGGATCGCAGTCGACCCCCGACTCAGGCGAAGGGACCTCCACCGCCCAGACGTTGATGTACGAGCGGTAGGAGGCGAACGGCTCGATGCTCCACAGCACGTTCAGATGCTTCTCGACGTCGGCCCGGAACGCCGGCATCTCCTGCGCCGTGTAGCCGTCGCCCATCAGGACCAGGTTGAAGCGCTTGTCGGCGGGGCCCGTGGTCTGCACGGGAACGACGGTCGCCGCTTCGACGGCGTCGGTGGAGCCGACGACCGCGGCGGAGCCGGCCGCCGCCGGTCCGGCGCCCACCAGACCGGCGGTCAGCAGACAGCCCGCGGTGAGACGGACCATGGCCCTTCGAAGACGTGTCCCAGGTGAGGTCATGGGGCGCGAGCGTATGCCGCGCCCCCGGTGGCGTAAAGATGTTCGCCGGACAGTCGTCGGACAGTCGCCTCAGCTTCGCAGGTACGCCAGACCCTCGTGCTCCGCCGTGTAGCCGTCGACAAGGCGGCGCGCCACGGACACCGAGTCGACCAGCGGATGCAGCGCGAACGCCTTCACCGCCGTCGCCCGCGATCCGCTCTCCGCCGCCGCGAGGACCTCACGCTCCACCGCCTTGACCGCCGTCACCAGGCCCACCGCGTGGTACGGCAGCGGTGCCACCGACACCGGATGGGCGCCGGCCGCGTCCACGAAGCAGGGCACTTCGACGACCGCGTCCGCGTCGAGCACCGAAAGGGTGGTGCCGTTGCGGACGTTGAGGATGAGCGTGGCGCGTTCGTTGCGCGCGATCGCCCGCATCAGCGCCAGGGCGACCTTCTCGTACCCGCCCGACTCCAGATCGTCCTCGTCCCGCTCGCCGACCCCGGCGGCCTCCCGGTTGGCGGCCATGTACGTCGCCTCCCGGTCGGCGAGCGTGCGGTGCCAGGTGGCCAGGGGAGGCGTGTCGGGCTTCGCCATCTCCTCGTAGAAACCGGCCTGTTGGTCCAGGAGGTAGGCGCCGCGGGTCCGCTCGGCCTGCCGGTAGGCCTGAACGGCCTCCCGGTTGAAGTAGTAGTAGTGCAGGTACTCGTTGGGGATCGCGCCCAGCGAGCGCAGCCACTCCGGGCCGAAGAGCCTGCCCTCCTCGAAGGAGCCGAGCGCCCGCTCGTCCGCCAGCAGGCGGGGCAGCTCGTCCCGGCCGCCGACCCGCAGCCCGCGCAGCCAGCCGAGGTGGTTCAGGCCCACGTAGTCGATCCACGCCTCGCCGGGGTCGGCGCCGAGGACCCGGGCCACCCGGCGGCCGAGCCCCACCGGGGAGTCGCAGATGCCGACGACCCGGTCACCGAGGACCCGGGACATGGCCTCGGTCACCAGACCGGCCGGGTTGGTGAAGTTGATGACCCAGGCGTCCGGGGCGAGTGCGGCGATCCGCCGGGCGATGCGCACCGCGACCGGCACCGTCCGCAGACCGTAGGCGATCCCGCCCGCGCCGACCGTCTCCTGCCCGAGGACGCCCTCGGCGAGCGCGATCCGCTCGTCGGCCGCCCGGCCTTCGAGGCCCCCCACCCGGATCGCCGAGAAGACGAAGTCGGCGCCGCGCAGCGCCTCGTCGAGGTCGGTCGTCGCCGTGACCGCCGGCGCGTCGGGCACCCCCGCGCCCTGCTCGGCGAGGACCCGGGCGACGGCCGAGAGCCGCCCGCCGTCGAGGTCGTACAGCGTGACGTGCGTGACCCGCCCCTCGGCGTGATCGCCGAGCAGCGCGCCGTACACGAGCGGGACCCGGAATCCGCCGCCTCCGAGAATCGTCAGTTTCATGGTCGTACGCTACTGCGATGCACGTATTGAGCAGCCGGATTCTGTTGCGGCCGGCCGATCCCGAACGCTCCCGGCGCTTCTACGGCGAGACGCTCGGCCTCGCGGTGTACCGCGAGTTCGGCACCGGCCCCGACCGGGGGACCGTCTACTTCCTCGGCGGCGGCTTTCTGGAGGTCTCCGGGCGGGCCGGCGCGCCGCCGGCCCGGCCGGAGCTGCGGCTCTGGATGCAGGTGGCCGACGTACGCGCGGCGCACGAGGAGCTGGTGGGCCGTGACGTGGTGATCCTGCGGGAGCCGGTGACCGAGCCGTGGGGGCTGGTCGAGATGTGGATCGCGGACCCCGACGGGGTGGAGATCGCCGTCGTCGAGGTCCCCGAGGACCATCCGCTGCGCTACCGCCCCTGAGGGCGGGACCGGAGCGGGCTCAGCCCGCGTCCAGGGCGTTGCGCAGGCCGAGGCGGTAGCGCAGCCGGTCGTGCCGCTTGAGCGCCTCCAGTTCGGGGGCGCGGAAGAGCGGCTTCACCGCGCAGCGGGTGGCCGGGGAGCCCGTGCGGTCGAGGAGCGCGTTGACCGCCTGGCGGGCGGAGGCGTTGGCGCCCTCCATGGTCGCCAGGTCGATGTCGACGGCCACGTAGTCGCCGGCCAGGAAGAAGTTGGGCACGGCCGTCGCCGCCCGCGGGCGGTTGTGGAAGGTGCCGACCGGGTGGATGAGGAGCTGGTCGTCGTTGGTCGGGTTCGGGGTGCCGAGGCCGTCCACGCCCGGGTCGAGGAACCAGGAGTGCAGGGCACCGTCCTTGAGCACCGTACGGCCCGTGTCGTTGAACGCCGCCTTGAGCTGCGCCCACACCTCCCGGGCGACCTCCGTGCGGGTGCACTGCTTGGCCGTCTTGCCGTAGAGGACGCCGGGCCGGTCCCACTCCGAGATGTCCACCGAGAGGCAGTCGACGACGGCCCCGTCGCCGTAGTCGGCGGCGAAGTCGCGGGACGGCCAGTGCTCTGCCTGCTGAATACACGTCAGCGACCAGGGCGAGTCGATGCAGTTGGCGTGCCCGGCGAGCAGCGGCGCGGGCTCGGTCAGATAGAACTGGATGCCCGTCATCCAGTCCGTCTCCAGCTTGTCGCACCGCGCGAGCTGCGGATCCGCCGCCCGCAGTGCGGCGCCCCAGGTCCGCCGCGCGTGCTCGACCGGCATCGCCGAGACGTAATGGTCGGCGGTGACCGAACGGCGGACGCCTCCCGGATCCTCGATCACCGCCGCCGCGATCCGCCCGGCACCGGAGTCGTACGCCATCTCCCGTACGGTCCAGCCGACCCGGAACTCCACGCCGAGACCGGTCAGATGGGTGACCCACGGGTCGATCCAGGCCTCGTTGGTGGGCAGGTTCAGGATCCGGTCGAGGGGCCCGTCGGCGCCGCGGCCCAGAGCGTTGAACGCGAAGGCCTCCAGGAGCGTGGCGACCGTGCGGGTGCTGGCCTCCTCGGCCTTGGTGGCCACGATGTTGCGGGTGAGGCCGACGGCGAGGATGCGCTGGTAGTCGTAGCTCATCCGCTCGGCCCGCAGGAAATCCCACCACGGCGTCCGCTCCCATGTCTCGTTCCGCCGCTCGTCGCAGCTGGTGAGGAAGACCAGGAAGCGGTTGACGAAGTACGCCGACTCGTGGAGCGGGATGGAGCGGGCGGTCTCCAGGAGCGCGGTCAGGGCGCGGCGGATCTCGTCGAGGGTGAGCTCGGCGGGCCGGTGGCCGGGCCAGGGCAGCGGGATGCGCAGGTCCTCGCGGCCGGTGCGGGCGAAGGACATCTCGGCCGGGGCGACCAGGTTGTCCCAGACGCCGTTCGCGTTCCCCGGGAAGGGGATGCGGCGCATGGTGTCGGGCAGGTTGTGGTAGATCCCGGGGATGAACCGGAAGCCGTGCTCGGCGGGGAGCGCCCGCCGCCCGCCCCGCGCGCTGTCCGGTACGTCCATGGACCGGGCCTTGCCGCCGAGCGCCCGCCGTTCGTAGACGGTGACGTGGAAGCCGCGTTCGGCCAGTTCGTGGGCGGCGGTCAGGCCGGCGACCCCGCCGCCGAGCACGGCGACCGACGGCGCACCGGTGCTCGCGGTGATGGCGGTGGCGGCGTCGGCCTGTGCCGCCGTCCCGGCCGCGGCGGCCGGGGTCGGTACGGCCCCGACGGCGGCCGCGCCGGTGACCGCGGCGGCCGTGGTCACGAAGGTGCGTCGCGAGGTGCCCGTACGGTTCATGCCCAACCCCTTTACCGGCGGTAACAGTCACGTCCGGCGCAGGAGCATACGGGCGCCCGCCGACGCCCGGAAGTCCCGTGCGGCGCCCGCCGCACACATGGCGCGATCCCGCCCCCGAGGCCCCACGACACAATGGACCCCATGTCCCGACGCAACGCCCGCAGGAACCCCGCCCGCTCCCGGCGCCCCGCCGCCACCACCCCTCTCACCGCAGTCACCGCCGACGCTCCCTGCCCCTGTGGTCTCGCCGCCGCCTATGGCGAGTGCTGCGGGCGCTTCCACGCCGGGGCGACGGCAGCGCCCACGGCGGAGCTCCTCATGCGGTCCCGCTACAGCGCCTTCGTCGTCCGCGACGAGACGTATCTGCTGCGCACCTGGGCGCCGGAGACCCGTCCTGGTGAGATCGACTTCGACCCGTCGCTGCGCTGGACGGGGCTTGAGATCCGGGACACCACCGACGGCACCGCCTTCCACCAGGCCGGGACCGTCACCTTCGTCGCCCGCTACACCCAGGCAGGAGAAGCCGGCTCGCTGCACGAGCGCAGCCGGTTCCGCCGCCACGAGGGCGCGTGGGTGTATGTGGACGGGGAGTTCCTCGACGGCGCCTGAGGCCGTCAGGACACGACGCCGACCGGCTCGCGGCGGACCGACGGCAGGCCGTTCGAGAGGTCCTCCGCGATCAGCTTCTTGGCGATGGCGTCCGTCGCCGCCCGCAGCTCCGGCCCGCTCGGCCGGCCCCGCTCCCCCTCGATCCGGGAGCTCAGCCACTGCCCCCAGGCGCGCGTGATGACCTCGGCCTCCCGCTTCCCCGCCGGGGTGTGCGAGAGCAGCGAGCCGTCCCGGGTCAGGAAGCCCTCGTCGACCATGCGGTCGAAGACCGGCAGCAGGACCTCCGGCGGCACCCGGCGGCCGGCCGAGATCAGGCCGAGGCTGGCGTGCCCGACCAGCCGGGTGAAGAGCTCGACCTGCATCACCGCCCACGCGCCGGCCATGTCGAGCCGGGTGTCGGATTCGGCGACGATCCGGCGCGCGGTGTCGAGGTCGGTCTTCCGCAGGATCCCGCCGACGGCGAGTTCGAGCAGTTTGGCCGAGTCGCCCGCCGTCGTGGGGGAGCCGAAGCCCTCGCCCATGTCGGGGGCCAGGGCCCGGGCGGTGTCCCGGAGCGGCACCTCCTTCAGGAAGAGCGCCACGACGAGGCCCACGGCGGCGACCGGCACGGTCCACAGGAACACGGTGTGGAGCGTGTCCGCGTACGCCTGGACGATCGGCGCCGCCACGTCGTCGGGCAGTCCGTGGACACCCGCCGGGCTCTGCGCGGCCCTCGCGAGGGCGGCCGGATCCCCGGCCCCGGGGACGGCGGCGGCCTCGCCGACCCCCTGGGCGAGGTTGGGCCCGAGGGAGTTGGCGTAGATGGTGCCGAAGACGGCGGTGCCGAAGGCGCTGCCGAGCGTACGGAAGAAGGTGACGCCCGAGGTGGCGGTGCCGAGGTCGGCGTAGTCCACCGTGTTCTGCACGGCGATCGTGAGCACCTGCATGCACAGACCGATGCCGGCGCCGAGCACGAACATGTAGAGCGACTCCAGCCAGGTGCCGGTCCGCGTGTCCATCAGCGAGAGCAGGAAGAGGCCGATCCCCATCACCAGACAGCCGGCGATGGGGAAGATCCGGTAGCGGCCGGTCCTGCTCACCACGTTGCCGCTGTAGATCGAGGCGATCAGCAGACCGACGACCATCGGCAGGGTCCGGATGCCGGAGACGGTGGCCGAGTCCCCGTCGACGTACTGCAGATACGACGGGAGGAAGATCATGGAGCCGAGCATGGCGAAGCCCACCACGAAGCTCAGCACGGAACAGACGGTGAACACGGGATTGGCGAAGAGCCGCATGGGCAGCATCGGTTCGGCGGCCCGCGTCTCCACCCGGCAGAACAGCGCGAGCGCGGCCAGACCGCCGGCGAAGAGCCCGATGATGACGCCGGAGCCCCACGCGTACTCGTTGCCGCCCCAACTGGTCGCCAGGATCAGGGCGCTGGCGCCGAGGGCGACCAGCGCGATGCCCGCGTAGTCGATGACCGGCCGGCTCGCGGAGCGGACGGAGGGGATCGTGCGGGCGGCGGCGATGACCACCAGGATCGCGAGGGGGACGTTGACGTAGAACGCCCAGCGCCAGCTCAGGTGATCGGTGAACAGGCCGCCGAGCAGCGGCCCGATGACGGTGGAGATGCCGAAGACGGCGCCGATCGCGCCCTGGTACTTGCCGCGGTCGCGCAGTGGGATCACATCGGCGATCAGCGCCATCGAGGTGACCATCAGGCCGCCGGCGCCGATGCCCTGCAGGCCGCGCCAGACGATCAGCAGGGTCATGTTGGTGGCGAGGCCGCAGAGGAACGAGCCGGTGATGAAGACGATCGCGGAGATCTGGAAGATCACCTTGCGGCCGAAGAGGTCGCCGAACTTGCCGACCAGGACGGTGGCGACCGTCTCGGCCAGCAGATAGGCGGTGACCACCCAGGACATGTGGGCGGCGCCGCCGAGGTCCGAGACGATCGTCGGAAGGGCGGTGCCGACGATCGTCTGGTCCAGCGCGGCGAGCAGGACGCCGAGCATGATCGTGCCGAAGACGATGTTGCGGCGGCGACGGTCGAGCACGGGGGGCTCGGCGGCCGGGGGCGCGGGGGCGACGTCGCTGGTGGTGGTCACCCTCGCAGCCTCACACCGGGCGCGGCCGCCCGCATGCGGGGGACGGCCGAACCGGTGCGGCGCCGGGGGCGCGCCCCGAACGGGCTACGCCGGGTTTCCTGGCCGGGTCGGCGCGGTCGGTCCGTCGGCCGGGTCGGTCCGGTCGGTCCGTCGGCCGGGTCGGTCCGGTCGGTCCGGTCGATCCGGCCCGGTCAGCTCGGGCGGCGCGGTCAGTTGTGGCGGACCGGCAGCAGGGGGTGGTGCTTGGCCAGGATCTTGTTGGCCCGCGCCAGGGTGGACAGGGCGTGCTCGCGGTCGGCGCGGTCCTCCGCGCAGAGCGGCCCGCGGAACCGGTACACCTCGCGCGCGGCGCAGTCGGCGTCGATCTCCGCCTGCAGGACGTGCAGCGGCAGGCACGAACCGATCAGCGCGGCCACACGGTCGGGGATCGGAACGGGAACGAGGCGCGAGGGCGAGGTGATCACGAGTCAGTCCTTGTGGGTCCGGGTCGAGGCGGGGTCTCTCCTACATACGTACCGGATGTGCTTCGTGGTTCGTCGACGGGGATGTCTCCGTGCCGCAACGGCGGTCGGGCCGTTCGGCGAGGTGTACGGATCATCGAGGCACCGGGCGCGGGGCGGGAGCATCGGAGGCGCGCCGCGTTCCCGCAGGTGCGCGGCGCGCGGCGCGATCACCGCACCGAAAGGATGGTGAGGATCGCTCAGACGTCCGTCGAACAACGGGTCATGATTCCGTTTTTCGGCGGCCGGCGGCCCGTCGGGGAATGTGAAGCATCTCACCTCCGTACGGGGGGAGATGAGGTGCGAGCGGCGGCTCGGGCACCGCTCGCGCACCGGCTCGGGCCGAGGCCGACTGCGGCTACCGCCGGGACGGGGGACCGCCGGAGGAGAGCACCTCGGACAGGTCGTACGAGACCGGCTCCTCCAGCTGCCCGTACCCGCAGGACTCCGGCGCACGGTCCGGCCGCCACCGCTTGAACTGGGCCGTGTGCCGGAACCGGTCGCCCTCCATGTGGTCGTACCCGACCTCGCAGACCCGTTCGGGCCGGAGCGCCACCCACGACAGGTCCTTCTTCCCCGACCAGCGGCTTGGCGCGCCCGGGAGCCGCGCGCTCTCGTGCGCCGACTCCTCCGCCCACGCCGCCCACGGATGCCCGTCGGGCGGGTCCATCCGCAGCGGTTCGAGCTCCTCGACGAGCTCCGCGCGGCGCTTGGCGGTGAAGGCCGCGCAGACGCCGACGTGCTGGAGTGAGCCGTTCTCGTCGTACAGGCCGAGCAGCAGCGAGCCGACCACCGGCCCGGTCTTGTGGAAGCGGTAACCGGCCACCACCACGTCGGCCGTCCGCTCGTGCTTGATCTTGTACATCAGCCGGGCGTCCGGCCGGTAGGGCAGATCCAGCGGCTTGGCGATCACGCCGTCCAGGCCCGCCCCTTCGTACTGCTCGAACCAGTGCGCCGCCACGTCCGGATCCGTCGTCGCCGGTGCCAGATGGACCGGCGCGTCCACCCCGCGCAGGGCCTCCTCGAGAGCGGCCCGCCGGTCCGTGAGGGGAGTGTCCATCAGCGACTCGTCGCCGAGGGCGAGCAGGTCGAAGGCGATGAAGCGGGCCGGGGTCCGCTCGGCCAGCATCCGCACGCGGGAGTCGGCGGGGTGGATGCGTTCCGTGAGCCGGTCGAAGTCGAGGCGGCCGTCGTGCTCGATCACGATCTCGCCGTCGATGACGCACCGGTGCGGGAGCCGGGGCGGCAGCGCCGCGGCCAGCTCGGGGAAGTAACGGGTGAGCGGCTTGCCCGTACGGCTGCCGATCACCAGCTCGGGGCCGTCGCGGTGCACGATGGCACGGAAGCCGTCCCACTTGGCCTCGTACTGCATCCCGGGCGGGATCTTCTTCACGGCCTTGGCCAGCATCGGCTTCACGGGCGGCATCACCGGCAGATCCATGGGTCGATTGTCCGGTATGCGGCTAATGTCGGCGAGCCCTAGGCTGTCACGCATGGCAGGCAAAGCGGCAGCGATCGAGCTGGAGGTCGGAGAGCGGACCGTACGCGTCTCCAATCCGGACAAGGTCTACTTCCCCGAGACCGGCTACACCAAGCTCGACATGGTCAGCTACTACCTGGCCGTCGGCGAAGGCATCACCCGCGCCCTGCGGAACCGGCCCACGACGCTGGAGCGCTATCCCGACGGGGTGACCGGCGAGTCCTTCTTCCAGAAGCGCGCCCCGAAGAACCTCCCGGACTGGATCCCGACCGCGCACATCACCTTCCCCAGCGGGCGCTCCGCCGACGAGATGTGCCCGACCGAACCCGCGGCCGTCCTGTGGGCCGCCAACCTCGGCGCCGTCACCTTCCACCCGTGGCCGGTACGGCGCGAGGACACCGACCACCCCGACGAACTGCGTCTCGACCTCGACCCGCAGCCCGGCACCGACTACGCCGACGCCGTGCGCGCCGCCCACGAACTGCGCGCCGTCCTCGACGAGGCGGGGCTGCGCGGCTGGCCCAAGACCTCCGGCGGGCGCGGCCTGCACGTCTTCGTCCCCATCGAGCCGCTCTGGACCTTCACCCAGGTCCGCCGCGCGGCCATCGCCGCCGGCCGTGAACTGGAACGCCGGATGCCCGATCACGTGACCACGAAATGGTGGAAGGAGGAGCGCGGGAGGAAGATCTTCGTCGACTACAACCAGACGGCGCGCGACCGCACCATCGCCTCCGCCTACTCCGTACGCCCCCGGCCGCACGCCCCCGTCTCCGCTCCGCTGCGCTGGGAGGAGGTCGACGACGCGACGCCGCGGGACTTCGACATCAGGACGATGCCGACCCGGTACGCCGAGATGGGTGACGTCCACGCCGACATAGACGACCAGCGGTTCAGCCTGGAGGGCCTGCTCGAACTGGCCCGCCGCGACGAGGCGGAACACGGCCTGGGGGACCTGCCGTACCCGCCCGAGTACCCGAAGATGCCGGGCGAGCCGAAACGGGTCCAGCCGAGCCGCGCGAAGAAGCCGGCGAAGCCCGCCGCGACCGACGAGGGCGAGGAGCCGCCACCACCTGGGCTTTCCTCATGATCCGTTCTACCGTTCCCCCCATCGGGAAAGGGGAACCGGATGGACCGGAACATACGTACCGTCGACGATGTGATGAAGCTCCTGGACGGGCTGTTCGCACCGGAGGCCGACCGCTGGACCGCTGACGGAGCCGGCTGGTGGAACGGCTTCTACAGCGACCGGTCCAAAGGCGTGCCGTTCTTCGTGGCGAAGCCGGACGAAAGCCTCGTCTCGTACGTCGACCGGGGTCTTGTCGCACCCGGCCGCGCCCTCGACCTGGGCTGCGGCCCTGGGCGCAACGCCCTCCATCTGGCCTCCCTGGGCTTCGAGGTGGACGCGGTGGACCTCTCCGAGGAGGCGCTGGCCTGGGCCGAACAGCGCGCGGAGGAGGCCGGAGCCGATGTCCGCTTCCACCACGGGGACGCCTTCGAACTCGCCGCGACCGTCCTCTCCGGCCCGTACGACCTGATCTGCGACTCGGGCTGCTTCCACCACCTGCCGCCCCACCGCCGTATCAGCTACCTTCAGTTGCTCGACCGCGTCCTCGCTCCCGGTGGCCATCTCGCCCTGACGTGCTTCGCCTCGGGCCGGATGGGGTCGGAGCTGCCCGACGCGGACTTCTACCGCACCTCGGGTCTGGAGGGTGGGCTCGCCTACACCGAGGAGTCCCTGCGGTGGATCTTCTCCGATCTGACGGAGGTCGAACTGCGGCGCATGCGCGACGAGGCGCCCGACTCCCCGTGCTTCGGCGAGCCCTTCCTGTGGACCGCCCTCTTCCGCAGGGACGAGACGGCGTTCGGCGCGCCGCATTGATCGAACGTTGATGGACCGTTTACGGCCACGGGGGAGCGTGTCAGCCATGCAGACCGACACCACCGTGCTGACCGCTCCCGCCCCCGCCCCCGACATGTCCTGGCAGGAGAACGCCCTCTGCGCCCAGGCCGGGCCCGAGTTCTTCTTCCCGGCCCCCGGCTCCTCCACCCGCGAGGCGAAGCAGCTCTGCGGGGCGTGCGAGGGGCGGGTGGCGTGCCTGGAGTACGCGCTGACACATGACGAGAGGTTCGGGGTGTGGGGCGGCCTCTCGGAGAAGGAACGGATCCGCCTGAAGCGGCAGCGGGGTTGAGCGGCGGCGTCCCGGGACAGGGGGGAGAGCGGGGATAACGGGATGCCGAGCCCGGCCCGCCGTCACTACGATCACCGGATCATGGAGCCCCACCACATACCCGTCACGGACGAGGAACTCGACGCCTTCGACCGCACGATCGCCAGGCTGCGCGGCATGCCCCTCGACGATCCCGCGCGGATCCGGGGCGAGCGGACCGCGGCCCGCTTCGTGCGCGAGAGTCGCAACAAGCGCCGCAGGGCGCTGCGCGCCGAGCAGTCGGCCGCCGACGCCGCGCTCACCGCGCGCACCGCGACCGGGGCCCTCGACCGACGCGAGGACGCGCCGCTCGCGGACGCGGGGAGGGAATCACCGGGCACGTTCCTCAGGACGCGCCACTGCTATGTCTGCAAGACGCCGTACCGACAGGCCGACTCCTTCTACCACCGGCTCTGCCCGCCCTGCGCCGCCGACAACACCACCCGCCGTGCCCTGACCACCGACCTCACCGGACGGCGTGTGCTCCTCACGGGCGGCCGCGTCAAGATCGGGTTCCAACTGGCCCTGATGATGCTCCGCGACGGGGCCGAGCTGCTCGTCACCAGCCGCTTCCCGCACGACACCCTGCGCCGCTTCCGGGCCGCCGAGGGCAGCGGGCGGTGGATGGACCGGCTGACGGTCGTCGCGATCGACCTGCGCGACCCGCGTCAGGTCCTCGGCCTGTGCGAGCGGCTGCGCGCGGACGGCCGGCCGCTGGACATCCTCGTCAACAACGCCGCCCAGACGATCCGCCGGCCCCCGGAGTCGTACGCCCTGCTGGCGGCGGGGGAGCGCGGGGCACTGCCCGAGGGCGTGATCCCCGCGCCGGGGTACGGGCCCGGCGACGCCCGTGCCACGGCCGCCGCCGGCCTCCCGGCCCTCGCCGGCCTGCCCGCACTCGCCGATCTGCCCGCCCTCACGGGTCTGGACGGGCCGGACGGGCCGGACGAGGCCGGGCTGCTGCCCGACCCCTCGCCGCGGAACTCGTGGTCGGTACGCCTCGGTGACCTGGACGCCGTCGAGCTCCTGGAGGCGCAGCTCGTCAACGCCGTCGCGCCGACGCTGCTCTGCGACCGGCTGCTTCCACTGCTGCTCGCCTCGCCGCGGCCGCGCCGCTACATCGTCAACGTGTCGGCGGTGGAGGGCCGGTTCGCCGTACGGAACAAGACGGGCGGCCATCCCCACACCAACATGGCGAAGGCCGCCCTCAACATGCTGACCCGCACCAGCGCCGCTGAGCTGGCGGAGCAGGGCGTCCACATGTGCAGCGTCGACACGGGGTGGATCACGGACGAGAACCCCGCGCCCCGCAAGGCCAGGATCGCGGCCGTGGGCATCCGTACGCCGCTCGACGTCGTCGACGGCGCGGCGAGGATCTACGACCCGATCGTGCGCGGCGAGGCGGGGGAGCCCCAGTCCGGGGTCTTCCTGAAGGACTACGCCGTGGCGGAGTGGTGACCCCTCAGGAGGACCCGGGCGCGCAGAAGGATCAGCCGGCCGCGCGGGCCGCCATCCGCGCCTTGCGGGCGGCGAGCTTCTCGTCGAACTTGCTGGCCTCGCTGTCCAGACCGTCCATGTAGAGCCCCAGCTCCTCCTGGGCCTTCAGGCCCTCCGGGCCGAGGCCCTCGATCTGGAGCACCTTGAGGAACCGCAGCACGGGCTGCAGGACGTCGTCGTGGTGGATGCGCATGTTGTAGATCTCGCCGATCGCCATCTGCGCGGCCGCCCGCTCGAAGCCCGGCATGCCGTGACCGGGCATGCGGAAGTTCACCACGACGTCCCGCACGGCCTGCATGGTCAGGTCGGGGGCCAGCTCGAAGGACGCGCCCAGCAGGTTGCGGTAGAAGACCATGTGCAGGTTCTCGTCGGTGGCGATGCGCGCCAGCATCCGGTCACAGACCGGGTCGCCCGACTGATGGCCGGTGTTCCGGTGCGAGATGCGGGTGGCGAGCTCCTGGAAGGCGACGTACGCGACCGAGTGCAGCATCGAGTGCCGGTTGTCGGACTCGAAGCCCTCGCTCATGTGCGCCATCCGGAACTGCTCCAGCTTGTCCGGGTCCACCGCGCGCGAGGCGAGGAGGTAGTCACGCATCACGATGCCGTGGCGGCCCTCCTCGGCGGTCCAGCGGTGCACCCAGGTGCCCCAGGCGCCGTCGCGGCCGAAGAGGCTGGCGATCTCGTGGTGGTAGCTGGGGAGGTTGTCCTCGGTGAGCAGGTTCACCACGAGGGCGATCTTGCCGATGTCGGTGACCTTGGACTGAGAAGGGTCCCAGGCCTCGCCGTCTTCGAAGAAACCGGGGAAGTTCCGGGCGTCGGACCAAGGGACGTACTCGTGCGGCATCCAATCCTTGGTGACCTTGAGGTGCCGGTTGAGCTCCTTCTCCACGACCTCTTCCAGCGCGTACAGCAGGCGGGCGTCGGTCCACCCCGTCGAGCTGCCGAGGTGGGGAGAGGTGAGCGTCACGGGGACTCCTGGGGGACGGGGAAAGGGGAACGGAATTACCTACGCATTCGTAGGTTACGAAACCGTAGGTTAAGGCTCCGTAAGGCGTCGGCCAAGCCCGTCTCAGCGATGTCCGGTTACGTTCCGTTATGTACGCAGCATGTGCGCGGCTCGGGCCCGCCCGTAGAGATCCAGGTCACGTGCGTGGGCGGGCCCGTCCGTCGCGATCATGGCTACGCAGAGCAGACGCCCCGAACGGGTGGCGCGCGAAAGGGCGCGGCGGACTACCCCGCCGAGCCGGCCGACCGGGCCTCCGGCAGACCCTCCCGTACCGCGTCCGCCGTCGTCGGCCGCAGCTCACCGTCGAGTAGCAGCCAACGGGTGATCCCGAGCGACTCCAGGAACGGCACGTCGTGGCTGGCCACGATCAGCGCGCCTTCGTACGACTCCAGCGCCGCCGTCAGCTTCTGGACCGACGCCATGTCCAGGTTGTTGGTCGGCTCGTCCAGCATCAGCAGCTGCGGTGCCGGTTCGGCGAGCAACAGTGCCGCGAGCGTCGCCCGGAACCGCTCCCCGCCCGACAGCGTGCCGGCCGGTTGATCGGCCCGGGCGCCCCGGAACAGGAACCGGGCGAGCCGCGCCCTGATCGCGTTCACCGTCGCCGTCGGCGCGAACCGGGCGACGTTCTCCACGACACTGAGCCCGTCGTCCAGCACATCCAGGCGCTGCGGCAGGAAGCGCAGCGGCACCTCCGTCACCACCTCGCCCGACACCGGCTCCAGCTCCCCGGCGACGGTCCGCAGCAGCGTGGTCTTGCCCGCTCCGTTCCGGCCGACGAGCGCGATCCGCTCCGGACCGCGCAGCTCGAACTCGCCGCCGACCCGGGCGCCGTACCGCAGTTCGAGCTCCCGCAGCGTCAGCACGCCCCGGCCCGGATGGACCGTGGTGCGCGGCAGCTCGATCCGGATCTCGTCGTCGTCCCGTACGGCCTCCACCGCCGCGTCCAACCGCTCCCTCGCCTCGGCGAGCCGCTCGGAGTGCAGGGCCCGGTGCTTGCCCGCGGACACCTGCGCCTCGCTCTTGCGGCCGTTGGCGACGATCTTCGGTACCACCTTGTTCTGGGCGCTCTTCTGCGCGTACCGCTTGCGCCGTGCCAACTTGAGGTGGGCCTCCGACAGTTCGCGCTTCTGACGCTGTACGTCCGCCTCGGCGACCCGCACCATGCGGTGCGCCGCCTCCTGTTCGGCGGCGAGCGCCTCCTCGTACGCGGAGTACGCGCCGCCGTACCAGGCGACCTCGCCGTCCCGCAGATCGGCGATCTGGTCGACCCGCTCCAGGAGTTCGCGGTCGTGGCTGACGACGACCATGACCCCGGACCAGGCCTCCACCGCCTCGTAGAGCCGCCCCCGGGCATGGAGGTCGAGATTGTTGGTCGGCTCGTCGAGCAGCAGGATGTCCGGCCGCGCCAGCAGCAGCGCGGCGAGCCGCAGCAGGACCGACTCGCCGCCCGACACCTCGCCGATGGTCCGGTCGAGGCCGATGCGGCCGAGGCCGAGCCCGTCGAGCGTGGCGCGGGCCCGCTCCTCCACGTCCCAGTCGTCGCCGACGGCCGCGAAGTGCTCCTCGGCGGGATCGCCGGCCTCGATGGCGTGCAGCGCGGCACGGGTCCGCGCGATGCCGAGGGCCTCGTCGACGCGGAGCGTGGTGTCCAGGACCAGGTTCTGCGGCAGGTACCCGACCTCGCCGACGGTCCGGACGGTGCCGGAGGCGGGGGTCAGCTCACCGGCGAGCAGCTTGAGGAGCGTGGACTTCCCCGAGCCGTTCAGGCCGATCAGACCGGTCCTGCCGGGACCGACCGCGAGCCGGAAGTCGTCGAGGACCTCCGTGCCGTCGGGCCAGGAGAAGGAGAGGGACGAGCAGGTGATGAAGGTGGGGCGGGTCGCCATGGGGGCCTCCCTGTTGCGAGAGCGTGGGCTGGGGCAACGGGTGAGACACCGGGGGGCGCGGGCAGGCACAGAGGCTCGTACGCCGAGGTCGAACACGGCACACGCGGCACGAAGGGGCACGCGCGGCACGGTGTCTCGAACCTCAGACGAGCAACGGCCTTCTCCGATCTGGCGACGACAGGGCCAGGTCAGGACGGTACGCGCGCCGCCGGGCGGGAGGCAATCGATTTACGGGCGGGGAGCCGACGGCCCGCGGGCCGTCGGCGGCGTGTCAGGAGTACTCCTCAAGGAGCGCCGCCAGCTCCTCGTCCCACTTGTCCCACTCCAGGTACTGGTGCTCGCGGCCGGCCGGCACGAGATGCTGCGAGCGCTCCAGGAAGCGCCGCACCTCCGTCGTACGGATGTGGACCACCGCCACACCCTCGGGCGCGTGGAACTCCACGACGGTGCGGTCGAAGCCGTACGGACGGACACGCACGTCCCCGACCCCGGCCGGGCCTTCCACGCCCTGCGCGAGCAGCTCGCGCGAGAACGCCCACGACACCTCGACGCCCTCCAGGGTCGCCCGGGGCGGAAAGGCCATGCTCACCGCGAACGGATCCTCGCGGTCGTAGCGCAGTGTGGCGGGGACGGTTTCCATCCGGGGAGCGGATGCGACCATACGGGCCTGGACGGCCTGTTCGATGACGGTGGACAAGGCCAGCTCCTGTCACGCGGCTTCGGTTCCTGACGTCTCCCTGACACAAGGGAGGACGAACGATCGGGCCGGAACGTGCACTGGAGGGCCACGTGAGCTGTGTCACCGCTCCTCACGCGTCCGTACCCCCCCGCCGGTGGGAGCCGGCCCGAGCGATCGCAGTACGTCTGGTTCCCCGAACCTCCGTATCCACACGGCGTGTCCGTGCGCCATAGCCGGATGGCCCATCGGCGCCGCACCTCCCCCTCGCGACGCACCCTGGACGGGACCGGCCCCGTGGGCTAGCTTCCCGCGCCATGACGTCCATGGGGAAGACGAGACGAATGCTGTCGTTGGGACTGAGCGGGGCGGCCCTGGCCATGGCCCTGGCGGTCCCCGCGCAGGCCGGGGAGACCCCCGCGGCGGCGCCCGGCTGGCAGCTGACACCGACCGGTACCGACGCCCGCTTCCGGGGGCTCGCCGCCGTGAGCCGGAACACGGCGTGGGCCGCGGGCTCCAAGGGGACCGTGCTCCGGACCACCGATGGCGGCCGGAGCTGGCGGAACGTGTCGCCGCCGGGGGCGGCGGAGCTGCAGTTCCGCGACGTCGAGGCGTTCGACGCCCGGCGCGCGGTGGTCCTCGCCATCGGGGAGGGGGAGGCGTCCCGGGTCTTCCGTACCGAGGACGGCGGCGCGAGCTGGACCGAGTCCTTCCGCAACACCGACCCGCGCGCGTTCTACGACTGCATGACCTTCTTCGACCACCGGCACGGACTCGCCATGAGCGACCCGGTCGACGGGAAGTACCGGATCCTCTCCACCCGCGACGGCGGGCGGTCCTGGCGGGTGCTCCCCGACGAGGGGATGCCGACCGCGCTGCCGGGCGAGGCGGGGTTCGCGGCGAGCGGGCAGTGCCTCGTCTCCTCCGGCCCCCGGGACGTCTGGCTGGCCACCGGGGGCGGCGCCACGGCCCGGGTGCTGCACTCCGCCGACCGGGGCATGACCTGGACGGCCGCCGAATCGACGATCCCGGCGGGCGACCCGGCGCGGGGCGTCTTCGCGCTCGCGTTCCGCGACCGTACGCACGGCATCGCGGTCGGCGGCGACTACCGCGCGGACCGGCCGTCGCAGCGGGCGGCCGCGGTCACCGGGGACGGCGGCCACAGCTGGCGCCAGGCCGCCACGCCGCCGCCGGCGTACCGCTCCGGCGTCGCCTGGCTTCCGCACGGCGGCTCGGCGGCGCTCGCCGTCGGCCCCACCGGCACGGACCTCACGACGGACGGCGGCCACACCTGGCGGACGGTCGACACCGGCTCGTACGACACCGTCGACTGCACGCGGGACGGCGCGTGCTGGGCCTCCGGCGAACAGGGCAGAATCGCCCGCCTCACGCGCGGCTAGGGGGTGTCCTGCCGATCAGGCCGGGCTCGCGTGCCCTGGCACCGGGCCTAGGGCGCTTCGCCGCGTTCAGGAGGGCAACTGCTCCCGGTACGGGGCGAGTTCCTCGGCGGTCTTGGTCGCGTAGAACTCCGTGATCCGGTACGCGCACACGCCCTCGACCGTGAAGGGGTCGGCCGCGACGATCTTCTCGATCCGCTCGCGGTCGACGCCGGCGGCGAGGATGATCCCGCCGTCGCGCGGGTTCTTGCGGCCGGAGGCGATGAAGACCCCCGCGGCGTACTGCGCGTCGAGCCACTCGATGTGCGCGTCGAGCACGGCGTCGACCCGCTCGACGGGCGCGGTGTAGGTCAATTCCAGTACGAACATGATCGCCAGGCTACCCGGGCGTCCGAGGGGTGCGGAAAACTGTTCGTCCTTCGGACGCGGGGGCGCCGTAGGGTGGCCGTCATCATGACGATCATCGACATTCCCGCGGGCTGGCCCGCCGACGAGGCCGCCGCCCGCGCGCTCCAGCGGGAGCTGCGGGGACGGCTCGTCCTCGACGAGCCGGGCCCACGGCCCGGTACGGGGCATGTCACGGGGCTCGACGTGGCGTACGACGACGAGCGCGACCTCGTGGCGGCGGCGGCCGTCGTGCTCGACGCGCGGACGCTCGACGTCGTGGCGGAGGCCACGGCGGTCGGCCGCGTCTCGTTCCCGTACGTGCCGGGACTGCTCGCCTTCCGCGAGATCCCCACCGTGCTCGCCGCGCTCGACTCGCTCACCGCCGAGCCGGGCCTGCTCGTCTGCGACGGCTACGGCCTCGCCCACCCGCGCCGCTTCGGCCTGGCGAGCCACCTCGGGGTGCTGACCGGCCTGCCGTCGATCGGGGTCGCCAAGAACCCCTTCACCTTCACCTACGAGCAGCCGGGCCCGGCCCGCGGGGACTCCAGCCCGCTGCTCGCCGACGAGGAGGAGGTCGGCCGCGCCCTGCGTACGCAGTCCGGTGTGAAACCCGTCTTCGTCTCCGTCGGCCACCGGATCTCCCTGGACCACGCCTGCGCCCACACCCTCCACCTCGCCCCGCGTTACCGCATCCCGGAGACGACCCGCCGCGCGGACTCCCTCTGCCGCCGCGCACTGAAGGCGGCGCTCGGCGGCGGGCCGTGACCGAGCTGATCCTCGACGTACGGGACCGCCCCCGGCCGGGCCTGTGCCTGTGGACGGCGGGGAGCCGTCTTGTCCTGACGCAGGGCGGCGATCCGCTGCTGCTCGCGGTGGTGGACCGGGGCGACTTCGGCGTCGATTTCCACCGCACGGCCGCACCCCTTCCTCTGCTCCCGCCCCTGCGGGCCGCCACCGCCGAGGCGTACGCGGACCGGCCCGAGCGGTGGGCCCATCGCTTCGCGCAGCTGCTGACCGCCGACCCGGACGGGCCGCTCCACGACGGCCGCTGGCTGCTCACCTCGGCGACGGAGCCGCAGTGGAACCGCCACGGCCTCGGCCCGGCCGCCTTCTGGCGCGAACTGGTCGTCGAAGGGCACCCGGACGGATACATCGACTGGTTCATCCACAACGGCTCCTGGGAGCTGTTGCCGCTGCGGCCCCTGCCCGCGCCCGGCGACGCCCGCGTCAAGGCGTACCGCAAGCAGGCCCGCGCCGGCATCCTGCCCCCGGTCCTGCTGTGGTGGGTGAGCGGCCTCGACTGCTACGTCGTCCTCGACGGCCACGCCCGGCTCGCCGCCGCCCTCGCCGAGGACGTGGAGCCGTCCGTCCTCATCCTGCGGCGCACCGTGCCCCGCGACGAGCGCGAGCGCGGGGAGGCCGAGGCGGCGGCCGACTACGAGGCCGAACTCGCCCGTTACTCGGCCCTCATGGCCCGCCACGGTCCGGCCGTCCCCGACGGGGCCGAGATCGCGGGCGGCATCCTCGCCCGTCGCCTGGAGGAGCTGCGCACGGGAAGCCGCCCCAGCTGGGCCTGGCCCCTGCCCGGAGGCGAGCAGGCGTGGCACCGCATCGTGCGCGACCTGAGTACGAGTACGGATACCGGCCTTCGATCATGGGCGGCACAGTGGGGGGCATGACAGCCCCCGCTTCCCTCCCCACCTCGCCGCGCCCCGCCGAGCGCGGCATGACCGCGATCCTCGCCTTCGCCGGTCTCGTCGCGCTGGCCTGGGTCTGCGCCATGGTCTACGTCGTCGCCGCCTGGGTGATGGCATGATCGGCACCCTGCAGTGCGTCGTGCTCGACTGTACGGACGTCATGGAACTGGCCTCGTTCTACCAGGCGTTGCTCGGCGGCGAGATCAACCGCCCCGACCCGCAATGGGCCCTCGGCGACGGCTGGGCCACCCTGCACGACGCCGCCGGAGCCCCCGTCCTCGCCTTCCAGGGCGTGGCCGACCACCGCCCGCCCGTCTGGGGCGCGCCCGAGCAGCAGTTCCACCTCGACGTGCGGGTGACGGACCTGGACGCCGCCCACCACGCGGTCCTCGCGCTCGGGGCGTGGCAGCTCGACGACGGGGACGGCGACGGCGGCTGGCGCATCTACGCGGACCCGGCCGGTCACCCCTTCTGTCTCGTACGGCACCAGCACGGGGTGGCGTAGCGGGAGTGGGTGGCGGGAGGCCCTCGACGGGGAGCCCGGCCGCCACCCGGCGCGTCGCGGGGCTACGGGGCGCCGGCCGGGCGGCCCGGTGCGCGCCGCATCGCCCACAGCACCGGCCCGTCGCCCGGCAGCTTCACCTCGCCGCAGACGGTGAAGCCGAAGTGCTCGTAGAAGGGCAGGTTGGACCGCTTGGAGGACTCCAGGTAGGCGGGCAGGCCCGCCGCGTCGGCCCTGGCCAGTCCCGAGCGGAGCAGGGCGGCTCCGTGGCCCTGGCCCTGGGCGGCCGGGTCGGCGCCGATCACCGCCAGGTACCAGTGCGGATCCCGGGGCCCGTGCTCCGCGGCCGTCATGACGGCGTCCCGCAGCAAGGGGGCCCGGTCGCCGAGGATGTCCGAGAGCTCCTGGACGGTCTCCGCGTCGGGCACGGCCTTGGCCGCCGCCTCCGGCGGCACCCAGAAGGCGGCCGCGGCCTCGGTGCGCTCGCACACGCCGTGGCGGACGTACTGCCGGGTGAAGAGGGTGGAGAAGTAGCGCCCGAGCCCCACCTCACGGGAGGCGTCGTCGGGGAAGAGCCAGCGCATCATCGGATCGTCGTCGAAGGCGCGGGACAAGGTGCGACCGATCGCGGCGGCGTCGTCGATCGTCGCCGCCGTCGGGGTGTTCGTCATCGACATACGGGTCATTCTGCACCGAGGTGATCTTGGACGCCGTGCCGGGGCCCGGTCCACCCGCCGGGCCCAAGGGGCCGCCCGGAGGGCGGGAGTTGGGCAGGGTGGCGGCGACGACCGCCGCCACCCCTGAACAGCTAGCGCGCGTCGGCCACCCGGAAGCGGATGCCCGCCGCGCGGAGCCGGTCGAGCAGGGCGTCGCCCATCGCCACCGCCGTCGTCACCTGGCCGGAGGTCTTCGGGAGCGGGTCGAGGGCGAGGCAGAGCGCCGATTCGGCGAGCATCTTCGCCGTCTCGTCGTACCCCGGGTCGCCGCCCGAGACCTCCGTGAAGACCCGCCGCCCGCCGCCCTCGCCGACGAACCGCACCGAGAACCAGCTCCGGGACCGCCGCTCGGCGTCCGGACCCTCGCCCGGCTCGTAACGGTCCATCAGCCACGCGCGAACGGCGGGGACTTGGGCGGCGGCCACGCCCACGCCCGCTGCCGCGGCGCCGCCGAGTGCCATCGGGAGTGTCCTGACCGAGGCGTAGTGCCGGTAGCGGAAGTCCGGTCCGTACCGGCTCAGCGCCGCCGCCGAACGCGCCACCACCTGCGGATCCAGGGTCGGCAGCGGCAGCGCCCACGTCCCCGTCTCGCGGCTGAACCGCGGCCCGCCCAGCGGTGCCCGCGCCCGTCGGCCCACCAACCGGGGCTCGTACAGGCGCCGTTCGCGGGCGGCGCGCAGCATCTGGCGGCCGCGCCCCATCGCCGTGAGCGCGGAGGCGAAGGTCCCGCCGGAGAAGAGCGCGCCGGCGCGCACGAAGCCGTCGATCCGCAGCGGCACGTCCTCCGGGAGCTGCTGGACGGTGAAGTACACGCCCAGGTCGTGCGGCACCGAGTCGAAGCCGCAGGCGTGCACGATCCGCGCCCCGGTCTCCCGCGCCCGCGCGTCGTGCCGTACGTACATCAGGTCGACGAACTCCGCCTCGCCGGTGAGGTCCACATAGTCGGTACCCGCCTCCGCGCACGCCGCCACCAGGCCCTCGCCGTACCAGACGTAGGGGCCGACGGTGGTGGCCACCACCCGGGTGGACTCGGCCAGTTCGCGCAGCGCGTCCGCGTCGGCGGAGTCCGCGACAAGGAGCGGCAGCTCCGCGCACCGGGGCCACCGTGCGGCGAGACGCTCGCGCAGGGCCGCCAGCCTGTCGCGGCTGCGCCCGGCGAGCGCCCAGCGGCACCCGCCCGGGGCGTGCTCGGCCAGATACTCCGCGGTGAGCTCGCCCGCGAACCCCGTCGCCCCGAAGAGGACGACGTCGTACGGTCTCCCTCCGGCGTCCCGCCCCGCGACCGCCCCTGTCTCCATCCGGCCCCTCGCCTTCCCCTGCGCCGCTCTCCGGGCGCTTGTCGTCGGCGGAGCCTAGCGGAACTCTCCCCAGACACAATTTCCAAGCGCTTGCTCGGCAGGGGGCTTGTGCGGAGTGGAACACGTTCCTAGCATCATCGGTGTTACATCATTGGTGTCACACATCGCTGGGGGCTTGATGGCAGGGACGCGGAACGCCCGGAACGGCCCGCTCTCCGGGGTGCGCGTGGTCGAGCTGGCGGGGATCGGGCCCGGCCCCTTCGCCGCCATGCTCCTGGCCGATCTCGGCGCCGACGTCGTCCGGGTCGACCGGCCCGGCGGCTCGGGGCTCGGCATCGACCCCGCGTACGACCTCACCAACCGGAACAAACGCTCCGTCCTCGTCGACCTCAAGGCCGAGGACGGCCCCGGTGCCGTCCTCGACCTGGTGGAGCGGGCCGACATCCTGATCGAGGGCTACCGCCCCGGGGTCGCCGAGCGGCTCGGCGTCGGCCCCGACGCCTGCCTCGCCCGCAACCCGAAGCTGGTCTACGGCCGGATGACCGGCTGGGGGCAGGACGGGCCGCTCGCCACCAGCGCCGGACACGACATCGCGTACATCGCGATCACCGGCACCCTCGGCATGATCGGCCCCGACCCGGACGGCCCGCCCACCGTCCCCGCCAACCTCGTCGGCGACTACGCCGGCGGCTCGCTCTACCTGGTCATCGGCGTCCTCGCCGCGCTCCAGCACGCCCGCACGCACGGCGAAGGCCAGGTCGTGGACGCGGCGATCGTCGACGGCGCCGCCCACCTCGCCACCATGATCCACGGCATGCTGGCGGCCGGCGGCTGGCAGGACCGCCGGGGCGTCAACCTGCTCGACGGCGGCTGCCCCTTCTACGGCGTCTACGAGACCTCCGACGGCGGCCACATGGCCGTCGGCGCACTGGAGCAGCAGTTCTACGACGAGTTCGTCACCCTCCTCGGCATCGAGGACGCCGCCCCCGCCCGTAAGGACTTCGGCCGCTGGGACGAGCTGCGCGCGTCCGTCGCCGACCGCTTCCGCAGCCGTACGCGAGCGGAATGGACCGAGGTCTTCGCCGGGACCGACGCCTGCGTGGCGCCGGTCCTCTCCCTGCGCGAGGCCCCCGCCCACCCGCATCTCGCCGCCCGCTCCACCTTCGTCGAACACGGCGGCCTCACCCAGCCGGCCCCCGCGCCCCGCTTCTCCGCCACCCCCGGCGCCGTCCGCAGCGGCCCCGCGCTGCCCGGCGCCGACACCGACGAGGTCGCCCGCGACTGGGCCGTACCGTCCCTGATCAGCACAGACGCCTCCCAGGAGCCCCCAGCATGAAGCGCCTGCTCTACACCGACGACCACGACGCCTTCCGCGAGACCGTCCGCACCTTCCTCGCCAAGGAGGTGCTGCCCCACTACGACCAGTGGGAGAAGGACGGCATCGTCTCCCGCGAGGCGTGGCGCGCCGCCGGACGCCAGGGGCTCCTCGGCCTCGCCGTCGACGAGGAGTACGGAGGCGGCGGCAACCCCGACTTCCGCTACAGCGCCGTCCTGGCCGAGGAGTTCACCCGGGCCGGCGCGCCCGGGATCGCCCTCGGCCTGCACAACGACATCATCGGCCCGTACCTCACCTCCCTCGCCACCGAGGAGCAGAAGCGCCGCTGGCTGCCCGGCTTCTGCTCCGGCGAGCTCATCACCGCCATCGCGATGACCGAGCCGGGCGCCGGCTCCGACCTCCAGGGGATCAGGACCGCGGCCGAGGACCGGGGCGACCACTGGGTGCTCAACGGCTCCAAGACCTTCATCTCCAACGGCATCCTCGCCGACCTGGTGATCGTCGTCGCGCGGACCACGCCCGAGGGCGGCGCCCACGGGCTCTCCCTCCTCGTCGTCGAACGCGGCATGGAGGGCTTCGAGCGCGGCCGGAACCTCGACAAGATCGGCCAGAAGTCCCAGGACACCGCCGAACTCTTCTTCCGCGACGTCCGCGTCCCCAAGGAGAACCTCCTCGGCGAGCTCAACGGCGCCTTCGTCCACCTCATGACGAACCTCGCCCAGGAGCGGATGGCCATCGCCGTGGCCGGCATCGCCGCCGCCGAACACCTCCTGGAGATCACCACGAGGTACGTCAAGGAGCGCGAGGCGTTCGGGCGCCCGTTGGCCAGGCTCCAGCACATCCGCTTCGAGATCGCGGAGATGGCGACCGAGTGCGCCGTCACCCGTACCTTCCTCGACCGCTGCATCGTCGACCACGCGAACGGGGAGCTCGACGCCGTCCACGCCTCGATGGCCAAGTGGTGGGCCACCGAGCTGCAGAAGAGGGTCGCCGACCGCTGCCTGCAACTCCACGGGGGATACGGCTACATGGCCGAATTCCCGGTCGCCCGGGCCTTCACGGACGGCCGCATCCAGACCATCTACGGCGGGACGACCGAGATCATGAAGGAGATCATCGGCCGCTCCCTGCTCGGCTGACCCCCGCCCGTCACCCACCCTCTTGAAAGGCTTCTCGTGAGCACCGAAGCGTACGTGTACGACGCGATCCGCACCCCGCGAGGCCGCGGCAAGGCCAACGGCTCCCTGCACGGCACCAAGCCCATCGACCTCGTCGTCGGCCTCATCCACGAGATCCGGGCCCGCTTCCCGGGACTCGACCCCGCCGCCGTCGACGACATCGTCCTCGGCGTCGTCGGCCCGGTCGGCGACCAGGGCTCCGACATCGCCCGGATCGCCGCGATCGCCGCCGGACTGCCCGACACCGTCGCCGGAGTCCAGGAGAACCGCTTCTGCGCCTCCGGCCTCGAAGCCGTCAACATGGCCGCCATGAAGGTCCGCTCGGGCTGGGAGGACCTCGTCCTGGCCGGCGGCGTCGAGTCCATGTCCCGCGTCCCCATGGCCTCCGACGGCGGCGCCTGGTTCGCCGACCCGATGACCAACTACGAGACCGGCTTCGTCCCCCAGGGCATCGGCGCCGACCTCATCGCCACCATCGAGGGCTTCTCGCGCCGCGACGTCGACGAGTACGCCGCGCTCTCCCAGGAGCGCGCGGCCGCCGCCTGGAAGGACGGCCGCTTCGACCGCTCCGTCGTCCCCGTCAGGGACCTGCGCAGCGGCCTGCTCGTCCTCGACCACGACGAGCACATGCGCCCCGGCACCACCGCCGACTCGCTCGCCGCGCTCAAGCCCTCCTTCGCCGACATCGGCGACCTGGGCGGCTTCGACGCCGTCGCGCTGCAGAAGTACCACTGGGTGGAGAAGATCGACCACGTCCACCACGCGGGCAACTCCTCCGGCATCGTCGACGGCGCCTCGCTCGTCGCCATCGGCTCCAAGGCGGTCGGCGAGCGGTACGGCCTCGCGCCCCGGGCCCGGATCGTGGCCGCCGCCGTCTCCGGCTCCGAGCCGACCATCATGCTCACCGGCCCGGCGCCCGCGACCCGCAAGGCGCTCGCCAAGGCCGGCCTGACGATGGACGACATCGACCTCGTCGAGATCAACGAGGCCTTCGCCGGCGTCGTGCTCCGCTTCGTCAAGGACATGGGCATCAGCCTGGACAAGGTCAACGTCAACGGCGGCGCGATCGCGCTCGGCCACCCCCTCGGCGCGACCGGCGCGATGATCCTCGGCACCCTGATCGACGAACTGGAGCGCCAGGACAAGCGCTACGGCCTCGCCACGCTCTGCGTGGGCGGTGGCATGGGCATCGCCACCATCGTCGAGCGCGTCTGACCGTCCCGTCCGCACCCTCATACGGAGAAGCAGCAATGACCGAGAGCACGACCATCCGCTGGGAACAGGACGAGACCGGGATCGTCACCCTCGTCCTCGACGACCCCGACCAGTCGGCGAACACCATGAACCAGGCGTTCAAGGACTCCATCGCCGCGATCGCCGACCGTGCCGAGGCGGAGAAGGACTCCATCCGAGGGATCGTCTACACCTCCGCCAAGAAGACCTTCTTCGCGGGCGGCGACCTCAAGGACATGATGAAGGTCGGGCCGGAGCAGGCCCAGCAGGCCTTCGACACCGGCATGGCCATCAAGCGGTCCCTGCGCCGGATCGAGACCCTCGGCAAGCCGGTCGTCGCCGCCATCAACGGCGCGGCCCTCGGCGGCGGTTACGAGATCGCCCTCGCCTCCCACCACCGCATCGCCCTCGACGCGCCCGGCTCCAAGATCGGCCTGCCCGAGGTCACGCTCGGCCTCCTCCCCGCGGGCGGCGGTGTCACCCGTACCGTACGGCTGATGGGCATCGCCGACGCGCTGCTCAAGGTGCTCCTCCAGGGCACCCAGTACTCCCCGCGGCGGGCGCTGGAGAACGGCCTGGTCCACGAGGTGGCCGCCACCCCGGAAGAGATGCTGGCCAAGGCGCGCGCCTTCATCGACACCCACCCCGAGTCGCACCAGCCCTGGGACGTCAAGGGCTACAAGATCCCCGGCGGCACCCCCTCCAACCCGCGGTTCGCCGCCAACCTGCCGGCCTTCCCCGCCAATCTGAAGAAGCAGCTGAACGGCGCGCCCTACCCGGCGCCGCGCAACATCCTGGCCTGCGCCGTCGAGGGCGCGCAGGTCGACTTCGAGACCGCCCAGACCATCGAGGCGCGGTACTTCACCGAGCTGCTCACCGGCCAGACCGCGAAGAACATGATCCAGGCGTTCTTCTTCGACCTCCAGGCCGTCAACTCCGGGGCCAACCGCCCCCAGGGCGTCGAACCGCGTCCCGTCCGCAAGGTCGCCGTCCTCGGCGCCGGCATGATGGGCGCCGGTATCGCGTACTCCTGCGCGCGGGCCGGTATCGACGTCGTCCTCAAGGACGTGTCGGCCGAGGCCGCCCAGCGCGGCAAGGAGTACTCCGAGAAGCTGCTCGCCAAGGCGCTCTCGCGGGGCCGCACCACCGAGGCCAAGCGCGACGAGCTGCTCGCCCGGATCACCCCGACCGCCGACCCGGCCGACCTGGCGGGCTGCGACGCCGTGATCGAGGCGGTCTTCGAGGACACCGCGCTCAAGCACAAGGTCTTCCAGGAGATCCAGGACGTCGTCGAGCCGGACGCCCTGCTCTGCTCCAACACCTCGACCCTGCCCATCACCGTCCTCGCCGAGGGCGTCTCCCGGCCCGCCGACTTCATCGGACTGCACTTCTTCTCGCCCGTCGACAAGATGCCGCTGGTCGAGATCATCAAGGGCGAGCGGACCGGCGACGAGGCACTGGCCCGCGCCTTCGACCTCGTACGGCAGATCAACAAGACCCCGATCGTCGTCAACGACTCGCGCGGCTTCTTCACCTCCCGGGTGATCGGCCAGTTCATCAACGAGGGCGTGGCCATGGTCGGGGAGGGGGCCGACCCGGCCTCCGTCGAGCAGGCGGCGGCCCAGGCCGGCTACCCGGCCAAGGTGCTCTCGCTGATGGACGAGCTGACCCTGACCCTGCCGCGCAAGATCCGCGACGAGACCCGGCGGGCGATCGAGGAGGCGGGCGGCACGTGGGCCGGCCACCCCTCGGACGCGGTGATCGACCGGATGGTCGACGAGTTCGGGCGCACCGGGCGCAGCGGCGGGGCGGGCTTCTACGAATACGGCGAGGACGGCGGGCGCGCCGGTCTGTGGCCGGGCCTGCGGGAGCACTTCACCCGTTCCGACGTGACGATCCCCTTCGAGGACATGAAGGAGCGGATGCTCTTCTCCGAGGCGCTGGACTCCGTCCGCTGCCTGGAGGAGAACGTCCTCACCTCGGTCGCCGACGCCAACATCGGCTCCATCATGGGGATCGGCTTCCCCGCCTGGACCGGCGGCGTGCTCCAGTACATCAACGGGTACGAAGGGGGGCTGCCCGGTTTCGTGGCACGCGCGCGTGAACTGGCCGGGACGTACGGCGAGCGCTTCCTGCCGCCGGCGCTCCTGGTGGAGAAGGCGGAGCGGGGCGAGGTCTTCACGGACGCGTGACGCCGCCGGTCCGCATCGGCCGAACGGCCCCGTCGCGCCCTTCCCCGGTCCTTCGATCGAGGGGTGCGGCGGGGCCGTCACGTGTGGGTACGGGGCGGAGTGCGGCGGGGCCCCTACGCTCGCGGACGATCTGAGGAGGTCGGATGCGGGAGAAGACCGGTCGCTGGATCCGGGGCGTCGTGCCGGCCGTGCTCGGCGTGGTGATCGCCGGAGGGCTCGTCGCGTGCGACTCCGACGAGCCGGGCCCCGCGGGCTCCCCGTCGCCGCCCGATGTGGTGTCCAGCCCGCCGACGTCCCCGCCGCCGCCCACGTCCGCGCTGCCGCGCACGACGGACACGGGGGACCCGTACGTACCGCCTCCGCCGCCTCCCCCGACGAGGACCACGAGCGACAACGGCGACCCGACCACCGCCCCGAGCTTCACCACGGCTCCGCCCCCGCCCCCGCCCCCGCCCCCGCCGCCGATGCCGGACGCGCCTCCGGAGCCGATCGACCCGCCCGATCCCGACGGCACGTGAGCGAGCGGCCCCTGGGCGACCCGTCCGAGGAGCCGGAGGCCGATCCGTACCGCGCCACCTCGCTCCTGCGGGCGGTCGTCGCGCAAGGGACGTTCATCGCCGCGCTGCTCTTCTACCTGGGGGCGATGTACACCAGCACGTTCTACTCGTACTTCCGCATCTCGCTCAGCACGCTCGACCTGGGCTTCGGCGAGTTGGTCACCCAGAGCCTGCGTCTGCTGAAGCTCGAGGTTCTGGTGGCAGCCGGGGTGATCGTGCTGGTCGTGGCGGCTCCGTGGGCCCGGGTCAGGAGGTACGAGGGCTTCGCGTCGGCCGAGGCTGTGGCGGCTCGGCTGTCGGTGCCGGTCGTGCTCGTCGGTGTGGTGCTCCTCGCCCTGTGGAACGAGATCCAGCCGTACGGCTGGACCGCCCCCCTCGTCATCGCCGTCGGGCTGCTCCTCGGACAGTGCCGCGACTCCCGGGGGCGGCGGCCGAAGGGATTGCGGCGCAAGGCGCTACCGGTCTTCGCCGCCGTGGTCTTCCTGTTCTGGACGCTCACCCAGATCACCGTGCAGACGGCGGAGCGGGACGCCCGGGCCCGTGCCCGGAACGTCACCGACTGGACCGGAGTGATGATCCTCAGCAGTCATCCGCTCGCCCTCCCCACCGGGACGGTCACGAGGGAGGTGCTGCCGAGCGGACTACGTCATCGCTACCGCTACACCGGGCTCCGTCTGCTCCTGGAACGCGACGGGCGGTACTACGTCGTCCCCCTCGGGTGGAACGTGGAGCGCGACGCGATGTACATCATCCGGGAGAGCGACGCCGTGTGGATCGGCCTGACCCCCGGCACCGTGCCGCGGTTGCCGGTCTAGTCGGCCGATCGGCTAGTCGGCCGCAGGGGCCTGCTCCGTACCGAACGCCGCACGCAGCTCCTCCCGCAGGGACCGTTGGAACGCGGTCACGAGGGCCTGGATCACCATCGGCTGCATGTGCGCGGAGAGCGACTTCATGGCGGCGAGGTGGTCCGGGTCCTCGGCGCTCTCGCGGTACGGGTTCCACACCTCCTCCCGGAAGAGCCGGGACAGCTCCTGGGCGGCGGCGCGGGCGTGTTCGAGGAGGACCGTGCGGGAGGCGAGGATCGTCTCGTGCGCGATGGGCACGTCGAGGAGCTCGACGCCGAGACGCAGCAGCGTGGAGTCGAGCCGGAAGACGTCGGGGTCGGCGCTCTTGTCGAGGACGCCCATGGCCGCGAGCCGGTCGACGTCCCCGTCGGAGAGGGCCCGCCCGGCCCGGCGCTCCAGCTCCCGCCGGGTGATCTCCTCGGCGGACTCCGGCGCCCAGGAGGCGACCAGGGCCCGGTGGATGGCGAGGTCCCGCGCGCTGAGATCGGGCGGCAGCTGGTGCAGATACCGTTCGATGGCGGCCAGCGTCATGCCCTGGCGCTGAAGCTCCTCGATGAGCGCGAGCCGGGAGAGGTGGTCGGGCCCGTAGTGCCCGACCCGACGCGGACCGATCACGGGCGGCGGCAGCAGCCCCTTGGTCCCGTAGAAGCGCACGGTCCGCACGGTGACCCCCGCCCGCGCGGCCAACTCGTCGACGGTGAACGTCGGCCCCCGCTCGGGCTGCTCGGGCTGCTCCTCGGTCTCGGTGGCCATCTGAGGTGCCTCGCTTCCGGTGCCGTGCCGTTCCCCCATGGTGCAACAGTATTGCTGTCTCACCAGCGTTGTAAAAGCATGGGGGTGTTGTTGGCGGTGCACAACGACTTCGGCCTGGGCGCCACCCAGTTCGTCCAGGTCGGCCCGCGACTGTGGTGAGGCGGGGATACCGGTCATGGTGTACGACTTCGGCGCGTAAAGGGCCTTCGGGGCAGGGGTGTACCCGGGCGGTGGGGTGGGGGTGGCTGGCGCTAGAGTCACGTGCTTGTTCGAATATGGGGAAGCGGGACAGGGGAGCGGGATGTACGCGGAACTCAGGGACACGGCAACGGAGTTGGCCGGTGTCCTGTGGCGGGAGCACGCCGTCTACCGCGAGCGGGGCGGTGGCGTGGTCATCCGGGGGGAGCACGTCGGGCGATGGATCAGCCTGGCGCCCACCGGGGGCAAGGACCAGGCGCGGGTCCGCGCCGGGCGGCTCCTCGACGGGGGCACCACGGCCCCGGCCCGCTCGGAGGCGGTGGTCGACCTGACCGCCGGGACGCACGAGCTGGCCGCCGTCTGCCGCCGCCTGCTCGCCGACGTCGCCGCCGCCGACACGGCTCCGGCGCGCCCGGCCCGGGCGTCGAAGCCCCGAAAGCCCGAGAAGCCCACGAAGGCCGCGAAGCCCGTCCGCCGGCGGCACACCAGTCTCAGCTCCTGGGTGGTGCTGATCTGCGTGGCCGGCATCGTGGGTCTCTGGGCCTACAGCGTGTTCGGCGCGTACGGCTACTAGCCGGAGCGGGGCGATCCGTTCTCCGGGACGGACAGGGCGGCGACAGACGCCCGTCCGTCGCGGAAGAAGCGGCGGAAGCGGACGCGGGCCAGAAGCATCACGACGGCGCCCAGCAGGATCGAGCCGACCCCGAGCAGGAAGACTCCGCCGACGCCGCCCACGGACGTGGAGCCGTAGCCGGGATCGAGCATGTCGTACACGCTCCGCACGAAGGCCCCCAGCATCATCAGGCCGCCGGCGGCCGGCAGGACGCCCTTGATCAGGAGGTCGCGGCGGGAGTTCCGCATCTCCCGCCGGAAGTGCCAGGCGCACGCGAAGCCGGTGATGCCGTAGTAGAAGGCGATCAGCAGGCCCATCGACAGGACGGCGTCGCCCAGGAAGTCGGGCGAGACCAGCGTGAGCAGGACGAGGAGGAGGGCGGTCGCGATCCCGAAGAACACGGTGCCGAACGCCGGCGTACGGAAGCGGGGATGCGTCCGCGCGAAGGCCGGCGGCAGGGCGCCGTGCGCGCTCATCGAGAGCGTGGTCCGCGACACCGCGCCCGTACCGGTCAGCAGGGCGCCGACGGCCGAGACCGCGACGGCGAGCGCGACGGCCCGGCCGAGGGTGTCGCCGAGCACCGCAGGCGCGAGCCGGCCGAGGGCGTCGGCGGCGGTCTCCTCGTTGCCGAGGCCGAGCCCCGCGCCGCCGGTTCCGGCGAAGGAGATCGCGGCGAAGGCGGTGAAGACGTACGTCACCACGAGGACCAGGGTCGCGACGACCGCCGCCCGGCCCGGGGTGTGTCCGCTGTCGACCGTCTCCTCGTTGAAGGTGATCAGGGCGTCCCAGCCCCAGTAGATGAACAGGCACAGCAGCACCGCCTCGGCGAAGGAGCCGAGGCCCTCGAAGGCGAACGGGTCGATCCAGCTCAGGGAGGGGGTGGCCGCCCCGTCCCGGGCGAAGGCGGCGACGCCGAAGCCGAGCAGCGCGAGGAGCTGAAGCCCGAGCATCGCGTACTGCACATGCGCGGCGAGCTGGACGCCCCGGTAGGCGACGGTCGTGACCAGGGCGATCAGCAGGACGGCGACGGCGGTGACGACGAGGGTGCTGCCGGCCGCCGCGTCGAGACCGAGGACGGCGAGCAGCGTGGCCGCGCCGACCTGGGCGAGCGTCGCCATCACGATGACGGTGGCGATCACGAGCGTCCAGCCGCCGGCCAGCCAGCCGGTGGCCGGCCCGAAGGCCCGGGTGTTCCAGACGAAGGTGGTGCCGCAGTCCGGCATCCGGCGGTTCAGCTCCCGGAAGGCGAAGGCCGTCAGGAGGACCGGCACGAAACCGAGGAGCAGCGCGGCGGGGGCGAGCTCGCCGACCGTGAGCGTCACCAGGCCCAGGGTGACGGCGATGCTGTACGCGGGGGCGACGGAGGCGAGTCCCAGCGCGACGGTGGCGAGCAGACCGACGGAGTCGCTCCGCAGGCCCTTCCCGCGGGGCGATGGTGGTCCGGCGTTGGCGGTCATGACGGCCTCCCGACTCGGAGCGTACGCCCCGCCCTGCCGGGCGCATCCGTATTGCTCCGCACGGACGTACGCGGCCTGGCGTCCCGGCGGCCAGGTGACCGGTCCGCCGGTCCGCCGGTCCGCCGAGGCCCCGAAGGGCCCCGGCCTGCCGGCTCGCCGGTCGCCGCTACCGCGCCGCGAAGCCCGTGACCGGGTAGTGGTCGCTGAGGTTCGTGTACGTGTACTGCGTGCCCCAGCTGGAGACCGTCCAGGGCGCGCTCTTCTCCAGGAGCACGTTGTTCGTCCAGCCCGCCGGGCGGGCGTGGCCCGCGCGGTGCAGGACGTAGTCCAGGTCCTCGCGCGGGTCGTCCGGGTAACGCTCGGAGGCGATCGAGTTCAGCTCGGTGTCGAAGGAGTACGGGTGGCCGGTGCGGGCGTCCGCGCCCGCCAGGCCCGCGTCCGCCAGCATCGTGCCGTACTCGGGCGTGCGGGAGTCGACGTTGAGGTCGCCGGCCACGACGACCTGCTCGTTCGCCGGGATGTTCTTGGCGTCGAGGAAGGCGTCCATCGCCTTGAACTGGCGGCTGCGCATCTGCGCCGCCTCGCCCGCCGAGCAGCCCGGGTCGGTGGACTGGGCGTGGGTGCCGACGACGTGGACGCGGGCGCCGCCGACGTTCAGGACGGTGTAGACGAAGCCCTTGTTCGAGTACCAGTCCGCGCCGCAGGCGTCCTTGTAGACGTACTGCTCCTTGCGGACGATCGGCCACTTGCTGAGGATCGTCACCCCGCCGTCCTCGGGCGTGGTCGTGGAGTACGCCCCGCTCGTGGCGTCCCAGCCGGTCTTGCCGCGGCCCATGACCGGCGTCTGGTACGGGTATTGCGCGGCCGCGTTCGCCTTCAGCGCGTCCGATGAGGAGTTGTCGAACGCCTCCTGGACCACGACCACGTCGTTGCCCTGGAAGAAGGAGGCGGCCGGTATCGCCTTGGCCCGGTGGTCCTGGCCCCAGTTCGGGTAGAGGCTCTTGGAGAAGAGGAACGCGTTGTACGAGAGCACCCTCAGCGTCGGCGTCTCGGCGGCAGCGGCACCGGCGGCGGTGGTGGCCGTGGCGTTCGTGGCCGTGGCGGCCGGCGCGGTCGCGGCCAGGGTGGCGGCGGCGAGAGCGCCGGACAGGGCTGCGCCGAGGGTACGGCGGTGGAGCGGAGCGAGCGGCACTGGAACTCCCGTGAGGTGGTGGGGGGTTGAACCGGCGCCGCACATCAAAGCAGCCCCGGTTACCTTCCGGTAGCCATTGGATGCCGGGAATCTTGCCTGGCTCGCACGAACGCGCCAACTCTCGTTCGGTCCGGCCCATTCGCATGAATTGTCGGTTTTGCGACCAGGTAGGATGCGCGCATGACCCTCGCGCAGAATTCGACGCTCTTCAACATGGACCTCGGTCCGCTCAACCCCGTCACGGCTGAGCTCATCCTCGGTTTCGTGATCTTCGGCCTCACCTTCCTCATCCTGGCGAAGGGCATCCTGCCGAAGATCAACCGCACCCTCGCCGCGCGTGAGGACGCCATCGCGGGCGGCACCGAGCGCGCCGACGACCTGCGCACCGAGGCCACGCGGATCCGCGAGCAGTACGAGGCCGAGCTGGCCGAGGCCCGCCACGAGGCCGCCCGCATCCGCTCCCGTGCCACCGAGGAGGGCGCGGCCGCCATCGCCGCCGCCCGCGCCGAGGGCATCGCCGAGCGGGACGCGATCCTCGCGGCCGGCGCCGAGCGCATCGCCGCCGAGCGGGCCGCCGCCGAGCGCGAGCTCACCGCCGACGTCGACGCCTGGGCCCAGGCCCTGGCCGGCCGCATCGTCGGCGAGCCGGTCGGCGCCGACCGCGCCTGACCGCCACGCACCAGGAGTCGGGGGGGGGGGCCCCGCGGCCGGCCGGGGGCCCCGGCCCCCCCACGTGTGCCGGCGGGGGGCGGGCGGGGGCGGCGGGTGGCGACTAGACCCGCCGCGGCGCC
>NZ_JBIBTW010000002.1:454152-467188 GCF_043078785.1 Streptomyces sp. NPDC015346 | reverse complement strand
GGTGTGTGGGGGTGGGGGGCGCCCTGGGGGGGGGGGGGGGCCGCGCCCCCCGGCGCCGCCCCCCCCCCCACCGGCGGGGGGGGGGGGGCGGGGGGGGGGGGCCCGGCCCCCCCCCCCGACTCTTTTGTCCTGTGTGTCTCTGTTGTGTACGTCTTTGTCGTATATGTCCGGTCGGGGCAGGCTGGAAGCGTGAGGAGGGTGCCCGTATGACCGGAGCGACCGAGACCACCGGACCCCCCGAGCGCACGGACCCCGCTCCGCCGCCCGTCGGCGGAGTGCTCTGGAGCGTCGCCGGGGATCTCCGCGGGCTCCTCATGCTGCCCGCCGCGCTGACCCTGCAGGTCGCCCACCCCGCCGTCGGCGCCGGCGTCGACGAGTACTCCGTCTTCCGCACCGACCCCTGGGGCCGCGGCGAGCGCTCCCTGCGCTCCGCCCTGCTCTGGGTGTACGGAGGCGAGGCCGCCGCCGAGGAAGGGCGCCGGCTCCGGCGGCTCCACCGGACCATCCAGGGAACCGACGCCCACGGCCGCCGCTACCACGCGCTGACCCCCGCCCACTACGCGTGGGTGCACGCCACCGGCTTCCCCGTCTACCAGCACGCACTGCGCTACCTCCACCGCCCGCTGACCGACGCCCAGGAGCGGCAGCTCTACGCCGAGTGGCTCCAGGTCGGCCGCGTCCTCGGCATCCGCGACCGCGACATGCCGCAGACGATCGAGGAGTTCTGGCCGTACTACCGCACGATGCTCGCCGACGAGCTGGAGGCCACCGTCGTCGTACGGGAGCTGGTCGACCCGGACCGGCCCATGCCGCCGCCCGACCGCGGCCCGCTGCCGCTCCGGCTGCCGCTCAGGGCGGTGTGGCCGGTGGTCGGGCCCCCGCTCTCCCGCTTCCGGCGCTTCATCACCGTCGGTCTGATGCCGCCCGACGCCCGCGCGGCCATCGGCCTGGAGTGGACGGACGACCAGGAGCGAGCGCTGCGCCGCTTCGCCCGGGTCGTACGGACCGTCGTGCCCGTACTCCCCGAGCGGCTGCGCTACCTGCCCCCGGCGCGACGGGCCCGCGCCGAGGCCAGACGCCAACGCCCGGCTCAGCGGAGCAGTCCACCGCGCGCGATGACCTCCGCGTACCAGCGCGCGCTGTCCTTCGGGGTGCGGCGCTGACTCGCGAAGTCCACATGGACGATCCCGAACCGCTTGCCGTAGCCGTACGCCCACTCGAAGTTGTCGAGGAGCGACCACAGGAAGTACCCGCGGACGTCGACACCGTCGGCGATCGCCCGGTGCGTCGCCGCGAGATGGGCGTCCAGGTACGCCACCCGCTCGGGGTCGCGGACCCGGCCCTCCGGATCGGCGTAGTCGTCGTAGGCGGCCCCGTTCTCCGTGATCAGCAGGGGCACACCGGGCAGCTCGTCGCGGAGCCGGACCAGCAGCTCGTGCAGGCCGGTCGCGTCCACCGGCCAGTCCATCGCCGTCCGGGGCCCCGGCGCGGGCGGGAACCGTACCCGGTCCGCCGCTCCCGGCCAGGGGGACGGGGTCTCGGACGTGCCGGCGGCGACGACGGAGGGGGAGTAGTAGTTGATCCCGAGCGAGTCGATCGGCGCGGAGACCGTCTCCAGGTCGCCGTCCCGGACGAAGGACCAGTCCGTGAGGTGACGCGTGTCCTCGATCAGGTCGGCCGGCAGACGGCCGCGGAAGACCGGATCGAGGAAGATCCGGTTGCCGACGGCGTCGATCCGGCGGGCCGCGTCCACGTCCTCCGGCGCGTCCGAAAGCGCCCTGACCGCGTGGAGGTTCAGGGTGAGCGAAAGCTCGGTGGACGGCGGCACGGCCTCGCGCAGGACCCGGGCGGCCAGGCCGTGGGCCAGATTGAGGTGGTGGGCGGCGCGCAGGGCGGCCCGCTCGTCGGTACGGCCCGGGGCGTGCACGCCGGACCCGTACCCGAGGAAGGCCGCGCACCAGGGTTCGTTGAGGGTCGTCCAGGTCGCGATCCGGTCGCCGAGTGCCTCGGCGGCGAGCCCCGCGTACTCGGCGAACCGCTCGGCGGTCGACCGCTCCGGCCAGCCGCCGTCGTCCTCCAGCTCCTGCGGCAGGTCCCAGTGGTAGAGCGTGGCGACCGGCCGGATCCCGGCCTCGAGCAGCTCGTCGCAGAGCGCGCGGTAGAAGTCCGCCCCCTTCTGGTTGGCCGGGCCCCGGCCGGTCGGCTGGATCCGGGACCAGGAGACGGAGAACCGGTAGTCGGTCAGCCCCACCTCCTTCATCAGGGCCACGTCGGCGCGCATCCGGTGGTAGTGGTCGGCGGCGATGTCGCCCGTGTCGCCGTTGCGCACCTTGCCCGGCGTACGGCTGAAGGTGTCCCAGACGGACGGTGTACGGCCGTCCTCGTGCGCGGCCCCCTCGATCTGGTAGGCGGCGGTGGCCGAACCCCAGCGGAAACCGGCGGGGAAGAGAGCGTTCATGGAGGAGAACTCCCGGTATCGATAGGTGTCGGTGGTGGTGCCGGCCCTGCTGAAGGGGGAATCAGCCCTTCACGGCGCCCTGCATGATGCCGCCGACGATCTGCCGGCCGAGCAGGCCGAAGACGAGCAGGACGGGCAGGGTGCCCAGCAGCGTGCCCGCCATGATCACGGACTGGTCGTGGACGTAGCCGCCGCCCAGCTGACGGAGCGCGACCTGCACGGTGGGTTCCTGGGAGGAGAGGGCGATGATCGGCCAGAAGAAGTCGTTCCAGGCGGCCATGAAGGTCAGCAGCCCGAGCACCGCCATCCCGGGCCGGGCGATCGGCACCACGATCGACCAGAAGATCCGGGCCGAGGAGGCGCCGTCGACGCGGGCCGCCTCGATGAGCTCGTCCGGCAGCGACTGCACCAGGTACTGCCGCATGAAGAAGACCCCGAACGCGGAGACCAGGCCGGGCAGGATCACCGACTGCAGCTGGTTCACCCAGCCCAGTTCGGCGATCAGCATGAAGAGCGGGATCACCCCGAGCTGGGGCGGGATCATCATCGTGCCGACCGTCACGGCGAGGAGCGCGCCCCGGCCCCGGAAGCGCAGCTTGGCGAAGGCGAACCCGGCCAGCGTGCAGCACAGCACCGTGCCGACGGTGATGGAGCCGGAGACGACCAGGGAGTTGAGGAGCGCCGTGCCGATGTCGGCCTCCTCCATCACGGCCTCGACGTTGTGGAAGAGGTTCGGGCCCGGCAGCAGCGTCGGCGGGACCCGCGCCAGATCGGCGTTGGAGCGGCTGGCGGCGACGATCGTCCAGTAGAAGGGGAAGGCGGAGACGAGCACGGCGAGGACGAGGATCGCGTACGTGATCCGGCCGCCGCGGCCCGTACGCGGGGTGCGCGGGGTACGCGGGGTCATGCCCGGCCCTCCTCTCGACGCGAACGGCTGCGCGCGATCAGGGCGTTGACCCCGACGAGGAGCAGGATCAGCAGGAACATCAGCCAGGCGATCGCGGCCGCCCGGCCGAGGTGGAAGAAGCCCCAGCCCTGCTCGTACAGGTAGAGCCCGAGGGTCTGGTACTGGTGCGAGATACCGCCCGACGTCGAGCCCTCGAAGAGCAGCGGCTCACCGAAGAGCTGGGTCGCGCCGATGGTCGAGACGACGGCGGTGAAGACGATCGTCGGGCGGAGCCCGGGCAGGGTGACGTGGAGGAACTGGCGCCACCGTGAGGCGCCGTCCATCTCCGCCGCCTCGTACAGCTCGGCCGGGATCGACTGCATCCCGGCGAGGTAGATCAGCGCGTTGTAGCCGGTCCAGCGCCAGACGACGATCGAGGAGACGGCGATCTGCGAGGCGAGCGTGCCGTTCTGCCAGTCCACGGGGCCGACGCCGATGAGCGAGAGCGCGTAGTTGACAAGCCCGAAGTCCCGCCCGAAGAGCTGGGCGAAGACGAGGGTGGCGGCGGCCACGGAGGTCGCGTACGGCAGCAGCATCGCCGTACGGAAGAAGGTCCGGCCGCGAAGCCGGTAGTTGAGCAGATGGGCGAGACCGAGGGCCATCGCGAGCTGCGGGACGGTGGACAGCACCCCGATGGTGAACGTGTTGCGCAGCGCGGTCCAGAAGAACTCGTCGGTGAGCAGGGCCGCGTAGTTCCCGAACCCCCGCCACTCCATGTCGCCGGGCGTCTGCAGCTCCACGCGGTAGAGCGAGACGAAGGCGGTGTAGAGCAGCGGGAAGAGGCCGAAGGCCGCGAACAGGGTGAAGAACGGGGCGAGATAGGCGTACGGGACGAGGGCGGCCCACCGGCGGCGGCGGCGCGCCGCGGCGGTGGACCGGGCCGACGGCGGCGGGACGGGCGCCGTCGTCGGCCCGGAGGCGGTGAGGGTCACGGTGCGGCCCTTCGGGGTGGCGGAGTGGCGGAGTGGTGGAATCGGACGAGGGGCGGGGACGGGGCGCGGGTGGGGCGGCCGTGCGGCCGTGCGGCCGGCCGTGCCGGGGCTTGTGCGCCGGGCGTGTCCGGCACCGGCCGGCTCGATCGGCACGGCCGGTGCCGGGGGTTGTGCGCCGGAGGTGTTTGGCGCCGGCGGGGCTCGATCGGCACGGCCGGTGCCGGGGCGCCCGGGCCGTCAGCCGATCGCGTTCTCCACGCCCTTCCGCGCGTTCGACCACGCCTTCTCCGGGGAGGTCCCCTTCCGCTCGACCTCGCTCAGCGCGTTGGTGATCTGGTCGGCGACGTTCTTGTCGTGGACCCCGAGCACCTGCACGGGGGCCGCCTTCGCCGCGTCGCCGAAGATCTGGCCGATCGGCGCGCCGGAGAAGTACGGGTCCGTCGCCGAGGCGACCTGGGAGATGGCGCCCGTCGAGGAGGGGAAGTTGCCCTGCTTCCTGAAGAGGGTGGCCTGCTGCTCGGCGGCGGTGAGCCACTTGATCAGCTCGTACGCCTCCTTCTTGTGCTTCGCCGCGCGCGGTACGGAGAGGTACGAACCGCCCCAGTTCCCCGCGCCGCCGGGCAGCTTGGCGATGTCCCACCTGCCCTTGCCGGCGTCCCCGGCCTGGCCCTTGATGTAGCCGAGCATCCACGCGGGGCAGGGGAGCGTGGCGAAGGAGCCGGCGGAGAAGGCCTGGTTCCACTGCGGCGACCACTGGTCGAGCTTGGCGCTCAGCCCGTCCTTCGCCGCCCGCGCCGAGGTCTCCCAGGCAGCCTTGACCGCCGGGTTCTCGGCGTAGATCAGCTTGCCGGAGGCGTCGTAGTAGCGCTCCCTCTCCTGGCCGATCATGACCGTGTAGAGGCTGCCGACGCTGTCCAGCCAGGCGCTCTTGGCCGGGGCCTTGGCCTTGTACTGCCTGCCGAGCTCCAGATAGCCCTCCCAGGTGGACCACTTCCGGGCCAGTTCCGTGCGGTCGGTGGGCAGCCCGGCCTGCTTGAAGAGGTCGGTCCGGTAGCACATGGCCTCGGGTCCGACGTCCGTGCCGAGGCCGAGCACCTTGCCGTCCTTCGTGGTCGCGGCGGACCACTTGGCCTCGGCGAACCCGCCCTTCAGGTCGTTCGCCCCGTATCTGGTCAGGTCCTCGAACTTGTCCGCCTGCCGCTGGGTGACGGAGGCGATCCGCCCGACCTCGATGCCCTGGACGTCGGCGAGGCCGCCCCCGCCGGCCAGCCGGGTCTGGAGGGACTTCCAGTAGTCCTGCTCGTCCTCGGTGTCGGTCTGCTTGATGGTGATGTTCGGGTGGAGCTTCTCGTACGCCGCGTACAGCCCGGCCTCCTTGTAGCCGAACGAGCCGAACAGGTCGACGGTGATCGTGACCTTTCCGCCCGCGCTGTCGGAGGCGCCGTCGGATCCACCGGATCCGCAGGCGGCGAGGAGTGCCCCGGCGAGGGCGACCGCTCCGAGGCGGAGCGCGGCTCCTCTGGCGGCTCGGGCAGTGGGCATGGGAAGCCTCCCTTGGCTTCGGGGTCCGTCGAGACCGCTCTCCGGGCGCTGCCGCCCGCTTCTTGAGAGCGCTCTCAGGAATGCGTCAGGAGCGTGCCTCCCCGGTGAGGTCCCCGTCAAGAGTCGAACGCGTAACAGCTCGATGTACGCGGGCAGTTCGGGCCCGGATTCAGAACCCTTACGCGGAGGCGCGCCGCACCAGGCCGGTCGGCGTGATCACGGGTTCCGCGCCCTCGCCGTCGAGGAGGCGCATCAGGATCCGGACCATCAACCGGCCCATTCCCTCGATGTCTTGACGAACCGTCGTGAGCGGCGGATCGGTCGCCTCGGCGACCGACAGCACGTCGTCGAAGCCGACGAGAGCCACGTCCTCGGGCACCCGTAGACCTCGCTCGCGCAGCACGCGCAGCGCGCCGGAGGCCATCAGGTCGTTGGCGGCGAACACCGCGTCCAGATCGGGCCGCCGGCCGAGCAGCTCGCTCATCGCCCGCGCCCCGCTCTCCTCGGTGAACGCGCCCTCGGCCACAAGCCCGGGGTCGCCGCCCGGCAGCTCGTCGCGGTATCCGTCGAGCCGGTCGAGCGCGGACGTCTGGTCGCCAGGACCCGCGATGTGCGCGATGCTCCGGCGGCCGAGACCGCGCAGATGGCGCACCGCGGCGCGGGCGCCGCCCCGGTTGTCGCAGTCGACGTACGGGACCGCGAGCGCGCCGTCCGCCTCGTCCCAGCCCGGGCGCCCCCCGAAGACCGTGGGGACCTGCACGCGCCGCACGATCTCCGGCAGCTCGTCGTCGTTGTGCAGCGAGAAGGCCAGTGCCCCGTCGACGTGGCCGCCTCCGAGGTAGCGGGCGATCCGCTCGTGGTCACCCGGTCCCTCCACCCAGAGCAGTACCAACTGGGCGTCGTGAGCGGTGAGTTCGCGGCTTATCCCGCGGACCTGCTGCTCGAAGAAGGGGTCCGAGAAGATCCGGAACTCCGGCTCGGCGATGATCACCGCCACGGCTCCGTTGCGCCGGGTCACCAGCGTCCGGGCGGCGTGGTTGGGGATGTAGCCGAGCTCCTCGACCGCCTTGCGCACCTTCTCGGCGAGCACCTGGCGGACGCCCGCCCCGCCGTTGACGACACGGGACACCGTTGCCCGGGAGACCCCGGCGCGCTCGGCGACGGCTTCCAGGGTGGGGCGTGTCCCGGACGTCGGGTCGCTCAAGGCTTGCTCCTCACGGGCGGTGCGGTCGGGCTGCGGTCGGCCGCGCGGTCGGACCTGCGGCGGCACGGTGGATCACGGTGCCGACAGGGACGAGGGTAACGCGTGGCCCCCACACGGGAACCGGCCGGGAACGCCGTGATCCGAGGCGCGGGAGAGCGCTCTCAGCGGGAAGACGGACGTGCGCCCCGCCCCACCATCCGAGGACGGCGGGACAGGGCGCGGCGCACGGCGCGGATCAGCGGCCCTCGTGGCCGTCGTGCTCCTCGTGCTCGTGCTCGTGCTCCTCGTGCTCGTGGTCGTGGATCGTGTTCGTCTCCGCGATCTTCTTCCAGGACTTCGGCTGCACCGGCTTCGCCACCGGCGCGGCACCCGCCGCGCGCGCCGCCAAGCCCGCCTCCGCCGCGGCCGGGGCCGCCGGCTTCACCGGCTGGTAGAGCCAGGTGTCGAAGAGCCCGGCCAGCGGCTTGCCCGAGATCCGCTCCGCGTACCGCACGAAGTCCCCGACCTTGGCGTTGCCGTACGCGAACTCCGTCGGCCAGCCCTTCAATATGGTGAAGAAGTCCTCGTCGCCGATCTCGTTGCGCAGCGCCTGCAGAGCCAGCGCGCCCCGGTCGTACACGGCGATGTGGAACTGGTTCTCCGGGCCCGGGTCGCCGGGCTTGACCGTCCAGAACGGGTCCTCGGCCGCGCGGGTCGCGTAGACGTAGTCCGCCAGCTCCTGGGCCGTGCCCTCGCCCTCCTTCTCCGACCACAGCCACTGGCTGTAGCGGGCGAAGCCCTCGTTGACCCAGATGTCCTTCCAGTTGTCGACCGAGACGCTGTCGCCGTACCACTGGTGGGCCAGCTCGTGCACGACCACCGAGACGTTCGCCCCGTTGTTGAACTGCCGCGGGCTGTAGAACGGCCGGGTCTGCGTCTCCAGCGCGTAGCCGCTGGTCACGTTGGGGACGTACCCGCCGAGGGCGTTGAAGGGGTACGGCCCGAAGACCTCCTCCAGCCACTCCGCGACCTCGGTCGTGCGCTCGATGCTCGCCCGGGCCGCGCCGGCGTTGTCGCCCAGGTCCTTGCTGTACGCGTTGAGGACCGGCAGGCCGCCCGCCGTCCTGTCCGTGGTGATGTCGAACCTGCCGACGGCGAGCGTGGCCAGATACGTCGCCTGCGGCTTGTTGGAGCGCCAGTTGTACCGCGTCCAGCCGAGCCGAGAGGACTGCGACTGCAGCACGCCGTTGCTGATCGCCTGCGTGCCGTCCGGTACGGAGACCGAGACGTCGAAGGTGGCCTTGTCGAGCGGGTGGTCGTTGGACGGGAACCACCACGCGGCGGAGTCCGGCTCCTGGGCCGCGACACCGCCGTCGGGCGTGCGGTGCCAGGCCGTCCAGCCGCCGATCTTCACCTCGGAGGGCTTGCCGGCGTACCGCACGACGACCGAGATCGTCCGGTTCTTCTCCAGCGGCGCGACCGGGGTGATCTCCAGCTCCTGCTCCCCGGTGGCGGCGAACCGCGCCTTCTTGCCGTTCACCCGCACCTCGCTCACATCGAGGCCGAGGTCCAGGTTGAAGCGGGAGAGGTTCTGCTTCGTGGTGGCGACGATCGTCGCCGTCCCCTCCAGGAGGTCCGTCTCCGGCTGGTACTTCAGCCGCAGGTCGTAGTGGGAGACGTCGTAACCGCCGTTCCCGGCGGCCGGGTAGTAGGAGTCACCGATGCCCGGGGCGCCGGGAGAGAAGTCGGCCGCGGATGCCGGGATCGCCAGCAGCAGGGAGGCGGCGAGGGCGCTCGGAACGATGATTCTGCGGTGCACAGAGGGCTCCAAACATCAAGAAGGGTAAGACGCGCGGGTGGTCGTCGGTCCTTGCGACATCTCATCAGACCCCCGAAGCATCGTCATGTCCATGGGCACTCCTGTCACATGATCGCCATCCGGCCGACATGGACACACCCGCACCGAACAGATCGCTACTGCACTCTTTTGTACGGGAGTTGACCGGGGTACGTTCCGCCCCATGCCGATACCTGTGCGGAGAACCCGTAGAGCTCGTCTGTCGTGCAGAACCCTGGTCGCCGCCGCCACCGCGGCCCTGATGACCGCCCTCGTCTCCCCGACCGGGGCGCAGGCGAAGGCTCCCGCATCGCTTCCGTCAGGGGAGTCGAGGCCCGTCCACTCCTACGCGGACGCCATCCGCGAGTCCGTCTGGGTGGACACCGGCCTCGACGGCGACGGCGACGGCCGCACCGACCGTGTCGCCGCCGACATCATCCGTCCCCGCGAGCCCGCCGCGGCCGGCCGGAAGATCCCCGTCATCATGGACGCCAGCCCCTACTACGCCTGTTGCGGGCGGGGCAACGAGAGCCAGCGCAAGACGTACGACGCGGCGGGAAACCCCGTCCAGTTCCCGCTCTTCTACGACAACTACTTCGTCCCGCGCGGTTACGCCTTCGTCGCCGTCGACCTCGCCGGCACCAGCCGCTCCGACGGCTGCGACGACGTCGGCGGCCGCTCCGACGTCCAGTCCGCCAAGGCCGTCGTCGACTGGCTGAACGGCAGGGCGCGCGGCTACACCTCCCGTACCGGCTCCGACCGTGCCCGGGCCACGAGTTGGACCACCGGCAAGGTCGGCATGATCGGCAAGAGCTGGGACGGCACCATCGCCAACGGCGTCGCCGCCACCGGGGTCGAGGGGCTGGAGACCATCGTGCCGATCGGTGCGATCTCCTCCTGGTACGACTACTTCCACTCGCAGGGCGCCCCGCTCTACGACGCCAACCCCAGCTGGCTCTCCGACTACGTCAACAGCCCCGAGGCGAAGGCGCGTTGCGGCGCCGTCCAGGACCGCATCACCGCCGCCACGCCCTACAGCGGCGACTGGACCCCGGCCTGGAGCGAGCGGAACCACGTGCCGGACGCCGGAAAGGTGAAGGCGAGCGTCTTCGTCGTGCACGGGCAGCAGGACCTGAACGTCCGCGCCAACCACTTCGGCCAGTGGTGGGACGCACTGGCCGCCCACGGCGTCGAGCGCAAGATCTGGCTCTCCCAGACCGGCCACGTCGACCCCTTCGACTTCCGGCGCGCCGACTGGGTCCGCACCCTCCACCGCTGGTTCGACCACCACCTCCTCGGTTACGACAACGGCATCGACCGCGAGCCGATGGCCGACATCGAGCGCGCCCCGGACCGCTGGACCACCGACCGGGTCTGGCCGCCGCGCGCCACCGAGCCCACCACCCTGCGCCCCGGCCCGGGCGCCGTGCCCGGCGTCGGCACCCTCGGACGTACCCCCGCCGCGCCCGGCGCCACGGAGACCTTCACCGACGACCCCAGCCTGGGCGAGACCGACTGGGCGGCGCGGATCGACGCGGGGACGCCGGCCAAGGCCGGGTTCGTCACCGGGCCGCTCGTCCGCGACCTGCGGCTCTCCGGCTCCTCGAAGGTGACCGTCACCGCCACCCCGACGACGACCAGCGCGCATCTGACGGCCGTCCTCGTCGACCTCGGCCCGGACACCATCCGCGACTACGCGGCGGCGGGCGAGGGCATCACCACCCTCACCGAGCGGAGCTGCTGGGGCGCGAGCACCGGGGGCGACAGCGCCTGCTTCAAGGAGACCAAGGCCCGTACGGCGGACGTCGACTTCACGATCGTCAGCCGTGGCTGGGCGGACCTCGGCACCTGGGCGGACCCGGGCAAGGGGCGTCCGCTGACCCCCGGCAGGGCGTACACGATGACGCTCGACCTCGCCGCCACCGACCACGTCGTCCCGGCCGGCCACCGGCTGGCCCTCATCGTCGGCGGCACGGACAAGGACCTCCTCGACCCGCCGTCGACCAGGCCCACGCTCACCCTCGACCTCGCCCGTACGGCGGCCAGGCTGCCCCTGGTCGGCGGCGCCGATGCCTTCGCGCGGGCGACGGCGGGCACGGAAGGCGCGCGACCGACGCCGACCGGGGAAGCCCTCACCGGTGTCGGGCATCCCCGCTCCGGCCACCCGATCCCGGAGGACGCCCGATGAACACCCGTACCCGTACCCGCACCGATGTCGGCGCCCGTACCCGTACCCGTACGCGTCACCGTGGGGAGAGCCGTACCCGTCGCGCGGCGGTCCTCGCCGTGGCCGTCGCCGCCCTCGGCCTGCCGTTCGCCGCTGTCCCCGCCGAGGCCGCTGACACCGGTGCCTCGGCGCCGCCACCGAGGACCGGCTTCGAGACGAGCCTCGGCGACCGCTGGACCACCGAGGGGGAGGAGGCGGCGTTCCTGGCCGCCGTGGACCGCGGCAGCGACCGGGTCTCCGTGCGCACCATCGGCACGACGAAGCAGGGCCGCCCGATCCGGCTCGCCACGGTGGGCGGCACGAGTCCGGGCGCGGGCGCGGGCGCCGGCACGACCGTCCTGCTCGTCTGCAGCCAGCACGGTGACGAGCCGTCCGGCCGCGAGGCCTGTCTGACCACCGTCCGCGACCTGGCGTACGCCCGGGACCCGGAGACCCGGCGCTTCCTCTCCCGTACCACCGTCCTCGTCGTTCCCACCGCCAACCCCGACGGGCGGGAGGCCGACACTCGGGGTAACGGCGACGGGGTCGACATCAACCGCGACCACATCGCCCTCAGGACCGCCGAGGGCCGCGCCCTGGCCGCGCTGATCCGCGACCGGCGCCCGGAGGTCGTCTACGACCTGCACGAGTACGGCGGCACCTCGCCGTACTACGACAAGGACCTGCTCGCGCTCTGGCCCCGCAACCTGAACACCGACGGCCATGTGCACGACGAGGCCCACACCCTCTCGGAGTCGTACGTCCGTCCGGCCGCCGGAGCCGCCGGCTTCAGCAGCGGGGTCTACGGCATCTGGACCGACCCGCTCACCGGAAAGCCCCTCAAGCAGGTCGCGGGCGACGGCCAGGAGCGGATCCTGCGCAACACGGTCGGCGTCAAGCACGCCGTCGGACTGCTCGTCGAGACCCGGGTGGAGGCGCTGACCGAGGCCGAGAAGGACGACCACGCCCGCAATCAGCGGCGCCGGGTCGACACCCAACTCACCGCGCTGAAGGGGGCCTTCTCGTACGTCGAGCAGCGGCGCGGCCCGCTCTTCGCCGCCACGGCGGCGGCCCGGCACGGTGGCTATGCCGACCGGGGCCCGGTCCTGCTCGGCGGCGCCGACAACGATCCGGCCGAGCCGGCCGAGACCATCGCGGACCCGCCCTGCGGCTACCGGCTCGACCCCGCGCAGTACGCCGAGTTCGGCGACGAACTCGCGCTGCACGGGATCACGGTCCGCCGCGAGGGCGACGGCGGGTTCGTCCCCCTGCGGCAGTCGTTGCGCGCCCTCGTCCCGCTGCTGCTCGACGGCCGGGCCGCCTACCGTCTGACCAGTGGGCAGCCGGTGGCGGTCTGTTGATCCGCTGACTCCGGGGACTTCGGCTTCCACGGCCGCCACCCGGCGCACCGGCGGGGGTCCCGGCACCGGTCCTTGATCATCCTGCGCTAAGGTTACCGACCGGTACTGACCATACCTGAACCGGTCCCCACGGCCGGGAAGTTGGAGAAACACATGAAGAACGCGACGCCTCTGCGGCGCACCCTGACGGCTCTCACCGCGACCACTCTGCTGGCCGGGGGCCTGCTGTTCGGCCAGACGGCGACGGCGACGCCCGCGGCGGCCGCCGGCGGCACCAAGATCGTCTGCGAGATCGACAAGATGCGCCAGCAGTCGCACGAGCTCCGGGCGAAGGCGGCGAAGCTCCAGCGCCTCGGCGCCATGGCGGAGGCCCGCAAGGCCCGCGCGCAGGCCGACGCCCTCGACCGCCGGATCCGCAACTGCATCGACGCGGAGAACAACCACAAGCCCTGGAAGTAACCCCCACCCCTCGTGGGGGCCCCGCCCCACCCGCCCGGCCGACCCCCCCCCCCCCCCCCCGCCCCCCCCCCCCCCCCCCCCCCCCCCCCCCCCCCCCCCCCCCCCCCCCCGT
>NZ_JBIBTW010000002.1:0-454145 GCF_043078785.1 Streptomyces sp. NPDC015346 | reverse complement strand
GGGCCGGCCGCCGCCCCGGCGCGCCGGCGCTGCAACTGCATCGCCGCGGACACCAACCAAACCCCCTTTACTCCACCCCCCCCCCTCGTCCGCCCCCCCCCCCCCCCGGCCCCCCCACGACCGTCCCGCCCCGCTGCCGCGCCCCCGAGGACCCGCCCCGCGCCTCGGCCCGCCGGCCGGCCCTGTCCGCCGGTGCCAGTCGCCGGCGCAGGTCATGTCCGCCGTTTTACGGGCGCAGCCCGAGGCGGCCGTCAGCCCGTGCCGCCAGGCTCCGTCCATGCGGCCGGAGCCCTGCCCGACACCGAGGTCCGCCGGTGACAGCCGGCGCCGCCGGAGGCCGTCCGCCCATGCGGGCCGGAGCCCCGCCCGATGACCGAGGGGCCGCGGGCGCCCGCCACCGCCGAGGTCGTCGCCGTCACCGCGTCCGGCGACCACACCCGTACGCTCGGCCGCGCTCGGCCGGCGGCACCGCCGTCGGCGGACCCAGGACGGACCCCGCCACCCGCCGCGATCACATCGCCGCTCACGCCCGGACCGTGACCGGCGGACGTCGCCGCTCACGACCGGACCGTGACCGGCCCCCGACCCGCACCACCGGCAACCGACCGGTCGTCCCGGTCCCGCGGCCCCGCTCCAGGGCCGGCGCGGGTGGCCGGTGAAGCGGCCGCGCGGGCCGGGCATCGCCGCGGAAGGCGGCCGGTCGGCGCTCTGGCCTAGGATTCATCCCCTGATGACTGCCACTCTCGTCGCCAAGGACCTCGCCGCCGGCCACGGCGAACGCTCCCTCTTCGCCGGCCTCGACCTCGTCGTCGCCCCCGGCGACGTCATCGGCCTCGTCGGCGTCAACGGCGCCGGCAAGTCGACCCTGCTGCGCCTGCTCGCCGGGCTCGACACCCCCGAGGAGGGGGAGCTGAAGCTCTCCCCGCCGACCGCCACCGTCGGTCACCTCCCCCAGGAGCCCGAGCGGCGCGAGGGAGAGACGGTACGGGAGTTCCTGGCCCGCCGCACGGGCGTCGCCGCCGCCCAGGCCGCCATGGACGAGGCCACCCAGGGCCTGGTCGACGGGACCCCGGGCGCCGACGACGCGTACGCCGTCAGCCTGGAGCGCTGGCTCGACCTCGGCGGCGCCGACCTGGACGAGCGCGCCGAGGAGGTCGCCGACTCGCTCGGCCTGACCGTCGGCCTCGACCAGGCCATGACCTCCCTCTCCGGCGGTCAGGCGGCCCGCGCCGGACTCGCCTCCCTCCTCCTCTCCCGTTACGACGTCTTCCTCCTCGACGAGCCCACCAACGACCTCGACCTCGACGGTCTGGAGCGGCTCGAAGCCTTCGTGCGGGGCCTGCGCGCCGGCACGGTCGTCATCAGCCACGACCGCGAGTTCCTCACCCGTACGGTCACCAAGGTCCTCGAACTCGACCTCGCCCAGCAGCAGATCACCCTCTACGGCGGCGGCTACGACGCGTACCTGGACGAGCGGGACACCGCCCGGCGCCACGCCCGCGAGGACTTCGAGGAGTACGCGGGCCGGAAGGCCGCCCTGGAGGCCCGCGGCCACATGCAGCGGTCCTGGATGGACAAGGGCGTCAAGAACGCCCGCCGCAAGGCCACCGACGGCGACAAGCTCGGACGCAACGCCCGCAGCGAGGCCAGCGAGAAGCAGGCCGCGAAGGCCCGCCAGACGCAGCGCATGATCGAGCGGCTCGACGTCGTCGACGAACCCCGCAAGGAGTGGGAGCTGCGGATGGAGATCGCCGCCGCCCCGCGCTCCGGCTCGGTGGTGGCGACCCTGCGCGAGGCGGAGGTCCGCCGCGGCGACTTCCGCTTCGGGCCGGCCACGCTCCAGATCGACTGGGCCGACCGGGTCGCCATCACCGGTGCCAACGGGGCCGGCAAGTCGACCCTGCTCGCCGCGCTCCTCGGCCGCCTGCCGCTGGACTCCGGGGACGCCGTCCTCGGCTCCGGCGTCGTCGTCGGCGAGGTCGACCAGGCCCGCAAGCTCTTCCACGGCTCGGAGGCCCTCCTCGACGCATTCTGCGCGGCCGTACCGGAGACCGAGCCGGCGGAGGTACGGACCCTCCTCGCGAAGTTCGGCCTCAAGGCCGAGCACGTCCTGCGCCCCGCCACGACGCTCTCGCCGGGCGAGCGCACCCGCGCCGCCCTCGCCCTCCTCCAGGGCCGTGGCGTCAACCTGCTGGTCCTCGACGAGCCGACCAACCACCTCGACCTGCCGGCCATCGAGCAGCTGGAGGCCGCGCTCGACACCTACACCGGCACGCTGCTCCTGGTCACCCACGACCGGCGCATGCTGGACGCCGTCCGCACGACCCGTCGCATCGAGGTCGCGGGGGGCAAGGTGACCGAGCTCTGATGGGCGTCACCTCCGGGCGGGGCCGGACGGAGGCCCGTCCGCCGGCGGTGGACGGCGTCGCCGTGGCGGCCGGTACCGCCGTCTACCCGTACCGCCGGCGGGCCGACGCGGACCGGCGGCACGTGGCCCTCGCCGTCGGCCGCGGCCAGGCGTCGCCGCGGCACCCGCGGCCGCTCTTCCCGGCCGCCCTGCACCGACGCGATTCGGGGAGTGAACTGTACGAGTACGGCCATCCGCGCGACATGGCGGTGGCCGCCGAGGCCGACACCTCGGACACGGTCCCCGTTCTGAGGGACGGCGCATTCCAGGAGGCAGCACCATGACCGATCTACTGACCCGGCTGACCGAGATGCTCGACGATCTGGACGCGGACGTCGACGAGACGATCGACCTCGCCGACGAGATCGCCGCCTCCGGCGACGCCGCTCTCCTGCCGCGCCTGCAGGCCGAGCTGGACCGCGCCCTCACCGAGCGGAACGCCTACGCCCGCGAGCTCCTGGGCGGCGTCCTCGCCGCCATCGGCGGCCCGGACGCGCTCCCGGCGCTGCTGCGAGCGTCGTCGGTCGACCTCGGCGACGACCAGGACGCGCTGGCCACCGAGATCGTCGACATCGTCCAGTCCGACCCGCACACCTCCCGCACGGTCCTCCAGCCCCTGACCGAGGACGACGACCTGGACGTGGCCAACCGCGCCGAATGGGCCCTCCGCTTCCTCCCGAACGCCTAGCCTTCCTCCCGGCCTCCCGGCCTCCCGGCCTCCCGGCCTCCCGGCCTCCCGGCCTCCCGGCCTCCCGGCCTCCCGGCCTCCCGGCCTCCCGGCCTCCCGGCCCGGCAGCCCGGACGCGCTCCCGGCGCTGTGCCAGGGGCCCGGCCTTCCGGCCGGGCCCGTGGTGGGTGTCAGCGGCTACGGCGCTTGCCGCCGCCCTCGTTCAGAAGGCCCGCCTTGCGGAGGGCGTCCGCCATCGCGCTGTTGGACGGGGCCGGGGCCTGGGAGCGGCCCCGGTCGCCACCACCGCCACCACCGCCACCACCGCCACCGCCACCGCCGCCACCGCGGCGCTGCTGCGGCGGGCGGCCGCCGCGCTCCCGCTTCGGGGCCGGGCCGGCGCCGGCCCCGGTGTCCGCCGTCGCCTCGTCGTCGAGCCGGAGCGTCAGCGAGATCCGCTTGCGTGGGATGTCCACCTCCATGACCTTCACCCGCACCACGTCACCCGGCTTCACCACGTCCCGCGGGTCCTTGACGAACGTCTTCGACATCGCCGACACGTGCACCAGACCGTCCTGGTGCACCCCGATGTCCACGAACGCGCCGAAGGCCGCGACATTCGTCACGACACCCTCAAGCACCATCCCCGGCTCCAGGTCGCCGATCTTCTCGACGCCCTCCTTGAACGTGGCCGTCTTGAACGCCGGACGCGGGTCGCGGCCCGGCTTCTCCAGCTCGCGCAGGATGTCCGTGACCGTCGGCAGACCGAAGTTCTCGTCGACGAAGTCGTCCGCCCGCAGCGACCGCAGCACCCCGGTGTTGCCGATCAGGGACGCGACCTCGCCACCCGTCGTCTTCGCCATCCGCCGCACCACCGGGTACGCCTCCGGGTGCACCGAGGACGCGTCCAGCGGGTCGTCGCCGCCCCGGATCCGCAGGAAGCCCGCGCACTGCTCGTACGCCTTCGGACCCAGCCTCGCCACGTCCTTCAGCGCCTTGCGCGAACGGAAGGGACCGTGGGCGTCCCGGTGCGCCACGATGTTCTCGGCGAGACCGGCGCCGATCCCCGAAACCCGCGAAAGCAGCGGCGCCGAGGCGGTGTTGACGTCGACACCGACGCCGTTCACACAGTCCTCCACCACCGCGTCGAGCGAGCGCGAGAGCTTCACCTCGGACAGGTCGTGCTGGTACTGCCCGACGCCGATCGACTTCGGGTCGATCTTCACCAGCTCGGCCAGCGGGTCCTGCAGCCGCCGTGCGATCGAGACCGCTCCGCGCAACGAGACGTCCAGACCGGGCAGTTCCTGCGAGGCGAACGCGGAGGCCGAGTACACCGAGGCGCCCGCCTCCGAGACCATCACCTTCGTGAGCTTCAACTCCGGGTGGCGGGCGATGAGATCGGCCGCCAGCTTGTCCGTCTCGCGCGAGGCGGTGCCGTTGCCGATGGCGACCAGCTCGACCGCGTGCTCCTTCGCGAGCCGCGCGAGCTTCGCCAGCGACTCGTCCCACTTGTTCGCCGGGACGTGCGGATAGATCGTGTCGGTCGCCACGACCTTGCCCGTGGCGTCGACGACGGCGACCTTCACGCCCGTACGGAAACCGGGGTCGAGACCCAGCGTCGCCCGCGTCCCGGCCGGCGCCGCGAGCAGCAGGTCCCGCAGGTTCGCCGCGAAGACCCGTACCGCCTCGTCCTCCGCCGCCGTCCGAAGACGCAGCCGCAGATCGATCCCGAGGTGCACCAGGATCCGGGTCCGCCAGGCCCAACGAACCGTGTCGAGCAGCCACTTGTCGCCCGGGCGGCCTCGGTCGGCCACGCCGAAGCGCGCGGCGACCATTCCTTCGTACGACGAGGGGCCGGGCAGGTCCGACGGTTCCTCCGGCTCCAGCTCCAGGGTGAGGACGTCCTCCTTCTCGCCGCGCAGCATGGCGAGGATCCGGTGCGAGGGGAGCGCGGTGAACGGCTCGGTGAAGTCGAAGTAGTCGGCGAACTTCGCGCCGGCCTCCTCCTTGCCCTCCCGTACCTTGGCGGCGAGCCGGCCCCGGCTCCACATCCGCTCCCGCAGCTCGCCGATGAGGTCGGCGTCCTCGGAGAACTTCTCGGTGAGGATCGCGCGGGCGCCCTCCAGCGCGGCGGCCGCGTCCGCGACCCCCTTGCCGGCGTCGACGAAGGCCGCCGCGGCGGCAGCCGGCTCCACCGACGGGTCCGCGAGCAGCCCCTCCGCCAGCGGCTCCAGACCCGCCTCGCGGGCGATCTGCGCCTTGGTGCGGCGCTTGGGCTTGAAGGGCAGATAGATGTCCTCCAGCCGCGCCTTGGTGTCTGCGGCCCGCAGCCTGGCCTCCACCTCGGGGGTCAGCTTGCCCTGCTCGCGCACCGACTCGAGGATGGCGGCCCGCCGGTCCTCCAGCTCCCGCAGGTAGCGCAGCCGCTCCTCGAGCGTGCGCAGCTGCGCGTCGTCGAGCATCTCGGTCGCTTCCTTGCGGTAGCGCGCGATGAACGGCACGGTCGAGCCGCCGTCGAGCAGCTCGACGGCCGCCCTCACCTGTCGCTCGCGTACGCCGAGTTCCTCGGCGATTGTGCTTTCGATGGACGTCGTCACGGTGTTCCGACTCGCCTTCTCGTGCCTCAAGCTTGCGACTGCATTGTGCCGGGTCGCCCACCGGAACACCGCACGCGCCCCGCCCGCGCGCGCCCCGCACGCGGCGAGGCCGCCCAGGGCCGGTCTCAGCCCTTGCCGGTCAGGTCCTGCGGGAACGCGCCCGCGCCCGCCGCCGCGAAGAGGAAGCCCCGGCCCAGCTCCGTCAGCCGCTCCACGCCCGCCGCGCCCAGATGCTCGTACGGGGCGGAGTCCAGCCGGTCCGTCATCTCCTCCAGCTCGGCGCGCAGGTCGGAGCCCGCGGGCGTCAGCTCGCCCTCGGCGTCCAGCAGGCCCCGGTCGCGCAGCCGCTCCGCCGCCGCCTCCCAGTCCGCGCGCCGCCAGCCCCGCGTGCCCAGGACCCAGCGGGGCGCCATGCCCTTGCCGGTCGCGGTGTGGCTGACGAGCGCCTCCACTGGGTCGAGCCCCACGGAGAGCAGCGCCGCCAGGTGGCCGTCACCGCGGTGCTCGCGCAGCAGGGTGGCCGCGTGCCAGTACCTCAGGTGCGGCTCGTCGGGCACGGGCAGGTCGGCGTTGGCGGAGTACAGCGGCCGGGCGTGCCGGGTGCACGCCTCCGTGGCGCGCAGCGCCAGCTCGGCGGCCTCGGCCATCTCCGGCGAGGTGACCGTCTCCTCGCCGAGCAGCCGGCGCAGGGTGGTGTCTGCGGTACGCAGCCGGGCGGCCAGGACGGCCGAGGGCGCCGCGGTCTCCCAGACGGCGGGCAGGTGGATCGCCAGCAGCTCGACGTTGTAGTTGTAGAAGGTCGCGGCGACCGTTCCGGCCCCCACCGCACCCAGCGGGGCGCTGCGCGCCGCGAGCCGCACGGCCGTGGAGTCCTCGAGGCCGAGGCCCTTGAACTCGGTGTCGAGATCCGGCGAGAAGTAGAGGGTCGAGTGGAGCGGATTGAGGGCGTTGTGGCAGCGGCGTCCGGCACGCGGCGGCAGAGAAGTCGTCATGGACCTGAACGTTACCGACTGGTCGGTACGACCGGAACCGCCGGGCTCGCGATGGCAGGAAAGGTGGGATGCTCGTCATTGCGGCCGTCCCATGCCCCGCGAAGGATGGGGGTATGACGCAGCGACCCGTACTCGTCGTCCTCTTCGACGGCGTGCAGAGCCTGGACGTGACCGGACCGGTCGAGGTCTTCGCCGGCGCCGACCGCTTCGCCGGGCGCTGCGCCGGTCGCCTCGACGGACCTGACGGCGACAGCGGCGGTACCGCCTACCGGATCCGTACCGCCTCGCTCGACGGCGGCCCCGTCCGCACCCACAGCGGACTGTGCCTGCTGCCCGACTCCACGCTCGCCGCCGCCGACCGCCCGCACACCCTGCTCGTGCCGGGCGGCGAGGGCACCCGGAACCCGGACCCGCGGCTGATCGACTGGCTGCGCGCGAACGCCCCGCACGCCGAGCGTCTCGTCTCCGTCTGCACGGGCGCGCTGCTGCTCGCCGAGGCCGGACTCCTCGACGGGCACCGGGCCACCACTCACTGGGCCGCCTGCGACCACCTCGCCCGCTGCCACCCCGAGGTCGAGGTCGACCCGGACCCCATCTTCGTCCGGGACGGCAGGCTCTCCACCTCCGCCGGAGTCACCGCGGGCATCGATCTCGCGCTGGCCCTGGTGGAGGAGGACCTGGGCCGGGACGCGGCGCTCACCGTCGCCCGTCACCTGGTCGTCTTTCTGCGCCGCCCCGGCAACCAGGCGCAGTTCAGCGTGCAGCTCGCCGCCCAGACGGCCCGCCGGGAACCGCTGCGCGAGCTGCAGCACTGGATCACCGAACACCCCGACGCCGACCTCTCCGTCGAGGCGCTGGCCGCCCGCGCCCGGCTCTCGCCCCGCCATTTCGCCCGCGCCTTCCAGGCGGAGACGGGCACCACCCCGGGGCGGTACGTCGACCGGGTCCGGCTCGAACACGCCCGCAGGCTCCTGGAGGAGTCCACCCACGGCGTCGAGGAGGTCTCACGGGCCGCCGGCTACGGCACCCCCGAGGCCATGCGCCGCGCTTTCGTCAAGGCGCTCGGCACGGCTCCGGCCGACTACCGGCGTCGCTTCCACGCCCCTGTTCCCACCACCAGCAGATAGGGATGTCCATGCAGATCGCCGTCCTGCTCTACGACCGCTTCACCGCCCTCGACGCCGTCGGCCCCTACGAACTGCTCAGCCGCCTCCCCGGGGCCGAGACCGTCTTCGTCTCCCGCGAGACCGGTCCTGTCACGGGCGACCAGGGCAACCTCGCCCTCGTCGCCGCCCGGACCCTCGCCGACGTGACGCACCCCGACATCGTCCTGGTGCCCGGCGGCCCGGGCTCGCGCGAGGCGATGCACGACCCGGAGATCCTCGCCTGGCTCCGTACCGTCGACGCCACCAGCACCTGGACCACCTCCGTCTGCACCGGATCCCTGGTGCTGGCCGCCGCGGGCCTGCTCACCGGCCGCCGGGCCACCACCCACTGGCTCGCCCTCGACGAGCTGACCCCGTTCGGTGTGGAACCGACCGGCGAGCGGGTCGTCTTCGACGGCAAGTACGTCACCGCCGCCGGGGTCTCCTCCGGCATCGACATGGCCCTGCATCTGCTCGGCCGGATCGCCGGCGACGCGACGGCGCAGACGATCCAGCTGCTGACCGAGTACGACCCGCAGCCGCCGTACGACGCGGGCTCGCCGGAGAAGGCCCCGGCCGAGATCGTGGCGCACTGGCGGGGACAGGGGGAGAAGGTGCTCGCCGACCAGGGCTGAGCGGCAGACTGAGCGGCGGGCTGAGCGGCGAGGCCCGGGATCGCGGGCCGGTTCAGATCCCGTACGTGAAGCGGGGCGCGCGGCGCTCCAGGAAGGCGGCGACACCCTCCGCGGTATCGCCGCTGGCGCGCGCCTGCTCCGCCCAGTGGGCGTCCCGGTCCGTGCGGCCGTCCACGAACTCCTTCGCCGCCGCCTGCGTCAGCTGCGAGCGGCCGGCCAGGACGCGGGTGAACTCGGCCACCCGCTTGTCCAGTTCGCCGGCCGGGAGCACCTCGTCCACCAGACCGGTGCGCAGCGCCCGCTCCGTATCGATCAACTCGCCCGAGAAGAGCAGGTACTTGGCGGCCGAGGGCCCCACGAGGGAGGCGAGGCGGCGGGTCGAGGAGGACGGGTAGACGATGCCGAGCTTCGACGGGGTGACCCCGAAGCGGGCGCCCTCCTCGGCGAACCGCAGGTCGCAGGCGGCGGCGAGCTGGCTGCCGCCGCCGACGCAGTAGCCGCGGACGGCCGCGAGGGTCGGCTTGGGGAAGGCGGCGAGCGCCTCCTCGGCCCGTACGGCGAGCGTCTGCTGCTCGTCGCCCGGCTCCCGCAGCGTCGAGATGTCCGCGCCGGCGCAGAAGGTCTCGCCCTCGCCGGTGAGGACCAGCGCGCGGACGTCGCGGTCGGCGGCGAGACCCGCCAGCAGACCGGGCAGGGCCCGCCACATCGCGGCCGTCATCGCGTTGCGCTTGGCCGGGTTCGAGATGACGACGGTGACGACCCCGTCGACCCCGTCGGCGGGGACTGCCTTCAGCTGCGGCTCCATGCGCCGGATGCTATCGGCAGGGCCCGAACGTACGATCAGGAAGGGGGCGCGAGGAGGAGGCGCCGATGGCTCAGGACCCGCACGGCCGGGACCCGCACGGCCCGGGCCCGTCCGGTCAGGACCCGCACGGTCAGGACCCGCACGGCCCGGTCCGGGATCACGACCCCGTACGCGAGGGCAGGAAACTCGCCCGGAGCTTCGGCTGGCTCGTCCTCCTGGGCGCCCTGCTCGTCCTCGGCGGACTCGTCGGCCTGGTCTACACCGGGGTCGCCACCCTCACCTCGATGCTCCTCTTCGGCTGGCTGCTGCTCGTCGGCGGCGTCGTGGGCCTCCTCCACGCCATCGAGTCGCGCGGCACCAGTTACTTCTGGCTCGCCGTGGTCGTGGCCGCCCTGAACATCGCGGCCGGACTGGTCGTCATCCGGCATCCGGAGGGCTCGGCCGAGGCGCTGACCATGTTCGCCGCGCTGCTCTTCCTCACCGGCGGGGTGTTCCGCCTCGTGGGCAGTGCGGTGGTGCGCGGACCGCAGTTCGGCTGGACCCTCCTGCAGGGGGCGTTCGGGCTGCTGCTCGGTCTGCTCGTCCTCTTCGACTGGCCGGACAGCAGCCGCTATGTCCTCGGTCTCTTCTTCTCCCTCGCGCTGCTCTTCGACGGTCTGGGCCTGATCGCGATCGGTGTCGGCGGCCGACGGATCGTCAGTATGGTGGCCCCGCGGACCGCCGTAGGCGGGACCCCTCCGAAGCCGTCAGAAGAAGGTCAGGAGCAGTCGAACAACTGACGTTGGCATACTCAATCGGTCGAAGACGGTCGATAAGTGTCGACTTCTGGTCAGTGGCCCGTCCGGACCTGCGGAATACCAAGACTCGACCTCGTGGCGACAATCGAGCACGACGGTGGGAGCCGGACTATGGAGAGCCGCGGGAGCGTCCCCGCCCGGCCGCCGTCCTACGAAGGGGTCTGGCGCTTCACCGCTCCCGCGGTCGACGTCTCCGTCCCGCGGGCCCGGCACGCCGTCCGCGACCTGCTGATCCGACAGGGGGTCCCGGCCCACGACGACACGGTCCAGGGCCTGCTCCTGATCGTGTCGGAGCTGGTCACCAACGCGGTCAAGCACGCGGCGCTGCTCTCCCCCGAAGTGGCGGTGGAGGTGGCGATCGGCGCGGAGTGGATCCGGGTGTCCGTCGAGGACAACCATCCGTACCGTCCCAAGGCCCTTGAGGCGGACTACGGCCAGACCGGCGGCCGGGGGCTGCTCCTGGTGCGGGAGATCGCGCTGGAGGCGGGCGGGGCGTGCGACGTGGAGCACACCGCGAGCGGCGGCAAGATCATCTGGGCCGCACTGCCCCTGGTCCCGGGAGCGGCGGCCGTCCCGGGCGCGGTGGCCGTCCCGGGCGCGGCGCCGACCGCAGGTCAGGCCCCGGGAAACGTTCCGGCACCGGGCGGCGGGGCCGTCGCGGGTACGGGCTCCGTACCCGCTGCCGGGCCCGTACCCCCGACGGGGCTGCCCGCGCCGGGGACGGGGCACGTACCCGCGTCGGGGATCACCAGCCCCCGGTCGGACCCGTCAGCTCCTTGACCGCCGGACGCGCCGCGTTCAGCACCGTCATGAACCAGGCGGAGAACGGCGCGGCCGCGTGGCGCTCGGCCAGCTCCTCGGCGGTCACGAAGGCGGTCTCCTCGACCTCCTCCGGGTCCGGCCGCGGCTCGGCCTGCACCATGCCGACGAAGAGGTGGTTGTACTCCTGCTCCACCAGGCCCGACGCCGGGTCCGGGTGGTTGTAACGGACGGTGCCCGCCGCGGCGAGCAGCGAGGGCGAGACGCCCAGCTCCTCGTACGTACGCCGGGCGGCGGCCGCGAACGGCGCCTCGCCCGGGTACGGGTGGCCGCAGCAGGTGTTCGACCAGACACCGGGGGAGTGGTACTTGCCGAGGGCGCGGCGCTGGAGCAGCAGTCGGCCCGACTCGTCGAAGAGGAAGACGGAGAACGCCCGGTGCAGCTGCCCCGGCGCCTGGTGGGCGGCGAGCTTCTCCGCCGTACCGATGGTGTTGCCGTCCTCGTCGACCAGCTCGAGCATGATCGACGCCGGGACACCGTTCGCGGTGCCCCCGTTCGCGGAGATCCCGGTCGTGGAGACTCCGTTCGGCGAGCTGTGTGCCGCGGTGTCGTGTGTGGTCGGCATACCCATCCTTCGCTTCGGTCCTCGGCCCGGTGGGGCCCCCTCAGTCTGCCGCACAAAGGCGGCTTGTCCGTACTTCGGAGGCCGGACATGGCCGCTCCCACCACACCGGAGTACACCGGTGCGGTGGGAGCGGGGAGCCGCGTCGGACGCCGAAGGCCGCCGGATACCGGATCATGCCCCGGGGGGCCTCGCCGGAACCCTCGGGGGCCGGCGCCGTCGTGGCCTCGTCGGGCACCTCGAAATCTGGCGCGATTCTCCTCCCGAGTCCGTCACCTGGCGTCGGCGGGGCGCAGGACGTAGCCGGTGTAGCCGTACTCCCCGCCGTGGTCGCGGCGCAGCGCGATCTCGGCGCGGGTCGCGGCGAGAGCCTCGGCCATGCCGGGGGAGGCGGGGTCCGCGGCGTCCGCCCGCTCTTCGAGCGGGCCGTAATACTCCTCCCAGTCGCTCTCGGGCTGCGGCAGGACCCCGAGGACGTGATAGCCGGCCTCGACCGCCGCCGCGGTGTTCTCGGCGGTGGTGCGCAGCCGGTAGTGCCGGTCCCAGAAGGCGCGCGCCTCCGGGCCGGGCTCGTCGACGGTCCACTCGCACTCGGTGAGCACGAGGGTGCCGCCGGGTGCGAGCAGCCGGCGCCACTCGCGCAGCGCGGTGTCGAAGCCGAGGGCGTAGGCGGAGCTCTCCGCCCAGACGAGATCGAAGGATCCGTCCGGGAACGGGAGCCCGCCCATGTCGGCGTTGAGGGTACGGACGGAGTCGCCGAGCCCGCGGGCTGCGGCGGCGAGCAGCAACTCCTCCAGGAACGGCTCGTGCAGATCCACGGCCGTCACCTCGGCGCCGGCCTCGGCGGCCAGGAGCAGCGCGGAGCGGCCGGGCCCGCAGCCCAGGTCGAGGACGCGCGGACGCTCGGGGAGCGGGCCGGCGAGGGCGAGCAGACGGCGGGTGGTGGAGTCGGAACCGGGGCCCTGCCGCGGAAGACCGTGGTGCAGGGCGAAGAAGGCGTCGTACAGAGCGTTGTCGGACAACGTGGGAAACCCTTGTGTGAGAGGGGCCCGGGCCGACGTGATGACGATCGGTTCGATCGAGCGAACCGGGATCAGGTCAGCCGGAGACCCGGGAGCTGAAGCTGGACCGGGCGCTGCCGCACTGGGCAGCCTCCATCGCGACGGTCATCAACCTCAGCTCCTCTCCCACCTCACGCTTGTGCGAAGAGACTAACAGGGCCACGGACAGGGCTCACAGAGCTCGGGCACGGCTCAGAGGCAGAGCTTCGCCTCGTGCGCCGCGTGGCCGGCCGGCTCCAGCTGGAAGGTGCAGTGCTCCACGTCGAAGTGCGAGCCGAGGCAGCCCTGCAGGTCGTGCAGCATCTTCTCGTGGCCCACCGAGTCGAGTGCCGCCTGGTCCACCACGACATGGGCGGAGAGCACCGGCATCCCGGAGGTGATCGTCCAGGCGTGCAGGTCGTGGACGTCCTCGACGCCCGGCAGCGCCAGTATGTGCGCCCGCACCTCCGCCATGTCGACGCCCTTGGGGGCCGCCTCCAGGAGTACGTCCAGGGTCTCGCGCAGCAGCTTGACCGTGCGCGGCACGATCATCAGGCCGATCAGGATGGAGGCGATCGGGTCCGCGTACTGCCAGCCCGTGGCCAGGATGATCCCCGCCGAGATGAGCACGGTCACCGAGCCGAGCGCGTCCGCGAGCACCTCCAGATAGGCGCCGCGCACATTGAGGCTCTCCTTCTGGCCCCGTACGAGCAGCGAGAGCGAGATCATGTTGGCGACCAGACCGATCAGCGCGAACACGATGGTCAGCCCGCCCCGGGTCTCGGCCGGTTCGACGAACCGCTGGATGGCCTCGTAGAGCACGTATCCGCCGACACCGAGCAGCAGCAGACAGTTCGCGAGGGCGGCGAGGATCTCGGCCCGGGCGAAGCCGAAGGTGCGCCTGTCGGTGGGGGGACGGTTGGCGAAGTGGATCGCGAGCAGCGCCATGGCCAGACCGACCGCGTCGGTCGCCATGTGGGCGGCGTCGGCGATCAGCGCGAGCGAGTCGGCGACGACGCCGCCGATGATCTCGATCACCATCACGGACAGCGTGATGGTCAGCGCGATCCGCAGCCGGCCCTTGTAGGCCGCGGCTGCCGTGCCCGTCGGCGGCGGTCCCCCGTGGCTGTGCCCGTGGTCGTGTCCAGCCCCCATGAAAAGGCCTCCCGGTCCTGTTGTTTCGGTGCCCCGGCTCGCAAGTGAACTACGGGTGGGGGGTATCCGCAACACGGCACTGAACACCGTTGTCATATGCTCTGACCTGCGGTTATGTGAGCAGGTCAGAGCGCGGTGACGATCAAGCCCCGTGGGCGGGAGGGCGGCGGGCCCCGGGCGGAGCGCGGATACCGGCGGTTTGTGGGGCGGGGCGTCGATCACCCATGATGATCTCCGCAGGACGCGGCGCACTCACGCGGAGCGGAGTGGGCCCGGGGGCGTCCGCACCGCAAAGCCTCGGTGAACTCCCGCTTGGTTCATCCGATAGCCTCAGCCGACGTGCCGCCGCCCGATGCCGGGCCGAGCCGCCGTGCCCCGGGGCGCGCCATGGGCCCCGCCGGCCCGCCCGTCAGCTCCAAGGAGTGAGTTCGTCTGTCGACCGCCATCCTCACCGGTCCGCCGGTACCCGGATCGTCGCTCGACGGCGATCTGCGGTCGCTGGGCTTCGACGTCAAGGTCGCCTCCGGCCCGGACGAGACGGGCACGCTGCTCGCCGCCGTACCGGCGGGTGAGCGGGTCGCCGTCGTCGACCCCCGGTTCGTCGGACACCTCCACGCGCTGCGCCTGGCCCTCACGGACCCCCGCTTCCCCGCCGCCGCCGTCCCCGGCGCCCTCGCCGCCCAGAGCGAGGCCCGCCCAGCCCTCACCCGCGCCCTGACCGCCCCGCCCGCGGGCGGGGCGGCCCCGGCGACCGCCCCGGTCGGTACGGCGGCGCCGCGGTCCGACACGGCCCCCACCGCCCCGGCCGCGCCCACCCAGGCCGCGCCCGCCGTACGGCGCGACGCCGACGACCTTCCCACCGTGCTCGCCGACGTGCTCGACGCCGAAGGCGTCCCCGTGCACCGGCCGCAGCTCGGCACGCTCGTCGCCGCCGTACCGACCGACGCGGAGGCCCGCCACCGGGCGCGCGCCGCCGTCGCGGCCGTCGACGACGAGGCCGTACGCCTGCGCTCGGCCGTCAAGGCCCACGACGGCTTCTTCACCACCTTCTTCATCAGCCCGTACTCGCGCTACATCGCCCGCTGGTGCGCGCGGCGCGGACTGACCCCCAACCAGGTCACCACCGCCTCGCTGCTCACCGCCCTCCTCGCGGCCGGCTGCGCCGCCACGGGCGAACGCGGTGGCTACATCGCCGCGGGCGTCCTGCTCCTCGTCTCCTTCGTCCTGGACTGCACCGACGGGCAGCTCGCCCGCTACGCCCTGCGGTACTCCACGATGGGCGCCTGGCTCGACGCCACCTTCGACCGCGCCAAGGAGTACTCCTTCTACGCGGGCCTCGCCCTCGGCGCCGCCCGCGGCGGCGACGACGTGTGGACGCTCGCGCTCGGCGCGATGGTCCTGATGACCTGCCGCCACGTCGTGGACTTCTCGTTCAACGAGGCCAACCACGACGCCACGGCCAACACCAGCCCCACCGCGGCCCTCTCCAGCCGTCTCGACAGCGTCGGCTGGACCGTCTGGGTACGCAGGATGATCATCCTGCCGATCGGTGAGCGCTGGGCCATGATCGCGGTCCTCACCGCGGTCACCACCCCCCGGATCGTCTTCTGGGCGCTCATCGCCGGCTGCGCGTTCGGCGCCTGCTACACGGCGGCGGGGCGCGTCCTGCGCTCGCTGACCCGCAAGGCGAAGCGGACGGACCGGGCCGCACAGGCGCTGGCGGACCTCGCGGACACGGGCCCCCTCGGCGAGCTGGTCGCCAAGGCGGGCCGCCGCCTCGCGCCCCCACCGCTGCTCCCGGCCGTCGTCGGCGCGGCCCTGCTGATCGCCGTCGCCTGGACGCAGTCGGTCGGCAGCGCCCTCACGGTGCTCGCCGCCCTCGGGTACGCGGTCCTCGCCGGACTCGCCGTCGCCCGCCCTCTCAAGGGCGCCCTCGACTGGCTCGTCCCGCCCGTCCTGCGGGCCGCCGAATACACCACGGTGCTCATCCTCGCGGCCCGCTCCGAGGTTCCCGGGGCCGTGCCCGCCGCATTCGGGCTGGTCGCGGCGGTCGCCTACCATCACTACGACACGGTGTACCGCATCCGCGGCGGCACCGGCGCGCCGCCCGCGTGGCTGGTGCGCACCATCGGGGGTCACGAGGGCCGCACGCTCCTCGTGACCGTGCTCGCCGCCCTGCTCGTGAACCGCGGCACCGATTTCACCCTGGCGCTCACCGCCCTCGCGGCCGCCGTGGCGCTCCTGGTGCTCGTGGAGTCCATCCGTTTCTGGGTGTCCTCCGGAGCACCTGCCGTACATGACGAAGGAGAAACAGCATGATTGGCCTTGTACTGGCAGCCGGTGCCGGACGGCGTCTGCGCCCCTACACCGACACGCTCCCGAAGGCCCTCGTGCCTGTCGACGGTGAGACCACCGTCCTCGACCTGACGCTGAAGAACTTCGCGGAGGTCGGCCTCACCGAGGTCGCCATCGTCGTCGGCTACCGCAAGGAGGCCGTGTACGACCGCAAGGAGGCCCTGGAGGCCAAGTACGGCGTCTCGATCACCCTGATCGACAACGACAAGGCCGAGGAGTGGAACAACGCCTACTCCCTGTGGTGCGCCCGTGACGTCCTGAAGAGGGGCGTCATCCTCGCCAACGGCGACACCGTGCACCCGGTCTCCGTCGAGAAGACCCTGCTCGCCGCGCGCGGCGAGGGCCAGAAGATCATCCTCGCCCTCGACACGGTGAAGACCCTCGCCGACGAGGAGATGAAGGTCATCACCGCCGAGGGCAAGGGTGTCCGGCGCATCACGAAGCTGATGGACCCGGCCGAGGCCACCGGTGAGTACATCGGCGTCACCCTCATCGAGCCCGAGGCCGCCGAGGAGCTCGCCGACGCCCTGAAGGCGACCTTCGAGCGCGACCCCGACCTCTACTACGAGGACGGCTACCAGGAGCTCGTCAACCGCGGCTTCACCGTCGACGTCACCCCGATCGGCGAGGTGAAGTGGGTGGAGATCGACAACCACGACGACCTGGCGAAGGGCCGTGACATCGCGTGCCAGTACTGACCCGGCTGATCCCCTCGCCGGTCGTCGTCGACATCCGCCGGGGAGCGCTGGAGGACCTGTCCGCGCTCCTCGCGGACCAGCGGATCTCCAGCAACGGCAGGATCGCCGTGGCGATCAGCGGCGGCTCCGGCCTGAAGCTGCGTGACCAGTTCGCCGCCGAACTCCCGGGGGCCGACTGGTACCCGGTCGACGGCGGCACCATCGACGCGGCGGTCAAGCTCGCCGACGCCATGCGCGGCAAGCGGTACGACGCGGTGGTGGCGCTCGGCGGCGGCAAGATCATCGATGTGACCAAGTACGCGGCGGCCCGGGTCGGGCTGCCGCTGGTCGCCATCGCCACCAACCTGTCGCACGACGGCATCTGCTCGCCGGTCTCCACCCTGGACAACGACAACGGTCGCGGTTCCTACGGTGTGCCGACTCCGATCGCGCTGGTCATCGACCTCGACGTGATCCGTGACGCACCGGTGCGCTTCGTGCGCTCCGGCATCGGGGACGCGATCTCCAACCTCTCCGCCATCGCGGACTGGGAGCTGTCGCACCGCGAGACGGGCGAGCCGGTCGACGGCCTGGCCGCCGCCATGGCGCGCAGCGCCGGCGAGGCGGTGCTGCGTCACCCCGGCACGGTGGGCGACGACGACTTCCTCGTCACGCTCTCGGAGGGCCTGGTGATGTCCGGCATCGCCATGTCGATCAGCGGCGACACCCGCCCCTCCTCGGGCGCCTGCCACGAGATCAGCCACGCCTTCGACCTGCTCTTCCCGCAGCGCGCCGCCAGCCACGGCGAGCAGTGCGGCATCGGCGCCGCCTTCGCGATGCACCTGCGTGGGGCCGCCGAGGGCTCGCTGCGCATGGTCGAGACACTGCGCCGGCACGCTCTGCCCGTCACCCCGGAGGAGATCGGGTTCAGCGTGGACGAGTTCGTCAGGGCGGTGGAGTTCGCTCCGCAGACCCGGCCCGGCCGCTACACCATCCTCGAGCACCTCGACCTGTCCACCGACGAGATCAGGGACGCGTACGCCGACTATGCAAAGACCATCCGTAGCTGAGCTGCGTCCGGTCGTCCACCCGGCGGGAGTGAAGGACCGGCGCAGCGGTGAGCACTGGGGCGGCCGCCTCTACATGCGGGAGATCTCGCTGCGGATCACCCGGCATCTGGTCGGCACGCGGGTCACGCCCAACCAGCTGACCTATGTGATGACCGTGTGCGGCGTCCTCGCCGCCCCGGCCCTGCTGATCCCGGGGATCTGGGGCGCCGTCCTCGGCGTCGTCGCGGTCCAGCTCTACCTGCTGCTCGACTGTGTCGACGGCGAGGTGGCCCGCTGGAAGAAGCAGTTCTCGCTGGGCGGTGTCTACCTGGACCGGGTCGGCGCCTACCTGTGCGACGCGGCGGTCCTCGTGGGCTTCGGCCTGCGCGCGGCCGACCTGTGGGGCCCGGGCCGGATCGACTGGCTGTGGGCCTTCCTCGGCACCCTCGCCGCCCTCGGCGCCATCCTGATCAAGGCGGAGACCGACCTCGTCGGCGTCGCCCGCCACCAGGGCGGACTGCCGCCGGTCAAGGAGTCGGCGTCCGAGCCGCGCTCCTCCGGCATGGCGCTGGCCCGCAGGGCCGCCGGCGCGCTCAAGTTCCACCGGCTGATCCTCGGCATCGAGGCGTCGCTGCTCATCCTGGCCCTGGCCGTGGTGGACACCGTCAGGGGAGACCTCTTCTTCTCGCGGCTCGGTGTCGCGGTCCTCGCCGGGATCGCGCTGCTCCAGACGCTGCTGCACCTGGTGTCGATCCTGGCGTCGAGCCGGCTGAAGTGAGGAAGAGTGTGAGTACGCCGATGAAGCTGGGCGCCGTCATCATCACCATGGGCAACCGGCCCGACGACCTGCGTGCGCTCCTCGACTCGGTCGCCAAGCAGGACGGCGATCCGATCGAGGTCGTGGTGGTCGGCAACGGCGCCCCCGTGACGGGGGTGCCGGACGGCGTGCGCACCATCGACCTGCCCGAGAACCTGGGCATCCCCGGCGGCCGCAACGTCGGCATCGAGGCCTTCGGCCCCGGCGGCACCGATGTGGACGTCCTGCTCTTCCTGGACGACGACGGTCTGCTCGCCAACACGGACACCGCCGAGCTGGTCCGGCAGGCCTTCACCGCCGACCCGAGGCTGGGCATCATCAGCTTCCGGATCGCGGACCCGGAGACCGGTCTCACCCAGCGCAGGCACGTGCCGCGGCTGCGCGCCGCGGACCCGATGCGCTCCTCCCGGGTGACCACCTTCCTCGGCGGCGCCAACGCCGTCCGTACGAAGGTGTTCGCCGAAGTCGGCGGCCTGCCCGACGAGTTCTTCTACGCTCATGAGGAGACCGATCTCGCCTGGCGGGCGCTCGACGCCGACTGGATGATCGACTACCGTTCCGACATGGTGCTGCTCCACCCCACCACTCCTCCCTCCCGGCACGCGACGTACCACTACAACGTGGCCCGCAACCGGGTGTGGCTGGCCCGGCGCAATCTGCCCGCACCTCTGGTCCCGGTCTATCTCGGCGTCTGGCTGCTGCTCACGCTGGCGCGGCGGCCCTCCGTCCCCGCCCTCAAGGCATGGGCCGGCGGCTTCCGGGAAGGCTGGACCGCTCCCTGCGGACCGCGCCGGCCGATGAAATGGCGTACGGTGTGGCGGCTGACCCGACTGGGACGCCCGCCGGTCGTCTGACACCGTGGTACCCGACTTGCCGCGCATCTTGGATACGAAAGTTTCGACTTGTGAGTGACACAACCCACGACGGTGCGGTCGCGACGAGCGCCCCGCCGTCCGTCGACGACGGCCTGACCCCGGCCGAGCTGGCCGCCAAGTACGGTCTGTCGGTCAGCGGCGCCCGGCCCGGGTTCTTCGAGTACATCCGCCAGCTGTGGGGCCGACGCCACTTCATCCTCGCCTTCTCCCAGGCGAAGCTGACGGCGCAGTACAGCCAGGCCAAGCTCGGCCAGCTCTGGCAGGTGGCGACCCCCCTGCTGAACGCGCTGGTCTACTACCTGATCTTCGGGCTGATCCTCAACGCCGACCAGGGCATGTCGACCGCGGTCTACATCCCCTTCCTGGTGACCGGGATCTTCGTCTTCACCTTCACCCAGAGCTCGGTGATGGCGGGCGTGCGGGCGATCTCCGGCAACCTCGGCCTGGTCAGAGCGCTGCACTTCCCGCGCGCCACGCTGCCCATCTCGTTCGCGCTCCAGCAGCTCCAGCAGCTGCTGTTCTCCATGATCGTGCTCGCCGCCGTCGCGATCGCCTTCGGCAGCTATCCGTCGCTGAGCTGGCTGCTGCTGGTGCCGGCGCTGTTCCTGCAGTTCGTGTTCAACGTCGGACTCGCGATGATCATGGCGAGGATGGGCGCCAAGACGCCCGACCTCGCCCAGCTGATGCCGTTCGTCATGCGCACGTGGATGTACGCGTCCGGTGTGATGTTCTCCATCCCGGTGATGCTCGCCGACAAGCCGGCCTGGATCGCCGACACGCTCATGTACAACCCGGCGGCCCTCTACATGGACCTGATCCGGTTCGCCCTCATCGACGGCTACAGCTCGCAGAACCTGCCCGATCACGTCTGGATGGCCGCGCTGGGCTGGGCCCTGGCCATCGGCCTCGGGGGCTTCGTCTACTTCTGGAAGGCCGAGGAAAGGTACGGCCGTGGCTGACACGACTCAGGAACGCGTTCCCACCGTCATCGCCGACGAGGTCCACATCGTCTACCGGGTCAACACCGGCGGCGGCGGCAAGGGCAGCGCCACCGCGGCGCTCAGCCGGATCCTCGGTCGCGGCAAGGCCGAGGTCACCCGCGGCGTCCGCAAGGTCCACGCCGTACGCGGTGTCTCCTTCACCGCCTACCGCGGCGAGGCCATCGGCCTCATCGGCTCCAACGGCTCCGGCAAGTCGACGCTGCTGCGCGCCATCGCGGGACTGCTCCCCACCGAGAGCGGCAAGGTCTACACCGACGGCCAGCCCTCGCTCCTCGGCGTCAACGCGGCGCTGATGAACGACCTCACCGGTGAGCGCAACGTGATCCTCGGCGGACTCGCCATGGGCATGAGCAAGGAGGAGATCCGCGAGCGCTACGACGGGATCGTCGACTTCTCCGGCATCAACGAGAAGGGCGACTTCATCAGCCTGCCCATGCGCACCTACTCGTCCGGCATGGGCGCCCGGCTCCGCTTCGCCATCGCGGCCGCCAAGAACCACGACGTCCTCATGATCGACGAGGCGCTGGCGACCGGTGACCGCAGGTTCCAGATCCGCTCCGAGGAGCGCATCCGCGAGCTCCGCAAGGAGGCCGGCACGGTCTTCCTGGTCAGTCACAGCAACAAGTCGATCAGGGACACCTGCGACCGCGTGCTGTGGCTGGAGAAGGGCGAACTCGTGATGGACGGGCCGACCGACGAGGTCCTGAAGGCGTACGAGAAGGACACCGCGAAGTAGCCCCCGCCCACCGCCTGCCACGACGGCCCCCGCCACCCGGCGGGGGCCGTTCGGTGTCGTGGGGGGCCCGCCCGCGCGTCGCGCCCCCGGCTGGAATGTTCATGCGGTCAACATCGGGCAGGATGAGCCCATGGCAGCGATCTCGGGGGGAAAGTCCTACCACCACGGCGACCTGCGCAACGCGCTGATCTGCGCCGCCGTCGACCTCGCCGGTGAAGGCGGCCCCGAACGGGTCGTCCTGCGCGAGGCGGCCCGCCGGGTCGGCGTCTCGCCCACCGCCGCCTACCGACACTTCGACGGCCGCGGCGCGCTGCTGAGGGCCGTCAAGATCCACGCCCAGCGGGCCCTGGCCGAGTCGATGGAGCGCGCCGCGGCCCGCGCGCCCGGCGCGGACGACCCCACCGTCGCCGCCGAGCTGCGGCTCGCCGCCCTCTGCCGTGGCTACGTCGGCTTCGCCCTGGAGCACCCGGGCCTCTACCGGGCCGCGTTCTGCACGCCCCGGCCGGCCTGCGGCGAGGAGTGGGCGCCGGCCGGGCGGGCCCCCGAGCCGGAGCCCGAGATCCGCGCGTTCGCCCTGCTCACGGAGGCGCTGAACGCCCTGGCCCGGGCCGGCCGCATCCCGCGCCCGGCGCGGCCCGCCGTGGAGGCCGCCGCGTGGTCGGCGGTGCACGGACTGTCGCTCCTGCTGCTCGACGGACCGCTGCGCCGCCTTCCGGAGCAGCGCCGGGCGGACGTCGTCGAGTCGACCCTCGCCATGGTCGTCTCCGGAGCACGCGCCGACTGAGGGCCGGGGGCGGCCGAACTGCCGCCAGGTGAGGGAAGGTTGGCCCGCCGGGTGAGGTTTTCGCCGGATGCCCGACACCCCGACGCGGCACCGGGCGTTGTACAACGTAAGCTGTAGCGGTGCTGATTCGTGGCAAGTGGGGCGATACCCCCTAGCATCCCGGCCGTCGGGCGGTGATCCCCCCCGGGGAGCCCCATCCCTCCAGGGCGGCCCGGTGGCGTGTCCGAAATAGGATGGATTGGATCGGCAGTGTAGAACAGGAGATGTGACGGCCATGACGCGAAATCTCCAGCTCCACGAGGGTGTCGCCGTCCCCGCGTCGGGCAGACCCCAGTGACGCGATCCCGGCAGGTGCGCCCCGACGCCTCCTCGCGCACCACGCTCGACAAGGCCACGGACGAGAACTTCCCCGTGGCCCCCTTCTTCCTGCCGCGCGCCTGGCGCGACGACCTCATGGCTGTCTACGGCTACGCCCGCCTCGTCGACGACATCGGCGACGGCGACCTGGCCCCCGGCGGCGCCGACGCCCGCCACCTCGGCGTCGCCCCCGAGCGGGCGGAGGACCGCCTGGCGATGCTGGACGCCTTCGAGGCCGACCTCGCGCGGGTCTTCGACGGAGCACCCCGCCACCCGCTCCTGCGGGCCCTCCAGCCGACCGTACGGCGGTGCGGGCTCACCCCTGAGCCCTTCGTCGGCCTGATCGAGGCCAACCGCCAGGACCAGCTGGTCCGCCGCTACGAGACGTACGACGACCTCGTCGCATACTGCGAACTCTCCGCGAACCCCGTCGGCCGTCTCGTCCTCGCGATCACCGGCACCACCACCCCGGAGCGCGTCCGCCGCTCGGACGCCGTCTGCACCGCGCTGCAGATCGTCGAGCACCTCCAGGACGTCGCCGAGGACCTCGGCCGGGACCGGATCTACCTGCCCGCCGAGGACATGAAGCGCTTCCACGTCACCGAGGACGACCTCGCCCGGCCCACCGCCGGCGCCTCGGTGCGTGCCCTCATCGCCTTCGAGGTCTCACGCGCCCGCGCACTGCTCCACGACGGCACGCCGCTGGTGGGCAGCGTCCACGGCAGGCTGCGCCTGCTGCTCGCCGGATTCACCGCCGGCGGGCTCGCCGCGCTCGACGCGATCGCCGCCGCCGGTTTCGACGTCCTGCCGAACCCGCCCAAGCCCACCAAGCCGAGTCTGATGCGCCACGCGGGAACGGTCCTGCTCAGAGCGCGGAGAGAGGGGTGAGCCGGACCGTGGAGGGACAGACGGAGACGTCCGCGCCGGTACAGGCCGCGTACAGCTACTGCGAGGCCGTCACCGGACAGCAGGCTCGCAACTTCGCCTACGGCATCCGACTGCTGCCGACGGACAAGCGGCAGGCCATGTCGGCGCTGTACGCCTTCTCGCGGCGCGTCGACGACATCGGCGACGGCACCCTCGCCCCCGACGCGAAGCGGGACAGGCTCGAAGCCACCCGGGCGCTCCTGGAGCGGATCCGGAAGGGCGCCGTCGACGAGGACGACACCGACCCGGTCGCCGTGGCCCTCACCGACGCCGCCGACCGCTTCCCGATCCCCCTCGACGGCCTCGACGAGCTCATCGACGGCGTCCTCATGGACGTGCGCGGCGAGACGTACGAGACCTGGGACGACCTCAAGGTCTACTGCCGGTGCGTCGCAGGGGCCATCGGGCGCCTCTCGCTCGGCGTCTTCGGCACCCAGCCCGGCGCGCAGGGCGCGGAACGCGCCCCCGAGTACGCCGACACGCTGGGCCTGGCCCTGCAGCTCACCAACATCCTCCGGGACGTACGCGAGGACGCCGGGAACGGGCGCACCTACCTCCCCGCCGACGACCTGGCCAAGTTCGGCTGCGGCGACGGCTTCCGGGGCGCCACCCCGCCGGCCGGCGCCGACTTCGCCGGGCTCGTGCACTTCGAAGTCCGGCGGGCCCGCGCGCTGTTCGCCGAGGGCTACCGCCTGCTGCCCATGCTCGACCGGCGCAGCGGCGCCTGCGTCGCCGCCATGGCCGGCATCTACCGCCGCCTGCTGGACCGGATCGAACGCGACCCCGAGGCGGTGCTGCGCGGCCGCGTCTCGCTGCCCGGCCACGAGAAGGCGTACGTCGCCGTCCGCGGCCTCTCCGGGCTCGACACCCGCCACATCTCCCGACGGACCGTCAGGAGGCGCGCGTGAAGCGCCCGTACGAGACCCCCGGCCGGGCAACCCGACGCGGCGTGTCGGCGTCCCCGACCACGACGACCCGAGGGGAGACCGCGTGACCCCGGACGACATGACCACCCCCGCACCCGCCGCCGCCCCGGGCGGCACCGGCGGGCCCGGTGGCGACGGCGGCGGTCGGCAGCCGCATGCCGTCGTTGTCGGTGGCGGGCTCGCCGGGATCACCGCCGCGTTGCGGCTGGCCGAGGCCGGGGCGCGGGTCACGCTTCTCGAAGGGCGGCCGAGGCTCGGCGGGCTGGCGTTCTCGTTCCGGCGCGGCGACCTCACCGTCGACAACGGGCAGCACGTCTATCTGCGCTGCTGCACGGCGTACCGCTGGTTCCTCGACCGCGTCGAGGGCGCCCACCTGGCGCCCCTCCAGCCGCGCCTGGACGTCCCCGTCCTCGACGTGGCCCACCCGCGCGGCCCGCGCCTCGGACGGCTGCGCCGCAGCGCCCTGCCCGTACCGCTCCACCTCGCCGGGAGCCTCGCCACCTACCCGCACCTCTCCCTCGCCGAGCGGGCGAGCGTCGGGCGCGCCGCGCTCGCGCTGAAGCGGCTCGACCCCGCCGACCCGGCCCTCGACGGCATCGACTTCGCCACCTGGCTCGGCCGCCACGGCCAGTCACCCCGCGCCATCGAGGCCCTGTGGGACCTCGTCGGCGTCGCCACCCTCAACGCCACCGCCCCGCACGCCTCCATGGGCCTGGCCGCGATGGTCTTCAAGACCGGGCTCCTCTCCGAGCCCGGCGCGGCGGACATCGGCTGGGCGCACGTCCCGCTCGGCGACCTCCACGACACCCTGGCCCGCAAGGCCCTCGACTCCCTCGGGGTCCGCACCGCCCTGCGCACCAAGGCCGAGCGGATCTCCCGTACGCGGGACGGCCGCTGGAGCGTGGAGGTGCCCGGGGAGACGCTCGACGCCGACACCGTCGTCCTCGCCGTGCCGCAACGCGAGACCCACGACCTGCTGCCCGAGGGCGCCCTCGACGACCCCGACCGGCTCCTCGACATCGGCACCGCCCCCATCCTCAACCTGCACGTCGTCTACGACCGCAAGGTGCTCAGGCAGCCGTTCTTCACGGCCCTGGGCTCCCCGGTCCAGTGGGTCTTCGACCGCACCGACTCCTCGGGCCTCACGGGCGGCGGCCAGTACCTCGCCGTCTCCCAGTCCGCGGCCCAGGACGACATCGACGAACCCGTCGCCGTCCTGCGCGAGCGCTACCTCCCCGAGCTGGAGCGGCTGCTCCCGGCCGCCCGCGGCGCCGGGATCCGGGACTTCTTCGTCACCCGGGAGCGGACGGCCACGTTCGCCCCCACACCGGGCGTCGGCCGGCTCCGCCCCGGCGCCCGCACCCACGCCCCCGGTCTGTACCTGGCCGGCGCGTGGACCGCCACCGGCTGGCCCGCGACCATGGAGGGTGCCGTCCGCAGTGGCTTCAGCGCCGCGGGCGCCGCGCTCTCCGCCCTCGGCCGCCGCCATGAACATCCGCTGCAGGAGGCGGCATGAGTGTGAGTACTGGAACAAGAGGAGAGACCGTGCCGACTGTGCCCCCGGTGAATCCGGCCGTCGACACCGCGGACGTCACCGCTCTGCTGGAGCGCGGGCGGACCCTGTCCACCCCCGTCCTGCGAGCGGCCGTCGACCGGCTCGCACCGCCCATGGACACCGTGGCCGCCTACCACTTCGGGTGGATCGACGCGCAGGGCAACCCGGCCGACGGCGACGGCGGCAAGGCCGTCCGCCCCGCGCTCGCGCTGCTCTCCGCCGAGGCCGCCGGAGCCGCCCCCGAGGTCGGCGTCCCCGGCGCCGTCGCCGTGGAACTCGTCCACAACTTCTCGCTGCTGCACGACGACCTGATGGACGGCGACGAGCAGCGGCGCCACCGCGACACCGTCTGGAAGGTGCACGGCCCCGCCCAGGCCATCCTCGTCGGCGACGCCCTGTTCGCCCTCGCCAACGAGCTGCTGCTCGAACTCGGCACCGTCGAGGCCGGCCGCGCCACCCGCCGGCTCACCACCGCCACGCGCAAGCTCATCGACGGTCAGGCCCAGGACATCTCCTACGAGCACCGCGAGCGGGTCACCGTCGAGGAGTGCCTGGAGATGGAGGGCAACAAGACGGGCGCCCTGCTCGCCTGCGCCGTCTCGATCGGCGCCGTCCTCGGCGGCGCCGACGACCGCACGGCCGACAAGCTGGAGGAGTACGGCTACCACCTCGGCCTCGCCTTCCAGGCCGTCGACGACCTCCTCGGCATCTGGGGCGACCCCGAGTCCACCGGCAAGCGGACCTGGAGCGACCTGCGCCAGCGCAAGAAGTCCCTGCCGGTCGTCGCCGCCCTCGCCGCCGGCGGACCCGCCTCCGAGCGGCTCGGCGAACTGCTCGCCGCCGACGCCAAGAGCAGCGACCTCGACTCCTTCTCCGAGGAGGAGTTCGCCGCCCGCGCGGCCCTGATCGAGGAGGCCGGCGGCCGTGCGTGGACCTCCCAGGAGGCCCGCCGTCAGCACGCCGTCGCGATCGAGGCCCTGCACGAGGTGGACATGCCCGAGAGGGTCAGGGCGCAGCTGACCGCCCTGGCCGATTTCGTCGTCGTACGGAAGAGATGATCACCATCACTCTGATATGAGTTCGCAGTCGCCGGCCGGTGCCAACGGGCACCGGCCGACGGCAGACCCGAAGAAGCAGAAGTAGACCTACTGCACGAAGGGGAAGCCATGACAGCGACGACCGACGGAAGCGCCGGGGCCGTGGGCCCCCGGGCGGCCGCGGCCAGCTCCACCACCGACACCGCGCCCGTGACGGTCGGCCTGGAAGAGGCCGCCGACCGCGCCGCGCAACGCTCCGTCTCCGACACCGCGCCCGTGACGGTCGGCCTGGAAGAGGCCGCCGCCCGCGCCGCGCAACGCTCCGTCGACCATCTTCTCGGCCGCCAGGACGCCGAAGGCTGGTGGAAGGGCGACCTGGAGACCAACGTCACCATGGACGCCGAGGACCTGCTGCTGCGCCAGTTCCTCGGCATCCAGGACGACGCCACCACCCGCGCCGCCGCCCTCCACATCCGCGGCGAGCAGCGCGCGGACGGCACCTGGGCCACCTTCCACGGCGGGCCGGGCGAACTCTCCACCACCATCGAGGCGTACGTGGCGCTGCGCCTCGCCGGAGACCTTCCCGAAGACCCGCACATGGCCCGCGCCGCCGCCTGGATCCGCGAGCGCGGCGGAATCGCCTCCGCCCGGGTCTTCACCCGGATCTGGCTCGCCCTCTTCGGCTGGTGGAAGTGGGACAAACTCCCCGAACTGCCGCCCGAGCTGATCTTCCTGCCGAAGTGGTTCCCGCTCAACATCTACGACTTCGGCTGCTGGGCCCGGCAGACCATCGTGCCGCTCACGGTGGTCTCCGCCAAGCGGCCGGTGCGCCCCGCACCCTTCCCGCTGGACGAGCTGCACACCGACCCCTCCCGGCCCAATCCGGCCAAGCCCCTGGCGCCGCCCGCCAGTTGGGACGGGCTCTTCCAGCGACTCGACAAGGCGCTGCACCTCTACCACCGGGTCGCCCCGCGCCGGCTGCGTACCGCGGCCATGAACAGCGCCGCCCGCTGGATCGTCGAACGCCAGGAGAACGACGGCTGCTGGGGCGGCATCCAGCCCCCGGCCGTCTACTCGGTCATCGCCCTGCATCTGCTCGGCTACGACCTCAACCACCCCGTCATGCGCGCCGGACTCGAGTCCCTCGACCGGTTCGCCGTCTGGCGCGAGGACGGCTCACGGATGATCGAGGCCTGCCAGTCGCCGGTCTGGGACACCTGCCTCGCCACCATCGCCCTCGCCGACGCGGGTCTTCCGCCGGACCACCCGGCGCTCGTCAAGGCCGCCGACTGGATGCTCGGCGAGGAGATCGTCAGGCCCGGCGACTGGTCGGTACGCCGCCCCGGACTCCCGCCGGGCGGGTGGGCGTTCGAGTTCCACAACGACAACTACCCGGACATCGACGACACCGCCGAGGTCGTCCTCGCGCTGCGCCGGGTGAAGCACCACGACCCCGACCGGGTCGAGGGGGCGATCGCCCGCGGCGCCCGCTGGACGCTCGGGATGCAGTCGAGGAACGGGGCCTGGGGCGCCTTCGACGCCGACAACACCAGCCCCTTCCCCAACCGGCTGCCGTTCTGCGACTTCGGTGAGGTCATCGACCCGCCCTCGGCCGACGTCACCGCCCACGTGGTGGAGATGCTCGCCCACGAGGGCAAGGCCCACGACCCCCGTACCCGCAGGGGAATCGCGTGGCTGCTGGCCGAACAGGAGCCGAACGGCGCCTGGTTCGGCCGCTGGGGAGTCAACTACGTCTACGGGACCGGCTCGGTGGTCCCCGCCCTCACCGCCGCCGGGCTGCCCCGCTCCCACCCGGCGATCCGCCGCGCGGTCGCCTGGCTCGAATCCGTACAGAACGAGGACGGCGGCTGGGGCGAGGACCTGCGTTCCTACCGGGAGCAGGCCTGGATCGGCCACGGGGCCTCGACCGCCTCGCAGACCGCCTGGGCGCTCCTCGCCCTGCTGGCGGCCGGCGGGCGGCAGTCCAGGGCCGTGGAACGCGGCGTCGCCTGGCTCACCGAGACCCAGCTCCCGGACGGCTCCTGGGACGAGCCGTACTTCACCGGCACCGGATTCCCCTGGGACTTCTCCATCAACTACCACCTCTACCGGCAGGTGTTCCCGCTCACTGCGCTCGGCCGCTACGTGAACGGAGAGCCGAACCTCTCCAGGGAGGCCTGATGCGCCCAGGGCCGGAGGCCACCGGCGCCGAGGCGCCGCCGCTGCTGATCGCCTGCGCGCTCGGCATCGAGCAGCTCGCGCTGCGCAGCGGCGGCCGGGACGGGGCCTCCGGCCCGTTCACCGTGGTCCGCACCGGCATGGGCCCCGCCCAGGCCCGCCGGGCCGTGGCGCGGAGCCTCGGCCGGGAGCCCTGGCGGGACGCCGCCGTCATCGCCTCCGGCTTCTGCGCCGGTCTTGTCCCCGGGATGCACCCCGGGGACCTGATCGTGGCCGACGAGACCCGTGGCCCCGACGGCACCACCCCCTGCACCGGGACCGAGCTCCTGGTGAAGGCGGTGAGCCGGGCGGTGCCCGGGAAAACGGTCCACACCGGCCCGCTGACCGGCTCCGACCATGTCGTACGGGGCCACGAGCGGGCCGAGCTGAGGGCCACCGGAGCCATCGCGGTCGACATGGAGTCCGCGGCCACACTCCGTACCGCGCTGACCGCCGGGCCGCGCCCCGTTGCGGCCGTACGGGTGGTCGTGGACGCTCCAGAACACGAACTGGTCCGGATCGGCACGGTACGCGGTGGAATATCGGCTTTCCGTGTTCTTCGTGCCGTCCTTCCCGCATTCTTCGAATGGCACCGTTCTTTGCTGCTCCCCAGGAGGTGAGCGAGTTATGGCCATGCCGCTCCGTCAGTCCATCCGGGTCGGGACCTATCTCTTCGAACAGAAGCTCCGCAAGCGGGACAAGTTCCCGCTGATCGTCGAACTCGAGCCGCTGTTCGCCTGCAACCTCAAGTGCGAGGGCTGCGGAAAGATCCAGCACCCGGCGGGTGTGCTCAAGCAGCGCATGCCGGTCGCCCAGGCGGTCGGCGCGGTCCTGGAGTCCGGGGCGCCGATGGTCTCCATCGCGGGCGGCGAACCGCTGATGCACCCTCAGATCGACGAGATCGTGCGTCAGTTGGTGGCGAAGAGGAAATACGTCTTCCTCTGCACCAACGCCATGCTGCTGCGCAAGAAACTGGAGGACTTCACGCCCTCTCCGTACTTCGCGTTCGCGGTGCACATCGACGGGCTGCGCGAGCGGCACGACGAATCCGTCGCCAAGGAGGGGGTGTTCGACGAGGCGGTGGCGGCGATCAAGGAGGCCAAGCGGCGCGGCTTCCGGGTCACCACGAACTCGACCTTCTTCAACACCGACACCCCGCAGACCGTCATCGAGGTCCTCAACTACCTCAACGACGACCTCAAGGTCGACGAGATGATGATCTCCCCGGCGTACGCCTACGAGAAGGCCCCGGACCAGGAGCACTTCCTCGGCGTCGAACAGACCAGGGAGCTCTTCAAGAAGGCCTTCGCGGGCGGCAACCGCCGTCGCTGGCGGCTCAACCACTCGCCGCTCTTCCTGGACTTCCTGGAGGGCAAGGCCGACTTCCCGTGCACCGCGTGGGCGATCCCCAACTACTCCCTCTTCGGCTGGCAGCGACCCTGCTATCTGATGAGTGACGGCTACGTCCCCACGTACCGCGAGCTGATCGAGGAGACCGACTGGGACAAATACGGCCGGGGCAAGGACCCGCGCTGCGCCAACTGCATGGCGCACTGCGGCTACGAACCCACCGCCGTCCTCGCCACGATGGGCTCCCTCAAGGAGTCCCTCCGTGCGGTCCGCGAGACCGTGTCGGGGAACAACGGCTGAGTCCCGACGCCGGGGAGCCACGACGCGGTGGTGTCATGGCTCCCCGGCGCGGACCGCGGACGGCGGACCGTGTCCAGCGGACCGCGTCGACGCGCCGTGCACCTCGCACCGACCGAAAGGGGGCCGAGCATGACGATTCTGGAGAGCATCCGGGGGCCGCGCGACCTCCGGCCGCTGAGCGGCGCGGAGCTCGACGAACTGGCGGACGAGATCAGGGAGCTCCTGATCCAGGCGGTGGCCAGGACCGGCGGGCATCTGGGGCCCAACCTGGGCGTGGTGGAGCTGACCATCGCCCTGCACCGGGTCTTCGACTCGCCCGCCGACCGCGTCCTCTGGGACACCGGCCACCAGAGCTACGTCCACAAACTGCTCACCGGCCGTCAGGACTTCTCCAAGCTGCGCAGCAAGGGCGGTCTCTCCGGCTACCCCTCCCGCGAGGAATCCGTCCACGACGTCATCGAGAACTCGCACGCCTCCACGGTCCTCGGCTGGGCCGACGGCCTCGCCAAGGCCAACGAGGTGCTGAAGAAGGACGACCACGTCGTCGCCGTCATCGGCGACGGAGCCCTCACGGGCGGCATGGCCTGGGAGGCGCTGAACAACATCGCCGCCGCCAAGGACCGCCCGCTGGTCATCGTCGTCAACGACAACGAACGCTCCTACGCCCCCACGATCGGCGGCCTCGCGCACCACCTCGCGACCCTGCGTACCACCGACGGCTACGAACGCTTCCTCGCCTGGGGCAAGGACGTCCTCCAGCACACGCCCGTCGTCGGGAAGCCGCTCTACGGGTCGCTGCACGGCGCCAAGAAGGGGTTCAAGGACTTCATCGCGCCCCAGGGCATGTTCGAGGACCTCGGCCTGAAGTACGTCGGCCCCGTCGACGGCCACGACATCGGCGCCGTCGAGTCCGCGCTGCGCCGCGCCAAGCGCTTCCACGGCCCGGTCCTCGTCCACTGCCTCACCCAGAAGGGGCGCGGCTACCGGCCCGCCCTCGCGGACGAGGCCGACCGCTTCCACGCCGTCGGCGCCATGGACCCCCTCACCTGCGAGCCGATCGCCCCGGCCGCCGGCCCGTCCTGGACCTCCGTCTTCGGCGACGCGATCGCCGAGATCGGAGCCGAGCGTCCGGACGTCGTGGCGATCACCGCCGCCATGCTGCACCCGGTGGGTCTGACGAGGTTCGCCGAGCGCTTCCCCGACCGGGTCTGGGACGTCGGGATCGCCGAGCAGCACGCCGTCGTCTCCGCCGCCGGCCTCGCCGCCGGTGGGCTGCATCCCGTCGTCGCCGTCTACGCGACCTTCCTCAACCGCGCCTTCGACCAGCTGCTCATGGACGTGGCCCTGCACCGGTGCGGGGTGACCTTCGTCCTGGACCGCGCCGGTGTCACCGGCACCGACGGCGCCTCGCACAACGGCATGTGGGACATGTCGATCCTCCAGGTCGTCCCCGGGCTGCGGATCGCCGCTCCCCGCGACGCCGAACAGCTGCGGGCCCAGCTGCGCGAGGCCGTCGAGGTCGACGACGCCCCGACGCTCCTGCGCTTCCCCAAGGAGACCGTGGGCGCGTCGGTGCCGGCCGTCGGCCGCGTCGGCGGCATGGACGTCCTGCTGCGGCCCGAGCGGCCCGAGCGGCCCGAGGAGGCGGGTCTGCGCGGTGCGGAGGCCGACGTGCTGTTCGTCGCCGTCGGTGTGATGGCGGAGGCCTGCCTGCGCGCCGCCGACCTGCTGGCCGGACGCGGCCTGAGCTGCACCGTCGTCGACCCCCGCTGGGTCAAGCCGGTCGACCCGGCCCTCGCCCCGCTCGCCTCGCGCCACCGCCTCGTCGCCGTCGTCGAGGACGGCGTCCGCACGGGCGGTGTCGGGGCGGCGGTGGACCAGGCCCTGCGGGACGCGGAGACCGACGTACCCCTGACCACGTTCGGGATCCCCGAGCAGTTCCTGCCGCACGCGAAGCGCGGCGAGCTGCTCGCCGACCTCGGCCTCACCCCGGTGGAGATCGCCGGACGGATCAGCGCCGCCCTGGCGCGCAAGGAGAACGGGCAATGAGCAAGGAGTTCGACCTGGCGGCACTGCTCGCCGAACGCGGCGCCGAGCGCTACGAGCTGCACAGCCGGTATCTCAACCACCAGCTGCCGCGCATGCTCCACACGATCGGCTTCGACAAGGTCTACGAACGGGCCGAGGGCGCCCACTTCTGGGACGCCGACGGCGCCGACCACCTCGACATGCTCGCCGGCTTCGGGGTGATGGGCCTCGGCCGCCACCACCCCGTGGTCCGCAAGGCCCTCCACGACGTCCTGGACGCCTCGCTCGCCGACCTCACCCGGTTCGACTGCCAGCCCCTGCCCGGACTGCTCGCCGAGAAGCTGCTCTCCCACAGCCCGCACCTCGACCGGGTCTTCTTCGGCAACAGCGGTACGGAGGCGGTGGAGACCGCGCTGAAGTTCGCCCGGTACGCCACCGGGAAGCCGAGGGTCCTCTACTGCTCCCACGCCTTCCACGGGCTGACCACCGGGTCCCTGTCGGTCAACGGCGAGAAGGGGTTCAGGGACGGCTTCGCCCCCCTGCTCCCCGACACCGCGATCGCGCTCGGCGACCTCGACGCCCTGGAGCGGGAACTGCGCAAGGGGGACGTGGCCGCCTTCGTCGTCGAGCCCATCCAGGGCAAGGGCGTGCACGAGGCCCCGCCCGGCTTCCTGCGCGCGGCCCAGTCCCTGCTGCACGCGCGCGGGGCGCTGCTGATCGCCGACGAGGTGCAGACGGGTCTCGGCAGGACCGGCGACTTCTACGCGTACCAGCACGAGGACGGTGTGGAACCGGACCTGGTCTGTGTCGCCAAGGCGCTCTCCGGCGGCTATGTGCCCGTCGGGGCGACGCTCGGCAAGGACTGGATCTTCAAGAAGGTCTACTCCTCGATGGACAGGGTCCTCGTCCACTCGGCGAGCTTCGGCTCGAACGCGCAGGCCATGGCCGCCGGGCTCGCGGTGCTCTCGGTCATGGAGAACGAGGGCACGGTGGCGCACGTGCGCCGGGTGGGCGAGCTGCTCTCCTCGAAGCTCAAGGAGCTCGTACCGCGCTACGAGCTGCTGCACGAGATCCGCGGGCGCGGGCTGATGATCGGGATCGAGTTCGGGCGGCCGTCGTCGCTCGGGCTGCGCAGCCGGTGGACCATGCTCCAGGCCGCCCGCAAGGGTCTCTTCGCCCAGATGGTCGTGGTGCCCCTGCTCCAGCGCCACCGGATCCTGACCCAGGTGTCGGGCGACCACCTGGAGGTGATCAAACTGATTCCGCCGCTGATCATCGACGAGGCGGACGTGGACCGCTTCGTGACCGCGTTCACGGCCGTCATGGACGACGCCCACGCGGGTGGCGGTCTGATGTGGGACTTCGGAAAGACGCTGGTCAAGCAGGCGGTCGCACAGCGCTAGAGGGGCGGGTCGAGGCGGGTTTGCCTCTGAGGCAAGAAACTTGCCTGAGAGGAAAGATCCTGGCGGAATGGGGGCATGGAGACCCTCCCCGCACCCGATGCGCCGGGCGACGTGCCCGACGTGCCCGACGTCGCCCCGCGGCTGCGCGGGCTGCGCCGCCGCCGGGGGCTGACGCTGGAGGCCGCCGCGCAGCGGGCCGGTCTCTCGCCGGCCCACCTCTCCCGTCTGGAGACGGGGCGCCGGCAGCCCTCGCTGCCCATGCTGCTCGGTCTCGCCCGGATCTACGGTACGACGGTCTCCGAGCTCCTCGGCGAGGTCGCGCCCGAACGCGATCCGATCGTCCGGGCGAGCCGGTCCGAGCCCGTCGAGGCCGACGGCTGGCTCTACCGCCAGGCCGGCGGCCCCGGCCGCGCCCTGCAGGCGCTCCGGGTCCACGTGCCGTACGCCACCCCTGCCGACATCGTGCGCGTCCACCCGGGTGAGGAGTGGCTGCACGTCCTCGACGGCCGGGTGCGGCTCGCGCTCGGCGACGCGGTGCACGTCCTCGACCCGGGAGACAGCGCGCACTTCGACTCGCTCACCCCGCACCGGATCGGGGCCGCCACGCACGGCGGCGCCGAGCTGCTCTTCGTCCACACCCTGACGCAGAGCCCCGTCGCCGAGCTGTGCCTCGGCACCGGCACTCCTCGTCTCCGCTGAACCCGACCGAAAGGGCAGAGATGTCCGAAAAGCCAGTTCCGACCACCGGCGAGGAGCGCGGGGACGGGAAGTTCCCCAAGGGGCTGGTCCTCCGGCTCTTCGCCTACCTGGTGGCCGGCCACCTCTTCGCCGGCTTCCTCTACCTGCTCTTCATGCTCGGCGGCCAGAACCACTAGCGGGCCGGGCTGCGTGGGCTACGCCTCGGTGACGAGGCGCTCGCGCAGCCGCTCGCGCGTCGCGGGGGAGAGCTTCAGGCCGTCCGAGAGGTAGCTCTCGACCGTGCCCCAGTTCTGCTCGATCGTCTCGAACGCCGCCCGCAAGTACTCCAGGCGCGCGTCGAAGAGCGGGCTGAGCAGCTCCATCACCTCGGGCGACAGGGCGTCGGCGGCCGTGGAGCTGCGGCGCACCTTGTAGCGGCGGTGCGGGTCGTTCGACTTCACGTAGTCGGCCTCGATGGCCTCGCGCTCGACCCCCACCGCGAGCAGCGAGATGGCTATGGAGAGGCCCGCCCGGTCCTTGCCGGCCGCGCAGTGCATGAGGGCGGGGACGCTGTCCTCGGCCATCGCGTGCAGGACGCGGCTGTGCTCCGCCGTCCGCTCGGCAATCATCTTCCGGTATGAATCGGACATTCGGGCCGCCGCCTTGCCGTCGGCGAGCACCGAGCGGAGCTGCTCGATGTTGCCGGTGCTCACCAGCTTCCAGAACTCCTTGCCGTCGGCCGGGTCGTTGAGCGGTATGTTCACATTTCGTACACCCGGAAGCTCGACATCGGGCCCCTCGACCTTCCGGTCCGCCTGGTTGCGGAAGTCGAAGATGGTGTGCAGCCCCAGGCCGGCGAGGAACGCCGCGTCCTCCTCGGTGGCGTGCGCCAGGTGGCCGCTGCGGAAGAGCCGCCCGAACCGCACCGACCTGCCGTCCACGGTCGGCAGGCCGCCCACGTCCCGGAAGTTGCGTACCCCGCTCAGCTCGGGCTCGGTCGACGGGACCTGCGGCAGCTGCTGCGTCACGAGTGCTCCTGAGTGTTGTGAGGATGTTCGACGATACGAGATCGGTTCCTCGGGCAATCATCCCGGGTCGGCTTCCCTCGGCACACCCCTCGGGCGGGAATGAGCTGTCTGTCCGAATTGGGACATTAGAGATAACGCGCCCTGATTGCAGGGGAGATGGTCTCCGGCGCGTGAGCAGCGTCATAACTGTGACGGAACGTGCCTGATCGTCCCGGGCAATTCCCCTGCGCGAAAAGGAGATCCAGGTTCCGTCATCGACGGAGGGTGACCGGAATTCCGGGCGAATTCCAAGCCGGAGAATGCGAGACGAATCCGACGGCTTGTTCGCGCCGACCCCACTCGTCTACGGTCACCGTCAATCCGGTCGGACCGCCGAATCCTGCCACCGTCCGGAATCCGCACCCACCCCACGTACGGCAGGAGCGGGGGACCCAGGTAGTACGCCGTTCCGGTCGTTTCCGGACGGCTTGGGGTCAAGTCGCGTGAAAACGCGGCCGGACATCTCCAGTCCGCACCCGACAGCTCACCTCGTAGGCGACGGAGAGGAATTCGTCATGCCCGCAAAGGGTAAGCACCGCCGCCCGAAGGTCAACCCGCTCACTCGCGGATTCGTCGCCGCCGGTACCGGCGGCGCCGTCGTCGCCCTCCCGCTCCTCGGCGCCACCGGCGCCCACGCCGCGGAGAAGGCCGCTCCCGCCGTGACGCCCCAGCAGGCCGTCGCCGCCGTCGCCGCTCCGGCCAAGGCCCCGGCCGCGCCCGCCGCCAAGGCCAAGCCCACCACGTACTCCGTCGTCGCCGGCGACTACCTGTCCAAGATCGCCGCCGAGCACCACCTGGCCGGCGGCTGGAAGAAGCTCTACGCCGACAACCGCGAGGTCGTGGGCGAGAACCCGTCGCTGATCCTGCCGGGCATGAAGCTCACCCTCGGCGCCAAGTCGCCGGCCAAGGCGTCCGCGCCCAAGGCCGCCGCGCCGAAGGCCGCGCCGAAGGCGGCCCCCAAGGCCGCGCCCAAGACGGAGAAGTCCTCCTCCGGTTCGGCCGAGTCGCGCAGCTCGCGCTCCACCGAGCGCACCACGGTGGAGTCCGCCCCGGCGGCCCCGGCCGCCCCCGCGCAGGCCGCGTCCTCCGGCTGGGTCGCCCCGGTCTCCGGCGGCGTCTCCACGCCGTACCGCGCCTCCGGCTCCATGTGGTCCTCCGGCTACCACACCGGTGTCGACTTCATGGCCTCCTCCGGCACCTCCGTGAAGGCCGTCGGCCCGGGCACCGTCCACTCCGCCGGCTGGAGCGGCTCGTACGGCAACGAGGTCGTCATCCAGCACGCGGACGGCACGTACTCGCAGTACGCGCACCTCTCCTCCCTCTCCGTCTCCGCCGGCCAGAGCGTCAGCGGTGGCGACCAGATCGGCCTGTCCGGCTCGACCGGCAACTCCAGCGGTCCGCACCTGCACTTCGAAATGCGCACCGGGCCGAGCTACGGCTCCGACATCGACCCGCTGGCCTACCTGCGCCAGCACGGCGTCGGCGTCTGATCCACATACGCCAGAGAGGCCCGGCACCCGCGTGCCGGGCCTCGGCGTATTCCGGCTTTGGGCAATCTTGACCGGTGGCGTATCTCACCCGCCGTCAACCCCTCCTTACGGTCGCGTAGGTCACACCCGTAAGGGAAAGATGTGTTCCCGTGGCAGACGATTCGAGATCAAGAGACACGCACGTATTCGGGTCGTACGCGGCGATCGGTGACAGCTTCACCGAGGGCGTCGGAGACCCCGGGCCCGACGGGAGATACGTCGGCTGGGCGGATCGCTTCGCGGTCCTGCTGGCCGACCGACTGCCCGAGCCCGACGCGTTCCGTTACGCCAACCTGGCCGTACGCGGCCGCCTCCTGGACCAGATCGTGGCCGAGCAGGTGCCGAGGGCGAAGCAACTCGCCCCCGATCTGGTGTCCTTCTGCGCGGGCGGCAACGACATCATCCGCCCCGGCAGTGACCCCGACGACGTCGCCGAGCGCTTCGAGCGCGCCGTCGCCGAGCTGACGTCCGCCGTGGGCACGGTCATGGTGACGACCGGCTTCGACACCCGTGACGTTCCCGTCCTCCGGCACCTGCGCGGCAAGATCGCCACCTACACGGCCCACGTCCGCGCCATCGCCGACCGCTACGGCTGTCCGGTCCTGGACCTGTGGTCGCTCAAGTCCGTCCAGGACAGGCGGGCTTGGGACGCCGACCGGCTGCACCTGTCGCCCGAGGGCCACACCCGGGTCGCGCTGCGCGCCGCCCAGGTCCTCGGCATCGAGGTACCGGCCGACCCGGACCAGGCCTGGCCGCCGCTGCCGCCGCGCGGCCCGCTCGAGGTCCGCCGCGACGACATCCAGTGGGCCAGGGAGTACCTGGTGCCGTGGATCGGGCGGCGGCTGCGGGGTGAGAGCTCCGGCGACCACGTGGCGGCCAAGCGCCCGGACCTCATGCCCCTGTAGCGGCTCGGGCGGTGGTTCCCGTGGTGGTTCCGGCGGTGGGGGCGACCGCCGCCGGGATCCGTTCGAGCACCCCGCCCGCGAACACGTCGTACAGCGGCAGCGTCTCCAGGTGGACGTAGCCGATGTGGCAGTCGCAGACGGCCAGCGGGCAGGCGCGCGGGCCGAGCGCGGCGCGGTAGGAACCGTCGTAGAGATTGCCCAGCTCGACCCTGACGAAGTGGCAGCGCCGCACCGTCCCGTCGCCGTCCACCGAGATCACCGACTCGCCGGTCCGGCAGGGCAGACCGGCCGAGGGGTGCGGGTGGCGGCTGTACGGGAAGAGGGGGTCCAGGGCCGTCCAGCCCTCGGCCTCCTCGTCGGTGTACGTGTGCCCGTCCGCCGCGTTCACCCAGAGGTAGACCTGGGACGGGAGGTCGGCGCGGAGCCGCCGGGCGTGGTCGCGGTGCTCCGGCAGACCGACGATGCCGACGCTGAACCGCGTCCCCCGGCGGGCTAGCTCGCGGCACTTGGCGAGGAAGCGGTCGTAGGGCGTCTGCCCGGGGTGGTACGTGCACCAGAGGGCGAGGGTCTCGGGATCGGCCTCGGCCAGCCAGTCGGTGCGGCAGCTCAGATTGGTCTGGATCGCGACCCGTTCGATGTGCGGGAGGTGGGACAGCTCGCCGAGCGTCCGCCGGTACCAGGACCGGACGAGGCCCTCGCCCCACGGGGTGAAGAGGATCCTCAGCCGGTCGCCGGTCTGCCCGGCCGCCCAGGCGGCGAACCGTTCGAGCGCGGCCCGGTCGGCGCGCAACTGCTCGCGGCTGTCGCGGCGCTTGGCGAAGGGGCAGTAGGGACAGTCGTAGTCGCAGGAGGCGAGCGGGCCCCGGTAGAGGAGCGTCAGGTCCATGCGGGCGCCCCTACTTCGGCTCGTAGGCGGCCATCGCGGCCCGCACGGCGGGGGAGAACAGCGCGGGTCCGAGCGCGTCCGAGTGGGCGAGACCCTCGGGGGAGAGCCGCAGCAGCCCCTCCGGCGTCTCCCTGTCCAGCCAGCCGAGCGCCTCGAACCGGTCCAGTTCGGCGGGGAAGTCGGCGAAGGGCGTGGTCCCGAACCGCGTTTCGTACTCCCGTACGGACATGCCCCGGGCCTGCAGCAGCGACTGGAGCAGATGGCGACGCCGGGCCTCCTCCGCGTCCACCCAGCGGCCCACCTGCGCCCGGGCGAAGCCGGCCGTCTCCGTCCGCGTGTACGCGTCGATGATCGGGCGGATCTCCCGCATGTCGACGGCGTAGTCGAAGGAGTAGTGGAGCGAGGAGGTGTACGAACGGGCTCCGCAGCCCAGGCCGATCATGCCGTCGGTCTGGCAGGCGTAGTCCTCGGGGCCCTGCGGCGGGGCGTCGGCGCGGCGGAACATCCGCATCGACATCTGCTCGTATCCCCGCGCCCGGAGGTGGTCCCGGCCGCGCCGGTAGAGGCGCAGGCGCTGGGCGTCCCACGCGCGGTCGGCGGTGGGGGAGAGGCGGCCGAGGCCGGTGAGCGGGCGGATGTAGAGCGGATAGAGATAGAGCTCCTCGGGTCCCCAGGCCAGCGCCGCGTCGAGCGAACGGACCCAGCTCTCCTCGGTCTGGCCGTCGATGCCGTAGATGAGGTCGATGTTGAGGACGGGCACGCCGGTGTCCCGGATGCGGGAGAGCGCCGCCTCGACGTCCGCGCGGCGCTGCGGCCGGACGGCCGCGCGGGCCTCGGCCTCGACGAAGCTCTGCACCCCGATGCTGAGCCGGGTGGCCCCGCGCTCGGCCAGGACCGTGAGCCGGTCGGCGGTCGCCGTGGCGGGGGAGGTCTCGACGGAGAGCGGCACGGCCCGCAGGTCGGCCCCCATCCGCTTCTCCGCGATGTCGCAGAGCCGCTCCAGCTCGGCGGCGGTCAGATACGTGGGCGTGCCGCCGCCGAAGGCGGCCGTGGCGAAGCGGACGGGCGCACGGTCGCCGAGCGCGTCCCGGACCATCGACGCCTGCCGGTCGAGGGCGTCGAGGTAGCGGGTGGTGAGCTCGTCCGGGGCGCCGATCCGGGTGAAGAGGTTGCAGAAGCCGCAGCGGACCTCGCAGAACGGTATGTGCGCGTAGAGGGAGAGCGCGTCCTTCGGCTCGTCCGCCCACAGCTCCGCGAGCGACGGCGCGGGGTGGGCGAGCGGCCGGTACGCCGTCTTGTGCGGGTAGGCGTAGACATAGCTCTCGTAGGGGCGCGGGGCCTCGGTCATGCGACCACCTCCCGCTCCGGGCCGTTCAGGAGGAAGTGGGCGTACGGGACGGTCCACACGACCTCGTGGCCGAGCCGGTGGCCGGTGAAGCCGTCCTCCCCGTACGCCGTGCCGTGGTCGGAGCAGACGATCGCGAAGCAGCTCCGGCGGCTGCTCATGGCGGCGAAGAGCCGGCCGATGTACCGGTCGACGTATTCCAGCGCCGCCGCGTGCGAGGCGCGGGTGTCCCCCGACTCGCGGGTCGCCCCGGGCAGATGGAACCAGTTCGGCTGGTGCAGCGCGGAGACGTTGACGAAGAGGAAGAGGCGCCGCTCGGGCGGGAGCGCGGCGACGATCTCCTCGGCGCGGGTCACCTGGGACTCGAAGGAGGTCGGGGAGGTGACGCCGAAATCCGGCTCCCAGTGGCTCTCCTGGAAGAGGCCGGGCAGCACGGAGCCGAGGGGACCCTGGCCGCTGAAGAAGCCGACGCCGCCGACGCAGGCCGTGTGGTAGCCCTCCTTCGCCAGCCCGGAGACCAGATCGGGGGTGTCGTGGACGAAGGTGCCGTCGGCGGTGCTCTCACTGCCCGCGAACCGCGCGGCGAAGAGGCGGGGGTGCGGGCCCTGGGCGTCCGGGGTCGGCAGGAACCCGGCGAAGATGGCCTGATGGGAGGCGTAGGTGAAGCTGCCGGGGGCGTGCCGGCGCTCCCAGCGCCCGTCGGGGAGGTGGCGGGCCAGGTTCGGGATGCGGCCGGTGGCCGCCAGCTCGGCGGCCACGTCGTACCGGAGGGTGTCGAGCGTGACCAGGAGCAGATCGTGGCTGCCCACGATCTCGTTCATGTCGGGTGCGGTCCGCTGGTTCACGTGGTGCTCGTTCCTGTGGTGCTCATGGTGGTTCGGGTCGCGGGGGTCGCGCGGCTTGCGCTGGTCGCGGGGTTGGCGGGGTTCGTGGAGGTGCGGAGGAGGGCGGCGAGCTGCGCCGCGTAGGTGTCGAGGCCCTCCGCGCCGCTGCCCGGCAGTCCGGTGAGGCCGGGCAGGAGATCGCCGAAGGCGTTGACCTCGCCGACGGCGAAGCGCCGCCAGCCTGACGAGGGCAGCAGATCGACCCCCACGCAGCGGGTGCCGGGGAAGGCGGCGGCGGCTCGCTCGCACACCTCCAGGGCCTGCGACCACCGGCCGCCCGCCGCCCCGACCGCCGCACGGACCGCGTCCAGGTCCCCGCGGGCTCCGCCCAGATGGAGATTGGTCATGGGGGAGCGGCTGGTGCGGACGACGGCGTGGGTGGCCCGACCGTCGATCACCACCACCCGCAGATCGGCCGCCCGGCCCGCCTGCGAGGCCTTGGGCAGCCAGCGCTCGATGTGCAGCCCGTCGGGGGCGAGGGCGTCCACGATCGCCGCCACCTCGTGCTCCGTGCGATAGCGGCGCACCCGCAGGGAGTTGTGGAGCCGGCCGTCGGGGCCGCGCTCCACGGAGGTGGTCGCCTGGACCCGCCCGGACGGGGCCGTCTCCACCGCGAGCACCCCGGAGGCGGAGGAGCCGTGCGCGAGCTTCACGAACGCCCGGCGCGCCCCGGCGTCGGCCATCAGCGATCTGACGTCCTCCCAGCCCCGCACGGGCGGGGCGTCGGGACCCGACGTCGGCGACTCGGGCACCGGCACCGACGCCTCGCGCAGACGGCCGTGACCGAGCCGCTTGTCGAAGAGGACGGCCAGCTCGTCCGGGTCGTCGACCAGGACCGCCCCCGCCGACCTGACGCCGATGGCCAGCGCCGACACGGCGGCGGTGAACCGCTCGTACCACAGCCCCGTGCCCTCGACCCGGGTCGTGTCGGACGTGCCGCGCAACAGCCGCTCCACCTCCGGGTCCTCGCCGGGCGAATCGAGGCGTACGGTCTCGCCGTCGAGGAAACGCGCCCCGCCCCGCAGGACGTCGAGCCACGGCACGACCCTCGCCTCCGGCAGCCCGGCCGCCCGCACCGCGTCCTGGAAGAACCGGACGCGGCGGTTGGCGGGGTTGCCGACGACGGCGAGACGCGGCTGCGTGCGGCGCGCGTGCGCGAGGGGCGGGGGCGGGGTCATTCGGCGACCGCGACGTACCGGTAGATCTCGCCGTCCCCGTCGTCCTCCGGCTCCTGGGCGTCGCCGACGTCCACCGTCACGCCGTGCGGCGCCAGCGCGTCGACGACCCGCTCGCGCATCTCCTCGGAGAGGTAGTGGTGCGAGAGGTCCAGGTGCGCCAGGTGCGTCAGCGGCTGCCCGGCGAGCAGGGCGGCGGCCCCCTCGTCGGTCAGGACGCCCATCGACAGGTCGAGCCGTTCGAGCCGGGCGACGACCGGGGCGCTCGCCACGGCGGCGGCGATCTCGTCCTGGATCACGCTGTTACGCAGCCCGAGACGGCGCAGGGCGGGGAACCCGCTCCCGGCGAGCAGCGGCTCCAGGTCGCCGACCGTGCTGTCGCCGCCGTACTCGTCCGTGCCGAGCCAGAGCTCCAGCTTCTCCAGGGAGGGCAGGTCACTGCCCACCACACCCCGCACGACCTCGGCGCCCAGACCGCCCGACTCCACGACGAGCGTGCGCAGACGCGCGTGGTGGATCGCCGGGAAGGCGAGCTCCGAGCCGCCGCGCACACCGAACTCCTCCAGCATCGGGTACGCGGCGAGCAGCGGCGTCACGTCGGACTGCTGGATCCAGGAGATCTCACAGTCCTCGAAGTCCATGTCGCCGAGGAAGACCGCCCGCAGGCCGGTGAGCCGGTTGTTGGCGGCGATGAGGGTGGTGACGATCTCCGCCGACGAGGTGTCGTACGCCTCGTTCCAGCCGCCGACGACCAGCGCGCGGACCCGGGTGGTGTCGACCGTCGCGAGGAAGCGGGCGAAGGCCTGATCCCACTGCTCCTCGCCCGGCTCGCAGTACGTCGGTGTGGAGACGCGCCAGGCCACCGAGGCGGCGTCGGGGAGTTCGACCGCGGCGTCGCTGTCCGGGAAGTCGAACACGGGCAGGCCGTTGAACTCCTGCAGATGGCCCGAGATGGTCATGAGTGCTCCAGACACCGGACGGCGTTGGTCGGTTGACGCGAGAAGTTGTACCAAGCCGCACTGACAGCGCCGTGCGCCGGGTGGGGCCACGACGCGTTGTCAGTGCCGGCCTCTAGCGTCGTACGTGTGGTCGGCGCACTCCGCGCCGCCGGGGAGGGGAGAGCCATGTACCGGCAGGGCGATGTGCTGATCGTGCCCGTCACCGAGAGCGCGGTGCCCCCGCGTGCGAAGGGCGCGGCGGGGGAGCCGCGAGACGCCAGGGGGCGGCTGGTCCTGGCGCTCGGAGAGGTCACGGGGCACGCCCACGCGATTCCGGGCCCGGGGCGACTGGTGCGCGAGCCGGGACCGTTCGGGCCGCTGCTGCTCGAACTGCCCGCGGGCGGACGGGTGGTGCACGAGGAGCACGCGCCGATCGCGCTGCCGAAGGGCTGGTACCGCGTGGTGCGCCAGCGGGAGTACACACCGGGCGCGTACCGGATCGTCGCGGACTGACAGGGGGAGACATGAGCGGGACCACGACGCTGGACAGGTGGCGGGCCGTCGCGGCCGCCACCGGCGCGGCCGACCGGGCGGCGGCGGAGGCGGGGGTACGGCTCGCGTACCGCACGGCCGGCCTCGTCGAGCCGGAGCGCGTCGTCTGGGCGGACTCGCCCCGGGCGGCGGTCACGGCCATACGTGAACTGACCGACGCGGGACGTTCGGTACGGGACGAGGTGCGCACCCGGCCCTGGGCCGAGGAGCGGCGCCGGGTCCACGACGCACTGGGCCCGGGCGGCTGGGCGGAGCTCTGGACGCGTACCGGAGCCCGGCTCTGGGACACCACCCGGGCGCTGGCGGAGCGGATACGGACGGGGGTCGCCGAGGACCTCGCCGCTTCACCGGACGAGGCCACGGCCGTCCGCCTGGTGCTGCTCGACGCGGTCCTCGGCCAGCACGACGCGGCCTGGCTCGCCGCCTTCGAGGGTCGCGACGAGAGCGACGGGCGTCACGGGCATCACGGCCGCGACGGCCGTGACGGTGGCTCCGGGGCCGACGGCGGCGACGGGGACGACGGGGGCGGGCGGTTGGCGGGGCTAGCCGCCGTCGCCGAGCACGCGGGCTGGTGGTGGCCGTACGAGAAGGCGGTCGTCCTCTGCGAGCGCCCCGTCGAGCTGCACCGCGACGAGGCGGGGCGCCTGGACCGGGGCGACGGTCCCGCGCTCGCCTTCCGGGACGGCTTCGCGCTGTACGCCTGGCGGGGCATGCCGGTGTCCGCGGAGTTCCTCGGCGGACTCGGCGCGCTCACCCCCGAGCGGATACGGGCGGAGGAGAACGCGGAGCTGCGGCGCGTGATGCTCGAGTACTACGGATACGACCGCTATCTCACCGAGTCCGGCGCCCGGCCGGTGCACCGGGACGGGACGGGGGTGCTCTGGCGGATCGAGCTGGTGGACGACGAGGACGTGGCCATGGTCGAGGTGGTCAACGCGACCCCCGAGCCGGACGGCACCTTCCGCACCTACTGGCTGCGGGTGCCGCCGGAGACGGCGACCGCGCGGCAGGGGGTCGCCTGGACTTTCGGCCTCGCGGCGGAGGCGTACGAGCCGCTTGTGCAGACCTGAGCGGGTGACCGGGCAGGAGTGGCGCGCGGGAGGGGGAGCCCGCGGGTGCTGGGATGTCCGCGCCGGATCTTCCGGTATCCACCGTCGAAGGGACCGCCTGTGACGACCCGCCACTTCCACCACTGCCCGACCGTCCGCGCCGGCCTGCCACCCGTCGCCCGCCCGACCCGCCGCGCGGTCCGCCGCACCATCGCCACGGGCGTGGTGCTCGGAGCGCTGATGCTCGCGGGGGCGGGCCCCGCGCTCGCCGCGGCCCCCGGGGGTGCCACGCCCACACCCGTCGTCGAGGCGGCGCCCGCCGTCACCGCGCCCACGCCCGACGCCGGATCCACGCCCGGCGTCGCGACGGGCGCCGATCCGAAGTCGGCGACCCTCACCGTGACCGGCACCGGCCGGGCCGCGGCCCCGGCCGATCTCGCCATCCTCTCGGTGGGGGTGGAGGTGGCCCGGCCGACCGCCAAGGAGGCGATGACGGCCCAGCGCACGGCCGCCGAGGCGCTGCTCGCCGCGCTGCGGAAGCAGTCCGTCGCCGACCGGGACATCAGGACCGACAGTCTGTCCCTCTCGCCCGTCTACACCCAGAGCACCAATGGGGAGAGCCGGGTGACGGGCTACCAGGCCGGGCAGACCTTCTCCGTGAAGGTCCGCGACGTCGAGAAGGCGGGCCAGGTCATCGGGGCCGTGACCGGGGCGACCGGCAGCGCGGGTCGGGTGAACAGCGTCGCCTTCGACGTCGCCGACCCGACCGTCCTGCGCTCCAGGGCCCGCGAGGCCGCCCACCGGGACGCGTACGAGAAGGCGTCCCAGCACGCGGAGCTCAGCGGCCACCGTCTCGGCCGCCTCATCTCCCTGACCGAGGGCGAGAGCCTGCGCCCCAGCCCCGGAGGCGGCATGCCCGCCGACGCCCCGGAGGTGCCCCTTGCGCCGGGTGAGATCGAGGAACAGGTGACGGTCACGGCGGTCTACGAACTGCTGTGACCCCGTGATCCTCGTGGTGAGCCGGGCCGGCCGGTGGACCGGTCGGCCCGTGCCAGGACGCCGGGCCGGCCCGCCCGTCGCCGGCGTCTACGCGCCGCCGTCGCCGGTCGTCCCGGGGCAGAGGGCGGCCGGGCCGGGCGCTTCCCCGGCGGGGAGGCCCAGTTCGCGGGCGAGGGCCGCGTCGGCCCACTCCAGCATGGCGGCGCGGGAGAGCGACCCGGCGTAGGACGTCATCTGCACGGCGAGGCCGTCCAGGAAGGCGGTCAGCCGCCAGGCCGCCGCGGCCGGATCCGCGCAGGGGAACTCGCCGGCCGCCGTGCCCTCGGCGATCACCTGGGTCAGCGCCGCCTTCCACTGCTGGTCGAGCGCTCCGGCGACCTCGCGCAGCGCCGGCTCCCGCAGGCCGGCCGCCCAGCCCTCGATCCACAGCCGCCAGCCCTTGGCCTGCCCGGTCGGGGCGTACCAGCGCACGGCCGCGCGCAGCCGGCGCAGGGCGGTGGTACGCCGCCCGAGGAGCCGGCGCAGATGGGCGAGGTCGGCCTCGGCGGCATAGGAGAAGGCCGCGGCGACCAGCTTCTCCTTGGTCGAGAAGTGGTAGAGCACGAGCGCGTTGCTGACCCCGAGGGCGGCGGCGACATCGGCGATCCGGACGGCGGCCACTCCCCGGGCCTCGATCTGCTCGACGGCGGCTCGCAGCAGCTCCTCCCGCCGCTCCGCCACGCTCAACCGCACTCTCGCCACGGCGGCCAGCCTACACAGCACATGACACGGGCATGATCAATTACGGCCCGGGTCCCGGGCGCTCCGCACCCCTCCCCACGCGCCGCCGGCGCCCCTCGCCGGTCCCCCGGCCGTAAGCGGCGAGGGCCGCCCATAATGGAGTCCCGACCCTCAGGAGGCCCTGTGACCGGCACCGGCTCCGACCATTCGCTGCGGGCCCGGCTGCGCGCCCGGCGGCCCGAGGCCTTCGGCGCCGACCCCGCGGGTGAGCGCCTGGAGCGCATCAGGCGCTCGCCGAACTTCGCGGACGGCGTCTTCCAGAACCCCGTGGCGTCCCGGACCGTGCCCTCCGGCTCCGCCGTCGAGCTCGCCAAGGTCTTCTTCCAGAAGGAGGCACGGGCGCGCCGGGCCCCGACCGGCACGATCCCCGTCCACGCCACCACCCTGGCCGACCTCGCCAAGCCCCCCGTCTCCGGGCTGCGGCTCACCTGGATGGGTCACTCCAGCGTCCTCGCCGAGATCGACGGACAGCGGGTGCTCTTCGACCCGGTGTGGGGCGACCGCTGCTCCCCGTTCTCCTTCGCGGGTCCCAGACGGCTGCACCCCGTACCGCTTCCCCTCGCCGCGCTCGGCCCCGTCGACGCCGTCGTGATCTCGCACGACCACTACGACCACCTCGACCGGCCCACGATCAAGGCCCTGGCCTCGACCGACACCGTCTTCGTGGTGCCCCTGGGCGTCGGCGCCCATCTGGAGCGCTGGGGGGTCTCCCCCTCCCGCCTGCGCGAGCTGGACTGGAACGAGTCCACCGAGATCGGCGAGACGCGGTTCACCGCGACGCCCGCCCGCCACTTCTGCGGCCGAGGCCTGCGCAACCAGCAGCACACTCTGTGGGCCTCATGGGTGGTCGCGGGCCCCGAGCACCGCGTCTACCACAGCGGGGACACCGGGTACTTCCCCGGCTTCCGGGAGATCGGCGCCGAGCACGGCCCCTTCGACGCGACCATGATCCAGATCGGGGCGTACAGCGAGTACTGGCCCGAGGGACACACGGACGCCATGCCGGTCCCGGGGGCCTGGCCGGACATTCACATGACGCCCGCGGAGGGTGTGGAGGCCCACCTCGATCTGCAGGGACGGACACCGCGCGGGGTGCTGCTGCCGATCCACTGGGGGACGTTCAACCTCGCCTTCCACGCCTGGGCGGAACCGGGTGAGTGGACCATGGACGCCGCCATGGGCGCCGGGCAGTCCGTCGCGCTTCCCCGCCCCGGTGAGCCCTTCGAACCGGAGGGGCTCCTCCCCATCGACCCCTGGTGGCGGACGGTGTCCCGGCCCGTCGCCCGCCCCTGGGCCGGCCCGAAGACGCTGACCGTCGCCGCGGAACCCGCCCCGCGGGGCGACCTGGACCTCGCCGGCGAGCGGTGAGGGCGAGCGGTGACCTGAGCGGGGCCTGACCGCGACTGCGGCCCGCGCTCCCGGTGACGGGGGCGCGGGCCACGGGCCGGTTCCGGGCGCCGGTCAGCTCTTTCCGCCGCTCCCGAAAATGGCCTTCTGCACATCGTCGGGACCGTCGTACCGCTTCGAACCGGAGCTCTGGAGCTTCTTCACGACGGTGTCCTCGGCGCCGTTGCTCTTGGCCACCGAGACCAGGTCCTCGCCGCTGGCGGGGTACTCGGCGCCCTTGAGAGCCTTCTGGACATCGATGGGACTGACGTCGGCCATGGTGGTGACCTCTCTCCTGCTCGGCGTGAATACCGGTCTCGTGGCCGCTGCCCAGAATCCGGCCGACGATTCGGCGGCCCGCCGACGAGAGGACGGTCGTTTGCCGCGGAGGCCGACGGGCAGCCGCACGCCGAGGGAGCCGGCTGAGCCGCCGCCGGCCGGACCTACGGCCGGACCTACGGACGGTCACGGCGACCCACCACGCCGGAACCGGTGCTCACGCCCGTACACAGGGCCCATGCGCGGCCGTACCGGCGCCGGGGTCGGCGCTCCGGCCCCGCCCCTCCACGCCCGCCACCCGGACGCGGGAGCGGATTCCGGTCGGGGGCGATTTCCTCGGCGGGTGGTGGCGTACACGCCCCTCCGCCCGCTTCCGCTCCCGGCATTTCGCACCCTTCATCGAGTTCCGGCCAAGCGTTCTCGGCCTGTTGTGCGACGGCTAATACCAGAGTGGGCCGCGCTCCGGGTAAGTTTGCCAACTGCGCACCGCACATGAACGGTTGACGACTACAGTGTGTGGTTGGTGATCATCGGTAGGCTCATCACATCCACGTAGTAGACCCCCCGTAGTACGCCGATTCCTGGGCACGTACCAAGGACACTCATGTCTCAACTTCGCGCACCCGCCCCGCGGTCCGAACGCCGCGAGGGCGGGCGGCACGGCCGGTCAGGCGCCCGCTCCGCCCCCAGCGCGGGGGTTCCCGATCCCGGACAGCAGCAGCCCGCGCCGCTCCCGACGGAAGCCCGCATACGCCCACAACTCCTGCGCACCTCCGTGCTCCCGGCCATCGCGGTGGCACTCGGCGGCGCCGCCGCCGTCCTCTTCACCCTTCGCTCGACCGGGGCCACTCCGACCCCCGGCCTCTGGGCCGCGCTGACGGGCGCCGCGGCCCTCACGGTCGCCTCCGTGACCGCGGCGGCCCTCGGCGCCGACCGGGCCGCCAAGGCCGTCCTCGACCGGTGCAACGCCCTGCGCCGCTCCAGCGCCCGGGGCCAGAGCGAACTGCGCGCGGTCGTCGAACAGCTGCGGAGGGGCGAGGGCCCGCCGGCCCGCGCGGTCATCCCGCCCGCCACCGCCTCCGGCGACGAATTCGACCTGCTCTCCCAGGAGTTGGCCCGCTCGCACGAGGCCGCGGTGGCCGCCGTGGTGCAGGCCTCCCGGCTGTCGAGCAGCGTGGGCAACGAACAGAAGGTCGAGGTCTTCGTCAACCTCGCCCGTCGTCTGCAGTCCCTCGTGCACCGCGAGATCCAGCTCCTCGACGAGCTGGAGAACGAGGTCGAGGACCCGGAGCTGCTCAAGGGCCTCTTCCACGTCGACCACCTGGCGACCCGCATCCGCCGCCACGCGGAGAACCTCGCCGTGCTCGGTGGCGCCATCTCCCGCCGTCAGTGGTCGAATCCGGTCACCATGACCGAGGTGCTCCGCTCGTCCATCGCGGAGGTCGAGCAGTACCCGCGCGTGAAACTCGTCCCGCCGATCGACGGTACGCTCCGGGGCCATGCCGTGGCCGACGTCATCCACCTGCTCGCCGAACTGGTCGAGAACGCGACGCTGTTCTCCGCTCCGCACACCACGGTGCTGCTGCGCGCCCAGTACGTCACGGCCGGCCTCGCCATCGAGGTCGAGGACCGCGGCCTGGGCATGCCCGTCACCGAGCAGAACAAGATGAACGCGCTGCTCTCCGACCCCGACCAGGTCAACGTGGCCCACCTGCTGCAGGACGGACGCATCGGACTGTTCGTGGTCTCCGCGCTCGCGCGGCGCCACGGTATCGCCGTACGCCTGCAGTCGAACATCTACGGTGGTGTCCAGGCCGTTCTCGTGCTGCCGCAGGGGCTCCTCGGTGCCGATCCGGAGGGGCTCGCGCGCAGCCAGAACCAGCCGGGGGCGGTGGCCGCGAGCCAGGCGGCGCAGATCCAGGCGGCCCAGGTCCAGGCCCAGACTCAGGCCGCCCAGCCCCAGCCTCAACTCCAACCCCAGTCCCCGGCCGCGCAGGCCGCTCAGTCCCAGGGGCAGTCCCACCTCCAGGCGCAGCCGCTCGCGCCCGGGGCCCCGACACCACCTCCGGCCCCCGCGCCCGTACGCGTACCGGGAGAGGCCTCCCGGCCGCAGCCCGCGCATGCGCAGGCCCAGGCGCAGGCGCAGGAAACCGGCCACGGCCAAGGTCAGGCGCCCGAGCCCGGGCACCGGCCGGTGACGTACACCCCCTCGTCACCGCCCGCCCTGCCGCACCAGTCGGCGTACTCCGGTGAGTCCTCCCCGGCCACCGCGAGTGCCCGCGCCGGAGGCGCCCCCCTGCCGCCTCAGGCGCCCCCGTCCCCACCGGCCCCGCGCGCGGAAGCGCAGAGCCGCCCCCTCCTGCCCAAGCGGCGCGCCCAGGAGCACCTCGTCCCGCAGCTGCGCGACGAGCCCGTGGCCCGCAAGCCGGAGGAGCACACCCTGCACGACCCGGGCCTGATGGCCGCGTTCCAGCGCGGCATCGGACTCGCCGAATCCCAACCCTCCCCCCAAGAACCGCCGCGTCCCGGCGACGCGCACAAGGAGTAGATGCACCATGGCGAGCAATGTGCCGAACGGCCATTCCTCGGATCTCGACTGGCTGCTGAGCGGTCTGGTCCAGCGGGTCCCGTACACCCGCAACGCGGTACTGCTCTCCTCCGACGGCCTGGTCAAATCGGTCCACGGCCTCGACACCGACGCCGCCGACCACATGGCGGCGCTGGCCTCCGGGCTGTACTCGCTCGGGCGCAGCGCCGGCGCGCGGTTCGGCGACGGCGGCGAGGTGCGGCAGGTGGTCGTCGAGCTGGACTCCACCCTGCTGTTCGTCTCCACCGCCGGTTCCGGCACGTGTCTGGCGGTGCTCGCCGGACGCGAGGCGGACGCCGCCGTCCTCGGGTACGAGATGGCGATGCTCGTCAAGAGCGTCCGGCCGTATCTGGTCACGCCCGCCAGACAAGCGGCGGGCACGGCGGGCAGTACGGGGCAGTGAGCGTGGCGTCCTCGCAGGAGGGGCCCTGGCTCGACGACGCGGCCGGCCGGCTGATCCGGCCGTACACCGTGAGCGGTGGCCGGACCCAGCCCACCACCGCGCTGGACCTCCTCTCCATGGTGATGGCGACAGGCTCCTCCCCGCAGCCGCACATGGGTCCCGAGCACAGCCTGGCCCTCGGGCTGTGCGACGGGCCCACCTCGGTGGCGGAGATCGCGGCGCACTTACGGCTCCCGGCGGTCGTCACCAAGGTTCTGCTCTCCGATCTCGTGGACTGCGGGGCGCTCACCGCCCGGGCGCCCCGCTTCCACGCCAATCCAACCGACCGTTCCCTGCTGGAGGCAGTGCTCGATGGCCTACGACAACGGCTCTGAGCGCCACGAGAGCGTGGCGACCGATCCGTTCCCCACCGCGCTCAAGATCCTGGTGGCGGGCGGCTTCGGCGTGGGCAAGACCACCTTCGTGGGCGCGGTCAGCGAGATCGAACCGCTGAGCACCGAGGAGCTCCTGACCCAGGTCAGCGCGGCCACCGACAGCCTGGAGGGCGTGGAGTCCAAGACCACGACCACGGTCGCGATGGACTTCGGGCGCATCACCCTCGACGACCGCAACGTGCTGTACCTCTTCGGCACACCGGGCCAGGAGCGCTTCTGGTTCATGTGGGACGAGCTCTCCGAGGGCGCGCTCGGAGCGGTCGTCCTCGCCGACACCCGCCGGCTGCAGGAGTGTTTCTCCGCGGTCGACTTCTTCGAACGGCGCGGCATCGGATTCGTCGTGGCCGTCAACGAGTTCGACGGTGCCTACCGCTATGAGCCCGACGAGGTGCGGGCCGCGCTCGACCTCAAGCCCGAGGTGCCGGTCGTGCTCTGCGACGCCCGGATCTCCAGCGCCGGCATCCGTACCCTGGTCACCCTCGTCCAGCATCTGCTCACCACCATCCCGGCCCCCGTGCCGAGCTACGGAGCACCGACATGACCTACGACCCGACCGGTCATCTGCTGCTGACCCCCGTCGACCGGGAGGCGCCCGCCCGTGTGCAGCGGCTGCGCGAACTCGGCCTCGGGGAGCGGCCGGAGCCGGCCTTCGACGAGTTCGCCCACCGGCTCGCGGACGTGACGGGGGCGCCGTACTCGATGGTCAACTTCATCGACGAGAACCGGCAGTTCTTCGCCGGACTGCACACCCCGGCGGGCACCCACACGGGCAGCGACCTCGGCGCGGCGGCGGCCGGCGGCAACGTCGGCCGGTTCATGGCCCGTGACCACGGCTACTGCCCGCACGTGGTGGTGCGCCGCAAGGCACTGGTCCTGGAGGACGTCTGCGATTACCCGCGGTTCGCGGGCAACCCGGTGGTGGACGAGATCGGCATCCGCTCCTACATGGGTGCTCCGCTGATCGACCGTACGGGCATCGCGCTCGGCACGATCTGCGTCGTCGACACCGACGTACGCCCGTGGGGCCGGGCCGGCCTTGAGACGATCAAGAGGCTCGCCGCGGAGCTGGTGGAGCAGATCCACCGCCGTGAGGAGAACCTCATCTGAGGTGGTGACGGGGCGCCCGGGAGCGCTTCGGAACGCCCCGAGCGCCCCGGAACGGCTCACGGCCGGGCCGGGGCGCTTCTTCCGTCTCCGGTGGGCGGGGCCGGCCGCTCAGAGGTGGGCGGGCTCCAGTTTGACCAGGTCCGACAGCTTCTCCGACCAACTCCCCTTGTCCTGGCCGAGGGCGACCTCCGCCAGGCGCAGCAGCTGGATGTCCGAGGTGCCGGCCGGGGCGAAGATGTGGTGCGCGTCGCGCAGATAGCGCTCGATGGAGCGGTCCGTGAAGAGCCCGGCCGCGGCGTGGATCTCCATCGCGTTGCGCCCCGAGTCGAGGGCGGACTCGACGTTGACCAGCTTCGCGTTCATCAACTCGGCGTCGCAGGACATGCCCTGGTCCAGCAGGTGTACCGCGTGGTAGGCGGAGAGCCGGGCCGTCATGAGCCGGGACTGCATCTGACCCAGCTTCAACTTGACGGTGGGCAGGTCGTGCAGGGGCTTGCCGTAGCGCTGGCGTTCGGCGCAGAACCGGGTCGTCTCCTCCAGGATCGCCTGGTGGATGCCGAGCGAGACGGCGGTGAGGTTGGCCCGGCCGTACAGCACACTGGAGGAGTACGCCACGGACAGTCCGTCGCCCTCGTCACCCAGCCGGTTCGAGGCGGGGACCCGGCAGTTCTCGAAGATGAGCTCGCCGAAGCTGAAGCCGTGCAGCCCCATCGCAGGCTGCTGGGGACCGGTACGGAACCCCGGGCGATCGGATTCGACCAGGAAGGCCGTGAGCCCCTTCGATCCGGGGCCGGTCCGCACCACCACGCCGTGCAGGTCGCCGACATGGCTGTTGCCGACGAAGACCTTGCTGCCGTTGAGGATGTAGTCGTCACCGTCCCGCACGGCGCTCGCGGTCATGCCCAGGACATGGCCGCCGGAGCCGGGTTCGGTGACGGCGATGGTCGGCAGGCACTCTCCGGCCGCGATGGCCGGAAGCCAGGTCTTGCGCTGCTCGTCGCTGCCGAAGTGCACGATCTTGGCGGTGCCGAGCTGGGAGGCCTGGACCATGGCGCCCATCGCGCCGCTGACCCGGGAGAGCTCCTCGATGATGATGGTTTTGGCCAGGTGCCCCGCACCCATGCCGCCGTACTCCTGGCTGATAGTCGCCCCCAGCCAGCCCTGCTCGCAGATGAGCCGGGAGAGTTCGTGGTGTACCGACCTGGACGCCTCCATCTCCGGTATCCGTGGCCGAACCTCACTCTCCGCGAAGGCGCGCACCGTTTCCCTGAGTTGATGATGCAGTCGACTGCTGAAGTAGCCGTCCATTCGAGTCCTCCCCTGCGAAACGCCTGCTCGTTCGGTTGTTCGAGCAGCTGGTGCATCGGCAGTGGTCCCGTCCCGAACAGGCCGACACTTCATGGTGTTGATCTTTCTGGGGCGGATCAATATCGCCACCGAGTTTGTCCGAAACCGGAGTGGTTGACGTTTGAATCTGACTGTGTTTCGCGTGGACTTGGCCTGTTCGCGCGGTTCACCAGGGCATTCCCCGTGGGCATCTTTCTGCCACATGCCAAGGGCAAACAGTTCATGGGCATATGGCCTTGTGGCGTATCCGGTCGCCTCATGCGTCACTTCATACCCAGAGAGGCGGCATGCCGGAACTTCCCACACGTCGGTCCCGGCGCCGGAGCGCGGGGATGCGGCCACCCTCGGCCACCCTCGGCCGCCGGTCGGACCCTCGGGACCGGCGTGCGGGTGCGCCCGGCGGCGCCCCGGCGTGTCACGGGGAGTGACCGGTGTGCGCTCCGGCGCATACGCCGGTCAGGGGCGCCCGCGCGCCAGGGGTCAGCGGCCGAGGAAGGTGGTGACGCGTTCCCGCAGGGCGGCCGGGTCGAGGCCTTGGCCCGTCAGGTGTTCCTCCATGCTGCCGTAGGTGCGCAGCTCGCGGCGGGAGACGCCGAGGCCCAGCACCCGATGGGGCGTCTCGGCGAGGGCGTCGTTGACGGCGGTGGTCGACGTCCCGGCGAGGTAGGGCTCGACCAGGACGACGTCGGCGCGGGCCCCGGCGACCGCCCGGCGCAGGGTCGCGGCGTCGAAGGGGCGGACGGTGGTGGCGTAGAGAAGGGTCACATCGAGGCCCTCGGTCGCGGCGAGGACGTTGTCCAGCAGGGGCCCGACCGCGACGACGACCCCGGCACGGCCCTCGCGCAGTGTGGTGAAGCCGGGGGAGACGGGACGGGCCGAGGCGTTGGACTGCAGCGAGAGCCGGACGTAGACGCGATCGTCGCCCGCGACGGCCTGACGCAGCAGGGTCTCGGCCTCGTCCGGGTGGCCGGGGACATGGACCGTCCAGCCGTCGAGGGTGTCGAGCAGGGCGACGTCGCCGGGCGACATATGGGTGAAGCCGCCGGCGGGCCAGTCGTACGAGGCTCCGGCGCTGACCAGGACACCCGAGACGCCCTGATGGCCGAAGTCCAGCTTGATCTGCTCGAAGGGGCGCTCGACGAGGAAGCTCGCGAAGGTGTGCATGACCGGCCGCATCCCGGTCAGCGCGAGCCCGCCGCCCACGCCGATGAGCAGCTGCTCGCGGATCCCCACATTGATCACACGGTGGGGGTGGCGGCGCTCGGCCTGCTGGAAGCCGTCCCTGCTGATCTCCGCGAGGACGACGGCGAGGCGGGGGTCCTCGTCGAGAAGACGGCTGGTGGTCGAGATGAAACGGTCACGCATGGTGTCCATGGAAGGCTCCTCGGGCTTGTACGGCTTCTTCTTGAGCGGTTCGGGCTCAGGCGGTCTTCGGCTCGACGCGGGCGACGACGGCGCGCGGCCGCCCGGGGTGCGGGGCGGTGAAGGCCGCGTGGAGCGCTTCGTGATCACGGCCGTCCACGGTCGCGGCGGACCATCCGGCGGCCTCGAACCGCGAGGCGATCCCGCCGGGCCAGCCGTAGGTGGCGGAGCTGTTGTCGATCACGAGCGTGTGCAGCTGCTCCAGGCCGGCGGGCCCGGCATAGGCGAGGGCCTCGTGATTGCTGCCCTCGTCCAGCTCGGCGTCACCGATCAGGACCCACACCCGCGGCTCGGCCAGCCCCTGCGCCCTCAGCCCCAGCACGGTCCCGACCGCCAGGGGCAGCCCGTGCCCCAGCGACCCGCTGCCGATCTCGGCCCCCGGCACCAGGGTCCGGTCGGGATGGTGCCCGAGCGGCGAGTCGTACGACCCGAAGCCGGTGAGCAGCTCCTCGGGGAAGAAGCCCTTGGCGGCGAGCACGGCGTAGTACGCCATCGGCCCGTGCCCCTTCGAGAGCAGGAACCGGTCCCGCCCCTTGTCCTCGAAGGTCTCGGGCGAGACCCGCAGGACGCGGTCGTAGAGGACCCAGAGCGCGTCGAGCGTGGAGGTGGCGGCGGGCGAATGCTTCTCGTCGCCGGTCATGAGCCCCATGAGCCGCTGAAGCCGGTCGAGGTCGGGACCGGGACCGGGATCGCGCGGGACGAGGGCGTCTGTCAGGTCCGCGGGGTCTGCCGTCTTCGCCATGTCTGCTGTGTTCGTCATGTGCCCCACCGTGCTACCTCAAGCGAGGTTGAGGTCAAGCCGTAAAGGGGTTCGTGACCACTCGGGGAAGTGCGGTATTGTTCTCATGCACGTCCGGCCGGGGGAAACCCCAGGTCAGACGGGCAACGGGACGTGGCGCAGCTTGGTAGCGCACTTGACTGGGGGTCAAGGGGTCGCAGGTTCAAATCCTGTCGTCCCGACTTGAAAGAGTCGCAGGTCAGGGGCCGTTTCAGAGCGATCTGAAACGGCCCCTTGATCGTTTATGGGGACCACTTGGGGACCAGCTCACCTTGACCGGTCGCTCCAGGTTGTGGCTGTTCTACCTGTAGTCGAGGTCGATGACCTGGTAGAAGGCGTTGCCGGTATCGGGGGTCTCCCACACCGCGAGCAGAACCTGATGGCCGGAGCGGCGCTCCGGGAGGCGCACGGTGTGGGAGACGGGGTTGCCGGGCGAAAGCTCGTGCTCCCAGTACGGCTGCTCGGTGAGCTGGACGCTGTGGAGGGGCTCCGATTCGAACTGTGCGCGACTCAGGGCCTGGCGGGGTTCCCAGTCGGCTCGAGTGAGGAAGTAGTTGAAGCGGCGGGCCTTGACCTTCGCGTTCGCCTCCCAGGTGATCTCCAGGTCCTGGTCGGACATGACCGGGTGCTTCTTCCAGTCGCTGCCGGCCTCGTCCAAAGAGGCGGCGAAGCTCTTCCCAGCGCTGGCGATCTTCCCGTCCGCCGGCGGCTGGGCGCTGACCACGTCGTCCGGGGCGACGGGATCACGCAGGCCCGCTTGGACATGGGGGAAGAACTTGCCGGCATCCAGGCCGCTGGCGTCGCCCAGGTGCAGCTGGGCCCGGGGGGCGGGGGAGCTGACTGCTACGTGCATGACGTCCAGAGGGGTTCCTTACGCTGTGTGCTTGCGTGTACGCGTAAAGCTACACAAGGCGTTCCTGGGGGCGCAGTCACATCCAGTACTCCGCGGGCTCGCGGCGCGTGGCGACGAGTTCGGGATTGTCCCGTCTCAGTCGATTCGGCCCCAAGCAACCGGAGTACGGCACCGCCGACCGCATCAGCCCCGGGGTGTAAACCCGTGGGCCGATGCCGTACGGGAGGGGCATGTGACAGCGTCCCGTTGTGCCCACGGACCGGCCGTGGCGGCACGATTGACGATCCGTGACACGGAGGTCCCATGACCGTCTCGCCGTTCACCGCCCACAGGAGCCTGACACGCCGCCGCATGCTGGGAGCCGCGCTGGCCGCCGGGGCCGCCGTGCCGCTCGCCGCCATCGCGGGCCCCGCGTGGGCGGATGCGGACAGGCCCGGCCCCGCCCCGGAGCGGCTCACGCTGCCCGTGCCCACCGGGCCGCACCCGGTAGGCACGGTCCCCCTGCACCTCGTCGACCGGTCACGCCCGGACGGCATCGCGGGCCCCGGGCACTTCCGCGAGCTGATGGCCACCGTCTGGTACCCCGCCCGGGACGTCGAGCACTACCCGGTGGCGCCATGGATGCCGGCCGGCGCCCTTCAGGCGTTCCTCACCGACGCCGGGTTCAGCGACCTGGTCCCCCTGGCGCCGCTCACTGCCGGCCACGTCGGCGCTCCGGTGCGGAGGTCGGGCCGACGGCTGCCCGTCGTCGTGTTCTCGCACGGCGCGCACAGCCACCAGGGCGACCACACCATCATGGTCCAGGAGCTCGCCAGCCACGGATACGCGGCGGTGACGGTGGCTCACCAGTACGACACGTACACCGAGTTCCCCGACGGCCGGGTCGCCGTCCCGCTCCGTGATCCGAAGGCGCCGACACTGCCCGGGGACTTCGCCGCTGACTTGCGCTTCGTCCTCGACTGCGTCGAGCAGCTCGCCGCAGGGTGCAATCCGGGCGCCGACCGGCGCGAGCTGCCCGCCGGGCTGCTCGGCTCCCTCGACCCGCGGCGCATGGGCGCTTTCGGCTGGTCGAAGGGCGGGACGGCCGCCGCCTGCGCCACGCTCGCGGACGAGCGCATCCGGGCCGGACTGAGCCTCGACGGCCCGATGCAGATGAACCCGCCGCTCGCCGGTGACCTGGACCGGCCGTTCATGATGATGTCCGCCGAGTTCACTCGGGCCACGCATCCCGAAGCCGCCGCGTTCTGGTCGCACCTGCGGGGCTGGCGGCTGAACATCCAGGCCCAGGGCGCCGCCCATATCTCGTACGGCGACAACGAGGCACTGTTCCCCCAGGTGGCGAAGCGGTTCGGGTGGAGCGAGCAGCAGCTCCGAGACGTGATCGGCACCCTCGATCCCGACCAGGCGGTGAAGATCCAGCAGGCGTACCCGCTCGCGTTCTTCGACGAACACCTGCGCCACCGCCGGGGACACCTGCTCGACGGGCCGTCCCCGGTCTTCCCCGCCGTGACGTTCCTCCCCTGAGGCCCCGGGGCCATGGCGCCGCGGCCCGTCACAGGCGCCTGAGAGAGCAGGACGACTGGGCCGAGTTCTACCCGAACCGCCTCGGGTTCAGCGCGCCGTGGGACACCGCCCACGCCGAGCCGCGGCACCCTGCCCTGGACCGCTCCGGGATGGCCGACGCCGACTTCGAACCGCATCTGGTCGGCGGCCGCACCCACTGGTGCCCGGCGAATGGCGAACGGCACCACCTGCACCGTCGAACACGCCCGTCGCAGCTGAGCGCGGTGGCACCTGGCTGCCTCCCGTAATTCAGGAGGGACGCGGGCGCTGCGGGGCGCTGGCCACCCCCGTCTCCCGGCCGCTGAGCACGGCGTCCAGGGTCTCCTGGGCCGTACGCATCGCCTCAACGTACTTCGGCTCGGACATGCGCTGCCATGCCAGCTCCGGGGAGACGTCCTCGACCCGGCTCATCACCCACCAGATGTTGCCGAACGGATCCCGCACCCTGCCGCCGCGGTCCCCCCACGCGCTGTCGGAGACCTCGGTGACCACCTGCGCCCCGTGGGCGACGGCAGCGGCCACGGCGGCGTCCGCGTTCGGGACGTAGACACGCAGCAGCGCGGGCATCCGCGGCCAGTCGGGGCGCCGGTCGAAGGCCAGCACGACCGTGTCGCCGATCCGGATCTCGCCATGGCCGATGGTGCCGTCCTCCACCCGCACCCGCTCGATCTCCTCTCCGCCGAACGCGGCGGTGACGAAGTCGAGCAGGGCCCCGGTGTCGTCGGTGACCACCCACGGTGCGACGGTGGTGTAGCCCTGGGGTGTGGTGTCACTCATCGCTCTTGTCCCCTCGCGTGGTTCTTCGTGGTGGGACGACAGTAGGACCCATCTAGGACAGCTTCGTTCCTAGATGGAGCGGGCTTTCCGGGAGCGTGGAGGGGTCACCGGCCGCTCCACGTGCGCCGAAAAACCGCGGCGCGGTGGAGGAAGCCGGGGCCCAGGCTGTCACGGCGTGCGGCCGCCGTGCGCCTCCATGTACCACTACTTCGCCGACAGATACCAGGTCGACGCCGAGCTGCTGCAGCGGCACCTGAGCGAGCTCGACAAGCTCATCGGTGCCGCCCTGGAGGAACCAAGGGCCCAGACGCTGCGCGAGGCCGTCGACGTCATGATCGACCTGCTCGTCGACTACCTCCGCCGCCACCGGAGCTGCACGGAGCTCTGGTTCGCGGGACGTCACGCCCCGCTCGACGAACTGGTGCGCGCCTTCGACGAAGCGCAGGCGGAACGGTTCTGGCACCACCTCGTCGAGCGGGGCCTCGTCTCCTCCGACACGCCCCTGCTGGCTCTGCTTCTCGCCTTCGAGGTGGGCACGGGGCTCTTCGACATCACGTTCCGGCGCTCGCCGGCCGGTGACGAGGCCACGATCGACGAAGCGCGCCGCCTCGTCACCGCGTACCTGGAGACGTACGCCGCATAGACCGACAGGCGCGGCTACGAGAGCGCCTGCTCCGCCCAGATGACCTTGCCCTCGCGGCTGTGCCGCGTGCCCCAGCGCTCGGCGAGCTGGGCGACCAGCAGCAGGCCGCGTCCGCCCTCGTCGAAGGTCCGGGCGCGGCGCAGGTGGGGGGAGGTGCTGTTGGTGTCGAAGACTTCGCAGGTCAAGGTGGAGTCGACGATGAGCCGCAGGTGGACGGGAGGCTTGCCGTAGCGGATCGCGTTCGTCGCCAGTTCGCTGACCATCAGCTCCGTGGCGAAGGAGAGTTCGTCCAGGCCCCAGGCGGTCAGGGTCTCGGTCGTGAAGCGGCGGGCGCCGGAGACGGCTGCCGGGTCGGAGGGGAGCCGCAGCGTGGCGACGTGGCCGGGGTCCAGCGCCCGGGTGCGTGCGACCAGGAGCGCCACGTCGTCGGCGGGGCGTCCCGGGAGCAGGGTGGTCAGCAGCCGGTCGCAGATCTCGTCCGGTGGCAGCGCGGACTGTGACGCCTGGGCGAGGACGTCGCTCACCAGCGTCAGCGAGGCGCCCACGTCACGCGCGCGGCCCTGGACGAGACCGTCGGTGTGGAGGGCGAGCAGACTGCCCTCCGGCAGTTCCCACTGAACCGTCTCGAACGGAAGTCCGCCCAGTCCCAGCGGCGGACCGATCGGCAGCTCCGGGAAGCCGACCGCCCCGGAAGCGGGCGAAGGAGTCGCCACGGCCGGCGGTACGTGCCCGGCGCTGGCGAGGGAGCAGAGGCGGGTGGCGGGGTCGTAGACCGCGTACAGGCAGGTGGCGCTGATCTCGACGTCCTCGCCGGCCTCCTCCCTCTGGAGGCGGATGACCACGTCGTCGAGATGGGTGAGCAGTTCGTCGGGCATCAGGTCGATGTCGGCGAAGGCGCGAACGGCGGTGCGCAGTCGGCCCATGGTCGCGGCGGCGTACATGCCGCGGCCCACGACATCACCCACGACGAGGGCGACACGGGCGCCGGACAGCGGGATCACGTCGTACCAGTCACCGCCCACGCCCGCCCGGGACCCGCTGGGAAGGTAGCGGGCGGCGGTCTCGACGGCGGACTGTTCCACCGGGCCCTGCGGGAGCAGGCTGCGCTGGAGGGTGAGTGCGGTGGCGTGTTCGTGGGTGTACCGGCGGGCGTTGTCGATGTACACCGCCGCCCGGGCCGCGATCTCCTGGGCCAGCAGCAGATCGTCGTCGTCGAACGGCGCGGCGGTGCGGTCGCGGGCGAACTGGGCCAGGCCCAGGGTGGCCCCTCGCGCGTGCAGGGGCAGCAGCAGGACCGAGTGGATGCCGAAGCCGGGCGAGCGGGGCGAGCGGGGCGAGCGGGGCGAGCCGGGTGGGCCGGGTGGTGTCGGTGGAACAGGCAGGTCGGGTGGGCCGGGTGGGCCGGGTGGTGTCGGTGGAACGGGGGCGTCCGGCGCCGTGACCCGTAGCAGCATGGGCCGACCCGTGGCCAGTGCCTTCGCCGGAGCCGAGTCCGCCGGGTAGGTGTGCGACCGACCGGTGCCGACCGGGGAGTCCGGGGAGTCGTCCAGGGCGGAACGCTGGGTGATGCGCCGCAGCACGGGTGCGTCCGTGGGCGGCTGGGGATCGCCGTCGCGAAGGACGGAGTCCAGGAGGTCGACGGTGACGAGGTCGGCGAAGTGGTCGACGCCGACCTCTGCCAGCTCCTGAGCGGTACGGGTGGTGTCGAGGGTGGTCCCGATCCGCCTGCTCGCCTCGTTGGTCAGGATGAGCCTGCGCTGCATCCGCCGGTCGCGTACCTCCTGGTAGGCGGTGACCACCCGCTCCGAACTGCGGTCGACGTACTCGAAGCCCGTCGCGATCAGCCGGAGGGTCGCGGCGTTGACCAGCCGCTGGTCGTCGGTGAGCCGGGTGGCCTCCTCCTGCAGCCACTGGAGGAGGCTGACGTGCCCGAGCCGGTAGGCGCGGAGCAGCTCGCTGATCGGTACGCCTTCCTCGGCGAACCGGCGGGCGAGTTTCAGGGCGGCGGCCGGCACCTCGGCCCGCGTCACGTCGCGATGGTGCTCCAGGGCGTCGAGGAAGGCCGTGGCGTGGTCGGCCGTCTCCCGCAACGCGAGCGGGCCGAGATCCATGTGGTGCCACAGTTCCGGAAGCTCGACGCGCATGCGCTCCATGAGGATGTCGGCCCACTCGTTCGAGCGTGGCCTCAGTTCCCGCGCCAGGCGGCCGAGGAACGCGGAGACGTCCTTCTCCATGACTGAAACGTATCCAAGGACCCGGTCGCCTGCCTGTTCGGGCGCTTCCGTCGGCGAGGGGGCCTTGACGGATCATCTGGACCATTGACCGTCTCAACGACCTGGTCAACGGAAGCCGGCGCAACGCGCGGCGGGGCGCGGCTCCGGAGAACTGAGATCGCCCACCGGTCAAAAGGTAGGCGTGCGAGGTTTTCCTCCGGGCCCTGGCTACAGTGCTCGGGTGACCACACGACGCACCCGGGGCCCGTACGCCAAGACCGCCGCCAAGCGTCAGGAGATCCTCGACGCCGCCCTGGCCGCCTACGCCGAGGCCGGCAGCCGGGGCGTGTCCGTCCGGGACATCGCGCAGCGGGTGGGCATGACCGACGCCGGCGTCCTGCACCACTTCGGGAGCCGTGAGGCGCTGCTCACGGCGGTGATCGAGGCCCGCGACACGGCCGCGTCCGAAACGTACTCTCCCGAGACGGTCCTCTGGCGGACGGAGCTGCTGGCCCAGAACGCCGCCACGCCGGGACTGGTCAAGCTGTTCCTGGACATCGCCGCCGCCTCGGCCGACCCCGACCACCCGGGGCACGCGTTCTTCACGGAGCGTTACCGTGGCCTGAGGCTTCAGATCGCGGCACTGCTGGCCGCGGGTCCGCCGCCGGGGCTCGGCCCCGCGGGGCCGGTGGCGGACGCCGATGCCGAGTGGGCGGGCCGGATCCTGCTGGCCGCGACGGATGGGTTGCAGCTCCAGTGGCTGCTGGAGCCGTCGATCGACATGGCCGGGGACATCGGCCGGTTGCGGGACGTGCTCCTGGACGTGCTGGACAAGCAGCGGGAGCGGCAGCCGGGGCCTGCGGACACCCCCTAGTCCGGGACCCCTAGTCCGGGACCGGCGGTCTCCGCTCGATCGCCGCGTCGGCGGCGAGGGTCACGGACACCCGCGTGCCGCGTGCCGTGCGCACGATCGCGCATTCCAGGGCGTACGCGCGTACGAGCTGCAGGCCGCGGCCGCAGCACGCGGCGGCGTCGTCACCCGAGAGACGGGGGCGCCGGGGGCGCCACCTGCCGGTGTCCTGGACGTGGAGGGTGACCGTGCGGCCGGTCACGGTCAGGAGCACGGCCACGTCCTGGCTGCCGCTGTGCCGGACGACGTTGGCGACGAGCTCGGTCGCGACGACGCCGAGCGCGTCGTCCGTCTCGTCACCGAGCTCCCACGGGCGGGCCGTCTCCTGGACGAAGTGGCGCAGCAGCGGGACCGCCGCGAGGGTCGCGGGCATCACGCACAGGGCTCGTCGTTCGTCCCGAAGGCGTAGGCCGGGCCGGCGCGCGACGAGGCCGGGGGAGTGGTCGAGGGAGTGGTCGGGGGAGGTGTTCTGCGTGGGGGTGAACATGGGGGCTCCTCTGCGCCTGGGGGCGGGGCGCGGTGGTGGCTGGAAGCCAGCCGGTCGTACCACCGTAAAACCGAAAACTTTGGGTGTCTAGGTTTTGGTGGATATGGGTGCGCCCCCGACCGAGATGCCGGTCGGGGGCGCGGTTCCCCTCCTCAGGTGACAGCCGTCAGGCCGTGGGCGTCCATCGCTGGGCCGCCGTGCCCGAGCACGTGGCGAGGGCCAGCTTCGTGCCGTTCGCCGTGCCTGCCCCGACCGGGCTCAGACAGCGTCCGCCGCTGGTGATCGCCGCCTGTGCTCCGAGCTGCCACTTCTGGCCGGCCGAGCCGTCGCACGCCTGGACGGTGACGGTGCCGCCGGAGCCGTCGAGGCAGACACCGTCCTTGCCGGTCAGGGTCCCGGCGGTGGTGAAGGTCCAGCGCTGGTTCGCGCCACCGTGGCAGGTGTAGAGCGCCGGTTCCGTCCCGGGTGCCGTCGCGCTGTACGGCAGGTCCACGCACGTACCGGACGCTCCGTTCACCAGCGTCGCGTTCACCGGCGGGGGTGTGGCCCGGCCGGTGGCCGAGATCTCGGCCGCGCTGGTCCACGGGCCGCTGTCGCCGGCCTCCGTGAGGGCCTTCAGCCGCAGATAGCGGCCTGTCTTCGGCGCGAAGGTCGTCTTCTTCTCCGTGGCGGTGTCGGCCCACAGCCCGGTCGCGACCGGGCTGCCCCAGCTCGCCGTGGTATCGGAGACGTACACCTCGTACGACCCGATGTGGCCGTTGCTTCCACCGTCCTGCCGCGGCAGGTACGACAGGCTGTCCACGTCGTAGCGAGCTCCGAGGTCGATCTGGACCTCATGGGGAAGCTGCGCGGCGGTGCCGCCGGAGTAGGCGGTGTGCCACTTGGTGGCCGGGTCGCCGTCGATGGCGTGGGCGGCGGCCCCGTTCTCGGCCGACGTCTCCTGGCTGTCGGTGTACGCGATCTTCCAGGCGGCCTTGGAGAGCGGGGAACCGGACGCGGGGACCTCGGCGGCCGGGAGCAGCGTCACACCGGACGCGGTCACCGTGAAGGCCCCGGACTTCGAGCCCGTCTTGACCCACAGGGCGCCGGAGCGGTCGGCCGGGTCGAAGAACCAGCCGGTCGTGGCCGAGTCGTACGCGGCTTTCGACGTCAGCGCCGGCAGGGCCGTACCGTCGACGGTGACGCCGGTCGGCGCGCCGGCCGCGTGCACGGTGAACTCGTAACCCCGCGACGCGGGCTTGCCGTTGTACGCGCCGTTGCTCGCGCCGACGGCGATGCGGACGTCGCCGGTGCCGGAGGTGGGGGCGGTGACGTCGACCTTCTGCTTGGCGTACGCGCCGGTCTGGTACTGGCGGGTGCGCCCGTCGTCCTCGTACAGCGTGAAGGTGGACGAGCCGCGCGGGTACACGTCGTAGGTGAGCGTGGAGACCGGCTTCTCGCCGGTGTAGTTCATCTGCGGCCACATCGGCACGATTCCGCCCCCCTTCACGAACATCGGCAACCGGTCGAGCGGGGCGTCGTAGCCGTTCAGCCAGCCCGGACCGCGGTACGTCTTGCCGCTCCAGTAGTCGGTCCAGGTGCCGGCGGGCAGGTAGATGCCGTCACGCTTCGTGGTGTCCGTGACCACGGGGGCCACGAGAAGCGAGTCGCCGGACATGAACTGACCGCTCGTCTGGTTGCCGCGCGCGACCGGGTCGTTCGGGTACTCGAGGACCATGGCCCGCAGCGTCGGCGTACCGGTCTCGGTCGCCACGCGGCTCATGGAGTAGAAGTACGGCATCAGCCGCATCTTCAGCTTGAGGTACTTGCGGTTGATGGAGAGGTACGGGTCCGGGAAGCGCCAGGGCTGCTTGTCCTGGTATCCCGGCTCCGGGTTGGTCGCTCCCCAGCCGGACATCGTCATGAAGACGGGCGTCATCGCCTTCCACTGGAGGTCGCGGACGTACGTCTTGGGGCTGCCCTGGAAGATGCCGTCGACGTCGCCGGCGGCGTAGTTGAACCCCGACAGGCCCGCCCCCGTGATCGCCGGGACGTGCCAGCGCATGGCGTCCCAGTTGCCCGGCGTGTCACCGGTCCAGACGATGGCGTTGCGCTGCGTGCCGGCCCAGCCGTCGACCGTCCACACATACCGGCGGGCGTCGGAGTTCTTCTCGATGCCGTCCACGGCCTGCTGCACGCCGTCGAAGGCGAACTTGCCACCGGGACCGATCCAGGCGACGTCCGTCTTGACGCCACGGCTGCCCGCGACCCCCACCTCGGTGTCGATGTCCGCCAGGCCGGTGGAGGTCCACAGACCGGTCTGGAAGCCCTTGGCCCGCAGCCCGTCGACGACGGTCTTCAGGTCCGTGTACCCGCAGCCGTAGCCGTCGTTGGGCAGGAACCAGCCCGACGGCATGTCGGCGGCGCGGGCGTCCGTCGCGTACCCCAGGACATCCTTCGTGGTCTGGTGACGGAGGCGGTTGTGGTCGCCGGTGTAGTCGGGGTTCGAGGCGTTCCAGCAGTCGGCGTTGCCGAGCTCGAAGCCCCACATCGGCGCCAGGAACGGCTTGCCGCTCACGTCGGTGTACGCGTCGAGGACCCCCTTGAGGGAGTCGCCCACGAAGTACCAGGCGTCGAACCGGTTCTCGTTGTGCGTGAACGTGCCCGGCGCGCCGAAGCTGTACGTGCCCGGGGCCCAGGTGTTCCGCATGACGCCGTAGTTGTTGGTCGACATGAAGAACGGCGCCGGGCTCGCGTTGTGGTTCTCCAGCCACTTGTTGCTGCCGGAGATGGGTACGGTCTTGCCGCGCAGCGCCCACTCGCCGAGTCGGAGGCCGGTGCCGTAGAACTGCTCGTCCGTACCTTGGGCCAGGTACTGACTGGCCTGCGTGCCCGTCCAGGAGAGCGGCTGGGTCTCCGCCCACACCAGGGTGGAGTTGTCGGCGCGGTAGACCGAGAAGCGCAGCGGGGACTTGTTGACCCGGATGTTCAGGGCCGGGGTGGTGATGCGGTAGTACGTGCCGGCGTCCGCGACGGTCGCCGTCACGGCGCCGAAGTCGGTGTCGATCGCGAGGGCGTTGCCCGCCGGGTCGTCGGTGAAGCCGCCGTTCGGCGACAGCCAGATCCGGAAGATGTCCTGTCGGGCGACCGTGATCCGGGCCTTCGCCGCCGTCGAGGTGCTGATCGTGAAGGTGTTGCCGGTCTGGCTGACCCCCGTGGCATCACCGGCGGTCGCCGCCGCGGCCGGCGAGACCGGACCGGCGACGGAGAAGACGGCCGCGACCAGGGCCGCCACCAGGCAGAGGACGACCGGTCGCCGCCCTCTGCCCCTGATTCGTATGGAAGACCGTGCTCGCATCGCTGTCGCCTTTCGCTCGCCGACACTGCCGAGAGTGGTGCGCGACATGACAGCAGTCGCCTTTGAATGACGTCAAGTGCGTGGTTCGGACGTCTTCCAATCAAAAAGAATCAGAAGTGCGCATGAGGCATCGGCTGCGGCTTGGCGGTCACAAGTGCATAACTGAGCGGGGTTCTCAGGTGACACGAGGCGCATTCGATGCTCTAAGTTGAGCGTTACGCGCCGACTTGCTCAGTTTCGCGCGTCAATCTCTCTCTTCGTGAATCAGGCGGTAGTTGCCATGAAGCGACGTCTTTTCGCCCTGTCCACCGCCGGAATCGTCGGCGCACTCGTGCTCACGGCCTGCGGCGGCGGATCCGGCGCCTCGACCGGCGCGGACGGGGTCACCACGATCAAGTTCGTCGCGGCGGACTACGGCTCCAACGGCGACAACCCCGGCCAGGCCTACTGGCAGGACCTGATCAAGGCGTTCGAGAAGAAGAACCCGAAGATCAGGGTCGACCTCCAGGTGATCAACTGGAACGACATCGACGCCCAGGTCAAGACCATGGTCCAGAACGGGAACCAGCCGGACGTCCTCCAGACCGGCGGCTACGCGGACTTCGCCAAGAGCGGCTTGCTGTACCCCGCTCCGGAGGTGCTGTCGGTCGCCACCGAGGGCGACCTCATCCTCGCCATGGCCGATGCCGGCCGCCAGGACGGCACCGCGTACGGCATCCCGTTCGTCTCCAGTGCCCGGATGTTCCTGATCAACAACGAGCTGTTCCGGAAGGCCGGCCTGGACCCGAAGAAGCCGCCGCGGACCTGGAGCGAGGTCACCGCCGCCGCGACCGCGCTCAAGAGGGCCGGCGTCGAGGTGCCCCTCGGCGTGCCCCTCGGCAAGGAGGAGGCGCAGGCCGAGGCGTTCATCTGGATGATGGGCAACGGCGGCGGCTACCAGAACTCCAGCGGCGCGTACGCGATCAACTCCCTCGCCAACGTGGAGACGTTCACCCAGCTCAAGAAGTGGGTCGACGCGGGCCTCACGGAGAAGAGCCCGGCCGCCGTCAACCGCACCGACCTCACCAAGAACTTCGCCTCCGGCAAGGTCGGCATGCTCAACGGCTTCCCCGGCCAGCTCACGGAGCTCAAGGGCATGGACGTCACATGGACCGAGATGCCGGGAGCCGAGGAGAAGAGCCCCAGCACCCTCGGCGTGGCCGACTGGGTCATGGCCTTCAAGAAGGGCGGCCACAAGAAGGAGATCAAGGCCTTCCTCGACTTCGTCTACGCCACGGAGAACACGGTCAGGTTCGCCAAGACCTACAACCTGCTGCCCGTGACCCAGTCCGCCCGCACGGCGCTCGCGACCGACCCGGCGACAAAGGACCTGGCGCCCTTCCTCGAGATCCTGCCGACCGCGACCTTCTACCCGCTCAGCGACCCGACCTGGCCGGGCGTCTCCGCCCAGATCAAGACCCAGATCGGCAGCGCCCTCGACGACCCGCAGAAGAGCCTCGACACCCTCCAGAAGGCGGCCGAGCAGGCGGGGCGGTGACGGGCCGCGGCCGTACGTCCGAAACGAGAACGCACGTGTCCACCACCTGGTTCCGGCGCCTGGGCGCCCTGCCCTGGATCGCGCCCTCCGTCCTGCTCATCCTGGCCGTGGTCGTCTGGCCGGTCGTCGAGATGGTCCGCACCTCGCTGCGGAGGATCGACACCTCCGGCGTGGACCTGGGCCCGGCCGGACTCGACAAGTACCGCAAGCTGTTCGCCGACCCCCGGCTCCCCGACGTCCTGACCTGGACCGCCGTGTGGACCGTCGCGGTCGTCGCACTGACGATGCTGATCTCGCTCGCCCTGGCCCAGCTGTTCAACCAGCGCTTCCCCGGCCGCCGGATCACCCGCTGGGCGCTCATCGCGCCCTGGGCGGCCTCGGTCCTGATGACCGCCATCGGCTTCCGCTGGATGCTCGACCAGGTCGCCGGAGTCCTCAACCGGCTCCTCCTCGACCTCGGCCTGATCGACTCGGCCGAGGCGTGGACCGGCGACGCCGCGCACGCGAAGCCATGGCTGATCGCCGTCGCCGTCTTCGTGTCCCTCCCGTTCACCACGTACACGCTGCTCGCCGGGCTCCAGACCGTGCCCGCCGAGGTGTACGAGGCGGCCCGCGTCGACGGCGCCTCCCGCCTCCAGACGTACGGCCGGATCACGCTCCCCCTGCTGCGGCCGGCGTTCCTCGTCGCCCTGGTGATCAACCTGATCAACGTCTTCAACTCGTTCCCCGTCATCTGGGGCATGACCCAGGGCGGCCCCAACGCCGACACCGCCACCACCACGGTGTTCATGTACATGCTGCGCAGTCACGACGTGGCCGAGTCGGCCGCGCTCTCGGTGGTCAACTTCGCCGCCGTCATCGCCATGGTCCTGGTCTTCCTCAAGGTCAGCGGCTGGAAGGAGGCGGACCGATGAGCACCGCGACCCCGCGCCCGCGCCCCCGTACGAAGACCGTGCTGCTCACCGTCACGGCCTGGGCGCTGGCCGCGCTCTTCCTGCTGCCGTACGTCCAGATGGTGATCACGGCCGGGCGCCCCGCCGACGAGCTGCGCGACAACGGCTATCTGCCCTCCCGCTTCGACTGGTCCACGTTCATCCGCGTCTGGAGCGAGACCACACTCGGCCAGAACCTGTCCAACTCCCTGCTGATCGCGGCCGGTTCGACGCTGCTCGTACTCCTCGTGGCGCTGCCCGCCGCGTACTGCACGGCACGCGTCCGCTTCCGCGGACGCGGCGCCTTCCTGCTCCTCGTCCTGGTCACGCAGATGTTCCAGCCGACCGCCCTGCAGGTGGGCCTCTACCGGGAGTTCCACGCGCTCGGCATGCTGGACACGACGACCGTCCTGATGGTGGCCAACGCGGCTTTCAACCTCGCCTTCGCGGTCTGGATCATCAGCGCGTACATCGGCTCGATCCCCGTCGAGCTGGAGGAGGCCGCGATGATGGACGGCTGCGGCCGGGTGCGCGCGCTGTTCCGCGTGACCCTGCCGCTCGCCATGCCCGGCATCGTCACCGCCGTGATCTTCACCTTCATCGCGGCGTGGAACGAGTTCATCATGGGCCTGACGCTGACCACCTCACCCGAGCGGCAGCCCCTCACCGTCGGTATCAACAACATGATCGGTGCCTACAGCGTGCAGTGGAACCAGGTGTTCGCCGCGTCGCTGGTGGCCATCGTGCCGGTGATCGTGCTGTTCGCGGTCATCGAGCGCCATGTGGTGTCCGGACTGACGGCCGGTTCGGTCAAGTGACCCTGTACGCCGGCGTCCGGCTCCGCGTCCTATACGCAGTGGACGTCGACGCCCCGGGTCGTGAGCTGCTCGACCAGCTCGTCGGGGGCGTCGTGGTCGGTGACCAGGGTGTCGATCTCGGCGATCGTGCAGACCCGGGCGAACGCGCGCTGACCGAGCTTGGTGGAGTCGGCGACCACGATCACCTTCTCCGCCCGCTCGGCCATGGCGCGGTTGGCGCTGGCCTCGCCCTCGTCGTGGGTGGCGGCGCCGAAGCGCGGGTCGACGGCGTTGACGCCGAGGATGGCGTAGTCGAGCGAGAGACCCTGGAGCACCGCCGTCGCCAGCGGGCCGGTCAGTTCGTACGACTGGGGGCGGGCGACCCCGCCGGTCACCACGGTCTTCACGTACGGGCGGACCGCAAGCTCGTTGGCGATGTTCACGGCGTTGGTGACGATCGTCAGGGCGATGGACCCGCCATGCTCGGCCAGGTCGGCCCGGGTCGCCAGCTCGCGGGCGACCTCGGACGTCGTGGTGCCGCCGTTGAGTCCGACGACGGCGCCGGGCGGGATGAGCGCGGCGGCGGCACGGGCGATGCGCTGCTTCTCGTCGGCCTTGCGCGCGGTCTTGTAGCGCAGCGGCAGGTCGTAGGAGACGCCACTGAGCACGGCGCCGCCGCGGGTGCGGGTCAACAGCTGCTGACGGGCCAGCTCCTCGAGGTCGCGGCGGACGGTGGCGGGGGAGACGTCCAGCAGTTCGGAGGCCTCACCGACCTCGATGCTGCCGCGCTCGCCCAGAGCGTCGAGCAGCCGCGTCCACCGCTCGTGCGTGCCCATCACCGTTCTCCTCGTCTCGCGACATCCAGGAGCCGAGGGTATCCCGTGTCTGCTCCCGGATGATCAATCGTGCACACGCTTGCTCGGAATTGAGCAAAGCAACCATAAATAGATCACCTTCAATCACATCGACGACGAAACAAGAGCACTGGGAGCGCCATGAGCACCGCGAGGACGGCCGCACGGACGGTTATCGCCCTGGACGTCGGCGGCACCTTCATCAAGGGCGGCACCCTCACCGACGGCGCCACCACCCTCGAGCGCGCCGACCGCTGGTACACGCACGCCGACCGCGGCCCCGAAGCGGTCCTGGAGACCGTCCTGACCTGCGCTTCGACACTCCTGGAACGCTGCCCCGACGCGCACGCGGCCGGGATCGTCGTCCCCGGCATCGTCGACGAGGAATCCGGACTCGCCGTCCGCGCGGCGAACCTCGGCTGGCGCGGCGTGCCCGTCCAGGACTGGCTCGCCGAACACCTGGACCTGCCCGTCGCGTTCGGTCACGACGTCCGGGCCGGCGGACTGGCCGAGGCGCGCCTCGGCGCGGCCCGGGGCTGCGCCGACTTCCTCTTCGTCCCCGTCGGCACCGGCATCGCCGCCGCCGCCTTCAGCCGCGGCCGCCCGCTCGCCGGCGCGCACGGCCGGGCCGGCGAGCTCGGGCACGTCGTCGTCCGGCCCGGCGGCGCCCGCTGTCGCTGCGGAGGGCGCGGTTGCCTGGAGACCGTGGCGTCAGCCGCGGCCGTCGCCCGCCGTTACGCCCGAGCCACCGGCTGGCACGGCATCACAGCCCGCGATGTCCAGCGTCGCGCCGACACGGGCGACGAGGTCGCCGCCGGGATCTGGACCGAAGCGATCGAGGCGCTCGCCGACGCCCTGGCCGTCGCGGTCACGCTGTACGACCCCGAGCGCATCGTCCTCGGCGGCGGCCTCGCCCGCGCGGGCGAGGCCTACCTGGCGCCCGTGCGCGACGCCCTCGCCCGGCGTCTGACCTTCCAGGCCGTCCCGCACGTCACCGAGGCCCGGCTCGGGGAGCGGGCGGGATGCATGGGAGCGGCGCTCCTCGCGCATGACCTCGTGTCAGTCCGCTGACGTATCGTTCCCGCCACCGCACACCGACTGGGGGGACCAAGAGAAGTGACCGGCCTGTCCGCTTTCCCGCTGCCCTTTCACGCTTCCCGTTCCCTGTCGTTCGCGACACCCCGCACACTGCGGGAACTTCAGATGATGCGGTGCAGCGCACACATCCGGGCGAAGCCGGGGTGGTTCGAGAAGATGAACGATGCCGGCGTCGTCGCCAGGTGGACGCGAGAAGCGGTCGCCCAGGGCCTGACCGAAGCGCAGGTTCGGTACGTGCTCGCCGAACTCGTGCATTACGCCGCGCTGCGGGACGGGCGAACCGGCGTCGAGGTGTCCGCCGTCGACGGGGTATGGCAGTCGGACACGCTGGTCGACGACACGCTCAGAGCCCGGCTGCGCGAGGCGGTTCGGGTGCTGGAACAGATCCCCGAAGCCGAGAAGGACTGGCATCCCGGATCCGACGGCCAGGTGCTGGATCTGGTCCATCCCTCGCTGTTCTGCCTGGTGAGAGGGGTGAGCGGCGCGCCCGAGCGGGCGTGGCAGAACCCGACGGACCGCTACTCGACGTACGAATTCTCGGAGAGATTCCAGTGGCTGCCCACGGACGTCGACGTCAGTGACGACGGCGATGTCGCCTTCCGTTCCTACGTCAACAACGTCCACCCCGAGACCCATCGTGAACTGGCCGCCGTCCTGCCGGACCTGTTCGCGCGCTTCCGCCCGCTCTTTGAGAACGTGCTCACCGACCTGCGCCATCCCCGGCCCCTTCGGATCGAGGCGGATCCTTACGGCTGGTACGACTCGGAGCCCGAGTATCCGGACAAATCCTCCTACAGCGATGACGCGGCCTATGCGGAAGCCGTCCGGGCATGGGGAGCGGCCCAGGACGACTGGTGGGAAAACCGCCGCCCGGTCGTCCCGGACGCCCCGGAATTCACCCCGCCCGCGTTGCCCGACGAATCCGCCCGCGTCGACCTGCGCGGGCGCCGCCTCCAGATCATCGTCAAGCTCGCCACCATTCATCTCACCCCGGACAAGCCCGAGTACCCCGGCGGTTCCTGGCATGTCGAGGGCATGGTGAACGAGCGGATCGTCTCGACCGGCATCTACTACTGGGACAGCGAGAACATCACCGAAAGCCGGCTGAGCTTCCGGACGGCACTCGACGACCCCGACTACGAACAGAACGACGACAACGGTCTGCGTGAGGTCTACGGCCTGGAGAACGAAGACGCACTGAACCAGACGCTGGGATCGACATCGACGCCGGCGGGCCGCTGTCTGGCCTTCCCGAACATCCTGCAGCACCGCGTCGGCTCATTCCGCCTCACGGACCCCACCCGCCCGGGACATCGCAAGATCCTCGCGTTCTTCCTGGTCGACCCGTCGGAAAGGATCGTCTCGACATCCGATGTGCCCCCGCAGCAGCCATGGTCCGACACCTCGACCATGACGCTCGAACAGGCTGAGAAGTACCGCGAAGAACTCATGCGGGAGCGCAAGTTCTTCGTCGACGAACACAACGAGCAGCTCTACGAACGCGAATTCTCCCTCTGCGAGCACTGAGCCCAGGGCGGCGCCGGGCGCGCCGACGCACGTGAAGCATGGGACGTGGGCCTTGTCGAGTGTTGCGTGTACCTCACCGGTGGGTGCTGTTCAAGGTGAGCACTTGCCGGTCAAGCTGAGCGGCGTGCTCCGGATCATCACCGAAGCGCACCTCTGATCGAGTCGAGAACACGCCTTGTGCGGCCAGAGCAGCGAACGGAGAACACCCGTGATTGTCGGAGTCCTCAAGGAAGCGCGGGCAGGTGAGAGTCGCGTCGCGGCCACGCCGGCCACGATCGAGCAGATCCGCAGACTGGGGTACGACGTGGTCGTCGCCCCCGGCGCGGGGGTCGCGGCCGGATTCACCGACAGTGCCTACGAGGCCGCCGGCGCGAGCGTCGGTGACGCGGCGGCCGCGGACGTGGTGCTGGGGGTCAACGCCCCGACCCCGTCGCAGCTGGACCGGGTACGACCGGAGGCGACGGTGATCGCCCTGTTCGCGCCGGCCTTCGACCCGGCGATGGTCGAGGAGCTGGGCCGGCGTCCCTTCACGGCCCTTTCGATGGACGCCGTGCCGCGCATCAGCCGGGCGCAGTCGATGGACGTGCTGTCGTCCATGGCGAACATCGCCGGCTACCGGGCCGTCATCGAGGCCGCGCACGAGTTCGGGCGTTTCTTCACCGGCCAGGTGACCGCGGCGGGCAAGGTTCCGCCGGCGAAGGTGCTCGTCGCGGGCGCGGGCGTGGCGGGTCTGGCGGCGATCGGCGCGTCCGGCTCGCTCGGTGCGATCGTACGGGCGACCGACCCGCGACCGGAGGTGGCCGACCAGGTCCGCTCGCTGGGCGGCGAGTACCTGTCGATCGAGTCCCCCGAGGTGGAGGTCTCCAAGACCGGCTACGCCAAGGAGATGGGCGACGACTACAAGGCGCGCGAGGTCGAGCTCTACGCCGCGCAGTGCCGCGAGGTCGACATCGTCATCACCACCGCGCTGATCCCGGGCCGTCCCGCGCCGACGCTGATCACCGCGGAGATGGTGGCGACCATGAAGCCGGGTTCGGTGATCGTCGACATGGCGGCCGCCAACGGCGGCAACGTCGAGGGCACCGTGAAGGGCGAGAAGACCGTCACGGACAACGGCGTGACGATCATCGGCTACACCGATCTGGCGGGCCGGCTGCCGGCCCAGGCCTCGCAGCTGTACGGCACGAACCTGGTGAACCTGCTGAAGCTGATGACGCCCGGCAAGGACGGCCGCCTGGTCCTCGACTGGGAGGACCCGGTGCAGCGCTCGATCACCGTCGTACGCGAGGGCGAGTCGGCGTGGCCGCCCCCGCCGGTCCAGGTCTCCGCGGCCCCGGCCGCCGCGCCCGCGGCGGCCGCGAAGGAGCCGGCGCCGAAGAAGGCGCCGATGACGGCGGGGCAGAAGTTCGGCGGCGTGGCCCTCGGCGCGCTGGCGCTGTTCCTCACCGCCGCGTTCGCCCCCGCGGCGCTGCTCCCTCACGTGACGGTCTTCGTGCTCGCGATCGTGATCGGCTACTACGTGATCGGGCACGTGCACCACGCGCTGCACACGCCGCTGATGTCGGTGACGAACGCGATCTCCGGGATCATCGTCGTCGGCGCGCTCCTGCAGATCGGCCACACGAGCACGGCGGTCACGGCGCTCTCGTTCGTCGCGATCCTTCTGGCCAGTATCAACATCTTCGGCGGCTTCGCGGTGACGCGTCGCATGCTCGCCATGTTCAACCGGAGCTGACATGTCTGCGACCCTCGCCGCACAGGCGGCCTACCTTGTTGCCGCGCTGCTGTTCATCCTCGCGCTGGCAGGACTCTCCAAGCACGAGTCGGCACGGCTCGGCAACGCGTTCGGCATGCTCGGCATGGGCGTCGCGCTCGTCGCGACCGTCGTGCTCGCGCTGGCCGGCGACGTCAGCGGCGCCGGCCTCGGCCTGATGGCCGTCGCGATGCTGATCGGCGCGCTGATCGGCATCCAGCGGGCCCGCGGCGTCGAGATGACCGGGATGCCGGAACTGATCGCGCTGCTGCACTCCTTCGTCGGTCTGGCCGCCGTGCTCGTCAGCTGGAACGGCTACCTGAACGTCGAGCACGACCCGGACGGCCACGAGGCCAAGGCCCTGGACGCGCTCGGCACGCTGGGCATTCACCACGCCGAGGTGTTCATCGGCCTGTTCATCGGCGCGGTGACCTTCACCGGCTCCATCGTGGCGTACCTGAAGCTCGCCGCGAAGATCGACTCCAAGCCGCTGGTGCTGCCGGGCAAGAACGCCCTGAACCTCGGCTCGCTGGTCCTGTTCCTCGCCCTCACGGCGTGGTTCGTGATCACACCGGAGCTGTGGCTGCTGATCACCGTGACGGTCCTGGCGCTGGCCCTCGGCTGGCACCTGGTGGCCTCGATCGGCGGCGGCGACATGCCGGTCGTCGTCTCGATGCTCAACAGCTACTCCGGCTGGGCGGCGGCGGCCTCCGGCTTCCTGCTCGGCAACGATCTGCTGATCATCACCGGTGCGCTCGTCGGCTCCTCGGGTGCCTACCTCTCCTACATCATGTGCAAGGCGATGAACCGCTCGTTCCTCTCCGTGATCGCCGGCGGCTTCGGCATCGAGGCGCCGTCGGGCTCGGACGTGGACTACGGCGAGCACCAGGAGACCACCGCCCAGAGCGCCGCCGAACTCCTGGGCTCCGCCCGGTCCGTGGTCATCACGCCCGGGTACGGCATGGCCGTCGCCCAGGCGCAGTACCCGGTCGCGGAACTCACCTCGAAACTGCGCGCGAAGGGCGTCGACGTACGGTTCGGCATCCACCCCGTCGCCGGCCGGCTGCCCGGCCACATGAACGTGCTCCTCGCCGAGGCGAAGGTGCCGTACGACATCGTGCTCGAAATGGACGAGATCAACGACGACTTCGCCAAGACCGACGTCGTCCTCGTGATCGGCGCCAACGACACCGTCAACCCGGCCGGAGCGGAGGACCCCAGCAGCCCCCTCGCCGGCATGCCGGTGCTCAACGTCTGGGAGGCCGGCAAGGTCATCGTGTTCAAGCGCTCGATGGCTTCCGGATACGCGGGCGTGCAGAACCCGCTGTTCTTCCGTGAGAACACCGCGATGCTCTTCGGCGACGCGAAGGCCCGGGTGGAGGACATCGTCGGCGCCCTCTGAACCGATCCGCACCCGTACCGCCGCACGCAGCTCGGGAGCCCGCATGCACCCCTTCGATGTCGAGACCCTGACGGCGGGCCGGTGGCGCAACGGCGGAGGCTCCACGCGGGAGATCGTTTCCTGGCCGGCGGGCGCCGAGGAGTTCCAGTGGCGGGCGAGCGTGGCCGACATCGACCGGGACGGGCCGTTCTCGGCCTTTCCCGGTGTCGACCGGACGCTCACTCTCCTGTCGGGCGACGGCGTGCGGCTGACGGCCCCCGGGACGTTCGACCGGACGGCGCGCGCGGGGGAGCCGCTCGTGTTCTCCGGTGACCTGGAGTTGACCGCCGAACTGCCGGACGGGGGCCGCTGCCGGGTGCTGAACATCATGGTGCGCCGCGGCCGTCGGGCCGCTCGGGTGGACCGGGCCACCGGTCCCGTCGTGGTGCCCACCGGCCATGCCGGGGTGTTCCACGTGCTGCGCGGCCACTGGCGGACGGATGCCGAAGCGCGCCCCCTGACCGTGGGGCAGGGCCTGTGGTGGGACGGGAACGACGTCGCGCCCGGCCGGGCGGTCACACCGCTCTCGCCCGGCGCCGTCGCCCTGTGGGCGGACATCACGCCCGTGCGGTGAGTACGCCTTGCCGCCGCCCGGCGGCGGCAAGGCGCGCACACGTCCGCGCCGGCCATGAGAGACGCCCCGGAGGCCCCGCTCCCGCGGCGGGCTTCCCCCGGTCGCGACAGCCCGGAGGCGCCCCGGAAGAATTCCGGTCACGCGTGCGACGGACGCGGCCCCTCACCCCGTAGAGCAGACGGCAGAAGCCGAGCGATGGGGAGGGGACCGGGATATGGCGCGGCGGATTTCCGGACGAGTACGCAGACGGGTGGGGGTCACGGCGGTCGCCGCGGCGGCCATGGCGGCGCTGACCGGGTCACAGGCGCCCGGGCTCGCGGCGCGGGCCGTCGCGCCCCCGGCCGGCTCGGCATCGGACGCGGAGACTCCGGGGGACACGTACTACTTCAGCGAGCTGCCCCCGCTCCGGGTGCACAACCCGGTGCCGTTCCCGTCGTCGGCGCCCGCCGTGCCCGGCGCGCGCTCCGGTGCGGGCTCCGGCTTCGTCACCGAGCGCGGGGCGCTGCCCGCCACCGTCCTGGCCGCCTACCGGCGGGCCGAGGCGGCGCTCGCGCGGAGCGCCCCGGGCTGTGCCCTGCGCTGGCAACTGCTCGCCGCCGTCGGACAGGTGGAGTCGGGCCAGGCGCGGGGCGGCCGGGTGGACGCGGAGGGCACCACGTACGCGCCCATCATCGGTCCGCAGCTGAACGGCCGTGGCTTCGCCCTGATCCGGGACACCGACGGCGGCGCCTACGACGGCGACCCGGCCTACGACCACGCCGTCGGGCCCATGCAGTTCATCCCCTCGACCTGGGCCCGGTGGGGCGCCGACGGCAACGGCGACGGCCGGGCCGACCCCCACAACGTCCACGACGCGGCGCTCGCGGCGGCGCGCTACCTCTGCGCGGGCGGCCGCGACCTCTCCGTGCCCGGGGACCTCGACCGCGCGATCCTCTCCTACAACCGGTCCCGGGCGTACCTGCGGGTCGTCCTCGCCTGGTACGGCTACTACCGGGGCGGCCACCAGGTGGTTCCGGACGCGGGCGGCACCGGCTCCGGTACGGATTCCGGCACGGGTACGGGCAGCGGTACGAGTACAGGTGCGCGTACGGGCCCGCGTACCGGCGCGCCGTCACCGTCGCCCTCGCCCTCCTCGGCCGCGCCGTCGCCCACGCGCTCGCCCTCGCGACCGGCGGAACCCGAACCCCCGGCCTCGTCGTCCCCGACGCCGAAGCCCTCCCCCTCGGCGCCGAAGCCCCTTCCGTCCCGGGTCACCGTGCCCGACGTGGGGCTGCCCACCGGCGGCGTGCCGACGGAGCCGGACGGCCTCCCGGGCAACGTTTAGGCCTCACTCCCGCGTCACCCCCTCCACAACAGCCGATACTCGGCGGTAACCTCCCCGGCCATGACGACGGACATGCACCCTGCCCACTCGACCGGACCGGGGGACCGCGCGGCTCACCTGCGGTGGCAGCGCATGTGGAGCCATCGGGAGCAGTTGCTCAAGGTGGCCCGCCGCAGGTCCATGAGCGCGGAGGACGCCGAGGACGCCGTCCAGGAGGCCATGCTGCGCGGCGCGCAGAACGCCCACCTGGACGAGGCGCGGCTCGGCGCGTGGCTGACGACCGTGACCATGCGTCTCTGCGTCGACCGGCACCGGCAGGTCCGCCGGGAGGCCGAGGTGGGCAGCACGCCGAAGCTCATGGCCCCCGGCCCGGTCCCCGTCGAGGAGATCGTGTGCGACCGGGCGGAGGCGAGCTGGGTGGCGTACCGCAGCAGGGAACTGCCCGCCCGGCAGGCCGAGGCGCTCCGGCTGAAGTCGGAGGACCGGGACGTCGAACAGATCGCCCGGGAGATGGGCCTGAGCAGCAGGGCGGTCGAGTCCCTGCTGGCCAGGGCCCGGCGCACCCTGCGCAACTCGCTGGCCGGCACCCTCGCGCTCGCCCTGTGGCTGATCGGGCGCGGGCGGGATCAGGCCGGGCACGCCGGCCACGCGGGCGTCCCCGTCCAGGCCCTCGCCGCGACGTCGGCGGCGGCGGCCCTGGCCGTGGTGGGCCTGCTCGCCCCCTTCGCCTACGACCGGGACGCGCCGCGGCCCGGCCGCCCGGGCACGTCGGAGGCGGTGGGGGAGGAGAAGGCGGGGTTCGTGGCACCGTCCCCCGCGCCCTCGCCCTCCTCCGTTCCCCCCTCGCCTTCCTCGCCTTCCTCGCCTTCCTCCGCTTCTCCCGCGTCTTCCCCGCGGCCGGACGCGAAGGCCTCACCCACCGTCCTCCCGCCGGTGCCGGTGCCGACGCTCGTACCGGTGCGGATAGCCGTGCCCACGCAGGCCCCCGCGGCCGTGCCGGACGTGCCGGGGGTCCCCCTGCCGGAGGTGCCCGGCCCGCTGCCCTCCCGGCTGCCCGCCCCTCCGGCCACCCCCGCCGTACCGCCCGCGTCGCCGCCCCCGCTGCCGGCGGACCTGCCGCACCTCCCCGTGCACCCCTGATGTCGGCCACGTAAAAAAACTTCGTTCTCCCGCGACGGACCCGGCGCCCCTCGCCGTAGAGCAGACGTACGAGCTGCTCCCCGCTGAAGGGTGAACCGGATGGGTGTCGAGATCTGCGTGGAAGGGTTGACCAAATCCTTCGGACACCAGGTCATCTGGCAGGACGTCTCGCTGACGCTGCCCGCCGGCGAGGTGTCGGTCATGCTCGGGCCCTCGGGCACCGGGAAGTCGGTGTTCCTGAAGACGCTCGTGGGCCTGCTCAAGCCGGAACGCGGATCGATCCGGATCGCCGGACAGGACATCACCAAGCTCCGCGAGCACGACCTGTACGAGGTGCGCAAGCTCTTCGGCGTGCTGTTCCAGGACGGCGCCCTGTTCGGCTCCATGAACCTCTACGACAACATCGCCTTTCCGCTCCGCGAGCACACCCGCAAGCCGGAGAGCGAGGTCAGACGGATCGTCCTGGAGAAGATGGACATGGTCGGTCTGATCGGCGCGGAGGAGAAGCTGCCGGGCGAGATATCCGGCGGCATGCGCAAGCGGGCGGGCCTGGCGCGGGCACTGGTCCTGGACCCGGAGATCATCCTGTTCGACGAGCCGGACTCCGGTCTCGACCCGGTGCGCGTCGCCTATCTCAACCAGCTGATCGTCGACCTGAACGCGCAGATCGACGCCACCTTCCTGATCGTCACCCACGACATCGCCTCGGCCCGCCAGGTCCCCGACAACATCGGCCTGCTCTTCCGCCGCGAGCTGGTGATGTTCGGCCCGCGCGAGCAGCTGCTCACCAGCGACGAGCCGGTTGTACGGCAGTTTCTCAACGGCCGGATGGAGGGGCCGATCGGCATGGCCGAGGAGAAGGACGCCGCCCAGGTCGAGCAGGAGCTCGCGGGCCTCGACAGCGGGGACGACCTCCGCCCGGCGATGACTCCGAGGCTGCTGCCCAGCACCGGAGTCACCCGGCCGCCCCGCTGGCAGGCGATCGCCGACCGCGAGGCGGTCCTCCGCAAAAGGCAGGTGGCGGACGCGTGAGCCTCTCCCCGACCAGCGCCCTGCGCCACTCCGGCAGCCTCTTCGCCATGGCCCTGGACGTCCTGCGGACCCTTCCCCGACGCCCTTTCCAGGTGCGGGAGTTCATCCAGCAGGCCTGGTTCATCGCGAGCGTCACCATCCTGCCCACCGCCCTGGTCTCCATCCCCTTCGGCGCCGTCATCGCCCTCCAGATCGGCAGCCTGACCCGCCAGCTCGGCGCTCAGTCCTTCTCCGGCGCCGCCTCCGTGCTCGCCGTCCTGCGCGAGGCGTCGCCCATCGTCACGGCCCTGCTCATCGCCGGGGCCGGCGGCACCGCGATCTGCGCGGACCTCGGGGCGCGCAAGATCCGGGAGGAGATCGACGCCATGCAGGTCCTCGGCATCGACCCCATCCACCGCCTCGTCGTCCCCCGCGTGCTCGCCACCATGCTCGTGGCGGTCCTGCTCAACGGCCTCGTCTCCGTGGTCGGCGTGGCCGGAGGCTACTTCTTCAACGTCGTCCTGCAGAACGGCACCCCCGGCGCCTACCTGGCCTCCTTCACCACCCTCGCCCAGCTCTCCGACCTCTGGGCGGCCGAGCTGAAGGCGCTCGTCTTCGGCGCCATCGCCGCGATCGTCGCCTCGTACAAGGGGCTGACCGCCAAGGGCGGGCCGAAGGGCGTCGGCGACGCCGTGAACCAGTCCGTGGTCATCACGTTCATGTTGCTCTTCGTGACCAACTTCGTGCTGACCGCGGTGTACTTCCAAATCGTCCCGCAGAGAGGCTGAGTCGTGCGAGGACTTCTCGACCGCCCCTTGCGCTCCCTCGAGGAGCTGGGCACCCAGCTGGTCTTCTACGGCCGCTCCCTCGCCTGGACCGGCCGCACCCTGCGCCGCTACAAGAAGGAGGTCCTGCGGCTGCTGGCCGAGGTCAGCTTCGGCCGCGGCGCGCTCGCCGTCGTCGGCGGCACGGTCGGCGTCATCGCCTTCCTCTCCTTCTTCACCGGCACCGAGGTCGGCCTCCAGGGGTACGCGGCGCTCAACCAGCTCGGCACCTCCAACTTCGTGGCGTTCCTCTCCGCGTACTTCAACACCCGGGAGATCGCCCCGCTCGTCGCCGGGCTCGCGCTCTCCGCCACCGTCGGCGCGGGGTTCACCGCCCAGCTCGGCGCGATGCGGATCAGCGAGGAGACGGACGCGCTGGAGGTGATGGGCGTCCCGTCGCTGCCCTTCCTGGTCACCACGCGGATGATCGCGGGCTTCGTGGCGGTGATCCCGCTGTACGTCGTCGGCCTGCTCTCCTCGTACTTCGCCGCCCGGACCATCACCACCGGCTACTACGGGCAGTCGGCGGGGACGTACGACCACTACTTCCAGCAGTACCTGCCCCCGGTCGACGTGCTGTGGTCCTTCGGCAAGGTGATCGTCTTCGCCCTCGTGATCATCCTGGTCCACTGCTACTACGGCTACTACGCGAGCGGCGGCCCGGCGGGCGTCGGCGTCGCCGTCGGCCGCGGCGTGCGGACCTCCATCGTGGCCGTCAACCTCCTCGACTTCTTCCTCAGCCTGGCCATCTGGGGCGCCAACACGACCGTACGGATAGCGGGGTAGGGCCGATGCGTCGCACCATCAGACTGAGGCTGTACGGGATCGTCTTCGTCACCTCCATCGCCCTGCTGCTCTCGCTCTCCGTCGCGGTCTACCAGCAGGCGTTCACCCCCGTCGTACGGATCACCCTGGAGGCCGACACCCTCGGCAACCAGCTCGAACCCCGCGCCGACGTCAAGCTGCGCGGCCTCCTCGTCGGCGAGGTCCGCGAGGTGCGGGCCGACGGCGAGAAGGCGACGCTCGGCATCGCGCTCAAGCCCGAGCACGTCACCCTCATCCCGGCCGACGTCCACGCCCGGCTGCTGCCGAAGACCCTGTTCGGGGAGAAGTACGTCGATCTGGTGGCGCCGCCCGGCAAACCCTCGGCGCGGCACATCCGCGCGGGCGACGTCATCACCCAGGACCGCACCACGGTCGGCATCGAGCTGCAGCGGCTGATGAACGACCTGCTGCCGCTGCTCCGTACCGTGCAGCCCGCCAAGCTCAACGCCACCCTCTCCGCGTTCGCCACCGCGCTCGAAGGGCGTGGTGACGACATCGGGGAGAACCTCACCCGCCTCGACGCCTATCTGCGCCGGCTCAACCCGCACCTGCCGTCCCTCAAGGAGGACATCTCGCGCTTCGCCGACGTGGCCGAGGTGTACGGCGAGGCCGCGCCCGACCTGCTGCGGATCCTGGACAACACGCTCACCACCAGCCGCACGGTCGTCGAGAAGCAGGACCAGCTCTCCTCGCTGCTCGGCTCGACCACCACCGCCGCGAGGACCACGAAGGGCGTACTCGACGAGAACGCCGACCGGATCATCACCCTGGGGCGCGTCTCCCGCCCCACCCTCGCGCTCTTCGCCCGCTACTCCCCGGAGTACCCCTGTCTCCTGGCCGGACTCGTACGCCAGGAAGCGGCGTCCGAGGAGGCGTTCAAGGGCGGGAAGATGCGCATCACCCTGGAGTTCGTCCGCCCCCGACCCCCGTACCGACCCGGCGAGGAACCGCGCTATGCCGACCGCTCAGGCCCGAACTGCCGAGGACTGCCCCACCCCCACGTACCGGCTCCTCCGGTCAAGCTCGACGACGGCACGTCGGCGGAGAGTTCGGCCGCTCCCGGCTCTCCGGCCGGGCCGGTCTCCGGCACGCCGGCCGAACACCGCGCCGTCGCCTCGCTGGTGGCACCCGTCATGGGCGTGGCCGCGGACGACGTCCCGGCCGTCGCCACCCTTCTCTTCGGCCCGCTGGCACGGGGAACGGCGGTGAGTCACGCGTGAACGCCCGCTCCACAGCACCGCAGCTGACCAAGCTCGGCGTCTTCGCCGTGGTGACGATCGCGGCGACCGCGCTCCTGGCCGCCACCATCGTCAATCTCTCCTTCACTCCCAAGGAGACGTACACCGCCGTCTTCAGCGACGTCACGAGCCTGGAGGAGGGCGACGACATCCGGGTCGCGGGCGTCCGCGTCGGTGAGGTCGAGGAGATCCGGATCAAGGACCGGACCCTGGCCGAGGTCACCTTCACCGTCTCCCGTGACCGCCCCCTGCTCACCAGCACCCGCGCCGTCATCCGCTACCGCAGCCTGGTCGGGCAGCGGTACATCGCGCTGACGGAAGGGGCGGGGAACGGCAGGCGGCTCGACCCGGGCGGCCGGATCCCGCTCTCCCGCACCGAACCGGCCCTCGACCTCAACGCGCTCCTGAACGGCTTCAAGCCGCTGTTCGCCGCGCTGAGCCCCGAGGACGTCAACCAGCTCGCCACCGAGATCGTCAAGACCCTTCAGGGGGAGGGCGGCACGGTCCGCAGCCTGCTCGCGCACACCGCCTCGCTCACGACGACGCTGGCCGAACGCGACAAGCTGATCGGCTCGGTCATCACCCACCTCAACACCGTGCTGACGACCGTGGACCGGCGCAGCACCCGCTTCTCGGACCTGATCACGCAGCTGCAGCGGCTGATCTCCGGCCTCTCGGCGGACCGCAAGCCCATCGGTGAGTCGCTGGCCGGCATTGACGCTCTGGCGGCGGCCACGTCGGGCCTCCTCAAGGACGCCCGGCCGCCCCTGAAGACCGACATCGCCGAACTGGCCCGCCTGACCGGCACCCTCAACGACCACGAGAAGACCGTGGAGGGCGTCCTGCAGAGGCTGCCGAACAAACTCGACAAGCTGACCGGCACCGCGTCGTACGGCTCCTGGTTCAACTTCTACCTCTGCGACTTCGACGGCCGGATCGTGCTGCCGAGGACGAACGAGGTCATCACCCCCGAACTCCACGTCGCCCGGGCGAGGTGCGGACGATGATCCCCTTCCGCGAACGCAACCCCGTGGTGATCGGCGCCGCCGGCCTCACCACCCTCGCGCTGCTGATCGCCGCCGCGTTCAACGTGGAGAGCCTGCCGCTGATCCGCGGCGGGGACACCTACAGCGCGGCCTTCTCCGAAGCCGGCGGGCTGCGGCCCGGCGACGAGGTCCGGATCGCCGGCGTCAAGACCGGCAAGGTCGACGAGGTCGAGCTCGCCGGCGACCACGTCAAGGTGACCTTCCGGGTCGAGGGCGACCCGGAGCTCGGGGCCGGGACCGGCGCCTCCATCCGTATCAAGACGATCCTGGGCGCGAAGTACCTCGCCCTGGAGCCCAAGGGGTCCGGCCGGCTGGAGCCGGGAGCCGAGATCCCGCTGAGCCGGACCGTGCCCGCGTACGACGTGGTGGAGGCGTTCAGCGACCTCACGACCACCACCGAACAGATCGACAAGGAGCGCCTGGCCACCGCCCTGGACACCCTCTCCACCACCTTCGAGGACTCGCCGGCCGAGGTCAGGGCCTCCCTTCAGGGACTGTCGAAGATCTCCCGGACCGTGGCCTCCCGCGACCAGGCGCTGCGTGAACTGCTCGACCACGCCAACGGCGTCACCGGTGTACTGGCCGACAGATCGAGCCAGTTCACCACGCTGGTCAAGGACGGCGACAAGCTGTTCCGGGAGATCCACGCGCGGCGCCAGGTCATCCACGCGCTGCTGCGCAGCTCGGTCGCCCTCGGGATCCAGCTCTCCGGTCTCGTACGGGACAACCGTGCGGCGATCGGACCGGCCCTGACCCGGCTCAACACCGTGGTGAGGATGCTCGAACGCAACCAGGCGAGTCTCGACCGCAGCGTCCAGCTCCTCGCCCCCTTCGCCCGGGTCTTCACCAACACCCTCGGCAACGGCCGCTGGTTCGACAGCTACATCCAGAACCTGGTCGCACCCGCGCCGGTCGCCCCACGGACAGGAGGCTCACGATGACCAGGCGGACCGTTCGCCACGTCGCCCTGGCGACGCTCCTCGCGGTGGCCGCCGTCCTGGCCGTCGTCCACCTGTCCCGGGAGGACAGCGTCCGGGTGACCGCGTACTTCCCCCGTACGGTCGGCATCTACCCCGGCTCGGACGTACGCGTCCTCGGCGTCCGCATCGGCGAGGTCAAGGAGATCACGCCGGAGGGCGACCGGGTGCGCGTCGTGCTGGAGTACGCCGCCGAGCACAAGGTCCCGCCGGACGCCAAGGCCGCGATCATCAACTCCTCGGTGGTCAGCGACCGTTACCTCCAGCTGCTGCCCGTCCACCGCGGCGGCCCCGCGATGAGGAGTGGCGCCGTCATCCCCCTGCACCGCACGGCCGTGCCGGTCGAACTGGACCGCGTCTTCGACAGCCTGCGCACGACGTCGGACGCGCTCGGCCCCCAGGGCGCCAACAAGGACGGCTCGCTGTCCCGGCTCCTCGCCGTCAGCGCCGACAACCTCCAGGGCCAGGGCGGACAGCTGCACCAGACCGTCAAGGACCTCTCGCAGGCCGTCACCACCCTGTCGGACGGCCGGCAGGACCTGTTCGGGACCGTGCGGAACCTGCAGGTGTTCACCGCCGCGCTGGCGGCCGACGACGCCTCCGTCCGGTCGTTCAACGCCAGCCTCGCCCAGGTGGCCGAACAACTCGCCGGGGAGCGCAAGGACCTCGCCGCCGCGATCACCCACCTGGCGGCGGCGCTCGCCGACGTGTCCGACTTCGTGAAGAAGAACAAGAAGGCACTGACCGCGGACGTGAAGGGTCTCGCCAAGGTGACCAACGTGCTGGTCACCCAGCGCGCCGCCCTCGAAGAGCTCCTCGAAGTCGTCCCCGCCGGCCTCTCCAACCTCCAGAACGCCTACAACCCGGCCTCCGGAACGCTCGACACCCGCGGCAACCCCGAGCAGCTCCACGACCCGGCCGACCTGCTCTGCTCGCTGCTGAAGACGACGGGCGAGGAGGGCAAGGGGAAGGCCGCCGACTGCCGGAACCTGAAGAAGCTGTTCGACTCCCTGCCCGAGCTGCCCGAGGCCGACCCGGTCACCGGAGCGGCGCTCCCCGCGGCCGGAGCGCCCTCGACGGACAAGACCCTCGGCGGAATCCTGGAGGCCCGTACATGAGAGCTCCCCGTAAGGCCGCGCTGTGGGCCGCCGCCGGCTCGCTCCTGCTGACCACCGGCTGCGAGTTCAACGGCCTCTACGACGTTCCGCTGCCCGGCGGCGCCGCCGCCGACGGCGACAGCTACCGGGTCACGGTCGAGTTCCGCGACGTCCTCGACCTCGTACCGCAGTCCACGGTGAAGGTGAACAACGTCACCGTCGGCGCGGTCGAGAAGGTCGAACTGGTGGGCTGGCACGCGCGCGTGCGGCTGCGTGTCGCCGGATCGGTCACGCTCCCCGGCAACGCCGTCGCCGAACTGCGGCAGACCAGCATGCTCGGCGAGAAGTACGTGTCGCTGTCCGCGCCGCCGACCGGGAAGCCGGTCGGGAGGCTCACCGACGGCGCGAGGATCCCGCTGGCCCGCTCCGGCCGCAACCCCGAGATCGAGGAGGTCCTCTCCGCGCTGTCGGCCCTGCTCAACGGCGGTGGCGTCGCCCAGCTCAAGACCGTCACGACCGAGCTGAACAAGGCCCTGGAAGGCCGCGAGGACCGGGTCAGGTCCCTCCTCACCGAGCTCGACACCTTCATCGGCGGCCTCGACGCGCAGAAGAAGGAGATCGTCCGGGCGCTGGAGGGCATCGACAAGCTGTCCGCGACCCTCGCCAAGGAGAAGACGACGATCGCCCAGGCCCTCACCACCGTGCCGCCCGCGCTCAAAGTGCTCGCCGACCAGCGGACCAAGCTCACCGCCATGCTCACCTCGCTGTCGGCGCTCGGCACCACCGGCACGAAGGTGATCAACGCCTCGCGCGCCGACCTGATCGCCAACCTGCGCGCGCTCCAGCCGATCCTGCGGCAGTTGAACAAGGCCGGTGCCGACCTGCCCAACGCGCTGGAGCTCCTCACCACCTACCCCTTCCCGCGCAACGTCGTCGACGCGATCAAGGGCGACTACGTCAACCTCAAGGTCACCGCCGACCTCGACCTGCGCAGTGTGTACGGAAACCTGGCCGACGAACCCGCGTCTCCGGGGACGCCCACGAATCCGGGGACACCGTCCCAGCCGGGACTGCCGACCCAGCCGGGGCTTCCGGGACTGCCGGGGCTCCCCGACCCCGCTCTCCCCGGCGTTCCCGCCCCGGAGCTGCCCGGTGCTCCGCAGCCCTCCCGTACCCCCGGCACGCCGGTGCCCCCGGGGACGGGCGGCGGTGGAGACGCCGACCTCGGCTGCCTGCCGCTCTGCGCCCCCACCGACCCCGTCGCGTACCGGCCGCAGGGCGACAGCCGCTTCCCGCCCGGCGTCGATGTCGCGCTCGCCGAGCTGCTGATGAAGGGGCTGGTCCTGTGATCACCCGTACGGTCAAGGCGCAGCTGCTCGCGTTCGCCCTGGTCACCGCGGTCGGCGTCTCCTACGTCGGCGCCGAGTACACCGGTCTCGTCGACCGGCTCCTCGACCGCGGATACACCGTACGGGCCGACTTCGCCGACTCCGGAGGCATCTACGAGGGGGCCGAGGTCACCTACCGGGGCGTCCCCGTCGGCCGCGTCGGCGACCTGCGCCTGACGGAGTCGGGCGGGGTGTCGGTGGCGCTCCTCCTGGAGGACTCCCCGAGGATCCCGGCGGACAGCCTCGCCGTGGTGGCCAACCGCTCGGCCGTCGGCGAGCAGTACGTGGATCTCCAGCCGCGCTCCGCGAGCGGCCCCGAACTGCGCGACGGCAGCACCATCCCGCGCCACCACACCCGCGTGCCGGTGCCCGCCACGGAGATGATCCTGAGCCTGGACCGGCTCGTCGAGTCGGTGGACAAGCGGGACCTGCGGGTCACCGTCGACGAGCTGGGCAAGGCGTTCTCCGGCACCGGTCCGCATCTGACCCGTCTGGTGGACTCGGGAAACGCGCTCGTCGAGTCGGCGTCCGGATCGCTGCCCGAGACGATCGCGCTGATCGAGGACTCCCGGAAGGTCCTGAAGACCCAGGCCGACCAGGGCTCCTCGATCACCTCCTTCTCCCGCGACCTCGCCGCGCTCACCGCCCAGTTGAAGGCGAGCGACGGAGACCTGCGCGCCCTCATGGGCAACGGGACCTCCGCCGCCCGCGAGGTGGAGTCGCTGATGAAGGACAACCGGCCTCACCTCCCGGTCCTGCTCGGCAACCTGATCAGCGGCGGCCAGATCACGCTCGCCCGGCTGCCCGGCGTGGAGCAGACGCTGGTCACCTTCCCCGTCGTCGTCTCCGGCAGCTACACCGTCGTCCCCGGCGACGGCACCACCCACTTCGGCCTCGTCGTCAACGCCGACGATCCCCCGCCCTGCCGCCAGGGGTACGGGACCCAGCGCCGCGACCCGGCCGACACCTCCGACCGGCCGGCGAACACCGGCGCCCACTGCGCCGCCCCACGCGGCGGCGAAACCTCCGTCCGGGGCGCCCAGAACGCCCCCGCTCCCGCGTCGAGCCGATCCGTGCGGATGGGCTCCACGGGCGGGGCAAAGACCGTATTCGGAAAGGACTCCTGGCAATGGCTGCTCGTGGGACCCATGGCATGAACGGCATGATCCGCGTACTCCTCACCCACGTGGCCCGGCCGCTGCGCCACCGCGGGACCGTCGCCGTCCTCGGCGTCCTGGCCGTGGCCCTGACGGCCGCCTCCGCGTGGCTCGGCCTGCGGGTGTACGAACGGCACGAGGAGGACCGGCGGAACCAGGACATCCTGGCCGCCGCCCGCCAGTCGGCGCTCAACTTCACCTCGCTGGACCACCGGCACTACGCCCGGGACAGCGAGAACGTCCTGAACGGCGCGACCGGGGACTTCAAGAAGCAGTTCGCGGCCCAGACCAAGCAGTTGACGAAGATCGTCGCCGACAACAAGTCGGTCTCCGAGGGACAGGTCCTCGACGCGGGCATCGCCCGGGCCGACGACCGGTCCGCACGCGTCCTGGTGGTGGCCGACAGCAAGGTCACCAACGTGGCCGCGCCCGAGGGCACGTCCCGCAACTACCGTCTTCAGCTCGACCTCGTCCGCGAGGACGGTCGCTGGCTGACGTCCAACGTCGAATTCGTCGGCTGACAGGAGACCCACCGTGGCGAACCAGACCCTCCGATCCGCGACCGTCCGCGCCGCCGCCAAGCGCGCCGAACGCGCCCGTCAGGCGGACGACAGCCGGCCCGGCTCCGACCGCGTCGAGCCGGCACGTACCGCTGAACGTACCGCTGAACGGGCCGAGGCGGCCGATGCCGCCGACACCGAACAGGCGGTCGGGCGGCGCCCCGGCATGCTCGGCGCGGTGCTCGCCGTCCTGGTCCTGCTCGCCGTGGCCGCCACGGCCACGCTCGGCTGGGAGTACCGCGAGGCCGACCGGACCGCCTCCGCGCGCACGGCCGCGCTGGCCGCGGCCCGGAAGGCGGCCCCGGCGATCCTGTCGTACGACTACCGCCACCTGGACCGCGACTTCGCCGCCGCCCGTGCCCACCTCACCGGCCCGTTCCTCGACGAGTACGGCAAGACGACCTCGACCGTGGTCGCCCCCACCGCCAGGACGTACCACGGCGTCGTCAAGGCCACGGTCGCCAAGCCCCCGACCGGCGACGCGGCCCCGGCGGCCTCGGTCGTGTCGGCCTCCCCGGAGAAGGTCGTGGTCCTGCTCTTCATGAACCAGGTCACCATCAGTACCCAGGTCGCCACACCCCGCCTCGACCTCAACCGCGTGCGGATGACGCTCGTACCCACCGAGCGGGGCTGGAAGGTGAGCGCCGTCGACGCGCTGTAGCGACCGTCCCGCCCTCCTCATACCGGCTGGGGGGCGAAGGGGCGCATCTCGTCCGTGCCGGGCTGGACGACGCCGTAGGTGCTCTCCGGGACCTCGTTCCAGGCGCCGGGGAGGTCACCGAGCGGTTCGGAGACGATGAGCCGGGTCTCCTCGGAGATGTCGCGGAGGAACGCGACATCGGGGTGGAGCTTGCGCAGGGCGTCCACCCGGCTGCTGTAGAACAGCGACCGGGAAGCGCGCCTGCTGGAGTAGCGGAAGGCCCACAGGCGTTCGCCGTTGGTCACCGCGAGCGTCATCTGGAGCGGGAAGTCCACGCCGTGGTCGTGGCCGACGTCCTCCACGACTCCCGCCATCCGGGCGACGGCGCCCGGCGGGTCCTTCTCGAGGCCGTAGGTGAGGGCCAGGTAGAACATCACCTCGGAGTCGGTCGTCCCCTCGATGCTCGAGAACAGCGTGGGGTCGACGAGCATCGTGAGGTCGCGGCGGACGAGGGAGAACTCGGCGATGGCTCCGTTGTGCATGAACATCCAGCGGCCGTACCGGAAGGGGTGGGAGTTCGACTGCTGCACGGCCGTGCCGGTGGACGCCCGGATGTGGGCGAAGAACAGCGGGGAGCGGACGTGATTGGCGATCTCCCGCAGATTGCGGTTGTTCCAGGCGGGGCCGATGTCCCTGATCAGCGCCGGGGTGGTGTCCTCCCGGGTGTACCAGCCGACGCCGAACCCGTCGCCGTTCGTGGTCTCCACACCCATCTTGGCGTGCAGGCTCTGATCGATCAGGGAGTGGTCGGGTTTGTACAGGATGGTGTCGAGCAGCATGGGCGTTCCCGAGTACGCGAGCCATCGGCACATGCATGATCACCTGCATCCCCGTGACCACCTGTATCCCTACAGCTCTCATTCTCGGCTCCCTCCCTGAGGGACGCCACGCGACCTCAGGGGCGCAGGGTCCCGCGGCGGACGCCCTCCAGGCGGGCGCCGGTCATGACCGCCCCTTCGGTCCTCGCCGCGATCAGCACGGCCGACGACAGGTCCGCCTCCGAGAGGTCCGCGTCCGTGAGGTCGGCCCCGACGAGCTTGGCGCCCCGCAGGGAGGCGCCCCGCAGGGACGTGCCGACCAGGCGGGCGCGGGAGAGGACGGCGTCGTCGGCGTGGACGCCGCTGAGGTCGGCCGCCGTGAGGTCGCACAGGCCGCCGTTCACCCGCGTCAGCGTCGCGTCGACCAGGGTCGCTCCGCGCAGGTCCGCGCCGGTCAGCGACGCGTCGGTGAGATCGCAGCCGGTCAGCGCGCAGCCGCGCAGATCGGCGTAGCCGAGGTGGACGCCCGTCAGGTCCGTGCCCGAGAGGTCGGCCCCCGCCAGCGGGATGCCGGCCAGGTCGTTGTCGGTGCCCCACGGCTGGGTCCAGTCACGCAGCAGGCCGCGCCAGTCCCCGCCCCCGGTCAGGGCGTCCCGGACGGCGGCGAGGACCGAGCCGTTCTCGGGCCGGGCCCACCGCTCCCGTACCTCGGTCGCGTGACTGTTCTCGTCGAATGCGTCGGACGCGTCGGACGCGTCGGACGCGTCGGAGGGAGGGGTCATGCGTCAGGCGTTCCGTTCGTCTCGTTCCGTCACCGGTTCTGGATCTGATGCAGGAAGCCTTTCACACGGTCCAGGTGGTAGACGGTCTCGTCGTGCTTCTTGAGGAGGACCTCGAGACCTCGTTCGGTCATACCTTCCGGCAGCCGCTCCATCTCCTTCCAGAGGATCTTGCGGACGTTCTCCAGTCCCTGCTGCGCCTGGGTGAGGTCCTGGACGTGGTCGAAAGGCGTCCCGTCCGCCTTGCGCGCCACCACCTCGCCCGCCGCCTCACGCCGGGCCGCCGAGTAGTGGTTGTGGTTCGGATCGGAGTTGATGCGGCCGATCGGGTCCTCCTTGATGTTCTCCAGTTTCTGGATGGCGGCCATCGCGTCGTCGCTGAGGCCCAGTCCGCGGTACGGCGAGAGGCCCAGCGGGTCGGACCAGGTGAACGGGTTGTGGACGTACGCGGCCGGGTTGGGCGCCGGGGTGAGGCCCAGCGGGTCCGGTGTGAGGTAGCGGGCGGTCTCCGGGTCGTACTGCCGGAAGTAGTTGTGGTGGAGGCCGGTCTCCGGGTCGTAGTACTGGCCCGGGAAGCGCAGCGGCGTGTAGGCGGTGGCGCCCCTGTTCCAGGTCGTGGTGCCCCAGAGCGTGGCGCGGTTGTGCCAGGCCACCTCGCCCGTTTCGTCGACGAGTTCGGTGGGGGTGCCCACGAGGTCCGTGGCGATCGCGAAGAAGCGCTCGTCGACCGCCTCCTGGGAGGCGTCCGCTGCGAGCATCCGCTCCGTCTGGGCGAGCGGCCGGGCGTGACGGTGGTCCCAGGTCAGGACGACCGGCCGGGGCAGCTCCGGGGCGGTGGAGGTCTGTTCGCACAGGGTCGAGCCGTCCCAGGTGAACCGGACCTCCTCGACGACCGTCTCGCCGTCGTCGGCCAGCCGCTGTTTCGCGGTACGGCGGCCCAGCGGGTCGTACCGGTAGCGCCACCTGGTCCCGTCGGGGGTGACGACGGCCGTCAGGCGGTCCTCGGCGTCCCAGGTGTACCACCACGTGTCGGGCTTCCGGGACAGCCTGGTGCGCCGGCGCAGTGTGATCCGGCCACCGAGGTCGTGCTCGTACCGCACTGCTCCGGCCCGGGTGATGGTGGTTCCGGTGTAGCTCCGCGGGCCGGTCGCCTCGTGGCCGGGGTGGCCGTCCGGCCAGGACGCCAGGGTCTGGTTGCCGGCCGGGTCGTAGGTGTACGCCTCCGCCCAGTTCGCCGCGGTCACCGTCGTCACCCGGCCCGCGGCGTCGAGGCCGTACCGGAAGGAGCCGCGCAGCGCGTCGTCGAGCGCGGTGAGGTGGCCGTCGGCGCGGTAGGTGTACGCGCGGCGGTTGACCGTGCGGGCGCCGGCGGTGAGGTGCTGTCCCACCAGCCGGCCGGTCTCGTCCCACGTCGACGCCAGCGCGAGCGTGTCGCCGAAGACGCGCCGCAGCTCGCGTCCCGCCGCGTCGTGGGCGAAGGCGATCCGGTGCGTACCGCTGGTCAGATCGGTGAGGCGACCGGACGCGTCGTAGCCGTAGGTGGTGACGTGCCCGGTGGGGGTGACCCGGCGCGAGCGGCGCCCCGCGGCGTCGTAGCCGTACGTGAGGGGTCGGCCGTCGACGAGTTCCGCCTTGAGGTTGCCGCGGCGGTCGTACTGCCGCACCAGCTGGCAGTCCGGGCCGGCGGCCTGGATCATCCGCCCGGCACGGTCGTACGCGTAGGTGGTGACGGCGCCCGCCGCGTCCTTCCGGACGACCCGGTCGAGCGCGTCCCGCTCGTACGACACCGTCTCGCCGGTCGGGTTCCGCCGGGCCGTCACCTGCCCGACCGCGTCGAGGGTGTAGTCGACGGTACGCCCGTCGAAGTCGGTCTCGGACACCATCCGGCCGGCCCGGTCGTAGGTGTAGGACCAGGTCAGGCCTTGCGGGTCGGTGACCTCGGTGAGGCGTAGCGCCGCGTCGTACGCGAAGGTGTGGCGTGCGCCGTCCGGGCCGGTGCGGGCGGCGAGCAGGTCGAAGTGGGTGTAGGCGAAACGTGTCGTCAGGCCCGCCGGGTCGGTGTGGGCGGTGCAGTTGCCCTCGCCGTCGTACTCCCACGACTCGGTGCTGCCGTCGGGGCGGGTACGTCTGGCCAGTTCGCCGTCGGGGGACCACTCGAGGGTGGTGACGGCGCCGAGGGGATCCACGATGCGGGTGAGCCGGCCGAAGGCGTCGCGCTCGCACCGGGTGGTGCCGCCGGGAGTCTCCCCACCGGCGGCGGGGGAGGGCTCGGTGACCTCCAGGGGCAGTCCGGCCGGGTCGCAGCGGAACGTGGTCACGGCTCCCAGGCTGTCGACGGAGGAGACGAGATGGCCGCGGTCGTCGTACGCGTATCGAGTGGTGAGGCCCGCGGCGTCCGTGACGGCCGTGAGGTTGCCCCGGTCGTCGAACTCCTGACGTACCGTCGCCCCGTCCGCGTCGGTGAACTCCACCGGAAGGCCCCGCTCGTCGCGGACGGTGCCGATCCGGCTGCCGTCGGCGCGGACGACCGAGAGCAGCCGGCCCTCCTCGTCGTACGAGAACGCGGTCGTACGGCCCAGCGCGTCGGTACGGGTCAGGAGGTTTCCGCGGGCGTCGTGGGTGAAGCGGGTGGTGTGACCGAGGGGATCGGTGGTGGCCACGACGCGGCAGGCGCCGTCGATGAGATGGCGGATGACGCGGCCGTCGGCGGTGGTCAGCGTGGTGACCCGGTGGCCCGTCGCGGGGTCGGGGAGGCCGTACGAGAGGGTGAGCTGGACGTGGCCGGCCTGGCCGCCCTCGCCGATCACCCGGTCGAGATCGTCGTACGCGTAGTCGTAGCGGCTGTCGTTGGAGTCGATCCAGGTGATCACCCGGCGCCGGTCGTCGTACGCGAAGGTGAGGGTGGCGCCCGAGGGTTTGGTGACAGCCGTGAGATTGCCGTCCGTGTAGCCGTAGCGCATGACCTCCTGCGCGGTGCCGTCGGGGAGCCGCAGGGCCAGGCCGGTCACCAGACCGTCCTGCGTCGCGACGGCGAGGTGGTAGCCCGCCGAGTGGACCAGGGCGAACGGTGTGCCGTCCTCGGCGCGGTCGAGGGTGACGCGGTGGCCGTTGCGGTCGGTGATCCGGGCGAGCCAGGCCTCTCCGTCGCCGCCCGGCTCGGCACCGGACGGCGCGGTGAAGTGGCGGGCAAGCCCGCTCCCCGGGTCGGTGAGCGTGTAGTCGCCGCTCTCGTCGCGCGTCAGGATCCGGCGCACGGTGCCGGACTCGGGGAGCGTGGCCACCCCGGGTACGGGATGCGGGTAGGTGAGCAGGAGGCCGTCGTCGGTGACATGGACGACACCGCGCGCGTCGATCTCCAGGTGTTCGTCCACGGTGGAGGACCAGGACGGGCCGAAGAAGCGCCCGGCGGTGTACCCGGACTCGACGCGCCGGGTGAAGGCGAGCGGCAGCGTGCCGGGCAGGACGACATCGGTCTGGGGCAGGAACATCCGGCCCGAGGCGAGGTCGACGGGGTCGGTCTCGTCGACGAGCCGCTGGCCGTCGGTCCGGTTGTGCGTGCCGTCGGGAGCGTTGTCGAGCAGCCTGCGGGCCCGGTTGGCGTCGCCGGCGATGTCCGCCGCCTCCGCGGCGACGCGCACGCCCTTGACGGCGCCCCCGGCACCGCCGGTCGCCGCGGTCAGCAGCGCGTCGGGGACGAGCCGGCCGAACCCCTCCGCGGGGTCCTTCATGAAGTTGTCGAGCATCTGCTTGCCCGTGCCCCACGGGTCGTTGGCGGCCAGGACCAGACCGGAGGCCAGGCTGTTCAGACTGGTGACGTACTCCGCCGGATGCGTGAGGTTGTACGGGTCGGTCGGGTTGACGCTCCGTACGAAACTGACCAGGCCGGCGGTGCCTTTGACGATGCCGGCACCGAAGTGGGTCTGCATCACCTGCAGTTCTTCCAGGCCGTCCATGGCCTGTTCGCCGTACGAGGGCTTGGCGGGGGCCGCGTCCCTCGCGGCCCGTACGGCGGTGCGCGCGGTCTCCGCCGCGGAGTTGCGCTGCTTGCGGGCCTCGGCGAGGATCTCCTGTGCCTCCTCCATCTGCGCCTTGCCCGGATCGCTGAAGGCGCCCGGCTTCGGCGGCAGCGAGGACGGGTCCCGCTTGTCGGACGGCTGGGCGTTGTACCGGTCGACCGCCTTGTTGTAGTCGTCGACCCGCTTGTTGTGCGCGTCGGCCGCGTCCGCGGACGCCTTGGTGCCGGCCTTCCACTTGTCGATGGCGGTCTGGGCCTGCCCCTGGGCCCACTCCACCGTCAGGGCGAAGCTCGCGAGCGCGTCGGCGGCCTTCCCGAAGGCGTCCGCGCCCTTGAACCACTTCGGTGGTTCGATCGCCACGCTCTCGCGGAACGCGTCCGCGGCCTCACCCTTGACGGCGGACGAGTCGAGACCCTTGAGGCCCTTGCCCACCTGGTCGAACGAGGACTGGAGGTCGCGCAGGTGAGAGGCGGTCGAGCGGAGCTTGGCCGGACTGCCGTAGATCAACTTGGTCTTGTCCTCGGTCTGCCCGAGGTCCATCTCGTCGACCTCGGCGCCCATCCGGTTGGCCACCGAGCGGGACTGCTCGCGCACCCAGTCCGCCCCGGACTCCCAGCCCACGTCCTCCAGCCGGTCGGCGGTCCAGTTGCCGGCGTCCTCGACGCGGTTGCCGACCCACTCCACACCGTCCTCGACCGCGTCCTCGACGACGTCCGGGGTGATGTCGCTGACGAAATCTCCGAAGCCCACGGCTCAGTTCCCCCCGGTGTCACGCTGCTGGGCGGCCCTCTCCTGGGGAGACGGGCCGAAGGTGTCGTCCACGGCACGGTCGAAGGCGGCCTGGTCCACGCCGAGGGCCTCGTTGAGGATGCGCGACTGGCGGCCGCCGTTGCCCTCCGTGAGCACGGTGCGGCCGGTGTCCTTCCACGTCTGCTCGATGTCGTCCCCGGCGCGCTCGAACGACTCGGGGCTCCAGTCGGGGTTCAGATAGTCGGGGGTGAACACATCGCCCCAGTTCTGCTTGACGATGTCCGCCTCGGAGGCGTGCGGATTGCCCACGGCGGCGTTCACCGCGATCTTGAACGTGCCCTGGAGGTACTGGTCCTCCTCCCAGACGAGCCCGGCCGAAAGGCCCAGCGCCGCCGCGAGCGTGTTGGCGTCCTGGAGCAAGGCCCGCACGCCCCACTCCCAGCGCTCGCAGTAGTCCTCGAAGTCCGCCGACAGACCGTGGTGCCCGGCCTCCATGCCGGTCATCGCCAGGTCCGAGAACCCCTTGCCGAGCACGGCACCCGTACCCGTGCCGATGTCGCGCAGTTCGGCCATCGCCGACCGGATGCCCTGCGTGATGCGGTTGACGCTCTCCGCGTCGAACCGGAGGTCCTCGCGGCCGCCACTGCCGCCCATCAGGCCCCGCCCTCGGCCGGCGCGTCCACCGCGACGGCGTCCGGCACGATGCCGCGGACCGGCGGGAAGACCATGGACCCGTCCGGATCGGCGATGTCGACGGCCACACCGGCGGGTACGCCCATGGCGGGGACGATCTCGTCGAGCAGGCGCGCGCCTCGCATCCGGGCGAACTCCCAGGAACGGCCCGTCTCCCGCCCGTCGCCGGTGTCCCGGGCGCGGGCGAACCGGGCCAGCGCGGCCTCTTCGGTGAAGGCGCAGATCCAGCGCACCCCGCCGGACTCCGCTGTCCACAGACCGCCCGCCTCGACGGGGACGAGGACCAAGGCCCGGCGGAACTCCCCGACCATGGCCATGGGCTCACCCGCCCCGTCGCGCCGCTCGGCGATCAGCTCAGCGAGCGCCGTACCGTCCGTCATCGGCTCCCCCTCAAAAAATGACTGGGAATCTGCGTGGGGACTCTGCCCGAACTCGTTCTTAGGACACCACACATGAGGCTGATGGTTCCCAAGGTTGAAGTTCCCCGTGTCAGACCCAGTTGACCTCGGCCCGGGCCAGCAGCGGATCGTCGACCAGCTCCCACAGCGGTACCGCGAAGTTGCCGAGCCGGTAGCGGCCGCCGAAGTGCAGGCCGAGCACCCGGTGGTCGGCGAGGTCGAGGACGGGGGAGCCGCTGTTGCCGCCCAGGGTCGAGCAGTCGTGCTTCATCACCAGGCCGCCGGGGGTGAACTCCGTCGCCGTGCCGGGCTGGAGCCGCTTCACGTTGTAGACGTCCATGAAGATCCGCCGCATCGACTCGGGCTCGTTGCGGCGCCCGTCCCAGGCCGGGTAGCCGATGACGTACACCGGCCGCCCGGGCAGGGTCGCGGGCGCGTCGGCGGCCACCGCGAGCGGGGCGGGCAGCGGGGCGCCGTCGGGCGGCACGACCCGCAGCAGGGCCATGTCGACGTCCGGATGGACGCCGATCACCTCGGTGATCTCGTACGGGGGCGGTGCGGCGGCCGTTGACCCAGGGCCCGGTGCGAGGCCGGGCGCGAGGCCTGGTGCGAGGCTGGGTACGAGGCCGGGTGCGAGGCCGGGTGCGAGGCCCGGTCCCGGGGCCTGGGCGGCGGGGAGCTCCTCGCCGGGGTCCACGCGGGCGGACATGCCCTGCTGGAAGGACCAGCCCGCCTCCTCGGCGCGGCTGAACTCCACGGCCACGTGCCGGTTGGTCATCACCGTCCGCGGGCCCACCAGGAACGCCGTGCCGACCCAGTCCAGGCTCGGATGGCCCGTCACCTCCACGCGCCCGACCCGGGCGAGCGCGTCGCGGATCGCGGCCCGGCCGGCGTCCAGCGGCGCCGACCAGTCGCCCTCGGGCGCGACGAAGTCCTGCCCCTGGACCAGGAGGGCGGGCCTGCCCTCCAGGAGGACGATCGCCTCCACGCCGAAGTACTCGTCCTCGTCGATCTCGTCCGCGCGGTTCCCGGCCAGTTTCTCCAGGCCCGTGACCCCGGCCTCCAGGACCCGGGCCCGTTCCTCCTGCGCGAAGCGGGAGATCTGGTCCGCGGGCGCATCCTGCGCCGAGGACTCCTCCACCGACTCGGAGATCTCCTCCTCCAGGTGCCTGCGCACCCGTTCGGCGACGCCCCGCAGGTTGTCGAAGACCTGACCGGGCTCGGTCGCGACCGGTGATCCGTACGGCATCTCCCGCCACCTCCTCCTCTGCTGCTCATGCGGCCCGTACGTGCTCCTCGTGGGCCGGCGCGGACTGCGCCCGCATGATCTCCTCGTACAACTCCGGCCGGTGTTCCTGGAGATGGGCGAGGATCCGGCTCATCTGCGTGCCGACGTTGACGAACGCCGTGTTCCTTCCCTGGTAGTTGACCTCCTCGACCCGACGCGTGCCGCGGTGCAGCGCCACCACCGTCCAGTCGTCCGTGAAGACGGGTGAACCCGAGGACCCGCTGCGGGTGTCGGTGAAGTAGCGGACGTCGCGCTCGTCCGCCTCGAAGACGAGGTTGTTGCGCAGCGCCACCCGCTTGGGCTGTCCGCCGGGGTGCTGGATGATGTTCACCGCCACCGGTTCGGGCCCGTCCGTCCGCAGCGGCGCGGTCGCTATCCGCAGCATCGGCCGGGGCGGCAGCCCCTCCGAGAGCCGCAGGATCGCGTAGTCGAGCGCCTCGTCCCAGGCGACCAGGGCCCGTGCGGTCGCCTCCTCGGTCTCCGCCTCGTCGGCGCCGTAGTCGAACCGCGAGCGGGAGTTGCGCACCTGGAGCTGGAGATCGTCCTCGGTCACCCGGGGCCGCACCCCCGGCGAGCGCGTCCGGGCGTTCACCACATGGTGGTTGGTGATCAGCAGGCCGGGGGCGATGAGCCATCCGGTGCCCGCGTGCGGGTACGCGGGCCGCAGCGGTGCGCCCGACTCGTAGGGCGGGACCTTCAGGCGGGCGACCGACGAACCGGCCTGGACGCCGCCGTGCAGGAACTCGAAGGGCACGGTGTCGTCCCGGAAGATGATCTCCTCCTTGGTCTCCTCCGGCATCGCCCCGGGCGGCAGGTCCGGCTCGCCCGCCGCGTCCCGCGCCACATCGTCCAGGGCGCGCTGCAGGACGCTGAGCGGGCCCGGCTCGACGGTCTGGGCGATCGCGTTGCGCAGCCAGACCTCCAGCGGCACCGTGCCGTCGATCAGCCGCTCGATCTGGTTCATCGTGTGCAGGTCGGAGTGCATCTGCCGCAGCGGCGTGTCCATCGTCGGCAGGCTCGCCCGGAAGCGGGCGGTGGTGCCGGCGAAGAGGAGCGGCCGGACGGTGGTGTCGGCGAGCCCCGCGTCCAGGGCGGCGTTGCGGACCCGGACGACGCCCTCGGCGGAGAGGTACGGGACGGAGCGCACCGCGCCTTCGGCGGCGCCGGGCGGCGGCTGCGACCACAGGCCCGCCCGGCCACGGCCCCCGTGCCCACCGTCCCCGACACCGTCTCCGCCACCTCCGGGACCTCCGAGCCCTCCGGGACCTCCGGGACCACCGTCACCGCCGTCACCGCCGGGGAAGGCCGGGCCCGCGACCGGCCCGGCGGGGTGGCCGGCGTGCGGCCACGGCACCCGGGCCGGCGCGCCCACGTCCATGGCGGCCGCCACACCCTCCACCAGGTCGCCGCTGCGGTCGCGGAGCGTCAGCGCCCGCCAGGCGAGGCTGTCGAGCGTCCCGCGCCTGCGCGCCTCCCACAGGGCCTCCTCGACCGAGGCGTCCGCCCCGCCGGTCCGTGCCGGCGCTCCCGCCGCCGACGCCAGGATGCGGGTCAGCGGCTCCCGCAACTGCGGTTCGTCGGCCATGGCGGTGTCGATCCAGCGGGCCAGGGCGTCCACCACCGCTCGGTCGTCGGCCGGCAGCCCCACGAGCCGCAGGGTGTGCTCCAGGAGCCGCGGATCGGCCCGGGCGGCCGAGGCCGCGGCGGCGCGGGCCAGCGCGGGCTGCCGGGCCAGCTCCTCGTCCGGCATCTCGCGCAGCGAGCGGGCCAGCCGCAGGTCCATCTCGGCCGAGCCCTCGTCCGAGAGGGCGGCCAGGCGCGACCTGGCCACCAGCACGCCCATCGACTCATGGGCGAGACCGAGGCCGGCCGCGATGTCCTCCGCCTGCTGCAGATCGCGGTCGGCGTCCGCGAAGTCGCCCTCGTCCTGGGCGAGTCGGGCGGAGAGCTGGAGCAGTTCCAGCTGCCGCTCGACGCAGCCCGCCTCGCCGGCCCGGTCGACGGCCCGCTCGGCGCTCTCCCGCGCCTCCGGCACCCGCCCGGACCTCGCCAGCGTCTCCACCAGCAGTCCGTGCAGCCTGCTGCACGGCGTCCACGGCCGCCGCTCGGCGAGCCGCTCCGCGGCCGCCTCCACGTACCCCTGGGTGAGCAGGTCCTCGACCTCGCGGGCGGCGATCCGCTCCCAGTCCTCCTGGTCCGCCTCGGCCATGATCCGGTCCGGTACGTGCCCGCCGATCTTCCCCAGCAGGAACGCGGCCGAACGGGGCGGCATGTCCCGGTCCGCCCCGGTCAGGTGGACCGAGACTCCGGACTCCCAACGGCGTTCCACCGTACGGGGGTTCTGACCGAGCCTGAGCCGGTGGTAGATCTCCTCGGCGCGCGCCCCGGCGCCCTCGCGGGCCGCGTAGTACGCCACCGCGCTGCGGTCGACGGCCCGCATGAGATCGGTGCGGGCGCTGTCCGAGAGCCGCAGCATGATCGAGCGCAGGTCCGCCCGGTGCCGTACCGCCTGGGGCCCGGCCGACTCCATCAGGTCCAGCCGCGACACCAGCCGGCCGAAAAGGGCGCGGGCCTGCTCGGAGGAGTCGACCCGCAGCCCGGCCGGTCCGGCGAGGACGTCCCGGATCAGCTCCGGGGTGATGAACCGCAGGGCCAGGCCCGCCTGCACGGTGGCGCGCAGGTCGTCGTCCGCGATGTGCTTGAGGATCCGGTCGTACAGCGTGCCCTGGATGAGCATCTGGTCGACCTTGTGGTGGAAGTACCGCCTGCGCGAGGGCAGGCTCCGCAGCAGCTCGCTCAGCGAGGCGGAGCCGGCCCCCAGGGCCACGGTCGTCCGTGCGGCGAGCTTGAGGCTGAGGGGGTGGCCGCCCACGCGGTCGACGAGGTCCCGTGCGATCTCCTCGTCGTCGACACCGCAGGACATCAGGAGCTCCACGGCCGCCTGTTCGTCCAGATCGCCCAGCTCCATGACGCGGGGTGTGAGGACGCGGGCGGGATGGTCGATGGGCGCCCGGCCGGAGACGAGGAAGCGCAGCCGGGGGTAGGCGTCGCGCAGGGCCGTCCAGATGGCCCACATCCGGCCGATGACCGGCGAGCCGCGGTACTGCGCCTCCTCGAAGGAGTCGAAGACGATCACCAGGGGCGGATCCGTCCGCGGCCCCGGATCCGTCCGCGGCGCCGGATCCGTCCGCGGCGCCGGATCCGGGCCCGGGTCGGCGTCCGGGTCCGGGTCGGCGTCCGGGCTCGTGTCGAGGCCCGCCGGGGTGCGGACGGCTGTGGCGACGAGACCGGCGACCTTCCGGGCGAGTTCCTGCTCCCGCGCGCTGGCCCGGGCGTGGAATCCGGCCGAGTAGTCGCGGCCGAGCGTCGCTCGGGTGGCCGAGACCTGCTGCAGCTCGTCGAGCTGGTTGCGCTCGCCGCGCTGCGCCGCGGCGGTCTCCTCGCACTCGTCGGCGAGCGCGTCGAACGCGGTGCGGTGGTCCGGGTACTGGATGCCGAGCTGCCGGGCGATCTCGGCGATCACCGTGGCCGGTTCGTGGATGGAGAGCGTGGGCCGCTCGAAGTCGATGTACGCGAACGGGAAGGGGCGGGGCGCGTCGTGGAGGCTGTCGACGAGGAACTTGGCGAGCAGGGTGCTCTTGCCGACGCCGCCCATGCCGTGGATGAGCACCGGAGGCTCGGCCGGCTCTGCGGGCAGCGCGATGTACGTGCGCAGGGAGTCCAGTTCGCGTCGGCGACCGTGGAAGGCGCCCCGGACGAGCCGCTCCATCGGCTGGAGCAACCGCGCCCGTTCCAGGCGGTGTTGCACATCGTCGGCGTCGGGCAGCCCGAGCCCGGCGGTCCCGGGGACACGGCTCAGCCAGAGCACGGCCCGCAGGGTGTCCGCGAGCGCCTCGACGTCCTGCGCCGCCAGGTCGGGGGCGGGGCCGGCCGCGCCGCCGGACAGCAGGGCGAGTGCGGTCCGCTCGGGGCCGGGCCCCTCCGGAAGGAGTCCCAGATTGGCCTCCAGGGCCCGCCGTGCGGCCTCCGGCCCCGCGAGGCCGCTCAGGGTCCGCTCCCGGATCTCCGGCTTGAGCACCCACGCCTGAGAGGGGTGCGGCGCGAGCGCGGTGCAGTCGTCGACGAGGGCCAGGGCCGCGCGCCCGGTCGGCTCGCTCTCGCCGGGCAGCCGGAGCCGGGCCGGGTCGAACTCCTCCAGGAGACAGGCAGCCTCGCGGTAGGCCTGCCGCAGCTCCGGGAGGACCGGCGGCGCGCCGGGCGCCGGCACCGCACCGTGGGACGTACCGCCGGCGCCGCCGATGCCCGCCCCCGCCCCCGTCCCGGTTCCGTCACCGGAGCGGTGGAGCCGTACCGTCTCCTCCACCGCCGTGCACACCCGCCGCATGTAACTCTCGTCCGAACCCGGCGAATCGACCGCCGCCATCACCCCGGCGACGGACCTCTCCACCAGCTCGGGGATCAGTGCGGCGTCCGGCGCCGGCCGCTCCTCGGCGAAGAACTGCCGGAAGTACGCGCGCAGATCCTCCTCGCCCACGATCCGCGCCGTGTCGCGGCACTCGTTCTTGCGGATGTCGTAGGGGAGTTGCCGCATGGTGGGGGAGTAGCCGAGCAGGACGAGCCGCGGCACGGCCTCCGCGCGTACCGGAGTGTGTTCGTAGATCGCGAGCGCCAGCTTGCCGATGCAGTCCCAGACGTCCGCGTTCGGATCGAGCTCGTCGCACTCGTCGAGCACCAGCCAGAGCCGTTCCCGCGCGGCCGTGGCGCGGCTGACGATCCGGTGCACGGCGTCGTCGATCGAGGGCAGCGGATCGTTCAACTGTGTGGGATCCAAAGGGTTCGACGGGTTCGACGGAAACCCGTCCGCCTCGGGCCCGGCCACGAACTCGGCGAGCCGCGTCACCAGACGGGCGGCCGTGGAGGTGCGCGAGAGGGTCACCCGTACCGGACGGAAGCCGCGGTGCTGGCCGAGATGGCGGATGAGGCGGTAGGTGTACGAGCGGCCGCTGTCGGGTTCGCCGTCCACGACCAGCACGGTCTGCTCGGGATCGGCGACGAAGCCGCGGAGTTTCTCGCGCAGCTCGTCCCGGTCGATGAAGACCTCCGTACCGTTTCCGAGGACGAGGGCGCGGAAGGGGTCCCGGGCGGAGCGCAGCGACTCCTCGTCGGCCCGCAACCGCGTGAGCAGGGCTCGCGCCTCCACGGCCGCGGGCGGGTCGGCGGCGGTCAGGGTGTCAAGGTCGGCCAGGGCGGCCAGGAGCCGGCGCTGGTGGGCGATGTCCGCGCGGGCGCCGCGCACGACGAGGCGCGCGTTCTCGTCACGGTCCGGCGTGAGCGGGAGGTCCTCGACGAAGTCCGCCGAGAGGCCGCTGCGCCGCAGCCGGGTGTGGGGATCCGGGGTGGCGAGGAGGTGGTCCCGCACCCAACCGGTGACGAGGCCCCATTCCGTTTCGGTGAGCGGCATACCGCACCTGCCCGGCGGTTCCTGCGCGGCGTCGGACGGACTGACTGATACCTGTCATGGTTTCACCGGGTGGTGGCGGTGGCAAACGGGGCTTCAGCCCTGCATGGCGATGTCGTCGTACGACTCCAGACGCCGCCAGCGGTCCTCCGGCGCCCGCGTCGGCGGCATCAGATCGACGTCCGGCAGCGGCCCGAACTCCAGCTCGGTGATCTCCGCGACGTCCGAGACCGGCACCTGGTACGTCCGGAACGGGCCCAGCGGCGGCGCGCCCGCCTTCGCCCCGGCGAGCGCGCGCTCGGCGTCACGGCTGAGATCGGGGCTCTGGTCGAGGACGTACGCGGTCGCCGCCAGCGCCCCGTCCTGCATGAACGCGACCACCTTCCAGAAGCGGAGCGGCACCTGGATACCCCGGAAGGGCGGATCGGAGTCCTGCAGCACGGGACCCGTGAGCACCGTCATCCTCCGGTCGTACTCGGTGGCGTGCTCCAGGAGGTAGTTCGCCAGGCCCTGCCAGAGCCGCTTGCCCTGGTTGAAGACGCCGGACTGGGGGGCGGCGTTGGTGTAGTAGAACGTGTCGGTGCTGGCCTGGCCCGCCACGGCCGCGGGGCCCCACACCGGGTCGAGGCGGTGGACCAGATGACCCCGGTCGAGGCTGTTGTTGCGGTAGACGTCCCCGCCCGCCTGCTGCTCCGCGGGCAGGCGGGGGTCGAACTCCCAGGCCTCCTCCCGGGGTACGTCGTCGAGCAGCTGGTCGCCCTCGACGCAGACGGCGGTCGACGCGGCGAGGCGCCGGTCCGGGCGGAAGACCACGGTGAAGTGGGTGTACGGCAGGAGCACCGTCTCCACCGAGGTGCGGGCGGGGAGCGGCAGCGGCACGACGGGACCCAGGAAGCCCTCGTCGTAGCCGGTGCGGTCGGCCAGCGAGTCACGGCGCGGTCCGCCGGCCCGCGGCGGCGGCGGAGTGGGCGGGCGATCGGAGGGGTTCATACGATGTAACTACCGCGCATGAAGGGTCGCGCTCGGCGCCGGGCGGCAGGCCACTCGATCAGACGCTCCGGTGCCCTCCCCCCTTCGGACCACCCTTCGGACCACGCTTCGGACCACGCTTCGGACCAAGGAGGCACCCATGCCCGCCGGTCTGTCCGTCCACGCCGGACTCAACACGGTCGACCCCGCCCGCTACGAAGGCTGGGACGGCGCTCTGCTGGCCTGTGAGAACGACGCCCGGGACATGGCCCGGATCGCCCGTTCCGCGGGGTTCTCCGAGACCGTCCTGATGACCGCCGACGCCACCGTCGACAACCTCACCGCGGCGCTGCGCGAGGCCGCCGTCACGCTCGCCCCCGACGACATCCTGCTGCTCACCTACTCCGGCCACGGCGGACAGGTGCCCGACGTCACCGGCTCCGACGACGAGCCCGACGCCCTCGACGAGACCCTCGTCCTCTACGACCGGCAGTTCCTCGACGACGAGCTCCACCGCGAACTCCGCGGCTTCGCCGAGGGCGTCAGGATTCTGGTGCTGCTCGACTGCTGCCACAGCGGCAGCGGCACCGAACTCCCGGGAGCGCCGCTCCCGGAGACCGGGATCCGCATGATGCCCGTACCGAGGCAGCGGCAGATCTACGAAAGGGACCGGGGCTTCTTCGAGGAGTTGCAGCGCTCCCTCGAAGCGGCGGCCGAGGAGGCGGCGGGCCCGTTCGGCGAGGCGCGAGGGGCACGGGAGGCGCGGGAGGCGTCGGCGATCCTCATCTCGGCCTGCCAGGACAACCAGCTCGCCTCCGACGGCCCGGTCAACGGCGCCTTCACGGGCGCGCTGCTCGACGTCTGGCAGGACGGGGCCTTCCGGGGCGGGTACCGCTCCTTCCACCGCGCGATCCAGCGGCGGCTCCCGCCGACCCAGAGCCCGAACCTCTATCTGACGGGAAGCCCCGCGCCCGCCTTCCTGCGGCAGCGGCCGTTCACGATCTGACCGGGCCGGCGGGCGACCGGGCCGACCGGGTCCACCAGGCCGCGGGCGCCGCCGGAGTCAGCCGCGCAGCGCGCTCGCCAGTTGCGCGCGGGAGCGGACGTCCAGTTTCTGGTAGATCCTGGTCAGCCGCGCCTCGACCGTCTTCACGCTCAGGTACAGCTTCGCCGCGGCCTCCTGATTGCTCGCGCCCTGCCCCACCAGACGGGCCAGACGCAGCTCCGCGTCCGTCAGCGAGGAGAGCGCCGGCAGCGTGTCCTCCCCGGCCGGGGTCTCGCTCGTCAGGGCCAGCCAGGGAGCCGCCCCGGCCCGCTCGAAGACCGCGGCGGCCGCCTGCAGGGCGCTCTGCGCGGCCGAACGGCGACGGCGCCGCCGCTCCACCCGGGCGAGCGCGATCAGCGCCCGCCCGTGCTCCAGCGGGAGCCCCGCCTCGGCGAACCGCTCGGCGGTGCGGGTGAGCAGCTCCGCCGCCTCGTCCGTCTTCCCGCCCGCGGCCAGATACAGGGCGTACGCCCGGTCGCACCCCAGCAGCACGGTCGTACGCCCCAGGCGTTCCGCGACCGGACGCACCTCGGCGAGCAGGCCGGCCGCCTCCTGGGCCGCGTCGTTGGCGAGGAGCGCCTCGGCCAGCTCCTCGTGCCAGCGCAGCATCGACGGGTCGACGGTCGACTGGGCGCGCTCGTTGGCCTGGACCCGGCGCAGGGTCTCCAGGGCCGAGGCGACGTCGCCGTTGATGAGCTGGACCCGGCCGAGCGCGTACAGGCTGCGGGAGAGGAAGACCCGGTCGCCCTCCTCCTCCGACGCCTGGACGCTGCGCCGGGCGTAGCTCGCGGCCCGCCCGAAGCTGCCCCCGGCCGTCTCGGCGAGCGCGAGCGTGTACCAGGCCGGCCCGGGGGAGAGGCCCGCCTCCAGGGTCAGCGCGAGGGACTGCCCCGCGTGCGCGAGGGCCGCCGGGCAGGCCCCGAGCCGGGACTCGATCGCCGCCAGGGTGGAGAACAGCTCGATCGTGTCCTCGACCGAACCGCGCCGCCGCACCAGCGGCAGCAGCGCGTTCAGCTGGTCGCGGGCGTCGGCCAGCCGGTCGTCGAAGAGGGCATGACGGATCGTCAGGATTTGTGCGGCGTTACGGATGCCGAGCGGTCGCTCGGCCATCTCCAGGCCCCGCGCCTGGGCCAGTACCGCCTCCGCCTCCGACGCGCCCAGCGCCCGGTCCATTCGTGCCTGGACGGTCAGTGCCTGCGCGGCCGTCCGGGGGTCGCCCATCGAGGCCGCGAGGGCGGCGGACTCGACGGCCGCGGCCCGGGAACGCAGCGGATCGCCGTCGGCCAGGACGTACTTGACGGCCAGACGGAGCTGTACGGCGGCCCGCAGCGCGGTGTGACCCTCGGAGTCCTCCATGGCGTGGACGTACATCTCGTCGAGCCCGGTGAGCCCCTGGCCCGCGGTGTCGAGGACGGCGAGCCTGGCCCGTACCCGGTCCGACGGGCTCGCGTCCCTGGCCAGCAGATCGGTGGCGGCCCGCATCGCGAGGTCCGCGCGGGCGGCGCGGGCCGCCTCCTCGGCGGCGTCGACAAGGCGCGCGATCCGCTGCGTGGCGTGCTCCATCGGCGTCGACTCGGCGGCGAGCAGGGCCAGTTCGGCGGCGAGCGCGCTGTTGCCGCGGCGCCGGGCGAGATCGGCGGCGGCGGCGACCTCGGCGGCGAGCGCCTCGTCGGGGATGTCGGTGGCGAGCGCCCGGTGCCGTACCGCCTCGACGGAGTCGTCCACGACCTTCGCGAGCGCGGCGTGCCCGGCGCTGCGCTCGGCCCAGCACGCGTCGTGGACCAGCGTCGACGGGAGGAGCCCGGCGGTGAAGGTGACCGTGCCGTCCTCGGCGAGCGAGACCAGGTCGGCGCGCTCGGCGGCCGCGAGGTCGGCCTCCGCGTCCGGCCGCCCGGCCCGGCGGATCAGCGCCGCCGAAGGACGCAGCGCGAGGGCGGCGAGCAGCAGCGTCTCGCGGACGGCGGGCGGCGCGGTGCCGAGCAGCTGCCGGGCCAGCTCGCGGGCGCGCCCGGACAGGGTGAGCGCCTCCGCGTGGTGGACGGGGGTCCGCGCGTCGGCCAGCGAGCGGCCCACCGCGAGCGCGAGCCGGGGGTTGCCGCCGCTGGCCTTGTGGATGCGGCCGGCCATCCGGGAGGGCAGCCGGTGGTGGATGAGGAGTTCGGCGATCTCGTCCGCCTGCAGCGGCGGGACGAGCAGGATGTCCGCCTCCGACGGCACCCAGAGGTGGATGTCGTGCGCCTCCTGCGCTCCGTACGCCTCCGGGGTCTCCACGGCGACGACCCGCAGCGCGGGCGGCGCCAGGTGGAGGGCGAAGCGCAGCAGGTCGGCGCTGTCGGCGTCGATGTGCTGGACCCCGTCGACGACGAGCAGCGCGGGCCCGCGGGCGGTGAGGCCCCGCAGGATCTGGGCGATGCCGAGGCGCAGGGCGATCGGGTCCCAGCCGCCGTCGTGCAGCGGCGCCTCGCGGCAGAGCATGGCGACGGCGGTCCGCTGAGGGCCCGGCAGCCCGTCGAAGACCCCGGACGCGCCGGGTCCGGGGACCTGGCGCGGTATCGCGGCCCGCGCGGCGGCCGGGGCGTCGGGCCCCGAGCCCGCCGGACCGGGGACGTCGGTCGCCGCGCCGGTTCCGGCCACTCCCGGCCAGGTCACCGTCGCCGCCACCGAGGCCACGAGCGCGGCCGCCGCCGCGCCGGGTATGTCACGGTCGGCGGGCAGGGCCGCGAGCCAGAGGACGGTCTCGCCGCGGGCTTCCGCCCGGGCCGCCTCCGCCAGGGCCACCTCGGTCTTGCCGACGCCGGCGGGTCCGGTCAGCAGGGCACGCCCGCGGGCGTGCAGCACGCGTTCGAGCCGGGAGAGCAGTTCCTCCCGGCCCACCGGGGCCGGGGGTCCCCCCACGCCGGCAGGGCGTACGGGGAGGTGCGGCGCAGTCGTCACGTATCCACCACCCTCCGGCACTCGGGGCCTGCCCGTGAGCCCCGTGGGGCAGAGAATACGGAGCGTACCGGTGCCGTCCAGGCCTCTTGTCCGGCATACGGACAGCCGGTGCCGGTCGCCGACGCCAGGACGCGCCCGTGGTGTAGACCACGAGCGCGCCTCTGACCAGCAATGATGCTGTTGTGGGGGGTGGGTCAGGTGGTGATCAGAAGGTCAGGCTCCAGGAGTCGATGTAGCCGGTGTCACCCGAGGCCACATCGCGGACCTGCAGCTTCCACGTGCCGTTGGCGACCTCGCTCGACGCGTCGACCGTGTACGTGGTCAGTACGTTGTCGGCGCTGTCCGAGGACGAGGAGGCCTTCAGGTTGCGCACCTTGCCGTCGGGGGCGATCAGGTCGATGACCAGGTCCCCGCGCCAGGTGTGCTTGATGTCCACGCCGACCTTGAGGGTGGCGGGGGCGTTGCCCGTGCGGCCGGTGACGGCGATCGAGGACGACACGGTGGTGTTGTCGGAGATCGTCACGTTCGTCGCGTTGGTGAAGACGGTGCCGGCCGGCGGGGTCGTGGTGCCGGTGACGGCGTCCACGGTCTTCGCCGTGTCGGCGATACCGGCGCCGCAGCCGCCGGTGCAGGTGCCCGGCAGCGGACGGGCGTTGGCCTTGATCGCGGACTCGATCTCGGCCGGGGTGAGGCTGGTCTTGGCCGACTTGAGCAGCGCGGCGAGGCCGGCGATGTGCGGCGCGGCCATCGAGGTGCCCTGGTAGGGCTTGTAGTTCTCCAGCGACTGGGTGGTCGTGCCCGAGTTCAGCGTGGAGTAGATGCCGTTCTCGGGGGTGGTCACCGTACCGGGCGTGTCGGTGGCGCGGCGGGTCTCGCCACCCGGAGCCGAGACGTCGATGATGGTGCCGTAGTTCGAGTAGTACGACCGGTTGCCCTCACGGCTGGTCGAGGCGACGTTGATGACGCCCGAGCAGTTCGCGGGGGTGAAGCCGGACGCGTTGGCGTTGCTGTTGCCCGCGGCGACGACGACGGTGGTACCGCGCGAGACGGCGCCGTTGATCGCGGTCTGGTAGACGCTCGGGCAGGTGGAGCTGGCGCCGCCCAGGCTCAGGTTGATGACCTTCGCCGGGGTCGGGTTGGCCGCGACGCCCGGCACGGAGCCGCCGGACGCCCAGGTGATGGCGTCGGCGATGTCCGAGGACGAGCCGCCGCACTTGCCGAGGACACGCACGGGCTGGATCTTCGCGTTGTACGCGATGCCCGCCATGCCCTTGGTGTTGTGGGTGACCGCACCGATGGTGCCGGCCACGTGGGTGCCGTGCCAGGAGGAGTTCGACGCCCGCGAGCCGGTGCCGCACTCACCGTCGGTGGCGTTCCAGTCGCCCTCGTCCTTGGCGTCCGCGTCACGGCCGTTGCCGTCGCGGGCGTCGGCGGAGGAGGAGATGAAGTCGTAGCCCGCGACCACGTTGGACGCCAGGTCCGAGTGGGCCGCGTAGCCGGTGTCGATGACGGCCACGGTGACACCGGAGCCGGTCGTCTTGTCCCAGGCGGGCGGAACGTTCATGCCGCCGGTGGCCTCGAAGAGGTCCCACTGCTTGGCGTAGTCCGTGTCGTTCGGGGTGACCGCCATCGCGTACGCGCGGATGTCGGGCTCCACCGTGGCGACCTGCGGGTCGGCGCGGAAGGCGGCCATGACCTCGGCGACGTCCTGCTTCGTGGCGCTGTCGCCCAGGTCGACCAGCGCGGCACCGCCGGCGAGGCGGCGCTCGAAGGAGAGGCTCTCGCCGGTCTCGGCGCCCTTGGCGGCCGCGTCGCTCTTCGCGGCGGCGTTGGAGCCGGCCTCGGCGGTCTTGGACTTGTAGGTGACGATGACCTTCTCGACAGGAGCGCTGGGCAGCGCGGTCATCGCCTGCGAAGCCGGAGCCGGCTTCGGGGTGGCAGCGGCCGGGGCGGCGGCGAACGCCCCGGTGGAGGTGGCAGCGGCGCCGATGATCGCGGCACTCGCGACCACGACGGATATGACTCTCCGCCTGGAACTGTTCAAGGTGTTCCCTTTCGAGCACGACGTAGGTGCGGAGCAGTGGCGGCGGCGCGGGAGCCGCGGTGCGAAGTGGGGGGTCGCGGTCCGCTGGTCCCTGGGCTTGGGGGGCCCGTGCGCCGCCACCGGCGCGACGGCCCGGGTCAAGGCCGCCACCGGCGGACACCACCCTCCTCCCCTCATGCACCTGACAGGGCCTGAGCTCCTGCGGGGGGCGTGGTTCGGGGGATGGGATCTGCCGGTGCGGCAGACAGTAGGGAACGAGCAGGTGAACCCGATACGGGGAAAACCCTTGTCACCCCCCGAGGGGGGTGGGGGGAGGGAGAGGGGGAGGGCTTGCCGGGCCCCTCGGAAGGGCATCACCGGTGAGTGAAGTCGAGAAGATACAGGCGGAGTTCGTACGGGCGGCGGCTGCCCCTGCCGTTACGGGGGCTGCTCGTCCTGGCGGCGGGACTGGGCGTTTTCTTCTGCGGCCAGCAGGTCGTGGAGGGATACCGGGCGACGATGGTGTATCGCGACGCGCCGGTCTGCGCGGGGGAGGGGGAGGGCTGGGGTCGGGGCGAGGGGTGCGTACGGACCGCGGTGGGCACCGTGACCGACCGCCGGACGGGCGAGAACTGCACGTCCAGCGGCACGAGCGGCGGGGGCGCCCCCGTGACCGTCGGCGGCGTGACCGCGGGCGGTGGCATGGCGACCGCGGGCGGCAGCATGGGCGGCACGGTGACCGGCGGCGTGACCGCGGGCGGCGGGGGCGGCACCACCTGCACCCGGTACTACCGCGTCGAGGTCGAGTGGCCGGAACGCACCGCGTGGCTCTCTGTGGGCTCGGACACGTACGACGAGGCCGAGAAGGGCGACCGCGCGAAGCTCGGGCTCTGGCAGGGCGAGGTCGTCCGGCTGGAGCTGCGCGGCCACACCCACACGTACCCGCCCTCCTCGCAGAGCGGCGTGGGGATGTGGCTCGCGATCGCCGCGCTGATCCTGGCCATCGGGGTGTGGGGCGCGGTGAGCGGCCGGCTGTCGGGACTTCTGGCGTTCCCGAACTTCGGCCTGCTGTTCGTGGCCGTCGGCGTCGGCTGGCTCGGCTCCATGGCCCTGTTCGGCGGACACGTCGTCGTCTGGGCCTTCGCGATCCTCTGGACGGGGTTTGCGGTCTTCTGGACCTGGGGCGCCTGGCGGGACGGCTTCTGAGCGGGGCGGCGACGGCGGGTGTGTCGTAGGGGGCTCTGCCCTGCCTGCCTGCCCGGCCCTGCTCTGCCCGGCCCTGGCCTGCCCTGCCCTCCCTGCCGGGCCGGGCCGCGTCGGCTCAGGCGAGGAGCCGCAGGGCCGTCTGCGACACCCCGACCCGTACCGTCTGACCCCAGGTCAGTTCCAGCGCGTCCGACTCCATGCCGTCGCCGAAGGCCACGAGCCGGTCCGACTCGACCGTGATCCGCAGGGTCTCCCCAGGGCTCAGCAGGCCCTCCACGCGCGTGGTGCCGGTCGTCGGGGACGGCCAGGCCTCGCGGACGAACCAGGCGAGCCGCCGGTCCGTCGGGACGGGCATGCCCAGACCGCTCGATCGCTGCTCCCGGAGGGACCGGAGCCAGCCCGTGGCCCCCGTGCCGGTCCCGACGAGCACGCCCGAGGACGCCTGGGGTTCGGGCGGCGCCGCGTCGGAGCGCTCGCCGTCGAGGCCGAGGGTGTACCGGGCGGTCTGGTGGCCCGGCGGGCCCAGGTAGATCTCGTTGAGGGCCACGAGCCGTTGGGCGTCGTCGGTGACCGCCTCCACCATCGTGAGCTCCTCCACGACCGTCCCGGCCGCCCTGTCCGTCGCCGTTCCGGTCGCCCGTGCGGCCGTTTTCGTTCCGCTCGTCGCCGTACCGGAGGCGGCCGCGAGCAACGCGCCCGCGTCCGCCGCCCGGTGCCGCACCAGGACGCCCGGGTTGCGCCCCGGGTCGGCGTCGATCCCGACGACCGGCTGCCCGTTCAGGTACTTCGCGGCGTTGGCCACGAGCCCGTCCTGCCCGACCACCACGACCACGTCCTCGGGGCCGAACAGGAAGCGGTCCAGGTCGGCGCGCTCCACCCTGGCCTGCCGCCACCGAAGGGGAATCGCCGACGCCACCTCCGCCATCGCCCGCCGGGTCCGTTCGTGGCGCCGCCGCACCTCCTCGATGTCGCGGCCCCGGCGGGAGAGGAAGAAGGCGGCCTGCCCGTGCGTGCCGTGCCGGGCGAGCAGCTCCTCGTACTCGGTGACCCGGTGGACGAGGACCGCCCGCGGCGCCAGGCTCACGACGGAGTCCCGCCGCCGGCCAGCTTGGCGAGCAGGCCGGTCAGCACATCGGGCGACAGGGTCAGGCTCTCGATCCGAGGCAGGTTCTCCGCCGCGCGGGTGGCGGCCAGCGCGTGCAGCGTCGCCGCGTCGGCCTCCCCGTGCACCCGCAGCCACGCCGACTGCGCCGCCGCGCGTGCCTCGCCGACCTCCCGGGCCGCCTCCGCCTCGGCCCGCGCGAGCCGGATCTTGCGTACCGCCTCGGCCTCCGCCCGTACGGAGTCGGCCGCGGCGGACTCCTCGGCCTCGCGGCGCGCGTTGGTGCCGCGCTGGTCGACGAGCCGCTCCTCCTGCCGGGCCAGTTCGATCTTGCTGGCCAGCTCGTTCTCGGCGATGGCCCGCTCGCGTTCGACGGCCACGGCGCGCCGCTCGTAGGTGGCCCGGTCGGCCTCCTGCTGGATCTGTTCGCGCGCCGGGGTGCGCAGGGCCCGTTCGACCTCCGGCTCCGGACGGATCGCCACCACGCGTACCGCCACCACCTCGATACCGGTGGCCGGCAGCCGGGGTTCGGCCCCGAGCCCCTCCGCGATCCGGTCGCGGACCGCCGCCACACCGTCCACGAGGGCCGAGGAGAGCGGGGTGCGCGCCAGGACGTCGAGGGCGTGCTGTTGGGCGGTCTCGGTGAGGAGCGTCGCGATCTGCTCCAGCGGCGCACCTCGCCACGTGCCGGTGTCGGGGTCGATCGAGAAGTCGAGCCGGGTGGCCGCCGCGTCCGGCTCGCCGATCCGGTACGTGACGGTCGACTGCACGCTCACGTCCTGGAAGTCGGCGGTCCTCGCGTGGAAGGCCATGGCGAGCTCGCGGTCGTTCACCGGCACCTCGGACAGCGCGGCGGACAGCGAACGGAACCAGAAGCTGAGCCCCACGCCGTCGTGGACGAGCCGCCCGCGACGGTGGTGGCGGATGTGGCTGGTGGGCGCGGAGCGCAGATGGCGCCAGCCGGCCCGCCGGGTGATGTCGGCCATGAAACCCCCTTGTCGTCACCTTGACGATAGTGGGTCGTTCGCTTCTCGTCAAGGTGACGAAATAGGTGCTTCCCGGGATGGGGGCGGGGGCGGGGACGGGGACGGGGGCGCGGGCGGGGACGGAGGCGGCGAGTGCGCGATGCCGTGCAGGCGGGCGGAGGCGTCCTCGTGCGCCAGGTGCCGCAGCGCGAGCAGAATCGGCTCGTAGAGCGTTCGTGTACGCGACGGTGGCCTCGATCGCCTCCTCCAGGACCGGATACCGCTCGAGCGCGGCGTACTCCTCCGCCGCGATCGGGTGCATCGTGAGGGCGTACCGCCGGATGTGGTCGATGCCGCCCTCGTAGCCGAGCGAGCGCAGCGTGACGACCGCCCGGGTCAGCGCGGCCGGCGCGGGCGCCTCGTCGCACACCCGCCAGTCCAGCTCCGCGAGCCTCACCGTCGCCACGGACACGCCGCCGCGACTGTCAACTCGGAGAGGTGCAGAAGGTGTTCACCGTTCCCATCGTCTCGAGGTGACCATCGTCCAGCACGGGCGCGGGGCCGCCGACTCCGGCCGGCGCCACCGCCCCGCCCAGCGTGCCTTGTGGCGCGGCCACTTCACGGGCGACGGCGGGGAACCGGCGGTCACGGGGACCCCGCGAGTCCGGGGCCGAGGCCGGGGTCGCGTCCGGGGCCGGGCCGGGGCCCGTCGTCAGGAGCACCACGCCGCGCGCGGCCACCAGCGACGCGGCGGCCGCGACGAGCCAGCCCCACGCCCCGGCGCGGAACGTCTCGCCGAGCAGCGCCACGCCGATGACCGCGGCGGCGGCCGGGTTGGCGAGGTTCACCACGGCGAGGGGAGCGGCCAGGCCGCCGCGGTAGGCGGTCTGCGAGAGCAGGAGGCCGCCCACCGCGAAGCCCGAGACCAGCGCGGCGAGCAGGGCGGTCTGCCACCAACGGGTGATACCAACGGGCAGTTCGCGCGCGAGCGCGGCGGTCACGGTCTGGGTCAGCGCGGAGGCCACGCCCGAGGCGATCCCGGAGGCCGTCGCATGCCCGAGCCCCCGCGCCCGCCCCGGCGCCCGTCCCCGGGCTCCCGCCCGTGTCCGGCCGGCTCCCGCGCCGCCGAGCCCCGACCCGTACAGCGGCCCCGAGGCGAGCGCCACGATCAGCAGCGCCGTCGCCGCGGCGACGACGAGCGCCTCGCTCAGGTCCAGCGCCTCACCCGGCTTCGCGGGCCCGGTGACCGAGATCAGGCCGACGAGCCCGGCGAGCGTCCACAGCGCCCCGCGCCACTCCGAGCGGGTCACCCGCCGCCGCGCGCGGTACGCCCCGAGGGGCAGCGCCGCCACGAGGGTGAGCGCGCCGAGCGGCTGGACGAGCGTCAACGGGCCGTAGTGCAGCGCGGCCACATGGGCGAGCGCGCCCGCCGCGTTGAGACCGACCGCCGACCACCATCCGCCGCGGGCGAGGAGCGCCCGCAGTGCGCCGCGCCCGCCGTCGGAGGCCGCCGCGAGCCGGGCCTGGGCGACGGCGGCGAGGGCGTATCCGGCGGCGGAGAGGAGAGAGAGAAGCACCGCGAGCACGGTGCCGTCGCCGTCCAGGGTGCTCATGGGGCCGTTCACCGCAGAGCTCCCGCCGGAACGGGCCCAGAGGCATCGAGATCGGCGTCGGGACCGGCGTAGGGACCGGCCCGTCCGGCGCCCGGCGGCCGTACGACGGCGAGCGCGAGGCCGAGCAGCGCGGCCGCGGCGAGCGCGTCGAACCAATAGTGGTTGGCCGTGCCGACGATCACCAGCAGCGTCACCAGGGGGTGGAGCGACCACAGCCACCGCCAGTGGCTCCGGCCGGCGGCGATCAGGCCGATCGCGAGCATCAGCGCCCACCCGAAGTGGAGCGAGGGCATCGCGGCGAACTGGTTCGCCATCGAGTCCGTCCGCGGGGTCGCGCCGTACACGGAGGGGCCGTAGACCCGCGCGGTGTCGACCAGTCCGGTGGCGGCGAGCATCCGGGGCGGCGCGAGCGGCATCAGCAGATGCAGCGCGAGCGCGGCGGCGGTGAGGAGCGCGAGGACCCGGCGGGACCAGAGGTAGTGGCCGGGGCGGCGCAGGTAGAGCCAGACGAGGAAGGCGAGCGTGGCCGGGAAGTGCACGGCCGCGTAGTACGTGTTGGCGGCCCGGACGAGCGGTTCACCGTGCAGCAGCAGGGCCTGGACCGCGCCCTCGGCGGGCAGGCGCACGGCGCGCTCCGCGTCCCATATCCGCTCCGCGTTGTGGAAGGCGCGCAGCTCGTGGCCGTTCGCGAACGCCCGGCCCGACTTGTAGACGAGGAAGAGCGCGGTGACGAGCAGCAGCTCGCGCACGAGGGGCGGTCTCGGAGCGGTGGCGGGGTCGGTGGCTGCGACGGGGACCGCTGTGACCGTGGCGGTCGGCCCCGGTCCTGCGGGACGTGTCCCCCGTATCCCGCGTATCCCGGCAGCCATCGCGCGGCCCCTTTTCCATCGAATCGTCAGCAAAACGGAGGAAGCCTAGATCCGAATTTATCGAGACGCAAGCGTCTCGATACGTTTGCGTCTCGATGAGCCGCCCCCTACCCTCGTACGTGCAGAGAGCTGTCCGGCACGACCGGGGCGACCGGGGAGGAACCGATGTCCACGCAGGCCGCGACCGCCGCCGCCCGCCGCGGCAAGATCACGCCCGAGCGGGAGACCGAGCTGTACGAGGCCGTGATCGACCTGCTCCGCGAGGGCGGCTACGACGCGGTGACCATGGAGGGCGTCGCGGCCCGTACCAAGTGCGGCAAGGCGACCCTCTACCGGCAGTGGGGGACCAAGGCGCGGCTCGTGACCGCCGCCCTCGACAAGCGGCGCTGCGCCTTCTTCACCGGCATCGACACGGGAACCCTCGCCGGGGACCTCCGCGAGGCCGCCCGCCTGGCCGCCTCCCGTCGCGACCGGGACACCGAGCTGATGGAGGCCGTCAGCCAGGCGTACATCCAACACCCCGACCTGCGCGAGGCGCTGCGCGAGACCGTCATCGACCCGGAGGTCGCGGCGCTCGACGAGATGCTCCGGCGGGCCGTGGAGCGCGGCGAGATCGACGCGGACAACCCCGCCATCGGCTTCGTGGCCCCCTGCTTCCTCGGCATGCTCCGCGTCGAGCGGCTCTTCGAGGAGCGGTTCGCGGACGCGGCGGCGATGAGCGCCTTCGTCGACTCCGTCCTTCTGCCCGCCCTGCGCGTCGACGTGTGAGGGCCCCACCCGTCCGGCACCCTGGGGGCATGCCCGCCCCCACTCCCGACGTGCGCGTCCGGCGCGTCTACGAGCCCCCGGCGGCCGACGACGGCGTACGGGTCCTCGTCGACCGCCTCTGGCCGCGCGGCCTCGCCAAGACCGACGCCCGCGTCGACGAATGGCCCAAGGCGCTCACCCCCTCCACCGAACTGCGACGCTGGTACCACGGCCCCGACGGTGCGTACGACGAGTTCTGCCGGCGGTACGAGGAGGAACTGGCCGAGCCCGCCGCGGCCGAGGCCCTCGACCGGCTGCGCGCCCTCGCCGCGGAGGGGCCCGTCACCCTCCTGACCGCGGCCAAGGACCCGTCGGCGAGCCACACCGCCGTACTGCTGCGCGCGCTGAACGCCTCCCGGGCATAGCCAGGGGCCCGCCGCGCCGGTCACCATGGCCGGACGCACCGCGTTCCCGCCCGAGCACCGCACCTGCTCACGACCCGCACCTGCCCGTGAACCGCACCTGACCGAGTTCCGCACCTTCCCGCCACGGAGGCGACGCGTGGACCCGAAACAGTACGCACCTCACGAACGGCTCAGCCTCGACGAGCTGCAGCGAGACCCGTACCCCCTCTACGCACGTGCGCGACAGACCGCCGGACTGACCTTCGTCCCCGAACTCGACGCCTGGCTTGTCGCCCGGGACGCCGACGTCCGCGAAGTCCTGCTGCGGCCGGACGACTTCTCCTCCGCCCAGGCCCTGCGCCCCGACGTCATGCCGACGGCCGCCGTCCTCGGCGTCCTCGCGCGCGGCTTCGGCAAACGGCCCACCGTCGTCTCCACGGACGGCGCCGCCCACCGCCGGCACCGCGCCCCGATCAACGGCCGCCTCTCCGCCGGACGGGTGGCGGCCCTCACCCCGTACGCCGCCGAGGTGGCCACCGGCCTCGTCGACGGCTTCGCCGCGGACGGGCACACGGAGCTGATGTCCTCCTACGCCCGCCGGCTCCCCGGCGCGGTCATCGGCCGGCTCATCGGGTTCGCTCCGGAGGACGTCCCCGTCGCGGTGCACGGAGGACACCGCGCCGAACAGCTCCTCTTCCGGCCGCTGCCCGAGGAGGAACAGATCGCCGCCGCCGAGGACGTGGTCGCCCTCCAGCACCTCCTCGACCGCTACGCCCGCGCCCGGCGCGCCGAGCCGCGCGACGACCTCTGCTCCGCGATGGTCGCCGCCCTGGCCCCGGACACCGGGCTCGGGCCCGGCACCCGCGAACTCACCCCGGACCAGCGCGGCGAACTCGTCTCCAACCTGCAGAACTTCCTCATCGCCGGGCACCTCACCACCACCGCCCTGATCGGCACCGCGCTGTTCCACCTGCTGCGCCACCGGGACCAGTGGGAGCTGCTCTGCGCCCGGCCCGAACTCATACCCGGTGCGGTGGAGGAAGCGGCCCGCTACGACACCGCCGTCCAGGGATTCCGCCGCACCACCACCCGGCCCGTGATCCTCGCCGGCACCGAACTGCCCGCCGGGGCCACCGTCTTCGTCGCCTACGGCTCCGCCAACCGCGACGAGGCACGCCACGAGGACGCCGACGTCTTCGACATCACCCGGCCCCCGACACCCACCCGCCACGTCAGCTTCGGCCGCGGAACCCACGGCTGCCCGGGCTCGCAGCTCGCGCGCACCCAACTCCGCCTGACCCTGGAGCTGCTCACCCGCCGCCTCCCCGGCCTACGGCTGAGGAAGGACCACGAGGTCGTGATGCGGCCCACCATGATCCACCGCTCGCCCGAGGAGCTGCACCTGACCTGGTGACCGCCGCTACGACGCCACCAGACGCGGCGCCTCCGCCGACGCGTCCGTCACCCCGTCCGCGCGCGCCGCCAACTCCCGCGCCCACCGGACGAGTCCGTCGATGTCGATGCCGTACGGATCACCCAGACCGGAGATCCGTGCGGCACCGCGCAGCAACAGCCGAGCCCCGCCCGCCGCGTTGCCCCGGGCGGCATGGGTGAGCCCGACCGCCAGCTGGGCGAGCCCCTGCCACAGATCGCGCTCCTCGCCGGGACCGGTCTTCCAGGCGTCCTCGAAGACCTCGTGCGCGTGGAACGGCATCCCCGCGTCCAGCAGCCGCTGCGCCTCACGGAGCGTCTCCGCCGGCGTCCGCGCCACCCCCTCGGGCTGCCGCGGCACCCCCTCGGCCCCGTACGGCAACGGCCGCCCCAGCCCGTCCCGCGGCCGCGCACTGCGCGCCCGCCCTTCCTCGTCCCGGTCCCTCGGCGTCGTGTCCACACCCCCATTGTCCCCACCCCGCCCCGCCCCCACCTGCGGCCCCGACCTGCGGCCCCGACCGCCAGGACACGGCCGCGGTGACACCCCGTGCGTCGATCGGCCCCGTGGAGTGAGGTAATGTTCTCTTGCACGCCGCCACCGGGAAACAACCGGCGGGACGGGCACCGGGACGTGGCGCAGCTTGGTAGCGCACTTGACTGGGGGTCAAGGGGTCGCAGGTTCAAATCCTGTCGTCCCGACTTTTCGAAGTCGCAGGTCAGGGGCTATTTCAGAGCAATCTGAAACGGCCCCTTGATCGTTTCTGGGGGCCCCTTGGGGACCAGTTCACCTTGACCCGGTCAGCGGGCGACGACGATCGGGCTGGGCAGCGGGCGAACCGGTGACGACCAGGTTGATGGTCAGGACCGGGGTCGCCGCGAGCGGCGCCCGGCATCCTCATCGGCCTCCCGAGCGCCGCTTCTGGCCATCGGCCGGCACGCCGGGCGTCCGCTCCCCTGGCGTGACCCTGCGTCAGCCGCCTGGGGATCCGGACCGCGGGCAGATCAGAGCTGGAACTCGGCCGGAGACACTCCCAGCACTGTGCAGGCATCCCGGATGATCATTTGCTCGGCCTGGGAGAAATCGCCGTCGGCGCCGGCGATGACGATGCCGATCTGGATCACCGCCCTCGCCTCGGTCGGCTTCTTGGCGGTCTTGGCGATGTCCTGCATCGCCTCGGCCTTGCCCTGCTGGAAGTTGTGCGTCAGCTGGTCCACATGCTTGTTGAAGCGCTGGCGCAACTGCTCCGACGGGAAATTCTGCAGCACCTCATTGCTGAGGATCATCGACTCGACGTGCTGCCGCTCGGCCGGGTCCACGTGCCCGTCCGCGGCCGCGACCAGTGCGCACATCGCCATGCTCGCGTCCCGGTACGCACCGCTCTTCAGCTCGGTCTTGAGGGAGCCGAGCTGCGTCTTCAACGCGCTGACCAGCTGGGCGCGTGGACCACCGCCGGAGCCTGCGCCGCGGCTGGGTCCCCCGTGGGTTGCACCGCCCCCGCGCTGGGCCTGCTGCAGGTTCTTGGCCTGGTCCTTGAGCCGGTCCCACATGGCCATTGACGCCACCTCGGTATTCCTCTGAGTCATCGGTCGCGATTCCGCTCGCGCGTTCACCTGGCCAACGGCCGCCTCCGGGTAAAGGTTCCACAAAATGCACTGGCCCCCTACAGGCTTCAAGGGCCGCCCGTGTCCGCCGCAGGCGAGGCGGTGCTCGCTGGTCAGTCCGCCCCAGGAGCGCCCGAGTGCTTCGCCCTCCCTTTGCACGGCGCCGGCAACGGCTCGGCCAACGTCCAGGAGTCATCGGCCGGTTCATGTCGACGCACCACGAACGGGGACCTTCGAGGTTCGATTACCTCACTGTCGAACACGCAAAAATCTGTGTTGGCCAGAGTAGACATTGGGTGGTGTCACGGTTATGGTTTCTGTCGTAGCCCAGAGGGACAGCAGGGCCTGGCAGAGATGAACTGCCAGGCAGTAGTACCCGCAGTTGCAGTTCGCACGACGGTTCGGTGACGGAGTTTCGAAGCCAGGGTTGTTGCATGACGGCGACGGGACTGGTGACCGGACCGGGTGGCCCGCAGTGATCAGGGGCCGCCGTGAGCAGTACCGCAGTCAACGCAGTGGCAGTACCTCGGTGAAGGCGTCGGCTGCGGGCGCGCGCACCGGGAGGTTCGGCAGTGGGGTTCTAAGCCGGAGCAGACGCAGGATGGGCGACGGGGCTGGCTGCCGAAGTGGCGCTGTGAGAGGCCACCAGCAGTACAAGCAGTTCGCAGTAACAGCAGTACGCAGTTCCCGTGTGTTAGGTGATTGATCCAGAGGAAAGAACGGAGGAGCCGAGCGCCATCAGGATCGCCCGGGCGGAAGCCTTGAGCCCGGGTACCGCAGGACATCGATAGTGAGGTGGTCTCCGGTCACGCATCCGCGATCCCCGCACCCCCGACAGCGATTGGGTCGGGTCTGCGGACATAGAAGGCCGACGCAGGATCAGGGTCGGCCGATGGTGTAGCAGTTCCTTCGGGGCCCTGGTGCCGTACGGCACCAGGGCCCCTCCATGCGTTCCGCAGAGGCTCAGCGCATCAACGCCGCATACCGCCGCGCCGCCGAGTCATCCAATCCGACGGCCGCAGCATGAGATGAGCGTGCCCGCCGGCATTGGCGGGCACCGCATTCACGTCGCCTCAGCGCGTGAATGGTTGCGGCGGAGTGCCGGCGGTCAGTCGGTCGATGTCGACGGAGCCCGCGCCGGGCTCCGGCCGCGGTAGGAGTGCCCACAGGGCTGCGAGTGCTGCGACGGTGGCGAGGAGGGCGGCGGCGCCGGTCCGGCCGTGAGCCCAACGCGCGCGGAACCGGACGGGGTCTTCCACCAGGACCTTGGAGAGCCAGGCGGCGGCGAGGGACACGGCGAGCAACACGGCCGTTCGGCTCCACCCCGTCAGACCGAGGCGGTCTTCGTTCAACAGCAGGTAGATCGGCCAGTGCCAGAGGTAGAGGCTGTAGGAGATCTGGCCGAGGCCGCGCAGCGGAGGCGTGGCCAGGGCGCGGCCCAGGGGGGTGCGCGGGGAGCGGGCGACGCAGGCGATGAGGAGGGCGGCGGCCAGGGCGTGGAGGAAGAGTCCGCCGTGGAAGAGGCCGGGGGAGTTCTGGCCGTCGGCGGTGATCCAGTACGCCGCGATCCCCGCCGCCAGGGCGAGGCTCCACCAGCCGCTCGCTCGTTCGCCGGCGCGGTTGAGGAGCCGCGAGGCCGGTTCGGTGGCCATGAGGGAGCCGAGGAGAAGGGAGAAGGCGCGGGTGTCGGTGCCTTCGTAGACGCGGGTGGTGTCGACCGGATCGGCGAGCGTGACCATGAGGGCGAGGGAGAGGACGGCCCCGGTCGCGGCCGCGATCGCGACGCGCCGGTCGGCCGAGCCGGCCCTGCCGCCGCGGGCGAGTACGGCGATCAGTAGTGGCCAGACGAGGTAGAACTGCTCTTCGACGGCGATGCTCCACAGGTGGCTCAAGACCTGCGTGTCGGACGACTGCCAGTAGCCCACCTGATCGGCGACGAAGTGCCAGTTGGCCAGGTTGGCCACGACCCATGGGGTGTCGTCGAGGGCCTGCCGCAGGACGGATGCCGTGCTGAAAGCCCAGACGAGGAGCAGGGTGCCGGCCACCAGGACGGCGAGGGCGGGCGCGAGGCGGCGCGCGCGCCGTCCCCAGAAGGCGACCAGGTCGATGCGGCCGTCGTGGGTCCGGGCCTCGTTCAAGAGCAGCCCGGTGATGAGGAAGCCGGACAGGACGAAGAAGAGGTCCACGCCGAGGAATCCGCCACCGAAGTGTCCGGCGTGAAAGAGCAGCACACCGAGGACCGCCAGCCCGCGCAGGCCGTCCAGGGCGGCGATGTGGTGCTTGCGTACGGGTGTCGGGGCGGTACGGGGGCGGCGGTGGGAGTGAGGGGTGGATGTCTGCGTGGCCAAGGGTTCTTTCCCGGGGGAGGGGGAGCGAGGCGGCTCGGGCCGGCTGTCCGGGAGTAGAGGAGCCGCCTCGCGGTCGGGCGTCGGTGTGCGTCGAGTGCCGAGTGCTACGCGCAGCCGAGCCGGCCGTAGACCTTGTCGCCGGTCCACGGCCCGTCGGCCCACTGATCCAGGGCGGCGGGCGTGAAGGCGTACCGCTTGTTCAGCTCCGTGCCGAACCAGGCGGCGAAGGCGGCTGATCCCTGCTGGCAGGAGTGGATGCCGTCCTTGCTGCGCTGTGCCGTGGCGGCGGTGCTGTCAGTACCCCACAGGGCGGTGGCGTCGAGGAAGTGGACGGTGTCCGGGTGCTTGTCGGCGACCCCGCGGGCTGAGGTGGGGGCCGTTTTGATGGCGGCCTCGTGCTCCTTGTAGAAGTCGTCGATCTTGAACGGCGGGGCCGACACGATGAGGAGATCGGCGCCGGCGTCGTTCACGGTCTTGGCCAGGCGTTCGTATCCGGCACGCTGTTCGTCGGCGGTGCCCCAGTCGTAGGTGGTGACCTGGTAGGCCACGACGTCCGGCTTGAACGAGGCGAGCTTCTTCGGGAGTTCCTCCCAGGTGGGCGCGGCTGTCTCGCCGATGACGCCGCCGCCTCCCGCGGCGGCCATCGAGGCGAATTCGGCGCCGCCCGCCTTGATGGCGGCGCCGAGGGCGGGGGCCTGTGCCTCGCCGATGGAGTCGCCCATCCACAGCAGCCTGCGCGGCTTGGTGTCATCGGTCTCGGTCCCGGCCGCGTGGCTCCGGCCGCCGACCGGGGTACCGGTGGTGTCGGTGCCGGAGGTGGATCCCTGGCAGGCGGTGAGGCCGAGGACGGCCGCGGTGGCCGCGAGGGCGAGACCGACGGTGCGGCGGGCGGGGCGAGGGGTGGTGATGTTCATGTCTCCAGCGGAGCCTTTCGGGGAGGTGGGTGGCGGGCTCGTCATCGGTTCGTCACGTGTCGCGAGACGAGCGGTCATGAGCGGCGTACGGCCTGGTCACGGTCTGCCGGGCAGGAGTCGCCCCCAGTGCCCCAGTGCCTGCATCGACTGGGCCTGGTTGCCCTACGAAGGCGTTCGTCCGGGCCGCCCCGCGGCCGTTCCTGTCCTCGATCCTGCTGTGCCGCGCATCGCTCATGCCCTCGACGGAACCGTCGCGAGCGACGAGAACGGCAGGCTGTCATCGTTTCATCACGAAAAGCGGAACCGGCCGTCATACGCTTCGAGCACCCTGGTCGAAGAACACCCAAGTCCCCGTGGACAGGAGACGAACACCCCCGCCATGGCACGAGTCCTGCTGATCGAAGACGACCTCGCCGTCCAGAAGGGCGTCACCCTCGCGCTCAAGCGCCGCGGACACGAGGTGGAGGTCGCGGCCAGCGGTGAGACCGGCCTGCTCGCGCTGGAGCGCCACCGTCCCGACCTGGTGCTGCTCGACCTGATGCTGCCGGGGATGAGCGGCCTGGAGGTGTGCCGGCGCATCCGCGAGAGCAAGCAGGTCCCGATCGTCATCCTCTCCGCCCGGGGCGACGACATCGACATGGTCGTCGGGCTGGAGGCCGGCGCCGACGACTACATCGTCAAACCGGCGAGCGGAGAGGTCCTCGAAGCCCGCATCAAGGCCGTCCTGCGCAGGGTCGCCCCCGCCCAGGGCGGTGAGACCGCCGAGCCCGCGCAGACGGGAGCGGAGCGGTACGGGGACCTGGCCGTGGACCGTACGGCGCTCATCGTGTCGAAGAACGGCAGCGAACTCGCCCTCGCCCCCTCCGAACTGAAGCTCCTGCTGTTCCTCTCCGCCACGCCGGGCCAGGTCTACAGCCGGCCGCAACTCCTGGAGCAGGTCTGGGAGCACTCCTTCTACGGCGACGCCCGCCTCGTCGACGCGTGCGTGATGCGCCTGCGGGCCAAGATCGAGGACGACCCGCGTACCCCTGTGTACGTGCAGACCGTGCGCGGCTTCGGCTACCGCTTCGGGCCCGTCACATGACCCTCCGGCTCCGCATCATCCCGCGCGGCCTGAGAGCACGGCTCGTCGCCGCCTTCCTGCTCGCCGTCGCCTTCGGCTCCCTGCTCACCGCGGGACTCACCTTCCTGCAGGCCCGCTCCGCGCTCCTGGACCGCACGCAGGACAACGCCGTCGCCGACCTGCGCGCCCAGCTCGACTCCCTCGCCCCCGGCCTGCCCTTCCCGCCCCGCACCGAGGACCTGCGCGACCTGGCCCGCCAGCTCGACCGGGCCGGCGGCGCCCACACCTGGCACACCTCCGCCGCCTACCAGGATGGCCCGCTCGTCTCCGCGTCTCCCGGCAGCCCGCCGCCCCCGTCCCGACTCCGCCAGGCGGTACGGGACGACGGCGAGGCCGCGTACCAGCGCATCGAACACGAAGGCCGCCCCTGGCTGGCGCTCGCCATGCCCGTCTCGTACGCCGATGACCGAGCACCGGCCGACGGCATGAGCAGGCCTTCCGGGCTGACCGTCTACGCCTCCTTCCCGCTCGACGACGACCAGGCCGACATCGCGGCCCTCCGCACCGCGGCCCAGGCCGGGGCGGTCCCGGCCCTCGCCCTTGCTCTCGTCCCCGCCCTGTTCGCCGCCCGCCGCGTCCTGCGTCCCGTACGCCGGCTCCACGACGGCGCCGAACGCATCGCCGCCGGCGAACTCGGCACCCGCCTCGAAGCCGACGGTCACGACGAGCTCGCCGACCTCACCCGTACGTTCAACACCATGGCGGCGACTCTGCAGAAGGACGACGCGGAACTGCGCCGCATGGAGGCGGGCGCGCGCCGCTTCGCCGCCGACGTCGCCCACGAACTACGCACCCCCCTCGCGGCGATGACCGCCGTCACCGAAGTCCTGGACGAGGACGCCGCCTCCGGCACCCTGCCGCCCGACACCGCCGACGCCGTCCGCCTCATCAGCGACGAGACCCGCACCCTCGCCCGCATGATCGAGGACCTCATGGAGGTCTCGCGCTTCGACGCCAAGACCGCACCCCTACGGCCCGAGCACGTCGACCTGCGCACGCTGATCGCCAAAACCCTGCACCTGCGCGGCTGGGACACCGATCCGCGTGTCACCGCCGACCTCGCCGGACCCGGACCCGGACCCGTCCCCGTCCACGCCGACCCCCGGCGCATCGACGTCATCCTCGCCAACCTCGTCGGCAACGCTTTGCGCCACGGCCACCCGCCCGTCACCGTCCGCGCCCGCACCGAGGGGGACCGGGCGGTCCTCACCGTGACCGATCACGGCCCCGGCATCCCCGCCCATGCCCTGCCCCACGTCTTCGACCGGTTCTACAAGGCCGACACCGCCCGCACCCGCTCCGAGGGCAGCGGCCTCGGCCTCGCCCTCGCCCGCGAGAACGCTCTGCTGCACGACGGCACCCTCACCGCCGCCAACGCACCCGGCGGCGGAGCCGTCTTCACCCTCACCCTCCCGCTCGACCCCACCCCGCCGGAAACCCGATGACACCCCGTACCCGTGCCTCAGCAGCGGTCCTCGCGGCGGCCATCGCCGTCCTGACCGCCGCCGGCTGTGGCATCACGCCCACCGGCCCCACCCCGGCCGGAGCCCCCGCGTCCGGAATCCAGCAGCCCGGCACCGAGGCCCGCAGGGTCCAGCTCTACTTCGCCGGCCCGTACGGACTGCGCGCGGTCAACCGTCCCACCGACCGCCCCCTCAGCCCCCAGCAGGCCCTCGACCTCCTCCTGGAAGGCCCCACCCCCGCCGAACGCGAACGGGGCCTGATCACCCGGGTACCGCCCATGGCCGGCCAGCTCACCGCCACCACCACGGAAGGCGCCGTCGACCTCTACGTCCCCCGCACCGTCAGCAGCGGCGACCTCGACGTCACCGCCGTCGCCCAACTCGCCTGCACCGCCGCCCACGCCCAGGTCCCCGGCGACCGCCCCGCCAGCCAGGTCGACATCCGCATCCACGAGAACCTCGCCCCCTCCCAGACCCCCTGGACCGTCCGCTGCGGACCCAACGGCACCGTGACACCGGTGACCGCCTAGGCGGTGCTTTGTTACACGTCACAAGATGTGGCCGGTGATTCTGGAACGCGCCCAGCGTCGTTCCCCGTGCTGTCACTTCAGTATGTGAGGCGCTGCACCTCGGACAACGACGACGGAGGCACCATGGGACTGGGCGCACGGATCAAGGCAGGGCTTGCCATGGTGGCGGTGGGGGCGGCCGTGGCCGCCGCGGCGGGGCCCGCGCAAGCGGTGACGGACCAGGAGGTTCTGGAGTACGTGGCCCTGGGCGATTCCGCGGCCGCGGGGCCGCTGATTCCGCAGCAGGACATCAATCTGCTCTGCCTGCGCTCGGACCGCAACTACCCGGCCGTGGCGGCCGAAGCGCTGGGCGCGAAGCTCACCGACGTGAGCTGTTCCGGGGCCACGACGGAGGACTTCGGCAGCAGAAGGCTCGGGGTGCTGCCCCCGCAGTTCGACGCGCTCAAGCCGAGCACCGACCTGGTCTCGGTCACCATCGGCGCGAACGACAGCGGGCTCTTCCAGACGGCACTGACCTGCGTCAACTTCCTGCCCGAACCCTTCGGTCTGTCCTGCTCCGACCGGCTCACGTCGGGCGGCCGGGACCGGCTCGCGGAGTCGGTGGCGCAGTGGGCGCCGACGTTCGGCGCCGCGCTCGCCGAGATCAAGAAGCGCTCCCCACAGGCGACGATCGTGGTCACCGGCTACGGGACGTACATCCGCGCGGGTGGCTGCCACCCCGCCCAGCCGGTGTGGGCCCGCGACGGCGACTACCTGCAGAGCGTGATGAACAAGATCAGCGCGGCGGCACGCGAGCAGGCGGCCAAGCACGGCGCGCGCTTCGTCGACGTCGCCGCGCTCACGGTGGGGCATGACATCTGCGCCGCGCCCGAGGACCGCTATCTGGAAGGCATCGTGCCCGCGCACGCGGCGGCGCCTCTGCATCCGAACGAGCAGGGCATGGCCGTCGTGGGCAACGCCGTCGCCGCAGCGGCGCGTTGAGAGACGGACCCGCCATGATGCTCCGTACCCGGGTCGCCGCCGCCTGTCTCGGCGTACTCGCCACGCTCCTGGTCACACTCACACTCACGCCCACCACGGCCGCGGCCGCCGCCGCGCCGCAGGACGACGGGCAGCTGCCCGTCGTCCACCACTCGGTCCCCGGTGTGCTCGCCTCCCTCGCCCACCCGGGCGCCGCGCCGCCCGGGGCCAACGACTGGTCCTGCCGCAGCGCGAGCCATCCCCGACCGGTGATCCTGCTGCACGGCACGCACGTCAACATGCTCATCAACTGGAACACGCTCTCCCCCCTGCTGAAGAACCACGGCTACTGCGTCTTCGCCCTCAACTACGGCGGCCTCAGGCTCGGCCAGGTCGGCGGCACCGGAGACATCCCCACCTCCGCCGGCCAGCTGGCCGCCTTCGTCGACCAGGTCCGGGAACGGACCGGCGCCGCGAAGGTCGACCTGGTGGGCCACTCGCAGGGCGGCACACTCGCCCAGTACTACGTGAAGTTCCTCGGCGGCGCGGACAAGGTGCACGACCTCGTGGGCCTCGCCCCCACCAGCCACGGGTCGACCGCGCTGGGCCTCGACCGGTGGATCAGCGCGCTGTTCCAGGTCTTCCCCGTGGTGGAGGACATCGCCGACGCCACGGATCCGGCGGCGCGCCAGCAACTGCGCGGCTCGGACTTCGTCAACAAGCTCAACTCCGTGCCGGACACCGTCCCGGGCGTGCGGTACACGACCATCGCCACCCGCTACGACCAGGTGGTGACCCCGTACACCTCACAGTTCCTGGACGGGCCCGGCGCGCGCAACATCACGGTTCAGGAGCGGTGCGCCAACGACTTCGCCGACCATCTCGCCCTCGCCTTCGATCATGTGGCGCTGCGCGAGGTGCTCAACGCCCTCGACCCGGCCACCGCCCGCGCCCCGGACTGCTCCACCCCGGTGCTGCCGGTCTTCGGCGGCTGACCACATCGGTCGGCAGACGTCGAAGAGCGTCAGCGGCGGCCCGCCGCCGAGCGGGCCGCCAGGGCGGCGGTGAGCAGTGCGACGTCCGTGACCCGCGTGGGGTCCAGACCGGTGAGTTCGGCGATCCGGCGGAGCCGGTAGTCGACCGTGTTCGGATGGACGTGCAGGTCGGCGGCGGTGGGCCGCCGGCTTCCGCACCGCAGATAGACCTCCAGGGTCCGCAGCAGCTCGTCGTTGCCGTCGAGGGGCAGCAGCAAGGACGCGAGCCGGTCGCGGGCGACACCGGGGCGCGACAGCTGGTACTCCAGCAGGACGTCGTCGAGGCGGTAGAGGCCGGCCGGGCGGCCGCGGTCGAGCGCCACGTCGAGAATCTCCCGAGCCGTCTCCGCCGCCCCGGCCACGTCTTGCGGCCCGCCGGCCGTGGCTCCCACGGTCACCACCGCCCCGGCGGCCCGGCCGACGTCGGCGACGGTGCGTTCCAGGCGGGCCCAGTCGCCGGGCGTGAGCGCGTCGGCCGTCACCGGGTGCGGCAGCAACACCAGGCCGCCCTCCGCGGTGAGCGAGAACAGCACCGTATCGCGCGCCTGCCGCTCCAACTCCGTCCGCAGCCGCCGCAGTTTACGGCGCCCGGCCACCGCACTGTCGACCTTTCCCGTCGTCTCGTCGAGATGCGCGCCCACGTCGACGGCGAGTACCAGGTAGCACGGCGGAAGCCGAAGCCCCGCCCGTTCGGCCGCGGCCTCGGCCGGACCTCCGTCGAGCAGCGCCCGCAGCAGGGCGTGGCGCGCCGAACGCTCGTCGTCGTACCGAGTCTGCCGTTCGTCGAGGTACCCCGCGGCCACGGCGGGCGTGACCAGCTCCAGATAGCGCAGGGCCAGCGCGTTCACGGCCATCACGTCCCCGACCTCCTCCGGCCGCACCTCGGGGGTCAGCGACCGCCACACCACCTGGACGCCGATGTGGTACGCGGTGAGCACGATGTCGATCGGGATGCCCTCCTCGGCCCGCCGGGCCGCGGACTCGCGCAGGAACTCCAGCTCCTCGCGGTGCGGCAGCGAGCTCGTGCGCAGCACGGAGACGAAGGACCGCACGGTCTGCTCGATGACCCGCGTGATGTCGCCCGCGAGCTCCTCGGAGGGCAGCACCCCGTAGGCGGGGATGCGTTCGGTGATCTCGCCGAGTACGAGCCGGGTGAAGGCGGGCAGATCCGCGGTCAGCCGCTCGTGCAGCGGCCGTCCCCCGATCCGGAACTCTCCGGTCCTGTCATCCGCCACGCCACTCACTCCCGGATCCCGGCGTCCCGCCGGCGGTCGACCGAGTCGTACGTGACACATCATGACAGTCGCGAGCCCCGGGTCATCCCGCCTGTATGCCGTCCCGGCCCGGTCGGGACGGCGAAACAGCGAACCAGTGATCTCAATTCGGCACAGGCCCTAGCCGGATGTCTCCGGGCCCCACAGGTCGCAGTGGTGCTCACCGGGCAGTTCGGCCGTGGTGGCGTTGCCACCGGCGCCGCTCGTACGCAAGCGAAGCACGCGGCCGGGCTGGGAACCCTGTTCCGGCATGGTGGGCTGGCCGGCGGCGCTGGGGGCGTCGCCATGGATGAAGGAGCCCCAGTACGCGGTCATCTGCCGGGACAGGGCACGCTGTTCGGCGTTGAACTCCACGCTGCGGCCGTAGGGCTTGAAGAGGTAGTTCAGCTCGGCGGCGTGGGTGGCGCCGAAGTCGAAGTCGGTGTTCTGCGGGAGGGAGGCGAAGAGCGGTGATGTGCGGTCGGCGAACTCGTAGCCGTAGACGCGTCCGCGTTCGGCGAGCAGCGGGTTGACGCGCAGCGCCGGGCAGGCGAAGAGGCGGTCACCGAAGGCGGCGGCGTAGGCGTAGGCGGGCCGCTCGTAGGCGCTGAGCGGGTAGCGGTCCAGGGCGCGGGTGCCGGCCTCCTGCCCGAAGGTGTCGATGAGGGCCTGCGGGTAGGCGTCAGCGGTCAGGGTGTTGCCCCAGCGGTCGAAGGAGTCGTACGCGAAGACCAGTCCCTCCTTGCTGTTGGCGCCGTTCATGACGGGTACCCGTACGGCCTCTTTGGTGGCGAAGGCTTCGGCGGGTTGGCGCGGGAGCCCGGCGCCGCCGACGGTGTAGCCCCAGCTGCGCGTGTCCTGCTGGGCGTCCAGGATCTGTTCGGTGGGCTTGGCGCGCAGGCAGGCGGCCGCGGTGCCCGGATCGGTGCACCCCACCTTGGCGGCGAAGGCCAGGCCGGCTTCGACGGCCTGCTTCCGCGGGGTGCCGGCGCAGTCGCCGTAGGCGCCGCTCTGGATGATGGCGGCCCGGTACAGGCCCCGGCTGGACGGCGAGGCCAGCTGAGTGCACACGGCACGGCCGCCGGCCGACTCACCGGCGAGGGTCACCTGCCGGGGATCACCCCCGAAGCGGCGGATGTTGCTCTGGACCCAGCGCATGGCCAGCTGCTGGTCGAGGAGGGCGAAGTTGCCCGAGGTGTCCGGCAGGGTGAGGAAACCCATGGCGCCGAGGCGGTAGTTGAAGGTGACGACCACTGTGTCGGTACGGCGGGCGAACTCATCGGGGACGATGTCACGACCGGCGCCGCCTACGTTGCCGCCGCCGTGTACCCAGACCATGACGGGCAGCCGGCCCCGGTCTCCGTGCCGCTGACCGGCGGGCGGGGTGTAGACGTTGGCTGTCAGGCAGTCCTCAGTGGTGTGGCGTTCCTCGAAGCCGGGGGCCCAGTACGTGTTCTGCGCGCAATAGTCGCCGTACTGGGTGGCATCCCGTACGCCGCGCCAGGCTCGCGCGGGCAGTGGCGCCGTCCAGCGCCGTTCACCGGTGGGCGGCTGGGCGTAGGGGATGCCCAGGAACTGGTGGCCGTCGGCGGTGGCCCGGCCGCGGATCCAGCCGTTGGCGGTGTGCACCATCGGCGACCGGTCCGCCGGCCGATCCGTCGCGGCCTGGGATGGGGCCGGGGTCAGCCAGGTGGCTACGAGCGCCAGCATCAGCGCCAGCGCGCTCTGACCTGCGCGTGCCGCTCTTCGTGCGCGCAGCGGGGGTCTCAAGGTCAGTGGCATAGGGTCTCCTCCGGGCCGTGGCGTGGCGTTGCGTGGCCAGAGGATAGGTGCCTAGTGCCATAGGTGACTAGTGCCATATGCGGGAAGTCGGTGAAGGGAAATGAAGCTCGAGCACGTTCTGCTCGGATTCGTGGCCATGCGTCCCTGTACCGGCTACGACCTGAAGCGATGGCTGGCCAGCGAGATGGGCCGCATGACCGGCCTGCCCGGTCAGCAGAGCCAGATCTACCGGACCCTGAACCGGATGTGCGCCGACGGCTGGATCGACTACACCCTGGAGCGCAACGAGGGGCGCCCGGACGCCAAGGTCTACCGGCTGACGGAAGCGGGCGAACACGAGCTGCGCCGACGGCTTGCGGAGCCGTACGTCCCTTCCCCGGACCCGGCCGACCCCGAGTTCCTGATGCGCTACCTCTTCACCGTCTTCCTCACCAAGGAAGAGCAGATCGCTCTCGTCCGCACGGAACTGGACGCACGCCGCGCCCAGTACGAGCGTTTCCTCGCCCGGGACATCCGCGAGGAGCCCTGGCTGCCGGGGATCGACCGCACCCGCATGGTGCGTCTCCTGGACCACGTCCATGACGGCAAGGGGCGCGCCCTTTTGTCCCACGTGCGCTGGCTGGAAGACATCCTCAAGGAATTGACGACATGACTCACCAGTCCCTTACGCCACCCACTCCCAGGGCCTGATCACCTTCCTGAACGGCACATCAAGCTCTGGGAAGTCCAGCATCGCGGGGGAATTGCTCGCGATCCTCGATGACCTGTACTTCTACCTCGCGGTGGACGTCTTCCACGCCCTGCGGGCCCGCCGCGACGACCTCACCCCCGACCAGCTGCGGGCCAGCCCCGGACCTCCTCGGCGGCCCCGCCCCCAGGGGCGCGTACGGTGGTGAGCGTGGCCACCGTTGATGACATTCCGCGTCCCCAGGAGCTGATGCTCACCTTCCTGGGTGACTGGGTGCTGGGCCGGGACGTGTGCGTGTACTCGGGGAGCGTCATCGAGCTCTTCGGTCGGGTGGGGGTCGGTGAGCAGGCGACCCGTTCGACGCTGACGCGCATGGTCGGGCGTGGCCTGCTGCGGCGGCAGCGCGAGGGGCGGCGGATGTACTTCGGGCTCACCGAGCGCTCGGAGGCGGTGCTGCGGGACGGTGAGCGCCGCATCTGGGGGAGCGGCGCGGTCAATCGGCACTGGGACGGTACGTGGACCCTGCTGGGGTTCTCCCTGCCGGAGAGCTGGCAGCGGCAACGCCACGATCTGCGTTCGCGGTTGGCCTGGAGCGGCTTCGGTCCGCTGTTCGGAGGGGTGTGGATCGCGCCGGGCCATGTCGACGTGGACCCGATCGTCACGGCGCTGGGCCTCGACGCGCACGTGAAGGTGTTCCGTGCCCAGGCCGACGCCGGCATGGACATCGGCGCGATGATCGAGGAGGCCTGGGAGCTGGCCGAACTGGCCGATCAGTATGGCCTTTTCGTACGCCGGTGGCAGTCGGCGGAGTCGGCTGACCCCGACGGCGACGACCCGCTGGCGGTACGGTCGCGGCTGTCCGCCGAGTGGCTGCGGATCATCCGGCGGGACCCCCGGCTGCCGGTCGGGCACCTGCCGGACGACTGGCCGGCCGAGCAGGCGGAGAAGACGTTCCGCGCGGTGCACGAGCGCCTCACCCCGGGGGCGCGCGCGACGGCGGAGCGGCTGCTCGACGTCGTACCGGTACGGCCGGAGGCGGAGCGGGACGCCTGAGCCGGAGCGACCACGACGGTCCGGACTCCGCCTGCGCCACTACGCCCTGCTGCTGAAGGTGGCCAAGACCGGCCTGGGTTGGTGCCCGGAGCTTCTCCACGGGGGGCTTCTGTCGCGTGATGTTGTGCAGGATCTTGACGGCTGTGAAATAAATGCCTAACTTCGCCGGGCATCGGCACCGTCAGGATGCCGTCCTCACCGCGTCTGGGAGCTCCCCGTGCAGCCATCCCGTACCTCCGCCTCCGGCACCGCAGTCCATCAACCCGCTCAAGACATGCGGCAGTTGCGCCGTGTCGCGCTGTCCGGACTGCTCGGCACCGCCGTCGAGTTCTACGACTTCCTCGTGTACGGCACGGTCGCCGCGCTCGTCTTCGGGGAACTGTTCTTCCCCACGGCCGACCCGGCGGTCGGCACCATCGCAGCGTTCGGCACGTTCGCGGCCGGATACGTGGCCCGGCCGCTCGGCGGCATCGTCTTCGGCCACTTCGGTGACCGGATCGGCCGCAAATCGATGATGCTGCTCACCATGGTCCTGATGGGGGCGGGGAGTTTCCTCATCGGACTGCTGCCGACCTACGACGCCATCGGCGTCTGGGCCCCCGTACTGCTGGTGGCGCTGCGCGTGGTGCAGGGCATCGCGATCGGCGGGGAGTGGGGCGGCGCCACGCTCATGGTCGTCGAACACGCCGAGCGCACCCAGGGAGCCGGCCGCCGCCGCGGCCTGTGGTCGAGCTTCACCCAACTCGGCGCACCGCTCGGCTCCGTACTGTCGGCAGGCGTCGTCACCCTGGTCGCGACCCTCCCGGACGACGAGTTCCGCACCTGGGGCTGGCGCGTGCCGTTCCTGCTGAGCGTGGCTCTGCTCGCCGTCGGGCTTTTCGTACGGCTCAAGGTGGCGGAGAGCCCGCTCTTCGCGGAAGCGGAAGCGGAGGCGGACGCGGAAGCGGAGGCGGGGGCTGAGGCGGACGCTGAGGCGGGCGCGGAGAAGGCGCCTCGCCGGGCGTCCCGGCCGCCCGTCGCGGAGGTCCTGCGCCGCCCCAAGCCCCTGCTGCTCGCCTGCGGCGTCGGCATCGGGGCCTTCACCGCGCAGGCCCTGCTGACCAGCTTCATGATCTCGTACGCGGTGGAGCAGGGTTACACCCGGCCGCAGGTGCTCACGGCCGTGACCGCCGCCTCCTTCGTGGCCCTCGCCGTCCTGCCCGCCGCCTCCGCGCTGTCCGACCGCGTCGGCCGCCGTCCGGTCGTCCTCGCCGGCGCCCTGGCATCGGCCGCGCTGGCCTTCCCCGTGCTCGCGCTCGTCGGATCGGGCTCCCCGGGGCTGCTGATCCTCGCCCTCGTCCTCGGGCACGGTGTCGCGCAGTCGACCATGTACGGGCCCCTCGGAGCGCTGCTCTCCGAGATGTTCGGCACCCGTGTCCGGTACACCGGGGCTTCGCTCGGGTACCAAGCGGCGACCCTCGTCGGAGCGGGCTTCTCCCCGATGATCGCGAGCAGCCTGCTGGCGACGTACGACGGAAGCTCCACCCCGATCTCGCTCCTGCTGTGCGGTGGGGCGTTGATCACCGCGCTCACCGTGTGGCGGATGCGCGAGACGCACGGCGACTCGCTCGACTCGCCCGCGCCCGACGTCAACGCGCCCGAGGTCAACGGCCCCGAGGTCAGCGCCCCCGAGGTTAACGCCCTCAAGGTCAACGGCCCCAAGGTCAACGGCCCCAAGGTTAGCGGCCCCGAGCTCAACGGCCCCGCCCAGGAAGGGACTCGTCCGTGAACCACCGTCACCGCACCCAGACCGCTCTGGCCGTCACCGCCGTCCTCGCCCTCACCACCAACCTGCCCGCACAGGCGTCGGCCGTGCCCCGCGACGACACGCACCTGGAGGGGCGGCTGGCATCCGGGGCCGCGTACACGATGGACGTACCCGCCCGCTGGAACGGCACCGTCCTGCTGTACAGCCACGGCTACGTGCCGTCGGGAGCCCCCAACCCCGCCCGCAACGCGCCTGACCAGGAGACCCGCGGGAGACTCCTGGAGAAGGGCTACGCCCTCATCGGCTCCTCCTACGCCACGACCGGCTGGGCCGTCAGCGACGCGGTTCCCGACCAACTGGCCACCCTGGAACTGTTCGCCCAGAAGTTCGGGTCGGCCCGGCGGACCATCGCCTGGGGCACCTCGTACGGCGGACTTGTCACCACGGCGATCGTCGAACGCCACCCGGATCGGATCGACGGGTCGCTGTCGCTGTGCGGGCTGGTGCAGGGCGGCGTGGCCAACTGGAACAACACTCTCGACCCCGTCTTCGCCCTCAAGGCGCTGCTGGCGCCCGACTTGGACATCCCCCTCACCGGCTTCGCCGACCAGACGGAGGCGAGGAACGCCGCGCGCGCTCTCACCCGTGAGGTGGCGGCCGCCCAGCAGACCCCCGAGGGCCGCGCCCGGATCGCGCTCGCCGCCGCGCTCCACAACATCCCCGGTTACAACGACGCCGCACAGCCCGAGCCCGCTCCGACGGACTGGGAAGGGCAGCAGGCCAACCAGTACGCCGCCGTCACCGGCCTGCTGCAGACCGCGGCGTTCGCCTGGCGGCAGGAGGCCGAGTCCCGCGCCGGCGGCAACCCGTCCTGGAACACGAACGTCGACTACGCCGCGATGCTGCGCCGGTCCTCGGTGTACAAGGAGGTGACCGAGCTCTACGAGAAGGCCGGGCTGTCGTTGCGGCAGGACGTGACGACCCTGAACCGCGCCCCACGGATCGACGCCGACCCGCAGGCGGTGGCCTGGATGCGGCGTACCAGCACCTTCACCGGGCGGCTCTCCGACCCGCAGTTGAACCTTCACACGACGGGCGACGAGCTGATTCCCGTCCAGGCCGAGAGCGCCTACCGCCGGGCCGCGACCGCCGGCGGATCGGCCGCGCTCCTGCGCCAGGCGTACGTCGACGCACCCGGACACTGCACCTTCACCCTGGGGGAGAACCTCGCAGCCGTCCACACCCTGGAGGAGCGCCTGACCACCGGCCACTGGAAGACATCCCCGGCCGACCTCAACGCCCATGCCCAGCAGGAGGTTCCGTGGACCGATCCCCGCTTCGTCTCCGCGCGACCGACCGCCTATCCCCGCCCCTACGACCTGGCCCCTCCGGGGGACACCCGCAAGTGACGGCGCGGTCGGGCCCGCTCCGCGCGGGAACCAACCGTGCCAGTGGCCGTCAGGAGCGTCCTGGGCGGACGGCTACAAGTTCTGCTCGGACCTGGTCGAGCTGCAGGCCTACGAGGTCGCGGCGATCCGCGAGAAGCTCACCGTGTCCCGCCGGTTCATCACGGGGGCCGTCGCCCCGCACGCCGCGCTGCAACCGAAGGGCCGGTGGGTCAAGCACCTGAACACCGAGCTCAACTCGGTGGAGTCCACGCTCGAAATGATCGCGGACTACGGACTACAGCGGCGCCATCCTGGCTAGGCCGACGGCGTCGGGGCGGCCGTCGATGGAGAGGAAGACACCGAAGGGCTGCCGGCCGACGACCTCACCGGTGATGCGGATACCGACGGGCAGAACGCGGACGGTCTCGGTCCAGGCCGAGGCCGCGTCAGGCGTGCGCCTGCCGTTCTCCCCGGGCCAGGCGTACTCGCTCATTCGCAGATCATGGCATGGCCGGTCACGCCCAGAGAGGCGTCGGTCGACGGGGTACCCCAGTACCCCACGCCCCGATCAGACGGCCAGGCGGGGCTGGGCGCTGTGGGCACGGCATGATCCGAAAGACACCGCTTAGCGGTCTCACGTTCGTGGTGCCTGTCAGGTACTTCCGGTCCAGCCAGCTCAGTCGCCGCGGTGTGTCAATGGGCCTCAAGAGTCGAGCACGGCGGCCACGGCCTCGATCTCGACGAGCTGGTCCTCATAACCGAGCACGGTGACGCCCATCAAGGTGCTGGGAACGTCATGGTCAGCGAACGAGTCCCGGACTACCCCCCAGGCAGCCACCAAATCCTCCCGCCGCGCCGATGCGACGAGAACCCTGGTACTGATGACGTCCTGGAGTGATGCGCCGGAGGCAGCGAGAGCAGCCTGCATGTTCTCGACTGCTTTCAATGCCTGACCCGCGTAGTCCCCGACCGCTGCCGTCGAGCCGTCGTCGTTGAGGGGACACGCCCCTGCGAGGAAGATCAGGCGGGAATCGGCGGGCGCCGTGGCTGCATAGGCATACTCGGCGATGTCGGACAGGGAGGCGGAGCGGATCAGCGTGATGGCACGAGCCACGGTCGTCGGGTCCTTTCCCATCGGAAGTTGAGCGCGGACATCCTGTCAACGACCCGGTGGCACCCGCCTCCCGTTTTCGCGCCGCCCCTCGGCAATGCCGTCGTTTCTGGTCGACACTCCTGGACCGGATGATCACCCACTGACTCCACCTGGGTCCGGACCCGGAACGGCAACAGCCTGCTGCGGGTGATCAGCGCGATGCTCGACGTGATCCTTAAGGAGGCCGGACGAGGACCGGGACGCCGGGAGTGTGCTGGTACTGGACCGGATCGTCCGCCGCGCTTACACGCGGGACAAGATCATCCGAAACGTGACCACGCTCGCCGAACAGCTGACGGGACGCCGAAGGGGCCGCGACGGCAAGCCGTGACTACGGAGATCTACCGGCGGCAGAATCGCCGTATGAGCAAGCCGACGAGTATCAAGATCAGTGAGGCTGTCCGTGACCGGCTGCGGCTGCTGGCGGAGGAGCGCGGTACGACGATCACCGACCTGCACGCCACCAGGTCCGCTTCTCCGAGAGTGTCGCGTTCACCGCGGGCCATGCTGTCGAGGGGAGGCACGGGAGTCCGGTGCTGTTCGATTGTCAGACGGTTAGAAGATGTCGGCCGAGGTGCCCTGTGTGGGGTTCTCGAGGATCGTTCGTAGCCAAGGGCTGCGAACGGCTGGTAGCCGGACCAAGGTGTGCTGGAACGTTCCTCGGTCAGCTCGGAACGAGTAGTTGGGGAGCGGCGGGAGCGGGTCGTCGCGGAGTACGTCCTTGGGTATGCGGCCTGATGCTGGAACCGGCAGGTATGGCTGGGGAGAGACCAACCACAGCCACACCCCCAGCGGCAGAGGCACGGGGTATGCAGACGCAGTCGGGCCGACGGGGGTCCAGGTCTCACCTGTCTGGGGGTGGACCGGTACAAAGAGGATGTCGACGCCCGCACCTGGGGAGGGCTGTCCCGGTCCAGCCAGGACGGCGCGCCGCTTCGGGGGGCATGCCGGCAGCAGGGTGTCAAGCGCGCGTTGGAACACGTCCGCGGTCAGACCGCCTGGGACCTCAACCGGCTGCCCTTGGGAGGCAACCAGGAGGTGGGCAAGCGCCTGGCCGGCTGCCGCCTCCCACTGCGGGCTCCACGACCAGTAGTGGTCCGACCACAACCGTCCTCCCCATGTGGCAATCGGCTCGAACGGGGGCACTTTCTCCCCCTTCTCTGCCAGCTCCGCCCAGGAGAGGGGTGCAGCGTGGACTCCGTCGACGGGGACGCGGTGCACGGCTTCCGGGTTGAGCCGCACTTGCTGCCAGAGCGAGCAGTCGTCGACCCTGGTCGCCACGGGGAGGTCGCACGTCTCGCAGGCCATGTTGGGCCCGTCGGCTCCGTCGAGGCCGCAGCAGGCACCGCCGCGCTTCTCAGGAATCAGCCGGGTTCCCCGGGTGTCGCCGGGCGCGATGACGCTCGCCCCGGGCGTGCTGTCGGATAGGGCGTAGACCGGCGCGTAGATGCCGCGCGCTTCCGCCTCGCCCGGATCGATCTCGTCCCACATCCGCCACGGCCCTCCCCAGGGGTCCGGGTCCACGGCGAACGTCCCCGACTCCATGAGCACCGGAAGCTGGGCACCGTTCCCGTACTTCTGACGGGCGTGGATTGGCAGTGAGACCTGGGACAGAGGGGTAGTCAGCTCAGCGCCGCATCCCGCACACACGAAAACGAACAAATGCCCTCCGCCTGGGAAACAGAGGCATCGTCGCAGCTCGCCAACAGTAAGCCAACCTGTTTTCTCATCCGTCGCGGGAACGGCACCTGCCACCGCCGTGGGGTATCAACGCAGCGCGGGCAAGTGCTCGTCCTCGGCCTCCGACGACGGCAAGCGACTCACGCAGTGCTCGAGTTCCCGGGTGCCCCGTGGCGCCTGCCGAAGTGGTGAACATCAGCTGCCCATTCTCGGGTTCTGGCTCAACTTCTGGGGTGACGGGCGGGCGACGTGGTCCTTCGGCTCGCAGTGCCAGACATCGCCCAGGCCGGATGTCTTCGGAAGACCTGAGCAGAAGCGCCGGGGTCCGGTTTCACAGAAGTCGAGCCAGAACCCATTCTCGTGAACGAAGCCGGCCGTCCCCTCCGCCGCGCAGGTGGAGGCCCAGCGGCGGGCGAACTCCAGGGCGTCGAGCAGGTCCTGGTGGACACCGCCGAGGATCGGCTCGGCGCAGTCGGCCGGATCGGCCCCGTGCTCGACGCAGAAGCCGGCCGCCATCGCCAGCATCGGCCGTGGGCCGGTAGGCGGGAAGGCGGGAAGCAACGCTGCCAGCCGGGATTCTGCCCGTACGCGGAGATCCCCGACGCCGGCCACCTCCTCCACTACGAGCCCCCAAGGGCCTGGAGCAAGACCGTCGAGCCGTACCTGAACGGGGTCCTGACGCCGTAGCGGCCTTGGTGATCGGATGGCCGCCCTCTACGATCATGCCCATGTCGATCAGCTCACCCATACCCGTCCTGCGCGGCTCCGGCGGAGTCGTCCTCCAAGCCGAGGAGGACGACCTCGTGTTGACCCGAGGGCGCGAGGAGACGCGCATCCCGCTCCAGGCCGTCCGGACGGTCCAGGCGGAGGGCCGTGCCGTCGCCGTGGAGCTCACCGCCCCGGCCGGATCGACCCCGGCCGTCCACCGGGTCGGGGGCGTGAGCGAGGCGGCGGCCACGATGTTCGCCGACGCGGTCAACGCGAGCCTGCCCGAGTCCGCGGACGAGTCCGCGGAAGCTGCCGACGGCTCGGCCCTCGTCACCGTCAGCACGCTGACGGAGTCCGACGAGGACGCTTGGTTCCGCAAATTCACGTTCTGGGCGTGGACCGCCGGCCTCCTGATCGTCGCGATGACCGTGGTCATCGGGATCCTGGGGCCGATGGAGATGGCGGTCCTGTTCCTTTTGGTCACCCCGTTCGGCGTGGGGATCACCGCGTTCGGGGCCGGTTTGCTGTCGCACATGTACGACATCTGGTATCTGCCCCGGCATGGCATCACCGTCGAGGCGAAGCGCAACGGCGTGAGCTACGTGTACACCGACATGCAGGGCGCGACCCACAGCAGGATCGACCTGCTCGGGAGGAGCACTGCCCCGACCGTCCAGGTCGCCTATCGCCCGGGACGTCCCGGCGTATCGACCTTCGTGTACTCGTGGCTCCGCAAGGTGTGGCTCACCTCCTTCTGGCTGGTCATCCTCCTCGTCGGCCTCGCCATCACCGCCGTGAGCGTCGCCATCGTGGTCGAGCTCTTCTAAATTCGTTCGCTCTGTCGATCCTGTTCGCCACGGCCGCCCACCAGCGGGCAACGACGCAGACGCCGACGCGCAGGCCGAGGGCAGGTCATCATCCTGCGCCGTCCGGCCTACGTCCGCCCCCTGGCCCACGAGCCAGTGCCCGCCACCCGGCAGCAGAGGGGACGGGCACTGTGCATATGCCTCGGGTTCGTGCACGACCCTATTGCGCACAGCCCACCGGTGCCAGGCTGTGCCCACGCGGTCCTCGCGACCCCCCGGAGAGGAACCGCGCCCCGGCCCCGCCTGTCCCGAGCTGGCGGGGCCGCGCCGCCCCTCCCGGCTCCCCACGGGAGGGCGCAGGCGTGCGCCCGGAACTCACTGTCAGACCCCCCTCGTAGCGTCGTGAGCGTGGGCCGGGCCCTGCCGGCTACCGGAGCACGGGAGCGGGACATGGGCGAGATCAGCGTGAACAGCCAGCACCTACGGCACGCCGTATCAGCAGACGTTCGCCGAGCTCGCCGACACTCACCGCGGCCGGCCCCCGGCGGAGAGCTTCCCGCTGCTACGCGCGGCCGCAGACCGGGCCCTGCTCGGCTTCACGCCCGCCGATCTCCGGGAGCAGGCAGAGGCGATCAGCACCGGCCGCCCGTACACCCTGCGCGTCGTGGTCACGGGCCGCTGGCCAGTCGCAAATGGGTGTGCGATCACAGCTCCGGTCTGCCTAAGGGGTGTCCCGTAAACGATCTCTGATCCGGTGGGGATGTCGTGGTTCGGGCTGCTCGATCAACCAGCGAGGGCGAGGTTGTGCAGACGGGCAATGCCGCTCATGGCGTGATGGACGCCGTCGCCCTTCAAGCGGCAGTCGCGGAGGATCTACCAGATCTTCATGCGGGCGAAGGCGTGCTGCGAAGCGGGCGCGGACCTTGCGGTGGGAGGTGTTGTTTCTTCCTTCCAGGCGGGCAGTTCACGCTGTCCGCCCTCGCGGCGGTGCGGGATGATCAGCCGGTGCCGCGGTAGCCGCCGTCAGCGATCACGGTGGTGTTGCCGGCGGCGTCCTTGGCGCCGGAGGGCTCCCATGCCCTGCAGTCGTTGCGGTTGCCGGGCAAGGGTCGACCGACCACGACAACGCGCTGGGTGCCAGCGTCGATGACGAGCTGACGGTTGGTGGAGTAGCGGTAGTTCTTGGATTGCTCAGCCACTGTGTGGTCACGGGTGGGGACCAGGGTGCCGTCCACGATGAGCACGGTGTTCTTGCGGAACCGCCTGAGGGGCCGAAGTGCAAGCAGGGGTCCGAGGTGGTTGATGATGCGGTCGGCCGCGGGTTTGGAGACGCCGAAGAACGGGGCGAGCTGGCGCAGCGTCAAGTTGGTGCGCCATTAAGCGGCGACCAGTAGCACGCGGTCCTCCAGCGGCAGGCTCCACGGCCGGCCCCTGCGGACCGCGTCCGCGCCTTCACGCCGCAGTATCGTCAGCAACGTGCCGAAGCAGCGCGTGCTGAGCCCCGTGAACGGGGCTATCCGGGACGGCTGCGACGCGTGATCACACCAGCTACGGCGAGATCCTCACACGGTTCCCGCCGGCGCTGGCGAGCCAATCACTTCCTGGACGGGCATAGATCTCGGTTGCGGGTCAGGGGATCAGCGGTCTTCCCACTGGGTGCGGGCCAGCTCCGAGTTCGTCCGGACCAGGTCATGGTCGTCCTCAATCATGAACAGCGAGTACCGGCCCGTTGCGTCCAGGGCGTCGAAGACCCGGTGGGCCCAGGCGTCCGAGTCAGGCTGATTGGCGGTGACCCTTGCCGGGTGGGAGTGGTGCGGCTCGTCCAGGTCCGGCGGTACCGCAACCCAGACGCTCAGCCAGCGCTCGTTGTTCCCCCAGGTGAAGGAGGGGGGCTGACCATCGGCGTCGCCGGAGAACCTGATGCCGAAGGCCGCTTCGAGGTCAGCCCATAGGGTCTTCGCGAGGGTGACCCCCGGGACCTGCTGCTCCCGGTGGCCGGCGTAGATGTTGCATTCGCTCAAGGTGATCAGCCTCAGCCCACGTCGAAGGTCTTGTCGTAGCAGTATCCGAAGGGTGAAGTCGCACGACGCCGCTGCCGTGCGCAAAAACGTGTCGAGCCCCTTCTCGACCTCAGCCCACGACCCACGCACATCCGCGCCGCCTCGGAGATCGTTTACGGGACAAGCCTTGGCCAGGTCCGACTTTCGGGGGGCCTGGAGGACTCCATGCCCGCGGCCGGGCCGGTTACCTCCTGCGTCTGCGCGGTGGGGGTCAGCTGGTGATCTCGATGCGCCGGGGCTTGGCTTTCTCTGTGGCATGTGCGGTGCAGGCCGGACACGTCGCCGGAGGACCACCGCCGCGCCCTGGACCTCCTCGCCGGGTTCACGCCCCAGGTTCAGCCGCTGCCGCCGCTCGGCCGCGCTCGCACAGGTGAAGGGGTCGTTGCGCCATGGGGCGGAACATGCGAGAGGCCCGGCCGGCCACCGGCTGAAGCCGGCCGCCGGCGTGAGGGTGTGCGGGCGGTCGAAGCCGAGCCACTCAGTCGACGTGCCAACAGTTCTCGGCACAACCGCCGCTTCCTGCGCCGCCGACAGATCAAGCACACCATCTTCGATCCGAGGAACCAGCGGACCGACCGCCTCCAACGCGGCAGCCGAGGCGGCCGGACCCCCAACCTCGATGAGGTCTGCTACGTCCGCAGGAACCAAGTGGAACGACTGATCGGAAAGTCGAAGGTCAACCGGATGGAAGCCATGAGCTTCGACGAGCGGGGCCTACGTCTTCCACGGCACCGTGACCGTTGCTGCCCTTCGCCTGTGGCTTCAGGCATGACCTGCCAGACGCACAGTGGTCGCTGGGGCGTGGTGTCGGCGGTGGCCAAGGGCTCCCCCTGAGCCGCCGCGCGCGTACCGCAGGCCGCGGCACGCGGTCCTCCGACGCTGCATCACCGGGCCGACAACTACGTCTACCTCGGCATCGCCGGCCGCGATTCCTACCTGGACACCACAGGCGACGACTTCAATCGTGGCACGACGGACGAGTTCGTCCTGGGCGAGGGCGCCAACGTCCTCCAGGCCGAGTACAACGACCCTCGCAAGCCCCGGCTCGATACCGCCGACCTCGACCGGTACCCCGTCTGCATCCGCCTGGGCGGCGGGAACGACACCGACGGCTGGTGCCTGGAGCCGGGCCAAGGTCACGGTCAACCCCGACAGCGACAACCCCCACGTTTCGACAACCCCGTCCTCAAAAGCGTCGCCGACAACCGTCGCATCTGGCTGCGTCACGACTACGGCACCGCCCTCCACCTGCGCCGCACCTCCGGCACCCCCACCAGCCCCGGCAGGGCGGAGGTAATGTCCCCACCGGCCTGCGGATCGTCTACGGCAACATCGGAGCCGACGGCACCGCCCAGAGCGGCAGCGGCAACTTGTGACGGCTGGGTGCTGCTGGACAACACCCACGCCGCCGTCATCGAGGTCGGCCGTGTAGTCATCACGACCGTCGATGACAACGGCGGCCTGAACGACCGAACCCCCCGACGGCGGCCGGGCTTGCAGGCGCGGGCCCGGCCGCCTTGTCGTGCTCTGCCGAGCCGCCGCCGCGACGGCCACTCGCGGGGAAGCACGGCAGCCGGATCCGGCCCTGCGGTCAGCGGTTGTCGCCCAGTTCCTGGTGCATCTGAGGCTGGTCGTCCTTGTCGTGGGTGAGCGCGTACTTCTCGATCGCGTTGAAGTGCTTGGAAGCGACCCCGAGGACTTCCTTGTAAGGGTTGACGCCGACGGTCTTCTTGGCGCTGCCGCCGAGCAGGCCGCCGCCGATACCGCTGACGACCTTGTGGCCCTCGGCCAGGGGCTTGCCGGCCAGGTCCAGGGGGCTCTTCGGCACACCGGCCATGTCGGCGTACTTGTCGCCGAGCCCCACGCGGATCACCGCGATGAACGCGTCACTGACGGCGGGCGGGAGCAACTCCCGGTAGAACTTGATGGCCTGCGCGGTCATGAACAGCCCGTCGTCGGTCTTCTTCCACTCCTTGTCCCGCTCCTGGTTCCACACCTGCTCGACGTCGTCGGCGTTCTTGGGCAGCAGCCACTTCTCGGGGGTGCCGAGGTAGTGGTTGACGTAGTGCCAGGCACACATGAAGCCGTGGGCGTCATCCTTGGAGACGTCGATGCCGAGGTTGCGCATGGCCTGGAGGATCTGGGTGGAGAAGACACAGGCCGCGCCGGTGGTGTACTTCTGGGAGACCGGCTCGCCCCACTTGGCGTAGTCCCACTCGCCGCTCTTCTTGTGCAGCTGCCGCACCGAGGCGTGCACCAGGCGCACCTTGGTCACGCTCGCTCGCAGAGTTCCGTCCGTCATGGCGCCCTTGTTGCCCATGTCGACGAACAGGCGGGAGGACTGCGACAGGCGTCGGCCCGGTCCCTCCACACCGCCGAGTCGGCCAGTGGAGCGCAGGGTGAAAGCCCCGGTGGGCGCGAGGTAGGTGCCGATCAAACCGACGGTGCCCTGGAGCATGGACACTTCGCCGTGGTGGTGGGCGAAGAAGCCTTCGGCCGCCTTGACGTCCGCCGGACTCCAGCCCGGCGGATCAGCCTCGGCCCGGCTCATGAACTCGGCGAGCCGCTCGGGCAGCTGCGAGTAGTCCTGCCCCTTGCCCAGCTTGTTGATGGTACGGAACAGATGATTGACCCCGTCGACCTCCCGGTTGTCGATCAGGTCGGACACCAGCGCGTCAGCCTCTGGATCACCGACCTTGCTTGCGGCTTCCATCTCGGCCGCGGCGTTGGCAGTCGTCAATGGCACAGCAAACTCCATCCTTCGTCGAGCAGGACTGTGGGCCGCTGAGCCAGGTCCCTGGCTGGGCGGCAGGCGAATCCCGCCCGCTGTGCCACGCCCCCACGGAGCAGGGACGACACAGCACCCGCCTCTAGAGCAAGATCACCGTCCGTGATCCTTCCCTGATCGGGGTGAGTCCGCGATGCCCCATTCGAGGCACACAGGAGTGCGCCCCGCGCACTGAAGGCGCGTAAAGCTTGGCTTTTGGGGCCGGTCTGTCGGATCGGTGCCCCTTGGCCGTTCCGAGCCTCACGGAGGCCACATGGGCTGACCGGGACAGCCGCGTCGTCCCTCCGTGCGCGCGGATTCGGCTGCGCCTCGCGCCGGGCAAAATGAGCGGCATGGGCAACGAGGGGAACATCGGCTTCACGCTGCCGCGGGGGGCGACAGGCTTCTTCCGGCCGAAGGACGGCCCACTCCCGAAGACTGAGCTGCGGGCGTTCCGCGCCGCTCTGTATGCCGCTGCCCGCGTCGTCGGAGGCGAAGTGGGCGAGGTGGAGGAACAGGCATACCCCCGGACCTTCCACACCGCAACGATCGTCACACGCGCAGGCGAGAACATCGTCCTGTGTCACGCTCATCACCCATGGATCGCCTTCGCCCAGTCGCGTCGGGACTGGTACGGAGAGGAGTTCCTCGCTCCGCCGCCGTGGGCTCACGCTTTCACCAACGCGGGCTTCGTGGTCCTTGGTCGTGAACAGCTCGCCACACCACTCTCCAACGTGGACACATCAGTGCTCACACAGGGCGAGTGGCGTGAGGTGCGCCTCTACGGCATCACCACGTTGGGCGGAGTGCTCTTCAACGCGTGGGACTGACATCCCCACGGGAGACCGCGATCGACGCCGGACCATGAACGACAAGTTAAGAGGGCGGTGAGCGCTTTCCCGGGTAGAGGGGCCGAGAAGAAAGGACGGCCGGTATGGGTGAGTTGTTGATCGGGACGTGTTCATGGACGGACAAGGCGCTGGTGGCCAGCGGATGGTACCCACCCGGGCGGCGTGACCCGGAGGGGAGGCTGCGGCACTACGCCGAACGCTTCTCCGTCGTGGAGGTCGACGCCGGCTACTACGCACTCCCCAGCGTGCGCAACAGTCTGCTCTGGAGCGAACGCACGCCGCCGAGCTTCCGGTTCGATGTCAAGGCGTTCTCCCTCCTCACCGGCCACCCGACCCGCAAGACCGCCCTCCCCGCCGACCTGCGCGGCCACACCCTCGGCGACCCGGAGCTGCTCGACGAGGTCTGGCATCGTTTCGGGGCGGCCCTGCGGCCCCTTCGCGAGTCCGGCCGGCTGGGCGCCGTACTGTTCCAGTTCCCGCCGTGGTTCGGTCCGGGCGCGCGGGCGGAGACCGTGCTCCATGCCACCAGGAAACGGGCGTACCAGTGGCCGATGGCCGTGGAGTTCCGCCATCCCGACTGGTGGCGCGAGGACCGGCGGGAGCGCACTGCCGCCCTGTTGAGGGACCTGGACGCCACCGCGGTGGCCGTCGACACGGCCCAAGGGCTGCCCACCTCGATGCCCGCCGTCACACCCGTCACGTCCTCGAGGCTCGCAGTGGTCCGCTTTCACGGCCGTAGCGCCGCCTGGGGGACCGGAAGCAAGGAGGACCGCTTCCGCCATTCCTACACGCGGGAGGAACTGGCCGCCTGGCTGCCGCGCCTGCGCTCTATGGCGGACCGGACCGAGCAGCTGCACGTCCTGTTCAACAACTGCTGCGGTGACGCCGCGGTACGCGCCGCCGAGACGCTGAGCGGTCTGCTGGAAGGTTCCTGAAGCGACGGTCCGGTCACCGCGCCGCGCCGGTCGCGGGGAAGTCGGCCCATCTCAGGACGTGCTGCTCCACCCGGCGGTCCGGGAGTACGAGTCGAGCAGGTCCACCACGAAGACCAGGGTCGAGTGCGCCGGGATCAACGGTGAGGGCGCCTCCTTGCCGTAGCCGAGACGCGGAGGGATGACGATCTCGCGCCGCCCGCCGACCCTCATCCCCCGCACACCCCGGTCCAGCCCCTTGATGACCCTGCCGCCGCCCAGGGCGAACTTGAACGGCTCGCCGCGGTCCCAGGAAGCGTCGAACTGCGTCCCGGACTCGAAGGTCACCCCTACGTAGTGCACCCGGACCACCATGCCCGGCTTCACCTCGGCCCCGTCCCCGACGATCAGGTCGCGGATGGTCAGCTCGGTGGGAGCGGCACCCTTCGGAACGTCGACCTCGGGCTTCGTCTGCTCACCCATCACAGCCTCATCACTCTCCGCAGGCGACCCGCACGGACCATCCGGACACACGGACTCTCCATGGCAGCCTATGCAGGTCAGAGGCCGTATCGAAAGTATTCGACACGGCCTCGAGTCCGTTTCTGGGACCGTGTGAACCCGGTCAGCCCTGGTCGGCCACGAAGGAGGCCATCCAGGTCAGGGCCGAGTTCCAGTTGATGGTGAGCTCGTTGGTCGACCAGGACTGGATGTCGTCGATGTAGCAGAACTGACCGACGCATCCCTGGAGCCGGCTCTGCGCGAGCGGGTCCTGGATGCTGGAGTTCGGGCCGCCGGACAGCGAGCCGGCCGGCGGGCGGGGCAGCTTCGGGTCGAGCTGGTGGGCGTACCAGCGGCTGTGCTGGTTCTCCGCGCTGACCTCGCCGAAGCCGGTGACGTAGGAGATGTTCAGGGCGTTGCGGCCCAGGATCGAGTCCATGCTCTGGACGGCCCCGTCGCGGTACTTCGCGCCGCCGGTGAGGTCGTAGGCGGTGGCCAGGACGACGGCGTTGTTGAGGATCTGGTGCGTGGAGCCCCAGTCGTACCTGTGGCCCTCGGGGGCGTACGGAATGCCGTAGGGGTGGGCGTGGAGCGTGGCCAGATAGCGGTCGGCGCCCTGGAGTACGGACTGGCGGACCTTGTCGCGGCCGGGCAGCCGGTTCGGGACGGTGGCCAGGTCGAGCCGGGCGGGGACGGCCGTGCGCGCCCAGTCGAAGCTGATCGGCCCGAAGATGTCGGCGGTGTGGACGGGGGAGTTCAGGATGTGGTCCTGGAACTCCTTCCCGCCGGTGGTCAGGTACAGCTCGGTGGCCGCCCAGTAGAACTCGTCGCTGACGTCACGGTCGGCGTAGGCGCCGCCGCCGATGCCGTCGCTCTCGGAGGCGAGGACGTCGGGGTGGGCGACGGCCGCGGCCCAGGCCGTCCGGGCCGCCGCGAGCGCGGTGGCGGCGAACCGGGGGTCGTACGGCTTGTACAGGCGGGCCGCCTGGGCGGCGGTCGCCGCGAGGTTCAGGGTGGCCGCGGTGGTCGGCGGGTGCAGCTCGCGCTTCTGCGGGTCGTCGGAGGGCATCAGCGGCAGGCCGGTCCACTTCTCGTCGTGGATCTTGTGGTGGACCATGCCGGCGAGCGGCTGACCCTCCGGCACCCGCATCTTGAGCAGGAACTCCAGCTCCCAGCGGGCCTCGTCGAGGATGTCCGGCACCTTGTTGCCGCTCTCGGGGATGTCCAGCGTGCCGTCGCCGAGCTTCTCCGCCTGCCCGGTGCGGGCGAGCAGGGCGCGCTCGTAGGTGCTGAGCAGCTGCCAGACAGAGATGCCGCCGTTGACGACGTACTTGCCGTGGTCGCCGGCGTCGTACCAGCCGCCGGTGACGTCGAGCGTGTAGTCGCACACGCCGGGCTGGCAGGGCACGTTCCCGTCACCCTGGTTGGGGGCGACGTCGACGTGACCGGCCGCGCGGCCGTAGCCGGGCCGCAGGTCGTCGCGGATCGCGACCCCGCTGCGCTGGGTGTAGTAGAACTTCGCGGCGTCCAGGCGGAGTTTGTCGTAGGCGGCGGTGCCGATGTCGAAGGGGCGGCTGGTCTCACCGTCGGCGACCAGGGTGAGACCCGTCCCGGCCGCGCGGTGGTCACCGAAGTGGATCGAGTGGACGTTCTGCCCGGAGGAGGGGTCCACACCGCGCGGCACGGTCCAGCCGCGCGCCACGACGGTGCCGGAGGCGTTCTTCAGCTGCCAGGGCAGCCGCCCGGTCGCCTCGGTCACGAGGGTGGCGTTCTTCGGCCCGCGGGGCAGGTACGCGACCTGGTTGACCCGGACCCGGGGGCCGGTGTCGGGCTTGTACTCCTCCGGCGGCACCCCGCCCAGCAGGGACACGTCGTCGAGGCAGAACCGCCAGGGCTCGGCGGCGCCGCCGAGCTGGAAGCCGACCTGCCCCTGGGTCGTGTCGACGGGTGAGGCGAAGGTGTAGGTGTAGGTCTTGCCGGACACGCTCAGCTGCGGGGTGACCTCGTAGTACGTGTCGTACGGCGACACCTGCAGGCCCACGATCGCGCGGACGGAGTTGCCCTCGGGGGCGCCCGTCGCGTGGAAGCTGAACCGGTACGACTCTCCCTTGACGAGCGTGATGTCGTTCTGGCCGACGGCGGCGTCCCAGCGGTTCGTCGTGCCCCCCGGCACATCGGCGCACAGTCTGCCGTCGGTCAGTCCGGCGGTGACGTTGTCGGTCCACCACGAGTCGGTGGTGGTGTCGAAGGTGCCGTTCCTGACCTGCTCGACCTCGTCCGCCCCCGCCGGGCCGGCGGGCACGGCGGTGAGGGCGGTCGCCAGCAGGGCCGTCAGGCACAGCAGGGCCGTTCTGCGTCTGTTCACGTCTGGGCTCCTCGTCGGCAGGTGCGGTACGACTCAGCTATTGGGAGCGCTCCCATGAAGGCGTGGACATCTTTGTGGCTGAAGCGGCGAGTCGTCAACGGCCCGGACCGCGCTCGATTCATTCGGTTCCGATGGGTTGTCAGAACACCGTGGGACTCCTACAGTCCCCGGCAACCGCACGTGGGAGCGCTCCCAACAGTGGGTGACGGGGAGCGCTCCCGACCTAGATCAGCACCCCCGGTCATCCCCCCATCCCTCCCATCACTCCCGGAGAGGCTCCCCCCATGCGAGCGTCACCGCACCGCCCCCTCGCCGCGCGCGGCATGCTCGGCGCGCTGCTCATCGCTCTCGCCACCGTCGCCGCTCTCCTGGCCGCCGCCCCGGCGGCCCGGGCGGACACCCTGATCTGCGAACAGTACGGTTCGACCACCATCCAGGGCCGCTACGTGGTCCAGAACAACCGCTGGGGTACGAGTGCCCCCCAGTGCGTCACCGCCACCGACACCGGCTTCCGGGTGACCCGGGCCGACGGCTCGGTTCCCACCAACGGCGCCCCGAAGTCGTACCCCTCGGTCTTCAACGGCTGCCACTACACCAACTGTTCGCCGGGAACCAACCTCCCCGCGCAGCTCAGCGGCATCGCCAGTGCCCCCAGCAGCATCTCGTACGGCTATGTCGGCGACGCGGTCTACAACGCCTCGTACGACATCTGGCTGGACCCCACGCCCAAGACCGACGGGGTGAACCGGACCGAGATCATGATCTGGTTCAACAAGGTCGGCCCGATCCAGCCGATCGGCTCCCAGGTCGGCACCGCCACCGTCGGCGGGCGCGCCTGGCAGGTGTGGACGGGCAGCAACGGCTCCAACGACGTCATCTCCTTCGTCGCCCCGTCAGCCATCGCCGGCTGGAGTTTCGACGTCATGGACTTCGTCCGGGAGACCGTCTCCCGCGGCATGGCTCAGAACAACTGGTATCTGACCAGTGTCCAGGCCGGCTTCGAGCCGTGGCAGAACGGCGCCGGGCTCACGGTGAACTCCTTCTCCTCGGCCGTGAACCTCGGTACGCCCGGTCCCGGCGAACCCGGCCCCGGCGAACCCGCCCCGGCGACGTCCTGCAAGGTGACGTACGCGACGAACGTCTGGACCGGCGGCTTCACCGCCGACGTCACCGTCACCAACACCGGTTCGACCCCTGTCGACCCCTGGAAGCTGTCCTTCACCCTGCCCTCCGGGCAGCGGATCACCCACGCGTGGAATGCCGCCGTCACGCCGGCCTCCGGGGCCGTGACGGCGACCGGCCTCGCGCACAACGCGCGGATCGCGCCCGGCGCCGGCCAGACCTTCGGCTTCCAGGGAACCCACAGCGGCACGTTCGTCCAGCCGTCCGGGTTCCGGCTCAACGGCACCGCCTGCGCGTGATCCGACCGACCGGACGACCACCCCAACGAACACACAGGAGACATGATGGCTGGACGCGAGAAGCGCCTCGCCTCCCTGGCGGCGGTGCTCGCGACCCTGCTCGGTGGGCTCGGCCTGATCCTGCTGGGCCAGGGCAGCGCGCAGGCGCACGGCGTCACGATGACGCCCGGATCGCGCACCTACCTCTGCTGGCTGGACGCCAAGACCAGCACCGGCGCCCTCGACCCGACCAACCCGGCGTGCAAGGCGGCACTCGCCGAGAGCGGCGCGACCGCGCTCTACAACTGGTTCGCCGTGCTCGACTCCAACGCCGGCGGGCGCGGCCCCGGTTACGTCCCGGACGGGAAGCTGTGCAGCGCCGGTGACCGATCGCCGTACAACTTCACCGGATACAACGCCGCACGCGCCGACTGGCCCCGGACGCACCTGACGTCCGGGAAGACGATCCAGATCAAGCACAGCAACTGGGCCGCCCACCCGGGCTCCTTCCGGGTGTACCTGTCCAAGGCCGGCTACTTGCCGAGCACCGAACTGGGCTGGGACGACCTGGAGTTGATCCAGACCGTCACCGACCCACCGCAGAGCGGCTCGCCGGGCACGGACGGCGGCCACTACCACTGGAGTCTGAATCTGCCCTCGGGCCGCTCGGGTGACGCCGTGATGTTCATCCAGTGGGTGCGCTCGGACAGCCAGGAGAACTTCTTCTCCTGCTCCGACATCGTCTTCGACGGCGGCAACGGCGAGGTGACCGGCATCCGAGGCTCGGGCGGCACCCCGACCCCCACCCCGACCCCGACTCCCACGCCAACCCCGACTCCCACACCCACCCCCACGCCGACCAACCCCCACACCGGCTGCATGGCCGTCTACAGCGTGACCAACTCCTGGAGCGGCGGCTTCCAGGGTTCCGTGGAGGTCATGAACCACAACACGGCCGCGCGTGACGGCTGGGCCGTCAGGTGGACGCCCGGCGCGGGCACCAAGGTCAGCAGTGTGTGGAACGGCGCGCTGACCACCGGATCCGACGGCTCGCTCACGGTCAGGAACCTCGACTACAACCGGACCATCCCGCCGGACGGCAGCGTCACCTTCGGGTTCACGGCCACATCGACCGGCAACAACCTTCCGGTCGGCTCGATCGGCTGCGTCGGCCCGTAGCCGCGGACGGAGGCGCCGGTTCCCCGCATCACGCGGGAACCGGCGCCGACCCGTCGTCCCTGGTGCGTACTAGGTCGGGCCCCGAGTCAAAAGGCCGTGGCGGAGATCTTCACTCTCACCGCTGCGCTCGGAATGCTGGGCGACGCGACGTAGCCGCCCCCCAAGGGACGCGCCCCCACGGGACGGGCGCTCGACATCTGTGGTGTGCTGGAGGTGTCAGCGACATCCCGCGCGACCTTGCGGGAGGAGCGTCATGCAACTCCTTCACATCACCGCCCCGGCACCCGTCCGCCCACCCGCGTCGCCGCTCAGGCGCGACGTGATGGTCGCCTGGTCGTTGATGGTGCTCATCGCCGCATTGGCGTGGGTGCTGACCGTCGGCCAAGCGCGCGGCATGGGCGTCGGGCCGGGCACGATGGGGCTGGCGCTGCCCCTCTTCCTCCTGCTGTGGCTCACCATGATGGTGGCGATGATGTTCCCCTCGGTGGCCCCCGTCGCCCTCACCTGGGCGCGCTCCATCGGGCGCGGCTCCTCCGGGGCGGCGCGCGCGGTGCGCACCACCGAGTTCGTCGGAGGCTATCTGCTCGTCTGGTCGGCCTTCGGCCTCGTCGCGTACGGCCTGCTCACGCTCACCGGCGAGGCGGTGCGGGACCACCCCGGCGCCGGGCGGTGGATCGGCGCGGGGGTGTTCGTCCTGGCCGGCCTCCAACAGCTGGGCCCCTTGAAGCGGGTGTGCCTCCGGCACTGCCGGTCCCCCATGCTGCAGCTGCTGCAGTACGCGCGCTTCCGCCCCTGGCTGCGGGACCTGAGGGTCGGCGCGCATCACGGGCTGTACTGCCTGGGCTGCTGCTGGGGCCTGATGATCGTGCTCATCCCGCTCGGTGTGATGAACGTGGCGGCCATGGCGGGGCTCGCCGCGGTGATCTTCCTGGAGAAGCTGTGGAGGTACGGGCCCTGGCTCACCCGGGCGGTCGGCGTCACGTTCCTCGTGCTCGGTGTGCTCGCGCCGTTCCAGCACTGGTTGCTGCCGGGGCTCGCCGCGGACGAGCCGTCGATGGGGCCGATGGGGCCGATGTGATGAATGAGGCCCATGGGCCACACGGGCTCATGGGCCCCATGGGCGCGCCGTTCGACGCGCCCGTCGACGCCCCTAGCGGCCGGTAGCGGCACCCTCGGCCTGCTCGGAGGCGAAGGAGAAGTCGCCGATCTCGCCGTACGTGCTGTCGAAGGAGAGCCCGAAGGCTTCGGAACGGCCCTTGGCGGTCCCGAGGGTGAACTCGGGGGAGAAGCCGAACAGCGCGTTCTTGACCGTCGTCGGCGTGCCGTCGGGCCCCCGCAGTGGCGTGAACTCGATGTCGCTGCGGCCGCCCACCGTGAGCCGGGGAGTCTCCCCGTCGGAGAGGGAGACCTCCGCCCGCTCCACGCCGAGGTACTCACCGAAGAACTGCGAGAGGTCCCCGAACGGTCCGCCGGCCCGCCCGGAGACGATGGTGTCGATCGCCTCGGCCTGCTCGTCGCTCGCGCCTTCGTCGACGACGATCCCGACCTTCCAGTCGCCCGAGGTCAGGTTCGAGGGGAACTCGTTGTAGAGCGCGAAGTCCACACCGGACAGGTCGACTTCGTCCAGTCGGCCCTCGGCCACGTGGAAGACGCCCACCCCGAGGCACCCCTCCTTGCCCTGCGGGTCCCGCGGCTTGGCGTCGACGGCGCACCCGCACACGATCGCGCACGAGCAGCCGGCGACGTAGTTACCGGATATGTCCCATGTCATGACCTGCTCCTTTCCGCGAGCGTCCCGGCGAGCTCGGGGAGTCAGTCGGGGCCACTCCAGTCGAACGGGAAGTGTTTGCTGGACCTGCCGCTGCGGTCCCAGGTGAAGCCGAACGCGTCGGCCCGGTCGGTGGTGGCGCGGCCCCACGTGGCGATCTGGCCGGGACCGACCTCCGAGCCGGGAGCGTTGTGGACCTGGACCCTCGCCCCCTCGGGAGTGGTCGGGCCGGTGAGGGCCTCGGCGCGGGCGGTGACGCGGCCCGGGACCTCGGCGCTCCACGACCCGAGGTCGTCGTCGATCTCGATGGTGATGGGCGTGATGTCCATGCCGCGCATCTCGGGGCCGAAGACCTCACCGAACTGCTGCGGCCAGCCTCCTGCCTCACCGCCGAAGATCGCTCCGAGAGCGGCGCGTTGCCCGTCGTCGGCACGCTCGTCGACGAAGACGGCGGCGTAGGGGTCCGTATGCGTGCCGGCCCATACGTCGCCGGTGAAGGAAGCGAGCATCAGGACGTTCAGTCCGTCGAGCCGGACGTCCCCGTATCGGCCCTCTCGTATGTGCCAGGCCATGACGCCCTCGCAGTCCCCCTCGGTGGGGGGCTGGGCGAACGTGCACGGGCAAGGGATGGCGCACTTGCAGGTGTCGAACCAGTCGCCGACCAGATGCCAGGCGGGACCGGTGCTTGTTTCGGTCATCTCGCTGACCTCCTCGATCCTGCTACCGGAAGGTTTCAGGAAAGCGAGGTCGTCCCGCGATGTGCCCGGAGGCGGGCGCCCGAGGCGGGTGCACCAGGCGGGTGCACCAGGCGGGTGCCCGGAAGGGGGTGCCCGCCGACAGGGGCCCGACGGCCGCGAGGGCGGAGCGGCCTCATGTCCAGCATGCGCCTCTCCGGCGCGGAACTACAGCCCTCCTCCCGGGCCGCGGACCGCTCGTGGCGGTAACGTCTGTGGTGTGGTGACGCAGTCGCCGCTGGTCGGCCGGGTGGTCGAGCGGGCAGCGCTGGAAGAGGGGCTCGCGCGGTGCCGGGCCGGCGCGGGCGGTCTGATCCTGGTGAGCGGGGACGCGGGCGTCGGCAAGAGCCGGCTGGTCCGGGAGGTCCTCGCCGATTGGGACGGCGGTCTGCTGCAGGCCACGGCCACCCCCGGGGCCGACGTGTGGAGCACCCTCGGCGAACAGATCGGCGACACGGCGCCACCGGAGCACGCCGGAGTCGGTACGGCCGACAGCGGTGCCGTGGCCGACAGCGGCGCCGTGGCGGACCGGTCGCCATGGGCGGGGAACATGCGGCGGGCTCTTCGCGCCCTCGGACGGCGCCGGCCGACGATCGTCGTCCTGGAGGACCTCCACTGGGCCGGCGCCGCGGCCGTCGACCGGCTCCCGGACCTCGCTGCGGCGCTGGTGAGGGAGCCGGTGCTGATCCTGGCCACCTACCGCGGCGAAGGCCTCCCACGCTCCCATCCCGTCCGGCGCCTGCGCGCCGAACTGCGCAGGGCCGGCCACTTCGCCGAAATCGCGCTGCGGCCGCTGACCGCCGAAGAGACCGGGGAACTGCTCGCCGGACTCCTGCACGCCAGACCCACCCCGGAACTGACCGCGGCGGTGCACGACCGGGCGGAAGGACTGCCCTTCTTCGTCGAGGAACTCGCCGCCGCACTGGCCGAGTCCGGCGGCCTGCGCCGCACGGGCGACCGCGTCGCCCCGGCCCCGGACGCGCCGCTCGCCGTCCCCGACAGCGTCGTGGACGCCGTACTGCTCCGTACGGAGGGTCTACGGCAGCGCCACGGAACGGCGGTCGAACTCGCCGCCGTCCTCGGCGTACGCGTCGATCTCCCGGTGCTGGCCGCCCTCGCTGAACCGCAGGGCGTCGACCAGCTGCTCGAGTCCGGGCTGCTGCGCGAAGAGGGCCCCGGATCAGCGGTGTTCCGGCACGCGCTCGTACGGGACGCGCTGTACCGGACCATCCCGTGGGCCCGCCGGCGCGGCCACCACCAGCGGGTCGCCGCCGAGCTCAGCGCCCGTGGAGCGGCGCCCGAGGAGGTCGCCGCCCACTGGAGCGCCGCGCACGAACACCGGCGGGCGAGGCCGCTGCTGCTGGCCGCGGCCGAGCGCCACCGCGCCGCCCACGCCTACCGGGACGCCGCCGCATCGGCTCGTAAGGCCCTGGACGACTGGCCCGAGGACGTCGACCCGGCCGGCCGGATCGCCGCCCTGGAGCTGCTGGCCGAGTGCGCCGAGCTCAGTGGGGAGCCGGAGCCGGCCGCGACGGCGTGGGCGCGGGTCGCGGAGGTGCGCCGCGCCCGGGGCGATCTCGCCGGCGCCGCGGCCGCCCAGCGGAGGCTGGCCAACGCCGCCGGGCTGATGGGCGACCGGCCCCGCGTGGTCGCCGCACGCGAGGCGGCGGCGCAGGCCTTCGCGGCGGCGGGCCGACGCGGGGAGGCGGCGGGCGAACGTCTCGCCCTCGCCGACCACTGGAAGTCCGCCGCGCACTTCACCAGAGCGCTGGAGCAGGCGGTGGCCGCCGCGGAGGACGCCGAGGCGGCGGACCGAGGCGACCTGAGAGCCCACGCCCTCGCCCTGCGGGGCGCGCTGGTCGCCGCACTGGGAGACGGTCCGCGCGGAGTCGCCCTCGCCCGCTCCGGTCTGGCACTGGCCCTGAAAGCCCGGCCGGGAGCGTCGACCGGCGAGACGTACTACGAACTGGCCGAGGCACTGGAGTACGCGGCCGACTACGCGGCGGCGGCGGACGTCTACCAGAAGGCCTTCGAACTCTGCCGCGAGCAGGGCGCCACCGAGCTGGCACAGGTCTGCTTCACCTGTACGTCACCGGTGGTACGGCTCATGGGCGACTGGGACCGCTCGCTGGCCATCTGCGCCGCGACGCTCGCCGACGAACACGCGGCCGAGCCGATGCGCATGGTGGCGCAGGAGGAGATGGGACTCATCCACGCGCTGCGGGGAGACCGGCGCCGGGCCAGAGGGCCGCTGCGCCGCGCCGCCGCCTTCGGCCACGCCCAGGGGATCTTCGGCATGGAGGTGGGCGCCCTCTGGGGGCTGGCCGTGGTCGCCGGCCTCGACGGGGACGAGGCCGCGGCACTCGCCTCCGTGACGACCCTGCTGGAACGCTGCCGGACCAACGAGGAAGGGCACTACGCGCTGCCGGCTCTGCGCTGGAGCGCCACGTTCCTGGCGGACCGGCGCGACCACGACGGCCTCGCGCGCTGCCACCGGCTGCTGGCCACCGCCGCGACACGGACCGGCTCGTCCAAGGTCCTGGCGGCCCTCGCGCACACCGGGGGAGAGCTCGCCCTGGTGGACGGAGACGCGCGGCGGGCGGCGGCGCGGTTCGGCCGGGCCGTGGACCTCCTGCACGGTGTCCCGGCGCCGTTCGAGAAAGCGCTCACCCAGCGGCGCCGGGCGGCGGCACTGGCCGCGGCCGGTGAGCGGGAGACGGCGGTCTCCCTGCTGACCGGCGCGTACCGGACCGCCCGCCGACTGGGTGCCAGACCGCTGGAACGAGAGTGCGCGACGGCGCTCGCGGAGATGGGCGAGCGGGTGGACCGCCGCCTCGGCCGGCTCGCCGCCCGCTCGCTCGAACCCGCCGGTCTCACCCGCCGCGAGAAGGAGGTGCTGCGCCTGCTCGTGGACGGCCTGACGAACCGCGACATCGCCCGGGAGCTCTTCCTCAGCCCCCGCACGGTCGACATGCACGTCCGTCATGTGCTCGACAAGCTCCACTGCTCCTCGCGGACGGCGGCGGCCCGCCGCGCCGCCGAGCTGGGCCTGACCGACGACCCGGCCCCCGCGCGAGAGGCGGAAGTACGGCGGTAGCCCGCCGGAAATACGGCAGTACGGCGCATGTTCTCTCCCGCTCCGCTCCCTACCGTGGGGTGCGGGCAACCAGAAGGGGCGGGAGAGGAGACAGCGGTCATGGAGAAGCTGGCCATCGTCGTCAGGGACGACGCGTACGACAAGATCCTCACGCCCCTCACGTTCGCCTGGCTCTGCGCGGAGAAGGGCGTGGAGGTGGACATGCTCTTCGTGCTCTGGGCGGTCCGGGTCCTCACGAAGGAGGGCGCCGGCTCGCTCCGCGTGGAAGGCCGCCACGCCGCGGACGAGGGCGCGCTGCGCGAGCAGATGATCAAGGATGGGGAGCCCACCGAGATCATGGACTACCTCACGTACCTCAAGGGAACCGGCAAGGTGCGCTTCTACGGGTGCCGGGCGGCCGCGGGGTCGTTCGGCGTCGACGAGTCGAACCTGATTCCCGAGGCGGAGGGCATCGTGGACGCCACCTGGTTCCTGGAGGAGAAGGCGACCCGGGCGGACCACTGCCAGTACTTCTGAGGCGGTCACTTCGGAGGCGGTCGGCGGTCGGCGGTCACGTTTCGCGGCGGTCGGCGAGGGGGTGTTTGCCGTCGGCGTGGTGGGTTAGCCGCGCGTACGCCGGGGGCCGCTTCGGCCGCCGGACACGTACAGACGCAGGAGGTGTCCACCATGGGACTGCCGATACGGCGGGGCGGCGGAGCCCTGAGCCGAGGGGCGATGTGGGACCCGATCCGGGACTTCGAAAGCATGTGGGACGAGATGGGCAGGATGCTCGAGCGCGCGGCCACGCCGGCCGGCGGGGGCACCTGGATGCCCATGGCGGAGGAGCGGGAGGACGACAACGCCTACACCGTGAAGGTAGAGCTGCCCGGCTTCCCGCCGGAGAACATCGATCTGGAGGTCGAGGGGGACGAACTGGTCATCAGCGGTGAGCTGGCCGAGGAGCACTCGGGGAAGGTCCTCAGCCGCAGAACCGGCAAGTTCATGTACCGCACGACGCTGCCGCCGGGCGCCGACAGCGAGCAGTGCGACGCGAAGCTCGACAACGGCATCCTCACCGTCACCGTCCCGAAGAGGGAACAACGGGCCGAGCGCCGGAAGATCGAGATCGGAACCCGTCGCACCATCGCGGGCGAGACCGAGCCCACACGGATGGACCCGCAGGCAGGCGGCGAGTGACAGCCGGGGAATAGAGCCGGGGGAATGAGGACCGGCGAATGCGCGCTGGGGGCCGCGCGCTGGGGGGCGGGGCCGCTGTTACTCCGGCTCCGTGCCCTCCACGCCGTACGTCCTGGTCCAGGTCTCGCCGCAGCGGCAGCGGTACAGCTCGCTCAGCTCACCGCTCGCCGAGATCCGCACGTCGGCCTTCAGCCGGACGTGTACATGTTCACCCATGCGCTCATAACTTTCTGAAAGCCCCCGAAGTGGCGGAGTGGCGTTCATTGTGGACACGCCGGGTCGGCCGCCACAACGCCCGGCGGGGAGCTTTCGCCATAATCCTCGTCACATCGACCGCCATCGCCTCGGCCGGGCGGTCAGCGGAGCTGGCGGCGGACCAGCTCGTGGAAGAGGCCGGTCGTGTCGGCAAGCAGATGGGCCGGGGGACCCTGCTGGACGATGCGCCCCTCCGACATGACGATCACGCGGTCGGCGTCCATGACCGTCGACAGCCGGTGGGCGATCACGACGCGGGTCGCGGCCAGGGCGCGGGTCGACTCGATGACCACGCGCTGAGCCTCGTTGTCCAGCGCGCTCGTCGCCTCGTCGAAGAAGAGGATGCGGGGCTTGCGGATGAGGGCCTGGGCGATCATCAGCCGCTGGCGCTGGCCGCCCGAGATGGTGGCCCCGCCGTCGGACAACATGGTGTGCATGCCCATGGGCATGGCCTTGATGTCCTCGGCGAGGCCCGCCATCGCCGCCGCCTCCCACGCCTCCTCCAGAGAGAACGCCTCGGCGCCGCGGATGCAGTCGAGTATCGAGCCGGTGAGGGGCTGGGCGTTCTGCAGGACGACGCCGCACTGCCGGCGCACGGCCGCCTGGTCGAGGGCCGACAGGTCCTGGCCGTCGTACAGCACGCTGCCCGAGGTCGGCTTGTCGAAGCCGATGAGCAGGCGCAGCAGGGTCGACTTGCCGCAGCCGCTCGCCCCGACGATCGCGACGAAATCCCCCGGCCGGACCTTGAAGTCGATCTCGTCCAGGACCAGCGGGCCGTCCTCGGTGTAGCGGTAGGACAGCTGCCGGGCCTCGACGGCGCCGCTCAGTACGCCCGGCCGGGCGGCGGCGCCGCGTACCTCGGGGACCTCCCGCAGGATGGGCTTCACCTCCTCGAACATGGGCAGTACGGCGGCGGCGGACAGGAGCGCGCCGGTCACCTGCGTGACCGAGGCGAGCAGCAGCGTCACGGCGGTGCTGAAGGTGAGGAACTCACTGGCGGACATGGTGCCTCGGGCCGGTCCGGCCAGCAGCATGAACATCACCAGGGTGCACAGCGGCAGATAGACCGCGTTGAGCACGGTGATGACGTTCTGCAGCCGGCCGGCGCGCTGCTGCAGGACGCGTGTCCGGGCGAACTCCCGCGCCCAAGCGGCGTAGGCGAAGCTCTCGGCCGCGGCGACGCGCAGTTTCGGCAGTCCGCGCAGGGTCTGGAAGGCCTGGTTGTCGAGTCGGTGGCTGATCTTGATCAGGCGGCGCTGATAGCGCAGTTGCCACATGCCGAGGCCCAGGAAGACCACGGCGATCAGGAACAGCATGGCCAGCGCCGCCATCGCCAGCGGCACGCTGTAGACGAGCAGCAGGACGAGGTTCATCGTGCCGACCGTGCCCGCCTGGACGCAGACCGATCCGATGCCGGACAGCAGGCGGCGGATCGAACTGATACCCATGGCCGCGCCGGCCAGTTCGCCCGTCGAGCGGCCCGCGAAGAACGTGGTCGGCAGCCTCAGCAGCCGGTCCCACACCGCGGGCTGCAGCGTGGCCTCGATACGGCCCTCCATGCGCAGGATGGAGACGTTCTGCAGGAGCATGAACGCGGCCGAGACCACGCTGGTCGCGATCAGCGCGATCGCCGCCTGCACGATGAGGCCGCTCTCGGCCTGGGGGACGTACGTTCCCAGCACCGTGCCGGTGGTGATGGGGACGAGGGAGCCGAGGGCCACCGCGACAAGGCCGCCCAGGACGATGCCGCGCAGCTCCCGGCGGGTGCCCCGCACGCTGAACCGCATCAGCGCCGGCAGGCTCAGCCGGCCGTCGGGCAGCGGGCGGTACAGCATCACGGCCTGCCGCTCGAAGGCGGCGGCGTCGTCGGCGTCCCGGATCCGTTCGCGCCCGCCGGTCGCCGGGTCGACCGCCACATAGCCGCCGCGCCGCCACAGCAGCGCGACCGGAGCCCCGTCCTTCTCGCGCCGGCCGACCAGGGGCCCGCTGTCCTCACGCCACCAGCGCCCGCCGAGGCCGATGACACGGGTACGGATCCGGGAGGCGAGCGCGATGCGTTCGACGGGGTCCGTCCGCTCGGCGTCGGCGCCCGTCTCGGTCGGCGTGGACAGGCTGATGCGCGCCTCTTCCGCGACCAGACGGCAGGCGGCGAAGGTGGCGTCGACGCCCGCGCCCCGGCGCGTCCTCCCCGCGCCGGTGCTGCCGATGGAGGCCAGCAGAGCCTGATCGGCTTCGGTACGAGCGGTCCGGCCGGCCTCGGCGCCGGCCGCCGCACGGTCCTCGTGGGCGCGTTCGCGCTGCTCGATCCAGCGGCCCAGGGCGTACAGCAGGCGGTACTGCTGCTCGACCATGGTCTGCCACAGCGTCGGGTCGACGAGCAGGGCCCCGGCCGCCTCCGCCGCGTAAGCGGCGCCGTACCGCACGCTGCCGGGGGAGACCTGGATCCAGACGATGTCGTCGTCCGAGCCGGCCTGTCCTGTGCCGGCGGCGCCCCTGCCCCCGTCGCCGCCGTCCAGCGGGGCCTCGTACAGCACGCGCAGGCCGCGGCCGACGCCGCGCGCGAAGGCGGTCTCCAGGGGGCTCAGGTATCCCTGGGCGGCGCCGCCGCCGTACGTCGCCTCGTCGGCGTACCACTGCCCTTCGTACCACTGGCCCTCGTGCCACTGACCCTCGTGCCACTGACCCTCGTGCCACTGACCGGTGGACCCATGGCCCTCGTACCACTGCCCGTCGTACCACTGGCCTTGCTGTCCCTGGGCGGCGAGCTCGCGCAGCTCGATACGGCGCAGCAGACAGCCCCGCGCGGGCCGGCCGACGAGGGTGTGCTCGGGGCCCTCGGCGGGGCCGAGGAGCAGGGCGCCCGCCTCCAGCCTGCCCAGGAAGTGCCAGTTCCCGAGCTGTGCGGCGTCGACGGCGAACAGGTCCAGCTCGCCGTGGACGACGAGCCACAGCACGGACGGGCCCTCCAAGGAGAGGCTGGACAGGCCCGCGCAGTCCACCGGCGAGCCCAGTTGGCCCAGGGCCGCGACGACCGGGTCCGGGACCGCGACGGCCGGGTCCTGTGGCACGTGGGGCACGTGTGGCACGACGGCCGGGTCCGTCGCCGCGACGACCGGGTGCGAGGGCGTCATCTCGGCGCTCACCTCAGTGCTCCTTGACCAGTTGGGCGTACGGGCCCCCGGCGGCCACCAGATACTCGTGCCGCCCGCGCTCCACGACCGCGCCCCGGTCGAGCACGAGGATCTCGTCGCTGTCGCGCACGGTGCTGAGCCGGTGGGCGATGACCACGCAGGCGCAGCCGCGACGCCGCAGGTTGTCGATGACGACCCGCTCGGTCACCGCGTCCAGGGCGCTTGTCACCTCGTCGAGCACCATGACGCTGGGGTCGCGCACCAGCGCCCGGGCGATCTCGAGCCGCTGGCGCTGACCGCCGGAGAAGTTCCGGCCGTCCTGCTCGACGCGGCTGTGGATGCCGCCGGGGCGGCGGGACACCACATCGAACACGGCCGCGTCCTCGAGCGCGGCGACGACGGCCTCGTCCGTGATGGACGGGTCCCACAGCGCCACGTTGTCGCGGACGGTGCCCGCGAAGAGGAAGACGTCCTGGTCGACGAAGGAGACGGAGGCGGCAAGCGCGCTGCGGGGGATGTCGTCGAGACGCATCCCGTCGATGCGGATGGTGCCCTCCCAGGGGGCGTAGAGCCCGGCGATCAGCCGGGACACGGTGGACTTGCCGCTGCCGGAGCCACCCACGAGGGCCACCTGCTGCCCGGGACCGACCGACAGCGAGAAGTCCTTGAGCAGCGGGGCGTCCAGCGGGCTGTAGCCGAAGGTGATGTGGTCCAGCTCCACATGGCCGGAGAGCCGGCGGCTGCCGACGGCGGGCTCGCGCCGGGTGTGGACGGGATCGACGGGGAAGTTCTCCACGTCCTTGAGCCGTGCGACGTCGGCCGCGAAGTCCTGGATCCGGCCGGCCACGCCGTTGAGGCGCGTGATCGGCGCGGTGAAGCTGGTCACGAGGGCCTGGAAGGCGACGAGCAGACCGACGGTGAGATGCCCCTCGACCGCCCGCAGGCCGCCGATCATCAGGATCAGCGCGCTGTTGAGCGCGGCGAGGGTGGGCGCGACGATCGCCAGCCACGCGCTGGGCACGCCGAGCCGCTGCTGTACGTCGAGGGTGACCGCGTGCTGTCCGGCCCAGCGCCGGAAGAAACCGTTCTCACCACCGGTGGCCTTCATCGTCTCGATGAGCTGGAGGCCGCTGTACGAGGTGTTGGTCAGCCGGGCGCTCTCCGCCCGCAGTTTCCTGGTGTCGGTGGCCCTCACCTGGATCACGATCCGCATCGCCACCACGTTGAGCAGCGCGACCAGCACGCCGAGGACGGCGAGCTGCGGGTCGTACGTCCACAGCAGTACGGCGTAGAGCACGACCACGACGGCGTCCACGCCGGCGGCGGACAGATCGCGGGCGAGGGTCTCGGCGACCGCGTCGTTGGACCGGAGTCGCTGGACGAGGTCGGCCGGATTGCGCTGGGCGTAGAAGGTGACGGGAAGTCTGAGGAGGTGCCGCAGGAACCGGGCGCTGCCGAGGGTGGAGGAGATGACGCGTCCGCGCAGCAGATTGGTCTGCTGCAGCGCGGTGAGCGTCGCGGTGAGCACCAGCGTCGTCGCCATGGCGGTGAAGAGCACGCCGAGCAGGGACGTCTGCCCGCCGATGAGGAACATGTCGATGTACGTACGGCTCAGCGCGGGCACCGACGCGCCGACGGCCACCAGGAGGAGGCTGGAGATCACGGCGGCGGCCATGGTGCCCGAAGTGCCCCGCAGGCGGGCCGGCATGGCGCCCAGGACGCTGGGCTTGCGGCCGCTGCGCCGGAAGTCCGCGCCGGGCTCGAAGGTGAGCACGATGCCGGTGAAGCTGGTGTCGAACTCGTCCATGGGGACGAAACGGCGGCCCTTGCCCGGGTCGTTGACGTACACGCCCCTGCGCCCGAACCGGCGCCCCATGCCGTCGTAGACGACGTAGTGGTTGAACTCCCAGAACAGGATCGCGGGGGCGCTGACCTCGGCAAGTGCCGCGAGGTCCATCTGCATGCCCTTGGCCTGGAGGCCGTAACCACGGGCCGCCTTCAGGAGGTTGCTGGCCCGGGAGCCGTCGCGGGAGACGCCGCAGGCGATGCGCAGCTCTTCGAGGGGGACGAAGCTGCCGTAGTGCCCGAGCACCATGGCGAGCGCGGCGGCGCCGCACTCCACCGCCTCCATCTGCAGCACGGTGGGGGTGCGTACGGTACGGGGCCTGCGGCCTCGGGGAGCGGGGCGGCGGTCTCGGGGAGCGGGCCGGCGGCGCCGGCTGCCGGCGGGCGGGACGCGGCGGGCCGCCGCCCGGGACGGGGTGGGAGCGGGGGCGGGGGAAGGCGCGGGGGCGGGGGAAGGCGCGGGGGCGGGGGAAGGCGCGGGGGCGGGGGAAGGCGCGGGCGCCGGGACGTGGGCCGGGGCGGGTTCGTGGGGAGCGGTCACGGGAGCAGCCAGTCGACGGGGCGTTGCGCGGAGAGATGGACGGAGCCGGTGACCGGCGTACCGGAGTCGACGGCGTGCGGGGGTCCGTCCGCGGAGGACCAGGCGTAGCCGGACTTCGTGGAGGCGGAACGCTCCAACGTCACGAGCACCGCCACCGGATTGCCCTGGCGGGTGAATTGCGCGGCGAGCCCGCTGTCGCCGAGGAAGCCGGCGATCTGCGCCTCCGTCTGGTGCGCACGGCCCACGGCCTTCACCCGGCCGCGCAGCACACCGAACTGGTCGCGGGGGACGGACTGCACGGTCAGGTCGACCGCGGCGCCGACCGGGACCGTCGACGCGCTGCCGCCCGGTACGTACAACACGGCCATCAGGGGGTCGTCGGGACGGGTCACGCGCTCGACGGTCGCCACGTCGGCGCCGGTTCTGACGACCGCGCCCATCCTGGCGAAGAGGGTGGTCACCCGGCCGCCCGCGACCGCGCGCACGGGCCGGTCGCCCTGCTCGGTACGGATCGTGAGGAGCGGCGCACCGGCGGCCACCTGCCGGCCCTCCTCGACGAGGACCTCGGTCACCTGTCCGGCGACGGGGCTCTGCAGCAGATAGCTGCCCTCGGCGTGGGTGAGGACGCCGGGGGTGCTCAGCTTGGAGGACACCGTGCCGGCGAAGGCCCAGTAAGTCGCGGCGGCCATGACGACGAGGGTGACGGCGAGCACGAGGCGGCCCTGCGGGCGTGCGAAGCGCACGGGCACGTCGAGTTCTTCGGGGGACTGCAGCTTGGAAAGTGCCTTTTGGCGGAACTGCACGGACTATTCCTTCTGCTGCATTGGCCGCATCGGCCGCATCGGCTGCATGTGCCGGATGAGCCGCAATGAGGAGCATTTGCCGAGGTCGGACACGGGCGTGACCATGAACCCCGGAGCTGGGAATGCTCCGGGGTTCATGGTCGTGTTCCACTCAGAGACCGGCGATACCGGCGACGGCGGAGGTGTTCACCGAAACGCCGGTGATGCCCATGGCCAGGCCGGGGGCGCCGGCGGCGAGGCCCTCGACGCCCTGGACGGTCTGGAGGGAGCCGACGGCGCCCAGGACGTTGGTGACATCGCTGGTCGCGGCGCCGGCGAGACCGCCGGAGACGCTGACGAGACCGCCGGAAACGGCGTCCAGCTCGGCGTCGGCGATCTCACGGGTCTCGAGGTTGTCACGCATGATGCGCACCCTTCGTGTGTTTGGGGGGAGGGGGAATCCATTCCTGCGAAGGTCCGGCGGCCGTCGGGCCCGAAATCGGCCGCTGTTCTCTCGACCGTCGCAGTGCGCAAGATCAAAGCATGCGAACGGGTGACCCGGCTAATTCGGTTGACGTTTCTCGGGGGGTGAATGTGTACCTCGGATGACCGGCCGACGGCTAATTTCACCGGATGGTGACAGCTTCTCCTCAAGACGGAGTAACACTTACGGCGGGTCCGTCGCGCGGGGGGACGATAGCGGGCTGAATCGGTAAGAAATGGGCGGGTTCGGCGGAGCTGATCGAGGAAGGCCGGAGGAGGGCGTTCCGCGTTGCCCGCACAATGTGCAGGTTTTCGTCAGGTGTGGTGCGGTGACGGGGAGTGGCCGTGGCGGTGCGGGGTGCGCCCGGCGGCCTCCGTGTCAGGGGAGCGCGCACGGGTAGCCGCCCTCTGCGAGGTCCGGCCCGACGTGTCAGGAGGCGACCATGGGCAGCCCTCCGAACCTGGGGACCCCACCGAACGATCCCGTACCCCCGAGTCCTACCCCGGCGCCCGGGCCGGGTCCCGGGCCGGAGCCGGGGCCGGTGCCTGGGCCCGTGCCTGGGCCGGGCGGGCCCGATCCGGTGCCGCCCGGGCCGCCGCAGCCCGAGCCCGATCCCGAGCCGCCCCCTGCCCCACGGCCCGAACCCGGCCCGAAGCCCGGCCCCCTGCCCGGGCCCGTCCCGGCCCCCGAACCCGTCATCTGACGCGGACCCCGGAGGAAGCCGTGAAGCTGCAGTTCCTCGCCCCGCTCTACGAGCAGCCGGGCCCCGTCGCCTCCGTCTACCTCGACACCTCCCAGGACGTGGGTGACCCCGCCCGAGCCATCGACCTGCGATGGGGCCGGTTGCGGCGCGGTCTGCTCGCGCACGACGCCGACGAGCCGACCGTCGACGCCGTCGACGAGGCGATCGACGCGGACACCGAGGTGGCCGGCCGCCACGGACGGGCGATCTTCGCCGCCGGAGGGCGCCTCCTCCTGTCCGAGCGCCTGCCCGAACCGCCGGCCCGGGACAGCGCCCGGTACGGGATGCTGCCCGACGCCCTGCCCCTCGCCCTTCAGCGCGCCCCGGACATCCCGTACGCGGCCGTCGTCCTGCGCCGCACGCACGGCCACCGCGAACACGGCCACCGGGAACACGGCCACCGGGAACACGGCCCCGGCGCGGAGCCGGGCGGGGCAGAGGACGAACTGGAGCTCACGTACGAGCCCGGCAGATGGCCGACGAGCCGCGTCGCCTCCGGGCACCGGTCCCACCGTCGTATGCCGGTGCACGAGTGGCCGAAGGAGGCGGGCCGGCTCCTCACCCGGCTCACGGACGGCGTGCGCGCCGAACGCCCCGAGACGATCGTGCTCTGCGGTGACCCCTGGGCGGTCAACACCCTCATGGGACACGCCCCGCACCACCCCCACGGCCACTTCGTCAAGCTCAAGGACGGTCACGGCCGGCGACCGGAGCCCGGCCGCGCACTGCTGGAGGAGGAGCTCGGCGCCCTGTTCGCCGACCGGCTGTCCGCGCACGACACGACCCAGGTCGAGGCCTACCTCGGCCGCCGCGCCCGGCACGTCGAGCACGCCGAGGGCCTCGCGGCCACGGTCTCCGCCCTCCAGCGGGGCCAGGCCCGCACGCTGATCCTCAACGAGCCGGTGGACCTCTCCGACCCCCTGTGGGTCGGCACCGCGCCCACCCATCTCGCGCTCTCCGGCGAAGACCTGAACGCGTTCGGACTGGCGGACTACTGGGAGGAACGGACCGCCGGCGCCGCCTTGATCCGGGCGGCCGTCGGGACGCACGCCGAGTTGATCGTCGTACGCCGGAACCGGCTGGAGCTGGAGAACGGCCTGGCGGTCCTGGTGCGGTACACCGCCGCGTGAGTCCCTGCAAGCAGCGTCGGGCCCGCGGCTTCTCGCCGCGGGCCCGAGACGTCAGCTGTACGACCGTACGTGCGTGCGTCCGTCCGTTCAGTCGCCGTTCAGTCGGAGGACAGCGACTCGAGCAGGTCTCCGACCTGGGGGTCCGGCACAGCCCGCGCCACATCGGCCTGGGCGACGATCCCGACCAGGGTGTGGCCGTCGATGACGGGCAGCCGACGGACCTTGTGCTCGCTCATGGTGCGCAGGATCTCCGTGACGTCGTCGTCCGCGCCGATCGTGATCACCTCGCCCTGGGCGAGGTCGCCGGCCTGACAGGAAGCCGGGTCCTTGCCCTCGCCGAGCACCTTCACGACGATGTCGCGGTCGGTCAGCATGCCCTTGAGCCTCTCGTCCGGGCCGCAGATCGGCAGCGCTCCGACGCCCAGCTCGGTCATCTTCTTCGCGGCGTCGAGGATGGTCTCGTTCCAGCGGACGCACGTGGCGTCCGGCGTCATGATGTCGCGTGCTGTGGTCATGAGATCTCCCTGCTCGTTCTCGGCGTGTGGGGGGTGGCCCTGAGGGGCGCGTGCCCGGTCTTCCGCCGGACAATCCACCGCGAACGGAGCATGTCCGAGCCGGAGGCCTACGCGATGGCGGCGCGATGGCGGCGCGGAGGCGGCACGGAGGCGGCCGCGTACAGTGGACAGCGGCGCGGCGTGATCATGAGGAGTACGAGTTCGTGACTGCGGTGAGCCTTGAGCATGAAAACACCGTCCCCGCCGATTCCGGTGAGGTGACGCTGCTGATAGCCCGTCGGGTGGAGCCCGGCCATGAAGCCGCCTTCGAGGGGTGGGCGAAGGGCATCCTCGACAGCGCGGCGAAATTCCCCGGCCATCTCGGTTACGGGCTCTTCCGCTCCTCCGGCGGGGACGCCCCCTGGTTCCTCGTCCATCGCTTCCGCGACGCGGCGGCCTGCCGGGCCTGGCAGGAGTCGCCGGAGCGGGCGGCGTGGTTCGCCGACTGCGAGGGGCATCACCACACCGAGATCGCGCGGCGTGAACTGACCGGAATGGAGACCTGGTTCGCCAAGCCGGGCTCGACCCGGCCGGCGCCGCCGCGCTGGAAGATGGCGATCAGCGCGACCCTGGCGATCTACCCCATCTCGCTCCTCGGCGGCTACTTCCTGGTGCCCCGGCTGACCGCGCTGCCGCTGGTGCTCAGCAGCGCGGTCATCGCGTGCGTCTTCAACGTCCTGATGACGTACGTGACGATGCCGGCCGTCAGTAGGTTGTTGAAGGGATGGCTCCGCGGCTGACTACGCGCGGTGGGACGGCGCGGCCGACGCGACCCGGATCCGCTCCTCGTGGACGCGCAGGTGGAGCGTGGCCAGGTCGAGGAGGGGCGTGGCCACCGACAGGGCGCGCGCACGGTTCACCAGGTCCCCGAAGAGGTGCTCGACCTCGGTGGGCCGCCCGGCCACCAGGTCGCGGTAGAGGGAGGGGACCATCGAGGAGCCGGTCGCGGTCACGATGCCGAGCGTCGCGTCCCGTTCGGACGGCGGTACGGGACGGCCCGCCGCGGCCGCGACCGCCGCCGCCTCCGCCAGGACCGCGGGGCCCAGCTCCGTACCGCCCGGAACGGCGTTGACCTCCCCGACCGTTCCGCGCGTGAGGCTGGTCACCGCGCCGAGGGTCGTGATGAAGACCCACTTGTGCCACATCGCGGTGATCAAGTCGGCGGGTATCAGGACGTCGATCCCCGCCCCGGCCAGTACGTCCCGGATCTTCGCCACGCGGGGGGAGGGAGATCCGTCCTGCTCGCCGATCGTGAGGTGGGAGAGCGGCGCGAGACGGACGATGTCGCCCTCGTCGCTGAGGGTGGTGACGACCTTCGCCACCCCGCCGAGGACCCGGTCGGCGCCGAAGCGGGCGTTGAGGGCGTCCAGGTGGGCGAGGCCGTTGAGCAGCGGCACGATCGCCGTGTCCGGGCCGACGGCCGGCGCGATGTCGTCGATCGCCCGCTCCAGCGCGGTCGACTTCACCGAGAGGAGGACGAGGTCGTACGGCGTGTTCAGCGCGTCGGCCGTGACCAGCCGGGGCTCCAGGGACCACTCCTCTCCCCGGCCGGTGAGGCGCAGGCCGCGCTCGCGCAGCACGGCGGCGCGGCGCGGACGGACCAGGAAGGTGACGTCCTGTCCGGAGCGGGCGAGCAGGGCACCGAAGTGGCCTCCGGTGGCTCCGGCGCCGACGACCAGGATCTTCATGGGTGCGAACCTCTCTCGGGGCGTGGGGTGCGTGGGGTGCGGGGGGTACGTGGGGGGCGTGGCGTGCGGGAGGGGTCGAGCAGGGGCTGGAGCAGCCGGTGGGGGCGGGCGAGGGCCCGCGTCACCGGATCGTCGTCCTCGGTCGCCGGGGTGAGCCCGGGGCCGGGGGTGACCAGGGTGTCGCCGACCTCGACGGGTGCCCCGCAGCCGGCGCAGCGGCCGTCGTCGGCGATCGGGGCGTCGTCGGCGGCGTGGAGGAAGAGCCGGCGCGGGCCGCTCCCTGTGCCGTAGAACGTGTCGCCCCAGGCGGTGAGCGCCCGGACGGCCGGCCAGAGGGCGATGCCCTTGGGCGTCAGGCCGTAGACCTCGCGGCGTCCGGTGTCCGGTCTGCGCTCCAGGACGCCGGCCTCGGTGAGGGTGGTGAGGCGGTCGGTGAGGACGGCCCGGGGGAGGCGGAGATGCGCGGCGAACTCGCCGAAGCGGCGCACCCCGTAGAAGGCGTCCCGCACGATAAGGAGCGTCCAGCGCTCGCCGATGATCTCCATCGAGCGGGCGAGGGCGCAGCTCTGACCGCTGTAGTCGCGCGGAAGTGGCATGGCCCAGACAATAGCCCAAAGAGTTCGGTGATTGAACTGTCGGACTGTTGGACGGGGAGGCGGGGGATTAGGCTCGGCGCACGATGAAGAAGACTCCGCGGACCGGGGGAGCGCACCCCGTGGAACCCAAGGCCGACAAGGCGAGCGTGCGGCGGCACAACCTCAGCCTCGTCCTGCGGACGGTCCATGAGGCGGGCGAGACGACCCGCGCGTCGGTCGCGGCGCGCGTCGGGCTGACCCGGGCCGCCGTCTCCTCGCTCGTCGAACAGCTCCTGGAGCACGGCCTCCTGGTCGAGTCGGGCAAGACCTTCAGCGGGCAGGCGGGGCGGCCGGGAACGGTGCTCAAGGCGGCCGACACGGGTCCGGCCGGCCTCGGCGTCGAGATCAACGTCGCCTACGTCTCCGTGTGTGTCGTGGACCTGGCGGGCGCCGACCGCGTCCGCGTCACCGAACCGCTCGACAACCGCACGGCCGGGGCGGCGGAGGTCCTGGAGCGGGCCGCCCGGGTAGCGGCGGGCGTCCTCGCGAGCGCGGCCGAACACGATCTGCACCCGGTGGGCGTACGGCTCGCCCTGCCCGGCCTGGTCTCCGCCGGGACCGTGCACCAGGCCCCGAACCTCGGCTGGAACCGGGTCGAGGCCGACGGGCTGTTCGCGGCGGCGCTCGGGGGGTTGTGGGCGGAGCGGCCGGAACTGCCGGTGGCCTCGGACAACGAGGCGAACGTGGCGGCGCTCGCGGAGCTGTGGTTCGGCGGGCTCGGGGAGGTGCGCAGTTTCCTCCACCTCACGGGCGAGATCGGCGTCGGCGGTGCGATCGTCGTGAACGGCGAACTCCTGCGCGGTGCGCATGGGTTCGCCGGCGAGATCGGCCATCTGCCCGTCGACGAGAACGGTCCCCTGTGCCGCTGCGGCTCGCACGGCTGCCTCGAGCAGTACGCGGGCCAGTCGGCGCTCCTGCGGGCGGCGGGGCTCGAACCCGGGGCCGGAGTCGAAGAGTTGGCCCGCCGCGCGGACGCGGGCGAGGTGCGGGCGGTGGCGGCCGTGGAGGAGGCCGGGCGCAGACTCGGGCTCGCGCTCTCGGGCGCGGTGAACCTGCTCGATCCGGAGGCCGTCGTCCTGGGCGGGATCTACCCCCGCCTGATGTCCCGTCTGAGCCCGGCGGTGGACGCGGAACTGGCCCGCCGCGTCGTCTCCGGCCTCTGGACCCCCGCCGCCGGCCGCCTGCGCCCCGCCTCCACCTCCGCGGACGCGGCCCGCGGCGCGGCAGCCGTCGTCATCCGCGAGGTCCTCGCCGACCCCCTCACCTACACCCCCTGACACCGCACCCCCGGCAGGCCGCCACCCGCCGACGCCGGGCCACCGCAGGCCTTGCCCCGACCGCCACCCGCCGTCCGGAGGGCCGGCGCGACGCGGCGCGCCCCCGCCTCCCCCCGCGCCCCGACTCTCATCCCACTCTCACGCGGGCCTTATCCCGCCATCACCGCGCGCGCCTAGCTTCGCGCCCATGTTCTTCACCTACCTCCGGCGCGAGTTGCGCCGTCGCAGAAAGGCGGCGCTCGTCGTCGCCTCCGGGCTCGCGCTCGGGATCGCGTTGGTCATCGTGGTCAACTCCGTGGCCTCCGGCATGAAGCAGGCCCAGACCCAGGTCCTTCAGTCCCTCTACGGGCTCGGTACCGACCTCACCGTCACGAAGGCCCGTGAGGAACCCGAGGCCGGCGCGCAGGCGCAGCGGCCCAGGTTCCGGTTCGACGCCAAGGAGGGCGGCGAGGAGCAGAGCAGTGACCGGCTGATGGTCCAGGGGTTCGAGACACTCGCCGCCTCCACCGTCGCCACCGTCGCCGAGCAGGACGGCGTCGCGCAGGCCGTCGGCGGTCTGAGCCTCGTCAACCTGAAGATCGACGGGGAGTTCAAGCGGGGCGAGATCCAGCGCGGCGAGGCCGCCCCCGCCCAGCCCGGCGGCTCCGGCCCCGGCGGCTCCGGCTCCGACGGCCCGGGTACCGGCTCCGGTTCCGGCAAGAGCGACACCGTCACCGGCGGTGGCGCCGCCTTCGACGTCAATTCCTTCACCCTCTACGGAACCGACGTCACCGCCCCCGACCTCGGCCCCCTCACCACCTCCACCCTCACCAAGGGCCGCACCTTCACGACCTCCGAGACCGACGCGAAGGTCGTGGTCGTCGACAGCGCCTACGCCCAGCAGGAGGGCCTCGACGTCGGCGAGACCCTCACCGTGAAGGGCGTGACCTTCCAGATCATCGGCATCGCCACGGCCGACAGCGGCCAGGCCGCCGCCCAGGTCTATCTGCCCCTGAAGCAGGCACAGACCCTCTCCGACTCCAAGGACAAGATCACCACCGTCTATGTGCGGGCGACCGACTCGACGCGCATCGACGCCGTCAAGGGCGCCATCCAGAAGAACATCACCGGCACCACCGTCACCACCTCCGCCGATCTCGCCGAGACCGTCTCCGGCTCCCTCGACACGGCCGCCGACCTCGCCACCACCGTGGGCACGTGGCTCTCGTACGCCGTCCTCGTCGCCGCCGTCCTGGTCGCCGGGCTCCTCACCTCCGCCGCGGTGAGCCGCCGGGTGCGCGAGTTCGGCACCCTCAAGGCGCTCGGCTGGAAGAGCGGCCGAGTCACCCGGCAGGTCATGGGGGAGGCGCTCGTCAACGGCCTGATCGGCGGCGCCCTCGGGATCGCCGTGGGCCTCGCCGGCGCCTACCTCGTCACCGCCGTCAGCCCGACGCTCACCGCCGAACTCGGCTCCGGCGCCCTGACGCGAGGCGTCGGCGGCGGGGGCAGCGGCCGGGTCTTCGGCGGCCCGATGCCGACCACGGGCGGCCCCGGCGGCGTGGGCGGCAGCACCCTCGACATCGCCCTGACCGCCCCCGTGAGCGTGACCACCGTCGGCCTCGCCGTGCTCCTCGCCCTCGGCGGCGGGCTCGTCGCGGGCGGCTTCGGCGCCTGGCGCGCCTCGCGGCTCCGCCCCGCCGACGCGCTGCGCCGCGTCGAGTAACCCGAACCCTCCCCACGTACCGCAGGAGTCGCACCATGTACGAACTCATCGGCGTCACCAAGCACTACCGCAGGGGACAGCAGAGAGTCGACGCGCTCGCCGGCGTCGACCTCACCATCGGCGCGGGCGACCGGCTGGTCATCCAGGGCCCGACCGGCGGCGGCAAGTCCACGCTGCTGCAGATGCTCGGCGGACTCGACCGGCCCACCGCGGGCAGCGTCCTGCTCGACGGGATCGACCTCGCGAAACTCCCGGAGCGCCGGCTCACGACCGTCCGCAGCCAGAACATCGGCTTCGTCTTCCAGAGCTTCAACCTCATCCCCACCCTCACCGCCCAGGAGAACGTCGAGACCGCGCTCGTCCCGCTCGGCGGCAAGGCGGCCGAATGGCGCCGCCGGGCGGCCGAGGCGCTGGAGTCGGTCGGTCTCGGCGAGCGGCTCGGACATCTGCCGGCCGAGCTCTCCGGCGGCCAGCAGCAGCGCGTCGCGATCGCCCGCGCCCTGGTGAAGCGGCCCAAGGTGCTGCTCGCCGACGAGCCGACCGGCAACCTCGACGAGTCGATGCGCGACGAGATCGTGGAACTGCTCGAAGGCCTCTGGAAGGAGCACGGGCTGACCTTCGTCATGGTCACCCACGACAGCGCCATCGCCCGCCGCGCCCCCCGCGTCGCGACCATCCGCAAGGGCCGCGTCACGATCAAGGAGAAGCGCCCGGTCGAAGCCACCGCGGCCACCGAGGCCATCGAGGCCGCCGAGGCCATCGAGATCGAGGCATAGACCGCCCATCGACCCCCCGGGCTTGACATGATGTCCGCTGTCACGTCCGGCCGCACCGGCGCGGCCGTGACGACCGGATGGCGTACGCATCATGACCCGGGGGGGGTTCGTGGGAACGATCGGGACCGCGCTGAACGAGCTGAGATCCGCACAGAAGTCCGCGAAGGGCGTCTCGCTCTACTCGCGCTTCGTCAACCGCCCGGTGGGCAGGTACCTCGCCGCCGGATCGCACGCCCTGGGCCTGACGCCCAATCAAGTCACGCTCATCAGCGCCGCTTTCAGCTTCGCGGCGGTCGCCGCCACGGCGCTCGGAACGCCGTCCTGGACGCTGGGACTCCTCGTCTGGCTCGGTCTCGCGGTCGGCTACGCCTTCGACTCCGCCGACGGGCAGCTCGCCCGGCTCCGGGGCGGCGGCAGCCCGGCGGGGGAGTGGCTCGATCACGTCGTGGACTGCGCGAAGATCACCGCGCTCCACCTCGCCGTGCTGATCGCCTTCTACCGGCACCCGGAGCACTTCGGCACCACCACGGACGCCTGGCTGCTCGTCCCCCTCGGCTTCCAACTCGCCGCTGTCGTCACCTTCTTCGGCGGGCTGCTGACCGAGAAACTCAAGCCCCGCCCGGCCCCCGGCGCACCGGCCCCCGCACCCTCCACCCTGCGCGCGGTGGCCCTCCTCCCCGTCGACCACGGCGGCTTCTGCCTGGTCTTCCTGCTCCTCGGCGGCGGCGCCGTCTTCCGCTGGGCCTACACGGGGCTCGGCGCCGTCGCCGCCGTCTTCCTCGTGGCGTTCCTGGTCAAATGGTTCCGTGAACTCGCGCCGGCCCGTCGCTGACCTCGCCCACACCGGCCGTCGGCTCGGCGCCCTGCCCCAGGATGTCGAGGACGCGCCGGAGCTGCGTGCTGGACGTGTGCACGGTGTACGGGAAGTAGACGACGTCCACGCCCACCCCCGCGAAGTCCCGCTCCAGCTTCTCCCCCTTGGGCGTGCCACGCCAGTCGTCGCCCTTGAACAGCACGTCGAACCGGACCTGCTTCCACGTCTCCAGCTTGTCCGGGACGGTCTCCACGAACGCCGCGTCGACGTACTTCATGTTGCGCACGATCTCCAGGCGTTCGACCAGCGGGATCACCGGCCGACGGCCCTTGGCCAGCTCGGCCATCTCGTCCGACACCACGCCCGCGACCAGGTAGTCGCACTGGGCGCGGGCGTGCCGGAGGATGTTGAGATGTCCTATGTGGAAGAGGTCGTAGGCCCCCGGTGCGTAGCCGACGCGGTACGGCCTTCCTGCGGTCATGTGCCAAACCCCCCAGGTGCGTTCGCGCTCCCCAGCGCGAAGGACTTTCGACGATAGCGTGGACATTCCGTCGAGAGTGGGTGAACGGCTAGGGTGAGGTCCGGTTCACGAACCGGGGGGAAGGGGCGCTCGCGTGGGGGAGACGACGGCAGCCGGGGAGAGCGGCGACGGTACGCCGGTCATACGGCGGCGCCTGCTGATGGTGTCCACCAACTACGCGCCGGAACACGCCGGAATCGGTCCGTACGCCACCCAGATCGCCGAACACTGGGCGCGCCGGGGACACGAGACCCATGTCCTCGCCGGCATGCCGCACTACCCCTCCTGGTCGCTCGACCCCGCCTACGCGGGGGTCTGGCGCCGCACCGAGGAGCGCGCCGGTGTCGTCGTGCACCGCAGACGCCACACCGTCCCGCCCCGCCAAACCGCCCTGCGGCGAGCCGCGTTCGAGGCGAGCGTCCTCGTCCACGGGCTGCTCGCCCCGCCCGCCGTCGCCCGGCCGCACGCCGTCCTGGCCCAGATGCCCAGCCTCGCCGGCGGCATCATCGGCGCCCGGCTCGCCGCCCGCTGGCGCGTCCCGTACGTGCCGGTCGTCCAGGACCTGATGGGCGCGGCCGCCGCCCAGAGCGGCATCCGCGGCGGCGACCGGGCCGCGGCGCTCGCCGCCCGGGCCGAGTCCTACGCCCTTCGCGGGGCCACACTCGTCGGTGTCATCCACGAGACCTTCGTCGACAAGGTCGCCGCCCTGGGCGTCGACCCCCGCCGGATACGGCTCGTCCCCAACTGGTCGCATGTCTCCGGACCTTCGGCCTCCCGGGCCGCGACTCGCGAGCGGCTCGGCTGGGGCGAGGACGAGACCGTCGTCCTCCACTCCGGCAACATGGGCCTCAAGCAGGGGCTCGAGGTCCTGGTCGAGGCGGCCCGCCGCGACCCGAAGATCCGGATCGTGCTCCTCGGCGACGGCAACCAGCGCGCCCACCTCGCCGAACTCGGCGCGGGCATCGGCAACCTGCACTTCATGAAGCCGGTCGGCGACGACGAGTTCCCGGACGTCCTCGCCGCGGCGGACGTCCTCGCCGTCACCCAGCGCGCCTCGGTCCTCGACATGAGCGTCCCGTCCAAACTGACCTCCTACTTCGCCGCCGGACGACCCGTGGTCGCCTCCGTGGCCGCCGGGGGAGGCACCGCCCTCGAAGTGCTGCGCTCGGGCGCCGGCGTCGTCGTTCCCCCGGAAGACCCCGACGCCCTGCTCGCCGAGGTCCGTAGACTCGGAGACGATCCGGGCGCCGCCGACGCGCTCGGCGCCCAGGGGCCCCGGCACGTCGAGGCCCACCTGACCCGGGCGGCCGGACTCGCCCGGATCGACGCACTGATCGACGAGGCTCTGGGGGGTCCGGGCACGTGACGCACACGCACGTCAACGCGGTGGAGGACGACGAACCGGAGCTGCTGCGCGACCAGTTCCGCCAGCTCCTGCGCTACCGCGCGATCATCGGCGCCGGCATCGGCATCGGCCTGCTCGGCGGCGTCTGGTTCGGGGTGTCCAACGCCGACACGTACGTCGCCACCAGCCAGGTCGTCCTCCGTGCCCCCGTCAACGACCCCTTCAACCCCAGCATTTCGCAGGACAAGACCCTCAACATGGGGTCCGAACGGCAGACCGCGCTGAGCAGCAGCGTCGCCGAGCAGGCCGCGAAGAAACTCGGCTGGACCGGCACCATCGGCAAGCTCCAGAAGGACCTGCAGGTCACCAACCCGCCCCAGAGCCAGGTCCTCCAGTTCACCTACACCGCCGACACGCCCCAGGCGGCGGCCGACCGGGCCAACGCGGTCACCCGGGCCTACCTCGACCTGCGCCAGAAGCAGTGGACCGACCTGCGCGCCACCATGCTGGCGGGACAGCAGAAGCAGCTCGACGAGGTCGCCAAGAAGCACGACCAGAAGACCAAGGAACTCGACCGGATGCCCGACGGGGCGGCCCGGGACGCGGAGTACGGCGTCAAGACCAACCTGCTCAACCGGATCAACGAACTCGACGCCCGGATCAGCCAGCTCAAGGCGCTCGACATGTCACCGGGCACGGTCATCCGCACCGCGAGCGCCCCCGGCTACTCCGACGGCCCCGGTCTGCCCATGAGCCTCGGCCTCGGCGCGCTCGTCGGCGTGGCGCTCGGCCTCCTCGCCGCCTGGGTCCGGCTCGTCTTCGACCCCGCGCCGCGCTCGGCGGGCGATGTCGCCCGCGCGGTGCGCGCCCCCGTCCTCGGCACCCTGCCGCGCGGCGCCACCGACGTGCTGCTCGCGGACGAACACACCGACGCCCGGATCGCCGAGGAGTACCGCTCCGTCGCCTTCCGGCTCGCCTACGACCAGCGGTTCGCCGACCGCCGGCGGCTCCTCGTCGTCGCCCCGCGCGGCTCCAACGACGCCGCCGTCGCCGTCGCCTCGCACCTCGCCGCCTCCTTCGCCGAGACCGGCAAGGACGTCCTGCTCATCGAGGCCGACCTGCGGGCCCCCACGCTCGCCGGCCGGCTGCGCGCCCACGCGGCCACCGCGCCCCGATGGAGCAGTCCGGCGGAGCCGGAGGAGGGCGGCTGGCCCACCCGGCGCCGGCTCACCGTCGACGCGGGCGAATCCGGCTCGTTCGGCCTGGTACCGGGCGAGCGGGTACGGAACGTGGCGCGCGCCCTGACCGCCCCCCGGGTCACCCGGATGATCGCCGAGGCCGACTCGCCCAACTCCACCGTCGTCGTCCTCGCCCCGCCGGTCCTCAACTACGCGGACGCCCTCGCACTCGTCGACCGGGTCGACGGGGTGCTGATCGTCTGCGACCCGCGCGGTGTCCACCGCACCGACCTCCAGCGCATCCGCGAACTCATCGCGGGCGCCGGCGGAACGGTCCTCGGCGCCGTCGTGCACACCCCCGGCGGGCGCCGCGCCACCAAGCGGGCCGCCGCCAAGCGCTCCAGCGGCCGGCGCGGAGCGGGCGCCGGCCGAGCCCGTACGCCCTCCCAAGAAGACACCGACTCCGAGGAGTTCGCCGCCGAACCCGAGCAGATCATCCTGGGCGACGGCTCCGACACCGTGGCGCTGCGCTCGCTGCGCGCCGAGGACCTCCGCCGCGGTGACATCCGCGCGGGCGATCGGTGAGACGTGCCGTCACGGTCGCCGCCTCGGTCCTCGACCAGGCGGCGGCCAGCCTCACCAACATCGCCGTCCTGGTGATCGCGGCACGGACGTCCAGCGCGGAGGGCTTCGCCGCCTTCTCGCTGGTGTACATCACCTTCACCGTACTCCTCGGCCTCAACGTGGCCTTCGTCGGGCAGGCCGTCGTCCTGGAGAAGGGCGAGGACGACCGGGTCGGGGCGGCCGCCCGCTCCGCCGTGACGTTCACCGCCGCCGCCTCCGCGGTCGCCGCCCTGCCGCTGCTCGCCGCGGGCGTGCTCGTCGACGGCCCGACCGGCCCCGCCTTCCTCGCCCTCGGCGCGGTCCTGCCGGTCGTCCTCGTCCAGGACGGCCTGCGCTACAGCTTCTCCGCCCTGCGGCAGCCGCACCGCGCCCTGGCCGCCGACACACTCCGCCTCACCTGCGCCGTACCCGCGCTGCTGCTCCAGCCGTACGACACCTCACCGGCCCGTCTCGTTCTCGTCTGGGGCCTGTCCGCGCTGCCCGCCGCCCTCCTCGGCCTCGCCCTGCTACGGCCCTTCGTGAGGAACCGGCCCGGCGACGCCCGCCGCCACCTGCGCAAGGGACATCTCGGCCGCCGTTTCGTCGTCGAGTACGCCGTCGGCAGCGCCTCCAGCCAGCTCGCCGTCCTCGGGCTCGGACTCTTCGCCAGTCCCCTCGCCGTCGGCGCGCTGCGCGGGGCCTCCACCCTCTTCGGACCCCTGGGCACCCTGCTCACCTCGGTCAACGCCTTCGCCCCGCCGCTGCTCGGCCGGACCGGATCCCGCCGGGCGACCGTACGCGCCGCCGCCGCGCTCGGCGCCGTCCTCGCCCTCCTGGGCCTCGCCTGGGGCGCCGTGCTCTTCGCGCTCCCCGAGAGCGTCGGCCGCCAACTCCTCGGGGACACCTGGCAGTCGGCCGCCGACCTGCTGCCGGCCACCGGCAGCCAGTACGCGGTGATGGCGCTCGGCACCTGCGCCCTGGTCACGCTGCGGGTCCTCAGCCCCCGCGCCACCCTCTCCGTGCAGGTCGTCTTCTCGCTGCTGGCGGTCGTCCTGATGATCGGCGGCTACCTCGTCGCCGGCGCCGTCGGCGCCGCCTGGGGCCTCGCGGCCGGTTCCGCGCTGAAGGCCGTCGCGGCCTGGACGCGGGTGGCGCGCACCCGCCCGGCACCCGCCGCCGAGCAGGAGGACGGCCGTCAGCGCAGCGCCGCGCCCTTGTCCTGACGCCAGGTGGTGACGAGCGCGACGCAGATCAGCGCGATCGCCACCCGGCCGGAGGCCTGCAGCAGCGGGCCGCGCAGCAGGATGAAGGAGTAGCCCGCCACCAGCGGCACCACCAGCGAGATCAGGCTGCCCGGCGGCGCCCTGCGGGTGCCCCGCCGGGCGAACCTCCGGTCCATCCGCGCGGCGGCGGACCCCAGCCCCGTCATCCCCGCGGCCATCCCCACCGCACCGAAGTCGATCCACAGCTCGGCCCAGATCGGCGAGGACAGATTGGTGTTCACCGTCCCCATCCACTGCCCGACCATCACCCCCGTGTCGCGGGGCTTGCCCGGCCACACCGAACGGGGCACCGCGAAGAGCACGGACCCGGCCAGCTGACGGCCGTAGCGGTGACGGCTGCCCGAGTCCACCAGCGTGATGGTGTTGGCGAACATGCCGACCTGGTCGTAGTCCTTGAGCGCCAGCGGCTCCAGGACCGACGTCGTCTCCACCGGGCGGTAGTTCTTCTCGTCGTACCGGAAGCGGTCGGAGAACGGGAAGACGATCAGCGCCATCACCACCCCCAGGCTCAACGCCGACCGGTACATCGCGGCGCTCACCGGGAACACCGTGAACAGCAGCGAGAACATCACCGTCAGGAACCAGTACCGCGGATTCGATATCGGGTTGTTCACCACGCAGTTGAGCAGCACAAGGCCCAGGAACACCGCGATCACCATCGGGCGGCGCCGGGCGCGCCGCGAGGTGACCAGCCACCGGCAGTACACGAGCAGCGCGAAGAGCGCGGGGACCGTGCCGAAGCCGCGCAGGAAGGCCTGCCCGGCCTGCGAGTCGGCCTGCGAGATGCCCGCCTCCTCGATCCCGGCGATGATCTCCTGGCGGCTGGAGAAGAAGACCGCGGGCCCGCCCAGCTTGACGACGAACAGACCGCTGCACGCGAAGGCGAGCAGGACCAGCAGATACAGCCTGTGCCGGTGGACGAGGGCCGGGCGCTCCTCGGCCCGGTCCGAGCCGCCCGGCCGGCCCCGGGCCAGCAGCGACCCCAGATCGAACGCGGCGCAGCCGACGAGGACCAGCGCCACCGCCGCCGTCAGATCGGAACGCGGCCCCACCACCGGCGTCGGCACCCGCCCCAGGACCGCCTGCGCGAGCGGCGCCACCCCCATCGCCATGTAGACGAAGAGCCAGAACGAGCCCTGGAGCAGCTTGCGTCGGCTGGTGAGGATCATCGCCGAGAGCCTGGCCCCGGCGTACATGGTCAGCGCGATCTGGAGGTAGTACGCGGCGTCATGCGCCCCCGCGCCCGGCTGGATGGCGACCAGCAGCGGCAGGAACACGGTGAAGCCGAGGACCAGCGGGATCGACAGGGCTCGCGAGAGCAGGGTGCGCGGGGAGACCGGGGGCGCCAGCAGCAGGGGCGCGGGAGCGGAGGGACCCGGGCGCGGGTCCGGTCGCGGCCGCGTGGCCGTACCGCGTACGTCAGTCGTCATCGCGCCCCCTGGAATCCCCGGAGTTCCGGCCCCCTGGAGGTCGCGGCCCCCGCCCCCGGAACGTCACTTCGCGGCAGTCTACCGACGCCCCCCTGTCACTTCGCGTCAACCGCTAGTCTGAACGTCTCGGCGCCAGGGGAGGCGCCGATGGGGGTGAACTCATGCGGAATCTCCCGGCCTTCACACTGGCCGGCTACGACAAGGGCCGCGGCAGACTCGTGCAGGCCCTCTGGTTCGCGGTGATGAACACGGTCTTCATGGCCTGGTTCTGCCCGGCCCGGCTGCGGGTCGCGCTGCTGCGCGCCTTCGGCGCGACCATAGGCGACGGCGTGCTCGTACGGCACCGGGTCAGGATCCTGTGGCCGTGGAAACTGACCGTCGGCGACCACACCTGGATCGGGGAGGGGGCCTGGCTGCTCAACCTGGAGCCCATCACCCTCGGCGCCCATGTCTGCGTCTCCCAGGAGGCGTTGCTGTGCACCGGAGGCCACGACCACCGGGCCGCCGACTTCCGCTACCGCAACGCGCCGATCACCGTCGAGGACGGCGCCTGGATCGCGGCCCGCGCCACCGTCCTCGCCGGCGTCACCGTCGGCCGCCACGCGGTCCTCGCCGCCGGCACCACCCTCCACAAGGACCTGCCCGAACTGACCCTGCACACGGCCGACGGCCGTCGACCGGTCCCGGTGCCCGCGTGAGCGGCCTGCGCGTCCTGCACGCGGTGACCCTGCACAGCCCCACCCACGCCTTCGGCGGACCGGTCCGGGTCGCGCTCAACCTCTGCCGGGGACTGGCCGGCCGGGGGCACCGGGCGCGCCTGGTCGCCCTCGGCGACGGCTTCGGCGCCGAAGGGCTGCCCACCGAGGTCGACGGCGTGCCCGCCCGCCTCTACCAGGCACGCTCGATCCTGCCGCTCGGCTTCAGCGGCATCACCTCGCCCACGCTCCTCGCCCGGGCCGGTGCCCTGGTCGAGAACGCCGACGTGGTCCACGTCCACCTCGCCCGCGACCTGGTGACACTGCCCCTCGCGCTCGCCGCGCTGCGGGCCGGACGGCCGCTCGTGCTCCAGACGCACGGCATGGTCGACCCGAGCGAGAAGGCGCTCGCCCGGGTCCTGGACGCCGTCGCCGTACGCCGCGTCCTTCGGGGCGCCTCCGCCGTGCTCCACCTGACGGGCCGCGAACGCAGGGACCTGGAGGCGGTCCTGGGCACCGAACTGCCCCACGCGGTACGGCTGGTCAACGGCGTGCCCGCGCAGGAGCCGCGGCCCGCCCCCACCGGCCCGCCCCGCATCCTGTACGCCGCTCGTCTCCAGGCCCGCAAGCGGCCCACGGACTTCGTCGCGGCCGTCCCGGAGATCCTCCGCCACCACCCCGAGGCCCGGTTCGTGCTCGCCGGACCCGACGAGGGGGAGCGGGCGGCCGTGGACGCGCTCGTCGCCCGGCTCGGCGTGGGCGACAGGGTGAGCCTGCCCGGGCCGCTCTCGTCCGAGCGGATGCTGGAGGAGCTGCGCCGGGCGCACGTGTACGTACTGCCGTCGGTCGACGAGCCCTTCCCCATGTCCGTCCTTGAGGCGCTGTCGGTCGGCACCCCGGCCGTCGTCACCACCTCCAACGGGCTGGCCCACGACATCGAGCAGGCCGGCGCCGGACGGGTGATCACGGACGCCGCCGGCATCGCCCCGGCCGTGTCCGCGCTCCTGGACCCCGGCGCGAACGACAGCGCCTCCGCGGCGGCCCGCAAGCTGGCCACGGAGGCGTTCTCGATGGACGCCGTCCTCGACACCCTGCTCACGGTGTACGCGGACGCGCGGAAGGGTCAGGCCGGCAGCCAGGCGTAGCAGGACGTGGAGACGAACTCCACCGTCCCGGCCGGGACGGTGGCCTTCACCGGCCCCTGGGCGCCGGGCGCGGGACCCGAGGCGAGCGGCTTCCCGCCGCTGCCCAGCGCCCGCCAGGAGCACGACGGGTCGGTGGTGAGCGCGCGGTACGTCCCCGGCTTCGGCCGTGCGGTCGTACCGTCGGGGAAGCCCGTGCGCGCCGTCGCGAGGAGCGGCTTCCGCTCGGGGCAGAGATGGTTCACGGCGGCCTCGGCGTCCGGAATGTCCCCGGCGACGAGGGCGCCGACGGCCGCGTCCCTGTCCCGCTTCGCGGTGCGTTCGAGACGCTGGCAGGATTCCTGCCCGGTCTGGAGCAGCGCGGCCGGGTCCATGCTCCGGGGGACCCGCCCGCTCAGATAGGCCTTCTCGTCCGGGGTGAACGAGCCGGTGACCGGCTTCAGTTCGGCGTCCGGCACCACCGGGCCCCGGGAGGCGGACACGGATGGGGTGGGGCCGGTGGGCGCCACCTCGGCCTGCCGGTCGGGCACGGTCGCCGAACGGGAGGGACCGGCCGCCTTCGACCGGTCGGCGGCGCCGTCGCCGTCGTCCGAGGAACAGGCGGCGAGGGTGAGCAGCGCGGCGAGCACGGCCGCCGCCGCGGCCGGACCACGCCGGTGAAGGGGACCACGCATGGGGAAGCTCCTGTGGTACGTCGGACGCGGGGCCCGGCAGCCGGGCCCCGCATCCAGTTCACGAAGGGTTCGGCACACCGGTCATGGAGCGCCGAAGGTCAGCACCAGCTGCGGGGTGCCCTCCGCGGCCGCCGCCTCGGAGGACCAGAGCCACAGGGGATCGGTCCCGGTGCTGGTCAGCGCGAGGCTGTAGGACCCGCCGAGCCTGGCCGAGACCGCCGAGGTGTCCAGTGCGGCCGAGTAGACCGCCGAGCCGTCGGTGGCGCCGGTGAGCGTCCCGACCGGCTCCGGGCCGAGAGCCGGACGGGTGTCGTACGTCACCCCGTCCTCGGTCCACGCTCCGGTGACCGGCACGACCGACTGGGAGTCGACCGACCCCGCGCCGGTCATCGTGGTGGTCTTCACCGCGAGCCGGGCGCTCTTGAGGACGGTGCCGGCCGGCGCCGACGGCAGTGTGAACCGCAGGTACGACTCGTACGCCGACGTCCCGCGCACGGCCAGCGAGCTGGACGTGCCGTAATTCGTGTCGGTGGCACCGGCGTTGACGTAGGTGTCTTCCGACGCGGTGACCGTGGCGACCGAGTCGGCAGGGGCGGAGGCCAGGCTGTAGTGCTTGGCGACCTGCGCGGCGGTGAGGGCCTTCGGGTAGACGGCGGCCTCGTCGAGCTGTCCGGCGAAGAAGTTGCTCGTCGGCTTCAGCGGCCAGCCGGACAGGTTGTCCGCGCCGACGTGCCAGTAGCCCGCGTACTGCTGGTTCGTGGTGACGCCGTTGGAGCCGACCAGCTTGCCGTCGATGTAGAGCCGCATGCCCTCCGGTCCCTGCGTGCCGACCGCGTGGTGCCAGGCGCCGTTGTTGTACGAGCCCAGGGAGGTCAGCGTGCGGACCGAGCCGGAGTACACGCCGAAGACCACGTTGCCCGTGTTGGTCATGTACAGGTGCTTGTCGTAGCTGCCGCTGTTACGGGTGGTGTTGTTCCCGAAACCGATGAGCTTGCCACCGCGGTACGTCGTGGTCCTGAACCAGGTCTCGACGGTGAACGCACCGGTCGGGGTCTGCCGCCGGTCGCTGTAGATCTGCTCGTCCGTACCGTTCAGCGAGACGGCCGTGGACGCGCCGCTGACGGCGCCCGGCGTCTGGCGCAGCGCCGGGGCGTTGACGTACAGACCGCTGTTGTCGCCGTAGGAGGAGTCGGCGGCGTACGGCGTCGTCGACTCGTCGAAGCGCCAGTACAGGCTCGCGCCGTCCGCGATCACCTGAGAGGCGTACGGCTCGGGCGAGGTCGGCACCGTCACGGTCGCCGTCGCGGACAGGGAGCTGGTGTTGCCGGCGGCGTCACTCGCGGACACCCGGTAGGTGTAGGTCTGGCCGGGGGTCACGTCCGTGTCCTTGAAGGAGACCTGCGGGCGCGACCAGTGCAGCGAGTCGCCCTGAACGGTCGCGACGGGGCTCGCCGCGCCGTTGCGGTAGACCTTGTACGTCAGCTTCGAGTCGTCCAGATCGAGGCTGGAGCGCCACCGGACCTGCACCGCGTTCGGCGTGACGGCCGCGGCGCTCGCCACGGGCACGGTCGGCGCGCCGGTGTCGGGGCCGGAGGCGAAGCGGGTCAGACCCTGCGCAGGGGCGCCGTTGACCGTGGTGAACTCGCCGCCCACCCACAGGTACTTGGTGGTGCCGGTGCCCGAGATCGTCATCACCCGCGGGCCGATGCCCTCGACCTCCGGCGGGGCGCCGCCGTCGTTGGTGTCCGGGAACCAGCCGAGCTTGCCCGTCGAGGTGGTCGGCTGGGCGAGCAGGTGGTAGCGGCGTCCGTCGGGGAACTCGCCGACGCTGGAGCAGTCGTGGGCGTGGGAGGCGCTGTAGAGCACCCCCTGGTAGGAACGGACCGCCTGGGTCGCGCCGAGGCAGGTGTCGCGCCAGCGCTGCTCGAAGTCGAGGTTCATGGCTATGCGGCCGTCGAAGACGCCGCCGCCGGTGCCCTCGTTGGCGGTGTAGAAGCCGGTGGCGTCGGTCTCGATGTCCTTGACGACGGAGTTCTGGTGGATCCAGCCGTTGGGATAGGCCCTGGTCACGGCGCCGGTCGTGGCGTTCACGACCGCCAGGGCGTGCGAGTTCGACCCGTTGACGGTGAAGAAGTCGCCGCCGAGCACGACGTGCCGCCCGTCCGGCGTCACCTCGATGGCCCGGCCCGGCTCGTCCGCGTTGGCGGTGAACGGCAGCAGGTCACCGGCGGTGGTGAGGGCGGCGAACCGCTGGCGGGTCTGGCCCTCGACGGTGCCGAAGTCGCCGGCCGCGTAGATCGTGGTGTCGGTGACGGCGAGCGCCCGCACGGTGGCGGGGAAGCTCGGGGTGAAGTTCGCCCTCGGGGCGCAGGTGGCGATGTCGATCGCGGCGAGGCTGGAGACCGGGGTGCCGTTGACCGCGCCGAAGTAACCCCCCGCGTACAGCGTCTTCTTGTCCGGCGAGACCACCAGGGTCCGCACGGTCGCGGTGCCGCTGCCGACGGTGAAGGAGAGGGTGCAGTCGGTGGGCGCACCCGTCGCCGTGTTCAGCGCGGCGAAGTTGACGGCGGTCTTCGGCGTGCCGGCGGCGCCCTCGGGCGGGCGGACCGCCGAGAAGGTGCCGCCCACGAAGACGGTGTCGTTCGCCTCGGCCAGTGCCCAGACGATGCCGTTGGTCTGCCAGGTCGGCAGATCGTCCGCGGTGAAGGCCACCGGCGGCGTGAGCGCCGCGGCCGTCGGGGCCAGCGAGCCTCCGGCTCCGGCCGCGACGGTCAGGACGAGGGCAGCCGTGAGCCCCCAGGATCTACGCATGTTCCCCCCAGGCGTGATAGCCCAGTCAATTGTGGCGTGAAGTGGTGCAAGTGCCATTGATGGTTGCGAACTTTACGACCAAGCGGCGCGCAGGGCAGGGCACTTGACCAATTCGGTACTGTCCCGCCGTGATTCAGCGGTCGATGCGTACGGTGGCGCCCGTCAACTGGTCCTCGACGAGGCGGACATCGGCGTCCACCATGATCCGCGCCAGCTCCTCCACCTGGACGGTGGGCGTCCAGCCGAGAAGATCGCGGGCCTTGCTCGCGTCGCCGATCAGCGCGTCGACTTCGCTGGGACGCTCGTACTTCGGGTCGTAGCGCACATACCGCGACCAGTCGAGCCCCGCGTGGGAGAAGGCCGTCTCCAGGAACTGCCGTACGGTCGCGGGGACTCCGGTCGCCACCACGTAGTCCGTCGCCTCGTCCTGCTGGAGCATCCGCCACATGGCGTCGACGTATTCGGGGGCGTAACCCCAGTCGCGTACGGCGTCGAGGTTGCCCATGTAGAGCCGGTCCTGCAGCCCCGCCTTGATCCGGGCGACGGCCCGGGTCACCTTGCGGGTCACGAAGGTCTCGCCGCGGCGCGGCGACTCGTGGTTGAACAGGATCCCGTTGACGGCGAACATGCCGTACGCCTCGCGGTAGTTGACCGTCGTCCAGTACGCGAAGACCTTGGCGGCCCCGTACGGGCTGCGCGGGTGGAACGGGGTCCGCTCGTTCTGCGGCGGCGGGGTCGCGCCGAACATCTCGGAGGAGGATGCCTGGTAGATCCGGGTGTCGATGCCGCTCGCCCGGATCGCCTCCAGGAGGCGCAGAGCGCCGAGGCCCGTCACGTCGCCGGTGTACAGCGGCGCGTCGAAGGAGACCCGCACATGGGACTGCGCGCCGAGGTTGTAGACCTCGTCCGGGCGTATGTCCCGGAGCAGGTTCACCAGCGCCACCCCGTCCGAGAGGTCCGCGTGGTGCAGCACGAACGACCGGTTCGCCTGCTGCGGATCCTGGTAGATGTGGTCGATCCGCTCGGTGTTGAAGCTGGACGAGCGGCGGACGAGGCCGTGGACCGTGTAGCCCTTGGACATCAGCAGTTCGGCCAGGTACGAGCCGTCCTGACCGGTGACGCCGGTGATGAGTGCGGTCTTGCTCATGCGTGGTGCCCCTCCCGGACGGGCCGGCCCCCAGCCGGTCCGCCATTTCTTGCGGATATTCCGAAACCTGCTGTTCTGAGACGATCCGGGAGAGAATTCCGGATCTGGTGTGCTGTGCTCCCCGGCGGCCTGGCATGATCCGGGCCATGACTGACTCCACGACCGAATCCACGCCCGCATTCACGTCCGCATCCACGTCCGAGTCCAGGACCGACGTGACGCACACGCCGTCGCATCTGCCCGACGGGGCGCGGATATTCGTCGCGGGACACCGTGGACTCGTCGGCTCCGCGATCGCCCGCCGACTGGCCGGGGACGGGCACGAGGTGATCACCCGGACCCGCGCCGAGCTCGACCTGAGGGACGCGGCGCGGACCGCCGCGTTCCTCGCCGAGACCCGCCCCGACGCCGTGGTGCTCGCCGCCGCCAAGGTCGGCGGGATCATGGCGAACAGCACCTACCCCGTGCAGTTCCTGGAGGAGAACCTCCAGATCCAACTCAGCGTCGTGGCCGGAGCCCACGCGGCGGGCGTCGGACGGCTGCTCTTCCTCGGCTCGTCCTGCATCTACCCCCGGCTCGCGCCCCAGCCCATCACCGAGGACGCGCTCCTGACCGGCCCGCTCGAACCGACCAACGAGGCCTACGCGCTGGCCAAGATCGCCGGCATCGTGCAGGTCCAGTCGTACCGGAAGCAGTACGGCGCGGCCTACATCTCCGCCATGCCGACCAATCTCTACGGTCCCGGCGACAACTTCGACCTGGAGAGCTCGCACGTCCTCCCGGCGCTGATCCGCCGCTTCCACGAGGCCCGCGAGGAGGGGCGCGAGGAGATCACCCTCTGGGGCTCCGGCACCCCGCGCAGGGAGTTCCTGCACGTGGACGACCTCGCCGCCGCCTGCGCCGTCCTGCTGCGGAGCTACGACGGCGACGAGCCGGTCAACATCGGCTGCGGCGAGGATCTCACCATCGGCGAACTCGCCCGGACCATCGCCGACGTGACCGGCTATCAGGGCCGCATCGCCTGGGACACGAGCAAGCCCGACGGCACCCCCCGCAAGCTCCTCGACGTGTCCCGGCTGACCGGCCTCGGCTGGAAGCCCGCCGTCCCACTGAGGGACGGCATCGCCTCGACCTACGCCTGGTGGCGGAAACAGGGCTGACGTCATGCGGCGGCCCGTCAGTACGCTCCGCGACCGTCGACGACGGCGCGGAACGTACGGGCCATGACATCGACGTCGCTGGTGAACGACCAGTTGTCGACGTAGTGCAGATCCAGCTCCACCGTCTCGTCCCACGACAGGTCCGAACGGCCGCTGATCTGCCACAGACCGGTCATCCCGGGGCGCACCGAGAGCCGGCGCAGCTCCACGTCCCCGTACCGGGCCACCTCCTCCGGAAGCGGCGGGCGCGGCCCGACCAGGGACATCGACCCCAGCAACACGTTGATCAGCTGGGGCAGTTCGTCCAGCGAGGTGCGCCGCAGCAGCCGGCCGACCCGGGTCACCCGCGGATCGCGCCGCATCTTGAACATCAGGCCGTCGTGCTCGTTGGCCTGGGACAGCTCCGCCTTGCGGGCGTCCGCGTCCAGGTACATCGTGCGGAACTTCCACATCACGAACGGGGCGCGATCCTGCCCGATCCGTACCTGCCGGTAGAACACCGGTCCGGGCGAGGTCAGCCGCACCGCGACGCCGATCGCCAGGAAGAGCGGCGCGAGGACGACCAGGCCGAGCGCCGCGCCCGCCCGGTCCATCACGGACTTCAGCACCTGCTGCACCCCGTCGCGGACCGGCGGAGCGATCCGGAGCATCGCCATTCCGGCGGCGGAGATGGTCTCCAGTCGCTTCACGGCGCACTCCACCAGGCCTGGCGCCAGGGCGAGTTCGGTCCCGGCGTCGTGCAGGCCCCAGGAGAGCCGGCGCAGCCGCTCACCGGCCATCAGGGCGCCGGCCGCGACCAGGACGACATCCGCCTCCAGTTCGCGGGCCGCCGCCAGGACAGGCGTGGTGTCCCCGTCGGCGGCGTCCGGCATCGAGGCACCGAGCCGGGCGGCCACCGGCGCCCCGGTACGGACCGGCCCGTCGCCGATCGCGACGACACCGACCACGACGTACGGGTGCTCGGTGCGCCGGGCCAGATGCTCGGCGACATCGGCGGCCGCCGTGGGCTCACCGAGGACCAGGACGCGGGTGACCACCTGCGCCTCCCGGCGGGCCGCCACGAGGTGATGCCACGTCAGCTTGGTGCAGGTCAGGGTCAGTACGGGTGCCGGCAGCAGCGCCGCCAGGCAGAGCAGAGCGGGATGGTGCAGATCGGCGGCCGCGCGCAGGACGGCCAGCACGCCGAGCAGGATCAGCCAGTCGTGCAGGACGGGCAGACTTCCCCGCGACTCCCCGAGCTCGCGGCGGGAGTACCGACGGCGCAGCGCCCGTACGCCGGCCCAGGAGAGGGCCGCGACGACCGCGCCGGTGAAGGCGTACGGCTGACGCTCGGTGTGCAGGACGAGCGCCGTGGGCAGCCCCACGCCGAGCAGGTCGACGCTCAGCGCGAGGACCGGATACCAGCCTGCCTTGGCGCGCGGATGAGGAGGAGCCGGTGGTGAACCGGTCCTCGTTCCAGCGGACTTGGTCTCAGTTGTGCGGACATGCCACATGTACCCCCCAGGCACGTGTCGACGTTCGCCACCCCGTCATCGATCCCCTAGTTCGATGAACAAGCGTCGCAACGCGGAACAGTACGACAAACACACGCACCTCCGCTGCTGTTCACGCGAAGGACTCCAGAAGGTGTTGGCGCGTTCATCTCGTGACATCGCGGTCGCCGGCGGAACCGGCCGATCGGGTGACACGTCCCCGGAAGGGGAGTCGACGCACGTGGGACCACGCGAGGAGGTACCGCGAAGTGTCCCGGAGAGTACGGGAGGCGGCGGGCGTTTCGGCCGTCACTGTGGCGCAAAGCACAACGCCGCTCGGAGGGCGCGGGGGCGCACGCCTATGCGGGTTGTTGTCGCGCCGTCCCGGATCGGCTGTACTACTGGCAGCCCCCGCCCAGGGGGCCGTGGAGGTCCGCTGCGGGCACGTCGGTGCCTCGGCACTTCGGTACACCTCGACCGGCCGGAAGGACGCCCATGGCGGACATCACCGCACCACCGCCGCAGCCCTCCGGGCGGCCACGGCGCGCGCGGTCCCACCGGGCGTCCGGGCGCCGTCGGCTCCTACCGGGAGTCGTGCTGGGCGCCCTGCTCCTCGGCGCCTGGGCCGGCATCGGCACCGCCGACGCCCTCCGCGGCGGCGCCCCCGCACAGCCGGCGGCGCCACCGGAGGCGTACAGCACGGCCCTGCCCTTCGACCTGCCGGACACCGCCGAGCTGCGACGCTCCCCGAAGCTGGTCTTCGCCCACTACTTCACGCCGTACCCGCTCTCCCTCGACAACCAGCCGGCCGCCCAGGACTATTACAGTCGCAACTACCTGACCCCGGACGGCGAGAAGGGCAGGCACCGCGCCTACGGCGGTCTCCTGCGTGACCGGCCGCTGCCCGCCGCACCCGGGACCGGCGACTGGGAACTGGCCCATCTGCGCCAGGAGGTCCGCACCGCACGCGACGCCGGCCTCGACGGCTTCACCCTCGACCTGCTCTCCCTCGCCGGCCGCAACCGGGACCGCGCCGACCTGCTGATGCGCGCCGCGCACGAGGAGGACCCGGGCTTCCGCATCCAGCTCATGCCCGACATGACCTCACTGACCACCACCCCGGCCGCCCTGGCCGATTCGCTCGCGCAACTGGCCCGCCACCCCTCGGCCCACCGGCTTCCCGACGGCCGCCTCGTCGTCTCGCCGTTCAAGGCCGAGGAGAAGGACCCCGCCTGGTGGCAGCGGATGATGGGAGAACTGGAGACCCGGCACGGCATCCGCACCGCGCTCGTCCCCCTCTTCCTCGACTTCACCCCGGAGCGGGAGCGGTACGCGGCGATCAGTCACGGACTCTCCGAGTGGGGTGCCCGCAGCGCCAACCGTCAGGACGGCGCCACGGCCGACGCCGCCCGGGCCCACCGGCTCGGAAAGATCTGGATGCAACCGGTCTCCGTGCAGGACGCCCGCCCCAACCAGGGGATCTTCGACGAGGCGGGCAACACCGAGACGCTGCGGGCGGCCTGGGAAGCGGCCATCGGCTCCGGCGCCGACTGGGTCCAGCTCACCACCTGGAACGACTACTCCGAAGGCACCCACTTCGCGCCCTCGCTCCACAACGGGTACGCCTACCTGGACCTCTCCTCCTACTACCTGACCCGGTTCAAGACCGGCGCCTGGCCCCGGATCGTGCGCGACACGCTGTACCTGACCTCCCGCGTCCAGTTCGTCGACGACACACCGCCCGCCACACTCCAGCCCCGCGTCATAAAGCCCCGCCCGGGCACGGCGACCCCACGGGACACGGTGGAGGTGCTCAGCTTCCTCACGGCGCCTGCGAGCGTCCGCACCACGACCGGCGGCACGCGGGGCGACCACCGCGCACCGGCCGGTGTCCACGCGCGCCTGCTGCCACTGCGCACCGGCCACAGCTCGGCGACGGTGGTCCGGGACGGGGAGACCACCACCACGGTCACGAGCCGCTACCCGGTGCGCCGCCCGGTCGACAAGCAGGACCTCCAGTACTACGCCGTGACGAGCGGCCGCTCGCAGCGCTAGCTTTGGGCCCGTTGTCAGTGGTCGGCCCTACCGTTCTCGACATGACGACGAAGACCTATCTGGAGCTGTCGCAGGACGACGGCGGCGCGCACAAGTTCTACGAAGTGACGGTCGACGGCCTGGTGGTGTCGGTCCGTTACGGTCGGATCGGCGCCGCCGGGCAGACGCAGACCTCGACGTTCGCCACGGCGGAGAAGGCGCGCGCCGCGGCGGCGAAGAAGATAGGCGAGAAGGTCCGCAAGGGGTACGCCCCGGCGGTCCAGGGGCAGCGGGCGGCCCGCTCCGTCACCCGCCGCGCGGTCGCCTCCGCGCCGTCGACGGCCCGCGCGGTCGCGCCGGTCCTGTGGCGGTTCAGGACCGGCTCCGCCGCCTTCGGTATCCATGTCGACGACGACCGCTGCTGGGTCGGCAACCAGGCCGGGGACGTGTACACCCTGAGCCACGGCGGCGAGATCCAGGCCCGCTTCTCCCTCCCCGACGGGGTGAAGTGCCTGGTCGCCGACGACTTCTGGATCTACGCGGGCTGCGACGACGGCCGGGTGTACGACCTGTCGTCGAAGCTGCCCTTCGCCGCCTACGACATCGCCGCCGCGGTCGACATCTTCTGGCTGGACATCCACGAGGGCGTCCTGAACGTGGCCGACCGGTCGGGCCGGCTGACCGTCATCGACCACGAGGACGAACACCAGTGGTCCCGCGGCGGACGCGGCGAGCACGCCTGGATGGTCCGCGCCGACGGCGACGCCGTCTACCACGGTGACACCAGGGGGGTGACGGCGTACGCCCCGGACGGCGGTGGCGAGCTGTGGCACACCGACAGCGAGGGCGCGGTGCTCTTCGGCTGGCAGGAGGACACCGCCGTCTACGCGGGCACGGCGCACCGGAAGGTCCAGCGCCTCGCGAAGAAGACGGGCCGCGTCGAGGCGGTCTACGCCTGCGACAGCACGGTCTACTCCTGCGCGACCTCCCCCGGCGGCCGCTTCGTCTTCGCCGCCGACGCCGCCTCCTCGGTGTACTGCTTCGCCGAGGACGGCACGCGCCTGTGGAAGCTGGGCACGGGTGCGGGTTCGGCGCTGTCCATGCAGTACCGCGACGAGCGGCTCTATCTGGTGACCTCGGACGGCTCCCTGGTGTGCGTGGACGCGAGCGAGGCCGCCATCACCGCCGCTCAGCGGGGTACGGTCCCGGTCGCCAGGGACGTCAAGCTCGCGGCGGCGCTGCCGACGTACGCGCCGGCGACGACGGTGGCGGCCGTGACGGCGGTGAGCGCCGCACCGGCCGGCTCGGTGATCGTGGAGTGTGTCCAAGAAGGCGGCAGGACCCGGGTCCATGTGCTGTCGGACGGCTATGAGCGGTCCTGGAACGTGCAGTTCCCCCGGGCCATCCGGGAGCCCGGAGCGCGGTACGTGGTCGACGCGCTGCACCCCGCGTCGGGCGGTTTCTACCGGGTCCGCGGCGACATCCGGCGGCTGCTGTGACCGGCGGGGCGTTCGAGGCGGCCACGGGGGACGGCCCGCCGCGGCCCGAAGGCGAGGCCGAGCAGCGCTCCCGGGAGGTGAGGGCCGCCTTCGAAGGGCTGCTGCAGATCCGCCGGTTGACGAACGGTGAGGGCGCTGACCCGACCGAGGCGCCCGCCGAGTGGGAGCGGAGACAGCCGGTCCGGGCGGTGGCCCTCGCCCTGGAGGCGGCGAAGATCGTTCCCTCGGCGGTGGACGCCTCCGGAGCCCGGGTGGCGACGGGCTATCGCGTCACGGCGGGCGAACGGCCGGGCACCGCCGTCGTCGAGTGGCTGGGCCCGCCGGGCGGCGGCGCCGCCCAGGAGGAGGAGTCGGCCCTCGGCGCCTGTGTCCCTCTTCTCGAACGGCTTGGCTGGGAGGCGCTGCTCTACCGGGGCCCGCGCCGCAGGCGGTACCTGGAGGTGGAGCCGATGCGAAGGTGATCCGTCGGGTCGGTCCGTACCGTGGGTGGCGGCGGGGCGTGGGTGGCTGCGGCTCAGGCGATCGACGCGGAGAGGATCGCGGAGACGGCGAGGTTGCACGAGGCCGTCACCCAGACCGCCGGGTGCGGCTCGGGGTCGACGAGGGTGGCGCCCAGCTTGCCGGGCGTCACCAGGTCGAGGACGAGGAAGGCCACCGCCATCATCACCAGGCCGAGCAGCCCGAACGCCGCCGTGGAAGCGAGGCCCTTGCCGAAGTCGTCGTAGGTCGTCCAGATCGAGGTGAAGACGATCCCGCCGATCCCGAGCAGGGCGGAGCTGAGCAGGACGGCCGCGTTGCGGTTGCGCTCCTCCCAGATCTGCCGGCCGAGCTTCCCGGGCGTCAGCGCGTCCACGAGGACGATGCCGAGGATCAGCAGCACCACACCGAGTGCGCCGTAGGCGGTGGCTCGGCCGAGGCCGTTGACGATGTCGCTCATGGGATGCCGGCTCCGAGGAGAGGTGATCGTGAATGATCGCGGTCAAGGACCGGCAAAATGTAGCGCATGGGGTCGGGGCCCCGACCGGTCGGCCAGGGCCCCGAGGCTCTCTCGCGTCTGCGTCATGGAACCCTCCAGTCGGCGGTCGAAGCAGCACCCACTGAAGCCGTGCCGAACAAACGTCTCAGAACGTGACACGTGTGGAGCAGCAACGCTGAGGCCTCGCCCCCGAACGCGGCGACAGTGGAAGGCGTACGCCCCCTCCGCGCACCGACGTGCCGCACGCACCGGGAGACCTCTCATGACCACGCTCAACCGACGCGACCTCGGGCTTCTCGTCCTCCGGGTCGGCACCGGCGCCGTCCTCGCCGCGCACGGCACGCAGAAGCTCTTCGGCTGGTTCGGGGGCGGCGGGCTGACGGGCACCACCCACGCGATGGAGGCCATGGGCTTCTCCCCGCCCCGCGAGAGCGCGATCGCCGCCGGCCTCGGCGAGGCGGGTGGCGGAGCCCTGCTGGCCCTGGGCCTGGCCACCCCGGCCGCGGGAGCCGCCGCGGCCGGCGCCATGGCGGGCGCGGTCTCCGTGCACGCCCCGGCCGGCTTCTTCGCCCAGGCGGGCGGCTACGAGTACCCGGCCTTCCTCGGCTTCACCGCGGCCGCCATCGGCGTCGCCGGCGCGGGCCGCTACTCCCTCGACCACGCCACCGGCCATGTGCTCGACCGCCCCTGGGTCGTCGCCACCGCCTTCATCGTCAGCGCCCTCGCCGCCGCGGCGGTCGTCGGCCGCCGGGCCCAGACCCAGAGCGACTCGGACGCCCTTGGGGAGAAGCTCAACCCCGAGTCCCCCGAGGCATCCGAAGTGGGGTAGGAACCGGGGGCGGCCGGTCCGCCCCTTCGACGGCGCGGCAGGATGCCTGGCGTGAACCATCTGCTGTGCGGACTCGCCGCCAACGAGGCGCTGCCCTCCGAGCTGGTCGACCGGTTGATCGCGCTCGCCGACGACGACATCGCCGCCGACCTCGCGCGGCGCACGGACCTCAGCCACGCCCAGGCGGTCGAACTGGCCGCCCGTGTCGGGGAGTCCGCGCCGCAGCTCGCGTACGCGGGGCGGCTGACCGCCGACGACATCGATCCCCTGACACAGCCGCGCGCCGCGCTCGCCCTCCTCGAAGAAGGCGCCGGCCCTCAGGAGTGGACATGTCTCTTCGCGGTGGACCCCGCCGTCGAGCGGCGGGAGAGGCTGGCCGCCTGCCCCGACCTCCCGCCCGATGTGGCGCAGACCCTCGCGGCGGACCCGGACGTACGGGTGGTGGCGGAGCTGGCGCGAGCGACGACGTCCGACCTGGCCGCCCGCCTGGCGACGCATCCGCACACCGAGGTCCGCCGGGGCGTGGCGGCCAATGAGGCGACGCCCCCGGCGGTACTGGCCCGGCTGATCGACGGCGCCGGACTGCCCCCGGCGCGGTGGTGCCCGGTCTGCGACGGAAGCGACACCCCCTTCGACGTGCCGCCCGGAGCCTCCTGTGACGGCGGCTCGCACGCCTACGCCGTGCACGACATGTGGTGGACGGCGCTCCAGAACCCCGCCACCCCCGCCGGGGCCGCCGCCGGCTTCGCGGACCACCCGTCGACGCTGCCGCGTCTCCTGCTCGCCGCCCGCCCCGACCTGCCGCCGGCCGTCTGCCGACGACTCGCCGCCGATTCCCACGTGGGCGTCCGCGCGGACCTCGCCCGGAACCCGGCCGTCGACGAGGCGCTGATCCGCGAACTGGCCGCCGACGAAGCGCCGGCCGTCCTGCGCGCACTGGCGCACCACCCCCGCGTACCGCTCGACGTGCTCGCCCGCCTGACCGCCGCCACCAGGATCGGCCCGACCCTGCTGCCCCGGATCGCCGCCGCCTCCGCCGCCGAGGTGGCGAGCCTCGCGCAGTCACCACACCCGGAGCTGCGGATGCTGACGGCCGAACGGCGCGACCTGCCGCCCGCCGTCCGCGACGCCCTGGCCGCCGACGCCGACGCGAAGGTGGTCAAGTCCCTCGCACCCCACCCCGGCCTCTCCGAGGACCGGCTCGGCGCCATGCTCGACCGCCATGGAGCCCAGGTCGCGGCACGGGTGGCGGCCAACCCGGACGCGACGCCGGCGCTGCTGGAGCGTCTGGCCCGGGCCGAGCCGCCCGTACGGAAGGCGCTTCGCGAGATCGCCCGGCACCGCAACGCGACGGCGCCCGCGCTGCTCGCCTGCCTGGGCGACGCCCGGGCCAGGCCGGTGGCCGCCGGTCATCCCGCCCTTCCGCCGCCGGTCGTGGCCGAGTTGCTGTCCGACCCCGACTGGCAGGTCGTCGAAGCGGCGGCGGCCAACCCCTCGCTGCCGCGCGCCGTGATGACGGCTCTGCTACGCCACGTATGACCTGCGACGAAAGCGCCCAGTACGGTGAGGGCGGCCGGGACGACCGGTCATGACGGTGGACGCGACTTCTGACGACCAAGGCGGTGCCCATGGCCCGGTTCGACCTGCCCCTCGACCAACTCCGTACGTACCGCAGCGCGTCCGAGGAGCCGGAGGACTTCGACGCCTTCTGGACCAAGACGCTGGACGACGCACGTACCCATGAACTGGACGCGCGTTTCGAGCCGGTGGCGACCGGACTGGCGACGGTGGAGGTGTACGACGTGACCTTCGCCGGGTTCGGCGGACACCCGGTCAAGGGCTGGTTCGTCCTCCCGGCCGGCACGGAACGACCGCTGCCGGTGGTCGTGGAGTTCCTCGGGTACGGAGGCGGGCGCGGCCTCGCCCACACCCACCTGCTCTGGGCCTCGGCCGGGTTCGCGCACCTCGTGATGGACACCCGAGGGCAGGGCAGCGGGTGGGCGACCGGCGACACCCCCGACCCCGTGGGCAGCGCGCCGGCCTTCCCCGGCTTCATGACGCGCGGCGTCGAGGACCCCTACGCCTATTACTACCGGCGGCTCTTCACGGACGCCGTCCGCGCCGTGGAGGCCGCCCGTTCGCACCCGCTCGTGGACGCGGCGCGCACCGCCGTGACCGGGGTGAGCCAGGGCGGCGGCATCACCCTGGCGGTCGCGGGCCTGGTCCGCGACCTGGTGGCCGTGGCGCCCGACGTGCCGTTCCTCTGCGACTTCCCGCGCGCGACGACGCTCACCGACCGCGCGCCGTACCGGGAGATCGGCAACTACCTCAAGACGCACCGCGGCCGCACGGACCAGGTCCACCGCACCCTGGCCTACTTCGACGGCGTCCACTTCGCGGCCCGCGCGACGGCCCCGGCGCTCTTCTCCACGGCCCTCGAGGACCTGACCTGCCCGCCGTCGACGGTGTTCGCGGCCTTCAACGCGTACGCCCACGAGGAGAAGGCCATCGAGGTCTACGACTTCAACGACCACGAGGGCGGCGACACCTTCCAGCAGGCGGCCCAACTCCGCTGGCTGCCCGCGAGGCTGCGCGCCGGCCGCTAGGCGGTATCTCCGACGGGACATGGGGGTCAATAGGGTGACCCCCATGTCTGCCCCGTTGAGTTCCACGAAAACCGCCGCCGCACTGCGCACGGCAGCACGCGTCTCCGCCGAGTCGCTGCTGGTCCTGGTGATGGCCGCGGTGACCCTGTGGGTTCTGGGCCGTATGTGGTCGGTCGTCTGGCCGCTCATAGTGGCCCTGTTCCTCACCACCATGACCTGGCCCCTCACCCGCTTCCTTCGCCGCCGCGGATGGGCGCCCGCCCTCGCCGCGGCCGTCGTCACCGTGCTGTTCCTCCTGGTCGTCGCCGGCATCGTCGCGCTGATCGCGGTGCCCGTGTCCGCCCAGTCGGGGGAGCTGGCCGACGGCGTGGTCAAGGGCATCCAGAAGCTGCGCGAGTGGGCCGCCGGGCCGCCGCTCAACATCGGGGACGACCAGATCTCCGGCGCCTTCGACACCGCCGTGGCCCGCGTCCAGGACAGCGTCGGCAGCATGGTCACCACCATCGCCTCCGGCGTGAGCACGGTGTTCAACGGTGTCGTCACCGCCGTCCTGGCGCTCTTCCTGATGTTCTTCTTCCTCAAGGACGGCCCCCGCTTCCTGCCGTGGCTCACCCGCCAGCTCCCCGGCCGGCTCGCCGCCGACGTCCCCGCCGTGGCCGAGCGCGGCTGGGACACCCTGGGCGCCTTCGTGCGCTCCCAGGCCTTCGTCGGTTTCCTCGACGCCGTGTTCATCGGCCTCGGCCTGTGGTTCCTCGACGTACCCCTGGTGCTTCCGCTGGCCGTGCTGACCTTCGTGTCCGCGTTCGTGCCGATCGTCGGAGCCCTGTTCGCCGGCCTCGTCGCGGTCCTCATCGCGCTCGTGTCGAACGGCCTGACCGACGCGCTGCTCGTGCTGGCGATCATCGTCGTGGTGCAGCAGCTCGAGGGCAACGTGTTCCAGCCCATGATCCAGAGCCGTGGCCTCGGCCTGCACGCGGCGGTCGTCCTCCTCGCGGTGACGCTGGGCGGCAGCCTCGCCGGCATCGTGGGCAGTCTCCTCGCCGTCCCGGCGGCCGCGCTGGTCGCGGTGGTCTGGAACTACCTGCGCGAGCAACTCGCCGAGCCCGCACGGGAACCGGCGACCGACGAGACCGACCAGCCTGACGCGCCCGGCGCCGCCACCGCGACCGTCCCGTCGTAGACGGACCCGGCGGCCCGGCCCGCCCGGCGCGACGGGTCAGCGCAGATCGAGCCGCATCAGAACCCGGGGATGACCGGCCAGCACCGAGGTGGTGTCGGCGGCGTACGTGAATCCGGCACGCTCGAAGTTCTTCCTGATCCCGGCGTACGCCATCGTCATGTCGACGCGGGCCGTGCCGTTGTCGAGCGGGTACGCCTCGATCGCCGGCGCTCCATGGGCGCGGGCGAACTCGACCGCACCCGCGATGAGCGCGTGCGAGATGCCCTTCTTGCGATGCCCCGGTCGCACGCGGACGCACCACAGCGACCAGACCGGCAGATCGTCGATGTGCGGGATCCTGCGGCTGCGTGCGAAGGCGGTGTCCGAGCGGGGGGCCACGGCCGCCCAGCCGACCGGCTCGTCGCCGTCGTAGGCGAGGACTCCCGGAGGGGGGTGCTTGCGGCACAGCTCGGCGACGTACGCACCGCGGGCCGGCCCGCGAAGCTCCGCGTTCAGCTTCGAACCGATCCGGTAGCTCAGACACCAGCAGACGTTGGCGTCGGGCGACTTCGGCCCGAGCAACACCTTGACATCCTCGAAGACCGAAGCCGGACGAACCTCGACGCTCATACCTCCCACGATGCCACGGACCACGGGCGGCGCCCCCCCCGGCGGACGGCGTCACGGCACGCAGGCCGGCGCTACCGTACGGCTGGGCCGAGCCGGTGCGTTCTCCGCCCGGTGTGTGCGACGTGGAGGGGGAGTCGTGGGGTGGAGTCCGCTGATCTATACATTCGTCGACGGCGGTGAGGTGCCCGTGCCGCCGGACCCGGCGCTGGTGCGGGCGGTGCTGGAGCCGCATGATGTCGGGGATCCGCGGCTCACGGTGGGCGAGGACGGGACCCTGGCCTTCTGGATCCGGGCGTCGGACGGCAGTGAGGCCGAGGTGACCGCCGACCGGCACGGCATCCTGGTCTCGCGTCCGCACGCCGGCGCCGTGTTCGGGATCATCGCGGAGCTGGTCTCCCGTCTCGGCGCGGTCATCCTCGACCCGGGCGGGTCCGGGGTCGTGTGCAGGGCGGAAGAGCTCGCGCATCTGCCGGCGGGCATGCGAGAGGACGCCGTCGTCATCGAGATGACGGGCGAGGCCGTCGAGGCGGCTCTCACGCGGCCGCGCCACCCCTGACGAGCAAGAGCCGCGATGTCGTACCCACGGCCCGCCGCGTCCCGGCCCGGGTCCGGGACCGTGCGCCCTGCGCCGGCCTCGTTTCCGGCAGCGCCGAACGGTTAGCCGCCCCCCATGAACACATCAGCGAAGTCCGACGGCCGGGCCCCTGCCGTCAGCGCCGGAACGCGAGCCGTGAGGCGACTGCTGCCGTCGGCGGCGGGCCCCGGAAGGATCTTGCGGGGGATGGACCGCGTGGAGGGCGCCGCCGTCCTGGACGGGCTGGTCGACCGCCTGCGCGGAGCGGTGCGGTCGCTCCCGCTCGGGGACGGGCGGGACGTCCTGCACGGGCGGTGGCTCGGTCACCCCCTGCACCCCCTGATGGTGCAGGTGCCGATCGGCACCTGGATGTCCGCCGCCGTGCTCGACCTGCTCCCCGGACAGCGGCGGGCAGCGCACGCCCTGGTCGGCGTGGGTCTCGCGGCCGCCGCCCCGGCGGCGATCGCCGGGTGGGTCGACTGGGCCGAGTTGCAGCGCCGGCAGATGCGGCTGGGACTGCTGCACGCGGCGACGAACGTCACCGCTGTCGGCCTGTACGCGGGATCGTTCACCGCGCGCATGCGGGGCCGGCCCTTCCTCGGCAAGGCGCTCGGCTTCGCCGGTCTGCTCACGGTGAGCGTCGGCGGCGCGATCGGCGGCCATCTGGCCTACCGGCAGGCCTCCGGGGCCAACCACGCGGAAGCGGTGTCGCAGCTCGTGGAGCCGGGATGGCATGCGATCGGCGCTGTCGCGGACCTCCCCGTCGGCGAGGCGGTACGGCGGCACGTCGACGGCGTCGCCGTTCTCGTCGTACGGGAGAGCGGCGAGCAGGTGCACGTCCTCGCCGACTCGTGCAGCCACATGGGCGGCCCCCTGAGCGAGGGAACGATCGCCGACGGCTGCGTGCGCTGCCCGTGGCACGGCAGCGTCTTCCGTCTCTCCGACGGCTGGAACGTACGCGGCCCCGCCACCGCCCCCCAGCCCGCCTTCGACACACGTGTCACGAACGGCCGCGTCGAGGCGCGCCTCGCCACCCCGGCCCCGGAGCACCCACTGGAGACCTCACCCCACGCGGCGTGACGCTTGTCGCGGCCGTCCTTAGGACGTACGTACGCCTGACCGGACCTGTGCGCCGGCGGCGGCGGGAGAGAGGCAGGTGATGACGTGGTCATCGACGAGAATCTCGTACGGGAGCTACTGAACGCGCCCGAGAGCGACGCCGCGATCGTCCTGCTGGAGGGCAGAGCCCAAGTCGTGGGGGAGGCCGCCCTCGCCGGCAACGAGTTCCGGGGAGCGGCGGTCCTCGTCTCGCGGGGAGACCTGGTCGACAGGCTGGGCGCCTCGCCCACCGACGAGGAGGTGGCGCGCCTGGCGGCCTCCCTGCGCGACGCCGTCGACAAGCTCGGCGCCTGATCGCCCACCGGCCGGCCCCACCGCCTTTCGCGTGGTTTCACTCGTCCGCCCCCGCGCCGCAAGGAGATCGGCAGGGCCGACAGGAGTAGAAAGACCGGGGTCGAGACAGATGGCAGCTCCGCCGCGCGGACGCGGCCCATTTCTTCGAGGGGTCTCATGGCGACGTCGACAGAACCGGTCACGCCCATTCCGGTGCCGGGCCGGAGCCTCGGCAGCGTCGTCGTCTCCTGGGTGACCACCACCGATCACAAGAAGATCGGGCATCTCTATCTGATCACGTCGTTCGTGTTCTTCCTGCTGGGCGGTCTGCTGGCGCTCTTCATCCGCGCGGAGCTGGCGCGGCCCGGCATCCAGATCCTCTCTCCCGAGCAGTACAACCAGGCATTCACCCTGCACGGCACGGTAATGCTGCTGCTTTTCGCGACGCCGACCTTCGCGGGCTTCGCCAACGCGATCATGCCGCTGCAGATCGGCTCTCCGGACGTCGCCTTTCCCCGCCTCAACATGCTCTCCTACTGGCTGTTCCTCTTCGGCGGCATCATCGCCTTCAGCGGGATCTTCACGACACAGGGGACGGCGGACTTCGGCTGGACCGCCTACACACCGCTCAGCGGCGGGGAACGCACTCCCTATGTGGGAGGCGACATGTGGATCATGGGCCTCGCACTCAGCGGATTCGGGACCATCCTGGGCGCCGTCAACTTCATCACGACGATCATCTGCATGCGCGCCCCGGGCATGACGATGTTCCGGATGCCGATCTTCACCTGGAACATCCTGCTCACGTCGGTCCTGGTGCTGCTGGCGTTCCCGGTCCTGGCGGCGGCGCTGCTGGTCCTCGAATCGGACCGGCAGTTCGGCTCCCACGTCTTCGACGCGGCGAACGGCGGTGCCCTCCTCTGGCAGCACCTCTTCTGGTTCTTCGGGCACCCCGAGGTGTACATCATCGCCCTGCCGTTCTTCGGAATCGTCACCGAGATCCTGCCGGTGTTCTCCCGTAAACCGATCTTCGGCTACATCGGTCTGATCGCGGCGACGATCGCGATCGCCGGTCTTTCGGCCACCGTCTGGGCGCATCACATGTTCGCCACCGGCGCGGTGCTGCTGCCGTTCTTCTCCTTCCTCACCTTCCTCATCGCCGTGCCGACGGGTGTGAAGTTCTTCAACTGGATCGGCACCATGTGGAAGGGATCACTCTCCTTCGAGACACCGATGCTGTGGTCCATCGGATTCCTGGTGACCTTCCTGTTCGGCGGCCTGACCGGAATCGTCCTGGCCTCGCCTCCCATGGACTTCCACGTCACCGACACCTACTTCGTCGTGGCCCATTTCCATTACGTCGTCTTCGGCACCGTCGTTTTCGCCATGTTCGCCGGCTTCTACTTCTGGTGGCCGAAGATGACCGGCACGATGCTCGACGAACGTCTCGGAAAGATCCATTTCTGGACTCTCTTCATCGGGTTCCACACCACGTTCCTCGTGCAGCACTGGCTCGGCGCAGAGGGCATGCCGCGTCGCTACGCCGACTACCTCGACGCCGACGGCTTCACCGCCTTGAACACCGTGTCGAGCATCGGTGCTTTCCTGCTGGGAATGTCGACCCTGCCGTTCTTCTACAACGTCTGGAAGACGGCGAAGGTCGCCCCACGGATCACCGTCGACGACCCCTGGGGCTTCGGGCGCTCCCTGGAGTGGGTGACCTCCTGCCCGCCCCCGCGGCACAACTTCGTCACCCTCCCGAAGATCCGGTCCGAGTCGCCCGCCTTCGACCTGCACTTCCCCGAGATGGCCGCCCTGGACGTCGGCAAGACGGGCAAACGCGACGTCTTCGACGACGCGTCCGCCGCGACGCACGAGGGCCCGGACGCCGGCAAGCACGGCCCAGCGCCTCGCTGAGGGCGGCTCCCCGATGGACCGCGACGAGACGGCTGCGGGCCTGGCCCGCCTCGAGGGCTACCTCATGAGCCAGGCGGTGATGAGTGAGGCGAGGAGGGCGGGGGAGGACTTCGCCCGCGACCTGTCCTGGCTCGGACCCCTGGAGCGCGACGAGATCGCCCGCCGCTTCACCGACCACCACCTCGCGCTCCGCCGGGAGATGCTGCACTCCGTCGTCGAGCGTGCGGCCGAACTCCGGGCGGAGTACAGCGAGCGGTACGCCCAGCTGCGCCGCCGGACCCTCGCCCTGGCCCTGATCGCGATGGCGCTGTTCGGCACGGCCGCAGCCCTCATCGCCCTGCGCGGCTGAGAAGCCGCCGCCGGACGCATGCCGGAGGGCGTGGTGGGCACTGGCCCGGGGTGAGAGGAGGCCCCCATGGGCGCTTACGGCCACCACGCCACCGGCCACCGCACCTACGGCCGCAACCGCGTACCCCGGGACCGTGCCGGCAGGCGCGAGTTCCGCAGCGCCGTCCACGACCAGCTCCTGAGCCTGCCGATGCTCCTGGCGGCGGTCGCGCTGGTCCTGGGCCCGATGGTCTCGCAGGCGGGTCCGAAGGACGCCCAGGTCAACGAGCTGGCCGTCGGCATGGTCCTGCTGTTCGTCGTCGGGCGCCGGCTCTACCGCGGCAGCAGCACGCGTTCCGACCTGGTCGTCGGAGGACTGGGAGCCTGGATGATCGCCGCACCGTTCCTGCTCGGCCTGCAGAACACGGCGATCGCCGAGGAGAACAAGATCCTCGACGTGACCGCCTCATCGTGCTCGTACTCGCCGCGGCGGCGTCGCTCATGACGATCAGAGGGAACCGGGAAAAGCCGGACCAGCAGGGGCAGGGGCAGGACCAGCGGGGTCAGGAGCAGCGGCAGGAGCACGCCCGCACGACGAGGTGAGCGGACGGGCGACAACGAGGTGACCGGACGCGCGCCTCGCCCCGCCTCGTCATGGCTTGCGACGGGTGGCCGCGAGCCAGGTGACGGCGCGGTCGATGTCCGCGGGGGAGACGATGCCGACCAGGTCGCGGCCGTCCGGGGCGAGGACGAGGACGCGGTTCTCGCTCACCGATTCCAGCCGGGGCAGGACGTCGCTGACGGCCTCGTCCGGGAAAGCGGTGGCCACGTCGTCGAGAGGTGCCATCACCTCGGCGACGGTGATCGTCGCCCGCCGCTGCCACGGCGTCCGGTCGATTCCGCCGGCCGTCACCAGGCCCAGGAGCGTGCCGTCCGGCGCCACCACCGGGAACGCCGTATGGCGATGGTGCCCGAAGGGCACGGTCGCCAGGAACCGCTCGACGCTCATGTCCGCAGGCACGGTCACCGGGTCGGGCGTCATGATCTGGCGGACCGTGATCCCGGCCAAGGTGCCACGCAGCCGCGCCTGCTGACCCTCCGCCGTCGCGGCGGCGATCATGAACCCGCCGACCAGGGCCGTCCACAGCGCCGAGAACGTGCCGGTGACGAGCATGGAGGCGAAACCGTAGACGACCAGCAGCCACCCGAAGCCGCGTCCGGCCGCCGCCGCGATCACCGCCGCGCGCATCGGGTCCCCGGTGAACTTCCACAGCGCCGCGCGAAGCAGTCGGCCGCCGTCGAGGGGAGCGGCGGGAATGCTGTTGAACAGGGCCAGGAGGATGTTGATCGCGGCCAGCCAGGCGACCGCCTCGACCACCGGACCGGGCGCCGACAACACCCCCAGCCAGCCCGCCAGGAAGCCGAAGACGACGCCGAGCAGGGCACTGGTCAGCGGCCCCACTCCGGCGATGCGCAGCTCGGCGCCGGGGGTGGGAGCCTCGCTCTTCAGGCGGGCGACGCCGCCGAGCATCCACAGCGTCATGTCCTCCACCTCGACGCCGTTGCGCCGGGCGACGATCGCGTGGGCCAGCTCGTGCACCAGGATGGAGGCCACGAACACCACGGCCACCGCGAACGCCAGCCCCCAGTACGTTCCGGTGGCGTGGCCGGGGTACGCGTGGGCGAGCCGCCCCTCGGCGAGGCTGACGGTCACCAGCCAGAAGATGACGAGGACGCTCCAGTTGACGCCGACTCGTACGCCGGCGATGCGCCCCAGCGTGAACGTCGCCTTCACCGTGCGCCTCCGCTCCCGTACCCGACCGGTCGCAAAGCCCCCGTAAGCAGGCGCATACCCGGGGATCGCCGCCGTCCAACCCGACCGGTGAGGAATGAAGGCCCGTGGCGTGGGGAGTCGCGGCAGTGCGCGGGCGCGTGTCGCGTCCGCGAGGTACGGAGGGGGTGATGGCCCATGGCCCGCCTGCTGGTTCAGAACAAGGACGTGGTCGTACGGCTGTCGTGGCGGGAGGCGCTGCTCGCCCGGCGCAAAGAGGTACGGGTGCCGCTCGCGGACGTGCGGGAGGCGAGGGTCGAGACGGACTGGTGGCGCACCCTCCGGGGCGTCAGCGAGCGTGGGCGTTGGCGACCGGGGCGCTTCTGCATGGGCACCTGGCGCCACGCGGGCGGCGTCGACTTCGTCGCCGTGGGCGCTCCCGGTCCGGTGGCCGTCGTCGACCTCTTTCCCGGCCGCCGGTTCGCCCGCCTCAGCGTCTCGACCGTCGACCCGGAAGGCGCCGTGCTGGCCGTGCGGCTCGCGGCGCGGTGGGCACGGGAAGGGACGGGGCCGCTCGGCGGCGGACAGCGGCATGAGCCACCGCGAAACGGGGGAGGCGACGAGAGAGAGAAGCGATCCACCACAAGCGCGTAGAGGGAGGATCGACGCCATGCCCGAGACGCCCGTGCTCGACCGCGACCGCTGGACGACCGCGCTCGACGAGCTCACCGACACTTACGGCGGGCAACTCGTCAGCATCGAACTGCTGGACCCCGCGATCGGGCACCAGTACGAAGCCGAGCGGCTGCCCTTCTCGTACCTCACCTACGACGCGAAGGACGACGTCGTGATCGTCGCCGTCGGCGGGCAGTCGTCGCGCTACCCCGTCGTGCTGCGCCACATGGTCCAGCACCCGAAGGAGATCGACGTGTCGACCGTGGACGTGCCCGAGCCGGCCGTCCGGGTCCTGGACCAGGAGGACACCGCGACCCTGATCACCTTCTACCCGGCCACGTCCGGTACGGAGTCCACCGGGCCCGCGGAGTCCACGGAGCCCACGGAGTCCTGAGGCCATCCTTCGCCGGCCCGGCCCCGCCCCGGCTCCGGGGCGGGGCCGGGCCGTTGCTCCGCCGGGCGTCCACACCGAGCCGCCGCCCGCGAGCCCGGTGATGATGAGCGCATGGACGTCACCGAGGTGCTCCTGCCCGGAGTGGGGATCCGGTACGAGTTCACCAACCACGAAGGAGACCGGGTCGGCATCGTCGCCGAGCGGACCGGCGATTTCGAGCTGGTCGTCTACGTGGGGGGTGACCCCGACGAGGCCCGCCCGCTGGTGCGGCTGAACGGCGAGGAGGCGGACGCGGTCGCCGAGATCCTGGGGGCGCCGCGCATCGCCGAACGCTTCGCCGACCTCACCAAGGAGATGCCCGGTCTGCTCTCCGGCCAGGTGGAGGTGAGGGCGTCCAGCCCGTACGCCGGCCGGCCCCTGGGACTCACCCGGGCCAGGACCCGGACGGGCGCCTCCATCGTGGCGATCGTCCGCGGCGAGAACGTGATCGCGTCCCCGGCGGCGGACGAGACGCTCCAGGCGGGTGACGTCCTGGTCGTGATCGGGACCCGTGAGGGGATCGCCGACGTGGACGAGATCATCCAGGGCTGAGGGTGGCCACCCCCGTCACGCTGCTCCTCGAGCTCGGCCTCATCTTCGCCGCGCTCAGCGTGCTGGGCGCGGTGGCGCGCCGCCTCACCCTCTCGCCCGTCCCGCTCTACCTGCTCGCGGGCCTGGCGCTAGGCGAGGGCGGTATCGCCCCCGTCCCGGCCGCGGGTGTGTTCGTCGAGACCGGCGCCGCCATCGGCGTGGTCCTGCTGCTGCTCACGCTCGGGCTGCAGTTCTCCCTGCCCGAGTTCACGGCGAGCCTGCGCCGGCACGTGCCCTCCGCCGTGGTCGACCTCGTCCTGAACGCGGTGCCGGGCGCGGTGGCCGGCTGGCTCCTCGGCCTGGACGGTGTCGGCACCCTGGCCCTTGCGGGCGCGACGTACGTCTCCTCCTCCGGCATGATCGCCCGGCTCCTGTCCGACCTGCGCAGACTGGGCAACCGCGAGACCCCGTCCATCCTCTCCGTCCTGGTCATGGAGGACGTCGCCATGGCCGCCTACCTGCCCGTGCTCGCCGTCCTCGCCGCGGGCGGCACATGGTGGCAGGCCGTGCTCGGCTTCCTGGCGGCGGTCGGCGCGGTGCTGGCGGCCTTCACCGCCTCGTACCGGTGGGGGCATCACCTCGGACGGCTGCTCTCGCACCCCGACGACGAGCAGCTCCTGCTCAGGGTGCTCGGCCTGACCCTGATGGTCGCCGCGCTCGCCGAACTCGTCCACGTGACCGCGGCGGTGGCGGCCTTCCTCGTCGGGCTCACCCTCACCGGCGAGACCGCCGACCGGGCCCGAGCCGTGCTCGGTCCCCTCCGGGACCTGTTCGCGGCGATCTTCTTCCTCTCCATCGGGCTGTCGGTCGGCCCCGGCGAACTGGTGCCGTTCCTTCCGGCCGCCCTCGCCCTGGCCGTGGTCACGGCCGTCACGAAGGTGCTCACCGGCCGGTACGCCGCCTCCCGCGACCAGGTCGGAAAGCGCGGTCAACTCCGCGCCGGAACGGCGCTCGTCGTGCGCGGCGAATTCTCCATCGTCATCGTCGGGCTGGTCGGCGCACTGGACGAGGACCTCGCCCCGCTCGTCACCGCCTATGTCTTCGTCCTGGCCCTGGCGGGGCCGGTCCTCGCCCGGCTGGCGGGCGCGCGTCCCCGCCGGTGGGACGAGAGCCGCCACGGATAGAGCGGGCGTCCCACCGGCCCGGGCCTGGCCCGGTGGGACGCCCGTTCCATCCGCTTCGCACGTACTCGCGACCGTGGTTACGACTGCAGTTCCTTGTGCGTGCCGGTGCTGATCTCGATCTTGCGCGGCTTGGCCTGCTCGCCGACCGGGATACGCAGGCTGAGCACACCGGCGTCGTACGTCGCCTCGATGTGCTCCGTGTCCAGCGTCTCGCCGAGGAAGAGCTGACGGCTGAACGTGCCGGTGGGCCGCTCGGAGATCACCGTCTCGGCACCTTCCTTGATCTCGGGCTTCCGTTCGGCCTGGACGGTCAGCACGTCCTTCTCGACGCTCAGGTCCACAGATTCGGGGTCGACACCCGGCAGGTCGAACTTGACCCAGACCGAGTCGTCCTCGCGCCACGCGTCCATGGGCATCGCCGCGGGGCGTCGCCCGCCGCTGAAGACCTGCTGACTGAGTCGGTCCAGCTCACGGAAGGGATCGGTCCGCATCAGCATCTGATCATCGCCTCCTCGATGGTGTGGGCCGTGCGGTGGCCGTCGGAGTTCGTCCGACAGTTCTTATATAACTCCCCCCATCCTTCTTGACAATGTCAGGCTCAACTTTTATCCCTGGAGGTGTATGAGGTACAGGACGGAGCAAGGCGGTGACGTGTACCGACGCCGATGATTGCGAGGCTCCCTGACGGGCACCCCGCGGCGTGAGTACACGGCCGTGGCGAGCAGCGTGGAGGCAGGGCCATGGCGAAGGCTGTGGGTATCGATCTCGGTACGACCAACTCGGTGGTCGCCGTCTACGAGGGCGGCCACCCGCGGGTGATCCCCAACACCGAGGGCGGCCGCACGACGCCGTCGGTGGTGGCGTTCACCGACACCGGTGAGCGGCTCGTCGGGCAGATGGCGCGGCGCCAGGCCGTGCTGAACCCCAAGGGCACGGTCTACTCGGCGAAGCGGTTCGTCGGCCGGCGCTTCAGCGAGGTCCGCACGGAGGCCGAGCAGGTCTCCTACGAAGTGGTCGCGGGCCCCGAGGACGCGGCGCGATTCTCCGTACGGGGCAAGCCGTACGCCCCCGAGGAGATCTCCGCCGCCGTGCTGCGCAAGCTCGTCGACGATGCCGCCAAGCAACTCGGGGAGAAGGTCACCCAGGCGGTGATCACGGTCCCGGCGTACTTCAACGACGCGCAGCGGCAGGCCACCAAGGACGCCGGCCGCATCGCCGGTCTCGATGTCCTGCGGATCATCAACGAACCGACCGCGGCGGCGCTGGCGTACGGGCTCGACAAGAAGAAGCACGAGACCGTGCTCGTCTTCGACCTGGGCGGCGGCACGTTCGACGTGAGCATCCTCGACGTGGGCGACGGCGTGGTCGAAGTGCGCTCCACCGCCGGTGACACGCATCTGGGCGGCGACGACTTCGACCGGCGCCTGGTCGACCACCTGGCGGAGGACTTCCAGCGGCTGAACGGGATCGACCTGCGCCGCGACCCGCAGGCGCTGCAGCGGCTCTACGAGGCGGCGGAGAAGGCGAAGGTCGAGCTGTCCGCGACCGCGCAGACGCAGATCAACCTGCCCTTCGTGACCGCCGACGCCTCCGGTCCGAAGCACCTGACGACCACCGTGACGCGGGCGACCTTCGAACAGCTCACCGCCGATCTGGTCGAGCGGTGCATGGGACCGGTCCGGCAGGCGATGGCCGACGGCAAGGTGACCGCCGACGACCTGGACGAGGTCATCCTCGTCGGCGGATCCACCCGCATCCCCGCCGTGCAGGCGCTGGTGCGGCGGCTGACCGGCGGCAAGGACCCGAACATGTCGGTCAACCCCGACGAGGTCGTCGCCCTCGGCGCGGCCGTCCAGGCGGCCGTCCTCCAGGGCGAGGTCAAGGACGTCCTGCTGCTCGACGTCACCCCGCTGTCGCTGGGCGTCGAGACGCTCGGCGGGCTGATGACCAAGCTGATCGAGCGCAACACGACCATCCCGACCCGGCGCGGCGAGACGTTCACGACCGCCGAGGACAACCAGCCCGCCGTCGACGTCGTCGTGCTCCAGGGCGAGCGCGAGCGGGCCGCGGACAACCGGGTGCTCGGCCGTGTCCGGCTGGACAACATCCGTCCGGCGCCGCGTGGCGTGCCGCAGATCGAGGTGACGTTCGACATCGACGCCAACGGCATCCTGAACGTGTCCGCGAAGGACAAGGACACCGGTGCCGAGCAGAGCATCACCGTCTCCGGCAGCGGCACGCTGGACGAGTCCGAGGTACGGCGGATGGTCGACGAGGCCGAACGCAACCGCGCCGAGGACACCCGTATGCGGGAACTCGTCGAGGCGCGCAACGAGCTCGACAGCTTCGCCTACCAGGTGGAGCGGCGGCTGGGCGAGCTGGGCGACGCCGTCGCCGTACACGACAAGGCCCGCGCCGAGTCGCTGATCGCGGACGCCCGGCAGGCCGTCAAGGAAGAGGCGCCGCTCGACAGGGTGCGGTCCCTGACCGCCGACCTGCAGCAGATGCTGCACGGCCTCGCCGCCGCCGGCGGTGGACCGGGCGGACCGGGACCGGGGCCGGGCGGACCGGGAGCCGGGCCGGGGCCCCAGGGCGGACCCGGCGGTCCGGGACCCGGCGGGGACGACGTGATCGACGCGGAGTTCAGGCCCGACTGACACAGAGGACCGACACGAGCCGACAGCGGGATGAGGGACCATGAGCCAGGAACGCCCAGAACCCACAGGCCCTGCCGAGGAACGGGCACAGGAGGAGGCCCGGCGCGACGTCGAGGCCGCGGCGGCCGCGGCGACCGAGGCCCTCTCGGAGACACGCGCCGAAGCCGCCGAAGCCGCCGAAGGAACCGAAGGAACCGGAACGGCCGACGCGTCCGAGACGGCCGGCGGACCCCGCGCCGCCCCGGCGATTCCGGAGCTGGACGTGGAGGAGCTGCGGGACCGCTGGCACCGCGCGGTGGCGGAGACGGAGAACCTCCGCAAACGGCACGAGCGCCGGCTGGAGGACGTCCGCGGCGCCGAGCGCGACCGCGTGACCGCCGCGTGGCTGCCGGTCGTCGACCACCTGGAGCTGGCTCTCCAGCACGCCGAGGCCGATCCGCGGGCGATCATCGCGGGCGTGGAGGCGGTCTGCCAGCAGGCCTTCGCCGTGCTCGCGCACCTCGGCTACCGGCGGATCGCCGAGGTCGGCGAGCCGTTCGACCCCGGCCGCCACGAGGCCGCGCAGGTCCGCGAGGACCCGGCGGCCGCGCCCGGCAGCATCGTCCAGGTGCTGCGCGCCGGATACAGCGGCGACCGAGGGCTCCTGCGGCCGGCGGTCGTGTCGGTGGCGGCCAAGCCGGAGGAGTGAAGGACGACGACAGGGACCGACGACAGGGACCGGTGGAGTAGTCGATGGCGACATCGAACCGTGACTACTACGACGTACTCGGCGTCGCCCGGAACGCGAGCGCCGAGGAGATCCAGCGCGCGTACCGCAACCTGGCCCGCCGCTGGCACCCCGACCTGAACAAGGACCCGGGAGCCGAGGAGCGGTTCAAGGAGCTCAGCGAGGCGTACGAAGTGCTCTCCGACCCCGACAGCAGGGCCCGCTACGACCGGTTCGGACCCGCCTGGCGCCAGGCCCGCGAGGAGCCGGCGGGCGGGCCCGGCGGCCCCTTCGGGGCGGGCGGCGGCCGACGGGTGTACGTGAACACCGGCGGCCAGGGGTTCAGCGGCTTCGGCGGCGCCGATTTCGCCGATCTCGGCGGCCTGGGCGGTATGGGCGGTGGCGGCTTCGAGGACCTGTTCGGCGGCCTCTTCGGCGGTGGCGGCGGCGCGGGCCGGGGCGGCTTCGGCCGGATGCCGGGCGCCGACCAGGAGGCCGAGATCACCCTGAGCGTGGAGGACGCCTACGCCGGCGGACGCAGGCGCGTCACCCTCGACACCTCGGCCGGTCCGCGCGGCTACGAGGTCAACATCCCGCCCGGCGTCGTCGACGGACAGCGCATCCGCCTCGCCGGAGAGGGCGGCTCCGGCACCGGCGGCGGACCCTCCGGCGACCTGTACCTCGTCGTGCGGCTGGCCCCGCACCCCCGCTACCGCGTCGACGGCCGCGACATCACCGTCGACCTCCCGGTCACCCCCTGGGAGGCCGCGCTGGGCGCGTCCGTCCCCGTGGAGACCCCCGGCGGCACCACCAGGGTCGAGCTGCCGCCCGGCTCCTCCAGCGGACGCAAACTGCGGCTGCGCGGGCGGGGCATGCCCAGCCGCCGCGGCCCGGCCGGCGACCTGTACGCCGAGGTGAGGATCGTCGTACCGGCCGATCCCACGCCGACGGAACGAGACCTGTTCCAGCGCCTCGCCAAGGAGTCGCACTTCGACCCGAGAGCCTCCCGCGACAGCAGAGGAAGGGGGTGAGCGGGCGTGGCGCACAGCCCCGGCCGTTATCCACTGGTCCGCGCGACCACCACATACCACGCCGGTGTCACGATCGACGAGTTCGCCGCGGCCACCGGCCTTCATCCAGAGCTGGTACGCCGCTACGTCACGCTGGGCCTGCTGGAGCCCGACACGGACAGGGCGGGTGATCTGTGGTTCGGCACCGCGCACCTGGTGCGGGTGGCCCGGATCCAGCGGCTCCGGGCCGGCCTCGGCCTGAACTACGCGGCGCTCGGCGTGGTCCTGGACCTGCTGGACCGTATCGAAGAGCTGGAAGCCGTCCTCTCCCGGCACGGCGGCGGCATGGGCAGGAGGTGAACCGAAGTGGACATGAACCGGCTGACGCAGAAGTCCCAGGAGGCACTGCGGGACGCCCAGACCAAGGCGCTGCGCTTCGGCCACGTCGAGGTCGACGGGGAGCACCTGCTGCTCGCCCTGCTCGACCAGGGCGAGGGTCTCGTCCCCCGCCTGCTGACCGCCGCCGGCGCCGATCCCGACCGGGCGCGCACCGCGGTGGAGGCCGCGCTGAGCCGTCGCCCGAGCGTCTCGGGGCCCGGTGCCGGGCCCGGCCAGGTGTACGTCTCCCAGCGGCTGGCCCGCCTCCTCGACGCCGCCGAGCAGGAGGCGAAACGGCTCAAGGACGAGTACGTCTCCGTCGAGCACCTGCTGCTGGCCGTCCTGGAGGAGGGAACGGGCAGCGCCGCCGGGCGGATCCTGCACGAACAGGGCCTGAACCGCGAGAAGTTCCTGGACGCCCTCACCTCGGTGCGCGGCAACCAGCGGGTGACCTCCGCCATGCCCGAGGTCACCTACGAGGCGCTGGAGAAGTACGGCCGTGACCTTGTCGCGGAGGCGCGCGGCGGCAGACTCGACCCGGTCATCGGGCGGGACACGGAGATCCGCCGCGTCGTGCAGATCCTCTCCCGCAAGACCAAGAACAACCCCGTCCTGATCGGCGACCCCGGCGTCGGCAAGACCGCCATCGCCGAGGGGCTCGCCCAGCGCATCGCGCACGGGGACGTCCCGGAGGGCCTGCGCGACAAGACCGTCTTCGCCCTCGACATGGGCTCCCTGGTCGCGGGCGCGAAGTACCGCGGCGAGTTCGAGGAACGGCTCAAGGCCGTACTCCACGAGGTCACCGCCGCCGAGGGACGCATCCTGCTGTTCGTCGACGAGATGCACACCGTCGTCGGCGCCGGGGCCGCCGAGGGCGCCATGGACGCCGGGAACATGCTCAAGCCGCTCCTCGCGCGCGGTGAGCTGCACATGATCGGCGCCACCACGCTGGACGAGTACCGCAAGCACGTCGAGAAGGACGCCGCACTGGAGCGCCGCTTCCAGCCCGTCATGATCGACGAGCCGAGCGAGGAGGACGCCGTCTCCATCCTCCGCGGCCTGCGGGAGCGTCTGGAGGTGTTCCACGGCGTGAAGATCCAGGACGGCGCCCTGGTCGCCGCGGTCACGCTCTCCCACCGCTACATCTCCGACCGGTTCCTCCCCGACAAGGCCATCGACCTCGTCGACGAGGCGTGCGCCATGCTGCGCACCGAGATCGACTCGATGCCGGCCGAGCTGGACCAGCTCACCCGCCGCGTACGCCGCCTGGAGATCGAGGAGGCGGCCCTCGCCAAGGAGGAGGACCCCGCGAGCCGGACCCGACTGTCGGAGCTGCGCAAGGAGCTGGCCGACGCCCGCGCCGAGGCGGACGCGCTGCGCGCCCGGTGGGAGGCCGAACGTCAGGCGCTGCGCAAGGTCCAGACGCTGCGGGAAGAGCTCGAACACGTACGGTACGAGGCCGAGGAGGCGGAGCGGTCGTACGACCTCAACCGCGCCGCCGAACTCCGCCACGGCCGGCTGCCCGAGCTTCAGCGGCGGCTCCAGGCCGAGGAGGAGCAGCTCGCCACCAAGCAGGGCGGCCGACGGCTGCTGCGCGAGGTCGTCACCGAGGACGAGATCGCGTCCATCGTCGCCCGCTGGACCGGCATCCCGGTCAGCCGCCTGCTGGAGGGCGAACGGCAGAAGCTGCTGCGGCTCGACGAGATCCTCCACGAGCGCGTCATCGGCCAGGACGAGGCCGTCCAGCTGGTCGCGGACGCCGTCATCCGCGCCCGGTCCGGGGTCAAGGACCCGCGCAGGCCCATCGGTTCGTTCCTCTTCCTCGGCCCCACCGGCGTCGGCAAGACCGAGCTGGCGCGCACCCTGGCGGCCGCGCTGTTCGACACCGAGGACAACATGATCCGCCTCGACATGAGCGAGTACCAGGAGCGGCACACGGTCAGCCGTCTGATGGGCGCCCCGCCCGGATACGTCGGCTACGAGGAGGGCGGTCAGCTCACGGAGGCCGTGCGGCGCAAGCCGTACGCGGTGGTGCTGCTCGACGAGGTGGAGAAGGCCCACGCGGACGTGTTCAACACGCTGCTGCAGCTGCTCGACGACGGACGCCTCACCGACGCCCAGGGCCACACCGTCGACTTCCGCAACACCGTGGTGGTGATGACCAGCAACATCGGCTCCCAGTACCTGCTGGAAGGGGTGACACCGGACGGCGAGATCAAGGAGGAGGCCCGGGCCGCGGTCATGGCCGAACTCCGCGCCCACTTCCGGCCGGAGTTCCTCAACCGGGTCGACGACGTGGTCCTCTTCAAGCCGCTGACCCTGCCCGAGATCGAGCGGGTGGTGGACCTGCTGACCGAGGACGTACGCCGGCGGCTCGCCGACCGCCGCCTGGACCTGAAGCTGACCGAGGCCGCCCGCCGCCACATCGCCGCCGAGGGCTTCGACCCCGTGTACGGCGCCCGGCCCCTGCGCCGCTTCATCCAGCGCGAGGTCGAGACCCGCATCGGACGCGCCCTGCTGGCCGGCGACGTCGCCGACGGCTCGACGGTCACCGTCGACGTCGACGCCGCCGAAGGCCGGCTCACCGTCACCTGGGAGGCCCCTTCGCCCGAAGGACGCGTGAGCCGGCCTTCGTGAGACGCTCAGCCCGCCTTCGTGACCGGGGGGACGTACGGGCCGACCAGGGTGCGGTGCCACCACGCGCCGGTGGCGCGCAACTCGTGGCGGTCGGTGAAGCGGTAGCGGTAGAGCCGGGCGCGCAGGAACCTGGGCGGGGAGTCGGGGAAGGGGTTGTGGCGCAGCAGCCTGAGCACGACCGGGTCGTTGTCGAGCAGCTTGACGAGGAACGCCGCGAACCAGGGCAGCGCGTACGCCGGTGAGATGGCGGCGAACCACATCAGCCAGTCCAGCCGCAGGTGGTACGGAGCCACCTGCGGCGGCAGAGCGGACACGTCACCGGGCTTGCCCCGGAAGCCGTACTCCTTCCACTCCGTGCCGTCGGTGATCTCCGGCTCGTCGGTGCCCTCGATCACGATCTCGTGGCGGACCCGCTCGACGCTGCCGAAGGCGCCGTAGGTGTTCACCACATGGAGGGGGTTGAAGGAGTAGTTCATCACCTGATGGCGGGAGAGCAGGTTGCGCACCGGCCAGTAGCTGAGCACGACGACGAGCACGGTGACGGCGATGACCACACCCTCGTACCACGCGGGTGTGGCGCCGAAGGCGGGCGGCTCGGGCAGACCCAGCACCTCGGCGGCGAGCGCCCCGTCGATCGCGGTCACCGCGAGCAGCACGGCGAGCCAGTTGAGCCAGGCGAAGTTGCCCGACAGGACGAGCCACAGCTGCGTGACGACGATGAAGCCGGCGGCCGCGCTCGCGACCGGCTGCGGCGTGAACAGCAACACCGGCGCGACGAGCTGCGCGACGTGGTTGCCGGCCACCTCGACCCGGTGCAGCGGCTTCGGCAGATGGTGGAAGAACCAGCTGAGCGGGCCGGGCATCGGCTGCGTCTCGTGGTGGTGGTAGAGACAGGTCAGATCGCGCCAGCAGGGGTCGCCGCGCAGCTTGATCAGCCCGGCGCCGAACTCCAGACGGAACAGCAGCCAGCGCAGCAGGAACAGCACCAGGACCGGAGGCGCGGTGCGTTCGTTGCCCAGGAAGATCGCCAGGAAGCCCGCTTCGAGCAGCAGCGACTCCCACATGAAGGCGTACCAGGTCTGCCCCACGTTGACGATCGACAGGTACATCACCCACAGCAGGGCCCACAGCAGCATGAACGCCCACAGCGGCGCCCGGTCGGCCGCTCCCGCCGCCAGGACGGCGGACAGGGCCACGCCCGTCCACGCGACGCTCGCGAAGAAGCGGTCCGAGTAGTGGAGGTGGAAGATGCCGGGCGACTGCCGGAAGGGTACGGACGCGACGAAGTTCGGAACCGGAAGCAGCCCGCGCGCCCCGATCAGGGCCCGGAACTGAAGGGCGGTGCTCAGGAAGGCGACAAGGTACAGAAGGGCCAGTCCACGCTGGAACACCAGCCGGCCCAGCCAGTAGTCACCGTCCGTGAACCACTCCACAGCTCCTCCTGCGAGCCGTAGACGCGAGCCGTAGACGCCCTCGCCGCCGGGAGGACAGGGCGACGAGGGCGGCCCCCGCACCGGGTCGTCCCGGCGTCTACCCGCGGGGTGCCCGCCTACACACCGGCGGCCGACCGGGGGCGCTACTTGCCGCGGCCGGTGAGCGCGTCGCGGAGGCGGTCGACGAAGCCGGTGCCAGGCGCGAGGATCTTGTTCAGCGGAGGCTTGTCCGGGGCGGCGGGGTGGGGACGGGTCGGCGCGGTCTCCTTGGACCTGCGCACCTTCTCGCCCAGCTCGTCGAGGAGCGCGGGCGGGCACGCGTCGGCCAGCAGCGGGAAGAGGCGGTCCTCCTCGTCCCGGACGTGCGCGGTCACATTCTCCCTGACCTGGGCGACGAGGGTGCCGAAGGCCGCGTCGTCGGGATCGCAGCGCTCGAGATCCTTCAGCAGCCGCTCGACCTCGCCGTGGTCGGCGATCTCCTTGTCGGCGAGGTCGTCACCGTCGTCCACGTACCGGCGGACCGCCGGGTAGAGGTGCTGCTCCTCGGCCACCGCGTGCCGTACCAGCTCCATCGTGAGCCGGTCGGCCAGCACACGCCGCTCGGCGTCGCCCGCGGCGAGCGCGTCGATCTGCGCGAACAGCGCGTCGACTTCACGGTGGTCGGCGGTCAGCTCCTGGATGACGTTTCCTCCGTGCCCCATTCCGGACGCTCCTTTCCAATGGCGGCCCAGCCGTCATCGCACCGGTGAACGCGAACGGGCGCATGAAACAGCGCCCAGCACCCATCCCTGCCACCGAGACCCCCACTCCTCACGCGATGGACCGGCCACTCACCCCAGCGGGCGACACGCGGTTCACGCGGTGAGCCATCGCTGGAGCCAGTCCGCGGCGGTGCGCCGGAACAGCCGTCGGCTCTCCGCGCGCCGGAAGTCGTGGCCCTCCTCGTGGAGCAGGAGAAGTTCGGCTTCCAGGCCGCGTTCCCTGGCCGCGTGGACGATCTGTTCGGATTCGCGCGGCGGGACGTTGGTGTCGTGTTCGCCGTGGACCGCGAGCAGGGGGACACGCAGCGCGTCGATGCGGCTCATCGGGGACAGCGCGTGCAGCAGGGCCCGATCCCGCTCCGGGTGGCCGTACTTGTGCGCCGCCGATTCCGCCAGCCACGGTTCGGTGCCGGCGAAGAAGGTGGCGAAGTCGGACATGCCGCAGACGGTGACGCCCGTACGGAACAGGTCGGGGTGCCAGACGAGTGAGGCCAGGGTGAGGTAGCCGCCGTACGAGTGGCCCATGACGGCCAGGCGGCGGGGATCGGCGAGTCCGGCCTCGATCACGTGCGCCGCGCAGTCGGCCACGTCCTCGATCGCCGCGAACCGCCCCTCTCCGAGGTCGGCGTCGCGGAAGGAACGGCCCCAGCCGCCCGAGCCCCGGACGTCCGGGGCGAAGACGTCGAGGCCCCGGCCGGCCAGTTCGTGGTAGAGCGGGGCGAAGACCGGACGCTCCTGTTCCTCCGGGCCGCCGTGCAGGTGGAGCACGCACGGCGCCGGTTCGCCGGGGGCGCGGCCGGGCGCCCGGTGGTACCAGCCGCCCAGGAGCAGCCCGTCACGGGCCGTCGGGCGCAGGGGCACCGGCCGTACGGGGGGAGGCCCCGGCGGGACGGTCTCGGCGTCCCGCGCCGACCACGGCGTACGCGCCGGGGCGGTGGCATCCGGCACGTGCCACACCCCGGGCCTGCGCTGCGAGCCCGAGAGGGCGGCCAGCATCCCGTACGGCCCGGCCGGCGTGACACGGGTGACCACTTCGTGCTCGAGCTCCACGGCGCGGGGTGCGGGCGGCGCCGCCCCGGCCTCGTTCCCCGTGTCGTTCCCGGTGCCGCTCCCCGCCTCCGTCCCGGCGAGCGGCAGCGTCTCCACTTCGCTGATGCCCTGGACGTTCCACGCCAGGGCGGCCCGCCGGCCGTTCTCCACGAAGGCGAGCAGTTCCAGATCACAGGCGTGGCGTTCGGCGACCACCCGGAGGTCCGTCCGCTCGCCCTCCTCGTCCAGACGAAGAGCGAGCAGCGCCGCGAACTCCCGCTCGTGGTCGCTCCGCAGCCACACCGTACGGGCGTCCGCCGAGAAGCGGCCGATCCACGGGTCGCCGTCCGCGACGGGCAGCGCGCAGAGCGGCCTACGGTCGGACACGCGGACCACCACCGCCTCGCGTCGCCCGCGCGGCCCCCGGCGCACCAGAGCCAGGCTTCCGTCCTGGCTGACGTCGCACACCCGCAGCGTCGCCGCCTCCGCTTCGTCGGCCAGCAGGGTGGGCGCGGTGGTTCCCGCCGGATCGAGGAGGTACGCCGTGAGCCGGTCGCGGACCGGGGGGCCGCCGTCCTCGGCGCCGTGCCCGCCGGCGCCGAGGAGGGTGGCGTGCCCGTCGCGTTCCGTCCAGCCCGCGGGACGCTCGGACAGGGCGAGGAGGTCGGGCGGGTCGGCGACGGGCTCCGCGATGGTGACCGCGAGCGCCGAGCCGTCCCGGGTCCAACAGCCCAGGTAGGCGGACGATCCCGGATCCTGGCCGGCCAGGATCCTGCGGTCCGAGCCGTCGGGGCGGACGCAGAGCACCCGGGTGTGGCCGCTGCCGCCCGGCGCGACGGTGTAGGCGATCCAACGGCCGTCGGGCGACCAGGACACTTCGGTGACATGGTCCGGGCCGGCGTCGAGCAGACGGACCTCCTCACCGCCGACCGGTCCGCCGACCGGTCCCGTCCAGAGCTGCGGCACGCCGCCGCGGTCGCAGATGAACGCCACGCGCTCCCCGCCGGGGTCCGCCGTCGGGTACCAACAGGCGTGCGCCACAAGCCCCCTGGAGGCGTCGGGAGAACCGGCGGCGTCGGCCAGCGGCTGCGTCGAGGGGGCCGAGGGAGCCGCGGACGGGCTCTCCGCGGTCATCCGATGCCGTGTGTCTGCAGCCATATCTCCAGCAACGCTACCTGCCACAGGGCGTTCGCCCCTCGGTTCGTACGGTGCTCGTCCGGGGCTTTCAGGAGCTCGGCGAGGTACTCGTCGCGGAAGATCCCGCGTCGGCGCGCGGCGGGGGCGGAGAGCGCCTCCCGCACCCGCTCCAGAACCGGGGCCGCCATGTGGCGGATGGCCGGCACCGGGAAGTAGCCCTTCGGCCGGTCGACGATGTCGGCGGGCAGCACCGTGCGTCCGGCGTCCTTCAGCACGCCCTTGCCGCCCTGGGCGAGTTTCAGATCGGGCGGGCAGGCGGCCGCCAGCTCGACCAGTTCGTGGTCGAGGAACGGGACCCGGGCCTCCAGGCCCCAGTCCATCGTCATGTTGTCGACCCGCTTGACCGGGTCGTCGACGAGCATGACGTGGGCCTCCGTGCGGAGCGCGGCGTCCAGCGCCGTCTCGGCGCCGGGGGCGGCCATGTGCGTCCGGATGTACTGCCGGGACGGGTCGCCGTCGGGCAGCATGTGCGGCTGGAGGATCCTCGCCAGCTCGGCGTGCGAACGGTCGAAGTAGACCTGGGCGTACCGCTCGGGCTCCTCCTCGCGTCCGACCGCGGCCAGAGCCGGGTACCAGTGGTAGCCGGCGAACACCTCGTCGGCGCCCTGGCCGCTCTGTACGACGCTGACCTCCTTGGAGACCAGCTCCGACAGGAGGTGGAAGGCGACGACGTCGTGGCTCGTCATCGGTTCGCTCATGGCGGCGACCGCGCCGTCCAGGGCGGTGGACACCCGGTCGGAGGGCACCATCAGCTGGTGATGGTCCGTCCCGAAGTGCCGTGCGACCCGGTCGGAGTAGAAGAACTCGTCTCCCTCCTCGTCGGCCTCCGACTCGAACCCCACGCTGAACGTGGCCAGATCCTTCTGCCCCTCCTCGGCGAGCAGGGCGACGATCAGGCTGGAGTCGAGGCCGCCGGAGAGCAGGACGCCGACCGGCACGTCGGCCACCATCCGGCGGCGGACGGCGGTGCGCAGCGCCCGGAGGACGGCGTCCCGCCACTCCTCGGGGCCCATGCCGGCGAATTCGCTCCGGCGCGTGTAGGAGGGCTGCCAGTAGTGGTGGTCCCGCTCGGTGCCGTCCGGCTCCACGACCCGTACGGTGGCGGGCGGAAGTTTGCGCACCCCGGCGAGGACGGTGCGCGGGGCGGGGACCGTCGACTGCCAACTCATGTAGTGGTGCACGGCGACCGGGTCGAGGGTGGTGTCCACCCCGCCGCCCGCGAGGAGTGCCGGGAGGGTCGAGGCGAACCGCAGCCGACCGGGCCGCGCCGCCAGATAGAGGGGCTTGATGCCCAGCCGGTCACGGGCCAGCACCAGCCTGCCCGTCTCGTGCTCCGCCACCGCCACCGCGAACATGCCGACGAAGTGCCGGACGAAGTCGGTGCCCCACTGGCGGTACGCCTTGAGTACGACCTCGGTGTCCGATGTGGTGACGAAGCGGTGCCCCAGCCCCCGCAACTCCTCCCGCAGCTGCTCGTAGTTGTAGACGCAGCCGTTGAAGACGCAGGTGAGGCCGGCCTCGGCATCGGTCATCGGCTGGGCCGCACGCTCCGACAAATCGATGATCTTCAGCCGTCGATGTCCGAGGGCGATGGCGCCCTGGGACCACAGGCCCCGGCCGTCCGGGCCCCGGGCCGCGAGGCGGTCGGTCATTCGTTCCACGGCGGCCAGATCCGGCCGCCCGCCGTCGAAGCGGATCTCTCCGCTCAGGCCGCACACGTCGGACCTCCCGGTGAGGGGACGACTCGCACAGGGTGGGGGAAGGTCTCAGCGTGTTTTCGCATGACTCATTACTCCTCTACTCCTCGATGGACGTTCGACGTGGTCGTTCTCGCCGGGTCCTCCCTCTCCGCCCGGGGAATTCCACGGCGTCGCACGGGTCCGACCGGCCCGTCTCAGGAGGCGCTCGCCGCCGTCCGCCCGTCCCAGCGGTCGGGAAGCGGCGCGAGGCGCCTGCGGGCCCGGTCACCCCGGACGGGCCGGAGCGCGTCGCCCCGGGTCTCGGCCAGGACGTCGTCCACGGCCGCGAGCAGGTCCTCCTTCGCCGCCTTCCCGCGCAGGCGGTGAGCGGCGCTTCCCTGGGCGAGCACGCCCTCCGTCAGGGAACGCACGGTCTCCCAGTCCCCGTACTCCTCAAGGGTCGGACGCAGCCGCCGCAGCATGCCGCGTACGACCGTGGCGGCCGGCGCCGGGAGACGGGTGGACGGGTCGATCAGGTCGCCTTCCAGGCCCGACCGAGCGGCCCGCCAGGTGGCCGCGCGCAGCCATTCGTGCCGGCCGTCGCACCCGGCGTCCCCGCCGGTCCTGGTCGTCGCGCAGGCGTCGACCACGAGCGCCCGGAAGAGGGCGGCGATCAGCACCACCGTCTCGACGCGCGGGCAGGCGTCGCACACGCGCAGCTCAAGGGTCCGCAGATGCGCCGACGGGCGGACGTCGTAATAGATCATGCCGGCGTCACTGATGACGCCCGAGCCGATCAGCTCGTCCACCGCCCGGTCGTACTCCTCGGCCCCTCGGAAGCATCCGGGCGGGCCGGAGGTGGGCCAGCGCTGCCAGACCATGGTGCGCCAGCTGGCGTAGCCGGTGTCGGCGCCGAGCCAGAAGGGAGAGCTGGCGGACAGGGCGAGGAGCGGCGGCAGCCACGGGTTGACGGCGCACATCGCCCGCACCGCGGTGTCCCGGTCCGGCACGTCGACATGGACCTGCGCACCGCAGATCAGCTGCTCATCGGCGAGCCGGCGGTACTCGCCGGTCATGCGCAGATAGCGGTCGTCCTCCGTCGGCGGCACGGTACCGAGCCGTGCCAGCGGCGCCGTGCCGACGGCCGCGATCCCCAGGCCCTGGGAGGATGCGGCTCGGTCGAGCCGGCCGCGTGACGCGGAAAGGTCCGCGTAGAGGCTCTCCAGGGAGTCGTGCACACCACTGTTCGACTCGACGACCGACCGCGGCAGCTCACGTGTGTACGCGCCCGCGTGCCGCGACAGCCTGCCGAGTACGGCATCGGCCCGTGGAACGAGCTCCCCGCTCTCGACGTCGATCACGTGAAACTCTTCCTCGACCCCGATCCGGACGGTCACGGCGACTCCCTGCGGACGACGGGACATGGACTCTGGGACCGGCCCCGCGATGATCGACGGCGCCGGTGTGCTCGTACGGGTGCCCGGCCGCGCGGCACGTATGCGCCGCTGCTCATGTGAGTCACCTTCCGCACAGTTGAGCGAATCGTCGCCTCAGGTGATCCGGCCGACGCGGGCCTTCCTCAGGGCGTGGCGCAGCAGGAGGCGGGGTGACCGACGCACCAGCAGACCCGCCGCCAGGCCGATGGCGGCGCCGGCGGCCACATCGCTGGGGTAGTGCGCGCCCGAGTGCACCCGCTCCACGGCCACGATCGCGGCCGGTACGGAGCAGACCGCCGCCGCCTCCGGCCAGGTGCCGGCGACGGCGACGGTGAAGCCCACGGCGGCCGCCGTGTGTCCGGAGGGGAAGGAGGAGCTGTCCGGCCGCTCCCGCACATCACTGTGGGGGACGAGATCCGCAGGCGGCCGCCGGCGTTCGTACAGCGGCTTGCACACCCCGTTGGACACCAGCTCCGCCACGCCCATGCCGACGATCCCGGCCGCCGCCGCGGTCCGGCCCCTGCCGCCGCCGACTGCGGACATGACCGCCGCCGCTGCCCACCACAGCTTCGTGTGCTCGGCCGCGGTACGCGCTGCCGGCAGGACCCGGCGCGCCACGGGCGATGTCCAGTGCGCCACGCGCCTGGTGAGGCGCCGGTCCACTTCTCCCCACTCGGTCACGTCGTCCGCCATGATCGCCTGCTTCCCGCTCCGGCCGCGCGCACACCCGCGGCCCGTGAGCTCTGTCCACTCGCGGTTGCGGACACCTGGGTGTGGTTGTCCCATGGGCGTAGCCGCGTTTGACGGGCCGAGGAGGCAGGATGCGAGGACGGCGGTACGGGGCGGGGGTCGGGGTGCTGGTGGTCCTTGCCGCGGTCGGCGGATGCGGCACGCTTCCGGAGCGTCGTGACGAGGTGACGGCTGAAGTCACCCGTTTCGAGCAGGCGGTGGCCGCGGGGGAGCATGGGCGGTTGTGCGCGGCGCTGGCGCCTGCCACCAGGGAGGAGCTGGAGCAGTCCGCCAAGAGCCGTTGTGAGCAGGCGGTCGGCCAGGCGATCGAGGAGCGGGAGCTTGAGGCGGCCGGCGCTGTACGGGGTGTGGATGTGTACGGCGATCAGGCGCGGGTGGTGCTGGAACGGGACACCGTGTTCCTGGCGCATTTTCCGGCCGGGTGGAAGGTGACGGCGGCCGGGTGTCTGCCGCGTCCGCAGCGGCCGTACGCGTGTGAGATCAAGGGTGGGTGAGGGGCTGTGCGGACACTGTTCACCGTGACCCTGCTGGTGATCTTCGGAGGGTTGGCGTACTTCATGACGCTGGGGCTGATGCAGCGATGAGCCGCGAAACGGGCCGGGCGCGGCGCTTTCTGCGGCACAACAGCCTGGGGCTGTTCTTCATGACGACGTTTCTGCTGGCCCTCGTGGGTCAAGCGGTGGCGGGGCACGCGGAGTTCAACAACCAGCTGATCAGCGACGGCATGGCACCTGTGAGCTTCGGCGCCTATGTGACGACGTCGGACTTCGCCGTCGACGTCACCGAGAACTGGCAGTCGGAGTATCTGCAGTTCTTCCTCTATATCTTCGCGACCGTCTGGCTACTGCAACGCGGGTCGCCGGAGTCCAAGGAACTCGACAGGGCGGGCACCGAGTCGGACAAGGACCAGATGGTCGGCGAGCACGCCAGGGAGGATTCGCCCCGCTGGGCCGCGTACAAGGACTGGCGCGGTCTCGTGTTCTCCCGCTCGCTGGGTCTGGTCATGGGCACCATCTTCCTGCTCTCCTGGCTCACCCAGTCGGTCACCGGTGTCGCGGCCTACAACGAGGAGCAGTTGCGCCGGCTGGAGGCTCCCATGACGTGGGCCGACTACCTGTCATCGGCGGATTTCTGGAGCCGCACGCTGCAGAACTGGCAGTCCGAGCTGCTGGCGGTCGCCTCGATGGCGATTCTCTCGATCTACCTGAGGCAGCGCGGCTCACCGGAGTCCAAGCCCGTCGGAGCCTCCCACACGGCCACCGGCGTCGAAGGCTGAGCCCGCGTCGTGCCTCGGCCCGGCAGACGGGTGGCGTGGGGAAGCACCCGAAGGGCCCCCGCCGAGCGGTGGGGGAAGCGATCCGGTGATTGAGTGACTCATCGGAACATGGCGCGAAGAAGGGGTTCTCCATGCGGGTGCGTGATTCCGTGGTCGTGATCACCGGGGCTTCCAGCGGCATCGGCCGGGCCACCGCCCTCGCCTTCGCACGCAAGGGATGCCCCGTGGTCCTGGCATCGCGGCGAGCGGAGGCGCTGGAGGCGGTCAGGCGGGAGTGCGAACGCCACCGTGGTGCGGAGGCGCTCGTCGTACCGACCGACGTCACGGATCCCGCGGCGGTCGACGAGCTCGCCCGGCGCGCGGTGCAGCGCTTCGGCCGCATCGACGTCTGGGTCAACTGCGCGGCCGTCACCGCGTTCGGCCCCTTCGAGGAGACCCCGCTGGAAGACTTCCGCAAGGTCCTGGACGTCAACGTCATGGGGTACGTGCACGGCGCCCGCGCCGCCCTGCGGGTCATGCGCGGGCAGGGCAGCGGAACGCTGATCAACGTCTCCTCGATCGTGGGCGTCGTCAGCCAGCCGTACACGCACGCGTACGGCATGTCGAAGTACGCCGTCCGGGCGCTGAGCGCGAGCCTGCGTCAGGAGCTGCGGCTGGGCGGGGCGAGGGACATCCACGTCTGCACGGTGCTGCCCGCCACCATCGACACACCGCTGTTCGAGCACGCCGCGAACTACACGGGACGTAAGCCGCTTCCGATGCCCCCGGTCTACAGTCCCGAGCGGGTGGCGCGGACCGTCGTGGACCTGGTGCGGGTGCCCCGGCGCGAGGTCGTGGTCGGTCCGATGGGCCGTTCCATGGTGCTGGAGTCGCGGGTCATGCCCGGGATGGCGGAGCGGATGATGGCCCGGCAGGTGGACAAGACGCATCTGTCGCGCGACGAGCCGGCCCCGGCCGGTCACGGCAACCTGCACGTCCCGGCGCCGGGCACGGGCGCGGTCCACGGCGGGTGGGGCGGGCGCCGCCGTACCGCGATGCGCCGTCTCACCGCCGCCACGGTCCTGGCGTGTGCGGCGGCGGGCGTCGCCCGCCGGGTACGGGCGCACTGAGTCCGGCGCGTGCGTCCGGCGCGGTGCGTGCGGCGCGTCAACTCGCTTGGAAGACGCGACAGATCGATTCCTCCGTGCAGGACGCGGGGTCGGTGGCGGCGGCCGTGTCCTTGAGGTCGAGCAGGGCGGTCCGTGCCTCGGTGAGTTCGGCGATGCGCGCCTCGATCTGCCGGATGTGCTCGGCGACGAGCGCACGGACGTGGGCGCATGGGGCCTGGCCGCTGTCGCGGATGGTGAGGATCTCGCGGATCTCGGCGAGGGTCAGTCCGGCGGCCTGGGCGTTGCGGATGAAGGCCAGCCGGTCCGCCGCGTGGGGCGGGTAGTCGCGGTAGCCGCCGGGCGTGCGGGGCGGTGCGGGCAGGAGGCCCGCCTGCTCGTAGAAGCGGACGGCTTTGGTGCTCGTTCCGGCCGTGCCGGCGAGGACTCCGATACGCATGTCTCCAGCGTACGCCTTGACCTTCCACCGCACTGGAAGGTCTAGCGTCCAGGCATGGAGACGATGAGGCCGACCGAAGTGACTGTGCTGATGGTGCCCGGGTGTCCGACGGCGGAGGTGCTGCGCGAGCGGCTGGCCGAGGCGCTGACCGGGCGGGGCGACGTGCGGGTCGTGTGGCGGGAGGTGTCCGATGACGCCGAGGCCGTACGGCTGGGCATGCACGGCTCCCCGACCCTCCTGCTGAACGGGGCCGACCCCTTCGTACGCGAAGGGGAGTCGGCGAGCCTGTCGTGCCGGGTGGGTGGGGGAGTGCCGTCCGCGGCCGAGCTCCGCGCGGCCCTGGCCGGAGCCGGCGCCACCGAGGTGGTCGGGCGGGGCGGCCGTGGACGGCTGGCGCCGGTCGAGGGCGGGCGGCGTGCGGTGCAGCAGGCGGTGCTGCGGAGCTTCGCGACCCGTGGGCGGGAGCCGTCGGAGGCCGAACTGGCCGCCGTGACCGCTCCGTTCGGGGTCTCGGTGGAACGGGTGCTGGCCGAACTCTCGGCAGCCGACTACCTGAGCGTGGACGACGCGGGCAGGGTGCGTGCCGCCTATCCCTTCTCGCCCGTCCCCACCGCGCACCGGGTGCGTATCGCCGACGGACCGCAGGTGTGGGCCATGTGCGCGGTGGACGCCCTGGGTATCGCGCCGATGCTCGGCCGCGATGTCGAGATCCGCTCGGCGGACCCGGTCACAGGACAGCCGGTCGTGGTCGACTTCCGTGCCGGTACGGCGGTGTGGCGGCCGGCGTCCGCAGTGGTGCTCGCCGTCACGGGCCCCTGCGCGGGGCCGGCGGTGGACGTGTGCTGCTCCGCGCTGAACTTCTTCGCCGGGGCGGACTCGGCCCGGCGCTGGCAGGAAGCCCACCCGGAGGCGCACACGGAGGTGCTGCCGCGGAACCAGGCGGAGACGCTGGGCCGGGAGACCTTCGGCCACCTGCTGACCGAGGCCTGAACGACCCTCGCCTCTGGCCCGGTTCGGGCGTGCGGGGCCCGGTGCTGCCTGGGTGCCGGTGCCGGTGCCGGTGCCCGTTGCCGCGTCACGGCAGCCGGCCGGACGTGCGGGCCGCGCGCAGGGCGAGCCACACCTCGGTGGTGTCGGCAGCTGTCGTACCGCAGCGCCGCGCCCAGCACATGCTCCACTTCCTGGAGGAGCCGGAGGCCAGGCACGGCGTCGACCTGATCGCCGAGCGCTTCCCCGGCTCCTGGCCGGGCAGAGCGACACATGGCGGTCGGGTCAGACGCCCACGGGTCGCGGCCGGTTCTGGGCCTCGGCCGGTGGTGCGGCGAGGCGGCCCGTGCGACGCAGCCCGTACAGCGCGGCGGTGCACGCCAGGCCGAGCGCGGTGAGCGCCAGCCACGGCAGCGCGGAGACCCCCGCCTTCCGTGCGGCGTCGAGCGCCGCGCCGGTCAGCAGGTTGCCGAGGGTGATGCCGACTCCGCAGATGGTGTTGTAGAGGCCGTAGTGCGTGGCGACGAGGCGGTTGCCGGAGAGCCGGACGATGGTGTCCATTTCGAAGGGGTACGCGATCATCGTCCCGATCGCCAGCAGCAGTGCGGCCAGCGTCGGCGGTACGGCGGCCAGCAGCCACAGCCCGATGCCTCCGCTCGGTACGGGAACCGCGGTGGCGGCGAGGAGAGGCACGAACGCCACGCCCATGGTGAGCAGGCCCCAGGTGAGGGCGCGTCCGGGCTCCATGCGGGCTTTGCACCAGGCGGTCACCCTCGTCTGGAAGAGGATGGTGCTGAGCCCGGAGACCGCGAACAGGACGGCGACGGCCGCCGTGCCGAAGGTGCCCTCGCCGCCGAGGCGCCGTACCTCCAGGGGCAGCGCCAGGTAGACCTGGAAGGACATGACGTACGAGCCGATCATGGCCACGGAGAAGAGCAGGAACGGACGATTGGCGAGGATGCCACGCCACTGGCCGAGCACGCTCTGTCCCTCCTTCTCCTTCGTCTCCGGGGCCCGGCGGGCAGGCAGGGCACGGATCTGGACGACGCTCAGTACGGCGAAGATCCCGGCCGCGACGAGGCACGTGAGGCGGAAGTCGACCCCGGTCAGCACCATGCCCACCAGCGGTCCGAGCAGGATTCCCGCCTGGTAGAAGACATTGAAGAGTGCGAACGCCTCGACCCGGCGGTCGCCCGCGTCGGCGGCGAGATAGGCGCGGGTGGCCGGGTTGAAGAGGGCGCCGGCCAGGCCGGTCGCCGCGGAGGCGGCGATCAGCGCGGGTACGGAGTCCACCAGGCCGAGGGTCGCGAAGCCGACGGTCCGCAGGACGAGGCCGGCGATGATCATCGGCTTGTAGCCGAGCCGGTCCGCGAGGGTGCCGCCGACGAGGAACATGCCCTGCTGGCTGAAGTTCCGTACGCCGAGGATGAGTCCGACGAGCCAGCCGGCGAGGCCGAGAGGCCCGGCGAGATGGGCCGCCAGGTAGGGCATCAGCATGTAGAAGCCGAGGTTGATGGTGAACTGGTTCACCATCAACAGCCGCACGCTGCGGTCGTACGAACGGACTTGGGTGATCGTGCCCTTCATCGGACCTGCTCCTCCGGGGAGTCGGCGAGCGTGAGGGGGTCGACCACGGTGGCGCAGCGGGTCCAGCGGGTGACCTCCTTCTCGTCGAGGCGTCCGATGACGTCCGGTTCCGGTGCGGGCGGACCGTCGAGCAGACCATGGGCGGCGCAGTAGTCGTCGTCGTACACCGTGCCGAGGTAGCGCTGCGGGCCGTCGGGGAAGATCGCGGCGATCCGTGTCTCCTCGGGCAGGGAGCGGGCGAGCCATCCCGCGACCAGGGCGACGGCGCCGACGCTCCAGCCGCCCGTGGCGTAGTGGGAGGTGGCGAGTTGACGGCAGGACCACACCGCCTCGCTCGGCGCGACCCAGTGCACCTCGCTGAACTGCTCGTACGCGACGTTGCGCGGGTAGATGCTGGATCCGAGCCCGCGCATGAGCCGGGTGCGGGCCGGCTGGCCGAAGATCGTGGAGCCGATGGTGTCGACTCCGACCAGGGTCAGGTCGGGGTAGAGCCGGCGCAAGACACGGGAGACGCCGGCCGAGTGCCCGCCGGTGCCCACACTGCACACCAGGACGTCGATGTGGCCGAGTTCGGTGGCGAGTTCGAGGGCGAGCGGCGTGTACGCGGTGGTGTTGTCGGGGTTGTTGTACTGGTCCGGGCACCAGGAGCCGGGGTGCCGCGCGAGGAGCTGGGTCACGCGGTCACGGCGGGCCTGCTGCCAGCCGCCGGTGGGGTGCGGTTCGGCGACCACGTTGACCTGGGCGCCGTACGCGGTCAGCAGCCGGGTCATGGACAACTCCAGGCCCGGGTCGGTGACCAGGGTGACGGGGTGGCCGTACACCATGCCGGCGAGGGCGAGCCCGAGCCCGAGGGTGCCGCTGGTGGACTCGATGATCCGGGCCCCGGGGCGCAGCTCGCCACGGGCGCGGGCCCGTTCGACCATGTGCAGGCCCGGGCGGTCCTTGATGCCGCCGGGGTTGAAGCCCTCCAGTTTGGCCCAGAAGCCGCGGCCCGCGGGGGCGAGCGGCTCCGAGATGTGGAGGAGCGGGGTGTTGCCCACAAGCCCGGACAGGGCCGTGCGGGTGGGGGGTGTGACGTCCGTGGTGAAGGAATGCATGGTTCCGCTCTCATGTCGGTGTGCGCGTCAGGTACTCGTCCGTTCGGCGGCCGCGCCACGCGGCTGCGAAGGAACGGCCTAGACGCGCCACCGGCAGACGCTGATCTGCGTCGAGCGGCCCGACCTGGCTATGGCGGCTTCGGGGGCGACCGTTCGTGAGGTGGTGGGATCCGGAGTCGTCACGTCGCTGCGCGCGGGCGGGGCGAGAGGTGCGGCACCGGCTTCGGAGTGCTGCGCCGTGACGGACGCCTGGGGGGACAGGCCGGGGAAGGTGCAGCCGGCTCCATGACCGTGACCATGGTGATGTGGTGCTCGGTCCTGGGTGTGGCCCCCGCCTGGCGCTGCGACCGTGGCGGTCACCGGGGCCGTCACGGCCGTGTCGAGCCCTCGGTGCGCGCTGTCGCCGACGGGCGAGAAGCAGAGCGCCGCCGACATCAGGAGGGCGCCGACGATGCCGGTGAGCACGTGGCTCAGGGCGGGTGGAAATCCGGTCGTTGTGCCTAAGCGAACGCGAGGTGGCATAGGTCCTCCGGGGTGCGCGGCTCGGGTCCCGTGGCGACGGGACGGAGCGGCACCCGCGACAGTTCTGGGGGGTGCGGGAGAAGACGGCCGCTCGACTCCCGGGCGCGTGGTCACGCGTCGACCGGGGGAGGAGGCGGGGGAGTCTCTACACCTGCAGAACTGCGGGATTTCTGAGGGACGTTGATGAAAGCGCGCTGTCTCTCACCGAATCGGTGCCGGCCTGCTGACCGCAGGGGCGTTCGCGTGGCGCCTCGGACTGCCGAGATGCGCCGGGCGCGCTGGGCGTCGGCGTTCCCTCGGGAAGCCTGGGTGAGCATTCGTGGGTCGGGTGCGTCGGCAGGTGTCCGCCGGAGTTGTCCACGATGCTCTGCGAGGCGGCGGTCAGGGTCGGTGAGGTGAACTCCGGGACCCCGTCCGCGTCCACACCGTGTCCGGCCAGCAGGCCGAACAGGAGTGCGGCCAGGCCGAGGAGGCGTCGCAGCCCCGCGGAGACGCGGGAATGTGGCGCACGCGGGCGCGACCGGCCTGTCATCACGCCGTTATCTTAGCCGCCTGTCCGCCGGTGGTCCGGAACTCCGCGCCCCTACCGGTCGACCGAGTTCGAAGACCTCGTCGGTCGTCGTCAGTGGTGATCGCCGTTCGCCACGGAGAGGCGCTTGGTGAAGGACTTCCCCGCGTCCCGGGACTCGTAGATCCCGTCCTGGGTGGCCACGAGGATGTGCCGCTCGTCGACGGCGGTCAGCGCCTGGGGCTGTCCTCCGGGGACGGTAGCCGTCTTCTTCCAGGTGGCGCCGCCGTCGGAACTGACGCTCAGAGCACCGGTGAAGTCGACGCCGAACAGCGAGTCCGGTGTCGCCCAGGACAGGTACTCCATGCCCGGCCCCTCGCCGGGACCGAAGCTCGCGCCTCCGTCCGTACTGCGCGCGACGCCGTCCGCCGTGGTGGCGACGACCTTGCTCGGGTCCTCCGGGTCGACGGCGAAATCAAGGGCCTGCAGCCGGGCGCGGTTCTGCCAGTGGGTGCCGTCCTCGCTCACCCGCAGCAGGCCCCGTGTGCTGTCGTACCCGTAGATGACGCCCTTGGCGTGGTCCAGGCTGTGGAAGTCCGCCTGGCCCTTGAGCGAAGCGGTCTTCCACGACTTTCCGGCATCGGTGCTCTTGATCAACCCGTGGTCGGCCGGCTGGTCGCTGCCGGGGGCCGGGTGGCCGCTGGCCAGGAAGGTCTTGGGCCCGGCCACGGTGAAGCCCATGAAGTCGTCCCGGCTGTCCCCGACCAGCCGCGGGCTTCCGGTGCCGTCCGGCGTGAAGATCCCCTCGTGGGTGGCGACGTAGAGCCTGCCGTCCTCCGGGTCGACCCCCAGTCCGTGGATATGGCTGTGCAGCGCGGCCGGGGCCGGCGTGGCGCCGTCACTCCCGGCACCTTCGGAGGAGGCGCCGTCGCCGCACGCGGCGAGGAAGAGGGCACCCGCGGCGACGGAACCCACGGCGAGGAGCGAGCGGGTACGCGGTCGGCGGAACGGGTCCGTAAAGGCAGGCATGCGTGATTCACCTCATGTGTCGGTCGTACGGAGAGCCGTCGGCGGAAGCACACGGCGCCCCATACCCGTATGACCGGCGACTGGGCCAGGTCGGGTTCACGCTCACGTTCGACCTCCGCGCGGGACACTGTCAACGGTCACCGGTGAGACCCCACGGCGGCCGAGGGGGGCTTTGTTCAAGCGCCTGACCACCTGCGGCGGGCGTCGTGACGTGGCGAAAAGGGAAACGCCGCCTGGTGCGTGTTTCCACTCACGCCGGCCGCGGCCCGTCGCTCCGAAACCCTTGTCGTATGGTCGTCCCTGACGTCCGGCCGCGAGGGCCGGTGGTGCGGGGAAGGCGGGACAGGACCGATGTCGACACGCGTACCTGCGGCTTCGCCGGCCGAAGGCGGGACGGATGCGAGGTGCGCGCCCTCGGCCGAGGCGGAGGCGGAGGCGGCACGGATGGCGGCCGTACGCCGCTACGACATCCTCGACACCCCGCCGGACGGGGCGTTCGACCGCGTGGCGGCGATCGCCGCGCGGCTGTTCGACGTGCCGGTGGCGAGCGTGACGATCGTGGACGAGGACCGGATCTGGTTCAAGGCCGCCCATGGACTGGAGGGCGTCACCCAGATCGGCCGCGATCCGGGCTTGTGCGCCTCGGCGATCCTGCGCGACGACACTTTGGTGATCCCCGACACTCTGGCCGACCCGGTGGCCTGTGCCAACCCGCTGGTCGCCGGCCCGATGGGAGTGCGCTTCTACGCCGCCGCGCCGATCATCACCGTCGACGGCTACCGGCTGGGGACCGTCAACATCATCGACACCAAGCCGCGCCTGATCACGGAGGCCGACACCGCGACCCTGGCGGATCTCGCCTCCATGGTCCTGGACGCCATGGAACTGCGTCTCTCGGCACTGCGCCGACTGCGCGCGGAGCAGGACCGGCGCAAGGAACAGGAAAAGGCGCGGGAGCGGGCCGAACGGGACAGGGCGGCGGTAGCCGCGTTCGCCTCGACCCTCCAGCGGACGCTGTTGCCGCCGGCACTGCCTGTGGTGCCCGGCCTCGACCTGGCCTGCCACTACCAGACCGACTCTCCCCGCGACGTCGGCGGCGACTTCTACGACGTCTTTCCCCTCGGCGGCGGGCGGTGGGCGTTCTTCCTCGGCGACGTGTGCGGCAAGGGCGCCGAAGCCGCCGTGGTCACCTCGCTGACCCGCTACACCCTGCGCGCCGCCGCCCAGCACCACACCGACCCCACCGACGTGCTCGCCGACCTCAACACGGCCCTCCTGCTCGACCCCTCGGTCGGCAGCCGGTACTGCACCTGCGTCTTCGGCACCCTCGTCCCGCACCCGGACGGCGGCTTCACCGTCACGGTGGCCGGCGGTGGCCATCCACCGATCTTCCACCTGACACCGGAGACCAGCGGGACCAGGGGGACCTGCGGGACCAGCGGTCAGATCCGGGTGGAGGGTGTCCGACCCAAGGGCGGCATGCTGGTCGGCGCCTTCGACCAGGCCCAGTTCGCCTCGCACACCCTCCGCCTGGCACCCGGCCAGGGACTGCTGCTGTACACCGACGGGCTCACGGAGGCCCGTCTGGCCGACGGGAGCATGCTGGGGGAGGAGGGCGTGGCCGCCTTCCTGGCCTCCCGGTCCACCGCGGCCGCCGCCGACCTGGTGGAGGACACCGTGGCTCTGATCACCGATCTGCCCGAGGGCGCCGGCGACGACGTCGCCCTCCTGGCCCTGTCCGTTCCCGACCGGTCGGACCCGCAGCCCACCGCCGCCATCACCACGCACACCGCCGCCGCCCCCGATCCCTCCCCCTCCCATGACGCCGCTCGCACCGGCCAGGAGCACTGACCACCATGACCGACGACCTCACACTCACCACCCGACACACCGACGGCACCCTCGCCGTGATCTCCGTCGTCGGCGAGATCGACATCCACACCGCCCCAACCCTGCGCACCGGCGCACTCGATGTCATCGCCCAGGGCCACCCCCGTCTGATCCTGGACCTCGCCGGGGTCGCCTTCTGCGACTCCTCCGGCTTCAACGCCCTCATCGGCATCCTGCGCTGCGCGCAGGGAGCCTCCGGCTCCCTGGCCTTGGCCGCCGTACCCGACCGGCTGACCCGGATGCTCGACCTCACCGGCGTCAGCACGCTGATGCCCGCCTACCCGACCGCCGACGAAGCCCTGAACGCCCACCACACCGCTGCCCCCCAGCCGACCTGAACCCTTCCGGTGCGCCGCGCTGGTGTCGAAGGGGCAGGCCGGATCCGGTCCCGGCTCACGCCGTACCCACCGCGGCCAGCACCGCGACGGGCAGCAGCAGCAACCACTGGGGCAGACGTACCAGGGGTCTTGACCAGTTGGCCCTCAGAGTCACCGTGAGGAAGACGGCCGAGTAGGCGACGAAGTGGGCGGCCAACAGCCAGGCGATGGTGTCACCGCCCGGTCGGTTGCCCGGACTGAGCCATATCAGGGCGGCGGCGGCCAGAGTCAGGTCGGCGGTCACCATGTGCCAGACGGCATGAAGCGTTCGTCGGGGTTCGTCGGCGAGATCGCTCGCCGACAGGGGCCGGGCGACGTCCCTGCCGCCCGCGACGGCGTGGATCACGGCGACCGCGGCGGCCGTGATGCCGGCGCTGAGGAACCAGGCGTTCATCGGGTCTCGATTCCGCGGCTGACGATGGTGGCCAGTTGAGAGGCGAGTCGGGGGCCGGGGTGTTCGCCGACGAGCCCGACATGGAAGAAGACGGCGCCGGCGAGGGTGTCGAGGACCAGATCGACCGGTACGCCGCGGTCCCACTCGCCGCGCTGGGCGGCTCGCTCGAACACCGCCACCAGGCCGTCCTTGGCCGGGGCCAGGAACTGGGTCCGGATGCGGGTCCGCAACTCCGGTGTGGCGGCGAAGTCGGCCAGCAGGCCGGGCAACGCGGCGGCGGCCGCCGGCGCGGTGAACTCCTGGAGAAGGGCCTGCAGCAGGGCCGTGAGGTCACCCATCAGCGTGCCGCTGTCCGGAACCGGAGCCGCCTCGGCCTGAGTGAAGACCGCCTCGTACACCAACTCCGCCTTGCCCGACCAGCGTCGATAGACGGTGTCCTTGCCTACGCCGGCCCGGGATGCGACCGCGCCGATGGAGGTGTTCGCATAGCCGAGTTCGGTGACGAGTTCGGCGGTGGCCGTCAGGATCGCTTGATGAGCTCTGCTGTCTCGGGGGCGCCCACGCTGCGGGCTGACGTTCGTCATGACATAACCATACGGGACGACCCGTAGGGTAAATGGGTCGGCCTCGCCCCGGAACGTCGGCTCGACCACGTCTCCAGGGTGGACTGCGGGCGCTGCCCCTGGCCGCTACGCCTGCGGGGGCAGGGTGAGGATTTCTGCTCCGGCGTCAGTGATGGCGATGGTGTGCTCGCTGTGTGCCGTCCGGCAGCCCGTCGCGCTGCGCAGCGTCCAGCCGTCGGCGTCGGTGACGAGCGTGGCGGTGTCGGCCATGACCCAGGGCTCCAGGGCCAGGAGCAGTCCGGGGCGCAGCTTGTAGCCCCGGCCGGGCCGTCCGGTGTTCGGGACATGCGGGTCCTGATGCATGGTCGAGCCGATGCCGTGACCGCCGAACTCAAGGTTGATCGGGTAGCCGGCTTCGCTGAGGACCGTGCCGATGGCGTGGGAGAGGTCGCCGATGCGTGCCCCCGGCTTGGCTGCGGCGATGCCCGCGGCCAGCGCGCGTTCGGTCGTCTCGATCATCGCGACGCTCTCTGCGGGCCGGGCCTTGCCCACGAGGAAGCTGATCGCGGCGTCCGAGGCCACTCCGCGCAGGGAGACGGCCAGGTCGAGAGTCAGCAGGTCGCCGTCGGCGAGCGTGTAGTTGTGGGGGCGGCCGTGGAGCACGGCGTCGTTGACGGCCGTGCAGATGTAGTGGCCGAACGGGCCGCGACCGAAGGACGGCGCGTAGTCGACGTAGCAGGACTGCGCCCCCGCTTCAGTGATCATTTCCTTGGCCCACTGGTCGATGTCCAGAAGGTTCGTGCCGGGCGTGCTGCGCTGCTTCAGCGTGTGCAGGATGGCGCCGACCAGCGCTCCGGTGTCCTTCGCCCGATCGAGCAGGGTGGAGTTCAGGATCTCAATCATGGGGGCCTCTCACGCTCTTCCAATAACTATACCGGTCTAACTGTACCGGTATTAGAATGGGCGGATGGTCAGGTTGCCGCTCACTCCCGCCGAGGTCGAACGCGGACAGCGCCTGGGCGCCCTGCTCCGCCGGGCCCGGGGCTGCCGCTCGATGCTCGACGTCGCGCTCGCCGCGGGCATCTCGCCGGAGACGCTCCGCAAGATCGAATCCGGCCGCGTGGCCACCCCCGCCTTTCCGACCATCGCAGCGATCGCCGACACCCTCGGGTTGTCCCTCGACGCGGTCTGGGCGGAGATCAGCCGGCCGGAGACCGCCGGCGTGGACCGGTCGGTCCCGCCTGTCGCCCGACACGTGCTGTTCGCCTCGTAACCCGCTCCGTCGCTCCTGCGCGGCTCGCCTCGACGCGGTCGTCTTCGCCACAGAAACCGACGTTCATGGCACGGCTCTTCGGCTGCCGGGGCTCAGGCGCCCCCGCAACTGGAGCCGCAGCCGGCCCCGTCGTGCCGGGTTCCGGAGTCCCTTCCGCGCTTGCGGGCCGACGAGCCGCGAGGTGCGTTCCTGTGGCGCTCCTCCGCCTTGCGCTGTTCCTCCCGGTAGCGCTCCGCTTTCTCGCGGGCCTCGCGGAGCCGCTCGCGCTGCCGGGCAGGGCCGTCCACCGGTTCCCACGGGCCCAACCCGTGGCGGCGGTCCGGGCGGAGCGGGGCAGTGGTCACGGTCGCGTACATCCGCCCCATCTCCTGGTGGCGGTGGTATTCGGCACAGGCGTATTCGAGGGCGACTTCGTCGCCCTCCGCGAGGGTGCCGTACAGGACCGCTTCGAAGGGCTCGTGCTTCGGGTCGATGTCGTGGTGCCCGTTCCTCACCCCGTACGCCGAGCCGCTGCCCAGAAGCCGTGTCCTGGCGCGGGTGTCGCTCTCGCGGGGAAGGTACGCGATCAAGGGGGCCGCCGAGCGGGTGCGGGCGTCCGCGCACACCCAGTGGCGCCCGTCCGCCCCGGCGCGCACGCCTACGATCAAGGCCGGCTGTGGCTCCCCGTGCAGCCGCCGGGCCGCCTGGTAGGCGAGCTGGCCTCGGCCGTAGAAGGTCGTACCGGCCACAAGGAGCACCAGACCGACGCCCTGATGTCCGACAGCGTCGTAGGCGACGCCGGCCGCTGTCGGCTCCCCGAACAGGCCGTCGGCGAGGATCGCCGCGGCGACCAGGCAGAGCGCCAGCCCGAGGTAGACCTGCTGGTGTCCGCGGTGGTCGTCCGATTCCGGGGTGCCGTGAGGCAGTGGGAAGCGGCGCTCTCCCGCGGCGGCGAGGGCCAGGGCCCGCTGTCGGCGTCGGGCCCGCAGCCGCAGACAGCCTCCTGTGAACGCGACGGCGCAGGCGGCGAGGACGACCAGCCGGCCGGCCCTCGCCGGATGATCCAGGTCGCCGGGGTGGGCCAGAGTCAGAACCGCTTCCACAGGACGAACACAGCCGCCGGTATGGCCGCGACCGGAACGTCCCGATACCACAGCGGCAGGGCGGTCAGCAGGATCAGACCCGGATACCTCAGCCAGTCCGTCCCGGTCCCGGGTTCGCTGTGCCAGGCCGCGGACGCGGATGAGAGCCCGAACAGCAGGACGTACGCCGCCGCCACCAGGACGGCCAGGATCCAGCCGCCCACGGCCGGGGCGAGAACGGTCGGGACCGCCGCCTTCCGCCACCGCTCGGCGTCGGCCACAGCCCAGGTGGCGACGTCGCCTCCGGACACGGACCGGGAGGCGACACCGTCCCCGGTCACGGACCAGACAGCGACACCGTGGCCGGGCAGAGTCCCGGGCGGCAGATGCTTGATGTGATACGCCGTCACCGACCCACCGCCACGCGCCCCCGTATGCCCATCCCGCACGCCCCCCTACGCTCGCTCCCCCATGCAGTCCTCGCCAGTCTGCCCGCCACGGTCCTCCGCCCACCGGGGAGTGCGCTTTTCGGCCAAGCACTTCGGTCCGGTAACGACGTGCGCGCAGTCTCGGCGGCCCTCGTCGGCGGCAGCTCTTAGGATCTGCGGCATGGCGACACGACTCGTGCAGATCAATATGAAGGCCCAGGACGACTCCGTGCTCGGCCGGTTCTGGGCGGAGGCACTCGGTTGGGGTGTCGACAGCGAGGGACCCGGCGTGACCAACCTCGAACCCGTGGGTTTCGCCTACCCCGACCCCGCGGCCGTCTGCGTCGACCTCGTCGCCCGCCCGGAACCCAAAACGGTGAAGAACCGGGTGCACCTCGATCTGGCCACCCACTCGACCGCCCATCAGGCGGAGTTGGTCGCGGGCCTGAAGGACCTCGGCGCGACGCTCGCCGACGTGGGTCAGGGCGACGTCCCCTGGACGGTCATGGCCGACCCGGAGGGCAACGAGTTCTGCGTCCTGGAGCCCCGCCCGATCTACCAGGACACCGGGCCGATCGCCGCGGTGGTGGTCGACTGCACCGACCCACGAGGTATGGCCCGGTTCTGGGGCCAGGCGATGGACTGGACTCCGCACGAGGTCACCGACGACCACGCGGTCATGCGATCCTCCCAAGGCGTGGGCCCCTACCTGGAGTTCGTCCGCACCCCCGACACCAAGACCGTGTGGAACCGCGTCCACCTCGACGTCGCCCCCTACCCCGGTGACGACCTGGCAGCGGAGGAAGCCCGACTGCGCGCCCTGGGCGCCACCGACCCTGGTATCGACCAGTCCGCGATCTCCTGGACGGTACTGGCCGATCCGGAGGGCAACGAGTTCTGCCTCCTCACTCCTCGCTGACGAGGCGCACGCCCTTCTGGCCGTCGAGCTGCCGGCCGTAGGCCGGCGGGTCTCGCCGGGCAGGTGTGGACCGCCGGCGTCACTGAGCCGGTGCGTCAGTACCGGGGCGTGGAGGCATGGGCGGCTGAGGGGGTGGGCTGGCTGCGAGTCGGGCTCGCTCCCGCCGGCTGCACCGCAGCAGGAACCGCGGCATGTGCGGCACCTGCATGCTGCGCATGCCGCCCGGATCGCCGCGCAGTAGATTGACCTTGGTAGAGGCGTACTCCGGGCGCCCCGTGGCTTCACCAGGTAAGCAGGTCTCTATGAGCGCCGAGAACATGGGGGCCACAGAGCACGGCGGCCCTTTCGACGTCGCCACGGCCGCGACGGTGGTGCTGGACGCCCGAGAGATCATCATCGGATGGAGTCCCGCGGCCGAGGCGCTGTTCGGTTACCCGCCCGGAGAGACGCTGGGCAGGCCGGTGGGCGATCTTCTGGCGGACGCCGCGGGAGTCGCCGCGCTGCTGGAATCCGGGACGAGGTACCCGACCTGCTCGGCGCTTCACCGGGACGGCCACCCTCTGCGGGTGGCGCTGGCGGTCAGCCCGCTGGGGCACGACGAGGGCGGTGCCACCTGGCTGGTGGCGGCCGTGAGCACCCCACGCCTCGACCAGTGGGCCGGTGATCAGGCCATGCTGAACGGCCTCAGCGAGCAGTCGCCGATCATGATCTCCGTCCTCGACACTCAACTGCGCGTGAAGTGGATCAACAGGGCGGTCGAGAAGGAGTTCGGCCTGACCTTGGAGGAGTGCCGCGGACAGTACATCTCGGACGTGCTTCCGAAGGGCGACTACCTTTCCGAGGCCGGAAGCCCACCGCCCCCGATGGACCAGCCCTTCGAGCACGTGCTGAACACCGGGGAACCTCTCGTCGACCTCCGGTACCGCAGCCCGACGGACCTCGATCCGTTTCACTACCAGTTCTGGTCCTCCTCGTACTTCCGGCTGGAGGACGTCGACGGCCGGCCGCTGGGTGTGTGCGAGACGGCCGTCAACATCACCGACCGCTACGTGGTGAGACAACGCCTGGCACTGCTGAGCCGGGCGGGCGGCAAGATCGGACAGACTCTGAACATCGAACGGACGGCCGGCGACCTGGCAGAGCTGACCGTTCCGGAGTTCGCGGCCATCACCAGCGTGGACCTCTTCGAACCAGTGCTCCGTGGCGAGGACCCCGGCGAGGCGAACGGCAGGACGGCGCCCCACCTGCGGCGGATGGCCGAGCGAGCCGCCGGTGACAGCGTGGCGGGAGCGATGCCGTCGCGCCTGGCCGAATATCCAGCCGGTTCGCCGCAGCTGCGCTGCCTCTCCGAAGGGCGTCCCGTCGTCGGCGATCGCATGCTGGCCGTTCCCTTGCGTGCGCGGGGAACCGTGCTAGGTCTGGTGACCTTTCAAAGGTTTCCGCCTCGGGACACATTCGATCCCGAGGAGGTCCACCTGGCGGAGGAATTGGTCTCCCGCACCGCCGTCTGCGTGGACAACGGTCGCCGGTATGTCCGGGAGCATGCGGCTGCGCTGATGTTGCAGCGTGACCTGCTGCCACGTCGTCTTCCAGAGCCCACGGCCGTGAGTGTCGCCCACCGCTATCGGCCGGCCGCCGGGCCGGTCGGGGTGGGCGGAGACTGGTATGACGTCATCCCGCTCTCCGGGGCACGCGTCGGCCTGGTCATCGGTGACGTGGCCGGCCGTGGCCTGCGCGCTTCCGCCACCATGGGGCGGATGCGGACCACCGTGGCGGCACTCGCGGCGCTCGACCTGGCGCCGGAGGAGTTGCTCGCCCGGCTCGACGACCTGGTCGTCGCACAGTCCCTGGACGGCGAGGACGACCGGGCCGTGGGCGTGACATGCCTGTACGCGATCTACGATCCCGTCGAGCGGCACTGCGTCATGGCCCGCGCCGGCCACCTGCCTCCCGCGCTCGTGACGCCCGACGGCCGCGTGGAAATCCTCGACCTCCCCGCCGGCCCGCCGCTCGGTCTGGGCGGCCTGCCCTTCGAGAGCGCCGGATTCGACCTTCCCGAGAACAGCCTCCTGGCCCTGTTCACCGATGGCCTGGTGGAATCCCGCGAGCAGGACATCGACGTCGGCCTGAGCAGGCTGCGCGACGCGCTGTCCCGACCCGGCCGCACGCTGGAGGAGACGGGCGACAGCGTCCTGACCACCATGCTGCCGCATCCCTCCGAGGACGACGCGGCCCTGCTCCTGGCCCGCGTCCACGCGCTCAGCGACGGCCAAGTGGCGAGTTGGGATCTCCCCGCCGATTTCGCCGAGGTCGCCCGCTTCCGTGGCCTGGCCGTCGAGAAGGCGGTCGACTGGGGACACGACGAGGCGGCGTTCGTCGTCGAGCTGGTCGTGAGCGAGCTGGTCACCAACGCGCTCCGCTACGGCGGCGCTCCCATGCGGCTGCGGCTCATCCGAGACCAGAGCCTGATCTGCGAGGTCTCGGACGGCGGCCACACCTCTCCACACCTGCGCCGGGCCGGGCAGGACGAGGAGGGTGGCCGTGGGCTGTTTCTCGTGGCCCAGCTCACGGAGCGGTGGGGCACCCGTTACACGCCGGACGGCAAGACGATCTGGGCCGAAGTCCCCCTCTCGGGCCCGACAGGAATGCCGGACTTGTTCGACGTACTGGAGTGAGGAGCCGATGCCCGACCGCGGAACCACCTGTGCACACTCCTGCCCCGGCTCTCGGTTCGTTGGTGAGCCGGCGATACGATGGGTTCACCGCCGCTCCTGAGCTGCCCTTGGGGACCTGATGGTTACGCTGCCAGCAAGGCTGCCGAATGCCGTGCCGGCGGATCTCACCAGCTTCGTGGGCCGCCGCCAGGACATCGCCGCGGTCCGCCAACTCCTCGCCACAGCCCGTCTGGTGACGCTGACCGGGATCGGCGGCGTGGGCAAGACCCGGCTCGCCTTCCGCGTCGCCAGGGAGCTGCGGCGCGCTTTCCCGGATGGCGTGTGCCTGGTGGAGCTGGCCTCCTTGAAGGATCCGGCCCTGTTGCCTCCCACGTTGATCGACGCCCTCGGCATTCCGGAACCGTCGGCCCGTCCGTCGATGACCGCGGTCTGTGATCACCTGCGCGAACGGCGCATGCTCCTGCTCCTCGACAACTGTGAGCACCTGGTGGAGGCCGCCGCGGACCTGGCGGACCAGGTGCTGCGGGCCGCGCCCGACGTGCGGATTCTGGCCACCAGCAGGCAGGCGCTCAGGATCGCCGGGGAGCATGTCTACCCGGTCCCGCCGCTGCCCGCGCCCGACCCCGAGGACCCCCCGGAGCCCGGCACGGCCACTCAGTACCCGTCGGTCGCTCTGTTCGCCGAACGCTCGGTCGCGGTCGTGCCGGGATTCGCGCTCACGCCGGACAACGAGGCGGCGGTCATCCGCCTCTGCCACCGGCTGGAGGGAATCCCCCTGGCCATTGAGCTCGCATCGGTGCGCTTGCGGGTGCTCGCCGTCGATGAACTCGCGAACCGCCTGGACGACCGGTTCCAGCTGCTGCGGGAGGGCAGCCGCAACCTGCCGGAGCGGCACCAGACTCTCCAGGCGCTCATCGACTGGAGCCACAACCTGTGCAGCCCGGCGGAGCAGGCACTGTGGGCGCGCGCATCCGTCTTCGCCGGAGGGTTCGGGATGGACGCGCTCGAGAGGGTGTGCACCGACGACACCCTCCCGACGCACGCCGTGATCGACACCGTTGCCGGACTGCTCGACAAGTCGATCTTCATCCGTGAAGAGCAGGGCAAGTACGTCCGCTTCCGCATGCTGGAGACCATCCGCACATACGGCCAGGCCCGACTCGCCGAGTCGGGGGACGAACCGGCTCTGATGCGCCGGCATCGTGACTGGTGTCTGCGCCTCGTCGAGACGGTCGACGAGGAATGGGGCGGCGACAAGCAGCAGGACTGGGCGAGCAGGCTCGAGCTGGAGCACGCGAACCTGCGTCGCGCGCTGGACTACTGTCTGTCCCGACCCGGTGAGGCGCGCGTCGCCCTCCGCATGGCCGCGGTCCCGTGGTTCTGGATGGCCATGGGCTACGTCACCGAGGGCAAGCTCTGGCTGGACCGGGCACTGGCGCTCGACCAGGAGCCGAGCCGGGAACGTGCCTGGGCGCTCGCGACCGCCTCCTACATCACCATGACCCAGGGAGACGAGCCCACGGCGACAGCGCTGGCCGAAGAGGCCCGCAGCCTCGCCGCTCGGCTCGGCGATCGCGCCGCACTCGCTTATGCCACGCATGTCCTGGCACTGTGTCACTGCCTCCGGGCGGGCCTGGCCGAGGCAGACCTGCCCGGCGCCGTCCCGCTGTTCGCCGAAGCACTCCAGCGGTACGCCGATGCCGAAGTCCCGGCCGCGTACCCCAACTTCGCCCGGATCGAGCTGGCATCCGTCCACATTCTGCTGGGCGAGGCCGACAAGGCCGCGGAAGTGGTCGACGATCTGTTCCGGCGATGTCAGGCGGCCGGAGAGCGCTGGCAACTGTCGTACGCCCTGTGGGAGCGCGGCTTCCTGAAGCTGATCCGCGGAGAGGTCGACGCGGCGGAATCGGACCTGTGCGAAGCGCTGAGAATCAAGCGGTCCTTCCACGACACCCTGGGGCTGGCGCTCGTGCTCGAAGTGCTCGCCTGGACCACCGTGGCCAAGGGCGAAGCCGAGCGAGCGGCCACCTTGCTGGGTGGAACCGCCGCACTCTGGAAGACCATCGGAGCCCCGCTCGTCGGCTCGACGCACATGATCGCCCGGCGCGAGCAGTTCGAGAAGGCGGCACGGGAGAAGATCGGCAAGGCCGCGTTCGACGCGGCGTTCGGGCGGGGCCGTGCGCTGACGGCGGAGGAAACGCTCGCCCTGGCCCTGCGCGAGCGCGTACAGCCGGCGCCCGAGACCCAGCCTCCCGCACCTGCGCTGAGTCGCCGCGAACGTGAGGTCGCCGATCTGGTCTCCGAGGGAATGTCGAACAAGGAGATCGCGGCGAGGCTGGTCATCTCCCCGCGGACCGCGGAGGGGCACGTCGAAAAGATCCTGACGAAGCTCGGCTTCGCCACCCGCACCCAGATCGCGAGCTGGGTCGTGCAGCAACAGGCCGACCGGACGTAACCGCCTCTCGCCGCCGCCACGCCCCCCATCCGGGCATGTTTCGCCTCTGCCGCTCCGCCTTCGGCGACATCACGCGGAGAGTGGCCTCGCCGTAACGGATCACATCCAAGGAGAGCGAGCATGGTGCCGAAGAGGCTGGATGGGGAACATCGCGCAGAGAGGCCGACGCGATGAACCGCATCGTGGTCGTCGGGGCCTCGCTGGCCGCGGTCCACGCCGTCGAGGCGCTGCGTACGCACGGCTACGAGGGCGAGATCACGCTCGTCGGTGCTGAACCGCACCTTCCCTATGACCGGCCGCCCCTGTCGAAGGAGGCATTGCGCAGCGGTCCCGAGCTGGACGGGCTCCTGCTGAGGGAACCCGGCTGGTACGGCGACCAAGGAGTCGAACTGCGCCTCGGCAGAGCCGCGGCAGGCCTCGACGTCCGGCAACGACAACTGCTCCTCGAAGGTGGCCGCGAGCTGGCGTACGACGGGCTCGTCATCGCGACCGGATGCACACCGCGTTCGTTGGGCGACCTGGACGAGACCGGGTCGGTGCACGTGGTCCGGTCTCTCGCGGATGCCGCGGCGCTGCACGCGGAGCTTGTGCCGGGGCGCCATCTCGTGGTGGTCGGCGCCGGATTCATCGGCCTGGAGGTGGCCGCGACCGCGCGCCGGATGGGGCTGGACGTCTCCGTGGTCGAGACGGCACCGGTGCCACTCACCAGGGTGCTGGGTGATCGAGTCGGTGGATGGTTCAGAGACCATCACAAGGCCAACGGGGTCGACCTCTACCTCGGCAGCGCCTTGGACCAGATCGAAGTCACCAAGGGCGGCACCAAGATCCGACTGGGAGACGGGACGACACTGGCTGCCGACGTGGTCGTCGCCGGCATCGGGGTCGCTCCCGCCACAGGTTGGCTCGACGGCAGCGGTGTCGAGGTCTCCGACGGCGTTGTCTGCGATCAGAGCCTGCGAACCTCGGTCCCCGGAGTTGTGGCGGCGGGTGATGTCGCTCGCTGGCACCACCCGTTGTTCGACGAGACCATGCGGGTCGAGCAGTGGCGCAACGCGGCCGAACAGGGTGGCCGGGCCGCACTCAGCCTGCTCGGCGAAACCGAGGCGTTCGCCGCCCTTCCCTACTTCTGGTCCGATCAGTTCGACGCGACGGCGCGGTTCGTCGGCGTTGCGAGCGGCGCGCGGCAGATCGAGGTCAGGCAGACCGGTGACCATTCGATGGTGGCCCTCTTCGGCCGGGACGACGTGATCCGCGGAGCGCTCTGCGTCAACGCGCCGCGGCTCCTTGTGCGCTACCAGAAGGCCATCCTCGACCAAGTCTCGTGGGGGGACGTGGCCGAGAGCGGGTGAGCCGGTGGTGAAGGCGCCCCGACCGTCCCCCAGCCGGGCTATGTCGGCTTCGGTGACCGCACACTCGGCGTCCATGGGATGCATGGTCATGCCACGAACTAGGCCTGTCCGTGCGACGGCCAACGCGAAGGCCATCGAGCCAGAGTGGAGCAGGAACGGTGAGCATTCCCAACAGCCTCTATGAAGCGCTGCGTCGGTCCGCCGAAAGGTCCCCTGATTCGGAGTTCTTGCGGGTCGCGGGTCAGACATTCACCTACCGGGAAGTGCTCGACCGGGTCGAAGCCACCGCTCGCGGTCTTCGAAGCCTGGGAGTCGAGCCGGGTGACCGAGTGGGGGTGATGTGTGAGAACCGCCCAGAGGCGGTCTGGGCGTGGCTGGGGGCGAATGCCGCGCGGGCCGTCGACGTGCCGTTCAACGCCGAGGTGCGGGGCCGCCTGCTCGATTACCTGGTGAGTGACGCTTCACCTCGCGTGCTCATCGGAACCGCGGACTACCTGGACATACTCGCGCAGACGATCACCTACGACCCGGAGGTCGTCGTCACCATCGGCTGTGGAGCCGAGCTGCGCCCGTTCGGTGATCGCGCGCGTCACATCTCGTTCGAGGAGCTCCTCGCCGACGGCAGCGCGGCCGGCGGAGAGCTCCCGCTCCCGCGCCCGAGCGAGATCGCGACGATCATGTACACCTCGGGCACGACCGGGCCGTCCAAGGGAGTGATGCTGCCGCAGCGCTACTACCCGGCGAACGCGAACCACGCGCACCATCTGCTCAAGCTTCGTTCGGACGACGTGTACTACCTGGTCCAGCCCCTGTTCCACATCGACGCGCGTTCCTACGTGTCGGCGGGGCTGTGCTTCGGAGGTGTCGTCGCCCTGGGGAGCCGATTCAGTGTCCGGTCCTTCTGGGACGAGGTGCGGCAGCACGGGGCCACCGTCTTCGGGACGGTCGGCACCATGCTGTGGCTCCTTCACAAGCAGCCGCCCCGCCCCGACGACGCCGACATTCCGGCGCGCATCGCGATCTGCTCCTCCACTCCCGGGGATGTCCTGCTCGACTTCGAGAAGCGCTTCGGAGTCAAGATCGTCGAGGCTTATGGCATGACCGAGTGCCTGCTGATCACCGCGGTTCCGTGCGACGAGACGAAACCGGGGACCATCGGCAAGCCGCTCCCGGAGATGGAAGTCCGCGTGGTCGACGAGGATGACGCCGAAGTCGCCGCCGGCGAGACCGGCGAGCTCGTGTTCCGGCCCCGCGACGAGTACGCGATGATGCAGGGCTACTGGATCAAGCCCGAGGAAACTGTGGAGGCCTGGCGCAACCTCTGGTTCCACACCGGTGATCTCGTGCGTCAGGACGGTGAGGGCTGGATCGAGTACATCGGCCGAAAGAAGGACTCGATCCGGCGCCGTGGCGAGAACGTGTCTGCGTGGGAAGTCGAGCAGGTGGTGGTCGCACACCCCGATGTGCTCGAGGCGGCAGCCATCGGAGTGCCCTCCGAGGTCGGCGAAGAGGACGTCGCCGTACTCGTCGTCGTGGCGGCGGGTTCAGATCTCGATCCGCGTGAACTCCTGGCGTTCCTCGAGAAGGACCTTCCACGATTCGCGGTACCTCGCTACGTCGAGGTCGTGGACAGTCTGCCGAAGACGCCGTCCGAGCGGATCGAGAAGCGCAGGGTGCGTGAGCGAGGGATCACGGCCAGTGCTTGGGATGCCAACGTCGAACTCGGACGGCGCTGAGAGGGCCGTGTCTGTGTGGTTGATCGTCGTCGTCTCGCGCGACGATCGGGCCTGCCTCGGATGAGGGCAGGATCCGAGGGTTGACCTGTGGGAACGGCGCGCGGAGCGGTCGGAGGCGTGTGCCCACGCTTCCGGCGGCCGCTTGCGCCGCACAGGGGCCTTCGGGGCCGGGAGACGTTCGAGCAGATGCTGGGCCGGCGCGGTGTCGGCGCTGACGCAAGCGGCATGACCACGTTCGGTGTGGTCGGGGGGCGGCCGCTTTGCCGGGGCACAAGTGGGCCGCGACCGAGGGGAATTACAGGTGCGTCATGTCCCGGGCCAGGAGGACGACGACGAGGGATCGCCGCGTCCATGAGGCCGCAGCCGAGGGCGGTGTTGCCGTCGGCTGCGGCGCCATGTGGTGCTGTACGCGGCGGCTTCAGAGGCCCATCGATTTGGCGATGATCGTCTTCATGATCTCGCTGGTGCCGCCGTAGATGCGGTTGACGCGGTTGTCGGCGTACAGGCGGGCGATCGGGTACTCGTTGATGTAGCCGTAGCCGCCGTGCAGCTGGAGGCAGCGGTCGATGACGCGGTGGGCGACCTCGGTGCAGAAGAGCTTGGCGGAGGCGGCCTCGGCCGGCGTCAGCTCGCCCGCGTCCAGGGCCTCCAGGGCGCGGTCGGCGACGGCCTCGGCGGCGTCGACCTCGGCCTGGCAGGCGGCCAGCTCGAACCCGGTGTTCTGGAAGGAGGCGACGGGCTCGCCGAAGACGATGCGCTCCTGCACGTACTGCTGGGCGAACCGGATGGCGGCCTTGGCCTGCGCGTAGGCGTCATAGGCGATGCCCCAGCGCTCGGAGGGCAGGTTCTTGCCGAGGTAGGAGAAGCCCTTGTTCTCCTCGCCGAGCAGGTCCTCGGCGGGCACCTTCACGTCGATGAACGCGAGCTCGGCGGTGTCGGAGGTCTTCAGGCCCAGCTTGTCCAGCTTGCGGCCGATGGAGTAGCCCTCGGACGTGGTGTCCACGGCGAACAGCGAGATGCCGAAGCGGCGGTCGTCCTTGCGCGGCGCGGATGTTCGCGCACACACGATCACGCGGTCGGCGTGCACACCGCCGGTGATGAAGGTCTTGGCGCCGTTGAGGACGTAGTGGGTGCCGTCCTCGGAGAGCTTGGCGGTGGTCTTCATGCCCGCGACGTCGGAGCCGGTGCCCGGCTCGGTCATGGCGAGCGCCCACATCTCCTCGCCGGTGACGAACTTCGGCAGGTAGCGCTTCTTCTGCTCGTCGGTGGCGAGCATCTTGATGTACGGCAGGGAAAGCAGCACATGCGCGCTGGTGCATCCCAGCAGGACGCCCGCACGCGCGGTCTCCTCGTACATGACGGCCTCGAACTTGTGCGTGTCCAGGCCCGCGCCGCCGAACTCCTCGGGGACGTTGACGCCGAAGACGCCCAGCTCGCCGAGCCTGTAGTAGAAGTCTCGGGGCACTTGGCCGGCCGCGTACCACTCGTCGTAGACGGGGACGACCTCCGCCTCGATGAAGGCGCGGAGCATCTGGCGGAAGGACTCGTGGTCCTCGCTGAACACGGTGCGGCGCATGCGTCTTTCCTTTGCGGGTGGTTGGGCGGTGCACTGCACCGCCCCGAGTTCGTCAGATGAAAGGTGGCTCGGGCAGGAGGGCACGACGGCACCGAGTACGGCACGGGTGCGCATCGAACCGAGCCGTACCGCATGATCCGCACCCGGTTGGGGGATTGTCCGGCTCGACCCGGCGTCGTTGCACCGCTCTCACTCGGTAACGGCAGCGCCCACAGCGCTCCTGGTCCGCTACTGCCCGAGCGCTTGCATCCAGTGCAGGAGAGCACCACCGGTGTGCCCGGGGTGGATGAAGTGCTCCGCCCAGCCGTCGTGGTCCGCGGACTCCCCGATGATCGAGGCGCCTCCGGCCAAGGCCAGCGCCTTGCACGCGCTGATCTCGGTGGTCTCGAAGGAGACGTGATGGAGTCCGCCGCCCGTCTTGGACAGAAACCTCGTCATCGGACTGTCGATGTCGCGTCGAGGAGTGACCACCTCGAGCCTCAGACCGGAGCCCACCTGGATCCACGAGCCCTGGATGTCGAGTTCCTTGTCTCCGCCCTCTTCCTCGAGGGAGCCGCCGAGGCAGTCGATGACCTTCGCGACCACGTCGTCGTACCGCTCGCGCGGGGTGACGATCCCGATGTGATGCAGCGAGAAGAGGCCGGAGGCCTCTGGGCCGCCCATGCCGTTCACGGAATCCGTCATTCGCTCTCCTCCGGGGGTGTGCCGAACCGCCGCCGTGTCGTTCCGGGGCGTCGTTCGTGCGACGTCCGGCGTCTGCGGCCACGGACGAAGCAGTGCCACTGTTTCGCGTACCACCCTGTCGACAGCGGCCGATCACCTCCGCGCCCCAGCGCGGGATTACGCCCGGTTGGGTGTGTCGCGGCAGTGCTCACCGACCGGCCGGAGCCATCGGCTCCGTACCTCCCCCAATCGGGCGTGTAAGCCCGTTGTGGCCTCCGCCACTATCCCGGGACGGCCGTAGGGTCCGCGCCCAACTGGGAAAGGATCGAGCCACATGGAAAACACTCCAACGACCCCCTCGGATACGGCCGCAGCAAGTGTCGACGCCGACTCCCCCCATCTCGAAGGAAGCCTCGGCACCGGCGGACTGCTGTTCACGGTGCTTGCGTTCAACGCTCCGATCGGCATCATGTCGGGGTTCATACCGGTCGTGATCACATTGGGCATCGGCGGGCCCACACCACTCATCTACCTCGGCGTGATGGTGATGGTGCTGTTCTTCGCCGCAGGACTGGTCACCATGGCCAAGCACATGGCCAAGCCCGGTGCCTTCTACACCTATGTCACCCACGCCCTCGGCAGATCCATGGGCCTCGGCGCCGGGTTCACGGCGCTCGCGACCTACGTGGTCCTGGCTGCCGCCACCTACATCTTCATGGGCGTCGTGACGAACACGGTGTCGACCGGCATTCTGCACGGCCCCGATCTTCCGTGGTGGGCCTGGGCCCTGATCGCGTGGGCGCTCGTCTCGACGCTGACCCTGCTGAACATCGACGTCTCCACCAAGGTCCTCGGTGTGCTGCTCTGCGTCGAGGTCCTCGTCGTCCTCGTCTGGGACCTGAGGGTGTTCTTCGACGGCGGACCGGCGGGACGAGGCCTGGAACTCTCCGTTCCGGCCACCGGCTCATGGGGACTCGCCCTGCTGCTGGCCGTGGGCTGTCTCACCGGCTTCGAGTCCATTCAGGTCTTCCGGTCGGAGACACGCGATGCCGACCGCACCATCCCTCGCGCCACCTACCTGGTGATCATCATCCTGGCCGGGTTCTACGCGTTCAACTCCTGGATCTACCAGGTCGCGTTCGGCGGCCCCGGCGGCATTGGAGCATCGCTCGCGCAGACCGGGAGTGCTGCGGGCAGCTTCTTCGACAGTCTTGAGCTCTATGTGGCGACCGTGGCCGGCGACGTCGCGAACGTGCTGGTCGTGACGAGCCTGTTCGCCGCGGTCCTCGCCGTTCAGAACATCTCCGCCCGCTACACCTTCGCCCTCGGCAGTGACGGGGTCCTGCCGTCCGCCCTCTCCCGGGTGCACCCGCGGTGGAAGTCTCCGACGCCGGCAGCCGGAGCCGTCGCCGTGGCCGTACTCGCCATCGACCTGGTCCTTGCGGTCGCGCACGTCGACCCTGTGACCTGGTACGTCGCTCTTCAGGGCCTTGGCCTGTGGGGCCTCATCCTCCTGATGACGTGGACCGCGGTGGCGATCATCGTGTTCTTCCGGTCCCGCAGAGAGCTCGACGCCTCACTGTTCAAGACACTCATCGCCCCGATCCTGAGCGCCATTGGTTTCGGCCTCACCCTGTTTCTCTCGTTCAAGAACGCCGACCTGTTGTTCGGCACTGCCGCGACCGGCTACTGGTGCATGGCGGCGCTGTGCGCGGTTGCCGTCGCCGGCAGCCTCTACGCCCAATGGCTGAAGTCGGCCAAACCAGCGGTCTGGGACCGGATCGGCGCCCAGGACGAGATCCACTGATCGACTGATCCGCGCCGCGGGGCTCTGAACACGTGACCGGATTCCCCTCTCGTGCTGCGGCCAATCAGTTGCGGCACGAGAGGGGCGTCGTGTTTTTCCGGTTCGTCTGGCGGGGATTTCCGCGCATTCAGAGCCTCCCCCACGTGGGCTACTTCTCGGACAGCGCCACGTCTGAAGCCCGGACGGTTGCTTAGATAACAGCTACTTGCTCGTGCCCTCAGGTGAACGAACCCTGGAGCTTCTGATGACATCCGCTGAAAAGCCGCTCGACGAGACGAACGTCGGCGCCCCGGAGTTTTGGCAGAGCGGACCTCCGGTCGAGCTCTTCGCGAGAATGCGGGGTGAGTGCCCGGTGCACTGGTCGGGCCCTCCCGGCCCCCCGGACATGCCGGGATTCTGGTCGGTGACGCGAGCTTCGGAAATCGAGGCGATCAGCCGCGACTGGAAGACCTATTCGTCGGCGATCAACGGCGTCGACAATCTCGACAATCCGGTGATCACGGCGCTTGAGAACAAGACGTTCATCAACATGGACCCGCCGCTCCACGACAAGATGAAGGCGCTTTTCCTCGAGCGGTTCACTCCGTCGCGAATCGCCGCCGACGAGCCCTGGATCCGTCAGGTCGCCGACACGGTATTCAGCCGGATCGAGGGGCGGGAGACGGCCGACCTGGTGGAGGACGTCGCCCAGCCGATCGTGTCGCGGGTCATTCACGCCATGTGCGGAATTCCCGAGGAAGAAGACGCGAAATGGGCCGCGTACATGAACCGCTACATGGCGCGAGAGGACCCCGGGTACAACCCCGGTGGCCTCGAGGAGTACGTGAACGAGTTCGTGCCGTTCCTCGTGGCAGAGGCGACGAAGATGATCGAGCCCCGGCGCCGGCGAACCGACGCGGCTCCGGTCGGTGTCGCGGACAACGTGATCGACGTGATGGTGAACGGCACCGTCGACGGCCGGCCGCTCACCGACGAAGAGATCGCGATGAACATCCTGCTGATTCTCTCCGCCGGTAACGACAGCACGAAGTCCACCTACACCAGCACCATGAAGGCGCTGATGGAGAACCCCGACCAGATGCGGCTGCTGGTCGAGGACCCCTCCCTGATCGCCGGCGCGGTGGAAGAGGCGCTGCGCATGTACCCGCCGTTCACGAGCTTCTGCCGGACGACAACGCGTGATGTCGAGCTCGGGGGCAAGCAGGTCAAGAGCGGCGAGAAGGTCGCCCTGTGGTACTCGTCGTCCAACCGTGACGAGACCCGGTACGAGAACCCCGAGGTGTTCGACGTCCGTCGCAACCCGGAACACCACGCGTTCGGCGGCGGCGGCCGGCACTTCTGTCTCGGCGCCGCGCTGGCCCGGCTCGAGCTTCGGGTGATGCTCGAGGAAACCATCAGGCGCTATCCGACTGTGCGGCTCGACGGCGAGACGCCGATGGCGACCTCGTACACGCTCAACCAGTACACCGCGATGCCGGTTCGCCTGCGCTGAGTCAGCCATGTCCAGGGCCCATTACAGGCGGGGGACTCAGGCTGCGGCCGCGGCCTTCTCGCCGAGTCACAAGCAGTGGAGGATTGTCAGTGGATACGACGGGTGATGGCGTGCGCCCAGTGGTGGTGATCGGCGCAGGCCTGGCTGGTCTGACCGCGGCTCATAAGCTCACCGCCGCAGGGGTACCGGTCGTCGTGCTCGAAGCGAGCGACCGCGTCGGCGGGCGGGCTTACACCGTGCGCGAGGGGTTCGCCGCCGGCCAACAGTGCGACCTCGGTGGTGAACTGCTGCTGGGCCCGTACCAGGCCATTCCCAAGCTCTGCGCCGACCTGGGCGTCGAGATGTCGGAGCCCTTCTGGCTGTGGCGTGAAGACACCGCGCCCGACGAACTGTTCGTGCACGGCATGCTCCACGAAGGCCACATCGTTCTCGGCGGAGAGGCACTTCGCGGCGAGCGGTTCGCCGCGGTCGACCGGGAGATCCGGGCGGCGGTGCAGGAGACTCCTCCGGCCCACCACGAGGTGGTCAGCCAGTGGGTCCGACGCCTCGACCTGTCGCCCGACGCCGAAGCGGCGCTGATAGCGATATCCCACCTGGTCCAGTACGAGACGCACCAGATGGACGTCTCCGGTGTGCTCGTCGAGACGGGCTACTTCACCATCCAGCGGGTGGTCGGCGGATCCCAGGTTCTGCCCGAGGCACTGGCCGAGAACCTGGACGTACGGCTGAACTCGCCGGCGCGCGCGGTACGCCAGCGACGTGATGGTGTCGAGGTCGAGCTGGAGAGCGGCGAGCGGATCCCGGCCGATCGTGTGATCGCCGCCGTGCCGGCATCCCTCCTCGGCGCGCTGGGTTTCGACCCGCCGCTGCCGCCCAACATCACGGCGGCGCTGTCCTCGCTGCAGCGCGCGCGGGGCGGCAAGGTCGCGTGCCAGTACGCCGAAGGAGACGCGGTACGCAAGGCGCTGACCCAGGTGGTGTGCTCGGACGGGCCGATCAACACGGCGTTCGTGAGCAACCAGTACACGACCGAGGGCCCCGCAGTCGTCAGCGGCTTCATCACAGGTGACGAACGGTTCATCCTGGAGACGGAGGGCGCCGCGGCCGACGAGCTCGACGCCGTCGTCGAGGCTGTCGTGGGCGCCCCGGTGACCCGACTCGCGACGCGACAGCACAACTGGACGACGGACCCCTACGTCCGGTCGGTCAGCACCTACGCCGAGTTCACCGGCCGTGGCGGCGGTTTCGCCGCACAGTTCGCCGTGCCGCACCACCGCGTGCATTTCGCCGGTGACCACACCGACGTCTATTACCAGGGAAGTCTCGAAGGCGCGGCGCTGTCCGGCCTGCGCGCCGCCGACGAAGTGCTGGGCGCCTCCGAGCGGCTGTCCCCGCAGGAGATCGAAGCAAAGTTGGTGCAGGCATGAGCACTGTCGTCGTCGGAGCCGGCCTCGCGGGACTCGCGGCCGCACGCAAGCTGCGGGCGGGCGGCGAGGAGGTCATCGTCCTCGAGGCCACGACACGCGTCGGCGGCCGCACGCGTACCGAGCGCGATCGCCTCCGCCATGGCCAGCCGGCCGACCTGGGCGGTTCCTTCATCGACCTCGGCCAGGACCGGATCCTGCGCGCGTGCGCCGAGTTCGGGGTGAAGCTGACGCCGACCATCAACATCCTCAAGCCGGGCCCGGACGGGCGGATCGATCTGTCCTCGGTCCTGCGGAACACCGTCGTGGCCGAAGGGCGGCTGCTCACGCCCGAGGAGTGCGCGAAGGTGGCCGACGAGGTTCGTGCGGCGCTGGACGCTTCCCCACCGGTGGCCACGGAGTCGATCGCGTCGTGGACGGCGCGCGCCGGGCTTTCGCCGCTGGCCCGGCGGCTGGTGCGGGCACAGGCCGGAGCGAATCCGGTACACGAGCCTGAAGAGACTCAGATGTCCATGATCCACCCGCCGCATTCCGGGAAGACGAGCTGGATGATTCCCGGCGGTGCCGATTCCCTCGCGACCGCGATGGCAGCGGGACTGGACGTCCGGTTCGAGCAGGCGGTGCGACTGATCCGTCAGGATCAGGAGACCTTCGAGATCACCGTCAAGACCGCGACCGACGAGTTCACCGCCGCCAACGTCATCGTGACGACCCCGGTGACCGCGACGCGCGGCATCGCCTTCGATCCGGTACTGCCCGAGTGGAAGCTCCAGGCGCTGGTGACGACCCCGATGTCCCAGGGCGGGAAGGTCGCCGGGCAGTACGCGAACGGAGCCGAACTCCGAAGCCGCCTCGGCGCGAGCGTCACGAGCGACGGACCGATCTCCTTCGCGTGGGCCGGACCCGTCAGCGAGCAGGACACGGTCGTCGTCTACGGTCTTGCCCCCGACCTGAGCGACGGCTTCCTCCGTGATGAGCAGCGGGCACTCGACGCCCTCGACGACCTGATCCGGATCGCGACGGGTTCGGAAGCCGAGCGGATCGCCGGCGTGCTCCAGGACTGGACTCGGGAGCCGTATGCCGGAGGCGTCGTGTCCAGCCTGATGGCGGACTTCCCGCGGCTGCCGGCGCTGCTCGCCCGTGCCGTCGGCTGGGGGATGATCCACTTCGCCGGCGAGCACACCGCGGACAACTGGGTGAGCAGCATGGAGGGGGCCCTGCGCTCGGGCGATCGCGCCGCGGACGAGGTGCTGCTGCAGCGATCCCTGACTCCTGCGGGATAGCGGCACGACGACAAGACCGGTCCGAGCGCGGGTCACCGCCGGGGCCGGTCTTGTCGTCACTCCGAACTCCGGCCGTTGCGAATCCATCAGCAGCGGCGCGCGGCAACACGCTCGCCCAGCCCAAGACATGCGAAGGACGGCATGATGACCCACACTCCCGTACGCATCGAGCAGCGCGATCCGAGGTTTCTCGAGGCCTACGGTCCGCTGGCCCTCGACCGTCGGTCGCGAGCGTCCGCTCTGACCGATCTCGCCGGAGGCTTCGCCGAATTCACCGATTCCACGCCTGCGGAGCCGGCGACGCTTCCGTACGAAGAGTTGCTGTACGTGATCGAGGGCGAGGTCACGTTGACGGTCGGCGATCAGGTGATCGTGGGCTCGACGGGAGATTTCATCACCCTCGAGAAGGGGGCGACCGTCGTCTTCGCCGGCACCGCGGGGACCCGGTTGTTCTACGCCGTGAGCCCGGCCGACTGGGAGCACTGACGTCCCCTTCATGTTCCGCTGAACCATTTCCAGTGCGTTCACCCTTATTCGTAGGAGTAGACATGACAACGACCAAAGAGGTATCGGCGATCATCATCGGAGGCGCCGGAGCCATGGGCCGATGGGCCGTTCGCGCGATCGCGCGACTGGGCTCGGTCTCCGAGCTCCTGATCGCGGACATCGACCTCGACAAGGCCCAACGGCTGGTCGACGAGGTCGGCGAGCCGTGCCGAGCGATCCGCCTCGACGCGACCGATGCCGACGCGATGCGGGAGGCGTTCGCCGAGTGCGACGTCGTGCTCAACACGATGGGTCCGTTCTCGCTGTTCGCTCGCCGGATCCTTGAGGTCGCCATCGAATCCGGGTGCGACTACCTGGACATCGACGACGACTGGGAGTCGACGCTGGAGGCGTTCGAACTCGACGCCGCAGCGCGTGAGAAGGGCCTGCACGTCATCAAGGGAATCGGCGGAAGCCCGGGCTTCTCCAACATGTGCGCTCTCGTGGCGGCGCGCCAACTGGACAAGGTAGACGAGCTGTTCACCGGTTGGTCGCTTCGCGGCGCCGTCACCGAGGAAGAGGCCGCCTTCCCCGCTCCGGCTGGTGCGAGCGCCGCGGTCGAGCACTGGTTGATCCAGGTCAGCGGCAGCATCCGCACCTGGCGGGACGGACGCGAACAGGATGTCGCGCCCCTGGAATCGGTGTCGCTCGACTACCCGGGCATCGGGCGTGTCCATGCCTACACGGTCGGGCACCCCGAGGCGATCACGCTCCCTCGGTATGTGGCGGGCGTGTCCAGGTCGACGAACCTGACCTCGGGTCCGGAGTGGATCTTCGAACACGTGCGGAAGGTCGCTGCGGCCTACACCGCCGGAGAGGTCAGCCTCGCCGAGGGCGCGCGCCGGCTGGACGAGCCGCCGGTGCCCGCCGACCTCGGCCCGCGGGATCCGTTGTCGCAGTGCTGGGCTGCCGCCTACGGCCTGCGTGACGGGCGCCCGGTGGCCGTCTCCGTCGAACCGGCGGCGGTCCCGCGCGGAAAGATGGGTGGCGGCACCGGGGTGCCGCTCGCCATCGGTCTGGAACTGCTCCGTCGCGGCCGCATCACCCGGACGGGCGTGCACGCGCCCGAGGGGGCCATCGAACCCGACGACTTCTTCGCCCTGTACGGGAACTTCGTCGAGCTGCCGGAAGGCAAGGACCCGCTCGTCATCCGCGAGCTCGACGACCCGTCACCCATCTCGTTCGGCTGACCACGGGTCCGGCCTCGACCGGGCGAACTCACGGGGGCCATGATCGGAAAGCGCCCTCCCGCTGTCGTTGATCGCGACACCGGGAGGGCCGTTCTGTGTGCCATGAGGTTGCCAGGTCCCACGTACGACCGCGGAGGCGGTACACGGCGAGGCCCAGCAACCGGGTTGCTGGGCCTGTCGGGCCATGCGGTGCATGGTCCGGAGTTCCTCACGTCACTTGTCTCCGCGCGCCGCGTCGATCAACTCGCCGAAGTTCAGGAACTTCTGACGTGGCCGACCCTGGGTCCTGCCCCGTTCCTTCTCGGCGGCATCGATCCGCTTCCAGGCGGCCTTGTCGACCACGTCCACGCCGCGTGCCGCGAGGAGGTCCACCAGCGGTTGTTGTTCGTTCTTCGGTGGTGTGAGCCGGTCCGCTGCGAGGTCCTGGAGGATGCTGTCGACGGTTTCCATGGCATCGACCTTGTTCGTGCCGATGACGCCTCGTGGACCGCGCTTGATCCACCCCGAGCAGAACACGCCAGGGATCTCTTCGTCGGATCGAGGCTCGACGACGCGCCCCGCGTTGTGGGGGATCGTGGCCGTGAGCGGGTCGAAGGGCAGTCCTTCGACTTCCAGACCTCGATAGCCGATGGCGCGAAAGACGGCGGACGTCTCGATCGTCTCCAGCCGGCCGTCGCTCCGTCGGAACGTGATCGACCGCACCCGCTCGCTTCCTTCGATCGAGACCGGCTCCAGGCCGAACCGCAGGCGCACGACGCGCTCGGCGGGGTCGTCCGCATCAGCCTTCTGTGCGGCTCGGAGCAGAATGTCGTGCCGCCGACCGTGGTCCGGCGCGGCGGCGACCTCGCTCGCTTCGGCAGCCAGGGAGATGTCGCCGCTGTTCGACAGCGCGAGCAGCTCGCCGAGGGAGTACGCCGCGTGCTCGGGGCCTCGCCGGGCGACCACGACGACTTCTCGAACACCGGATCGCGCGAGCGCGTCGATCGCACGATCCGACATGTCTGTTCGAGCCAGCACGTCGCGGGGGAGCAGCAGGGTTCGCGCCACGTCGAGGGCCACGTTGCCGTTGCCCACGATGACCGCTCGTTCGCCGGAGATGTCGAAAGCACGGTCGGCGAAGTCGGGGTGACCGTTGTACCAGGCGACGAAGTCGCGGGCGGAGTAGACGCCGTCCAGGTCCTCGCCGGGTCGGCCGAGCTTGCGATCGGCGCCGACACCTCCCGCCCAGATCACAGCGTGGTGGGAGTCGAGCAGTTCCTGGAGTGAGACGTCCTTGCCGACCTCGACGTTGAAGAAGCAGTCGACGTTCGCGCGATCGAGGAACCGGCTGAATCGTTCGCTGATCGACTTGGTGTGGACGTGATCGGGAGCGACACCGGCGCGAATGAGACCGAAGGGGGTCGGGAGTCGGTCCAGCACCGAGACCGTGACGCCGGGGATCTCGCTCAAGAGACCAGTGGCGTAGCAACCGGCGGGGCCGGATCCCACGACAGCCACGCGGAGTGAATCGTGCCCCTCGGCGAGGACGCGGCGTGTGTAGCTCGGAACGCTGGCACCGGCTATCGGATGGGTCTCGAAGTAATCGGAGTTGATCTCGGCGTACTCGCTGAGATTCTCCGGCAGCTCCCAATCGGGGTGGATGGCCTCGACCGGGCATTCGTCCATGCAGGCGCCGCAATCGATGCAGGCGGCAGGGTCGATGTACAGCTGCTCGGTGTGGGTGAAGTCGGGGTCACCAGGGCGCGGCCTGATGCACTGAACGGGGCAGACCGGCACACACGAGCCGTCGTTGCAACACCCTTGTGTGATCACATACGCCATCGGAAGAATCCATCTTTGCTCGGGGAACTGGGGCCGCGCGCTTGCCGCGGTCAAGGGGTGACGATCTCCGCCCAGGGGACGCGATGGTGAATGGCCTGCCGAGACCGCACGAGGTGGCGCCACGCGTTGACGCACAGCGCCCGGGGCTGGTCGACCCGGCAGGAGGCGATCGTCGTCGCGGCAGTCATGTCGCAACGCCGACGATCAGCCGGTGCGTCCGGCTCAGCCGTCCCGCAGAGCAAGGGCCTTGACCGGGCATGCGCGGACTGCGGCCTCCGCCTCGGCCCGGCGCTCGTCGGTGATCTCGTCCACGAGCAGGATGACCTTGCCGGCGCCTTCATCGACGTCGCACAGGTCGGGCGACTCCATCATGCAGCACGCGGTTCCTCTGCACACGGCGAGGTCTGCGACGATCTTCAGCGTCATCGGGCGTTGCCTTTCCATCGGGGAAGTGCCCAATCTTGCTCGGGTGATGAGTGGGTCAAGGGGCCTGACGGACCCAAGTGACACCCAGGTGGGGGAGCGGCGTAGGCATCCGGCTCCGGCTTCCCCCGGCTGGGTGCTGATTCGCCGGATACACGGCCCGGAGATCTCGGCTTGTGGTTTCAACGTCCATGGGTGGTCGCAGCCGCCCAGTCCGGCTGACGAGTAAGGGATCAGATGAGCACATACGCCGTTACCGACCCGAGCACCGGCGAAACCATCAAGGACTTCGCGACATTCACCGATGCGGAGGTTACGGCTGCCATCGACCGGGCCGATTCGGCCTACCGCGCCTGGGGCCGAGCGTCGTCGATCGCCGAGCGTTCCGCGCTCCTGGGGCGAGTCGCCGAACTCTACCGGGAGCGGCGCGAAGAACTCGCCCGGATCGTCGTGCGCGAGATGGGCAAGCCGATCACGTCCGCCCTCGGCGAGGTCGATGTGTGCGTGGACATCTTCGAGTACTACGCGGCCAACGCGGAGCAGTTCCTGGCCGACGAACCGCTGGAACTCCTCGCGACTCCTGGCAAGGCGGTCGTCCGTCGCAGCGCGGTAGGCGCCCTCCTCGGGGTCATGCCGTGGAACTACCCCTACTACCAGGTCGCACGTTTCGCGGCTCCGAACCTGATGCTCGGCAACACCATCCTTCTCAAGCACGCATCGCAGTGCCCTGAGTCCGCCGCGGCGATCGCCCAGGTGTTCACCGACGCGGGGTATCCCGAGGGCGCGTACGAGATGCTGTACGCCACCAGCACCCAGATCGACGCCGTCATCGCCGATCCCCGTGTGCAAGGCGTCTCGGTGACCGGCTCCGAAGCGGCCGGCGCTGCCGTGGCCCAGACCGCCGGACGCCACCTCAAGAAGGTCGTGCTGGAACTCGGCGGCTCCGACCCGTTCATCGTGCTCAGCACCGACGACCTCGACGCAACCGTCGAGTACGCGCTGTGGGCCCGGTTCTACGAGAACGCGGGCCAGGTCTGCTGCGGCGCCAAGCGGTACATCCTGGCCGACGACGTCTACGAGCCGTTCATGGAGAAGTTCACCGCCGCGCTGAAGGAACTTCGGCCGTCCGACCCGACCCGTAGCGAGACGTTGCTGGGCCCGGTGTCGTCGGTGGCCGCGGCGGAAGGGCTGTCCGACCAGTTGCAGCGGGCGGTCGACGGCGGCGCGACGGTCGCACTGGGCGGAGGGCGACAGGGCGCGTTCTTCGAGCCGACGGTGCTCGTGGACATCGACCCCGCGAACGAGCCCGCACGCGAGGAATTCTTCGGCCCGTTCGCGCACGTCTACCGAGTGGCTTCCGAAGCGGAGGCGATCGAGCTGGCCAACGACACGCCCTACGGACTCGGCGCGTACGTGTTCAGCACAGATCTCGAGCAGGCGATGCGCGTCGCCGACCAGATCGACGCGGGCATGGTCTCGGTCAACGTCCTGGGTGGTGAAGGCCCCGAGCTGCCGTTCGGGGGTGTCAAGCGTTCGGGCTTCGGGCGAGAGCTGGGGCGTTTCGGGGTCGATGAGTTCGCCAACCGCAAGCTCATCCGGACATGTGAGTAGGGAGAGGGCAAGAATCATGGGATTCCAAGGACGCACCATGCGTGCGGCGGTGATGTACGAGGTCAGTCAGCCTCTGGTCGTGGAGGAGGTGGAGATGGCCGAGCCGGGGCCCGGAGAGGTCATGGTCAAACTGGCGAACAGCAGCGTCTGCCACAGCGATCTCCACGCCCTCGACGGCGCCTGGCCGCCCCCGGTGCCGATCGTCCTCGGGCACGAGGGGGCAGGGACCATCGAGGCCGTCGGCCCGGGCGTCACGAGGCACAGGGTGGGAGACCCCGTGGTGCTCTCCTGGACCCCGGGCTGCGAGCGGTGCCGGTTCTGCCTGGTCGGGCGCCCCAACCTGTGCGAGAAGCTGGCGGAGACCGTGCACGCGGGCGTCATGTACGACGGCACGACCCGGATGCGCAAGGACGGGCGGCCGATCTACACGTACATGGGCACCGGGTCGTTCGGCGAGTTCACCGTCGTCCCCGAGACCGGCGCGGTCGCCGTGCCGTCCGGAGTTCCGACCGACGTGGCCGCGGTCGTCGGATGTGCTGTCACGACGGGGTTCGGAGCCGCGACGAAGACCGTGCGCATAGCCCCGGGTGACACCGTCGTCGTCATCGGCCTGGGCGGCGTCGGTCTCTCCGTCCTCTTCGGATGCGCGGCTCAGTCCGCCGGCAAGGTCATCGCGGTCGATGTCCACGACGACAAGCTCGCCATGGCCAAGCGAGCCGGCGCCACCCACGTGATCAACGCGCGGGAGACGGACCCCGTGGCGGCGATCTGGGAACTCTCGGGCGGCCGCGGAGCGGACTTCGCCTTCGAGGCGATCGGGCTCAAGGCGACGATCGAACAGGCGCTGGGCATGCTGGGCACCCGGGGCACCGCGGTACTGGTGGGAATGGCGCCCGAAGGTGTCAGGTTCGAGGCCGACCCGACGCTCATCGCGATGATGGAGCTGCGCATCGTGGGCTCGAACTACGGGTCGGCGAATCCGCCGATCGACTTTCCGAGGATTCTCGGCCTGGCTCAGGCCGACCAGCTCGATCTCGCCTCGCTCATCACCTCGCGCGTCCCTCTCGATGACATCAACGACGCCTTCGACGCGATGAAGCGCGGCGAGGGAATCCGCACCGTCATCGACTTCACCTGACCAGGCCCGGCCGGCCCTGACGTGGTCCATGTGACGATCCGGAGTCACGTCGTAGCGCCCCGCGGCACCTCCTGATGGGAGACCATGCGGGGCGCGAGTCGCCGAGGCCGGGCGAACGACCACGGGACGCCACCCGCCCACGTGCTGCGGGTGGCGAAACGGGTAGTTCCACGGGTGCCCCGCGCTGCTGGTTGGACCACCTTGTCTTCAACAGAAATTCACCTGTTGGGGGACGAGCGGAGGAGTTTCGATGACAGTGGTGGCAGACGCGCCCGTGGGAGTGCTCGAATGGCAGGATGCCTGTCGGCCGCAGCGGGTTCTGATCGTCGACGAGAACGAGTTGATCCAGGCCGGCCTGCGCTCATTGCTGGACGACGCGCCATGGGTCGCGACGTGCTTTCTTTCCGGCTCCATCGAGGAGGCCATCCACATCGTCCGGCGTCACCAACCACAGGTCGTGCTCGTCAGCGCCTCCCTCGGTGGACGCTCCGGCCCGGAGCTGTGCGAGTGGCTCAAGGAGCGGATGCCGCACGTCAAAGTCGTGCTGATGTCCGGCGAAGGGCGCATCCCGGGGGCTCTCGCCACCTCGCTGGGAGCTGTTGGAGCTCTGTCCAAGCACATGTCGCGACGTGCGCTCGTCAATGCCCTCAAGTGCGTCGCCGAAGGTTCGAGGGTCTTCCCCAAAGGCGCGGCGGCTCCGCAGGTGCAGCTCTCCAGGCGCGAGCTGGATGTGCTCCAGCACCTCGCGAAGGGGCTGAGCAACCCGGAGACCGCTCGCCGACTCAACCTCTCGCGACACACGGTAAAGCAGCACACCAGTGCGGTGTACCGCAAGCTTGGGGTGCCGAACCGGGCCTCAGCCGCGATCAGGGCGCAGGAACTGGGCCTGGTGTCCGCCGGCGATGGCGCCAGCGAGCCTGCGTGACGTGGAGACCGGCGCCGTCCACGAACACGGTCAGCGGCCGTGCGGTCACGGGGCGTCTTGCCGGGCGACCCGGGCGCGATCTGGGCCCGTGTCTTGAAGCCCTGCTTCGCAAGGATCTTCTCCACGTCACCTTCGGCGGTGCGTACCGAGATGACGAGCCTCGTCGCGATCTGCTGGTTGGACATGCCTTCGGCGATGAGGTCGACGACCTCCCTCTCACGCCGCGTAAGGCGATTCTTGGATGCGGCGGAGGCGCGAAGACCGGCACTCTCCCGCGACGCGAATCCGATCATCTCATCCACCTGCATGCCGCGGCCGCGCGCGCGAGCGGCGTCGAATGCCGCCGCGCCGAGCCGAGTGCACGCGGCATCCGCGTAGCGCGCGCTTCTCGTGCAGGTGTGGGGAGCCGATGCTGTTCCAGACGCGGTCCGCGCCGCCGATCACCACCGTGGCACGTTCGGCCTCACCCGTGGCGGCCGCGGTCCGCGGTCCAGCCACATCCGAGCCTCGTTGAGGTGATCCATCGAAGCCCAGAACCAAGGCTGCGCCGCAATGCCGATGCCGATTCCCATCTCGGCGGGCCGTGCCATGGAGTACTCGAGCGCGAGGCGGATGTTCGGGTGATCCAGGTGGAGGCGGGCGGCCCACTCCACCTGGCGCGGGCCGGCCCACTCGCGGGTGGCGACAGCGACGAGTTCGGCGAACCAGTTCCGGTGCCGAAGGGCCAGATCACCGCCCTCGCCGGCCTCCGCGAGGCGCGCCTGGCCGTACTCGCGGATCGTGTCCAGCATCCGGAACCGGATCTGTGCGTCGTGCTCTCGGAGGAGTTGGAACCGATCGTCGAGCCGCTCGGCCAGTTCCTCGAGCGACAGCACCTGCAGGCGAACCGCGGCGAGTTCCAGGGCGAAGGGGGATGCCTTCGAGCCGTCGGCACAGACGGGCGACAGCTTCCTCGTTGGCAGCGGTGATCTTGAAATCGGGTACAACGGCGACGGCGCGATCCGTGAACAGCTCGACCGCCGGGTAGTTGGCCGCCGTTCCGTCGCCTGCGGTGCTGGGAGAGGGGGTCAGCAGCGGCGCGACCGGGTAGAGGTGCTCACCGTCGTTGCGCAGCGCTTGCCGACTGGCAGCGAGAACACGCACCCCTGAGCGGCGCGTAGCACGCGATCGACCAGGCCGGCGGTCGCCTCGACCAGATGCTCGCAACTGTCAAGGCCACGGTTTGCGGGAGGAGGCCGGGCTCGGCGAGACCGGCCAGTTGGACGAAGTACACACCGTTCTTGAACGCGCGGCGGACGTCATGGGCGGCTGAGTGCCAAGCGGGTCTTGCCGACACCGCCGATGCCGGTCAGGGTTATCAGACGCGCCGATGCGAACAAGTGGCGGACCGCAGATATGTCATGCCGTCGACCCACAAAACTCGTGACCTCAGCCGGCAGCGTTGACGCCGGTTCCGTTGACGGATGTGTCACGCACGATCCTCACGCCTGATACCGGTTGCCGGATCCACCCGCACTGCCGTCGTTCAGGGTCCCCGCCGCCGGCAAGGAAGGTCAATGCCTGTTGCCCGGGGCACAGGCATGCCCCGGGCAACAGAGATCAGGTCGGATCAGTCGAGAATGGCGGTGGCGTCCATCTCGACCAGCCAGGCCGGGTCGGACAGGGCCGTGACCCCGATCAGCGTCATCGTGGTCGCCTTCCCTCCCGCCGCGGCACCTGCCTCGCCGAGACCGGCGTAGACCTCCTCCAGGTTGGCCGGGCTCGCGTCGACGACGTAGAGCATCAGACGCGCGATGTCGGCGGGAGTTCCGCCCGCCGCGGCGATCGCGAGGTAGACGTTCTCAGCTGCCTGTCGCGCCTGCGACCGGTAGTCGCTCCCGACGAGCTTGTGCTCCTTGTCGACGCCGACCTGCCCGGAGGTGACGACGATCTTGCTGCCGGTGCCGACCATGATCTGGGCGAAGCCGTGCGGTTGGGCGAGCGTGTCGGGATTGATCTTGTGAAGTGCCATGGCAGTACCTTGAGGTGCATTGCCGGCCCAGCCACGGCGTCGCGGCCATCCCTGCCCGGTTGGGGGAGCTGACGGTGGTGGGCCCCGGTCCGGCCATGCCCTCGCGTGGCGGGCCGCCCGGTCGAGCGCTGGGGTCGGCTCGGCGGATCTTGGCTCCCCGGTGGGGCGACGTAGCCCAAGTGGGTGCAGTTGGTCGACCGACGGCGAGGGTCCGCGAACGAGGGGGCCACGATCCCGGCATGAGTACTGACATCACGTCGTCAAACGACGCCTGGACCGACCCATTCGATCTTGCCGGCCGCCGGGCCGTCGTCACCGGCGCGAGCCGTGGCATCGGCCAGGCGATCGTCGTCGAGCTTGTTCGTCGCGGCGCCCACGTCGTCGGCGCAGCCCGCACTGAAGCCGGCCTGAAGGAAACCGCCGACCTTGTCGAGGGCTTCGCCGGGACCTTTGTTCCCTATGCCGTCGACCTTCGCTCGCCGGAGTCGATCGAGTCGTGTGTGACCAGCGCCGTGGAGACCCTTGGTGGCCTCGACATCCTGGTGAACAACGCCGGCTACGACTTCATGGGTCGGCTGGAGTCGATTGATCTCTCCGAGTTCCAGCAAGTCATCGAGGTGAACCTGCAGACGATCTTCGTCATGCTCAAGGCTGCCGGCCCACACCTGAAGGACGGCGGTGGCAGCGTGGTCAACATCTCGTCGGTCCTCGGCGTCATCGCGGCCCGCGACGACGCCGCGTACATCGCTGCGAAGCACGGCGTCATCGGTCTCACGAAGGCCGTTGCCCTGGAGTGGGCTCGCAAGGGTGTCCGCGTCAATGCCGTCGCACCCGGCTACGTGGAAACCGCGATGCTGCCCGACCTGAGCGTCGACGTCGACACCGCCAAGTACATCTCGCGCACCGTTCCGCTGGGCCGTGTCGGCCAGCCCGAGGAGATCGCGAACGCTGTGGTGTTCCTCGCCTCCGACGCATCCAGCTACATCAGCGGCGAGACGATCGTCATCGACGGCGCCATCTCGGTCTCCTGACCGAAGAGAGGCGCGTGACCGGCCTCGTGCTTGATGCGCAGCGGTTGTCGGTTGGCGGTGCGGTGGGCGGATGGCCTCGGCGTCGGACGTGTGGTCGTCGATGAATGAACGGATGCTCGGGGACGACTCTCGCTTCGCGTGGGACCGCAGCTCGGTCCGTGGAGCGTCCTCGGAGTGATGGTGGAAGGAACGTCAGGAAATGACTGTGCTGCAGGAGAAGTTGCTGCCGACTCTGGAGTATCTGCTTCAGGAGTGGCTCGACCTGGGATCGCTGCTCGCCCGACCTCGGTTTTCCGCCCATGACCTCGACGGAATAGGCGAGTTGCTGCGTGCGGCGTCCGCGGTCGCCGCCGAACGGTTCGAGTCGGCCAACCGGATCATCGACGAGCACGAGCCCGTCTTCGATGACGGCAAGGTGATCCTGCCGAAAGAGACGCAGGAGGCCTGGGACGCCTACGTCGGCCTCGGCATGATGCTGGCCTCGCATGATGAGGCCGACGGTGGCATGCAGCTTCCTCGCACCGCCGATTTCGCGGCCAACGTGCTGTTCAGTGCGGCTTCGGGCGGGATGAGCCCGGCCATGCTGACCGAGGCCAACGCCTCCCTGCTCCTCGCTCACGGAACCGAGAGGCAACGCCAGGTGTTCGCCTCGCGTGAGCTGCATGGTGAATGGGCCGGCACGATGTGCCTGTCCGAGAACCAGGCGGGCTCATCGCTGTCCGACATCACCACACGGGCTGTTCCGGACGGCGACGGATACGCCGATGACCCACTCGGGCCGCGCTACCGGGTCACCGGAAACAAGATGTGGATCAGCGCCGGCGAGCACGATCTGGCCGCGAACATCGTCCATCTCGTGCTCGCCAAGACAGCCGGCCCGGACGGAACCTTCGACCCGAGCGCCAAGGGAATCTCCCTGTTCGTGGTCCCGAAGTTCCTGGTCGACGCCGACGGGAACCTCGGGGAGCGCAACGACGTCGTGCTGGTGGGGCTGAACCACAAGCTCGGCTGCCGAGGCATACCCAACACCGCCCTCGCGTTCGGCGACGGTACGTGGCGGCCGAACGGTGAGGCAGGCGCGGTCGGCTATCTGGTCGGCAAGCCCGGCGATGGCCTGCGGCAGATGTTCCACATGATGAACGCGGCGCGGATCGCCATCGGGCTGGGGGCCGCCGCGCTCGGCTTCGCCGGATACGCGGCCTCGCTGGACTATGCCAAGCAACGGAGGCAGGGCCGCCCGCTCACACGTGCCGGCAAGAACGCCGCGACGCCCCAGGTGCCGCTGGTCCAGCACGCTGACGTCAAGCGGATGTTGCTGGCACAGAAGGCGTACTCCGAGGGTGGCATCGCACTCGGTCTCTACGCGGCGCGCCTGCTCGACGAGCAGGCCACCGGAGACGCGGCGGCGGCAGAGGATGCCGGCCGGGTTCTCGAGGTGCTGACGCCGGTCGTGAAGAGCTGGTCCAGCGAGTGGTGTCTGGAAGCGAACAGCCTCGCCATCCAGGTGATGGGCGGCGCCGGATACACCCGCGACTTCCCGGTGGAGCAGTACTGGCGGGACAACCGGCTCAACATGATTCACGAGGGCACGCACGGCATCCAGGGCCTCGACCTGCTGGGGCGCAAGATGCTGCTGGCGGATGGAGCCTGCGTGGAGGCACTGGCGCAACGGGTGCGGGCGACAGCTGAACGAGCCCGAGACGGTGGTCTGGGTGAGTACGCCGACAGGCTTGTCGATGCCTGGACGCGCGCGGTCTCGGCAGCTTCGTCAGCGTGGGAGAGCGGCGACCCGACCGAGGCGCTCGCCAACGCGACCCTGTTCCTGCAAGGCTTCGGCCACGTGGTGCTGGCCTGGATCTGGCTGGACGTCGCCGTGTCCGCCCAGGCCAGTGACCACGCTGAGGCTCCCGGCAAACTCGCCGCGATGCGTTACTTCTTCGGCTACGAACTGCCCAAGATCCATGCCTGGTTGGACGTCGTCTCGCGACGCGAGTCGCTCTGTCGGGACCTGGACGCAGCACTGCTGTAGTCCCGTGGACTTGTCGAGCCCCGGAAGAACTCGGTGCCGTTCGGCAGTCAGGCCCTCAACCATGCTGGCTTGTCGGATGAGTTGGAAAGCTCGCTGGGGCCGGGGCATCCCCCATGCGGGCAGGACGCCCTCGCTCCCCGCGAGCCCGCATGCGCGCACCGCTAGCGTGCCGCCAAGCCAAGTGAAAGGGAACGCCATGATCCTCCCCGTTGTGACGGGCCGCATCGACGACGCCGAGTTCGTGCCCCTGGCGCCCGAGGAAGGCGGCTGGGAGCCGGTCGAGGGCGACGCGAACGCTCGGATACACACTCTCTGCGAGAACGATCATGTCTGGTCGGGAGTCGCGCTCTTCGACCCCTGCACGTTCAACTACCGCGCCGATCACGCGGCCGTGATCCATCTGCTGGAGGGTGCGGCGACGATCACCTCCGACGGGCACACCTCGAAGGTGGGTGCCGGGGACGTCGTCTATCTCACCCCTGGGATCACCAGCACCTGGGTCGTCAAGGCTCCGGTGCGGGAGTTCTTCGCGGCATTCACCCCGGTGGCGGGCGCCAACTGACAGCGGGCGACCTGCGCGACCGACAGGCCGGCACTCCGCCGATGCGTCGCGCAGTCATCCCTCCTCACAGGCCGGAGATTTCCGTGCACTTCCCCAACCATCCGTCGCGAAGCCGACCGGGGCCGTACGTGCCGCAGGATGCGCCACAGCGGGCTCGCGTCGAGCACCTGCGCCAGGCCGTCCACCGTTCCCAGCTCGTCTTTCTCGTCGTCAACGGCGTTCCCCTCGCCGTCGGTGTCGTTCTGTTCCCTTTCTCGACCCTCCCCGGCCTGCCCCTGTTCGGTCAGTTCACCCTGGGCGTCGTCTGGGGCATCGCGCAATGCGGCCTCTTCGTCGCCATGGCCTGGTGGTACGAGAGGCGATCCGAGCGTCTGTGCGATCCCGTCGAGCGGGCCCTGGTCGAGGGAGTACGCCAGGCCGAGGCGTCGGGTGCCTCTCCCGTCGACGGGGCGGTGAAGTGGTGACCCTGCGCACGTTGGCGTCGGGCGCGGTCGCCCCGCTCGGTGCCGACGTCCGGGCCACCGTTGTCGTCGCCTGTCTGGTCCTGCTGGGACTGGCGCTCTTGTGGGCTTTCGTCCTCGTGTCAGCGCAGGAGGACGACCCGGAACGGCTCTACATCGCCGACCGGTCCCTCTCACCGGTGTTCAACGGGTTCGCCGTGGCCGGAGAGCAGATATCGGTCCTCACCCTGCTGGCGGTCCCCGGGGGCATCGCTCTGTTCGGCTACGACGGCTACCTCTATGCCATCGACATTCTTGTCGCCTTCAGCGTGCTGCTGCTCCTCGCTCAGAAGATCCGCAACAGCGGCCGTTACACTCTCGGCGGCCTCTTCTCCTTGCGTGCGTCAGGAGTGGCGCCCCGCGTCGCCGCATCCCTGGTGACGCTGATCGTCACGGTTCCCATCCTCGCGATTCAGCTGCGTGCCGCCGGCATCACCACGGCTTTCCTGGTCGGGATGTCGACCCCGAGAGCCCAGATCGTGTGCACGGTTCTGATGGCCTTCCTCGTCGCGTGCTTCGCCGGGGTGGCCGACTTGAGAGGCCTTGGCTTCATGCACGTCATCAAGGTCCCCCTTGCCTTGGTGACGCTTGCCGTGGTCAGCCTCCTGGCCCTCAAGCAGTTCGAGTGGGACCCGGGAAGCGTCCTCTCGGCCGCGGTGAACAAGAGTGTTGCGCCGCAGCAGTATCTGAGCGGGGGAATATGGTCCGACGCGACCGCCCTGGGACCGTTCAACCTGATCGGTGATCACCTGGTCGTGATCCTCGGTACGGCCGTGGCGCCTCACTTGATCCTGCGTATCAGCGCGTCCCGCACAGGGCGCTCGGCGCGGCGATCCATGAGCACCGCCGTGGGGCTGAGCGGTGTCTACACCGTCCTGCTGATCGCAACAGGTTTCGCGGCGGCGGCCGTCGTGGGCAGCGGAGCCATCAGCGCGGTCGACGCCGACGGTCAGTCGTCCCCGATCCTGCTGGCTTCGGCCGTACTTCCAGACCATCCGACGGCGCGCATTGTGCTGGTCACCGTGATGGCGTGTCTGGTCTTCCTGGCCGTGCTGACGACCGTGGCCAGTGTGGCCTTCGCTGCCGCCGTCTCCTTCGCCCACGACGTGTACGCGAAAACCTCGCGGGCCAAAAGCTCCGGCACCGGAGAGGTGTGGGCGTTGCGTCTGGCCGTCGTCATCCTGTGCGCCGCGGCGCTGTCGGTGTCCGCTGCCACCGTTCACCATCCGTTCGAGTTCCTGATGACGTTCTCCATGAGCGTTGCGGCGTCGTGCGTCTTCCCCGTGCTGATCTACTCCTTCTTCTGGCGCGGGTTCAATCGCACAGGGCTGCTGTGGTGTGTCTACGGGGGACTGTCGGCCTGCGTCATCCTCATGGCCTGCTCACCCTTCGTCTCCGGGACCGATGACGCGCTCTTCCCGCAGGCCGGTTTCAACTGGTATCCCTTCCTGACCCCGGGCCTGATCTCCGTACCGACGGCATTCCTGCTGGGGTGGCTCGGCAGCATGAGGTCGTCAGGGCAGTCCGAAGCCGAATTCCGGCGCGACGAATACAAGCTCCTGACCGGGGCGGACGCCAGGCCCAGGGGCCGTTGATCCGAAGCTCGCGGACGGGCCCGCGACACATGTCGCGGGCCCGTCCGCGCGTCGTGCGCCCGGAATCGCGTGGGCTGCCTCCGCCTCCCCCGGTCGGGCGCCTCGTCGCTCTCCGGCGATCCGTGCTTCGCGTCACACGCGCATGGTCACTGATGCCCCATGGATCCGGTCGTGTCCGCGGGATGAGCGTCATCGTCTCGGCGCGGATCCCCCACCTGGGTCACTCCTGTTGCCTGACCGTTGACGCCCCGCGTCCCGATGCCGAGAGTGGCGGGTGACCAACCGCTTAGTATCCCTGGAGAAAGCATGCCTGAAGCAGTCATCGTCGCCACCTCACGGTCCCCCATAGGACGCGCCGGCAAGGGCTCCCTGAAGGACATGCGTCCCGACGAGCTCGCCGTCCAGATGGTGCGGGCCGCGCTGGCCAAGGTGCCCGAGCTGGACCCTGCCGAGATCGTCGACCTGATCCTCGGCGTGGGCCAGCCGGCGGGCGAGTCGGGCAACAACCTCGGCCGCGCCGTCGCCGTGCTGGCCGGCATGGACGGCCTCCCGGGCGTCACCGTGAACCGGTACTGCTCGAGCAGCCTGCAGACCACGCGTATGGCGCTCCACGCCATCAAGGCCGGTGAGGGACATGCGTACATCTCCGCCGGCGTCGAGACGGTGAGCCGCTACGCGAACGGTTTCGCGGACAACCCCGAGGGGCACAACCCGGCCTTCGCCGAGGCGCAGGCGCGTACCGAGAAGCGTGCGAGCGGAGGAGCGGACGCGTGGGTGGACCCGCGGACGACCGGGGCGCTGCCGGACCTCTACATCGCGATGGGCCAGACCGCGGAGAACGTCGCCCAGACCATCGGCATGTCGCGCAAGGAGCAGGACGAGTTCGCCGTCCGCAGCCAGAACCTCGCATGCCGGCGGATCGAGGAGGGCTTCTGGGCCCGCGAGATCACCCCGGTGACCCTGCCCGACGGTTCCGTCGTCTCGACCGACGACGGGCCCCGCCCCGGCACCACGCTCGAAGGCGTCAGCGGGCTCAAGCCGGTCTTCCGCCCCGACGGCACGGTCACCGCGGGCAACGCCTGCCCGCTCAACGACGGTGCTGCCGCGCTCGTCATCATGAGCGACGTCCGGGCCAGGGAGCTGGGCCTCACCCCGCTCGCTCGGATCGTGTCCACGGCCGTCACCGGGCTGTCGCCGGAGATCATGGGCCTCGGCCCGGTCGAGGCCATCCCGGCCGCCCTGCGCAACGCGGGCCTGGGCGTGGACGACATCGACCTGTTCGAGATCAACGAGGCGTTCGCCGTCCAGTCGCTCGGCTCGGCCCAGCTGCTCGGCATTCCGCTGGAGAAGCTCAACGTCAACGGCGGCGCGATCGCCGTCGGCCACCCCTTCGGGATGACCGGTGCCCGTATCACCTCCACTCTCATCAACTCCCTGCAGTGGCACGACAAGCAGTTCGGCGTGGAGTCCATGTGCGTCGGTGGCGGCATGGGCATGGCCATGGTCATCGAGCGGCTGAGCTGAGAGGAACGGACATGAGCAAGCGTTTCGAGGGCAGGACGGCGATCGTCACCGGAGCGAGCCGCGGCATCGGTCTCGGCATCGCCGAGCGACTGGTCGCCGACGGCGCCCGTGTCGTCATCACCGCCCGCAAGCAGGACGCCCTGGACGAGGCGGTCGCCCACCTCGGGGGGCCCGACGTGGCCCTCGCCGTCGCGGGCCGCGCCGACGACGGCGACCACCAGGCCGACGTCATCCGGCAGACGATCGAGACCTTCGGCAGCATCGACTTCCTGGTCAACAACACCGGCATCAATCCGGTGTACGGACCGCTCGTCGAGCTCGACCTCGCGGTGGCGCGGAAGATCGTCGAGGTCAACTGCATCGCCGCCGTCTCGTGGGTGCAGCAGGTCCACCGTGCCTGGATGAAGGAGCACGGCGGTGCGATCGTCAACGTCTCCTCGCTTTCAAGCGTCCGCACGGCGCCGGGAATCGGCTTCTACGGCGCGAGCAAGGCGATGCTGAACTCGCTCACCGAACTGATGGCGGTCGAACTCGGGCCGGACATCCGGATCAACGGCGTGGCGCCGGCCGTGGTGAAGACGAAGTTCGCGACCAAGCTCTACGAAGGACGCGAGGACGAGATCGCCGCGGCGTACCCCCTCAAGCGGCTCGGCGAGCCCGAGGACATCGGCAGCGTGGTGGCCTTCCTGCTCTCCGACGAGGCCGCCTGGCTCACGGGCCAGACCGTACTCATCGACGGTGGGGTCAGCCTCACCGGCGCCGGGGAGTGACCCGGTGCGCGAGATCGACGCCGTCCTGTTCGACTACGGAGGCGTGCTCACAGGCCCGGTGAAGCGTGCGATCGCCGACTGGCTCGTCGCGGACGCGATCGCACCCGAGTCCTTCTCGCACACCCTTCGGGCGTGGCTGTCCCGCGACGCCCCGGACGGTACGCCGATCCACCGGCTGGAGACCGGAGAGCTCCCGGTCGAGGAGTTCGAGGCGCTGTTCGCAGCCGAACTGCGGACCACCGACGGACGTCCCGTCATCGCCTCCGGGATCCTCGGCCGCTTCTTCGCGGGCATGCGACCGGATCCCGCGATGTTCGCGCTGGCCGAGGAGTTGCGCAGGCACGACGTGCGGGTCGGCCTGCTCTCCAACAGCTGGGGCAACACCTACCCGCGCCGGTGGATCGACGCGTTCTTCGACCCGGTCGTGATCTCCGGCGAAGTGGGGTTGCGCAAGCCCCACGCCGCCATCTACGAGCTGGCCCTGGACCGGCTCGGTGTACCCCCCGACCGGGTGCTCTTCCTCGACGATGCCGAGCCCAACGTGCTCGGTGCGCGAAGCGTGGGCCTGCACGGCCTGCTGCACGTCGACGCCTCGTCGACGCGCGCCGCGCTCGCCGGCCTCGTGCCGGACCTCAACCCTCACTCGACAGGAGACATCACATGACCACACCCACCACGCCGCGGATCGCGATAGTGACCGGAGCCGCGCGCGGCATCGGCGCCGGGGTCGCGCGCCGCCTCGCCGCCGACGGGTTCGCCGTCGCCGTACTGGACCTCGACGAGACCGCCTGCAAGGCGGTCGTGGAGGGGATCGAGACGGCGGGTGGCCGTGGCCTCGCCGTCGGCGTCGACGTGGCTGACGAGCGCGCCGTCGAGGCCGCGGTCGAGCGGATCGCGGCACAGCTGGGTGAGCCGACCGTTCTGGTCAACAACGCCGGGATCATCCGCGACAACCTGCTGTTCAAGATGAGCGTCGACGAGTGGGACGCGGTGATGGACGTGCACCTGCGCGGCGCGTTCCTGATGACGCGCGCGGTCCAGGGGTACATGACCAAGGCGGGCTGGGGCCGGATCGTGAACCTGTCCAGCACCTCCGCGCTGGGCAACCGCGGTCAGGCGAACTACTCGGCCGCCAAGGCCGGCGTTCAGGGCTTCACCAAGACCCTCGCCCTCGAGCTCGGGAAGTTCGGCGTCACCGCCAACGCGATCGCCCCCGGGTTCATCGAGACCGAGATGACCAAGGCCACCGCGGAGCGCATGGGCTACTCGTTCGAGGACTTCAGGGCCGCGATCGTCAAGAACATCCCGGTCGGCCGCGGAGGTCTCCCGGCCGACATCGCGAACGCGGTCTCGTTCTTCGCCGGCGAGAGCGCCGGCTTCGTCTCCGGCCAGGTGCTGTACGTCGCCGGAGGGCCGCAGGCATGAAGGTCTTCAACGGCGTCGCCGAGCTGGAGAAGGCCGTCGGCACGCATCTCGGCCACTCGGACTGGCACACGATCACCCAGGACCGGATCGACGCCTTCGCCGCGGCGACGGGCGACCACCAGTGGATCCACGTCGACCCCGAGAAGGCCGCCCAGGGGCCGTTCGGCTCGACCATCGCGCACGGCTTCCTCACCCTCAGCCTGGTGCCGATGCTCACCTGGCAGGTGTACACCGTCGAAGGCGTCCGGATGGGCGTCAACTACGGTGCCGACAAGCTCCGCTTCCCCTCGCCGGTGCCGGTCGGCTCGCGCGTCCGAGCCGGCGTGGAGCTGACGGCGGTCACGCCGAACGCCCTCGGTTACCAGGTAGCCACCCGGGTGACGATCGAGCGTGACGGCGGCGACAAGCCGGCGTGCGTCGTCGACATGCTTGCCGTGGTGGTGCCGTGATGGCGACGACCGACATGCCCCCCGGTCTCGACCTCGACGCCCTCGGCGCATGGTTCGCGGCTGAGATCCCGGACGCCGGTGACCGGCTGCGGGCGACGCTGATCGCCGGCGGGAAGTCCAACCTCACCTACGTCGTGACCGACGGCGCGCAGGAGTGGATCGTCCGGCGACCGCCGCTCGGACACGTCCTGGCCACGGCCCACGACATGGCCCGCGAGTACCGCGTGATGTCCGCGCTTCAGAACACCCGCGTGCCCGTCCCGCGGACGTACTCCCTGTGCGGCGACGCCTCGGTCCTGGGGGCCGACTTCTACGTCATGGAGCGGTGCGCCGGCACACCGTACCGGCAGGCCGCCGAGCTGGCCTCCCTCGGCCCGGCGCGCACCCGTGCCATCTCCGAGCGGCTCGTGGACACGCTCGCCACGCTGCACGCGGTCGACCCGGCGTCGGTCGGACTGGGCGACTTCGGCCGGCCGCAGGGCTTCCTCGCACGCCAGGTCGGCCGCTGGAAGAAGCAGCTCGACGCGTCGTGGACCCGTGACCTGCCGGCAGCCGACGAGCTCCACCGGCTGCTGTCCGCGAACGTTCCGGCCGAGTCCGCCGTCGGCATCGTGCACGGCGACTACCGGCTCGACAACGTACTCGTCGACGAAGCCGACCAGGTGACCGCCGTCCTCGACTGGGAGATGGCCACGCTGGGCGACCCGCTGACCGACCTGGCGCTGATGCTCGTCTACTTCCGCCTCGGCAGCGCGGGCATCAGCGACCTGAGCGACGTCTCCACGGCACCCGGGTTCCTCGACGAGCACCAGGTGATCGAGCAGTACTCGCGCGGCAGTGACCGGGACCTCTCCGGATTCGGCTTCTACCTCGGCCTCGCCGCGTTCAAGCTCGCCGCGATCCTCGAAGGCATCCACTACCGCCATCTGAACGGACAGACCGTCGGGGCGGGCTTCGACCGCATCGGCGACGCGATCCACCCGTTGCTGGACGCGGGCCTCAACGCACTCAAGGAGTACCGATGATGGACTTCCGGTATGACGCGCGGACCCAGAGGCTGCGCGAGAACCTCCTCGACTTCATGGACAGCCAGGTCCATCCGGCCGAGACCGTCTTCCACGAGCAGCAGGCGGCGCTCGACGACCCGTGGGCGTGGGACTCGGTCCCGGTCATGAAGGAGCTGAGGGACGCGGCCCGCGCCCGCGGGCTGTGGAACCTCTTCCTCCCCGGTAAGGACGGTGCCGGCCTGACGAACCTCCAGTACGCCCCGCTGGCGGAGATCTCCGGACGCAGCCTGCACCTCGCGCCCCCGGCGATGAACTGCGCGGCGCCGGACACCGGGAACATGGAGGTGCTGCACATGTTCGGCACCCCCGAGCAGAAGGAGCGCTGGCTCCAGCCACTCCTGAACGGCGAGATCCGGTCGGCGTTCGCGATGACCGAGCCGGACGTCGCCTCCTCCGACGCGACCAACATCGCCACGTCGATCGTGCGCGACGGCGATGACTACGTGCTCAACGGCCGCAAGTGGTGGATCACCGGCGCGATGAACCCCAACGCGCAGATCTTCATCGTCATGGGCAAGACCGACCCCGACGCCGACCGGCACCGCCAGCAGTCGATGATCCTCGTCGAGCGGGACACCCCCGGCGTCGAGATCCACCGCGGCATGGAGGTCTTCGGTTACGACGACCGCGAGCACGGCGGGCACGCCGAGCTCTCCTTCACCGATGTCCGGGTTCCCGCGACCAACCTGATCGGTGGGGAGGGCGACGGGTTCAGCATCGCGCAGGCCCGCCTCGGCCCGGGCCGGATCCACCACTGCATGCGCTCGATCGGGATCGCCGAGCGGGCCGTCGAGCTGATGTGCGCCCGCGCCGAGGAGCGGGTCGCGTTCGGCCGGCCCCTCGCCGACCAGGGCGTGATCCGCGACTGGATAGCGGAGTCCCGGGTGCGTATCGAGCAGCTCCGGCTCCTCGTGCTCAAGACGGCCTGGCTGATGGACACCGTCGGCAACAAGGGCGCGCACACCGAGATCCAGGCCATCAAGATCGCCACCCCGGCCACGGTGCAGTGGATCCTCGACAAGGCGATCCAGGTCCACGGCGCCGGCGGGCTGTCCCAGGACTTCCTGCTGGCCGGCATGTACGCCCACATCCGGACCCTGCGGTTCGCCGACGGCCCGGACGAGGTCCACAAGAACGCCCTCGCGAAGAGCGAGCTCCGGCGCCAGGCAGCGAGGCGGAAGGCACAGGCATGAGCGACATGATCGAGCAGGTGGCAGCCTTCCCCGAAGGTCACGGCGGACAGGGTCTGGGGGAGGCCCGGTGATCATTGGAATCCTCAAAGAAGAGCGGTCCGGCGAAACACGAGTCGCCGCGACGCCGGCGACCGTGACGCAGCTGCTGAAGCTCGGCTACGAGGTCGTCGTCGAGCCCGGTGCCGGCGAACTGGCTCGCGTCTCCGACCAGGAGTACGCCGAGGCGGGCGCCACACTCGGCGACCCGCTGGCGGCCGACGTGGTCGTCGGAGTCAACGCGCCGACCCTCGCTCAGCGAGACCGGCTGAAGCCCGGCGCCACCCTCATCGCGATGCTCAATCCGCGGCTGGACGAGGAACTCGTCGCCGACCTGTCGCGCCGTCCGATCACCGCGCTCGCGATGGACGCCGTCCCGCGGATCTCCCGTGCCCAGTCGATGGACGTGCTGTCCTCCATGGCCAACGTGGCGGGTTACCGCGCCGTGGTCGAAGCCGCCCACGAGTTCGGCCGGATGTTCACCGGCCAGGTGACGGCCGCCGGCAAGATCCCCCCGGCCCGCGTGTTCGTCGTCGGCGCCGGCGTCGCCGGTCTGGCCGCCATCGGTGCGGCTTCCGCGATGGGCGCCATCGTGCGCGCTTTCGACGTACGTCCGGAGGTGGCCGAACAAGTCGCGTCGATGGGCGCCCAGTTCGTCCAGGTCGACTTCGAGTCCGAGGTGTCCTCCGACGGCTACGCCAAGGCGATGACCGCGGAGCAGCAGGCCGCGACCGCGGCGCTGTACGACGAGGAGGCGCGTGCCGCCGACATCGTGATCACCACCGCGCTGATCCCGGGCCGCCCGGCGCCGAGCCTGATCACCGCCGAGACCGTGGCGGGGATGCGGAACGGCTCGGTCATCGTGGACATGGCCGCCGCCAACGGAGGCAACGTCGCCGGCACGATCGCCGACCAGAAGGTCGTCACCGATAACGGCGTGGTCATCCTGGGGTACACCGATCTGGCCGGTCGCCTGGCCGCGCAGACCTCGCAGCTGTACGGCACCAACATCGTCAACCTGCTCAAGCTGCTGACCCCGCAGAAGGACGGCGTGCTCACGCTCGACTTCGACGACGTGGTGCAGCGCGGCATCACCGTGGTCAAGGAGGGCGAGCTCACCTGGCCGCCGCCGGCCGTGCAGGTGTCGGCCGCGCCGGCCGCCGGGCCGGCCGTAGCCGCTCCGGTCAAGGAGGAGAAGAAGCCTGCCGACCCCCGTCGCACGTGGTACGCCGTCGGATTGGCGGGTGTGCTGTTCGCGCTGCTCGCGGCGTTCTCCCCGTTCCAGTTCCTCTCGCACTTCACCGTGCTCGCGCTGGCGGTCGTGGCGGGCTACTACGTCATCTCGAACGTGGCCCACGCCCTGCACACCCCGCTGATGGCCGAGACGAACGCGATCTCGGGCGTCATCCTCGTCGGAGGCATCATCCAGGTCGGCACGGCCGGCAACGCGTTGATCCTGATCCTCGCCGCGATCGCCGTTCTGATCGCGAGCATCAACATCTTCGGCGGCTTCCTGGTGACTCTGCGCATGCTCCACATGTTCCGGAAGGCCTGATCGACAATGAACGAGTTCCTCACCTCACCGCACCTGCACGGCCTCATCACCGGCTGCTACATCATCGCCGGTCTGTGCTTCATAGGTGCGCTGGCGGGCCTGTCGAAGCACGAGACCGCTAAACAGGGCAACATCCTGGGCATGGTCGGCATGGCGCTCGCCCTCGTCGCGACCGTCCTGCTCATGGCACAGCAGAACGAACTCAGCAATGCCGACGTGCCTCACCTGGGGGTCGCCGTCTTCGTCGTTCTGACGATGATGGCCACAGGCGCCATGATCGGCGCCTGGCGGTCCCGGACAGTCGAGATGACCGGGATGCCCGAGCTGATCGCGCTGCTGCACAGCTTCGTCGGTCTGGCCGCGGTGCTGGTCGGCATCAATTCGTATCTGCAGCACGGCGCCGGCCATGACACCGTCCACGACATCGAGGTCTTCGTCGGCGTGTTCATCGGCGCCGTGACCTTCACCGGGTCGATCGTGGCGAACCTGAAGCTCAGCGCGAAGATGAAGTCCGCGCCGCTGACCCTGCCGGGCCGGCACCTGCTGAACCTGGCGATCGTCCTCGTGTCGGTCGGCCTCGGCATGTGGTTCTCGCTGGTCCAGAACGACCACGGTGACGGCATCGGCCTGCTTCCGCTGCTCGCCATGACCGCCCTCGCGCTCGTGCTCGGCTTCCACCTGGTCTCCGCCATCGGCGGCGGCGACATGCCCGTCGTCGTCTCGATGCTCAACAGCTACTCGGGGTGGGCCGCGGCCGCCGCCGGGTTCCTGCTCGGCAACGACCTGCTGATCATCACCGGCGCGCTCGTCGGCTCGTCCGGTGCGATCCTGAGCTACATCATGTGCAAGGCGATGAACCGCTCGTTCGTCTCGGTCATCGCCGGCGGTTTCGGCCAGGCGAGCGTCGCTCTGGACGACAGGGACTACGGCGAGCACCGCGAGATCCAGGCCGACGCGGCCGCCGAGCTGCTGGCCAACGCCTCGTCAGTGGTCATCGCGCCCGGCTACGGCATGGCGGTGGCACAGGCGCAGTACCCGGTGGCGGACCTCACGGCGAAGCTGCGGGCCAAGGGCGTCGACGTCCGGTTCGGCATCCACCCGGTCGCGGGTCGCCTCCCCGGCCACATGAACGTGCTGCTGGCCGAGGCCAAGGTGCCCTACGACATCGTGCTCGAGATGGACGAGATCAACGACGACTTCGGTCAGACCGACGTCGTCCTGGTCATCGGCGCGAACGACACGGTCAACCCGGCCGCGGCCGAGGACCCGTCCTCCCCGATCGCGGGGATGCCGGTCCTGGAGGTCTGGAACGCCAAGGACGTCATCGTCTTCAAGCGGTCGATGTCCGCCGGTTACGCCGGCGTGCAGAACCCCCTGTTCTTCCGCGAGAACACGCAGATGCTCTTCGGCGACGCCAAGGACAGGGTCGGCGACATCGTCGCCTCACTCTGACGTGACGTGGAGACGTCATCTCATCAAGGCAGGAGGAACGCTGTGCCAACCGGCGAAGTGATTCGGGTCCAGGAGTGGGCGTGATGGAACGTGTCCCCATCGAACTCACCGAAGAGCTCACCGACTACCTCGGTCACGTCACCGCCTACGCCCATCTGAAGCTGCTGGAGGAGGCACGCTGGCGGTGGCTGCGTGACCTGTGGCACGAGAGCGAGCCGGCGTTCGTCCTGGCCCGCCAGGAGCTCGACTACCGTCGTGAGCTCCTTGTGGACGACGGTCCGGCGGCGGTCGAGATAGCGGTCGAGCGACTCTCGCGCTCGAGCTTCACGCTTGCCGAGCGGATCGTCACGTCCGGCACAACGCTGCACACCACCTCCCGAGCCGTGCTTGTCCGTTGGGATCGAAGCGAGCGCTGCTCCACTCCACTCAAACGGCACGAGCTTGCGCTGCTTGCCCGACATATCGGATGAAGTTCGCGGCTCTCGGAGCGGTGCAGCTGAATCGAGCGGGGCTCTCTCGCCCACCTGCGCGGCAGGGGCGGGCGGCCGCGCAGCGATGTTCCTCACAATCGTCGATTCCGACGTGTGCCAGTAGTAGGGTGTACACCGCCCTTGACCTGCAGAAAGCTGGCAGGGAGCCGTATTTCAGGAGTCCAAAATGCTGCGTACTCTGTTCAAGTCCAAGATCCACCGGGCCACCGTGACCCAGGCCGATCTCCACTACGTCGGCTCCGTCACCGTCGACGCCGCCCTCATGGAGGCGGCCGATCTGCTTCCCGGGGAGCTTGTGCACATCGTCGACATCGACAACGGTGCCCGGCTCGAGACCTATGTCATCGAGGGGGAGCGCGGGTCCGGGGTGATCGGGATCAATGGGGCCGCCGCTCATCTCGTGCACCCCGGTGACCTGGTGATTCTCATCAGTTACGCGCAGGTCGAGGACGCCGAGGCGCGGGCGTTCGTGCCGCGGGTGGTGCACGTGGACGGGGACAACCGGATCGTGGAGCTCGGCTCCGACGCCTCCGCGCCGGTGCCCGGCAGTGACACCGAGCGCAGCCCGCACGCCGTACCCGCCCAGGCCTGATCGCTCCGGCGGCCTCGGGCCGACCCGGAGGAATGCGTCCGGCGGGCGCGGGCACACGCCTCAGGAGACCCTGGAGCCGTACGGCCCCCACCCGATCGAGAGGCCCGTCATGACCCACCCGTACCCCGACCCGGTGCCCCCCTCGCCGGTGCCGCCGCCGGGTCCCGTTCCGCCTCCGACGCCGGGCCCCGTTCCCGTACCGCCGCCCAACCCCGTCCCCGAGCCGCCGGGACCCACCCCCGTACCGGAACCCGAGCCGCAGCCTCAGCCGGGTCCCGCCGGGTGACACAAGGGAGTTGAAGGGCCCGGGCTTTCGCCCGGGCCCTTGTCACGGCCAGTGACTCTCCCTTACCTTGGGCGACTGCTGATGGCGTTCAGCAGACGCGTCCAAGGGGGGCCCATGGCCGTACGCGGTCGACACCGCCGACACCAGCCGAGCCGGATCAACCGTGCTTCGCTCACCGTCACGGCGGGCGGTGCCGGCATGGCGCTGCCGCTGATCGGGGCGGGGACGGCCCAGGCCGCCTCGCTCGACGTCTGGGAGAAGGTCGCGGCCTGCGAGTCCTCCTCCAACTGGCGGATCAACACCGGCAACGGCTATTTCGGCGGGCTGCAGTTCAGCCAGTCGACCTGGGAGCGGTACGGCGGCACGCACTACGCCCCACGGGCCGACCTCGCCTCCAAGGACCAGCAGATCGCCGTCGCGGAGAAGGTCCTCAAGGGGCAGGGCCCCGAAGCCTGGCCGACCTGCGCGCCCCGCGCCGGCCTCGCCGGGCAGCAGGAGGAGAGCGGTGTCAGGCCCGCCTCCTTACCGGCGCAGCGCACCGCGTCGACGACCGGGACGACCAAGGCACCTGCCGGCACGACGCCGACCGCCGTGCCGACCGTCCGCCAGATGTACACGGTCGCCCCCGGGGACTCGCTCTCCCGGATCGCCCGCGAGGAGCGGGTGCGGGGCGGCTGGAAGGGCCTCTACGAGGCGAACCGCACCGTGGTCGGCAGCGACCCCGATCTCATTCATCCGGGGCAGAAGCTGACCCTCCGGATCTCCGCGAAGCCGCCCGCGAAGCCGCCGACCGGAGACGCGCCCCGGGCGACGACACCCAAGCCGAAGACGACACCCAAGCCGAAGACGACCCCCGAGCGGACGACGGCCCCGAAGACGACCCCGAAGTCGCCCCCGAAGACGCAGGCTCCCGCGCCCAAGCCTCCCGCCACCCAGGCGAAGACCAAGCCCGCCCCCAAGCCCGCCGCCGCTCCCCAGGGCGACCGTTTCCACGCGCCCGTCGCCGCCTCCCTCGGCACCCGTTACCGCGTCTCCGGTTCCTCCTGGTCCAGCGGGTACCACACCGGCGTCGACTTCCCAGTGCCCACCGGCACCTCCGTGAAGGCCGTCGCCACCGGCCGGGTGGTCTCCGCCGGATGGGGCGGCGCGTACGGCTACGAGGTCGTCATCCGCCACGACGACGGCCGTTACAGCCAGTACGCCCACCTCTCCGCGCTCACCGTCCGCGAGGGGCAGCGGGTGAGCGGCGGGCAGCGCATCGCGCGTTCAGGATCGACCGGCAACAGCTCGGGGCCGCATCTCCACTTCGAGGTGCGGACGGGCCCCGGGTACGGCTCCGACATCGACCCCTTGGCCTACCTGCGCGCGCGGGGCGTGTCGATCTGACACCGCCACGGAGTCCTCGGGGGTCGTCAGCCGGTCCGTCGTGAGCTGGATCAGCCCGCCCGCCGCCACCGCGCCGCAGATCAGCGCGGCGACGGTGCCCGCCGCGCCGTAGCGGAAGGTCTCACCGAACAGCGTGAGACCCACCGCCGCGGCGACCACCGGGTTGACGACGGTGACCGTCGCCAGCGGAGCCGCGAGGCCCGCGCCCCGGTACGACGCCTGCGAGAGCAGCAGGCCCGTCACCGCGAGCGCCGAGAGCACCAGCAGGCTCGTCCACTGGGCCAGTGGCGCCCCGGGCGCCCACTCCACCGCCACGGTCTTGGTGAAGACCGAGGCGATGCCGAAGGACACCCCGGCCGCGGCGGCCAGGATCACGCTGCGCAGGACCGAGCGCCCCACCACATGCGCGGCGACGAACAGGGTGCCGACCACCGCGAACGTACCGGCGCACAGCAGCCACCGCTCGCCCCCGGCCGGGGACTGGGCCTCGGCGCTGCCCGTGAGACTGAGCAGCCCGGCCAGGCCCACCGTGGCCATGATCGCGCCCCGCCAGGCCGTGTGCCCGGCCCGCCGGCCGACGAACAGCGCCGCCATGGGAAGGGCGAAGACGATCGTGAGCGCGCCCAGCGGCTGCACCAGGCTGAGCGGACCGTAGGCGAGGGCGGCCACATGGAGGGCCGCACCGAGACCGTTGAGCAGGACGGAGCCCCACCAGACCGGGTTGCGCACCGGCGCGTACGTGCGGCCGCCGGCGGAGGCCGCGACCCGCTCCTGCACGATCGCCGCGGCCGCGTAGGCGACCGCCGAGACCAGTGACAGGAGCACGGACAGCAGGAGGGGGCTCATACATACAACGATCTCTCTTCCGGGCGTTCGCGTCGTCGTACCTGGGAACGCATTCGGTCGTACTGCCGCCGCAGTACGAGCCGGTGATGTACGCCTGGAGATGTACGCCCGCGCAGGTCAGGAGGGGTCGAAGGCGACCTTTCCGGTATCCAGGTCGAAGCGGGCGCCGATGATCCGCGCCCCGTCGAAGGCCTCATCTTGAGCCAGGCGCCGGCGTATGCGGGCCACATTGGCCCGCACCGTGTTCTCGACCCAGTCGCCGGGCAGGTCCCGGGTCGCGCGGGCGGCCGGGGCGATCTCCTCCACGACGCGGGCCAGGTGCCCCTCGACCGGCTTTCCGGTACGTACGTACTCCACGGCGGCCGTCGCCGCCCCGCACCGCTCGTGCCCGAGGACCACGACGAGAGCGACCGCCAGCTCCTCGACGCCGAACTGGATCGAGCCGAGCACCGCCTCGTCGAGCGCCTGACCGGCCGACCGTATCGCGAGGAGATCCCCGAGGCCCTGGTCGAAGACCAGCTCCGGCGGTACGCGTGAGTCCACGCAGCCGAGCACGAGGGCGAAGGGGTGCTGGGAGACGGCGACGTCCGCGCGCCGGGCGGCGTCCTCGTGCGGGTGGATCGCCCGCAGGGCGGCGAACCGGGCGTTCCCGGCGCGCAGTTCGGCCAGCGCCCGGGCCGCGGTCGACGGCCTCTCGGTACGTACGCCGGCGGCCCGGGCGGTGGGAACGGCCGCCGCCACCGTGGCGGCGGCCGTCAGCGCCAGCACCGCGCTCCGCCGCGAAAGGGAGGAGGAGGGGAAGGGCGCGGAGGAAGGTGAAGTGGTCATGCGCCTGAGCGTTACGGTGAGCAGCGGACGCCGGGCCCGGCTTGGTCGGGTCATGACCTGATCATGGTCAAGGGTGACCCGCGCTTGACCGTGTCCATGCCGAAGCGAACGAGGCAGAGGCAGGCAATGGAGGCAGTGAGGCAGCGGCGGTGGAGGCAGCGGCGGTGGAGGCATTGACGGTGGATCTCGACGAGAGCGCGTCGGTCGGCGGCTTCTTCGCCCTGCGCACCACCCCGCCCGGCACTGGCGGCAACCACCAGCCCCTGGCCCGCCTGTACGCGGGCGAGACCGGCCCGCTCACCTCACGCGTCGACACGGTCGCCGCCCGCCTCCGCACCCCCGAGCGCCGGGTCGCCGCCTCGATCGCCCACCTCGGGCTCGCCGCCCGGCTCTGGTCGACCGCGCTCGGCCCGGCCGCCCTCCACGGCCGGTTCCCGCGGCTCGACCCGGCGGAGCTGTCCTGGGACGGAGCGCTGACCTCGCCCGACGACCTGTGGTGGGCGGGCACCGCCACGCTCCCCGCCACCGTGGACCAGCTCCGCGCGACGGTCGTGGACAGCCACCTCGTGCCGCTGTCCCGGGCGTTCCGCCAGGACGGACGGATCTCGCCCCGGCTCCTGTGGGGCAACGCCGGCTCCGCGCTGGCCGGGGCGCTGCGCGAGCTGACGCGCTGGTCCCGCGCGCGGGACCGGCCGGAGGTCGCCGTCCGGGCCGCCGGTCTCGTCTCGGGGCTCCTCGCCCATCCCGACCTGGCCGGCACCGTTCGCGGCCCCGCCCTGCGCCGCGCCAGCTGCTGCCTCTACTACCGCTGCCCGTCGGGCGGTCTCTGCGGCGACTGTGTGTTCGAACACGCTCCCGGTTCAGGTTTGGAGACACGGCCTCCCGCTCCGTAAAGTTCTCCTTTTGGGACATGGGCGCGCGCGAGCGTACGAGCGATCGAGGAACGACAGGCCATGACGGTGACCGAAGAAACCCAGGAGTACGGGCCGGGTATCGACCCCGAGCGCCTGGCCGTCTGCCTCAGCGTGCTCGACGAGCTCGACAAGCTGGACGTCGACCACCCCGACGCGATCGCCGTCCGGCGGGCCACCGCCGGTATCTACCGGACCGTGAAGCAGCGCCGCCGCCAGGAGCGCCGGGCCGCCAAGACCGCCCACGACAAGGCCGTCACCGAGTCCACCGCCACCGGCTCCGCCCAGCGGATCGACGACGAGACCGAGGGCCTCCTGCCCTCCTCCGTGACCGAGGAGGGGCGGATCGCCGGGATACTCCAGCGGCCCCGCTCCTGCTACATCTGCAAGACGAGGTACGTCGAGGTCGACTACTTCTACCACCAGCTCTGCCAGGCCTGCGCCGCCGAGAACCGGGCCCGGCGCGACGCCCGCACGGACCTCTCCGGCAAGCGCGCGCTCCTCACCGGCGGCCGGGCCAAGATCGGCATGTACATCGCGCTGCGGCTGCTGCGCGACGGTGCGCACACCACCGTCACCACCCGCTTCCCCAAGGACGCCATCCGCCGCTTCAAGGCGATGGAGGACTCGGCGGAGTGGCTGCACCGCCTGGAGGTCGTCGGCATCGACCTGCGCGACCCGGCTCAGGCCGTGGCCCTCGCCGACCAGGTCGCCGAGGCCGGACCGCTGGACATCCTCATCAACAACGCGACGCAGACCGTGCGCCGTCTGCCCTCCGCGTACGCCGCCCTGGTCGAGGGCGAGAGCGCCCCGCTGCCCGCCGGTGAGCTCCCCGCCCATCACGTCATCGGCGCCTTCAACTCCGGCGCGGTCGACGGACTCGCCGCGCTGCCCGTCGGTGTGAGCGGGCTCGACGCGCAGAAGGTCGCGGACCTCGCCCTGGTCGCGGGCAACGCCAGCGTGGCCCGCCACCTCGACGGCACGGCCATCGACGCCGGTGGCCTGGTGCCGGACGTCGTCGACACCAACACCTGGGTGCAGACCATCGAGCAGATCTCCCCGGTGGAGCTGCTCGAGACCCAGCTGTGCAACTACACGGCGCCGTTCATCCTGATCAGCAAGTTGCGGCCGGTGATGGCCGAGGCCGCCGCGAAGGCGTCCAGCGGTCGCTCGTACGTCGTCAACGTCTCGGCGATGGAGGGCGTCTTCGGCCGCGGCTACAAGGGTGCGGGGCACCCGAACACCAATGCCGCGAAGGCCGCGATGAACATGGTCACGCGGACCAGCGCCCAGGAGATGTTCCAGACCGACGGCATCCTCATGACCTCGGTCGACACCGGCTGGATCACCGACGAGCGCCCGCACTTCGACAAGCTGCGCCTCGCCGACGAGGGCTTCCACGCTCCGCTCGACCTCGTCGACGGCGCCGCCCGCGTCTACGACCCGGTCGTGCGCGGCGAGGCCGGCGAGGACCTGTACGGCTGCTTCCTCAAGGACTACGCCCCCGCCAACTGGTAGATCACTCAGCCGCACTCAATCGCTCGTCCGCTCGACATTCACTCGATCGCGTCACACTTCTGAGCCCCATAGAGCGCGAGGGCGCTCATTTGGTTACTCTGATGTCCACGGTCGTCCACCGGGGTTTCACCAAACCCTCACGGTCGGCCTGGGGACTGGCCTGCTACCAAGGCCGCGGTCCCGCCCCCAAGAACGGCGCCACCGCGACCGAACGGCCATGTCCTCATTGGTACGCGACACAAGGGAGTGCGCGGTGACACCAGAACTGACGAAGCAGGAACAGCGACCGGCCGAAAGTCCGGAGCGGCCCCGGCGGTCCGGCGAGCTCGGCAGCCTGGAAGTGTGGGCCCGTTCGGCCCCCATCCGGCTGGCAGGCTACGAGGAGGATCTCGCGGAGCCGCACATTCTGCCCGGTATCGACTGAGTCGAAACTGTCGCTTCGCCGTGTGCCCCCGGCCGGATCTCCGGTCGGGGGCACAGGCGTGTCCGGCACGCGGGGCGGCTACCGGTGCCCCGGCGTGGGCGTCCGCAGCCGGGCCGGCGGCATGTACTCCCGCACCAGCGTGCGGTGCCACCAGGCGCCGGTCTCCCGCAGCTCCCGCCAGGTCGTGAACCGATAGCGGTAGAGCCGGGCCCTGACGTGAGTCGGCGGCGCGTCCGGGAAGGGGTTGTGGCGCAGCAGCCGGAGCGTGTCCCGGTCGCCTTCGAGCAGCCGCTCGACGAAAGGGCCGAACCAGTCACGGGCGTACGCGGGGGAGAGCGCCGCGAACCACATCAGCCAGTCGAGCCGCAGGTGGTACGGAGCGTACTGGCGCGGCAGCCGGCGCGGATCGCCCGGCTTGCCCTTGAAGCCGTACTCCCGCCACACCGTGCCCGGGTGCGGCGCCGGGTCGTCCGTGCCCTCGATCACGATCTCGTCGCGCACCCGCCCGATCGAACCGAAGGCGCCGTACGTGTTGACCAGGTGGAAGGCGTCGTACGAGCGGTTCATCGCCTGGCGGCGGGAGAGCAGGTTCCGCGCCGGGTGGTAGCTGAGGACCAGGATCAGGGCGGTCGCCGCGGTGACCACGACCACGTACCAGAGCGGCGGATCGGGCTGCGGATGATCACCGACGAGCAGCGAGCCGTCGATCACCGAGAGCGCGATGACGATGGTGAGCCAGTTCAGCCACGCGAAGTTGCCCGAGAGCACCAGCCACAGCTGGGTCGCCACCATCAGACAGGCGGCGACCGTCGCCACCGGCTGCGGGGTGAAGAGCAGGACGGGCACCACGAGCTGGACGAAGTGGTTGGCGGCCACCTCCACGCGGTGCAGCGGCTTCGGCAGGTGGTGGAAGAACCAGCTGAGCGGGCCGGGCATCGGCTGGGTCTCGTGGTGGTAGTACAGGCAGGTCAGGTCGCGCCAGCAGGGGTCGCCGCGCATCTTGATCAGCCCGGCGCCGAACTCGACCCGGAAGAGCAGCCAGCGCAGCAGCCACAGGACGAGGACCGGCGGCGCCGTGTCCTCGTTGCCGAGCAGGATCGCGAGGAAGCCGGCCTCCAGGAGCAGCGACTCCCAGCCGAAGGAGTACCAGGTCTGGCCGACGTTCACGATGGAGAGGTACAAGGCCCAGAGCACCGCCCACATCAGCATGGATACGGCAAGCGGCACCGCGTCCCCGGCGCCCGCCACCAGGGCGAGCGCCAAGGCGGCACCGGACCAGGCGACCAGGGCGAAGAACCGGTCCGAGTAGTGCCAGTGGAAGAGGGTGGGCGTCCGCCGGGGCTCCACCCGGCGCAGATACTCCGGTACGGGGAGCATGCCGCGCGCACCGATCAGCGCCCGGAACTGGAGAGCGGCCGCGAGGAAGGCCACCAGATACAACCCGGCGAGCCCTCGCTGGAAGAGGATCCGGCTCAGCCAGTAGTCGGGTGCGGTGAACCACTCCATCCCCTCCAGTATCGACCCGGAGGCGTCGGCGCGGAGGTGGAGTCAGGCCTTGTCCTCGTCGTCCGCGCCGCGCTCGCCCTCCGCCTGGGAGGGGGTGGTACGCGTGGTCTGCGGATGGCGCTGTGTCCGCTCGTTCGGGTCCATGTCCTCGTCGAGCCGCTCTCCCTCGGCCTGCGAGGGGCTCGTGTATTCGTCGTACTGGCTCATCGCCGGCTCCTCGGCTGGAACGTCGTAGGGGTATACGGGTACAAAGGGAGCGTAACGCCCAAGGGGTGTCGCTCACCCCTCGACGATCCGCCGCAGCGTACGGCCGAGGTGGCGGGCGTAGGCGTGCTGGAGGTACGGCACGAGGGGGCCCCCGAGGCGGGTGTACCAGGCGGCGGGCCGGCTGAAGGCGGTGACGGTGAACCAGACCGAGCCGTCGGGGTGCAGATCGACGACGAAGGACTCCTCGCCGCTCTCCGGATGCCGGGCGAGGGTGCCGTACGCGAATCCGGTGCGGTCCTCGTCGTACGCCGTCCAGATCACCTCGCAGGGCGCGGCGAAGCGGACGGGGCCGAGGCCGAGCGAGACCTCGACGAAGGCGCCGGGCTCGGCGCGGACGGCCCGGCCGCGGACCCGGGCGCCGGAGGAACGGTGCATCCGCCAGGTGGTGACGGCGGCACCGGCGGTCTCGAAGGCGTCCCTGCCCCGGCCGATCCGGACGGTGTGATGGAGGTGGTGGTAGCCGGCGGGCAGCCGGTCCGCCGCGGTGGCGCCGACGTCGGGGTAGTTGAGGCTCGTGCGGGGGGTGTGCGGGGCGGTGGCGAGGGAGCGGATCAGGCGGGTCATGACGCGGTCTCCTTGGGGGTGGAGGGTCGGGGTGCTGAGGGCAGGGGCGGCGTGGACGGCGTGGACCGCGTGGTGGTCGCCTGGATGCGGCGCCAGGCGAGCAGCGAGCAGAGGGCGAAACCGAGGGCGTTGCCGAGACCGTGGGTGGCGGCCATCCAGGTCAGGCTGGGGTGGGGCAGCCCGGTGGCCTCACCGACCGCCCAGCTCAGGGCGAGGAGCATGGTCGCCACGAGGACCACGGAGGAGACGGCGAGGAGGCCGCGGGTGACCGGGTCGGCGGCGCCGGTCCGGATCTCCCGCCAGGTCGGCAGGGCGACGGCCCACATCCCGGCGGTGAGGATGAGCGCCCCGGCGAGCTCGGCCCAGTCGTCGATGAAGTAGCCGAGCAGGACCAGCAGGGTGCCGAGCGGGACGCTGAGGGCGGCGAACCGGGTGGCGGGCCCCTCGGACGTACGGCAGACCAGGCCGGCCACCAGGGCGGCGGCGAACCCCGCGAAGTGGAAGTGGGGCACGGTCAGGGCCAGGATGTCGAGGTCGAAGCCGAGGAGTTCGTGTCCGGCGCGTTCGGCGACCAGGGCCAGACCCGCCACCGAGGGGGTCACCAGGGCGGTGAGCACCGCGACCTCCGAGGCGGCGGGAGCGCGTGGCCGGTCGGGGTCGGCGCAGGCCGGGGGGCGGTGGAGCCGTGCGGCGAGGCGGGCCGGGGCGTGCAGCGCCAGGGCCAGCGTGGCCAGGGCGTAGACGGTGGCGAGCGCCGCCGCCGTGGGGGAGCGCGGCAGCCAGAGCGCCACCGCGCCCGGCAGGGCGAGCAGCGGCCAGGCCCGGCCGAGGGCGCGCAGTCGGCGGGGCGCCTTCTCTCCCGGCCCTCCCGGCCCTCCCGGCCCTCCCGGCCCTCCCGGCCGTCCCGGCCCTGTCGACCCTGTGGGTCCTGCCGGCTCGTCGATCAGCCGCAGGCCGACCGGCACCACGACGAACATGCCGAGCATCACGATGAGATTCACCAGCACGGACATCCGCGCACCACCCCCCGATTGAACGTGTTCAACTCGATGCGGCGAGCCTAAGGGTTTCCTTGAACGTGTTCAAGTCCGTCCCCCGCCCGGCCGTACCCCGCTTGCGACCGACCGGCCGGTGCGACAGACATGAAGGAATGTCCCGGGACGGGCACGAAGGAGCGTCCCGGGGTGGAAGAGGCGGGAGATCCAGGTGCGCTCACCCATACGCCGCTCACGAAGGACCCATGTCGGCGCGCGGACCGCGCTCGCCGCGCTGGCAGCGGCGCTGCTGGTCGCGGGCTGCTCGTCCGACGACGGCGGAGGCGGAGACGGCGGGACGACGGCCGCCTCCCAGGAGGTTCTCCTCCAGCCCGTCGCCGCCCAGGGTCCCGACCCCTTCACCGACTCCACGGCGAAGCCCGGCGCCCCGCCGGCCGCTGCCCCGCCGCGCGGAGAGGCGCCCTCCGGGGCGAACCGGGAGATCACCGGCTCCACCCCCGGCCTCTACGGCGGCACCCGCTCCGAGACCAGCTGCGACGTGGAGCGGCAGATCGCCTTCCTCACCGCCGACGTGCCGAAGGCCCGCGCGTTCGCCGAGGGCGCCGGCATTCCCGAGCACGAGCTGGCGGACTGGCTGCGCGGCCTCACGCCCGTCGTCCTGCGCGCCGACACCCGCGTCACCAACCACGGCTACTCCGGCGGCCGCGCCACCGCGTACCAGTCCGTCCTCCAGGCGGGTACGGCGGTGCTCGTCGACCGGTACGGCGCGCCGCGCGTCCGCTGCGCCTGCGGAAACCCGCTGCGTACGCCGAGCGCCGTGCGGGGGGCCGCGCGGAGCGGGACGCCCTGGCCCGGCTACCACCCCGACCGGGTCGTGGTCATCAGGCCGACGACGACGGTCGTGCAGAGCCTGGTCATCGTCGACGTCGTCGACCGCACGTGGATCGAGCGGCGGACCGGGACCGACGGCGACCAGGACAGGAGGCCCGCGGCGGATCCGCCCTGCGACCCGGACCGCTGTCCCTGGGACCTGCCGCCGACGCCCACCGCGGAACCCACGACGCCGGATCCCGGGGGCTCGGACCCCATGTCGCCCGACCCCACGTCTCCGGACTCCATGTCGTCCGACCCCATGTCCCCGGCGCCCACGTCTCCGGACTCCGTGTCACCCGACACCATGTCCCCGGACCACGAGTCCCCGGCCCCGTCCACCACCGAGTGCCCCTCGCCGTTGCCGTCGCCGTACGAGAGTCCCCACATCCCGCCCGGCTGCCCGACCCCGACCTGGTCGGATCCGGCGGTGCCGCCCGCCGAGGAGCCCGTCGACCCCGATGCCCCGCCGCCCTCCTGGGAGGACCTCTTCCCCGGCGAGACCGGCCCGCGGCAGCCGGAGACCTTCGAGGGCTAGGGGGGTGTCCCCGCCGTGCGCGTGACCGGGGCTGCGCCTAGCGTGGCCCCATGAGCGCGGGCAGCGGGGGCGGCGAGGCGGCGGAGTGCCGCTGCGGATCGGGAGCAGGGGGTCCGACCTGCTGCTTCCTCCGGGACTACGGCCGGGCGTTCCGGATGGGGAGCTTCGACTGGGACCTGACGACCGGGCTGATGACCATGGACGAGGGGGCGCTGGCCGTCTTCGACATGCGCCCCGAGGAGTACGACGACAACCCGGTCACCCTGGGCTCCCGGGTCACGCCCGACGAGGCGCGCCGGCTCGACACCCTGGTCACCCACGCCCTCAAGGACGGCAGCGCACACTACGGCGCGTACTTCCGCGTCCGGCTGCGGGACGGCTCCTCCCGCTGGACCCACACCGAGGGGATCATCGAGCGCGACGCGACCGGCCGCCCCCGCCGGATCGTCGGCGTCGTCCGGGACGCCTCGGAGGAGGTGACCGAGCACGCCGCGCGGCTTGGCCTGGACGAAGGGAGGCGCAAACGCACCAGCGTCGTGGAGGGCACCACCGCGGCCCTGGCCCACGCCAGGACCGTGCAGGACGTCATCGACCTCCTCAACGACTCGCACGGGCTCGAGTACTTCGGCGCCACCAGCCTCGTCGTGGGCCTTCTGGAGGCCGGCCGGATCCATCTGGTCGCCGAGGGGCCGGACGGCGCCTTCGTCCCCGGCACGCGCTTCACCCGGGTGGACGAGCCGTACCCGATGAGCGAGGTGATCCGCACGCTGCGGCCCCGGTTCATCGACTCGGCGCAGGACTTCGCCGACTCGTACCCGATCCTGTGGCCGCACATCAGCGGGCTCGGCATCACCTCGGCGGCGTATCTGCCGCTGATCGCCCAGGCCCGGCCGATCGGCGCGCTCGGACTGCTCTACAGCGACAAGTCGGGCTTCAGCGCCGACGAGCGCAATCTGCTGGTCGCGCTCGGCAGCAGCATCGCGCAGAGCCTGCAGCGCGCCATGCTCTACGAACAGGAACACGACCTGGCCGAAGGGCTCCAGCAGGCGATGCTGCCGCGCCGCATCCCCGAGGTGCCCGGCGCGCAGATAGCCGTCCGCTACCGCTCGGCCCGGCTCGGCCGGGACATCGGCGGCGACTGGTACGACATCATCCCGCTGCCCGGCGGCCGGGTCGGCGCCGTCATCGGGGACGTACAGGGCCACGACACCCACGCCGCCGCCGTCATGGGACAGCTGCGGATCGTGCTGCGCGCCTACGCGGCCGAGGGGCACACGCCCGCGACGGTGATGGCCCGGGCCTCCGTCTTCCTCCACGAGCTGGACACCGACCGCTTCGCCACCTGCACCTACGCCGAGGCGGACCTCGCCACCGGCGTGGTCCAGGTGGTGCGCGCGGGACACGTCGACCCCCTGCTCCAGGACTCCGACGGCGGCAGCCGCCGACTGGCGGTGGAGGGCGGGCTGCCGCTCGGTCTCTCGGCCGAGTTCGGCCGCCTCGACTACCCGGTGACCACGCTGGAACTGGACCCCGGCCAGACGCTCCTGCTCTACACCGACGGCCTGGTGGAGAAGCCGGGATCCGACCTCGACGAGGGCATGCGATGGCTCTCCTCGCTGGTACGGGGCGGGCCGCGCGACCTCCACCAGCTCGCGGACCACCTGTGCGAGGTCGTGGACGAGCGGGGCGGCGACGACGACGTGGCGATCCTGCTGCTGCGCCGGCAGGGGGCGTACTTCCCGCGTTCGCGCGGCCGGCTCCGGCAGCACGTGGGGCAGAGCGACCCGGAGGCGCTGAGCTCCGCCCGGCACATGATCCGGGCGGCGGTGCGCTCCTGGGGCGCGGAGGAGCGCTCCGACGAGATCGAGCTCGTCGCCGACGAGCTGACGACCAACGCGCTGATGCACACCGACGGCGGGGCGATCGTGACGCTCCGGATGCTGGCGGGGCCGGACCGGCGGGTGCGCGTGGAGGTGGAGGACCGCTCCAGCGCGCTGCCGCGACGGAGGGAGGCGGGGGAGTCGGGCGTCTCCGGCCGGGGGCTGCTCCTGGTGGACCGGCTCTCGGATGTCTGGGGCGTCGAACCGCGCGGCGGAGGCAAATGCGTCTGGTGCGAATTTATTGTTAACGCTGCGTACATCGATCGTACTTGACCGTAACCGATCGTACGCGGTTGACTTCGGTTCCCGGCCACTCTGATCGGGCCACCTCTAGGACATGGGGATCCCTTGAGCGTCACGCTTCTGGCACCTCTCGATCTGGCCTTCTGGCACCTCGAATCCAGCGACCACCCCATGCATCTGGGCGCCCTCGCCCACTTCGGCCCGCCGCCCCGGGCCGACGAGCACGGGGAGCGCTCCGCCCCCGGCCTTCTCGCCCTGCTCGCGAGCCGGGCCGAGGCGATCCCCCGGCTGAGGATGCGGGTCCGCGACGTCCTGCTGCCCGTCGGCGGCGCCGCCTGGGCGACGGACAAGGACTTCGACGTACGACGGCACGTACGGGAGATCGCCCTCCCCGGCGCCGACTTCGACACCGAGGCCGCCCGGCTGGCCGGCGAGCTGATGGAACGCCCGGTCGCACGCGGATTGCCGCCCTGGGAGATGTACCTGCTCACCGGCGCCCCCGACGGCTCGTTCGCCGTCCTCGTCAAGCTCCACCACGCCCTCGCCGACGGCATGCGGGCCGTCGCCATCGGAGCCGGCATCTTCGACGAGATCGCCGCCGCCACCCGCCGGCCGGGGAGAAAGGAAGGCGCGCGAAGCGACTCCACGGAAGGGCGGTGGAGGGTGACGGGCGGGCGTCGCGCCCCCTCCGTACCCCCGCGTTCCTGGCTCCCGGAGCCCGGCCGGCTCGTCGACGCCGCATGGGACCGCCTCGGGGAACTCGGCCGGGCCGTCGAGGTCGGCGCCTCCGTCGTCCGCGCCAGCCGGCTCGACCCGCGCGCCACCGCCGCCCTCGCCGCCCACTCGAGCGGCACGCGCCGGGTGGCCACCGCCGCCCTCGACCAGGAGCGGATCCACCGGGTCCGCCGCCTCTCCGGAGGCACCGCCAACGACGTCCTGCTCGCCGTCGCCGCCGGAGCCCTGCGCCGATGGCTCGACGGGCGCGGCGAACCGCTCCCCGGAGCCGACCCGCGCGCCCTGGTGCCCGTCTCACGCCGCCGGCCCGGCGCCCCCGCGGGCCCCGGCAACAGCTTCTCCGCCTACCTCCTCAACCTCCCCGTCACCGAACCCGACCCGGCCGCCCGGCTGGCGGCCGTACGGCGTGCGATGGACCGGAACAAGGCCGAGGGCCCGCTGCGCGGCGCCGGAGCCCTCACCGTCCTCGCCGACCAACTGCCGCCGCTCGCCCACCGCTTCGGCGCCCCCCTGGCCTCCGGAGCCGCCCGGATGCTCTTCGACGTCCTGGTCACCAACGTGCCGCTGCCGCGCTCCGCGCTCTCCCTGGGCGGCGCCCCGCTGCGCGCGCTCTACCCCATGGCGCCGCTCGCCCGCGGCCAGTCGCTCGCTGTGGCCATGTCCCCCTACGGCGGACAGGTCCACGTCGGCCTGGTCGCCGACGGCAAGGCGGTCCCCGACCTCGACGCGCTGGCGGCCGCGTTCGCCGACGAACTGGACCTGCTCGAACACCTCGACCACTGAGGAGGCGGGCCGCTGAGCGAGCGGCGCGACGGCGGTCCTGGCAGGGTGGAGCCATGCCGGAACTGCCCGAGGTCGAAGCGCTGCGAGAGTTCCTCGACGAGCATCTCGTGGGCAAGGAGATCGCCCGCGTGCTGCCCGTCGCGATCAGCGTGCTCAAGACGTACGACCCACCCCTGAGCGCCCTCGAGGGCGCGGAGGTCGTCGGCGTCGCCCGGCACGGCAAGTTCCTCGACATCGAGAGCGCGGGCACGACGGGCGAGCTGCTCCACCTCCTGATCCACCTCGCCCGCGCCGGCTGGCTCCAGTGGAAGGACCCCCTGCCCTCTGGCCCGCCACGGCCCGGCAAGGGCCCGCTCGCCCTGCGGACCGCGCTCACCGGTGGGGACGGCTTCGACCTCACCGAGGCCGGTACCACCAAGCGGCTCGCCGTCCACCTGGTCCGCGATCCGCAGGACGTGCCGGGGGTGGCCCGGCTGGGCCCCGACCCGCTCGCCGAGGAGTTCGACCTCGCCGCCTTCGCCGCCCTGCTGCACGGGGAACGGCGGCAGATCAAGGGGGCGCTCCGGGACCAGAGCCTGATCGCCGGCATCGGGAACGCCTACAGCGACGAGATCCTGCACGCCGCGAAGATGTCCCCCTTCAAACCGACCCAGAACCTCACGGACGACGAGACCGCCGCCCTCTACGAGGCCACGCGCGCCACCCTGCGGGAGGCCGTCGAGCGCGCGCACGGGCTCGCCGCGGGCAAGCTCAAGGCCGAGAAGAAGAGCGGACTGCGCGTGCACGGGCGGACCGGCGAACCCTGCCCGGTCTGCGGTGACACCATCCGCGAGGTGTCTTATCGCGACTCTTCCCTCCAGTACTGCCCCACCTGCCAGACGGGCGGCAAACCGCTCGCGGACCGGCGCCTGTCGAAACTGCTCAAGTAGCCCGGCCCGATCCACAAGCCACCCCCCACAAGCCACCCCTTAGACTCCGCCGCATGCTGCGCGTACTGGCCGTCGACGACGAAGAGCCGGCTCTCGGGGAACTGCTCTACCTCCTGCGTGCCGACCCGCGGGTGCGCAGCGCCGAGGGCGCCACCGACGCCACCGGGGCGCTGCGCAGGATCGGGCGGGCCCTCGAAGCGGGGCCGGACGGCGAGGACGCGGTCGACGTCGTCTTCCTCGACATCCACATGGCCGGTCTCACCGGTCTCGACGTCGCCCGGCTGCTCGCCGGCTTCGCCCGGCCACCGCTGATCGTCTTCGTCACCGCCCACGAGGGCTTCGCCGTCCAGGCCTTCGACCTCAAGGCCGTGGACTATGTCCTGAAGCCGGTGCGGCGCGAGCGGCTCGCCGAGGCGGTCCGCCGGGTCCACGAGCTGGCCCACGCCTCCGCCGCCCCCGCCGCGCCCGCCGTCCCCACCTCGCCCGCCGCCCCTGCCGCTCCCGTCGGGACGCCCGAGCACATACCGGTCGAACTCGGCGGGGTGACCCGGTTCGTGGCCGTCGACGACATCGCCTACGTCGAGGCACAGGGCGACTACGCCCGCCTGCACACCGACGAGGGCAGCCACCTCGTCCGCGTCCCCCTCTCCACCCTGGAGGAGCGGTGGGCCGCCCGCGGCTTCGTCCGCATCCACCGCAGCCACCTCGTCGCCCTCGGCCGGATCGACGAGCTCCGCCTCGACGGTGGCGCCACCTCCGTCCGGGTCGGCGCCACGGAGCTGGCCGTCAGCCGCCGCCACGCCCGTCAGCTCCGGGACCTGCTCATGCGCCGCGCGAGCGGCTGACCGGCCCGGATACCACCGCCTTGGCCCGCACACCGCACGCCAAGGCCGTACCGGCGGCCCCTACCCTCGCGCCCGTACCGCTGCGTACACTCCGTTGACTCCACAGCCCCTGCGAGGTCGACCGATGCCGGAGCGGACACCGACGTCCGAGGAACCACCGCCGCGCCGGCCCCGGCGCGAGACCGTCACGCGCGCCTCCGCGCTCCGGGACGGCGCCCACGGCCTGCCGCCGGCGCCCCGGACGGGAGCGCCACGACGACCCGGCCATCCGCCCGCCCGCTCCGAGATCAGCGAGCAGACGACCCTCGGGCACACCTACGTCCGCTCCCTCATGCGCAGCCAGCTCCGGGCCGCCCTCACGGCGCTCGGCGCGCTCGCCCTGCTCGTCGGTCCGCTGCCCCTGCTGCTCGCCCTGCCCGCGCCCGAGGCCGTCGTCTGGGCGGCGCTCGGCGTCGGCGTGTACCCCGTCATCTGGGCCATCGCCCGCTGGTACGTCCGCCGCGCCGAACGCAACGAGAGCGACTTCACCGGCCTCGTCGAGGGCCGCTGAGCGCGGGGAAGGGACGTGAACCACACCTACGCGGTGGCCGCCGTCACCGCCGTCGTCCTGGCCACCGTGCTCATCGGCGCCCTCGGCCTGCGCATATCGCGCACCACCTCCGACTTCTACGTCGCCTCCCGCACGGCCGGGCCCGGCCTCAACGCCGCCGCCATCAGCGGCGAGTACCTCTCCGCCGCCTCCTTCCTCGGCATCGCCGGACTCGTCCTCGTCCAGGGCCCGGACATGCTCTGGTACCCCGTCGGCTACACCGCCGGCTATCTGGTCCTGCTCGTCCTGGTCGCGGCCCCGCTGCGCCGCTCGGGGGCGTACACCCTCTCCGACTTCGCCGAGGCCCGGCTCGAATCGCCGCCCGCCCGCCGCCTCGCGAGTCTCTTCGTCGTCGGCGTCGGCTGGCTGTACCTCCTCCCGCAGCTCCAGGGCGCGGGGCTGACCCTGGAGATCCTCACCGGAGCCCCCGACTGGGTCGGCGGTCTGCTCGTCGCCGTCGTCGTCACCGGCATCGTCGCCGCCGGCGGCATGCGGAGCATCACCTTCGTCCAGGCGTTCCAGTACTGGCTGAAGCTCACCGCCCTGCTGGTGCCCGCCCTCTTCCTGGCCGCCGCGTGGTCCGGCGACGGCGCGCCCCGGGTCCGCTTCGACGCCCCGGCCGTCTTCCGCGAACACACCGTCGTCCGCGTCGCCGACACCGTACGGATCGAGGTCGACGCCCCGCTCACGCTCACCGTCACCGGCCGCGTAGACACCGTGCCGTACGAGGAACGGACCGTCACCCTCGACCCGGGCACGCACCGCGTCGAGGGCGGCACCGCACTCGCCTTCCCCGAGGGCGCCCCCGTCCCCGCCCGGGCCGCCACCGGGGCCGATCCCCTCGGCTGGTCGCAGCCGCTGGCCGGCGGGCGCGACGGCCACCAGCTGTACGCGACGTACGGGCTGATCCTCGCCACCTTCCTCGGCACCATGGGGCTGCCGCACGTCGCCGTCCGCTTCTACACCAGCCCGCACGGCCGCGCCGCCCGCCGCACGACGCTCGTCGTCCTCGGCCTCGTCGGCGCGTTCTACCTGCTGCCGCCGGTGTACGGAGCGCTCGGCCGGATCTACGCCCCCGAACTGGCTCTCACCGGAGCCGCCGACGCCGCCGTCCTCGTCCTGCCCGACCGGATGCTCGGCGGCGTGCTCGGCGATCTGCTGGGCGCGCTCCTCGCGGGCGGGGCCTTCGCCGCCTTCCTCTCCACCGCCTCCGGACTGACCATGGCGGTCGCCGGGGTGCTCACCCAGGACGTGCTTCCCTCCCGGGGCGTACGGCACTTCCGCCTCGCGACCCTGCTGGCCACCGCCGTCCCGCTGACCGCCGGGATCGTCGCCTCGAAGGTGCCCGTCGCGGACGCCGTCGGTCTCGCCTTCGCCGTCTCCGCCTCCTCGTTCTGTCCGCTGCTCGTCCTCGGCATCTGGTGGCGGCGGCTGACCCCGCCCGGCGCCATGGCCGGGCTGCTGCTCGGCGGCGGGTCCGCGCTCACGGCGGTGATGGCGACCCGGGCCGGGCTGCCGGCCGAGGGCTGGCCGCACACCCTGATGGCCTGGCCGGCGGTCTGGTCGGTGCCGCTGGGGTTCCTCACCATGATCCTGGTCTCGCTGGCCACCCCCCGGCACATCCCGGCCGGGACACCCGGCCTGCTGGCCCGGCTCCACCTGCCGGAGGAGCTCAGCGGCCGGCCCCGTACGCCGAGGGAAGGAGCGGACCGATGAGCGGGATCGCGCTCGCGGCCGCCGCCGCGGTGGGAGCCGTACTGCTGGCGGCGGGCTTCGTCCTGGGGCGGCTCGCGGCCCGCCGCGGGGCCCGGACCGCCGACCTCGACCTCGGCACCCCGGTCGAGCGGGCCACCTTCCACACCCTGCACACCGCCTCGCTCGCCGCCCCGCCGCTGCGCGCCGGCCTCACCGAGGAGACCGCGCGCAAGGCCGCCCGGCGGCTGCGCCCGCTGCTGGGGACGGAGGCGCTCTGCCTCACCGACCGGTCCGCCGTCCTCGCCTGGGACGGGCCGGGCGAAGGGCACCACCGCGACCACGTCATGGAACAGGTCGCCGAGATCCTCGACTCGGGCCGTAGCCGCTCCACGCACAGCGGGTGCGCCGACGTCGACTGCCCGCTGCGCTGGGCGGTGATCGCCCCGCTCACCGGCGAGGACGGAGTCCTCGGCGCGCTGGTGGCCTACGGCTCGCGGGAGTCGGCGGTCCTGGTGCGGGCCGCGACCGAAGTCGCCCGCTGGGTCTCCGTACAGCTGGAACTGGCCGAGCTCGACCGCTCGCGGACCCGGATCGTCGAGGCGGAGATCCGCGCGCTGCGCGCGCAGATCTCACCGCACTTCATCTTCAACTCCCTCGCCGCCATCGCCTCCTTCGTCCGGACCGACCCCGAGCAGGCACGGGAACTCCTTCTGGAGTTCGCCGACTTCACCCGCTACTCCTTCCGCCGGCACGGCGAGTTCGCTCAGCTCGCCGACGAACTGCGCGCGATCGAGCAGTACTTGGCGCTCGCCGGAGCCCGCTTCGGCGACCGGCTCAAGGTCACCCTGCAGATCGCGCCCGAGGTGCTGCCGGTGACCCTCCCCTTCCTCTGCCTCCAGCCGCTCGTGGAGAACGCCGTGAAACACGGCCTGGAGGACAGCGTGAACGCCTGCCGGGTCACGATCGCCGCCCGGGACGCGGGGGCCGAGGCGGTGGTCACCATCGAGGACGACGGCGTGGGCATGGACCCGGCCGAACTGCGCGCGATCCTCCTCGGGGAACGCCCCACCGGCTCCGGGATCGGCCTGTCCAACGTCGACGAACGGCTGCGTCAGGTGTACGGCGCGGAGCACGGCCTCGTCATCGAGACCGCCCTCGGCGCGGGCATGAAGGTGACGGTCCGGATACCCAAGTACCGGTCGGGCATCCACCGGACCACCTAGGGCGCGGCGCCTGGCGCGCGCCGCCCGTGTCAGTACAGATGCAGGGCCAGATGGCCGAGGGGGAGGCCCAACTTCCAGGCAGGCAGCCACACTTGGGCCGACTCGTCGACCGGGAGGCCGGTCGCGGCCGACGGGAGGCCGCCGAGGTCGGCGGCGCGCAGTTGCGTCGAACGGAGCCGGCGCCAGGTCTCCTGCGCCATGGCCAGGTCGGCGCTCTCCTCGCCCGCGTGGACCCGTTCGTCGAGCCGCTCGCGGACCCAGCGCGGCCACGGGCGGTCGTGGGCGGTGCGCGAGATCCACTCGTCGAGCCGGCCCGTGGCGCGCGCGCCGGACGAGGCGGCCGCGCCCTCGCAGAGGTGGATGGTGAGCGCCAGCGTCTGCCGGCCGGCCCGGTACTCGAGTGTGCCGGGCGGGACCAGGCAGCTCGCGCGCAGCAGATCGTCCGCCGTGAACTCGGCACACAGCCAGGCCATCGGGACGGCGAGCCCGCCTCCACTGGTGCCGTTCGTACTCTCGGGCAGCAACGCTCCCACCTTCTCCCGGACGTGTCGGTCGGCGACCCCGACCACGAGCCTCCACCGAGAAGGACGGGCGTGGGACGCTCTTTACTCAACTCGCCCGTGTGGTTTCGGATACGTTCCCCCGCCGGATCGGTGCTGGTGGGAGACGGGGGATCCGTGGGAGAAGAGAGACCTGAGAGGACTGGGAGGCACGGAGCTCAGCCGAGCAGCGCGTACACCGCCGTCGCGTGGGCGGCCGTCTCGTGCGTGCCCTCGGCCGCCATCGTGATGTCCGCGAAGGCCATCCGCTTCCCCGTCTTGGTCAGCCGCGCCCGGACCAGGACGTCCACGCCGAGAACGGCGCGCTGGAAGCTGATCGACTGCTGGACCGTCGTCATCGGGACGAAGCCGCCGCGGGCCGCCGCGACCGCGATCACCGTGGCCGTGTCGGCGGCGGCCATCAGCGCCTGACCGCTGAGCCCGCCGCCCTCGCGGGCCAGCCGTTCCGACCAGGGGAGGCGGAGGACCGCCTCCGGCCCGTCGAGGGAGACCACCGAGAGCCCGAGGTCGAGCACCCAGGGGGCGAAGTTGTCGGCGAGTACCTTTTCCGCGGCGGCGAGAGTCAGCGTCACGCGGTCATTGTGCGGCGGCGGCCCGTGACCGGGCAACGCCCCCGCGCCGGGGCCGGTAGCCCGGCAGGTAGCGCCCGAGCTGGCGCAGCGCGTAGTGCGAGCGGGACTTGACGGTGCCGGCCGGTATGCCGAGGTCGGCGGCGGCCTCGTTGACGGTCAGCCCGTGGAAGTACAGCCGGACCAGGACCGCGCGGTGTTCGGGGCTCAGCTCCCGCACGGCCGCGCGCACATCGAGCGCGGCGACCGCGGACTCCGTGGCGTCGGCGGGGTCGGGCGTGGCGGCGAGCACCCCGTCGCCGATCTCGGTGGGCCGGGCGAGCCGGGAGCGGCGGGCGTCGATGGCGAGGCGGCGGGCCACCGTGAACAGCCACGGCCGCATCGACTCGTAAGGCCCGTCGAACGCCTCCGGGTGGAGCCAGGCCCGTACGAGCGTCTCCTGGACCAGGTCCTCGGCGCGCTGCTGGTCGCCGTAGGTCAGTCCGAGCAGGAAGCCGAACAGCGCGGGGCCGTGGTCACGCTGCAGCTCCGCCAGGGCCCTCTCGTCGGTCGTCGTCGTCGCCGTCGCCATGCTCCACACCTCTCCTGCCGGCTCGTCGTCCCACGGGCGTATACGAACGCATGCGGGCGGCGAGGGACAGAGAACGGACAGCGGTGTGCGACGAGCGGTCGCACCGAGCGGCGAATGGTGCGGTGAACGGTCAGGCGGAGGCTATGCGTCCGTTTCGGCGGGGTTTATCGGCTCCTGCGGCTTTGTCTCTTGACTGCGGCTTATATCCGGCCATGAATTCTCTGGACAGATGTTCATCCTATGAATCACTCGGAGTCGGCTGATGACGCAGCGCACGAGACAGGGGGCGATGGCCTTCGCCGCCGCCCTGCTCACGGTGGCGACCGGCTGTGCCGGCGCCGTCGACACCCCCGAGGCCTCGCCCGCGCGGAAGGCCCGCCCCGCCGTCCCCTCGGCGGCCGCCGGCGGAGCCTCCGCCCTGACCGGCTTCACCCTCGTCGCCACCGGCGACGTCCTGCCGCACGCCTCGATCATCCGCCGCGCCGCCGAGGACGCGGGCGGCGCCGGATACGACTTCCGCCCCATGCTGTCCGGGGTCAAGAGCGTCGTCTCCCGCGCCGACCTGGCGATCTGCCACATGGAGACCGTCTACGGCGAGGAGGGCGGCCCCTACACGGGCTATCCCGCCTTCAAGTCGCCCCCCGAGATCGCCGTCGCGCTCAAGGAGACCGGCTACGACTCCTGCTCCACCGCCTCCAACCACACCCTGGACGACGGCGCCGCCGGCCTCGGCCGCACCCTCGACGCGCTCGACAAGGCGGGCGTGCGCCACGCCGGGTCGGCCCGCACCGCCGAGGAGGCCGCCACACCCACCCTGCTGAAGGCGGGCGACGCGACGGTCGCCCAGCTCGCCTACACGTACGACACCAACGGCTATCCGATGCCGGCCGGGCAGCCGTGGGCGGTCAACCTGATCGACGAAGAGAAGATCATCGCCGACGCCCGGGCCGCCCGGAAGGCCGGCGCCGACGTCGTCGTGGTCAGCGTCCACTGGGGAACGGAGTGGCAGACCGCCCCCGACGAGCGCCAGCTCACCCTCGGCAGGTCGCTGACGGCCTCGCGGACGGGCGGCCGGCCCGACATCGACCTGATCCTCGGCACCCACGCCCACGTCCCGCAGGCCTACGAGAAGGTCAACGGCACCTGGATCATCTACGGCATGGGCGACCAGATCGCCGGCGACATGATCAACCACGCGGGCGTGTTCGACCCGCGCGGCAACCAGGGCACCCTCGGCCGCTTCACCTTCGCCCCGCCCAAGGCTCCGGGGGCGCGCTGGGAGGTCACCGCGGCCGAGTTCCTCCCGCAGTGGTTCGACACCGGCCGCGGCCGGGTCGTCAACCTCAACGCCGCCATCAAGGCGGGCGAACCCCTCACCGCCGTACGCGACACCATCCGAGACGTCGTCCTGGAGCGGGGCGCTGCCGGGGACGGGCTTGTGATGGGGGAGTAGCCCCGCGGCAGTAGGCCCCCGCGGTGCGGCCGACTATCGGCTCATCGGGTGTTTTCGGACAGCTGACCGGTGTGGGTGAGGGTCTGGGGCCTTCGGCCATGCGAGCCATTAGTCATGAAAAAGGATCAGATGCCCACGGGGCGCCGGGCGGTGCTGCGCATCGCCGCCGCCCTGGGGGCCACAGCCACGGTCGGAGTCTTCGCGGCCGACCGCTACAGCACGACGGAGAGAGCCGCCCCCGTGACCGGCGCGGGCAGCGGCGCCGGCGGTGGTCCGGCGGCGGGACCGCAGGCCCGCGCCCGTCTCAAGCCCTCCTCGTACCGTCTCCAGCCCATGACGGCCTACGCGCCCCCGGCCTTCCGGAAGGCGCTCCCGCCGGTCCGGCAACGGCCGTTCCTGAAGATGTCGGGGGTCGGCCGCTCCATGGTGCTCACCTTCGACGACGGGCCCGACCCCCGCTACACACCGGAGATCCTCGCCATCCTGCGCCGCCACGGCTGCCGGGCGATGTTCTTCGTCTGCGGTGAGATGGCGGTCGAGAACAAGGACCTGGTACGGCAGATGGCCGCCGACGGCCACGTGGTCGGCAACCACTCCTGGTCCCACCCCCTGATCCCCAAACTCCGCCCCTCGCGCATCCGGGAGGAGCTCGGTTCGACCAGCGACCTGGTCGAGGGGATCCTCGGCTCGGCGCCGCTGTGGTACCGCGCCCCGTTCGGAGCATGGAACCGGCACTCCTTCGAGATCGGCGCCGAGCTGGGCATGGAGCCGCTCGCCTGGACCGTCGACACCCTCGACTGGCAGGAACCCGGCACCGCGAGCATCGTCCGCAGGGTCCTGGACGGGGCCGCGCCCGGAGTGGTGGTGCTCTCGCACGACGCGGGCGGCGACCGCTCGCAGAGCGTGGCCGCGCTGGCTCGCTATCTGCCCGAACTCATCGACGCCGGCTACAGCATCACCGTCCCCCGGCGCTGAGCGCGTACGACGAGGCCCCCGGCGCTCGGCGCCGGGGGCCTCTCGTCGTGCGCCGCCGCGCCGTCAGCGGGAGCCGACCATGCGGGCGTAGACGACGACATTGCCGTCGTAGCCGTGCGCCCGGGAGTAGCCGCCGCCGCAGGTGATGACCCGGAGCTCGGGCTCTCCGGTGTCGCCGTACACCTGGACGCCGGGGAAGTTGTTCTTGGAGTAGACCTCGACGCCGTAGATCTCGAAGACGGCGACCCGGCCGTCGTACCGCTCCACCTCGATGTGCTGGCCCTTGTCCAGCGAGCCGAGGCTGTAGAAGACCGCGGGGCCCGCCGCGTTGTCGACATGGCCGACGATCACCGCCGTGCCACGCTGCCCGGGCGCGATGCCGTTCTGGTACCAGCCGGCCAGGTTGGGGTCCTCCGGCGGCGGCGCCGCGATCCAGCCGTTCTCGTCCAGGCCCACGTCCGTGAGGGGGGCGGTGACCCTGATGGACGGGATCTTGATCCGGGAGGCGGGGGCGTGCGGCAGTGCCAGGCCGCTGGTGGACGGAGCCCCGGTCGGGCGGGTGTCGGGAGCGGCGGCGGCCGCGGGCTGCGGCGGGCCCATCTCGACGTCGACTCCATTGCGCACCATCGCCAGGCCGGACAGCATGACGAGAGCCAGGACGCCCCACGGTTGGCGTCTTCTCGGCTCAAAGACGCTGAAGTCCTTGGGGCTCATGGTTCTCCCTTCGTGGGTCGTCAGAACGGTAAGGGCGGCGGGCCGGACCGGCGATCAGGGAAAGGCGAACGGGTGGCGGGCGCGCCGGGGCCGCGTGACGGCCGTCCGGTGCGCGCCGGAGCTCAGTCGTACCTCAGGGCGGGCCGGGTGACGAGGACGATGGCCTATACGAGTGATCATCGGATAAGCATCCTGACGGTCTGTGACCTGCGGCTCCGTCAGGTTCACCGGTCCATTCCCCGGCGTGTCGCCTCACCGGGGTGGACCAGTGCCGAGATGCGCAGGTCGTCCGCGCTTGTGATGGTTCGTCATGGAAGGCGTACTCGTCGAATTTCCCGGGGCACCGCTTTGGGGCGTCTTCCACTGGAGGTTCAACCATGCGTGCTGCACGCACTCTGGCGGTGGCCGCCACCGCGATCGCGGCGGTCGGGCTCGCGGCCCCCCTCGCCGCCGCCACCAACGGTCCCGGCACTGTCACTGTCGGCTCCTCCGCGGTCCAGCGGGGAGGTGACGGCGCCCACAACGTCACCGTCACCCCCTCCGCGGTCCACCAGGGGTCGACCCTCACGATCACCGTGAAGGGCTGCGCCGGAGGCACCGTCTCGTCCGCCGCCTTCCCGACCGTCTCCCTTTCCGCGCCCTTCGGCGGGGTCTCCAGCGCCGTCGCCCGCATCCACAACAACGCCACGATCGGCGAGCACACCCTGACCGTCCACTGCACCAGCCCCAACCGGGTGTTCACCCAGCGGTTCCGTGTGCTGGCCGGCCAGGGTGCCACGGGCGGCATCGGTGGTTCGCTCGCGCCCAGCTCCACGGAGATGGCCGTCGGCGGCTCGCTCGTCGCCGCGGCCGCGCTGGGCGGGGGCATGTTCCTCGCGCGCCGGCGCCGTATGAGCGGCGGAACGGTCTGACCGGCCGAACCTCCCGGTCGGCCGTACACGCCCGTCGCCCCCGAATCCTGTGACGTCAGGAATCGGGGGCGACGGGCTTCGTGCGGGGGTGGTGCGGGGGTCGGGCGGTGGGGGAGCGCCGGTGGCGGGCACCCTCCCCGCCGTCAGTGGCGCCGGCCCCGGTCGAGGTTCGACCGGCGCCGCAGGACGAGGACGAGTCCGGTGGTCGCGGCGATGACGAGACCGGTACCGGCCGCCAGCGTCCACGCCTCGACCCCGCCGATCGAGCCGCCCAGGCCGCCCTGCACGCCCCGCGGAGGGGTCAGGACGGTGGAGCTGACGGTCGGGCTCGCGGTGGTGCCGCTGATGGTCAGGTTGACGGTGTCCGAGATGCCGCCGGTGCAGTTGAAGGTGACCGTGTAGACGGCACCCCGCCGGGCGTCCCAGTCCACCACGGCGGTGGCCGTGGCGCCCGGGGCGATGGTGACGGTGTCGAAGACGCCCGACGACGCGGTCGCCGTACTGCGGCAGCCGGGCGCGCTGAGCGTCACCCGTCCGCCCGGCGCGACCAGTGAGGGTGAGACGACGAAGTCGCCCGGCGCCTTCGCCCGCGCGGCCTGGACGCCTTGCGGGTGGGGTGCGGGGGCGCCGTCCGCCGCGCCGGCGACGGGAACGGCCAGGGCGAGGGCGGCCGCCCCCAGCAGGGCAGTGGACGCGGCACGTATCGCGCGCATGGAAACCTCCGGGTCCCCGAGGAGCAGCCGCGGAAGGGATTTCCGCATAGGTCATGACATGCACCTCGATGCCCGAAACGCTAGAAGCCCTCTATCACAGCCGCGATCCCAGGCGGGCGAATGGGGCACCGGTGTCACCCGAGTGGCCCACGCGCGCGCCCCGCACCCGGCCCCGCCCCGCACCCGTCGGCCCCCACCCGCGGGGCCCGCACCGCCGGGCCCCGCCTCACTCCGTGAGGTGCGGGAAGAGGTCGGTGAACGGCGTGGCCGTCGCCGAGATCCCGCGCCCGAACGGCGCGTCGAAGTCCCAGATCAGGAAGAGCAGGAAGGCGATGAGCGCGCTGAACAGGCCCGCGAGCAGCAGTTCACGGCCGGTACGCCGGATCTGCAGGGTGAAGATGAGGCCGACGGTCACCAGCGCGCCGATGATCAGGCCGAACCACACCACGCCGGGCATCGTCGCCCCCGCGCTCTGGCCCCGGGCGTTGCGGGCGTCGTCGACCGCCGCGACCTGGTCGACCAGGGGCTGGTAGGCCTGTCCCTCGTGGTCGTCGGCCGGCCGGTAGTCGGTCACGCCGCGGCGCACCTGCTGGAGGAGCTCGGTGCCCTGCTCGCTGAGCTCGCCCTTCTCGGACATGTGACGCCACTCGTCGTCGACGACGTACGCCACGTACGCGTCGATGTCGGCGCGGATGCGGGCGCGGACGTCGGCCGGGTACACCTCGACGCGCTCCGAGATCTCGTGCAGCGCCTGGGCCTCCTGACGCACGGTCTCCTGGGCGGCGCTGCGGGCCTCCCAGACGCCGGCGATGGCGAGGCCGAGGACGATCGCGTACACCACGCCGATCATCATCGTCATGTACTCCATGACGTCGGGGGTCTCGCTGGGATCGTCGTCGTCGGGGATCCTCCGGTTGTTGATGACGACGATGGTGAGGACGACGGCGCACGCGGCGGCCATCGCGATGGTCAGGACAAGCCATTCCGACATGGTTTCCTCCGGCGGGGGCTCAGCGGGAGCGGGGGCGCAGCAGCGCGGTCGCGAGCACCGCGGGAGCGGTGACCAGCAGCGTCAGGGACACGAGCGAGGGGCCGTTCTCGGGTTCGGGCCGCGCGGCCCGGCGGTAGGCGGGCAGTGCCACGGGGGTGGCGGCCGGCGGTGGTGGGCGTAAGGAAGGCGTGGGCGAAGGGGCTGGTGGGGTGGGGGCCGGTCGGGGCGGCGCCGGTGGGGGCGGTGGGGGCGGTGGCGGGGCAGGCCTCGCCGGTGGCGGTGGATCCGCGCGCGCGGGGGGCGGTTCGGGCGCCGGGGCGGGCGGCGGCACCGGCTTCGGCGGCACCGGCTTCGGCGTCGTCGGCCGCGGCGCCGGTTCCGGTGGCGGAGGAGGAGTCGGCGTGGGCGAGCACGCGCCCGGTCCGATGACCGCGACCGAGGTGTTCGAGCCGCCGGGCCCGGTCGTGGCGTAGGCGCAGGCGTCGGCGGCGGCGGGCACCGGTGCGGCCAGCAGCCACAGCAGCGCGGCGGCCGCCAGCGGGCGCGCGAGGAACGATCCGTACAGAGACACGCCGATGAGCATGATCACAATCCGGGCGCCGCACGCGGGGAACGGCCCGGATTCCCCGGATGGAGGGGTTTTCGAGGAGCGCTGGATTGACGTTCCTGCGGAAATTTCCGCGCTCGTTGAGCACGACGCCCCCACGCCCCGTACCCCATGCCGGGAACGGCGCCGACGCCACTCCGACAAGTCACGAGGCAAGGGAAGTCGACATGAAGACCTGGGGGAACGCGGCACTCGCCCTGACGGCCGCGGCCGTGCTCGCGCTGACGACGGCGTGTGGTCAGGAAAAGGGCGAGTCGTCGCTCGGCGGCCAGCCGGCGGGCGCGGCGAAGCCGGCCGGAGCGCCCGCGGAGAACGCCTACGGCAACGGCTCCGAGGGATACCCCTCCGGGGGCTACGGCTCCGGCAGCGCCGACGGCGCCGCCGAGCCCGCGGGCCAGCTCGTCGCCTCCGACACCAAGACGCTCGGGAAGGTGGTCACCGACAGCAAGGGGTTCACCCTCTACCGCTTCGACAAGGACTCCGCCGACCCGCCGCGGGCCACCTGCGAGGGCACGTGCGCCGACGCGTGGCCCGTCGTCAGCCCCTCGGGCGCCAAGCCGCCGGCCGGCGTCGACCCCGCGCTGCTCGGCGAGGTGACCCGCGCCGACGGCAGCAGGCAACTCACCCTCGACGGCTGGCCGATGTACCGGTACGCCAAGGACACCAAGCCCGGAGACATCAACGGCCAGGGTGTCGGCGGCACCTGGTTCGCCGCCGCCCCGGACGGGAAGAAGGCGGCACCGGCCACCGGCGGCGCGGCGCAGGAGGGCACGGAGGAGGGCGCGGAGCGGGACGGCGAGGAGGGTGAGGGCGCCGGCGGTGGCGACGATTCCGCCGAGAAGGCCGCGGGTCTCTCCGTGCGCAAGGACCCCCAACTCGGCGACATCGTGGTCGATTCGCGCGGAATGACGGTTTACCGCTTCAAGAAGGATTCCGCCTGGCCCATGAAGACGGCCTGTGTCGGCCCCTGCCTGGAGAAGTGGCCGGTTGTCGCCCCCGTCGACAAGAACGACACCGAGGGCATCTCCACGAAGGGATACGTCACCTTCAGCCGGCCCGACGGCATCAAACAGCAGACCATCGACTGCTGGCCGCTCTACACCTTCGCCGGCGACAAGGCGCCCGGAGACACCAACGGCCAAGGTGTGGGCGGTACCTGGTACGCCGTGTCCCCCGAGGGAAAGCTGGTCGGAGCGCCCAAGTAGTCCCCCCCGCCGCGCTTCCGGCCGGCCGGCCCGCCGTCACCTCCTCGCGTGACGGCGGGCCGGCGCACGTCCATATGCACGTGAATTTGCACGGGCCGAAGGCGTGATCTCGGCGTTTCCGGCGCACGTGCCAATGGCGTGTGACCAAGAACGGACCGCTAATTTCCGTTTCTACTCGCTCTCCCGGCGGGCGATCAGTAGCCTCGGCTCGAACACCGGCCGCGAACACATGGCCGCATCCCCCGTGGCGACTTGTTGGAGACATTGATGGAGCGTCCCGCCTGGGCCCCGCCGGGTATCGATATCTCGGTTCCGAGCGTGTCCCGTATGTACGACTTCTATCTGGGCGGCTCGCACAATTTCGAAGTGGACCGCGAAGCGGCCCGCAAGGCCATGGAGTTCATGCCGGGACTGCCCAAGATCATGCAGGCGAACCGTGCCTTCATGCGCCGCGCCGTACGTTACGCCGTGGACGGCGGCATCACCCAGTTCCTCGACATCGGCTCCGGCATACCGACGTTCGGCAATGTCCACGAGGTCGCCCAGGCCGCCTGCCCCGAGGCGCGCGTGGTCTACGTCGACCACGACCCGGTGGCCGTGGCACACAGCCGCGCCGTCCTGGAGGGCAACGACCGCGCCACCGTCCTCTCGGCCGACCTGCGCAAGCCGCAGCAGATCCTGAGCAGCCCCGAGGCCGGCTCCTTCCTCGACCTCGACCGGCCGGTGGCGCTGCTGCTCGTCGCGGTGCTGCACTTCCTGGAGGACGAGGACGAACCCCGGGCCGCCGTCGCCGAACTCCTCGAAGCCCTGGCGCCCGGCAGCCTCGTCATCCTGACCCACGCCTCCTACGAGGGCATCCCGCTGACGGAGGAACAGGCCGGCGGCACGGTCGAGGTCTACCGCAACATCCGCAACCCCCTCGTCATGCGCTCCCAGGCCGAGATCGCCCGCTTCTTCGACGGCTGTGAGATGGTCGAGCCGGGGCTCGTGTCCATGCCCCGCTGGCGCCCGGACGTTCCCCTCGAGGAGGAGGATCCGTACGCCTTCTCGGGCTTCGCAGGGGTGGGGCGCAAGGCGTGAAGGTGCCGTCGCAGTCGTCCGGCTCGGACGCGGAACCGGACGGCCTCGAGGACAGACTCAGGCGGTTCGCGACCATCTGGAGCCGGGCGATCTTCCCGGTGACCGCCACCTCGCTGACCCGGGCCGAGTTCGAGCACCATCTCCTGCCGCTCGCCCGCCAGTTGCGCGCCGCGCTGCACGACCGGCCGTTCGACACGGCGGCCGCGCACCGCACCGGCGCCGCGCTGGTGGCCGCGCACGTCACGGACCCGGACGCCCTCAGCCGTAGCCTCGGCGTCGTCGACTCGTACCTCGTGCTGTACTGCGGCAGCGAGGACGAGCTGCCCGCCGAGGAACTGCGGGCCCGCTGCTCCCGGCTGCAGCACGCCATGGCCGCCGGCTTCACTCAGGCCCTGCGCGAACGGACCCTGGCCGAGCAGGAGTCCATAGCCCGCTCCGCGCTTGCCGCCCGCAGCGCCGCCGAACTCGCGCTGCACGCCACCGAGACCCGCTTCCGCGCGGTCTTCGAGGGCGCCGCGATCGGCATCGGCATCGCCGACCTCGACGGCAACATCCTGGAGGTCAACGAGACCCTGACCCGGATGTTCGGCGGCCTGGAGCACCAGGTCCGCAGCCGCAACGTCCGGGACTGGTCGCACCCCGAGGACGCCCCGCACGTGTGGAAGCTCTACGGCGAGCTGGTGCGCGGCGAGCGCGAGCACTACCGCGTCGAGAAGCCGTACTACCGGGGCGACGGCACGGTCCTGTGGACCAACCTCACCGTCTCGCTGCTGCGCGACGCCGACGGTCTCCCGCAGTACCAGCTCGCGCTGATGGAGGACACCACGGAGCGGCGGCTGCTCAACCTGCGGCTGCGCTACGAGGCGACCCACGACGCGCTCACCGGACTGCCGAACCGGACGCTGTTCTTCGAGCGCCTGGAGAAGACGCTCTCCCAGAGCCAGGGTGCCCGCTTCGGGCTCTGCTACCTCGACCTCGACGGCTTCAAGGCCATCAACGACAGCCTCGGCCACGCGGCGGGCGACCGGCTGCTCGTCGAGGTCGCCGACCGGCTCCAGAGCTGCGCGACCGCCCCCGGGGAGATGGTGGCCCGGCTCGGCGGCGACGAGTTCGTCGCCCTCACCACCGGCCCCGGCACCGAGCGGAACGTGGTCGACCTGGCGAACCGTATCCTCACCACGCTCACCGTGCCCGTGCGGATCGACGGCCGCGAACTGCGCGTGCGGGGCAGCATCGGCGTCGTCGAGGGGCCGACGGGGGAGCGCACCCCGGCCGAGGTGCTGCGCAGCGCCGACATCACCATGTACCGGGCGAAGTCGGCGGGCGGCAACCGCTTCGAGTTCGCCGACGCGGAGGCCGACGCCCGCGCGATCACCCGGCACGGGCTGACCACCGCGCTGCCGGCCGCCCTGGAGCGCGGCGAGTTCTTCATCGAGTACCAGCCGCTGGTGCACCTCGGGGACGGCAGCGTGCACGGCGCGGAGGCGCTCGTACGGTGGTGCCATCCGCAGCACGGGGTGCTGGGGCCCGACCGCTTCATCCCGCTCGCCGAGAACACCGGCCTGATCGTGCCGCTGGGCCGCTGGGTGCTCCAGGAGGCGGTACGCCAGGCCCGCTTCTGGCAGACCCGGCACTCCGACGGCGGCCCGCTGCGCATCAACGTCAACCTCTCGCCGACCCAGCTGCACCACCCGCGGCTTGTGGCCGACACGGTCGACGTCCTGGAGCGCTCCGGGCTCGAACCGGGCGCGCTCTGCCTGGAGGTGACCGAGTCGGCGCTGATCGGCGCGGACGACGACCTGCTGAAGCCGCTGCGGCAGCTCGCCGAGATGGGCGTGGACATCGCCCTGGACGACTTCGGCACGGGCTACTCGAACCTCGCCAACCTGCGCCGCCTGCCGGTGAGCGTCCTCAAGCTCGACCGGTCCTTCACCCAGGGCATGCAGCGGCACCCGGCGGACCCGGTCGATCTCAAGATCGTCGAGGGCATCGTCTCGCTGGCGCACAGCCTGGAGCTGGCGGTGACGGTGGAGGGCGTGGAGACCGGCGCGCAGGCGCAGCAGCTGCGGGACCTGGGCTGCGACACGGCCCAGGGCTGGTACTACGCCCGCCCGGGCGCCCCGGACCGCATCCACTCCCTGGTCCTGGCGGACGCGGTGTAGCGGCTGCTGGGCCCCCCGGGCCCCGGCCCCTCAAGGCCCGGCCCGGGGCCCCGGGGCCCCGCGACCCACCGCTCACGTGGTGGTGCGGGAGGCCAGGAGGACGCGCTGGAGTTCGCGGGCGGCGCGCGGCGGGGCCACGTCACTGCGGTGCGCCAGGGCGATCGTGCGCCGCAGCCCCGGCCGGGCCAGGGCCGTGACCCGCAGGTCGCGGCCCGCCCGGGCCGCGACCATGGCCGGTACGACGGCGACCCCCAGGCCCGCCCGTACAAAACCCAGCACCGCGTCCATCTCGCCGCCCTCCACCGTGAACGAGGGCTCGAACCCCTCCGCCCGGCAGGCGGCCACCGTCAGCTCGCGCAGGTCGTAGCCGTGCCGGAACATCACCAACGGCTGGTCCCGCAGGTCTGCGATTCGCACCGGCCGCCGGGGCGCGGGCGCCGCCGAGCTCGACACCACCACCAGGTCCTCGCGCAGCAGCTCCACCGTCGTCAGCGCCGGTGACGGGGTCGGCAGCGGCAGCACCACCAGCGCCAGATCGAGCGCGCCCCGCGCCAGCTCCCGTACGAGATCGTGGGAGCCGCTCTCCTCGATCTGCAGCCTGATCCCCGGGTGCAGATCGTGGAAGGCGCGCAGCACGTCCGGCAGCAGACCCGTGCACAGGCTCGGTGTCGCGCCCAGCCGCACCCGTCCCCGCCGCAGCTGCACCAGCTCCTGCACCTCCTGCCGGGCCGTGTCCGTGTCGGCGAGGATCCGCCGGGCGAGCGGCAGCAGCGCCTCACCGGCGTCGGTGAGCGCGATGTTCCCCCGGGCCCGGCTGAACAGCTCCGCCCCCAGCTCCTGCTCCAAGGCGCGGATCTGCTGCGAGAGCGAGGGCTGCGACACATGCACCCGCTCCGCGGCCCGAGTGAAGTGACGGGTCTCGGCCACGGCGACGAAGTAGAGAAGCTGCTGGAACTGCATAGGCTCAGCCTATCGAGATGAGCCGAACCATGTCTTGGACCTCTCGGGCCCTTCGCCCCTAGCGTCGACCCCATGGCTCTGGCAACCAAGACGGCACCCCCGCCGCCCACCCGCTCCCGCGGCTTCTGGTCCTCGACGATCGGCAAGAAGACGGTCATGGCCGTCAGCGGCCTGCTCATGCTCGGCTACCTCGTCGCCCACGTCATGGGCAACCTCAAGGTCTTCTTCGGCCCGGAGGAGTTCAACGCGTACGGCCACTGGCTGCGCACCATGGGCGCCCCCGTCCTGCACCACTCCTGGGCCCTGTGGCTCGTCCGGATCGTGCTGCTCGCCGCCGTCGTCGCCCACGCCGTCTCCGCGTACCAGCTCAGCCGGCGCGACATCAGGGCCCGCCCCACCGCCTACGTCCACCGGCGGAAGAAGGCGAGCTACGCCACCCGCACCATGCGCTGGGGCGGCGTCATCGTCGCCCTCTTCATCGTCTGGCACATCCTCGACCTGACCACCGGCACCGCGCACCCCGGCGGCTTCCAGGAGGGACGTCCGTACCAGAACGTCGTGGACACCTTCTCCACCTGGTACGGCAACGTGATCTACATCGTCGCCATGCTCGCCGTCGGCCTGCACGTCCGCCACGGCTTCTGGAGCGCCGCCCAGACCCTCGGCGTCGGCAACGCCCGCCGGGAACGACTTCTCAAGATCCTCGCCAACGGTCTGGCCCTCGCCCTGACCGTGGGCTTCGTCTCCGTACCCGTCGCCGTCATGACCGGAGTGGTGAGCTGACATGAGTTACCTCGACTACGAGGTCGGCGCCCCCGTCGTCGACCACAAGGCCCCCGCCGGGCCGGTCGCCGAGCGCTGGGACACCCGCCGCTTCCAGGCCAGGCTGGTCAACCCGGCCAACCGCCGCAAGCACACCGTCATCGTCGTCGGCACCGGCCTCGCCGGCGGCTCCGCCGGCGCCACCCTCGCCGAACAGGGCTACCACGTCGTCCAGTTCTGCTACCAGGACTCCCCGCGCCGCGCCCACTCCATCGCCGCGCAGGGCGGCATCAACGCCGCGAAGAACTACCGCAACGACGGCGACTCCGTCCACCGCCTCTTCTACGACACCGTCAAGGGCGGCGACTTCCGCGCCCGCGAGTCCAACGTCCACCGCCTCGCCCAGATCTCGGTCGAGATCATCGACCAGTGCGTCGCCCAGGGCGTCCCCTTCGCCCGCGAGTACGGCGGACTGCTCGACACCCGCTCCTTCGGCGGCGTCCAGGTCTCCCGTACGTTCTACGCCCGCGGCCAGACCGGCCAGCAGCTCCTCCTCGGCGCGTACCAGGCGCTGTCCCGCCAGATCGCCGCGGGCAACGTCGAGCTGCACGCCCGTACCGAGATGCTGGACCTGATCGTCGTCGACGGACGGGCCCGCGGCATCGTCGCCCGCGACCTGGTCACCGGCGCGATCTCCACCCACTACGCGGACGCGGTGGTCCTGGCGAGCGGCGGCTACGGCAACGTCTTCTACCTGTCGACCAACGCCATGAACTCCAACGCCACCGCCGTCTGGCGCGCCCACCGGCGCGGAGCGTACTTCGCCAACCCCTGCTTCACCCAGATCCACCCCACCTGCATCCCGCGCACCGGCGACCACCAGTCCAAGCTGACGCTGATGAGCGAGTCGCTGCGCAACGACGGCCGGATCTGGGTGCCGAAGGCGAAGGGCGACACCCGGCCGGCCGCCGAGATCCCCGAGGACGAGCGCGACTACTACCTGGAGCGGATCTACCCCTCCTTCGGCAACCTCGTCCCCCGGGACATCGCCTCCCGCGCCGCAAAGAACGTCTGCGACGAGGGACGCGGCGTCGGCCCCGGCGGCCAGGGCGTCTACCTCGACTTCACGGACGCCATCCGGCGGATGGGCCGCAAGGCCGTCGAGGAGAAGTACGGCAACCTCTTCGAGATGTACGAGCGGATCACCGCCGAGAACCCGTACGAGGTGCCGATGCGGATCTACCCCGCCGTGCACTACACGATGGGCGGGCTCTGGGTCGACTACGACCTCCAGACCACCGTGCCGGGCCTGTTCGCCATCGGCGAGGCCAACTTCTCCGACCACGGCGCGAACCGCCTCGGCGCCTCCGCGCTCATGCAGGGCCTCGCCGACGGCTACTTCGTCCTGCCGTCCACGATCAACGACTACCTGGCCCGGCATCCGTCGAGCGAACCGCTCACCGACGAACACCCCGTGGTGCGCGAGGTGCTGGCCGAGACCGAGGACCGCCTCCACCTGCTCCTCGCCGTGGACGGCGACCGGACGCCCGACTCCTTCCACCGCGAACTGGGCGAACTCATGTGGGAGTTCTGCGGCATGGCCCGCACCGAGGACGGCCTGCGCAAGGCGCTCGACCGCATCCCGCAGATCCGCGAGGAGTTCTGGCGCCGCGTCAAGGTCCCGGGAACCGGCGAGGAGTTCAACCAGTCGCTGGAGAAGGCCAACCGGATCGTCGACTACCTGGAGCTCGCCGAGCTGATGTGCCTCGACGCCCTGCACCGCGCCGAGTCCTGCGGCGGCCACTTCCGCGAGGAGTCCCAGACCCCGGACGGTGAGGCCGCCCGGCGCGACGAGGAGTTCTCGTACGCCGCCGCCTGGGAATTCAGAGGCACCGGCGACGCCCCCGTCCTGCACAAGGAAGACCTCGTCTTCGAGTACGTCCACCCCACCCAGCGGAGCTACGCATGAGGCTCACCCTGCGCGTCTGGCGCCAGAAGAACGCCGACGCCGACGGCGCCATGTCCACGTACGAGGTGGACGGCATCTCCTCCGACATGTCCTTCCTGGAGATGCTCGACACCCTCAACGAGGAACTCATCCTGCGCGGTGAGGACCCGGTCGCCTTCGACCACGACTGCCGCGAGGGCATCTGCGGCGCCTGCAGCCTCGTCATCAACGGCGACGCCCACGGCCCCGAGCGGACCACGACCTGCCAGCTCCACATGCGGTCCTTCCGCGACGGCGACACCATCGACGTCGAACCGTGGCGCGCCGCCGCCTTCCCGGTCGTCAAGGACCTGGTCGTCGACCGCTCCGCCTTCGACCGCGTCATCCAGGCGGGCGGCTACATCAGCGCCCCCACCGGCGCGGCTCCCGAGGCCCACGCCACCCCCGTCCCCAAGGCGGACGCCGACTTCGCCTTCGAGCACGCCGAATGCATCGGCTGCGGCGCGTGCGTGGCGGCCTGCCCCAACGGCTCGGCGATGCTCTTCACCTCGGCCAAGATCAACCATCTCAACGTGCTGCCGCAGGGCGCGCCGGAGCGGGAGACACGGGTCCTCGACATGGTGGGCCAGATGGACGCGGAGGGCTTCGGCGGCTGCACGCTGACGGGGGAGTGCGCGACGGCCTGCCCGAAGGGCATCCCGCTCCCGTCGATCGCGGCGATGAACAAGGAGTGGCTGCGCGCCCAGCGCAAGTCCGGCCGCAGGTAGGGGGATCCGGTCTCCGGCCCGGCGGCACACGATTGGAAGAGGGGCCGGGCCGGACGGTGCCGTGGCTGCGACCACCGTCCGGCCCGGAGTGTGCGGGGCTGGGGTTTCAGGCCGCCTGCTCGTGTTCGCAGGCGTCCTCGATGCCGTACGTCTCCCAGTCGGGGAAGTCGTCTTCGGCGGGAACCGTCTCGCCGGGCACCAGCAGGCAGGCGTCGAGGGCCGCCCGGAGGGCGTCGGCGCGCAGGCCGGTGCCGATGAAGACCAGTTCCTGGCCCTGAGTGGTCTCCGGGCCGCGAGCGCCGGACGGTTCGAACCGGGCGACGGCGCCGGCCTGGGACCACAGTCCGGTCACCCGGGGCCGGCTGGCGAGCCAGAAGAATCCCTTGGAGCGCAGGACGCGTCCGAACGTACCGCTGTCGAGGCCCTTGGTGACGAACGCCCACAGCCGTCCGGGGTGGAAGGGCAGGTCGGACCGGAACACCAGCGAGGAGATGCCGTACTCCTCGGTCTCCGGCACGTGGTCGCCGTTGAGCTCCTTCACCCAGCCGGGGGCCTGCTGCGCCTTCTCCACGTCGAACAGGCCGGTGCCCAGGAGGTGTTCGAGGGGGACCTGCCCGCGTACGGCGGGGACGATCCGCGCCTCCGGATTCAGCCGGGACAGCGTGGCGCGCAGCCGGCGCGCCTCGTCCGGCCCCACCAGGTCGAGCTTGTTGAGCACGATGACGTCGGCGAACTCGACCTGGTCCATGAGCAGGTCGCTGACGGTGCGCTCGTCGTCCTCGTATTGGTCGAGGCCGCGCGCGACGAGTTCGTCGCCGCCGCCGAGTTCCGTCAGGAAGTTCGCTGCGTCCACGACGGTCACCATCGTGTCCAGGCGGGCGAGGTCGCCGAGGGTGGCCCCGTCGTCCCGGGGGAAGGAGAACGTCGCGGCGACCGGCATGGGCTCGGAGATGCCGCTGGACTCGATGAGCAGGTAGTCGAAGCGGCCTTCGCGGGCGAGCCGGTCGACCTCTTCCAGCAGGTCGTCGCGCAGGGTGCAGCAGATGCACCCGTTGGTCATCTCGACCAGCCGCTCCTCGGTACGGGACAGGGCCGCCTCGCCGTCGCGCACGAGCGCCGCGTCGATGTTGACCTCGCTCATGTCGTTGACGATGACCGCGACCCGCAGCCCTTCACGGTTGCCGAGCACATGGTTGAGCAGCGTGGTCTTCCCGGCCCCGAGGAACCCGGAGAGCACGGTCACGGGCAGCCGGTCGGTGGAGGTCATGAGCGCTCAGCCCTCCGGGTGGATGAGGCCGCGCTCGTACGCCTTCACCAGGCGCTGCGGGACCTGGTACACCACGCCGTCGACGGTGACCGGCACCAGCTGCGGCGTGGTCGCCTTCCACTGGGCGCGGCGGTGGCGGGTGTTGCTGCGGGACATCTTCCGCTTGGGGACGGCCATCGTGAGACTCCTTGGTCCGGTTCTGACCCGGAGAGGCTATATGAAAATGGATCCCATTCTCAATCCGGCGCCCGACCCCGTGTTGCCGCGCGGTCCCGGCGGTCCCGGGAACCTCGTCGCGCTCCTTGACCCCCGTTCGGCGCTCCCTCATGCTGTGTTGCGACACGTGAGATGTGTGCCGTAATGAGCAACGCCAATTCAAGTCTCGACCAGCCGAGGAGTGGCCATGACGCACCAGGTCCGTGCTGTCGTCGCGCGGGGCAAGGGCGCCCCCGTCAGCCTGGAAACGATCATCGTGCCTGACCCGGGTCCGGGTGAGGCACTGGTGAAGATCGAGGCCTGCGGGGTCTGCCACACCGACCTGCACTATCGCGAGGGGGGCATCAACGACGACTTCCCGTTCCTGCTGGGCCATGAGGCCGCGGGCATCGTGGAGTCGGTGGGGGAGGGGGTCGCCGATGTCGCGCCCGGCGACTTCGTGATCCTCAACTGGCGTGCGGTATGCGGCCAGTGCCGTGCCTGTCGGCGCGGGGAGTCGTGGTACTGCTTCGACACCCACAACGCCAAGCAGAAGATGACCTTGCTGGACGGCACGGAGTTGTCGCCGGCCCTGGGCATCGGCGCCTTCGCGGAGAAGACGCTGGTCGCGGCCGGGCAGTGCACGAAGGTGGACCCGGCCGCGTCGGCGGCCGCCGCCGGTCTGCTGGGGTGCGGCGTCATGGCGGGCATCGGCGCGGCCATCAACACCGGAAACGTCGGCCGGGGCGACACGGTCGCCGTCATCGGCTGCGGGGGTGTCGGGGCCGCGGCGATCACCGGGGCGAACCTGGCCGGTGCGGCGAAGATCATCGCGGTCGACATCGACGACCGCAAGCTGGAGACGGCCTCGAAGCTGGGCGCGACCCACACCGTCAACTCCCGCTCCACCGACCCCGTCGAGGCGATCCGCGAGCTCACCGGCGGCTTCGGCGCCGACGTCGTCATCGAGGCGGTCGGCCGCCCGGAGACGTACAAGCAGGCGTTCTACGCCCGCGACCTCGCAGGCACCGTCGTCCTCGTCGGCGTGCCCACCCCCGAGATGACGCTCGAACTCCCGCTCCTCGACGTCTTCGGACGCGGCGGCGCGCTCAAGTCCTCCTGGTACGGCGACTGCCTGCCGAGCCGCGACTTCCCGATGCTCATCGACCTCTACCTCCAGGGCCGGCTGGACCTTGACGCCTTCGTCACGGAGACCATCGCGCTGGACGAGGTCGATAAGGCCTTCGAGCGGATGCACCACGGCGATGTCCTGCGCTCGGTGGTGGTCCTCTGATGGCCGCCCGCGTCGAACGCCTCGTCACCTCGGGGACGTTCTCGCTCGACGGCGGCGCCTGGGACGTCGACAACAACGTCTGGATCATCGGCGACGACCACGAGGCCGTCGTCATCGACGCCGCCCATGACGCCGACGCCATCGTCCGAGCGGTCGGCGACCGGCGCCTCACCGCGATCGTGTGCACGCACGCCCACAACGACCACATCGACGCCGCGCCCGAACTCGCCTCGCGCACGGGCGCTCCGGTCCTCCTCCACCCGGACGACCTGCCGCTGTGGAAGCAGACCCATCCGGACCGGGCGCCGGACGCCGAACTGGCCGACGGCCAGGTCCTCTCGGTGGCCGGTGTCGAGCTGACCGTGCTGCACACGCCCGGCCACGCCCCCGGGGCGGTCTGCCTGTACGCACCGGCCCTCGCGGCGCTCTTCAGCGGCGACACGCTGTTCGCCGGCGGGCCGGGGGCCACAGGACGGTCGTACAGCCACTTCCCGACCATCGTCGAGTCGATCCGGGACCGGCTGCTGACACTGCCCGCAGAGACCGTCGTGCACACCGGACACGGGGACACGACCACCGTCGGGGCCGAGGCTCCGCACCTCCAGGAGTGGATCGACCGCGGCTTCTGACGCCCGCGGGCGACCTCACATGCCCGCCGTTTCGGCTCGCGGCCATCGCGAGCCGAAACGGCGGGCTGTTGTTGTTCTTTGTGAGTGAAGTTGCGTGTGGAGCAACAAAAGGGGCGGTCCTGAGTGGCCTCCGGACGCCTTGACAAGGATTCTGGGCGACCTCAGACTGATGTTGCGCTTTCCGCAATCCGTTTCGCTATACGCACCGAGGTGTCATGATGATTCCCGCGTGCCGTCTCGAGGACCTCCCCCGAGGCGAGGCCCACCGGCTGGACATCGATCCGCCGGTTTCGGTGTTCCACACCGACGATGGCGAACTCTTCGCCATCGACGACACCTGCACCCACCAGGACGCGTCGCTCGCCGACGGCTGGCTGGAAGGCTGTGAGGTGGAATGCCCGCTGCATGCCTCCAGGTTCGACCTCAGGACCGGCGCGGTCGACGCCCCGCCGGCCAAGCTTCCGGTCCGGACGCACGAGGTCGTCGTCGAGGACGGAGTGATCCACGTCCGTCTGTCCACCGAGGCGCCCAACCTGCCGCCCTGCGTCTCGGCCCGGCTCGCCGGAGGTCCCGCGTGAGGACGGTCGCCGTGGTCGGCGCCTCGCTGGCCGGACTGTCGGCGGCTCGCTCACTGCGCAAGCAGGGCTACGACGGCCGGCTGATCGTCGTCGGGGACGAGCTCCACCGCCCGTACGACAGGCCCCCGCTGTCCAAGGGGTTCCTGGCCGGCACGCTCGGCGAAGCCGAACTCGCGCTGGAGGCCGACGACGAAGACCTCCGGGCGGAGTGGCTGCTCGGCGTCCGCGCCACCGGACTCGACCACGCGCGGCGTGTCGTCCGGCTCGGTGACGGACGGGAGGTGGCGGCCGACGGAGTCGTCATCGCGACGGGCGCCGCGGCACGCACGCTCCCCGGCTGCGAGGGCCTGGCCGGAGTGCACACGCTGCGCACCCTGGACGACGCCCGCGCCCTGCGGGACGAACTGGCCCGCGGCGGACGGCTTGTGGTGATCGGCGGAGGCTTCATCGGAGCCGAGGTCGCCTCCACCTCGTACGCCCTCGGCCTCGACGTCACCGTCGTCGAGGCCGCCCCGACACCGCTCGCCGGACCGCTCGGCGAGACCATGGGCGCCGTCGTCTCCGCCCTCCACGCCGACCACGGCGTACGACTGGAGTGCGGGGTGGGCGTCAAGGGGCTGAGTGGGGAGACCCGAGTCGACGCCGTCCTGCTGGAGGACGGCCGCAGCATCCCCGCTGACATGGTGGTGGTCGGTGTGGGCGCCCGCCCGAACGTCGAGTGGCTGGCAGGTTCCGGCATCGCTCTCGACAACGGCGTCAGGTGCGGCGCCGACGGCCGTACCAGCCTGGCCGGCGTGGTCGCGGTCGGTGACTGCGCCAACTGGTACGACCCACGGGCGGGTTGCCATCGCCGCGTCGAGCACTGGACCGGCGCGCGCGAGCGCCCTGACGCCGCGATCGCCACGCTCCTGTCGGGCGGTGCGGTGGAACCGAGGGCGCCCCGGCCACCGTACTTCTGGTCCGACCAGTACGGCGTGAAGATCCAGTTCGCCGGTCACGCGGCCGGCGCGGACAGCGTCACCATCGAGGCGGGCACCGTGGACGACCGCGACGTCCTGGCCGTCTACCGGCGGGCCGGAGACCCGGTCGCCGTACTCGGGATGAACCAGCCGCGGCTGTTCACGCGGATGCGCAAGCAGCTCGCCGCCGCCGCGTCCTGACATCGCCCGCATCTTGACACCGCTCCAGCGCCATCCCATGCTGCGGTTGCGTAGAGAACGCAGCGTTGCTCGATACACAACGCCGTCCGGAGTCGCTCTTCCCGGCGCGTGAATGACCCCTCCACGACGTTCTCCCGAGGAGTGCACCGTGAGCTCGACCAGCCTGCCGGACAGCCTGATCGCCACCCTCCCCGGCTCCTCCTACACGGACCCGGTGATCTTCGCCCAGGAACAGGAGCGCATATTCGAGACCATGTGGTTCTGCGTGGCGCGCGCCTCCGAGCTGGCGAAGCCCGGTGCCTTCCGCACCGTCGACGTGGGCCGCGAGAGCATCCTCGTCACCCGGGCCAGGGACAACAGCATCCGTGCCTACTTCAACGTCTGCCGGCACCGCGGGGCCAAGCTGTGCACCGAGGGGTCCGGCGAGGTGAAGCGGGCCTTCCAGTGCCCGTACCACGCCTGGACGTACGGCCTGGACGGCAAGCTGGTCGCGGCGCCCAACCTGACGTCGATGCCGGACATAGACCGGACCGAGTACGGCCTGGTGAACGTGGCCGTGCGGGAGTGGCTCGGTTATGTGTGGGTGTGCCTCGCGGAGAACCCGCCCTCCTTCGAGGCGGACGTGCGGGGCGCGGTCGTGGAGCGGCTCGGGGACCTGGAGTCGATCGAGCGCTACGGCATCGACGACCTCTCCGTCGGCAAGCGGATCACGTACGACGTGAAGGCCAACTGGAAGCTCATCATCGAGAACTTCATGGAGTGCTACCACTGTGCCACGATCCACCCCGAACTCACCGAGGTGCTCCCGGAGTTCGCGGATGGTTACGCCGCCCAGTACTACGTGGGACACGGCGCGGAGTTCGGTGAGGAGATCCAGGGCTTCACGGTGGACGGCTCCGAGGGTCTGGACCGCATCCCTGGGGTCGCCGAGGACCAGGACCGCCGCTACTACGCGATCACCGTCAGGCCTCAGGTGTTCATCAACCTCGTGCCCGACCATGTGATCTTCCACCGGATGTACCCGGTGGCGGTGGACCGCACGGTCGTGGAGTGCGACTGGCTGTATCTGCCGCATGTCGTGGAGAGCGGCAAGGACGTCAGCCGGTCCGTGGAACTCTTCGACCGGGTCAACCGGCAGGACTTCGACGCCTGTGAGCGCACGCAGCCCGGAATGAGCTCCCGGATGTATGCCAAGGGCGGCGTGCTGGTGCCCAGCGAGCACCACATCGGCGCGTTCCACGACTGGGTGGACGAGCGCCTGGGCAGCCCTCAGGGGTGACTCAGCCCAGGTAGCCCATCCGGTGGCTGATCTCGTCGGCGCCCTTGCGCAGGACCGGGGAGAGTTCGTGCAGGCGCTGCTCGGTCAACCGGTATCCGGGTCCGGAGGCGCTGAGTGCCGCGATGACCCGGCCGTCCCGGTCGCGCACCGGGGCGGCCATCGCGTGCAGGCCGAGCTCCAGCTCCTCCAGAGTGAAGGCGTAGCCCCGCTCGCGAGCCTCGGCGAGGTTCTTCTCGAGCTTCGTCTTCGCGGTGATGGTGTGCGGGGTGACCTTCTTCAGGCCGGCGGCGGACAGCAGCGCGGCGCGCTCCTTCGCGGGCATGTGCGCCAGCAGGATCTTGCCGCTGGAGGTGGCGTGCAGGGGGGTCAGCTGACCGACCCAGTTGTGCGCGGTGATCGCTCCCGGACCGCGTACCTGGTACAGGTTGATCGCATACTGCTCCTGCATCACGGCGATGTTCACCGTCTCGCCGAGCTCCTCGGCGAGACGCTCGCAGACCGGGCGGCCCTGCTGGGTGATGTCGATACGGCCGGTGACCGCGCCGGCCAGGCGGACGATGCCGAAGCCGAGCCGGTACTTGCCGCGCTCACCGGCCTGCTCCACCAGACCGCGCACCTCCAGGGCGCCGAGCAGGCGGAAGGCCGTGGACTTGTGCACGTCGATCTCGGCCGCGACCTCGCTGACGCCCGCCTCGCCACGCTGCGCGAGGATCTCCAGGACGCTGATGGCGCGGTCGACGGACTGCACGCCGCCGGTCTGCGGACTTGACGTTTCTGTGTCAGGGCTATGGTTGCTCACAGTGAAACTATACGCGTAGTAAACAACTTCCCTCCCAGTGGGACACGCCGGAACGAAGTCGTGAAAGTTGCGCCGTCCGCAACCTGGTGCGTATCGCGCGACCGGGTCTACCATGCCTCGCATATCTACGGCGCGAGCGAGACGAGGCACTATGGCTTCCCTCCAATACGACTTCGTCATCGTCGGCGGCGGTTCCGCCGGCAGTGCACTGGCGAACAGGCTCTCCGCGGACCCGGCGAACCGGGTGCTGGTACTGGAAGCGGGCCGGTCGGACTATCCGTGGGATGTCTTCATCCACATGCCCGCGGCGCTGACCTACCCGATCGGCAGCCGGTTCTACGACTGGAAGTACGAGTCCGAGCCCGAACCCCACATGGGCGGCCGGCGCATCTACCACGCGCGGGGCAAGGTGCTGGGCGGCTCCAGCAGCATCAACGGCATGATCTTCCAGCGCGGCAACCCCATGGACTACGAGCGCTGGGCGGCCGACCCCGGGATGGAGACCTGGGACTACGCGCACTGCCTGCCGTACTTCCGGCGGATGGAGAACTGCCTGGCGGCCGACCCGGACGACGAGTTCCGCGGCCACGACGGCCCCCTCGTCCTGGAGCGCGGCCCGGCGGCCAATCCCTTGTTCGGGGCCTTCCTCAAGGCCACCCAGGAGGCGGGATACGCCCCCACCGACGACGTCAACGGCTACCGGCAGGAAGGCTTCGCCGCGTTCGACCGCAACGTCCATCGCGGCCGCAGGCTGTCGGCCTCGAAGGCGTACCTCAAGCCCGCGATGAAGCGGCCGAACCTCACCGTCCGGACCCGCGCCCCCGTCACCCGCGTCCTCTTCGAGGGCAAGCGAGCCGTCGGCGTCGAGTACCAGCGCGGCAAGGGTGCGCTCCAGCAGGTCCGCGCCAGGGAGGTCATCCTGTGCGGCGGTGCCATCAACTCCCCGCAGCTGCTCCAGCTCTCAGGCGTCGGCAACGCCGAGGAGCTGCGCGCGCTCGGCATCGACGTCGTCCACGACCTCCCGGGGGTCGGCGAGAACATGCAGGACCACCTGGAGGTGTACATCCAGTACGCCTGTAAGCAACCCGTCTCCATGCAGCCGTACCTGGCGAAGTGGCGGGCCCCCTTCATCGGACTGCAGTGGCTGTTCAGGAAGGGCCCGGCCGCGACCAACCACTTCGAGGCCGGCGGCTTCGCCCGCAGCAACGAGGACGTGGACTACCCCAACCTGATGTTCCACTTCCTGCCCATCGCGGTCCGCTACGACGGCTCCGTTCCCGCCGGCGGCCACGGTTACCAGGTCCACGTCGGGCCCATGTACTCCGACGCCGTCGGCTCCGTGAAGATCAAGAGCAGGGACCCGCGCGAGCACCCGGCGCTGCGGTTCAACTACCTCTCCACCGAGCAGGACCGCCGTGAGTGGGTCGAGGCGATCAGGGTGGCCCGCAGGATCCTCAACCAGCCCGCGCTCGCTCCCTACAACGACGGGGAGATCTCGCCCGGACCGTCGGTGGAGACGGACGAGGAGATCCTCGCGTGGGTGGCCAAGGACGGCGAGACCGCCCTGCACCCGTCCTGCACCTGCAAGATGGGCACCGACGACATGTCCGTCGTCGATCCCACGAGCATGCGGGTCCACGGCGTGGAGGGCCTGCGCGTGGTCGACGCGTCGGTGATGCCGTACGTCACCAACGGCAACATCTACGCCCCGGTGATGATGGTCGCCGAGAAGGCCGCCGACCTGATCCTCGGCAAGGAGCCGCAGGCGCCGTCGAAGGCCGTGTACCACCGCCATCGTGACGTCCAGAGGCAGACGGACTAGGTGGTGAGCGCGACAGGGCTGAGGGCGCTGCTGGAGAGCGTCCGCTACGAGGTGCTGCCCGCGAAGGCGACCGAGGACAAGGTCCTCGCCCATGTCCCGCGCGACGTCGTCGTCACCGTGACGGCGTCGCCGGTCAAGGGCCTGGAGCCGACCCTCGACCTCGCCTCCCGGCTCGCCGCGCAGGGCTACCGGGTCGTCCCGCACGTGCCGGCCCGGCTGCTGCGGGACGACCTGCACCTGAAGGAGGTCACGGGCCGGCTCCTCGAGGCGGGCGTCGACGACGTGTTCGTCCCGGCCGGCGATTCCGACCCGCCCGCCGGCGCCTACGACGGTGCGCTCCCGGTGCTCCGCCGACTGAGCGAGCTGGGCAGCCCCTTCGCCCGCGTCGGGATCACCGGCTACCCCGAGAGCCATCCGCTCATCCCCGACGACGTCACCGTCCAGGCGATGTGGGACAAGCGCGAGCACGCCACGTACATCGTGAGCAATCTGTGCTTCGACCCACGGGTGCTGGGGGAGTGGCTCGTTCGCATACGGCGCCGGGACGTCACCCTGCCGGTCCATGTGGGTGTCGCGGGGCCCGTGCAGCGGGCGAAGCTGCTGGCGACGGCCACGAAGATCGGGGTGGGGGAGTCGACGCGCTTCCTGACGAAGCACACCTCGTGGTTCGTGCGCTTCGCGGCGCCCGGAGGGTATGCCCCCGAGCGGCTGCTGTCCCGTACCGAGGAGTTCCTCACGGCGCCCTCGGCCGGGGTGGCCGGCCTGCACCTGTTCACGTTCAACCAGATCGCCGAGACGGAGCGGTGGCGCCGCGCGCTGCTGGACCGGTCGAGCGGCTGAACATCGTCATCCGCCAACCTCTTGACGCCGGCACGCCCATTCGACACTGTGTTCCACCACAAGCAATTGGGTGCATGATGCGCAACGGCGTTCTATGGAAAGGCTCGTCGCGTGGCAGACCTGTACATGGATGGCGAATGGCGGGACGCGGTGGCCGGCGGTCACCGGGAGATCCGATGTCCCGCTGACGGGACCCTCGCCGCGACCGTCTCCGAGGGCACGCGTACCGACACCGAGGCGGCGATCGCCGCGGCACGGCGCGCCTTCGACGCGGGGCGATGGCCGAGCAGCCCCGAGCGGGAGCGCGGCGCGCTGCTGTTGCGCACCGCCGACATCATCGAGCGCGACGCCAAGGAGTTCGCCCGCGCCGAGTCCCTGGACACCGGCAAGCGGCTGGTGGAGAGCGAGTACGACATCGCCGATGTCGTCTCCTGCTTCCGCTACTACGGCGGCCTCGGCGGCGCCGACGCCGGCCGTGTGATCGACACGGGCCGGGACGACGCCGTGAGCCGCGTCGTGTACGAGCCGATCGGCGTGTGCGGACTGATCACGCCCTGGAACTACCCGCTGTTGCAGGCCAGTTGGAAGGTCGCTCCGGCGCTGCTCGCCGGTAACACGATCGTCCTCAAGCCCAGCGAGCTCACCCCCTCCACCTCCATCCTGCTGATGAAGGCACTTCAGGAGGCCGGACTCCCGGCCGGCGTCGCGAACCTCGTCCTGGGCACCGGGCCCGAGGTCGGCGCGCCGCTGTCCGAGGACCCCGCCGTCGACATGGTCTCCTTCACCGGAGGCCTGGAGACCGGCAAGCGGATCATGGCCACCGCCGCCGCGACCGTGAAGAAGGTCGCGTTGGAGCTGGGCGGCAAGAATCCCAACGTCGTCTTCGCCGACGCCGACTTCGAGACGGCCGTCGACTTCGCCCTCACGGCCGTCTTCCTGCACTCGGGGCAGGTCTGCTCGGCCGGAGCCCGGCTGATCGTCGAGGACTCGCTGCATGACGCGTTCGTCGACGAGGTGGTCCGCCGCGCCCGGCAGATCCGGCTGGGCGGGCCCTTCGACCCCGCGGCCGAGACCGGAGCACTGATCTCCGCGCAGCACCTGGAGAAGGTCGAGGCATACGTCGCGGCCGGCCTCGCCGAGGGCGCCGTACTGCGCTGTGGCGGCGCCCGGCCCGATGATCCGGCCCTGGGAGGCGGCCACTACTACCCGCCGACCGTGCTCGACGAGTGCCGGCAGGACATGCGGGTGGTGCACGAGGAGTCCTTCGGGCCCGTGCTCACCGTGGAGCGCTTCAGCGGCGAGGACGACGCCGTACGCATCGCCAACGACACCGAGTACGGACTCGCCGGCGCGGTGTGGACGCAGGACGCGGGGAAGGCCCAGCGGGTCGCCCGGCGGCTGCGCCACGGCACGGTGTGGATCAACGACTACCACCCTTATGTGCCGCAGGCGGAATGGGGTGGCTTCGGGCACTCGGGCGTGGGCCGCGAGCTGGGACCGACCGGCCTGAACGAGTACCGAGAGCCCAAACACATCTGGCAGAACATCCAACCTCGGCCGCAGCACTGGTTCCGCGGCTGAACGCCGAAAGAAGGTCGAACGTGACCACACAGACCGAGGTGCCGCAGCGGCGCGGCACGCCCCAGGACTCGGGCCCCACCCCGGTCATCTCCGTGCGCAGGCTGTGGAAGGTGTTCGGGCCGAAGGCCGAGCAGGTGCCGGAGTCCGAGGAGTTGTGCGGGCTCACCCGCCGCGAGCTCATGGACCGTACCGGATGCACCGCCGCCGTACGGGACGTCCACTTCGACGTCTCGCCCGGCGAGGTCTTCGTGGTCATGGGCCTGTCCGGCTCCGGCAAGTCCACGCTGGTGCGCTGCCTGACCCGGCTGATCGAACCGACCGCGGGCGAGGTGGTCTTCGAGGGCGAGGACATCCGCGAGGCGGATCCGGCCCGCCTGCGCGAACTGCGACGTCGCAAGTTCTCCATGGTCTTCCAGCACTTCGGTCTGCTGCCGCACCGCCGCGTCGTCGAGAACGTGGCCTTCGGTCTGGAGATCCGGGGCCTAGGCAGGGCCGAGCGCACCAGGCGGGCCCAGGAGGTCGTCGAACTGGTCGGCCTCGCGGGCTACGAGAACTCCTACCCCGACCAGCTCTCCGGCGGTATGCAGCAGCGCGTCGGCCTGGCCCGCGCGCTGGCCGGCGATCCCGACGTGCTCTTCTTCGACGAGCCGTTCTCGGCGCTCGACCCGATGATCCGCCGCGACATGCAGAACGAGGTCATCCGGCTGCACCACGAGGTCGGCAAGACGATGGTGTTCATCACCCACGACCTCTCCGAGGCACTCAAGCTGGGCGACCGCATCCTGATCATGCGCGACGGCAAGATGGTCCAGTGCGGCACCGGCGACGAACTCGTCGGCGCCCCGGCGGACGACTACGTCCGCGAGTTCGTCAAGGACGTGCCGCGTGGTGACGTGCTCACCCTGCGCTGGATCATGCGTCCGGCGCGCCCCGAAGACGCGCTGGACGGCCCCGAGTTGGGCCCGGACGTCGTGGTGCGCGAGGCCACCCGGGCCGTACTGGCCGCCGAGAAGCCGGTCAAGGTCGTCGAGAACGGCACGCTGCTAGGCATCGTCGGCGACGAGGAGATCCTCGCGGTGGTCGCCGGGCGGGAAGGCGGCGCGCGATGACCGTCGCCGTCGAGAAACCCGGGAAGACACAGGCCCCCGAGCCGGCCGCTCCCGTCGAAGGGACACGCAAGGTCGGCCGGCCGATGGTGGTCGGCGCCATCCTGGTCGTCTGGCTGGTGCTGTTCGTCGTACTGCGCGGCAAGCAGACCCTCGCCCTGGCGGCGGCGGACCTGACCGATCTGCACCGGTGGTTCAACGACGTCAACGACTCGATCGGCGCCAACCGCAACTCCAACCCCCTCTTCCTGTACTTCTTCAACGAGATCCGCCTGGTCATCGACACCCTGGTGACCTTCGTCCAGGAGCTGATCTCCCAGCCCACCGGCGACCGGCCCGTCCCGCGGATCGGCTGGCTCGGGGTCGTCGGCATCGCCGGCTATGTCTCCTGGGCGCTGGGCAACTGGCGGGTCGCGCTCCTCGCGGTGGCCGGCTTCACCTTCCTGGGCCTGCAGGGCCTGTGGCAGGAGAGCATGGACACCCTGGCGCTCACGCTCTCCGCCGTGTTCGTGGCGCTGCTGTTCGCGATCCCGCTGGGCGTGTACGCGGGGCTGTCCGACCGGTTCCACCGGATCACCACGCCCCTGCTGGACTTCATGCAGACGATGCCGACCTTCGTCTACCTGGCCCCGCTGACGCTGTTCTTCCTCATCGGCGGAGCCTCCGCCACCATCGCCACGGTGATCTACGCGGCCCCGCCGGCCATCCGCATCACCGCGCACGCCATCCGTTCCGTGCCTCGGACGACGGTGGAGGCGGCCGACTCGCTGGGGGCGACGCGACGCCAGGCCCTGCTGAAGGTCCTGCTGCCGATGTCCAGGCGGACCGTGGTGATGGGCGTCAACCAGACCATCATGGCCGCCCTGGCCATGGTGACGATCGCGGCCCTGATCGACGCGCCCGGCCTCGGCAAGACCGTCGTCCAGGCGCTGCAGTCGCTCGACGTGGGCACGGCCTTCAACGCGGGCCTCTCCATCGTCGTCATGGCGATCGTCCTCGACCGGGTCACGACCGCGGCCGGCGCGCGCGAGGAGCGGGCCCGGCGCTCGACGGGCCGTCTCCTCGCGTGGCGCCGGCCCCTGCTGGGCGCGGGCGCGGCGGTGACGGCCGTCCTGATCTTCCTGTCGCACACCTATGTGTGGGCGGCGGAGTTCCCCGGCGAGGGCGGTCTGGGAAGCTCCATCGCGAGCGCGGCCGACACCGCGACGACCTGGGTGCAGGACAGCCTGTCGGGCGTCACCAACGCCATCCGCGACGTGATCACCAACGGGCTGCTCAACCCGTTCCAGTCACTGCTCACCGACTCCCCGTGGTGGCTCGTCGGCGCTGTGCTGATCGCGCTCGGCATCGTCCTCGGCGGTCTGCGCGCCGGCGTCACCATGGCGGTGTGCGTGGGTCTGCTGGTCGCCACGGGGGTGTGGTCGGACAGCATGACGACGCTGGCGTCGACCGTGGTCGCCACGGTGCTCGTGATGCTGCTCGGCATCGTCTTCGGCGTGTGGATGGGGCGCAGCGCGCTCGTGGACCGGATGCTGCGGCCCAGCCTGGACGCGGCCCAGGTCATGCCGCCGTTCGTCTATCTCGTGCCGTTCCTCGCGCTGTTCGGCGCGACGCGCTTCACGGCGATCGTCGCGGCCGTCGTCTACGCGGCTCCCGTCACCATGAAGATCATCGCGGACGGGGTACGGGACGTGCCCGCGACCACCGTCGAGGCGGCCACCTCCGCCGGGTGCAACACCTGGCAGATCATCACCAAGGTCCAACTGCCGATGGCGCGTGGCGCCCTGACTCTCGCGACCAACCAGGGCCTGATCTACGTGCTCTCGATGGTCGTGGTGGGCGGCCTGGTGGGAGCGGGCGCCCTCGGCTACGACGTCGTGGCCGGCTTCTCGCAGGGCCAACTCTTCGGGAAGGGGCTCGCCGCGGGGCTGGCCATCGTCCTTCTCGGAGTCATGTTCGACCGGATCACTCAGGCAGCGGCGCGGCGTACCAGCGCGTAAGGAGCGACGGACCATGGCAAGGCAAGCACCACACCGGAGAGTCGGCGTGGCCGGCATAGCGGGCGTAGCCGTCATCGGACTGACCCTCACCGCCTGCGGCGGTGCGAAGGTCGGTGACAGCTCGTCGGGCGCCGGCGGCTCGGGCAGCTCCGGCACATGCGGCACCTTCAACCTCGCGGTCAACCCGTGGGTCGGTTACGAGGCCAACGCGGCGGTCATCGCGCACGTCGCGGAGCACGACCTCGGCTGCGAGGTCAACCAGAAGGATCTGAAGGAGGAGATCGCCTGGCAGGGGTTCGGTACGGGCGAGGTCGACGCCGTCGTGGAGAACTGGGGCCACGACGACCTGAAGAAGAAGTACATCACCGACCAGAAGACCGCTGTCGACGCGGGCCCGACCGGCAACGAGGGTCTCATCGGCTGGTACGTGCCGCCGTGGCTGGCCAAGGCGCACCCGGACATCCTCGACTGGAACAACCTCAACAAGTACGCGGACCGGTTCAGGACCTCCGAGTCCGGCGGCAAGGGCCAGCTCCTCGACGGCGACCCGTCGTTCGTCACCAACGACGAGTCGCTCGTGAAGAACCTGAAGCTCGACTTCAAGGTCGTGTACGCGGGCAGCGAGACCGCCCTCATCCAGGCCTTCCGCAAGGCGGAGAAGGACAGGGAATGGGTGATCGGCTACTTCTACGAGCCGCAGTGGTTCACGTCCGAGGTGCCGCTGAAGAAGGTCAAGCTGCCCGAGTACAAGGAGGGGTGCGACGCCGACCCCGAGAAGGTCGACTGCGACTACCCCGTCTACAAGCTGGACAAGATCGTCAGCGCGAAGTTCGCCACGTCGGGCAGCCCCGCCTATGACCTGGTGAAGAACTTCCGCTGGACCAACGACGACCAGAACATCGTGGCGAAGTACATCGCGGTGGACAAGATGACCCCCGAGGCCGCGGCGAAGAAGTGGGTCGAGGCCAACCGCGACAAGGTGGAGGCCTGGATCGAATAGGCCCTTCAGGGACGCCCGGTGGGCGGTGCGCACGGACGCGCACCGCCCACCGGGCGTTGCCGTGTTCCGGGCCGTTTCCCGACGTCACGGGCCCCTTGACACCCACCCGGACGGCAGGCACATTGAGTTGCGCAGCCTGAATCGCGTTGCGTAAAAAGCAACTCAACCGGAGGTGCGGCGATGGCGGGACCGCGTGTGGTCATCATCGGGGCGGGAGTCGTCGGCGCGGCTCTCGCGGACGAGATCTCGGCGCGGGGCTGGACCGAGGTGACGGTGGTCGACCAGGGTCCGCTCCCGGCGACCGGAGGCTCCACCTCGCACGCCCCCGGCCTGGTCTTCCAGACGAACTCCTCGAAGACCATGACGGAGCTGGCCCGCTACACCGTCGAGAAGTTCTGCTCTCTCGACGTCGACGGCAAGCCCTGCTTCCTTCAGGTCGGCGGCCTCGAAGTGGCGACCACCCCCGAGCGCCTCGCGGAAGTGCACCGCCGGCACGGCTGGATCACCGCCTGGGGCATCGAGTCGCGGATCCTGACCGCCGACGAGTGCGTCGAGAAGCACCCGCTGCTCGACCGCGACAAGGTCCTCGGCGGCCTCTTCGTCCCGACCGACGGCCTCGCCAAGGCGGTCCTCGCCGTCGAGGCGCAGATCCGCCGGGCCACCGAGCGCGGCGTGCGCTTCCTGCCGCGCCACGAGGTCCTCGACGTCATCGAGGCCGACGGCGAGGTGACCGGCGTTCTCACCGACCAGGGCGAGATCCCCGCCGACATCGTCGTGTGCTGCGCCGGCATCTGGGGCCCGAAGATCGCCCGCATGGTCGGCATGAACCTGCCGCTGACCCCGCTGGCCCACCAGCTCGCGTGGACCGGCCCGATACCGGCCCTCGCCGGCCAGACGGAGGAGGCGGTCCGCCCGATCCTGCGCCACCAGGACGCGGACCTCTACTACCGCGACCGCTTCGACGGCCTGGGCATCGGCTCCTACGGCCATCGCCCGATGCCGATCTCCGCCGACGACATCCTCTCCGTGGACGAGGCCCACGACATGCCCTCGGTCCTGAAGTTCACCGAGGAGGACTTCGAGCAGGCCTGGAGCGAGACGCGGGCTCTGCTCCCCTCGACGCGCGAGGCGAAGGTCGAGGAGGGCATCAACGGCCTGTTCTCCTTCACCACCGACAACTTCCCGCTGCTCGGCGAGTCCCCGGACGTCAAGGGCTTCTGGGTCGCCGAAGCGGTGTGGGTCACCCACTCGGCGGGCGTCGGCCGGGCCATGGCCGAGTGGCTGGTCGACGGGCACTGCTCGTCCTTCGACCTGCACGAGTGCGACGTCAACCGCTTCGAGCCGCACCAGTTGTCCCCCGAGTACGTCCTGGCGCGCGACTGCCAGAACTTCGTCGAGGTCTACGACATCCTCCACCCCCTCCAGCCGTCCGGGGACCCGCGCCCGATCCGCACCGGCCCCTTCCACGCCCGCCAGCAGGAGCACGGCGCCTTCTTCCTGGAGGCGAGCGGCTGGGAGCGCCCGCAGTGGTACGAGGCCAACGCGAAACTGGTCGAGGGCCGTTCCATCCCCGCCCCCAACGACTGGGCAGCGCGGTTCTGGTCGCCCATCGTGGGCGCCGAGGCGCAAGTCACCCGCGAGTCCGTCGCGATGTACGACATGACGGCCCTCAAGCGGCTGGAGGTGAGCGGGCCCGGCTCCGCCGAGTTCCTGGAGCGCCTGTGCACCGGCAAGGTGGCCAAGTCCGTCGGCTCCGTCACGTACACCCTGCTGCTCGACCACGACGGCGGCATCCGCAGCGACATCACCGTCGCCCGCCTCGCCCGTGACCTCTTCCAGGTCGGTGCCAACGGCAACCTGGACCTCGACTGGTTCAGCCGCCACCTCCCCGCCGACGGCACGGTCCAGGTACGCGACATCACGCCGGGCACCTGCTGCGTCGGCCTGTGGGGCCCGCTGGCCCGCAAGGTCCTGCAGCCGCTGACGGACGACGACTTCTCAGGCGACGGCCTGAAGTACTTCCGCGCCAAGCGCGCCTACATCGGCAGCGTGCCGGTGACGGCGATGCGCCTGTCGTACGTCGGTGAACTGGGCTGGGAGCTGTACACCACCGCCGACCAGGGCCTCAAACTGTGGGACACCCTGTGGCAGGCGGCGGAGCCGCTGGGCGGTGTCATCGCCGGCCGCGGCGCCTTCAACAGCCTCCGCCTGGAGAAGGGCTACCGCTCCTTCGGCACCGACATGACCTACGAGCACGACCCCTACGAGGCCGGCGTCGGCTTCGCCGTCAAGCTCGACAAGGGCGACTTCATCGGGAAGGCCGCGCTGGAGCGCCGTAAGGAGAACGTGCGGCGCAAGCTGACCTGCCTCACGATCGACGACCCGCATGCGGTCGTCCTGGGCAAGGAGCCGGTGTACGACGGTGACCGCGCGGTCGGCTACGTCACCAGCGCCGCCTACGGCTACACCATCGGCAAGGGCATCGCCTACGCCTGGCTCCCGGCCGGGCTGGCCACCCCCGGCACGCCCGTGCGGATCGGCTACTTCGACCGGCGCGTCGAGGCGGTCGTCGCCGAGGAGCCCCTGTTCGACCCGACCATGTCCCGTCTCCGTGGCTGACACCCGCGTCCCGTCCGAGGGAAGGAACACCGCCGGTGAACGCACAGCTGCTCGACGGCAAGGCGACCGCCGCCGACATCCGCCACGAACTCACGGAGCGCGTGGCCAAGTACGGGCACGTCCTCAAGTACCCGAAGCATCCGCACCTTTCAGAAGACGGAGACGGAGACGTCCGATGAGCCCCCGCACCCCCGGCGCCGACCTCCCCGACCACCCCGACTTCCTGTGGCGTACGCCCGAGCCCAAGCGGTCGTACGACGTGGTGATCGTCGGCGGCGGCGGACACGGCCTCGCCACCGCGCACTACCTCGCCAAGAACCACGGCATCACCAATGTCGCGGTGCTGGAGAAGGGCTGGCTCGCGGGCGGCAACATGGCCCGCAACACCACGATCATCCGCTCCAACTACCTGTGGGACGAGAGCGCCGGCATCTACGAGCACGCGCTCAAGCTCTGGGAGGGACTGGCGGAGGAGCTCGACTACCCCATCCTCTTCTCCCAGCGCGGCGTGCTGAACCTCGCGCACAGCCTCCAGGACGTCCGCGACAGCGTGCGCCGCGTGGAGGCGAACCGCCTCAACGGCGTGGACGCGGAGTGGCTGGACGCGGACGGTGTCAAGGAAGTCTGCCCGATCGTCAACACCTCGCAGGACGTGCGCTACCCGGTCCTGGGCGCCACCTACCAGCCGCGCGCCGGCATCGCCAAGCACGACCACGTCGCCTGGGGCCTGGCCCGCTCGGCGGACGCCGCGGGCATCGACATCATCCAGAACTGCCAGGTCACCGGCCTCGACGTGGTCGGCAACCGCGTCGTCGGAGTCCAGACCGACCACGGCCCCATCGCGGCCGGCAAGGTCGCACTCTGCTCGGCGGGCCACACCTCGGTCCTCGCCGCCATGGCGGGCATCGAACTCCCCCTCCAGAGCCACCCCTTGCAGGCCCTGGTGTCCGAACTCCTTGAACCGGTGCACCCGACGGTCGTCATGTCCAACGCCGTCCACGTGTACGTCAGCCAGGCCCACAAGGGCGAGCTGGTGATGGGCGCGGGCATCGACGCGTACAACTCGTACACCCAGCGCGGCGCCTTCCACATCATCGAAGAGCAGATGGCGGCGGCCCTGGAGCTCTTCCCGGCCTTCGCCCGGGCTCACGTGCTCCGCACCTGGGGCGGCATCGTCGACGTCAGCCCCGACGCCTCGCCGATCATCGGCCTCAGCCCCGTCGACAACCTCTATCTCAACTGCGGCTGGGGAACGGGCGGTTTCAAGGCCACCCCGGGTGTCGGCTGGGTCTACGCCCACACCATCGCCCACGACACTCCGCACGCACTCAACGCCCCCTTCTCGCTCGACCGTTTCACCACCGGCGCGCTCGTCGACGAGCACGGCGCGGCCGCGGTGGCCCACTAGGGAGCCGAACCCATGCTGCTCATCCCCTGCCCGTGGTGCGGGCCCCGCGACGAGGCCGAGTTCCACTACGGCGGCCAGGCCCACGTGCCGTACCCGGAGGACCCGGCGTCCCTCTCCGACGAGGAGTGGGCACGCTACCTCTTCTTCCGCGACAACCCGAAGGGCCCCTTCGCCGAGCGCTGGAGCCACGCGGCGGGCTGCCGCCGCTGGTTCAACGCGGTACGGGACACCTCGACGAACGAGGTTCTGGCGGTGTACCGGCCGGGCGAGGAACGCCCGGCACGTCTTGAGCCGAGGCCGGCTGTATCAGCCCGTCCGGCACGTCTTGATCCGAGGCCGGCTGTTTCAGCCCGTCCGGCACGTGAGGACAAGGCCCCTTCAGGGCCGATGGGGGGCGAGGGGACAGCACCTCCTGGCGGGCTCGAAGGAGCGGAGCCCCTTCAGGACGGGGAGGGTAGGGGCGGCAGGGGGGCCGCGTCCCTCAGCGGCTCCGCCGCGGGCCAGCCGTTCCGCCACCCCACCCGCGGCCGCATCGACCGCGACACCCCCCTCACCTTCACCTTCGACGGCACCGCGTACCAAGGCTTCAGCGGGGACACCCTCGCCTCCGCCCTCCTCGCCAACGGCGTCATCCAGGCCGGCACCAGCATCAAGCTCGGCCGCCCCCGAGGCATCTTCTCCGCCGGGGTCGAAGAGCCCAACGCGGTCATCCAGATCGAGGAACCCTTCCCGGAGCCGATGCTCCCCGCCACGACCGTCGAGCTCTACGACGGCCTGGTCGCGAGCAGCCTCCCCGGCCAGGGCCGCCTCACCACCGAGCCGGACCCCGCCCGCTACGACGCCGTACACGCCCACTGCGACCTGCTGGTCGTCGGCGCCGGCCCGGCCGGCCTCGCGGCAGCGGCGGCGGCGGCGACAAGCGGAGCCCGCGTCATCCTCGCCGACGACCAGCCGGAACTCGGCGGCAGCCTCCTGGGCACGGCCGAGCACCTCGACTGGCTGCGGGAGGTGACCGGGCAGCTCGCCGCCGCCCCCGAGGTCCGTGTCCTGCCCCGCACCACCGTCTTCGGCTATTACGACGACAACCACCTCCTCGCCGTCGAGCGCCGCACCAACCACCTCGGTGCCGCCGCCCCCGAGAACGTCTCCCGGGAACGGGTCTGGCGCATCCGCGCCCGCCGCGTCGTCCTCGCCACCGGCGCCCACGAGCGCTCGCTCGCCTTCCCGGACAACGACCGCCCCGGCGTGATGCTGGCCTCCTCGGCCCGTACGCACGTCAACCGACACGGTGCCCTGCCCGGCCGTCACGCCGTCGTCCTCACGACGAACGACAGCGCGTACGCGGCGGCGCTGGACCTGGCCTCGGCGGGCCTCGCCGTCGCGGCGATCGTCGACACCCGCCCCGAACCGGGGGAGTGGGCAGAGCGCGCGCGGACGGCCGGCATCGAGGTGCTGGCCGGACACGCCGTCACCGGCACGGAGGGCGGGGCCCGCCTCACCGCCGTGTCCGTCGCGCCGTACGGAGAGTCGGCGGGGCGGCGGGAGTTCGCCGCCGACCTGCTGCTGGTCTCCGGCGGCTGGAATCCGGTGGCGCACCTGTTCAGCCAGTCCGGCGGCAGGCTTCGTCATGACGAGACCCTGGGCTCCTTCGTCCCCGACACCTGCCACCAGGCGGTCGAGGTCGCGGGCAGCGCGAGCGGCGTCCTCGACCCGGCCACGGTCCTGGCACAGGGCGCGGCCGCCGGTGCCCGCGCCGTCGAGGCGGAGGGCTACACGCCCGGGACGCCCCGCCTCCCGGAGGTGCCCGCGCAGCCGCGGCAGACGCCGGCGATGCACGTGTACGTCGTCCCGGGTGACGCGGTCGGCCCCCGTTTCGTCGACCTCCAGCGTGACGTCACCGTCGACGACCTGGCCCGCGCCACCGGCGCCGGTCTGCGCTCGGTCGAGCACACCAAGCGCTACACGACGGCCGGCACCGCCAACGACCAGGGCAGGACGAGCGGGGTCCTCGCGAGCGGGATCGTCGCCGAACTCCTCGGCGTGGACATCTCGGCGCTCGGCCTGCCCACCTTCCGGCCGCCGTACACCCCCGTCTCCTTCGCCGCCCTCGCGGGCCGCGACCGGGGCGCGCTGAGCGACCCGGTACGCACGACCGCCCTCCACGAGTGGCATGTCGCGCACGGCGCCCTGTTCGAGAACGTCGGACAGTGGAAGCGCCCCTGGTACTACCCGCGGGACGGCGAGGACAGGGAAGCCGCCGTGCTGCGCGAGTGCCGAGCCACCCGCGAGAGCGTGGGCTTCATGGACGCCTCCACCCTCGGCAAGATCGACGTGCAGGGTCCGGACGCCGGCGTCTTCCTCGACCGGCTCTACACCAACATGATGAGCACCCTGAAGGTCGGCATGATCCGCTACGGCGTCATGTGCCGCCCGGACGGCATGGTCTTCGACGACGGCACGGTCATCCGCGTCGCCCCGGAGCGCTTCCTGGTCACCACGACGACCGGCAACGCCGCCGCCGTACTCGACTGGATGGAGGAGTGGCTCCAGACCGAGTGGCCCGAGCTGAAGGTCCGCTGCACCTCCGTGACCGAGCAGTGGGCCACGATCGCCCTGGTCGGTCCGAAGTCCCGTGACGTCCTCGCCTCACTCGCACCCCGACTCGCCGTGGCCAACGACGACTTCCCGTTCATGGCGTGGCGTGAGGCGACCGTCGCCGGCATCGAGGCCCGGGTCTGCCGGATCAGCTTCTCCGGCGAACTCGCCTTCGAGATCAATGTGTCTCCGTGGCAGGGCCTCGCGCTGTGGGAGGCCGTGTACGAGGCCGGCGCGCCGTACGGCATCACCCCGTACGGCACGGAGACCATGCACGTCCTGCGCGCCGAGAAGGGCTATCCGATCATCGGCCAGGACACCGACGGCACCGTCACGCCGCAGGACCTCGGCATGAGCTGGGTGGTGTCGAAGAAGAAGCCGGACTTCGTCGGCAAGCGGTCCCACGCCCGCGCGGACACCGTCCGCCCCGACCGCAAGCACCTGGTCGGACTGCTCCCCGAGGACCCTGGCACCCTCCTCCCGGAGGGCACCCACCTCGTCGCCGACGGTGTGCTGCCGGCCCCGCCCGTCCCCATGCTCGGCCATGTCACCTCCAGTTACCGCAGCGCCGCCCTCGGCCGGACGTTCGCGCTCGCCCTCATCAAGGGCGGCCGGGACCGCATCGGCGAGCGGCTCTACGCCCCTGTCGGCGACCAGCTGGTGCCGGTGACCGTCGCCGGCCCTGTCCTCTACGACCCCGAGGGAGCCCGCCGCGATGGCTGAGACCACCCTTACCGCCCTCACCGTCCTCACCGCCCCGCTCCGCAGCCCGCTGGCGCAGATCGCGGAGCGCCTGGCCGCCGCGACACGTACGTCCGGGGGCGCGATCCGGCTGGCCGAACTGCCCTTCCTGACCCAGCTCGACGTACGCCTCGACGCCAAGGGGGCGGCGGCGGAAGCCGTCGGGCTCGCACTGGGCCTCCCGCTGCCGCTCCAGCCGAACACCGTCGTCCGCGCCGGGGAGCTGACCGCGCTGTGGCTCGGCCCGGACGAGTGGCTGCTGGTGGGACCGCCGGGGAGCGAGCGGGACCTGGAGAGCCGGATCCGGGAGGCCGCGGGCGGCGAGTTCGTCTGCGTGACCGACGTCTCCGCGCAGCGCACCACGCTCCTGGTCACGGGCCCCCGCGCCCGTGACCTGCTGGCCCACGGCTGTCCGCTGGACCTGCACCCGCGGGCCTTCGGCGCCGGACACTGCGCCCAGACGACGCTGGGCCGCACGCAGGTCGTCCTGGTCGCCCGGGACGAACCCAGGGCCGGATTCTGGGTTCTCGTGCGCTCGACGTTCGCCGGCTATCTGGCGGATTGGTTGCTGGACGCGGCGACGGAATACGTCTGACGGCCTGTGGGAACAGTTCGAAGGCTGGACTTCCGCGACTGCCACGGCTCACGCCACCACCTCCCCCACCCGGGCACGCCCGCGCTCCCTGAGGGGCCTCAGCCCAGATAGCCCATCCGGTGGCTGATCTCCTGCGCGCCGCCGATCAGCGCGGGTGCCAGCTCGTGGATGCGTTCCTCGGTGAAGCGGTACGCGGGGCCGGAGGCGCTGATCGCGGCGATGACCTCGCCGCCGCTGGAGCGGATCGGGGCCGCCATGGCGTGCAGACCGATCTCCAGCTCCTCCAGCGTCACCGCGTATCCGCGCTCCCGCGCCTCGGCGAGGTTCTTCTCCAGCTTCGTCCTGGCCGTCAGAGTGTGCGGCGTCAGCTTCCGCGTCCCGGCCTCCGCGAGCACATCGGCGCGCTCCTTCGCCGGCAGGTGGGCCAGCAGGATCTTGCCGCTCGACGTGGCGTGGACCGGGGTGAGCTGCCCGACCCAGTTGTGGGTGCCGACGGCGCCTGGACCGCGTACCTGATACAGGTTGACGGCGTAGTGCTCCTGCAGGACAGCGATGTTGACGGTCTCGCCGATCTCCTCGCTGAGCCGTTCGCACACCGGGCGGCCCTGCTGGGTGACGTCGAGGCGGCCGGTGACCGCGCCGGCCAGGCGGACGATGCCGAAGCCCAGCCGGTACTTGCCCCGCTCGGCCGTCTGCTCGACCAGGCCGCGCGCCTCCAGAGCCCCGAGCAGACGGAACGCGGTCGACTTGTGGACGTCGATCTCGGCGGCCACCTCGCTGACGCCCGCCTCGCCGCGCTGGGCGAGGATCTCCAGGACGCTGACGGCGCGGTCGACGGACTGCACACCGCTCACCGCCGGCCCCGCTGTTTCGCTATCTGCGGTGTAGTTGCTCATGACGCAACTATACGGGTGGGTCGCCGGACGTATCCAAGGGACGGCCGTTCCGGCCGCCCGCATAGTCGCACGGCCACTTCGTCAGCGGAAGACCACGGTGCAGTGTCCGTTCACCAGCACCCGGCTCTGGCTGTGCCACTCCACGGCACGGGCGAGTACCTGGGCCTCGACGTCACGGCCGATGGTGACCAGCTCGTCGGGGTCGCGCGAGTGGTCCACGCGGACGACGTCCTGTTCGATGATCGGGCCCTCGTCGAGGTCGGGCGTGACGTAGTGCGCCGTGGCTCCGACGAGCTTCACGCCGCGCGCGTGTGCCTGGACGTACGGCCGGGCGCCCTTGAAGCTCGGCAGGAACGAGTGGTGGATGTTGATGGCCTTGCCGTCGAGCTGCTTGCACAGGTCGTCGGAGAGGATCTGCATGTAGCGGGCCAGCACCACCAGGTCGACGTCCAGCTCGCGCACCAGCTCCAGCAGCCGCGCCTCGGCCCGGGCCTTGGTGTCCTTGGTCACCGGGACATGGTGGAAGGGGATGCCGTAGGTCTCCGCGAGCCCCTCGAAGTCCCGGTGGTTGGAGACGATCGCCGGGATCTCGATGTTGAGCGCCCCCGTGGACCTGCGGAACAGCAGGTCGTTCAGGCAGTGGCCGAACTTCGACACCATGATCAGCGTGCGCGTCGGGGTCGACGCCTCGCGCAGCTGCCAGGTGATGCCGTACGCCTGGCCGACCGGGCCGAAGCCGGTGAGCAGGTCCTCCAGGGAGATGCCGGGGTCCGAGACGTCGAAGTGCACCCGCATGAAGAAGCGGTCCTGCAACCGGTCGTCGAACTGCTGGCTCTCCAGGATGTTGCCGGAGTGGCTCACGAGAAAGGTGGTCACGGCGTGGACGAGGCCGGCCTGGTCGGGGCAGGAAAGGGTGAGGATGAAGTCACGGCCGGGCTGCGGTCGAGGAGGCATGCCTTCCTCCGTCGGTCGGTGTTGGCGATGACGCAACACGGTGAGCTGTATGCCCTCGCGCGCAACGGCCCCCTGCGGACGCCTCTTGGCTGATCGTCATGGTGGCAAGTCCGAGCTTCCCGGGGGCTTGACGCGTCCAGCGCATTGTTCCTCTATGTAGAACCAGAATCGCAATGCGCAACATCATGCGGATGGGGCCAGCCGTCGTCAAGGGCGCGCGCGATGCCGGGAGTCTGCTCGGTCAACCCCTTGACAGTGAGTGTCCCCAGGGAGACAGTTTGGCCATCGTTGCTTATAACGAAGCTAATTGCGTATTGCGCAACGGAATTGGCTCGGCACGAAGCTCCCAAGATTCCGAAGATCGCATTCGGCCGTCCTCGACGAGGAGATCGACCGTGATACACGAGGTACGCGCCGTCGTCGCCCGCCAGAAGGGCGCACCGGTCTCGGTGGAGACCATCCTGGTGCCGGACCCCGGCCCCGGTAGGCGTGGGTGCGGGTGCGGGCCTGCGGTGTCTGCCACACCGACCTGCACTACTGGGAGGGCGGGATCAACGACGAGTTCCCGTTCCTGCTCGGCCACGAGGCGGCCGTTGTTGCCCTCACCGCCGCCGAGCGCTTCGACCCCGAGATGTCGCGCATCCGCCGCTGAACGGGCCCCGACCACCGGCAGCGCCACACCTTGTATCGGCAAGATTCACCAGGAGATGGACACATGGCCACTTCGTACGACGTCATCGTCGTCGGCCTGGGCGGGATGGGCAGCGCGGCCGCCTGTCACCTCGCCGCCCGAGGCCGGCGCGTGCTCGGCATCGAGCGCTTCGGACCCGCCCACAACCTCGGCTCCAGCCACGGCGGCTCCCGCATCTACCGGCAGGCGTACTTCGAGGACCCGGCCTACGTACCCCTGCTTCTGCGCGCCCGCGAACTGTGGGAGAAGCTCGCCGCCGACTCCGGCCGCGAGGTCTTCACCGAGACCGGTGGTCTCATGATCGGCCGCGAGGGGAGCAAGGCCTTCACCGGCACCCTGCGCAGCGCGCACGAGTGGGGCCTGGACCACGAAGTCCTGGGCGCCGCCGACATACGGCGCCGCTTCCCCACCTTCAACCCGGCGGCCGAGGACGTCGCCCTCTACGAGCGCAAGGCCGGCATCGCCCGTCCCGAGGAGACCGTCACCGCCCACCTGGACCTGGCCCGCGCACACGGCGCCGACCTGCACTTCACCGAACGCGTCCTCGGCTGGGAGGCCGACGGCCGGGGCGGCAGGGCCTGGGTGGTCACCGACCGCGGTGCCTACACCGCCGATCGGCTGGTCATCGCCCCCGGGGCCTGGGCCCCGAAGCTGCTGTCCGACCTCGGCGTGACCGTGACGGTGGAGCGCCAGGTCATGTACTGGTTCCAACCTGAGGGCGGAGTCCGCCCGTTCGGCGCCGAACGGCACCCGGTCTACATCTGGGAGGACTCTGACGGTACCCAGATCTACGGCTTCCCCTCGCTCGACGGCCCCGACGGCGGCGCCAAGGTCGCCTTCTTCCGCAAGGGCGTCCCCAGCGACCCCGACCACCTCGACCGCCAGGTCCGCCCGGACGAGATCGAGGCCATGGCCGACTACCTGCGCCCGCGCATCCCCACGCTGCCCGGCCGCTTCCTCAAGGCCGCCGCCTGTATGTACGCCAACACGCCGGACGAACACTTCGTCCTCGCCCGGCATCCCGAGCATCCGCAGGTGACGGTGGCCTGCGGCTTCTCTGGCCACGGGTTCAAGTTCGTGCCCGTCATCGGCGAGATCCTCGCCGACCTGGCGACGGAAGGCACCACCGACCACCCCATCGCCCTGTTCGATCCTCGCCGCGTGCGCGTCTGACATTTCCGAAGGTGACGAGATGACCCTCACCAATCTGCCGCCCAGCCTGATCCCCACGCTGTCCGGTGAGTACTACACCGACCCCGAGGTGTTCGCCCGGGAGCAGGAGCGGGTCTTCGAGGCCATGTGGTTCTGCGTCGCCCGCGCCGCCGAGCTGGACAAGCCCGGCGCCTTCCGCACCTACCAGGTGGGCCGCGAGAGCGTGCTGATCTCCCGCTCGCGGGACGGTTCGATCAAGGGATTCCTCAACATCTGCCGGCACCGCGGCGCCAAGCTGTGCACCGAGGAGTCCGGCGAGGTGAAGCGCGCCTTCCAGTGCCCGTACCACGCCTGGACGTACGGCCTGGACGGCAAGCTGGTCGCCGCGCCCAACCTGACGTCGATGCCGGACATCGACCGGACCGAGTACGGCCTGGTCAACGTCCATGTGCGGGAGTGGCTCGGCTATGTGTGGGTGTGCCTCGCCGACGAGCCGCCCTCCTTCGAGGCGGACGTGCGGGGCGCGGTCGTCGAGCGGCTCGGCGACCTGGAGTCGATCGAGCGCTACGGCATCGAAGAGCTGAAGCTGGGCCGCCGTATCACCTACGACGTGAAGGCCAACTGGAAGCTCATCATCGAGAACTTCATGGAGTGCTACCACTGTGCCACGATCCACCCCGAACTCACCGAGGTGCTCCCGGAGTTCGCGGATGGTTACGCCGCCCAGTACTACGTGGGACACGGCGCGGAGTTCGGTGAGGAGATCCAGGGCTTCACGGTGGACGGCTCCGAGGGACTGGACCGCATCCCCGGGGTCGCCGAGGACCAGGACCGCCGCTACTACGCGATCACGGTCCGCCCGCAGGTGTTCATCAACCTGGTCCCCGACCATGTGATCTTCCACCGGATGTACCCGGTGGCAGTGGACCGCACGGTCGTGGAGTGCGACTGGCTGTATCTGCCGCATGTCGTCGAGAGCGGCAAGGACGTCAGCCGGTCCGTGGAACTCTTCGACCGGGTCAACCGGCAGGACTTCGACGCCTGCGAGCGCACGCAGCCCGGAATGAGCTCGAAGGCGTACGCCAAGGGCGGCGTGCTGGTGCCCAGCGAGCACCACATCGGCGCGTTCCATACCTGGCTGCGGACCAAGCTCGAGGCGCGCCCCACGCACTGACCCCCTGACTCGCCCCCACCCGAGGAGACCGCCGATGATCCTGTTCAACCAGCCCCTGCACGCGCTGGACCCCGACGTCGCCGCCGCCGTCGACGCCGAGCTCCGCCGCCAGCAGTCCACCCTCGAGATGATCGCCTCGGAGAACTTCGCTCCGGTCGCGGTCATGGAGGCCCAGGGCTCCGTTCTCACCAACAAGTACGCCGAGGGCTACCCCGGCCGCCGGTACTACGGCGGCTGCGAGCACGTCGACGTCGCCGAGCAGATCGCGATCGACCGGGTCAAGGACCTGTTCGGCGCCGAGTACGCCAACGTCCAGCCGCACTCCGGCGCCTCCGCGAACCAGGCCGCGCTGTTCGCGATGGCCCAGCCCGGCGACACGATCCTGGGCCTGGACCTGGCGCACGGCGGCCACCTCACCCACGGCATGCGCCTGAACTTCTCCGGCAAGCAGTTCCACGTGGTCGCCTACCACGTCGACGAGGCCGGTCTGGTCGACATGGCCGAGGTCGAGCGCCTGGCCAAGGAGAACCGCCCCAAGGTGATCATCGCGGGCTGGTCCGCCTACCCGCGTCAGCTGGACTTCGCCGAGTTCCGCCGTATCGCGGACGAGGTCGACGCCTACCTGTGGGTCGACATGGCGCACTTCGCGGGCCTGGTCGCGGCCGGTCTGCACCCCAACCCGGTCGAGTACGCCGACGTGGTGACGTCCACCACGCACAAGACGCTCGGCGGCCCGCGCGGCGGCATCATCCTGGCGAAGAAGGAGTTCGCGAAGAAGCTGAACTCCTCGGTCTTCCCCGGTTTCCAGGGCGGCCCGCTGGAGCACGTGATCGCGGCCAAGGCCGTCTCCTTCAAGGTCGCCGCCTCGGAGGAGTTCAAGGAGCGCCAGCGCCGTACGGTCGACGGCGCCCGCATCCTCGCCGAGCGCCTGGTCCGGGACGACGTCACCCAGCACGGTGTCTCGGTCCTGTCCGGCGGCACGGACGTGCACCTGGTCCTGGTCGACCTGCGCAACAGCGAGCTCGACGGCCGGCAGGCCGAGGACCGCCTCCACGAGGTCGGCATCACGGTCAACCGCAACGCCATCCCGAACGACCCGCGGCCGCCGATGGTCACCTCGGGTCTGCGGATCGGCACGCCGGCGCTCGCCACCCGCGGTTTCGGCACCGAGGACTTCACCGAGGTCGCCGACATCATCGCGGAGACCCTGAAGCCCGGTTTCGACGCCGAGGCCCTGAAGGCCCGCGTGACCGCTCTGGCCGACAAGCACCCGCTCTACCCCGGCCTGTGACCGACACCGTCCCGCAGGGGCGTGCCATGACTGCTCGGCACGCCCCACCATCCCACGGAGTATGGCGTGGCAATCAGCGTCTTCGACCTGTTCTCCATAGGCATCGGCCCGTCCAGTTCGCACACCGTCGGCCCGATGCGCGCCGCCGGGATGTTCGTCGCCCGGCTGAAGCAGGACGGCGTGCTCGCCCAGACCGCCGCGGCGAGGGCGGAGCTGTTCGGCTCTCTCGGCGCCACCGGCCACGGCCACGGCACGCCGAAGGCCGTCCTGCTCGGCCTGGAGGGCTACGAGCCGCACACGGTCGACGTCGCCCGGGCGGACCTGGACGTCGAGCGAATTCGAGGCACCGGACGCATCCGTCTCCTCGGCGCCGAGATCGGTCCGGTCCACGAGATCGACTTCGACGCGTCGACCCAGCTGGTCCTGCACCGCAGGAGGTCGCTGCCGTTTCACGCCAACGGCATGACCCTCTTCGCGTACGACGGCGACGGCGTGCCGCTGCTCGAGAAGACGTACTACTCCGTGGGCGGCGGCTTCGTCGTGGACGAGGACGCCGTCCAGGGCGAGAACCCGATCGTCCCGGACGACACTGCCTTGAAGTACCCCTTCCGCACCGGCGACGAACTGCTGCGGCTGACGAGGGAGACCGGTCTGTCGATCTCCGCGCTCATGCTGGAGAACGAGAAGGCCTGGCGCACGGAGGAGGAGATCCGCGCGGGCCTGCTGGAGATCTGGCGGGTCATGGAGGGCTGCGTCTCGCGCGGCATGTCCCGCGAGGGCATCCTCCCCGGCGGTCTGAAGGTCCGTCGGCGGGCCGCGGCGGCCCGGGCGCTGCGGAGCGAGGGTGACCCGGCGGGCCGTGCCATGGAATGGGTGACCCTCTACGCGATGGCCGTGAACGAGGAGAACGCCGCCGGTGGCCGGGTCGTCACCGCCCCGACGAACGGCGCGGCCGGCATCATCCCGGCGGTGCTGCACTACTACATGAACTTCGTGCCCGGCGCCGACGAGGACGGCGTGGTCCGCTTCCTCCTCGCGGCGGGCGCCATCGGCATGCTCTTCAAGGAGAACGCCTCCATCTCCGGCGCCGAGGTCGGCTGCCAGGGCGAGGTCGGCTCGGCCTGCTCGATGGCCGCCGGCGCGCTCGCCGAGGTGCTCGGCGGCAGCCCCGAACAGGTCGAGAACGCCGCTGAGATCGGCATGGAGCACAACCTCGGGCTGACCTGCGACCCGGTCGGCGGCCTCGTCCAGATCCCGTGCATCGAGCGCAACGGCATGGCCGCGGTCAAGGCCGTCACCGCCGCCCGTATGGCACTGCGCGGCGACGGCCGCCACCACGTCTCGCTCGACAAGGTCATCAAGACCATGAAGGAGACCGGCGCCGACATGAAGGTCAAGTACAAGGAGACCGCCCGCGGCGGCCTCGCCGTCAACGTCACCGAGTGCTGAGGAGACGGACGGAGCGAACGCGCCGGCCGCGCAACGCCGTCCTGCGGGACGGTCGAACTGGCGCAGAAGGCCGTCATGGCGGGCATCCCCGTGCGTGACGTACTCGTACGTGGCGCTTCACGCGGCCTTGGTGAGGGTGGACCGGTCCGTGCTGGGCGCGGGCCGGGCGGCTGTCACGAGGCGGCTGGTCGTCGCTCCTCGGCCGTCGTGGCTTCGCGGCCACAGGACGAGGGCGCCGATCGCTCCCACCCCGGCAAGGGCCGCGAGGACGGCCCAGGCGAGGGTGAAGCCGCCGTTCGTGCCGAGCCACCCCGCGACGGGGTAGGTGATCAGCCAGGCCAGGTGCGACAGGGAGAACTGGGCCGCGAACGCCTCGGGGATCGCGTTCCGTCCGACGGACGCGCGCAGGACCTTGCCGGTCGGCGTGATGATCAGCGCCATGCCGACGCCGATCGCGGCCCAGACGATCGCCGTACCGGTCCATGTGACGAGGCCGGCCGCGGTGAGCGTCACCGCGGCGGTCGTGGCGGCGACGAGGACTCCGGCGCCGGTCGTCATGACGGTGCGGGCGGCGATCCGGTCGAGGACGCGGGGCAGTACGAGGGCGGCCAGGAGGGTTCCGGTCCCGGAGGCGGCGAGCATCCAGGCGACGTCCGACTGCGAGCCGCCGAGCTCGTCACGGACGTGGTTGACGGTGTTGACGACGACGATCGACCCTGCCGCCGCGACCACGAGGTTGAGCGCCATGATGCCGCGCAGCCGCGGCGTCCTGAGGAAGGTCCTGATCCCCGCCGCAGCCTTGTCCCATGCCTTGGTGTGGGTGCTGGGGCGGGCGTCGGGGATGCGTGCCGACAGGACGAGCAGGGCGGAGAGGAGGAATCCGGCGGAGGTGCCGAGGAACAGCCGGTCGAAGCTCAGGAATGTCAGGGCGACGGCTGCGAGGACGGGGCTGAGCAGGCTCTCCATGGTGGAGGCGACCTGGGAGGCGGAGAGGGCCCGCGTGTAGTCGGTGTCATCGGTGACGATGTCGGGGATGACGGCCTGGAACGTCGGGGTGAAGGCCGCGGAGGCTGCCTGGAGCAGGCCGATCAGGACGTAGATGTGCCAGACCTCGGTGACCAGCGGCAGTGCGAGGACCACCCCGCCGCGGACCGCGTCGAGGCCGAACAGGAAGGTTCTGCGGGGGAGCCGGTCGACGTACGCGGCGGCCAGCGGGGCTATGAGCACGTACAGGACCATCTTGATGGTCAGTGCGGTGCCGAGGACCGTCCCGGCGCGCGGTCCGGCGAGGTCGTAGGCGAGCAGTCCGAGGGCCACGGTGGTCAGGCCGGTCCCGAACAGGGCGATGACCTGGGCGCCGAACAGGTGGCGGTAGTCGCGGATGGCGAACAGACGCATGGCGGGTTCCTTCCGTATCCATGCGGCGGGGCACGCCCCGGGGGTGGAGGCCGCGCCCCGCGAGTACAGACGGGGGTGTCTCTAGGCACCGGTGTCGCTCCCCGGTGTGAGGCCGGCGAGCAGGTTGATCGCGGGATCGGCCGAGGTGCCCGCGTGGGCGCGCTCGATCTCTTCCTCGTCCACGCCCATGGAGCGGGCGGCACCGACGTGCGCGTCGAGGCAGAGCCCGCAGCCCTGGAGTGCCTGGACGGCGATCGAGATCCGTTCGCTGATTCCGCGGTCGAGTTTGGCTCGTCCCATGGCTCTGCTGAGCTGGAGGTATCCGCCCAGTACGGCCGGTGAGTGCGCCATCGTCGAGACCATGTCGCCGATCTGGCCATGGCGGGAGACCAGGTCGCCGAGGAGATCGCGCGAGGCGCCGACCGCCGTCTCGGGCGTGAGACGGTTCAGGCGGGGCATGACGCTCCTTCCGATGCTGCGTCCATGCGGTCAGTGGTGTGCGTGGTGTGCGGGGGGTGCCTGGTGGCCGTGGTGGTGGCCACCGTGCTCAGGTGCGGTCGGGGTGGTCCGCACCGTGAACTCGGCCGTCCGGACGACGTCGTCGTGCTGGAAGTCCAGATACAGGCGATAGGTGCCGGCCGACGGCGCGACGGCCATGAAGGCGATCTCGGGCCCCGGTGCGGTGGTGCCGTCACCGGGTTCGCCCTCCGGGTGGACGTGGAGGTAGCCCAGGTCTCCGACCCGCAGGGCCACCAGGTGTCCGTACGCCGCCAGGTAGGGCTGCAGATCGGTGACGGGGCTGCCGTTCCTGCTGACGGTGAGGGTCAGCGCGCTCGCCTCGCCGGGCACGAGCTCGCCGTCGAGCGCGACCGTGTACGCGCCGATCCGCGCGATCCCCGTGGGCTCGGGGAGCGGCCGCGGGTCGTACGGTCCGGCGACCGCGACGTCGATCCCGAGCGTCAGGGTCCCGTCGTGGCCTGCCGGGTGGATGTCGGCGAAGAACCTCCAGTCACCCGGCTCCAGGGCCAGTTCGGTGCTCCAGGTTCCCTTCTCGTCCCTCACCGGGTGCACGTGCTGGAACCCGGCGGTGTCGCGCCGAACGGCGATGAAGTGCAGCTCCTTCTCGTGCTCGGGGATGAACTCCGTCGCCGCCTGTCCGTCGGGGCCGATCACCCGGAAGCTGACCGGCTGCACGCCGGCGGTGAGGATCGTCGCATCGAGCTCGAGGGTGTACCCGTCCTCGGAGACCGACAGCCCACCGGGCCGGGCACCCCCGTGGGCGCCGTGGTGGGCCTGGTCGTGGCCGGAGTGGTTCCTCATCACATCTCCCGGGGTGTGAAGTGCGCCTTTCGGCGTCGTCCGTTCAGGACGTTGATCGTAACCATATACCCCCAGGGGGTATTCCCGAGTGCTGTGACGGTGGAAATTTCGTGCATCTGTCGACGTACGACAGGGATACCGGCACCGCCGACGCGCGGGCGGGTACGGGCGAAAGGATCACGCCGGGTGCGGCGCCCCGGCGCGCGGAGGATTCCCTACGCTGGCCACGTGACGCGAAACAGCAGGCCCGTGGCCGTCTTCGACCTGGACAACACGCTCTCCGGCACCGCCCACCGGCAGCACTTCCTGGAGCGGCGCCCGCGCGACTGGGACGGCTTCTTCGCCGCCGCGCCGGACGACCCGCCGCTCGCCGAGGGGATCGCGCTGTGCCGGGAGGCGGCGGAGGAGTGCGAGATCGTCTATCTGACCGGGCGGCCCGAGCGGTGCCGCCGCGACACGGTCGCGTGGCTGGCCGCGCAGGAGCTTCCGGAGGGGCCGGTCCACATGCGTCGCAACGCCGACCGGCGGCCGGCGCGCGTCACCAAGCTGGAGATCCTGCGCCGGCTCGGCGGCGACCGCGAGGTCCGGATGCTGGTCGACGACGACGAACTCGTCTGCGAGGCGGCCGAGAGGGCCGGCTTCCGGGTCGTCCGCGCCCGCTGGGCGACCCCGTCCGAGGAGCTGAAGAAGGCCCAGGAGAAGGAGGGCCGCACCTGACACCCGGGCCGCACCTGACACCCGCGGGCGCGGCGCCCTCGCTCAGGCGCCTTCCTCCAGGCGGAAGCCGACCTTCAGGCCGACCTGGTAGTGCTCGATCGCCCCGTCGACGATGTGGCCGCGGACCTGCGTCACCTCGAACCAGTCCAGGCCCCGCAGTGTCTGCGCCGCACGCTCGATGCCGTTGCGAATGGCCTGGTCGACGCCGTCCGTGGAGGTGCCGACGATCTCGGTGACGCGGTAGGTGTGGTTCGACATGACGGACGAACTCCTCTCGGTGGGGTTGTTCCACCGTGCCCCACCCCGTGCCGGTCCGCGACACGTCGGGACTTGACCGCCCGGTTGGTCCAGACCAGAATCCAGGCCACGCACCCGCGCGAACAAGCCGTTCGCTCCCCCCACGTCGGGTCAGCTCCCCATGCCGTACTCCAGTCATGGAACGCAGAAGGTGACCTACGTGAAGAACCGCCCCCTCATCTGCCCACTGGCTGTCGCGACCGCGCTCGCGCTCGCCGGCTGCGGCCTCCTGCCCGGTGACGCCGACCGGAGCCGTACGGTCGACGTCTGGCTGATGCGGGACAGTGTCAGCGAGGACTTCCTCCAGCGCTTCACCCAGGCGTACGAGTCCGAGCACCCGGGCGTCGAACTGGAGTTCACCATCCAGGAGTGGACCGGCATCGGGAAGAAGGTCACCGAGGCGATCAAGGGCCCGGGCGGGCCGGACGTCATCGAGGTCGGCAACACCCAGGTCGCCCAGTACGCCGACACCGACAAGCTCTACGACCTCACCCTGGAGTCCGTACGCGACCTCGGCAGCGAGGACTGGCTGCCCGGCCTCGCCGAGCCCGGCCGCATCGGCGGCTCCCAGTACGGCATCCCGTGGTACGCCGCCAACCGGGTCGTGATCTACCACAAGGACCTCTTCAAGGCGGCCGGCCTCAGCAAGCCGCCCACCACCCGGGCCCAGTGGCTCGACGACACCGAGAAGCTCAACCGCCACGGCTCCCAGGGCATCTACCTCGCCGGACAGGACTGGTACACGCTGGCCGGCTTCATCTGGGACGAGGGCGGCGAACTCGCCGACGACAAGGGCGGCGACTGGACGGGCGCGCTGGCCAGTCCGGCGGCCCTGCGCGGCATGGCCTTCTACAAGGAGCTCCACTCCCTCGGCTCGGGGCCCAAGGACGCCGACGAGCAGACCCCGCCCCAGGCCGAGGTCTTCGCCAAGGGTGACGTCGCCCAGATCATCGCCACCCCCAGCGCCGTCGCCGCCATCACCAAGGCGAACCCGGCCCTCAAGGACAAGCTCGGTTTCTTCCCGATACCGGGGAAGACGGCCGGGCAGCCCTGTGCCGTCTTCACCGGCGGCTCCGACCTGATCGTCCCGGAGAACGCGCCCGAGCGGACGGCCGCCATCGACGTGGTCAAGGCCCTGGCTGGCGAGAAGTGGCAGACCGAACTGGCCCGCGCCATGAACTACGTCCCCAACAAGACCACGCTGGCCTCCGTCGTCGAGGGGCAGGAGGCCACCGCCGTCATGGCCGTCGGCGCGGCACGCGGCAGGGCCACGCCCAACTCCCCGCAGTGGGCCGACGTCGAGGCGGCCAACCCGATCAAGCCGTACATGACGGCGGTCCTGCAGGGCGAGGACCCGAAGAAGGCGGCCGAAGCGGCGTCGGCACAGATCACGGAAGCGCTCGCGGAGTAGCCAGCCCCGCCCCCCCACGTGGCGAATGCCGCGCCGAAGAGCATTCAGCGCATCCACACCCGCGATCCGCCGAACGGTCATGTCGAATCCAGTCGGTCACGGAAGAAGTAAGGAGCCGGGCCACCGCTCACGCGGCCCGGCCCTCACCGTCCCCCTTCCGTGCACCGGAGGAGCCCGACATGCCCGCACCGTCGCCCGCAGTCGCCGTCGCACCTGCACCCGCAGTCGCAGTCGCCGTCGCACCCGCACCCGCAGTCGCAGTCGCCGTCGCACCCGCACCCGCCGTCGCGTCCCCCGTCACCACCGCACCCGCCGTACCCGTTCCGGCCGGTCTCCCCGTTCCCGCCGCCGCCCCGGCCCAGGCCGCCGCTCCCGTCGAGCCGCAGCCCCGCTACGTCGTCGGTCTCGCCCGCGACCAGGAGGACGTCCGCGCCGCCCAGCGGCTTCGGCACCAGGTCTTCGTGGGGGAGATGGGCGCCCGCCTCGACGGGCCCGAGCCCGGCCTGGACATCGACGCCTTCGACGCGTACTGCGACCACCTGCTCGTACGTGAGGAGGCCACCGGCGAGGTCGTCGGCACCTACCGGGTCCTGCCGCCGGAGCGCGCCCGGATCGCCGGACGCCTCTACTCCGAGAGCGAGTTCGACCTCGGCCGGCTCGCCCCCGTCCGCGACGACCTCGTCGAGGTCGGCCGCTCCTGCGTCCACCCCGCCCACCGCAACGGCGCCGTCATCGCCCTCATCTGGGCCGGACTCGCCCGCTACATGACCCGCACCGGCCACAACTGGCTGGCGGGCTGCTGCTCGATACCGCTCGCCGACGGCGGCACGCTCGCCGCCGCCACCTGGGACACCGTCAGGACCAGGCACCTCGCGCCCGAGGAGTACTGGGTCACCCCGCACAAGCTCTGGACCCCCGACGGCATCACCCGACCCACCCGCCCCATGGGTCGCACCGAGCTTCCCCCGCTGCTGCGCGGCTACCTGCGGCTCGGCGCCTGGGTCTGCGGAGCGCCCGCCCACGACATGGACTTCGGGGTCGCCGACCTCTACGTCCTGCTGTCGCTGCGTAACACCAACCCCCGCTACCTGCGCCACTTCCTCTCCCTCGCACCGCGGTGAACGGGGCCCGGACCGTTTCGCCGTGGCTGCCCACGGCGCCCTGCACTCCGGGCCGGTGCGCCCCGCATCCGGGCCCCGGCTCCGCCACCGTCCGTCCTCTCCTCGCCGTGGCCCGGCTCGTCGCCGGCGTGGGCGTCGTCCTCGCCGGGCTGCTGCTCGCCCCCCTGACCGCCCCGCTGCCGGCCGCCGCCAGGCGAGCCCTCGTCCGACGCTGGTGCCGCGCGGTGATCCGGGCCTTCGGCGTCCGCCTGCGGATCACCGGCGCCGCCCCGGTCACCCCCGCCGGCCCGCTCCTCGTCGTCGCCAACCACATCTCCTGGCTCGACATCCCGCTCGTCGCCGCCGTCCTGCCCGGCCGCATGCTCGCCAAGCGGGAGGTGCGGGCCTGGCCCGTCCTCGGCACGCTCGCCGCCCTCGGCGGCACTCTCTTCATCGACCGCGACCGGCTACGGGCCCTGCCCGACCTGATCCGCGCGATGACCGAAGCCCTCACCGGTGGCGGCCGGGTGATCGTCTTCCCCGAGGGGTCCACCTGGTGCGGGCGGGCCGGTGGCACGTTCCGCCCCGCCGCCTTCCAGGCCGCTCTGGACGCCTCCGCCGCCGTGCAGCCCGTACGGCTGGAGTACCGGCCCACCGGGCCCGCCGCCTTCGTGGGCGACGATCCGCTCGGCGCCTCGCTGTGGCGGATCGCGGCGGCCGGTGGACTGACGGCGGAAGTCCGGATACTGGATCCGATATCCATCGTCCAATATCCGGACCGCCGCTCCCTGGCCCGGGCCGCTCAGCGCGCGGTCGCCAGCGACAGCGCGAACCGCCCCTTCTCGTCCGTCCACCAGTGGGTCAGATCCAGCCCCGCCGCCGTCAGCTCGTCCCGTACACCCGCCTGACGGAACTTCGCCGACACCTCCGTCCGTACCTCCTCACCCGCTTCGAAGGGCACCACCAGATCCAGTTCGGGGATCTTCACGGTGAGTGCGTGGCGGGCCCGCAGCCGCATCTCGATCCACTCCCGCTCCCGGTCCCACACCGCCACATGGTCGAAGTCCTCCGGCCGCGCGTCCGCGCCCAACTCCCGCGCGATCACCGCCAGCACGTTCTTGTTGAACGCGGCCGTCACCCCGGCGTCGTCGTCGTACGCGGCGACCAGCGTCGCCTCGTCCTTCACCAGGTCCGTGCCGAGCAACAGCGCGTCGCCCGGCGCCAGCATCGCCCGCACCGAGCGCAGGAACACCTGGCGCTCACGGGGCAGCAGATTGCCGATCGTGCCCCCGAGGAACGCCACCAGACGCGGCCCCGGCGTGCCGGGCAGCGCGAGGCCCCGGGTGAAGTCGGCGACCAGCGCGTGCAGATGGAGCGAGGGCCGCTCGGCGAGGAGCGCCTCGGCCGCCCCGGTCAGCGCGCTCTCGCTCACGTCCACCGGCACGTAGCTGTCGAGACGGGGCAGCAGCGCCTCGATCAGGAACCGGGTCTTCTCCGAGGAGCCGGAACCCAGCTCCACCAGAGTCCGGGCCCCGGTCGCCGCGGCGATCTCGGGCGCCCGGTCGATCAGGATCTCCCGCTCGGCGCGGGTCGGGTAGTACTCGGGGAGCCGGGTGATCTCCTCGAACAGTTCACTGCCGCGCGCGTCGTAGAACCACTTCGGCGGCAGCTCCTTGGGGCTGCGGGTCAGCCCGTGGAGCACGTCGGCGCGCAGATCGGCGTCGGTGGCGTCCTCGGGGAGGGTGCGGGTCAGCTGGAAGGGGCTCACGCGGAGGGCTCCTTGAGCGGGGTCAGGGTGACGTCGGCGCGCGTGGCGGACAGCAGTGTGCGGTCCGGCACCTCGCGCCAGAGCGGATCGTCGTCGTACGGTTCGGAGGCCACGACCGTGCGCGGCGCGCCGCTCCGGTCGGGCCCGGTCAGGTACCAGAGGGAGTTGCCCCAGGCCGTCGCGGTGATGTGCGAGCCGTCGGTGAGGAGCAGGTTCAGGCGGGAGGCGGGGGCCGCGCCGGCGGCCTCCCGTACGGTGTCGGTGAGCGCCCGCCCCGGCGGGTCCCCGGCGCGCAGCCGGTGCAGCACGAGCGCCCACAGCAGCGCGGAGTCCGTCCGCGCCTCGATCCGCAGCCACTCCTCGGGCGGCAGTACGGCGGCCAGGGCGGCCATCGAGTCGGGCCAGCCGTCGACCGCGCCGTTGTGGCTGAAGAGCCACGGCCCGGCGGAGAACGGGGCCGCCGCCGCCTCCCCGTCGGCGCCGGGCAGAGTGGCGCCCCGGACGGCGGCGAGCAGGGCGCGGGTGCGCACCACCCGCGCGAGGTCGGTGAGGGACGGGTCGGCCCAGATGGGGACGGCCCGGCGGTAGCGGGCCGGGACCGGATCACCGTCGGCGTACCAGCCCACGCCGAACCCGTCCGCGTTCACCACACCGCTGACCTGCGTGCGCGGCTCCCACGCCTGCCGGTACAGGGCGTGCACCGGCCCGATCACCAACTCCCCGACGGTCACGGGTTCGCCGAGGTAGGCGACATGGCGGCACATCAGACCGGCTCCGCGTTCCGAGCCGTCCGGAAACCGGAGAAGATCTGGCGGCGCACCGGAAGGTCCCAGTTGCGGAACGTGCCCCGGCAGGCCACCGCGTCGACGGCGAACGACCCGCCCCGCAGCACCTTGTGCGCCGGACCGAAGAAGACTTGCGAATACTCCTTGTACGGGAAGGCGATGAACCCCGGATACGGCAGGAAGTCACTCGACGTCCACTCCCACACGTCCCCGATCAACTGCCGTACGCCGAGCGGCGAGGCACCCTCGGGATAGCTTCCGGCGGCGGCCGGTCCCAGATGCCGCTGGCCGAGATTGGCGTGTACGGGCGCGGGGTCGGCGTCGCCCCAGGGATAGCGGCGGGAGCGTCCGGTCGCCGGATCGTGGCGGGCCGCCTTCTCCCACTCGGCCTCCGTGGGCAGCCTGCGTCCGGCCCAGCGGGCGTAGGCGTCGGCCTCGTACCAGCTCACATGCACCACGGGCTCGTCCTCGGGCACCGGTTCCGTCACCCCGAACCGGCGGCGCAGCCACTGTCCGCCCGAGCGGTGCCAGAACAGCGGGGCGCCGATGTCGTGCCGCCGGATCTGGGCCCAGCCCTCCGCCTGCCACCACCGCTCGTCCGTGTAGCCGCCGTCCGCGACGAAGGCCATGTAGGCGCCGTTGGTGACGGGCACGGTGTCGATGAAGAACGCCGGAACGACCCGGGTGTGCGCCGGGCGTTCGTTGTCCAGCGCCCAGGCCTCGTCGGAGGTGCCCATGGTGAACGGCCCGCCGGGGACCAGGACTTCGGCCGGAAGGGCGCCGGTCTCCGTCGCCGGGGGAGGGGGCGGGGGAGCGGTCAGCGCCGCCGGTCCGGTGCGCAGCTGATGGGTGATCAGCATGGTCTCGTCGTGCTGCTGTTCGTGCTGGGCGATCATCCCGAAGGCGAATGCCGCCTCGACCAGCGGTCGGCCCTCCAGCGGGGTGCGCTCCAGCACGTCCAGGACCCGTCCCCGTACGTCGGACGCGTAGGCGCGCGCCTCGGCCGGCGGCAGCAGCGGCAGGGTCGGACGGGTGGCACGCGGGTGCTCGAAGGCGTCGTAGATGGAGTCGATCTCCGGGCGCAGGGCGTCGCGTCCGGCGACGGCCCGCCACAGCCACTGCTCCTCCTGGTTGCCGATATGCGCCAGGTCCCACACCAGCGGGGACATCAACGGCGAGTGCTGCGCGGTGAGTTCGTCGTCCTCCACGCAGGAGGTGAGCAGCCCGGTGCGCTCCCGCGCGGTGGTGAGAGCGGTCAGCGCCCGCTGCCGCAGGGCCGCGGGATCGGTCACGGTCATGACGCCACCTCCTGGAAATCGTCCGCCGGACAGCCTCCGGGGATCACGTGCCGCTCGTGGAAGGCGGCCACCGCCCGCAGGACGGCGCCGCTCGCCCCGATCCGGGGGAGCGCCTCCAGAGCGGCCGGGAACGCCACCAGGGCGGCGGCATGCAGATCCGGGTCCGACAGCGCGTCGCGCGCCGCGGCCCGCCAGAGCGGATTACGGGGCGCCGCCGACGAACCGGCCCGCTCGGCAAGGGGTTTGACCGCCCGATAAACGGTCTCGGCCGCCTCCGGGTCCTCGAACAGAGCGGTGGTCACGGCCACCGGCACGATCCAGCCGTCGGCCCCCGGCTGTGCGTCGATCATCCGCAGCTCCAGATGCCCGCGCGGCCGCACCGGCGGGAAGAGGGTCGTCAGGTGGTAGCGCAGATCGTCCTCGCCGGCCGGCCGGGGCCGCCCGGTGCGCAGCCACTCCCGGAACGTCAGCCCCTCCGGTACCTCCCACGGTGCCTCGTCACCGCGTACGCACATCACCGGGGCGTCGAGCACGTGCGCCGCCCAGGCCGCGCGCGGCTCGCCGTCCGACAGGGGGGCGAGCGCCCGTGCGGGGTCGAGATCGGTCCACAGCGCCTGCCGGGTGGAGCGCCAACCGGTCCGACGACCGCCGTGGAGAGGGGAGTTGGCGAACGCGGCCACCAGGACCGCGCCCAGCAGATGGGCCAGCTGCCAGCGCCGGTGGTAGCCGAGCGGACCCGGCTCCTCCTCGCCGGCGTCCAGACAGACCTGCACCGAGGCGGAGTCGCGCATCATGGCCCGGCCGGCGGGTCCGGTGCGGTCGAGGAAGGCCTCCATCGCTTCGTAACGGGGCTCGTGCAACACCCGTCCGCGCGGCGCCTGCCACGGGTCGACGCCGTAGCCGCTGAGGGAGAGTCCGATCCGGCCGAGGGCGCCCCGTACGGCGCGGAGGTCGGCCGCGACGGTGTCGAGGCACTCCATGAGGGAGGCGGCGGGCGGCGAGCTGAGCTCCAGCTGTCCGCCGGGTTCGAAGGTCAGTGCCGAGGCCAACGGCAGTGCCCGTACGGTGTCGACGGCCGTGGCCAGTCGGTGCGGTGGGACGCGGAGCCGCGGGTCACGCAGCTCGTGGACGAGCCATTCCACCTCCACCCCGACGGTGCGGGGCGGGCCCGTCTTGAAGCAGATACATCGCAGCAGATCCTCGGCCTCGTCCTCGGTGAGACGCCGGCTCTCGGTAGGACGGCGCCCCTCGGTGCGGGGCGGGCCGTTCGACGGTATGCCGCTCGACGACATTCGGTTCCTCCAGTCCTGGAAGGCGCTGTTTCCACCTAAAGCCACCGCCGACGGGCGTGCAAGACCGCCCCATCGGCCCCGCGGTGAATATCCCGTTGCCCCGGAGGAACGAAGTCGATCAAGCTTGCGGGCATGAGCGCACGACTGCGGGGGATCGCGAAGCAGACCGAGGACATCGTCGAGGCGGGCCGCTACCGGGCCCCCGGCGGCCGGACGGTGTCCATCGAGGCGGAGCTGACGGCGGCGCTGGAAGGCACCCGGCTCCATGGACCCGAACCCGTTGAGGTGACCCCGGACACCGACCGCGCCACCGCCGTGGAGGTCACCGACGAGAGCAGTCTCGTCGCCGCCCGCAGGCTCGTCCGGGCCGACGCGGCCCCGGTCGCGGTCCTCAGCTTCGCCTCCGCCCGCAACCCCGGCGGCGGCTATCTCAACGGCGCCCAGGCCCAGGAGGAGGCGCTCTGCCGGGCCTCCGCCCTCTACACCACCCTGCTGCGCGTGCCGGAGTACTACGCCCACCACCGGGCCGAGCGGGACGCCTTCTACACGGACCGGGTGATCCACTCACCCGGCGTGCCGGTCTTCCGCGACGACCGCGGCGAGCTCCTGGACGAGCCGTTCACGGTCGGCTTCCTCACCTCGCCCGCGCCCAACGCGGGGGTCGTCCGCCGGCAGACCCCGCGGCTCGCCCACCGGATCCCGGCCGTCCTCGCCGCACGCGCCGAACGGGTCCTGGAGACGGCCGTGGCGGGCGGCTACCGGCGGCTCGTCCTCGGGGCCTGGGGCTGCGGCGTCTTCCAGAACGACCCGGCCGAGGTCGCGACCGCCTTCCGGACACTGCTCACGGACGGAGGCCGCTTCGCGGGCCACTTCGACGAGACCGTCTTCGCGATCCTCGACCGGACGGCGGCCGCGACGACCCTGGGCGCGTTCCGCCGGGTCTTCGCGGACGCGTAAGGAGCGGCGCCGGGCGGGGGCAGCGCTGGGCGGGCGGCGGGTGCGGGGCGGGCGCGGGCCGGCCGTAAGCGGCTGGATGGCCCAGTCCGCCGAGCGCGCCGCCGGCCGGTCCACGAGGCTCGGGCCATGGCCCCCGCGACACCCTCACGTACCACCGTCGTCCTGACCGCGCTGCTCGCGCTCCTGCCCGCGCTCCTGTGGGGCGCCGCCCAGCCGGCCGCCGCCAGCGAGGAGCCGCCGCCCCGGCGCACCGTCTCCGCCTGGCTGCCCTACTGGGACCAGGAGGCCGCCTACCAGAACGCCCTGCGCCACGCCGACCAGCTGCACACCGTCAGCCCGTTCTGGTACGAGACGAAAGCCGCCGACCGGATCGACCCGCACCCCGGCGCGGGCGAGCGGCTCGTCATCGACGGCCTCCATCGGGCCGGTATCGACGTCGTGCCCACCGTCATGGAGACCCTGCCCCCGGGAGCCCTCGCCGCCGTCGTCACAGACCCGACCCGGCGCGCCGTCCACGCGGACGCCCTCCTCGCCACGGCCGTCAGCCGCGACTACGACGGGCTCGACCTGGACTACGAATCCCTCGCGACCACCGGCGACGCCACGTACGCGGCCGTACGGGACGGATACGCGGCCCTGGTCACGGACGTCTGCGCCCGCCTGCACGCGCTCGACAAGACCTGCGTCGTCACCGTCATGCCGAAGACCGCGACCACCGGCCGCGTCTGGGACTACGCCACCTTCGGGAAGGTCGCCGACCGGGTGCGGATCATGGGGTACAACCTGCACTGGGCGGGTGGAGCCCCCGGCCCGCTGTCCACTCCCCGGTGGTACGACGAGATGCTGCGCACCGCCACGGCGCTGGTCCCGCCCGAGCGGATCGAGGTCGGCCTGCCCGCCTACGGCTGGGACTGGCCCCCCGCCGCCGCCCGCACCAGTGAGGACACTCCTCCCGCCGGCACCCGCACCACTACCGGCACCGGTGCCGCTCCCGTCGACACCCGCACCCGCGACGCCGACGGCACCGGCGCCGCGCACGTCACCTGGAAGGAGGCCGAGGCGCTGCGCCGGGCGCACCACATCCCGTACCGGCTCGACCCCGCCTCCAGCACCCCGCACTTCACCTACCGCGACGGGGACCGCACCCGTGAGGTCTGGTACCAGGACGCCCGCGGCGTCGCCGGCCATCTGCCCGTACTGCGCCGGTACGGTGTCGTCCACACCGCGCTGTGGGCGCTGAACTTCGAGGACCCGGCGCTCTGGCCGGTCCTCGCCCAGGGCGCGCCCCGCGCCTGACATGCGCCGTTCGTACCCGCGTGCGAGGCTGAAGACGGCCCAGTGTCCCAGTGTCCGATCCGCTACAGGAGGCACGATCGTGGGCAGGAAACAGACTCGGGTGAACCACGGCGCCCGCACGGGCGGCCATGAGCACAAGACCGCGGCGACGGCGAAGGAACAGGCCGGCAGGCCGGCCGTGGGCGAGCCCCCACGCCCGCTCCTGCCGCAGTCCTCGCAGAAGAAGGAGCGCAGGTTCGGCCACAACTGACCACCGGCCGACCCCACCGGGCTCCCGCCCGTGACGGGAGCCCGACGCCACCGGAGCCCGACGCCACCAGGGCCCGACGCCACCAGGGCCCGACGCCACCAGGGCCCGACGCACCACACGGCGCCGGGCCCCGGCCGCACGCCCACGGGCGGCGCCGCGCTACTCCTCGTCGTCGCCGATCGTGATCTTCTCCGTCCGGGGAGCGGGCGGAGCGGCACCGCTCACCGCGGGCGGCCCGGCCGGCGGCCCGCCCAACGGGCCGGCCGCACCCGGATTCATCGTCGACAGCAACTGCCGGGCGAGACCGAGCCCGGTCCCTCCCATGGTCAGCGCCTTGGCGAACATCTCCGCCATGCCGTCGGCGCCGTTCAGCAGCACCATCTGGTCCACGTTGCCGAAGGCGGACGCGCCCGCCTCGACGATCTCCGGCCACCGCTCGGCCAACTGCTGCGCCACCACGGCCTCCTGGTTCTCGGCCAGCGCCGCCGCACGCGCCTTGATCGCCTCCGCCTCCGCGAGCCCCTTGGCCCGGGTCGCCTCGGCGATCGCCAACCCCTTCGCCTGCTGGGCCGCCGCCTCCGCCTCGCCGGTCAACCGGGTCGCCGTCGCCCGCGCGGCGCTCGCCAGCTCGGTCTCCTTCGCCTCGGCCTGCGCCGCCGAGATCCGTGCGTCACGCTCCGCGTCGGCCCGCGTGCGGGTCTCGTACGCCTTGGCGTCCGCGGGCTTGCGGACCTCCGCCTGAAGCTGCTGCTCCTTGCGGTGCGCCTCAAGCTCGGCGACCCGGGTCTCCTGGACGACGACCTCCTGACGTGCCCCGGCCTCCGCCAGCGGACCCGCCTGCCGGGCCTTCGCGGACGCCTGGTCCCGCTCGGCCTGGTAGCCGGCCTGCAGGATCTCGCTGTCCCGGGTGGCCTCCGACATCCGGGCCGCCGCCTGCTGTTCGGCCTCGGTCGCGCGCCGGTTGGCCTCCGCCTGCGCGATCCGGGCGTCCCGCTGGACGGCCGCCGCGTGCGGCGCGGCCAGGTTCTTGATGTACCCCGTCGGGTCCTCGATCTCGTGGATCTGCAGCGAGTCGACGATCAGGCCGAGCTTCTCCATCTCCGTGCCGCAGGCCGAACGCGCCTGCCCGGTCAGCTTCTCCCGGTCACGGATCATGTCCTCGACCGTCAACCCGCCCACGATGGCGCGCAGATGACCGGCGAAGACGATGTGCACGCGCTCCGACATCAGCTTCTGCTGGTCGAGGAAGCGGCGTGCCGCGTTGGCGATCGACACGAAGTCGTCGCCGACCTTGAAGATCACCACACCGCGGACCTTGAGCGGAATGCCCTGGTGGGTGACGCACTCGACCTGCAGCTGGGTCTCGTTGAGGTCGAGCGACAGCTTCCGTACCGCCTGGACGCCCGGCAGCACGAGGGTGCCGCGCCCGGTGACGATCCGGAAGCCCATGCCTTCGCCGAGCCCCTCCATCTTGTGGTTCGAGCCGGAGATGATCAGTGCTTCATTGGGTTCCGCGACGCGCCACATCAGTTTGAACAGTGCGATGAGTACGACGACGGCGCCGATCGCGCCGCCCGCCAGGATGGCGATGCCCATGGGCAGCTCCCCCTTCACCGGAGCCGTGCGGACCCGGTGAAGGGAGTGTGCGCCCAGCGCGCCCGGTGCTCAATGGATCGGTCAGCCGTCGTACGCGGCTGTGACATAGACGGTGCGTGGAGGGAGATGTTCCACGACCATCACGACCGTTCCGGGTTCGATCCGGTCCTTCGCGGCGGCGGGATACGCGAGGAAGTGCTCGGCCCCGCCGCGGATCCGGACGATGACCTCGCCGACGAGACCCGGCCCGACGGTGCCGGTCACCCGGCCGAGCAATCCCACCATCGAGACGTCGTCCATGAACAGAAGGTACGTCAGATCCAGCCCTCCAGCGCGGTCATGAACCCGTCGAAGTCGTCCCGGTGGATGGTGTGTCCGGCGCCGACGACCGTACGGAGCGTGAAACCGCGCTTCTCGAGCATCCGGGCGTCCTCGGGGGAGACCAGCATGCTCGGGTCGGCGAGGGTGATCAGCGAGGGGACCAGCGGCGCGACCGGCCACATGTCCCGCCCGGCGAACTCCACCAGACCGTGGGCCGTCCGCTCGTCCCACAGCCGGACCGTCTCGATCTCGATGTCGAGATCGTCCTCCGCCCAGCGGGGGTTGAAGCTCCGGATGTGCTCGCGGGTGAGGAGCTTCGCCCGCGAGAAGAACTCGGGGCGGTAGCCGTTCTCCCCGGCCGGCAGGTGCCAGGCCGGGTCCGAGTAGACCACCCGGCGCGGTGCGAGCCGCTCCACCGCGGCGGCCAGGGTCAGACCGCCGAGGGAGTGCCCGACGGCCAACTCGGCCCCGGACGGCAGGGTTTCGACCAGATCGTCGGCGTAGTCCCGCGGGGTGTACCCCGCGGGGCCCTCGGCGCGGCCGCTGGCGCCGTGGCCGCGCAGGTCCACGGCGATCACCCGGTAGCCGCGCTCGGCCAGGGCCGGCCCGACCCGCCGCCAGGTGCGGTGGTCGGCCATGATCCCGTGGATCAGCAGCGCGACCCGGTCACCGGATCCCCAGGTGGTGGTGTGCAGCCGCACGGTGATGCCTTTCGGGAAGGGGCGCCGCTTGCTCAGCGCACGGTACGGATCGGGCGCACGGCGAGCGCCCCGAGGACCGACAGTACGGCCGCGACCACGAACAGGGCCGTGTATCCGCCACTCGCCGAGACGACGAGCGAGGCGACGAAGGGGGCTACGATCTGCGGCCCGGCGTTGGCGACGTTGAGCACCCCCATGTCGCGGGCCGCGTCCTCTGCCTTCGGCAGGACCATGGTGACCAGCGCCGTGTCCACGGCCATGTAGCAGCCGAAGCCGAGGCCGTTGAGGACGGAGAAGACGAGCATCGCGGTCCAGCTGGTCGAGACGGCCGGGACGACCAGCGCGACGGCGGCGAGCGCGGCGGAGGCGCCGACGAAGAGCTTGCGGCGGTCGTAGCGGTCGGAGAGCCAGCCGCCGAGCACGGTCGAGACCACCATCGCGACCGCGTTCAGGGGCATCAGGATCGCCACCGCCTCCTCGGCCGCGAGCCCGGCCGGCAGCTCCGTGTGGTCCTTGAGGATGTACAGCTGGAAGCCGGCGACCGCGAAGTAGCCGAGCACCAGCAGCGCGCGGCCGATGAACGCCCAGCGGAAGTCGTGGTCCTTGAGCGCGCTGCCGAAGGCGGCGATCTGGGTCCTGACCGGCAGCGGCGCCTTGGCGGGCATCCGTTCCTCACGGGCGCAGGCGGTGAAGAGCACGGCGGCGGCCGCGACGATCACGCCGAAGACGAGATAGCCGGTGCGGTAGTTCTCCGAGAAGGCCGCGCCCAGCAGGGCGCCGATGACGGAGCCGATGGGCAGGCCGAGGCCGACGGCCGCCGAGGCCTTGCCGCGCGAGGCCGTCGGGACCCGGTCGGGCACGACCGAGGTGATGGCGGCCTGGTAGATGTTCATGACGGCCTGGCCCAGACACCAGGCGATCATGACCAGCAGGATCGTGTGGACGCTGCCGAGCAGGAACATCACCGGTATCGCCAGCAGGCCGCCCGTGAGGATCCACGGGTTGCGGCGCCCCGAGCGGTCCGAGAGCGCGCCGGCCACCGGGTTGAAGACGGTCGCGAAGATGGCGGAGACGCCGGACACCAGGCCGAAGTTGGCCACTTTGTCGGCGGGGTCGATGTCCTCGATCTGGAGCGCGAGGAGCATGCCGGGAACGCCGACGTACAGCGCGTACATCGCCGTGTTGCCGGTGAGCAGCAGGGGCAGCAGCCCACGGGTCGGCGGCCGGCCGGTCGGGGAAGAGCCGGATCCGGGGCGGGAACCGGGACCGGTGCCCGCACCGGTGCCGGCACCGGTCGGGGAGGAGGAAAGGGCCACATTGCCCTCCTGAGGGAGATCGCCCGATGCGGGGGCGAGAGCGGGAAGGGGAAGGGGAAAGCCGAGAGTTGACACGTGTCAGTGACACGCGTCAACACTGTGTAGCATTCACTTCAGGCCATCCGCCAGACCCTGGGCGGGATCGGTCTGGAAAGATGCCGGAGCGATGAGGAAGCCAACCGAACAGTCCGCCGAACGTCCCGTACCGACCAGCGCCGATGTCGCGCGGCTCGCGGGCGTGTCCAGGGCCACCGTGTCGTACGTGCTCAACAACACCGCGGCCGTACGGATCAGCGAGCCGACCCGTCGGCGCGTCCGGGAGGCGGCCGAGGAGCTGGGGTACGTCCCGCACGCCGCCGCCCGCAGCCTGCGCGCCGGCCACAGCCGGATGGTCCTCCTGCCCACGGCCCATGTGCCGATCGGCCCGCTCTACAGCCAGTTCTTCAACGAACTCCAGTGGGCGCTGCGCAGGCTCGACTACACCGTGGTGCAGTACGGCAGCCTCGGCCTGGAGGCGGACGAGGCGGCCCGCGCCTGGGCGGAACTGCGCCCGGTCGCGGTGGTCTCCCTCGGTCACGTCCAGCTGACCCCGCAAGGCGTGGAGATCCTCAAGCGCTCCGGCGCCAAGGCCGTGATCACCATCGGCTCGGAGCGCGTGGAGGGCGCGCACGCCCTGGTCATGGACCAGGGGAGGGTGGGCCGGGTCGCCGCCGAGCACCTGGCCGCGGTGGGACGGCGCCGGATCGGCGTGGTCGTCCCCGAGGAGCCGGGCCTGGAGATGTTCGCCGAACCCCGCCTCGCGGGCGCCCGGCAGGCGGTCGCGGGGACCGGCGCCACCGTCGTACCGCTGCCCCTGCGCTACGAGGAGGATTCGGCGAACGAGCTGGCCGGACGCTGGCGCGCACTCGGCCTCGACGCCGTCTTCGCGTACAACGACGAGTACGCGATGCTGCTCATGCGGGCCCTGCAGGACGCGGGGATCTCCGTCCCCGAGGAGACGGCGGTCGTCGGCTCGGACGATCTGCTGCTCGGACGGCTGCTGCGGCCCCGGCTGAGCACGGTCCGGATCGACATGGTGATCGGCCGCCACCTCGCGGAGCTGGTCGACAACGCGGTGCGCGACCCGGAGTCCGTACCGGAGGAACGCGATCTGCTGGCCTCGCGAGTCGTCCGGCGCGAGTCCAGCTGAGCGCTTAGCGTCGAAGCATGAGCAGAGTTCCCCAGCGTTTCGAGATCCTGCTGGTCCCCCAGCACGTCGAGGACCGTGGCGGCGCCTCCGTGGAGGACACGGCGGTACGGTCCGCGGTGGTCGAGGCCACGGGCCGACAGGGGGCGTCGGGCTATCCGCGCTACGAAGGCCACGGCATCGTCGCCGACATCGACCCCGAGACCCGCACGGTCGAGGCGCTCCTGGTCGACGGCCGTGAGCTGGACTACGGCCTCACGGCGCTGATCCGCCGGGACTGAGCCCGCGTCGGCCGGCCTCGTCGGCTGTACTCACCATCCATCGCTCCCCGGGCCGTTGACAGGAAGCGCGCGCCGGGCGGAGACTCGGCGACGCACGATACCGAAGGATTATTCACCAGGCGAACACCTTCGTTCGAAGGGCACGTCGTCACGTGGGAGAGAACCGATGAGCATCCGCGACGTCTACATCGTCGACGCCGTTCGTACGCCGATCGGCAAGTTCGGAGGCGCCCTCTCCTCCGTACGCCCCGACGACCTCGCCGCCCATGTGGTCAAGGCGCTCGTGGACCGCACCCCCGACCTCGATCCGGCCCGGATCGACGACGTCTACCTCGGCGACGCCAACGGCGCGGGCGAGGACAACCGCGACGTGGCCCGCATGGCCGTCCTGCTCGCGGGGCTCCCCACCTCCGTCCCCGGCGTGACCGTCAACCGCCTGTGCGGCTCGGGGCTCGAAGCCGTGATCCAGGCCGCCCGGGCCGTCGCGCTCGGCGACGCCTCCGTCGCGATCGCCGGCGGCGTCGAGTCGATGTCCCGCGCCCCCTGGGTCCTGCAGAAGCCCGAACGCGCCTTCCCCGCCGGCCACCAGCAGCTGCACTCCACGACGCTGGGCTGGCGCATGACCAACCCGCGGATGCCCGCCGAGTGGACGGTCGCGCTCGGCGAGGGCGCGGAACTCGTCGCCGACAAGCACGCCCTCACCCGCGAGCGGCAGGACGTCTTCGCCCTGGCCAGCCACCGGAAGGCGGCCGAGGCGTGGGCGAAGGGGCTCTACGACGACGAGGTCGTACCGTACGACGGCGTGGACCTCGCCCGTGACGAGTGCATCCGCGACACCACCTCCCTCGAGGCGCTCGGCCGCCTGAAGCCCTCCTTCCGCCCGGAGGGCGGCACGGTCACGGCGGGCAACGCGTCGCCGCTCAACGACGGCGCCGCGGCCCTGCTCCTCGTCGACGAGGAGGGGCTGCGGGAGACCGGGCGCGAGCCGCTCGCCCGGATCCGCGCCTCCGCCGTCACCGGCATCGAGCCCCAGCTCTTCGGACTCGGCCCGGTCGAGGCGGTGCGCCGCGCGCTGGAGAAGGCGGGCCGGTCCTTCGCCGACCTGACGACCTTCGAGCTGAACGAGGCGTTCGCCGCCCAGGCCCTCGGCTGCCTCGCCGAGTGGCCGGAACTCGACCCCGAGATCGTCAATCCCCGTGGCGGCGCGATCGCCCTCGGCCACCCGCTCGGCGCCTCCGGCGCGCGGCTCGCCGGCTCGGTGGCCCACCAGCTCGCCGCCGCGGGCTCGGGCACGGGCCTCGCGGCGCTGTGCATCGGGGTCGGCCAGGGCATCGCGCTGGTCCTGGAACGCTGACGCCGAAGGGGCGGTACGGGTGATTCCCGTACCGCCCCTTCGAGCTGGTCACCGGCGCTCATCCGGTGTCACCAGGCCGCTGTCACCGGCGCTCACCGCGCCGACGCGCCGACCGGCGGTGGATCACGGCTGCTTCGCGGCCTCGATGGACTTGCGTACCTCGTCCATGTCGAGCTTGCGCGCCTGACCGATCACGTCCTCGAGCGCCGCCTCCGGCAGCGCCCCGGGCTGGGCGAAGACGGCCACGTTCTCCCGGACGATCATGAGCGTCGGAATCGAGCGGATCTCGAACGCGGCGGCCAGCTCCTGCTGCGCCTCGGTGTCGACCTTCGCGAAGACGAGGTCCTCGTGACGCTGTGACGCCGCTTCGAAGACCGGCGCGAACTGGCGGCAGGGACCGCACCAGGAAGCCCAGAAGTCGATCAGAACGAAGTCGTTGTCACTCACGATCTGGTCGAAGTTTTCCTTGGTGAGCTCAACAGTGCTCATGCTTTACCTCTCCGGGTCTCCTGGCGGGTGTCCTCACGGTCCCCTCGGGACTCGCCCCGCACAACGGCGTATCGAGCCGCGCTATTCCGACCGCGGCACCGAGCGCGTACGACCGTCGCACCGAGCGTGCACGGCCGCACCTGCCCCTGTGGCCACCGCGTACACCTGCCGCCAGACTGGGCCCCATGACGCGAGCGGTGGAGCACGACTACGACGTGGTGGTCCTGGGAGCGGGACCGGTCGGCGAGAACGTGGTGGACCGGGCCAGGGCGGCCGGGCTGAGCGTGGCGGTGGTGGAGAGCGAACTGGTCGGCGGCGAGTGCTCGTACTGGGCGTGCATGCCCAGCAAGGCGCTGCTCCGCCCGGCCATCGCCCGCTCCGACGCCGGCAAGGTGCCGGGCCTGAGGCAACTGGTCCAGGGGCCGCTGGACGCGGCCGCGGTCCTCGCCCACCGCGACTATTACGTCTCGGACTGGAAGGACGACGGCGCCGTGGGCTGGCTCGCCTCCACCGGCGCCCACCTCTACCGCGGCCACGGCCGCCTGAGCGGCGCCCGCAGGGTCGCGGTCGAGAGCCCCGAGGGCGAGCGGCACCTGCTGACCGCCCGGCACGCCGTCGCCGTCTGCACCGGAACGCGCGCCGCGCTGCCGGAGCTTCCCGGCCTCTCCGGGGCCCGCCCGTGGACCAGCAGGGAGGCCACCAGCGCCCACCGCGTCCCGGACCGGCTCGTCGTCGTGGGCGGGGGAGTGGTCGCGGCGGAGATGGCGACCGCCTGGCAGGCGCTCGGCTCCCACGTCACGGTCCTGGTACGGGGCAAGGGGCTGCTGCCCCGGATGGAGCCCTTCGTCGGCGAGCACATCGCGGACGCCCTCACCGAGCGCGGCGGCGACGTCCGTACCGGCACCTCGGTCGCCGCGGTGGTACGGGACGGGGGGACCGGACCGGTCACCGTGGTCCTCGAGGGCGGCGACCATGTCGACGGGGACGAGGTGCTGTTCGCGACCGGCCGCACCCCGCGCACCGAGGACATCGGCCTGGAGACCGTCGGTCTGGAGCCCGGCTCCTGGCTGCCCGTGGACGACAGCCTCCGCGTCGACGGCAGCGACTGGCTCTACGCCGTCGGGGACGTCAACCACCGTGCCCTGATGACCCATCAGGGGAAGTACCAGGCGAGGATCGCCGGCGCCGCGATCGCCGCCCGCGCGGCCGGCGGCTCCGCCCTGGAGACCGACCGCTGGGGCGCGCACGCGGCGACCGCCGACCACGCCGCCGTACCCCAGGTCGTCTTCACCGACCCGGAGGCCGCGTCGGTCGGCCTCTCCTTCGCCGAGGCCGAGCGCGCGGGCCACCGTGCCCGCGCCGTCGACCTCGACCTCTCGGCCGTGGCGGGCGCGGGCCTGTACGCCGACGGCTACCGAGGGCAGGCCCGTATGGTCGTCGACCTCGACCGCGAGACCGTCCTCGGCGTCACCCTCGTCGGGCCGGGCATCGGCGAACTGCTCCACTCGGCGACGATCGCCGTCGCCGGAGAGGTGCCGATCGAACGGCTCTGGCACGCCGTCCCGGCGTACCCGACGCTGAGCGAGGCCTGGTTGAGGCTCCTGGAGGCGTACCGGGACGGCACGGGCACGTCATGAGCGGCACGGGCACGCGTACGGGCACGCCATGAGCGCCGGGGCGCCGCGGCTGAGCAACGACTACGACGGGCCGTGCGCCGTCTGCGGGGCCGTGGTGCCGGCCGGAACGGGCGTGCTCCGGCACGGCCCGAGCGGCGGCTGGCAGGTCTTCCACCCCGAGCACGTGCGGGAACCGGGCCCGCCGCCCCGTCGGGACCTGCCGGGCTGGCACCGCCGCCGCCTGATGGCGCTGGACATCGCGACCACCGGCAACAGGGCGGCGGTGGACCGTGTGCTCACGGCCGCCGTCCGGGTCAGCGACGGCACGAGCCGTGACTGGATGTTGGATCCTGGATCCAATGTCCTTTCCGTGGCGCCCGGCAAGGGGCACGGCGTCACGATCGAGCGCGCCCACGCGGAAGGTGTGCCCGCGCCGCGGGCGCTGGAGGAACTGGCGACCGTGCTCACCGACCACCTGGCCTCGAAGGAGCTCCTGGTCGTCTGGTTCGCCCCGCACGTACTGACCCTGCTCCACGCCGAGTTCCTGCGCCATGGGGTGACCCCGCCGGCCGACCGCCTCCCGGGCGGCCTGGCCCCGGTCTGCGACCCGCTCGTCCTGGACCGCCACGCCGATCGATACCGGCCGGGCCGGCGCTCCCTGGAAGCCGTCACCGCGTGGTACGGCGTCCCGCACGAGAGCCCGGGCGACGCGGCCTCCGACGCCGCGGCCACGCTCCTCCTCGCCCAGGTCATCGGCGCGTCCTACCCCGCGCTGGCACGGCTGTCCCGCCCCGTGCTCCACGCCGAGCAGGTCCTCTGGCACGCGGACCAGTCCCGCCATCACCGTGACCCGCTGGACTGGCCGTTCACGGCGGTCGAGCCCCAGCCGTGGCAGGACCCGCCGCCCGCCGCCTGAGCGGAGGGAGCGGGGGAGCGGGCTCCTCGCCGCAGGCCGCTTCACGCCCTCGGGATCAGGCGTGCCGCCGCCGCGCGGGCCGTCTCCAGGGCCGGGCGTGGGTCCCGCCCGGACTCCTGGCCCAGCACCACCCGCGTACTCAACCCGTCGAGCAGTGCGAGGAGTTCGGAGGCGCGCGCGGTCGCCTCGGCCGCGTCGAGCGGGGCGAAACGGGCCTGCGCCACACCCTTGGCGAGCAGCGCCTCCAGGTCGTCCTGCCAGCCGCGGTCGAGATCGCGCTGGGCCTCGCGCAGGGAGTCGTTGGCCGGGGTGCGGGCCCAGAGTTCGATCCACAGCATCCACCGCGGGTCGCGTGGGCCGCGCGGGAGGTAGAGCCGGAGGAAGAGGTCCAGTTTGCGCTCGGCGGTCAGCCGCTGGGACAGCAGCGCCCTGCGTTCCTCGGCCAGCGCCGCCTCGCTCCAGCGCAGGGCGGCGAGCAGCAGCAGGTCCTTGCTGCCGAAGTAGTACAGGATGTGGCCGCCGCTCGTGCCGAGACGTTCCGCGAGCGCCGACATGGTGAGCGCGGCCAGGCCGTCCTCGGCGATGGCGGACATGGCCTCCTCGAGCATGCGCTCCTGGGTGATGTGCCCGTCGCGCCGCCGTGCTGCCCCTGCCACCCGCTCCGCCTTCCTCGCCGCCCGTACCGACGGTCACGACTCTACGGGGTGTCCCCGTAACCGCAGGCCGCCGAGGTCTTGACGCAGCGGCCACTTCTCCCACATCTTGAATGCCGTTCTAACTTCTAGAACGGCATTCAAACTCTGGGGAGTGGGCATGGCGCAACAGACGCGCGCGGCGGACGTCGGCCGCGACGAGGTCTTCCAGGTCGAGGGCCACGGCATCGACCCCATCCCGGACGCCGAACGGCACGGCAGCGCCAAGGACGTCTTCTGGCTCTGGTTCGGCTCCAACCTGACCTTCACCTACGTGATCAACGGCGCCCTCGCCGTCGCCTTCGGCCTCTCCTTCTGGCAGGCCACCGCCGTCGTGGTCATCGGCGGCCTGTCCTTCTTCGTCATCGGCGCCGCAGGACTCAGCGGCGTCCGCACCGGAACCGCCACCCTCGTCATCTCCCGCGCCGCCTTCGGCGTCCTCGGCAACTGGCCCGCAGGGCTCCTCAACTGGGTCGTCTCCATCGGCTACACGATCGTCAACACCGTCGTCGGCACCCTCGCCCTGGAAGCCCTCCTCGCCGACCTCGGCTGGGGCGGCGGCCACACCGCCCGCGCCCTCGCGCTGGCCGTGACCCTCGCGCTGACCTTCGCCGTCGCCCTCTGGGGCCACGCCACCGTCCAGTTCGCCGAACGCTGGATGGCCTACGCCCTCGTCCTCGGCTTCGCCGCCCTGCTGGTCTTCGTCCTGCCCGGCGCCGACACCGCCGCCCCCGCCGCCGGGCCCGGAGCCTCCGGCTGGAGCCTCGCCTTCGTCGTGATGCTCGCCGGCCCCTTCTCGTACCTCCCGATGCCCGCCGACTACACCCGCTACCTCCCGCGCACCACCTCCCTGCGGGCCCTCACCTGGAACGGCGGGCTCGGCGGCTTCCTCTCCTCCGTCGCCCTCGGCGTCGCGGGCGTCGCCGCCGCCACCCAGGCCGACATGACGGACGCGGTCGCGGGCGCCGAAGGACTGCTCCCCGGCTGGTTCCAGCCGCTCTTCCTCGCCCTGGTCCTCGGCGGCTCGGTCACCAACTCGATCATCACGCTCTACTCCTCCAGCCTGAACCTCCAGGTGCTCGGCATCCCCTGGAGCCGCGCCCGCGCCATCGTGATCAGTGCCGCCGTCACCGCGACCGGTTCGCTCGGCGCCCTCTTCCTCGCCGACTTCACCACCTCGCTGCTCTCCTTCCTCTCCCTCCTGATCATCGTCTTCGCGCCCTGGGGCGGCGTCTTCCTCGCCGACATGGTCCTGCGCCGCTGCACGTACGCGTCCGGTGCTCTGCACGCGGGCCCCGCCGGCGCCTACTGGTACCGCGGCGGATGGCACCCCGCCGGTATCGCGGCCCTGCTCTCCGGCATGGTCTTCGCCGCGCTCACCTGCGACTCGGAACTCTGGACCGGACCACTCGTCGCCCCGCTCGGCGGCGCCGACCTCACCCTCCTGGGCGCGGCGGTCTCGGCGCTCGTGTACGTCCTCCTCGCGCGCCGCGCCGTCACACCGGCGCCGACCCTCGATGCCCCCGCCCAGCCCTGACGCGCCCGCACGCCCGGGAAACGCCCGGCATGTCCGCACGCCCCGAACCCCCCGCACGCCCCGAACGCCCGAACCTCCGCACGTCCGCACGACAAGGAAGCTCCGCATGAACAGCAGTCCCCCCGCCGACCTCGTCCTCATCGGCGCCCGGATCCACACCGTCGACCCCGCACTCCCCGAGGCCGAGGCGCTCGCCGTGCGCGACGGCCGGATCGTCTGGCTCGGCGCGGCCGCCGACGCGGCGGCCTGGACCGGCCCCGGCACCCGGATCGTCGACGCGGGCGGACGGCTCGTCCTCCCCGGCTTCATCGACGCCCACAACCATGTGCGCCTGGGCTCCGACGACGCCTGCGTCCAGCTCGCCGGGGCGCGGAGCCTCGAAGCGATCCACGAGCGGATCGTCGCCTGGCGGGCGGCCCACCCCGACGCCGAGTGGATCGAGGCCGAGGCCTTCGACTACTCGGCGATCCCCGGCGGCCGCATGCCCACCGCCGCCGACCTCGACCCGGTCACCGGCGACACCCCCGCCCTTGTCCTCAGCTACGACGTGCACACCGCGTGGCTCAACACCGCCGCCCTGCACCGGCTCGGCATCCGGAAGGGCCGCACGAGCCTGCCGTTCGGCGAGGCCGCCACCGACCCCGAGACCGGCGAACCGACCGGATTCGTCAAGGACTTCGCCGTCAAGGGCCTCTCCCGGGACGGCCACCGTGCCCTGCGCGAGCTGGGCGTGCCCTGGGCCGCGCCGGAGCGCCAGTACGGCAGGCTCGTCAAGAGCCTCGACGACGCCATCGGTTACGGGATCACCACCGTCGTCGAGCCCCAGAACTCGCTCGACGACCTCGCCCTCTTCGAGCGCGCCCGCGCCGAGGGCCGGCTCCGCTCCCGGATCGTCGCGGCCCTGTTCCACCCGCGCGGCACGACCGGAACCGACCTGGACGCGTTCGCGGCGGCGGCGGGGACGTACGCCGACGACCGGCTGCGCGTAGGACCGCTCAAGCTCTACATCGACGACGTCGTCGAACCCCGTACGGCCGCGCTCCTGGAGCCGTACGCGGGCTGCGGCCACCACCGCGGCGACACCTTCTACCCGCCGGAGGAGTTCGCCGAGCTCCTCGCCCGCCTCGACGCGCGCGGCTTCCAGTGCTTCGTCCACGCCACCGGCGACCGCGGGATCCGCACGGTGCTCGACGCCGTGGCCCACGCCCGTAGGGTCAACGGGCCGCGCGACGCCCGCCATCAGATCGTCCACGTCGAATGCCTCGACCCGGCCGACACCCCGCGCTTCGCCGAGCTCGGCGTGGTCGCCTGCATGCAGCCCCGGCACGCCGCCCCGGACATCGCGGGCCCGGGCCAGGACTGGGCGGAGAACATCGGTCAGGACCGCTGGCACAAGGCATGGCCCCTTCGCAGCCTGCACACGGCGGGAGCCGTCCTCGCCCTGTCCAGCGATTGGAACGTCGCCGAGATGGACCCCATGGTCGGCATCTACACCGCCGTCACCCGCCGCCCGCTGAACGGCGGCGGGGAGCCCTGGACACCGGGGGAGACGATCGACGTCGCCACCGCCGTCGAGGGCTACACGATGGGGTCGGCGTACGCGAACTTCCTGGAGAACGAACGCGGTTCGCTGAGCGTCGGCAAACTCGCCGACTTCGTCGTCCTCTCCCGGGACATCCTCCGCATCGACCCGGAGGACATCCCCGGCACGGTGGCCGAGACGGTCGTGGTCGGCGGCGAGGTGGTCCATACACGAGCGGACGCCTGAGCCCGCGCCCGAGCCGCCGACCGTGGCCGGCCGTGACCGGGCCGCCGCGCGGGAGGCCATCACCGTCACCGCCCGGCGGACCGGCCCGCCGCGGGAGTCACTCGGGCGTCTCCCCGGCCATCGCGGCCGCAAGGCGCAGGTGCGGTGCGGCGTCGGCGGCCCGGCCCTGCCGTTCCAGCGTGCGGCCGAGCATCAGCCGGGCGTAGTACTCCACCGGGTCGCGCTCCAGTACGGCGCGCAGCTCGGTCTCCGCACGGGTGAGCTGCGCGGAGTGGTAGTAGGCGCGGGCGAGCAGCAGGCGCTGGGCGGTCTGCGCGGGGTGCTCGGCGACCAGGCCGCGCAGGATGCGGGCGGCCGTCAGGTACTCCTTGGCGTCGAAGAACAGCCGGGCGCGGTCCCAGCGCTCGCCGGCCGTGCCGAACTCGTAGTACGTCTCGTCCACTTGCTCTCCCTCGCCGTCTGCCCCGAAAGGGGCCCCGTCCGCGCCGTCCGGTGGGGCCGGCACCTGCGTGAACATTCCCATATGGTTGAACATTCCACTATTATTTTCGCGTGGGCACACCCCACCTCGTGCTCGGACAGGAATATGTTGAGCGCCATGAGCAATCTTGATCGTGAGGCGTCCCTCACCGTCTGCGGCGGTCGCGGTTTCGTCGTCGCCGAGCCGGTACGGGAACTCCTCAGCCCCCGCCACGTCCGGCTCGGCGAATCGACGGAGGTCCGCCGCCTGCTCCCCAACCTGGGCCGCCGCATGGTGGGGGCCTGGGCCTTCGTCGACCACTACGGCCCCGACGACATCGCGGACGAGCCGGGCATGCAGGTCCCGCCGCACCCGCACATGGGGCTCCAGACGGTGAGCTGGCTCCACGAGGGCGAGGTCCTGCACCGCGACAGCACGGGCAGCCTCCAGACGGTACGCCCCCGGGAGCTGGGCCTGATGACCTCGGGCCGGGCGATCTCCCACTCCGAGGAGAGCCTGAAGTCCCACGCGCGCTTCCTCCACGGCGCGCAGCTCTGGGTGGCGCTCCCGGACGCCCACCGCCACGTCGAACCGCACTTCCAGCACCACGCGAGCCTCCCGCAGGTCACGGCCCCCGGCCTCACGGCCACGGTGATCCTCGGCGCCCTCGACGGCGCGGTGTCCCCGGGCACCACCTACAGCCCCCTGATCGGCGCCGACCTGACCCTCGCGGCGGGCGCGGAGGCGAACCTCCCCCTGGAGCCGGACTTCGAGTACGCGGTCCTGTCGATGTCGGGCGAGGCCCACGTCGACGGCGTCCCGGTCCTCCCCGGCTCGATGCTCTACCTCGGCTGCGGCCGCACGGAACTCCCCCTGCGCGCGGTCTCGGACGCCGGCCTGATGCTCCTGGGCGGAGAGCCGTTCGAGGAGGAGATCGTCATGTTCTGGAACTGGATCGGACGGTCACACGACGACATCGCCCAGGCCCGCGAGGACTGGATGAACGGCACCCGCTTCGGCGAGGTCAAGGGCTACGACGGCGCTCCGCTTCCGGCCCCCGAGCTGCCACCGACGCACCTGAAACCGCGGGGAAGGGTGCGCTGACCTGCTGGTTCTTGAGCAGAGAACCCCGCAGCAGGAGTGCAGGTGACCACTTCCGGCTATTCGTACGACGAGGGGCCGTCACTCCTCACTTCGATGACGGTCCGTCAGGTGTGAGCCGGGCACTGACGTCACATCAGCCCCGGCGCCGGACGGGTGGGCCCCGGCCGGTTGGTTGCGTGGTCTACCAACGGGGATGTGTCTAAGCTGGTGTGGGGGAAACGACGCGGCCGCACGCGATGGGAGCAGGATCCATGGGCGGCAGGCAGAACCACGCGTTCGAGACGTACACGGCGGTCGCCGACGGCGGCCGCGCGGTGGAGATCGCCGCCACGACCTCTGCGTTCCAGATCGAGGTCCGGTTCGTCCAAGGGCTGACGCCAGGACAGAAGGCCGCCTTCGCGGCGGCCGTCGAGCCGCGGCGCGTCGTGCTGCCGACCATCCCGTCCCGTATCCCCGCGGAGGCCCCATGACGAACCCCACCGTCGTCCGATGAGGGGTGGGCCGCCGGGGGGATCGATTCGTATGCCCGGAGGAGTACGTCATGGGCCGGAACGAGGAGCGCAGACACCGGAACGACCCGGGCCCGGTGCCCGGCGAGCCCCTGAAGATGTTCCCCGGAGTCGGTGAGCACCGGGACGCCGACGGGGTCCTGCGCCGGTACCTCGATCCCGGGGCCACCCTCTTCCGTGCGCCGTCCGCCCGCCGGGCCGTCAACACCTTCGTACGGGAGCGCGCGAGCGAGCTCGGGACCGAGGGCGCCGACCTCCGCGAAGTCCAGGCCGACCGGGACACGGGGACCCTGAACGTCCGCTACCAGCAGTTCCACCAGGACGTGCCCATCCGGGGCGCCATGCTCCAGATGGTGGCCGACACCGGGCAGGCGGCCGTCGTACAGGTCGAGAACGCGACGGAGCTCGACGTCTCCGACGCCCCGGACGTGAGTGCGGCCCAGGATCCCGACATCGTCGAGAAGACCGCCCTCGCGCCCTTCCGCCAGGGGTACGCGACCGCTTCGGTCGTCCGCGACGACCTCGTCTACCTGCGGGACACCACCCGGCCCCCACTGCCGGACACGGACCGCCCCACCGCCTCGCTCGCGCTGTTGCGCAAGGGCAGAAGGCGACCGGACAGGAAGCTGCACCTCGTCCACGACCTCATCGTCGAGACCACCGGCCCCTTCGAACACTTCCGGGTCGTCGTCGACGCCGTCGACGGCAAGCTTCTCTGGATCGAGATCGCGGGGAAGTACGTGACGGCGACGCTCGGCGTCTACCTGCCCGACCCCGTGACGCAGTCGAGCGACGGCTCGCCCAGCTCCCTGTCGACCCACGAAGACCTCAAGGACTTCGTCCGCGAGGTCCAGACGGACATCGCGGAGGCTGACGCCGAGGGACTGTTCCACCTGAAGGGACAGTGGTGCCGGTGCAGCGACTGGGACGCGCCCGAGTTCCAGCAGCCGAAGTCGACCACGCCCGAATTCCGGTTCGGCAGCCACGTCCAGGACAAGGCGTTCCTCAGCGCGAACGCCTACTACTGGACCGACGCCTTCGCCCAGTACCTCCGCGGCCTGGGCAACGACGTTCTCAACGCCCGCATGGTCCAGGTCGAGATCGACCCACAGGGCGCCAAGACCACCGACATGAGCGAATGGATCGGCACGACGGACCCCCCGAGGATCCGCTTCGACATGAAGCACGTGCCCGGAGCCGCCGACCTCGGCATCATCGTGCACGAGTACACGCACGGGGTCATCCAGTGGCTCCGCAACGCGACAGGCCCCCTTGAGTACGAGCACAGCATCTGCGACGTCATGGCGGGCATCTACCGGGACCGGTTCAACCCCGCCGGACACCGCAGGACCGAGACGTTCCCCTTCGACAACAACCCCAAGGACGAGTGGAGCAAAGGGCGACGGCTCGACCTGACCCAACGCTTCGACGACGCGAATTTCGACGACTACACCCCTGACGTGCGCGCCTCCATGCTGGCGTCGGCACTGTGGCGGTGCTATCTCGGCATGGGCGGCTCCTCCAAGAACGGGGAGGTGCGGAAGAAGGGCGGCGACAAGATGATCAAGCTGCTGCTCGCGATGGTGCCACGCCTGGGACCCGACACCACACAGAGCAAGAAGAACGCCGTCCACCTGGCCGAGACCTGCATCGCCGTGGACGCCACGCTCAACGCGGGCCTGCACAGGAGCATGATGAACAACGCCTTTGCCGACCAGGGACTCTGGCCGAAGCCGGAGGTCGACGTGTTCATCGCCGACTGGTCGGGTGACACCGGTGCCGTGCCGAGCGGCGTCGGGGGAGACCCGACCTGGCAGTCTCCCGACATCTGGGTCCGCAACGAGCTCAAGGGAGACGACCCCGCGGCGGGGCACCAGGAGCCCATCGTCAACCGCCCGAACTACCTGTACGTGCGCGTGCACAACCGCGGGACGGCGGAGGCCGGAGCCGAGCGGTTCAAGGTCGAGACGCACCGGTGCAACCCGGGGACCGGCATGACGTGGCCCACCCACTTCACGCCCATCGGTTCACAGGTCATCCACCAGGCGATCCCGCCCGGCGGGTCGGTGCGCGTCGGACCCTTCCCGTGGACCCCCACCGTCGTCGGTCATGAATGCCTGATCGCCATCGCACACGGTCCGGACGACCCCGCCGGCGCCGCCATGTCCGGCGAGCCGCTGGCGCACGACCAGCTCGTGCGCCAGAGCAACAACGTGGGGCAGCGCAACGTGTCCCCCCAGATGTCCGTCCTCGGCGGTCAGACCCGACTGTCCATCACGCTCCGGGGCGCGCCGGTGGCCACGGACGGCGCGTGGGAGCTGAACGCCAAGGAGATGCCCGCGGACACCGAGATCACCGTGCGGACACTGAGCCGCCTCGTGAATCCCTCCACCCTCAGCCACATCGAGGTGACCGAGGCCGGGCAGGTCCGCTCCACGCTCCACATGACGGGCAGCGACACGGCGCTCATCGAGGGCTTCCGGCTCGACGCCCAGGACGAGGTGGTGGCCGACCTCACCATCGACTTCTCCCACGAAGCCGAGCACCTCAAGGTGTACCCCTTCGTGGCGACACAGTTCCAGGACCACGAGGTGGCCGGACGCATGACGATCGAGATCACCGCGGTCAAGGACCTCGAGGACTTCTTCTTCGGCAATCCGAAAAGCGGCGAACTCCACGTCAGCACCTGCCCCTTCTTCGAGCGGCTCAGCCCTGCGCGCAAACTCCCCTTCGAGCGCATCGCGGAGGCGCAGGTCCGTGGCTTCAACGGCTGCGCCTTCTGCCTCCCCGAGGCCAACACCGGCTAGCACGAGCGGAGATCGACCTCCCGGCGTACCCTGGAGAAGGTGACTGCGAGATGGCAGCGACGAACGGCTTCACGGACGACCTGATGCTCCGGTACCTGGTACCAGAGCATGTGAAGTCGCTGCTCGTTCCCGGCACCGACCCGCAGCGCGAGCGCGTACGGTCCCTGCTGGTCTCCGTCTACGCCCCCGCCTCCCTTGACATCAGGTCGGTGGAGTCCGTCGAGGTCGTCCACAAAGAGTTCCAGACCGCCGTCCACGCCTCGGTCGCCGTTCACGGTTCCTGGGACAAGGCGATCCCCACGACCGAGCAGGCCCGGGCCACCATCGAGATCCCGGCGACTCCTCCGGTCCACTGGATCGACATGTCGCTGGAGACCGTGGTCGTGGTGAAGGCGGCGCGGGCCGACAGCCTCCTTGCCTCGGTGAAGGCGGAGGCGGCCTGGGCGGCGGCCGACGGCGCCGGGGCACGGCAGGACGCGTTCGAGCGGCCCTACCAGCTCCAGTACGCGCAACCGCCCCCATTCGAACCGACAGCGCCGGCCCGCAGTCTTCCCCTGCGGGTGTCGGCGCTCTTCTTCGACCGCCTGGACCTCGCCGACGCCCTCCGCCGGCTCAACCAGGCCAAACGAGCGGTCGACGCGGCGAGCCCGCAGCCGGCGGCCCACGACGGCGGCGCCCTGCTCGCTTCCAGCGCGTGGCTGGCGGTCTTCCCGTCCACCGCGACCGACGAACCGTCACGGACGACCGAGCAACTGGTCGGCGATCTGCTGGCGATCCAGGGGTACGTCGCCGCCTTCGAGACGGCGCCCTGAAGGCCCGGCGGGCACCGGCCGCGCCCAGCCGCCTCAGAGGCCGGGCGCGCACACGGTGAGGAGCAGTCGATGCCGTTCAACTACGTCACTGTCACAGCGAGCAGTGAACTCTTCGCGCCCGCCACCAGAGCTTTCGGGGACATCCTCGTCATCGGCAAGGGGGCCATCGGGAGAGGCGCCACGTCCGCACGGTCCTTCACGTACCCGGGCGAAGCCGTGAAGGCGTACCCGAAGGGAGTGACGAAGCTCGCGGCCAAGGCCGACCCCGGCACCACCCTCATCGCCAGGGCGCGCTTCCCGGACGGCACCCGGGTCAGGATCGGGAAGGACGAGGACGTCGAGTTCCACACGATCAGGTCCGTGGCCCAGGCCGAGGGCGGCACGTTCACCTGGACCCTCGAAACCGCCCTGACGGCGGCCCACCCGGTCGATGATCCACTGGTGTGGGAGGCTCCCAACGACGTCGCCGTCGCCATCTCCACCGCCTTCCGGCAGACTCCGCCACCCACCCGGGTCTGGGGCATCGAGGTGGACCCCGGCGCCCCGGCCTGGGCCGACGCGTTCACGGAGGCGGAAGACCTGGCGGTGCAGATCGTCGTCCTTGCCAACACCCCGCTGAACGGGACTCCCGCCACCAACCACCCGGTCGAACTCCTGGCGAAGCACGTCGTGGAGGTCTCCAACACCGGTGGGGACGGCAAGGAACGCATCGGCGTGGCCATGTTGGACCCCTCGGAGAATCAGACGCAGCAAGTGGCCCGGAACACGGGAGCGATCAAGACCGACCGCATGGTGCTGGTCGCCCACAAGGAATCCCCGGACGACGTGGCCGCAGCGGTCGCCGGAGTGATCGCGGGTCACGAACCGCACATCTCGCTGCTGCTCAAGCCCGTCAGCATCGGCATGCCCAAGCTCTTCACGGCCACCGAGATCCAGACCTACTACGAGAACTCGATCAACTGGGTGACCAGCCCCGTCATCCTCCCCGGCCACGCCCTCTACCTGGGCGAGGGCCTCACCGCCAGCCCGGCCGGCAACAAGAAGTACATCGACATCGTGCGCACGCTCGACGACATCAGCTTCCGCATCAAGGCCGCACTGATCGAGGCCATCGGAGACATCCGCATCGACCGCCCGGGGCTGCGCACGGTCGTGACGCTCGTCCAGAGCGTGCTCTCCCCGCTGGTGACCCGGGACGTCATCGAGGAGTACACCATCCACATCCCGCTGCTGGTGCTGCTGGAACGGGAGCCCGCCACGCTCACCGCCGAGGAGGACCAGCAGATCGGGAACGGGCGGAGCACCCGGAAGGTCGACATGGAGGTCTCGGTCGTCTACGCGGGCGTGATCCACCAGATCGCCGTCAAGCTGGCCCTCAAGGGTTAAGGAGCGATGAGATGTCCGAAGTCAAGTGGGACACCAGGTTGACGGTGATGCTCGACACCACCGTGGTCACCCCCATCGACTCGTTCAACCCGACCTTCAACAGTCCGGTGCAGCCCCTGCACTCGCTGGAGGCGGACAACGTCGCCCACGTCGTCCAGCCCAAGGCGTTCACCTTCTCCATGGCGGTCAAGGCGATCGGCCCGGTGGTCGCCAAGCTCACCCAGATGGCGCTGGAGCACAAGAGCTTCAACATCGGCGTCCAGGAGGCGTCCGGCAGCGACTGGACGTTCCAGCAGATCGTGTTCAACGACTGCTACATCACCTCCGCCGCCAGCACGATCGTCATCGACGGCGTGCCCACGACCACCTTCAACTGCGTCTGCCTGGAAGTCACCCCCACCAGCGCCTGACCGGAGTGCGGAGAACCCCCATGTCGCAGCAGGACGTCGAACACAGAGGCACGCTGCCCGAAGCCGAGGGGCCGGAGCCCGTCGTGATCTCCGGTCCGGAAGCGGAGCTCCACTTCCACTTCCCGATCGAGGTGGTCGTGGCGGGAGACATCGCCGAAGAGACCCGCCGGGACCTCGTCGCCGAGGTCTGGGACGCCCTGCACGAGGCCCTCAGCTGAGCGCGCGCCCCGGAGTGTTCACATGCCTACGATCACCTGCCACTTCGAGCTCACCGTGAGGATCACGGGCACCCCTACACCCGCCGCCCTGGAACGCCTCGGCCCGGTGGTCGAGGAGGCGTTGGCGGCACGGCTGCGCCTGGCCCGCGCCAAAGTCGCCGAGGCGGGATACCCCGACATCGTCCCGGCCGAGGCAGTGGGCCGCTCGCGGGCGGCGCCGTGAACGCGAACGTCGACGCCACACCGGGCACCGCCGGAGAGACGGCGGTACGCGGCGTGGCGTACCGGCGACTGCATCTGCCGACCTCGGTCGCTTTCACCGGGGACGAGAGACTGCGTGCCTACGAAGGACAGCTGGCGGCGCTCCTCCTCCGCGCGGTCCGCGCGGCCATCGAGCAGGACGACCAGCTGGAGGGGGCGCCCGGCTCGCCGTGGCGGTCACCGGCCGACGCGGCGCAGCCCGCCACGGAACCGCCCACCGCCGTCCAAGGCCGGCCGGCCGAGGCTCGAGCGGAAGCCGCCGCGACGGCCGCGCACCCGACGGCGGAACCGGGGCCACCGGCCGAGACCACTCCGAGCGGCCGCAGCACCCTCACCTTCGCGGTGGCCGTCCCCGACATCGAGGGGGAGGGAAGCGAAGGCTCCGTCGGGCCCGAGACCGGTGCGGACGACGCACAGAGCGAGGGCCGAAAGGGCGCCGCACAGCCGCCCCCACCCGCGAGCGCGCCGCCCGCCTCCGCCGAGCGGCCTTCCGGGGCGACCCCCACCGCCACTACCTCCACCGCCACTACCTCCACCGCCACTACCTCCACCGCCACTACCTCCACCTCCACCACCTCCACCACCACCGCACCGCAGTCGGCGCGCCCGACCCCGCAGGCCGAGCCCGACGAGGAGAGCGGGACTCCCGGGGACGTCCCCGAGCAGGACATCGCCGTGACGGTGGTGTCCGAAGAACGGTCGCTGAGCGAGGTCGTCCAAGGCCCCAGCCCGGTCGACGGCCGCGCCGTGATGGTCGTCGGCGCCACCCAGCTGGTGATGCTGGGCGAGGCGACCCGCCACGCGCGCTCACGCAGCCTCGTCCACGCCGTCCAGCTCGGCGACCACCTCTTCGGCGCCCGCTCCTTCGCCGTCCTCGAAGGCCCCCTCGGCACCCCGGAGAGCTTCTACTGGGCTGTCGCCACCTCACCCACCGTCACCGACGAAACCATCGGCAGCGCCGTGGGGAAGGCGCAGCTGGAGGGCCAGGAGATCAGCCTGTTCAAGGGGATCACCGTGCTGCCCTTCGTCACCACCCTGGACGGCCACCGCTACGGGGTCAACCTGCTGTGGACCAAGGAACGCGGCTGGTTGTACGGCAGCAAGGAGGAGGGCAGACGCTGGCTCCGGCTCACCGCGTCGCCGACCGAGCAGTGGCTGTCGGCGGAGCAGCTGAGGGTCCACACCTTCCAGGAGCTCGACCGCAGCGTGGAGGCCGGCCTCGCCGGGGACGACGCGTCCGCCGTGACGGCCGCCGCCCAATTGAGCGACATGGACGCGAAGACGTTCGCCCTGGTGGACACCAAGACCAGGGCGAAGTACCTGGAGATCCTGATCAAGGCGTGGACGTTCGAGGAACAGCGGCACGCGATCATCCAGATCATGCTCTCGTTGGAGGGCCTGGACCAACTGCAGGCTGTCCGGGACAGGTTGATCCAGGCAGGCCTGTACGAGCAGCTCTTCGCCGACATGGGGAGCGATCTCTGGGAGCTGCTCACGATGGTCGGCAAGCGGTTCGGCGACCACAAGCCCCTCACCCAACGGGAGTTCCTCACGCTCGTGGAAGAGGCTTTCAACCTGTCGATGCGCCACGACGCCGGCCTCGCGCGGACGGTCGAGGGGGAGGAGACCGCCGTCATCGGCCTCAAGCGGATGATCGAGTTCGAGGAGGCCGCCCGAGCGGCGACGGGATTCGTCCTGTCGACGCTCGAAGCCATCAAGATGATGCTGACCCAGCCGGAGAAAGTCCTCTCCGGACTCTTCCAGCTCGTCCGTCTCCTCGTCATCTGCCACCTGGCCGGGTGGGGCCACCAGCCCTCGATGAAGGAGTTGCAGGCACTCCTCCACCACATCGGCGCGGCGCTCGTCGACGGACTGCGCGGGGCGGCGCTCCTCGGGGTCGGCCCGCGCGCGGTGACGAGGATCAAGTGGGCCGTGATCATCGAGGCGCTGACCTGGATCTCCGAGATCAAGGCCGTCGTCGAGGCACTGGTCAAGATCGAGAAGCTCGTCGCCGTCCTGCGCTTCCTCAAGATGCTCCGCGTGGTGGAGGGCGAGCAGATCGCCGCCCGGTTCACCCGGCTTGCCGAGGCCCTGCACGCCGGCAGCGCCGCCCTGAAGGGGCTCAAGGACGAGCACGCGCTGACGGAGCTCCTGTTGATGCTGCCCGAGGAGGACGGCGCCCGCCTCGGCGCGGTCCTGCGCGACGTCGATGTGCCCAAGGGCAGCACGCTGGCATCGCTCCTCGAGCATCCCCGCCTCGGCCCGGTCACCGCCGACCTCGAACGGAAGGCCGCCGTCCTGCACCGTCTCGGCGTCAAGTCGGGCGGTCTCACACCGGAGCTGGCGCACGCCTTCGGCCGCCTGGCCGGGAAGGACGGCTTCGAGATGGCCGAGGTCGCCAGGATGGTCGAGGCCATCCCGGAGGGCGAAGGCACCCGGTTCACCACGATGCTGGACCGGATCGGCTTCGGCCGCATCGGGGCCAAGGCCGAGGTGAAGGCGGACCTGTTGGCCACGCTCGCCGGAGAGAGCCGGCGCATGGAGGCCGTCCACCGGTACGGGATCGACATCGTCCGCGAGATGCACGGCCGCGCCGCCGGAGGGGCGGAGGCCCTCGACGCCATGCTCGCCCGGCTCCAGAAGATCCGTGAGAAGGACCTCGCCGGTGGCAGGGCGGTGGAGTTCGGCGAATTCCTGGACGACCTCAAGCAGGGGAAGAAGGGGGCCTGGCGGAGGGTGGATCCGCCGCCCCGGGCGCCCCGCGCCAAGGCCACGGCCGCCGAACGGGCCCCCGTGCTGGAGCGGATCGAGGAGCTGCGCAAGCGCTTCCCGAAGGGCAAGGTCAAGAACCCGAAGCTGATGGCGGAGGGGCTGGGGCAGATCCGGCGGATCTCCGAGACCGACCCCGCGAGGGCGATGGAGCACCTGGAGCGGTTCGAGGAGCTGCTCAAGGCGGAGAGCACACTCGAGGGCCACGTCGCCGAGATCGTGTCGGAGGCCGAGGCCAAGGCGGGCCGCGAGGCCAAGGCCCTGCACCACGAGCCCGACGAAGCGCCTCCGGAGCGGCTGGGCGTACGCGACAAGCTCCGGTCGAAGACCGGGCGGGCCCAGCGGGCGTCGCGCGATCTGGCGGAGAACATGGAGGCGATCGGCCAGTACCAGCCGTACGGGCACGAGGCGCACCACATCGTCGCGTACAGCGACCGTCGCGCCGAGCCCGCGCGGCAGATCCTCGAATGGGCGGGCATCAACCCCCGCGACAACCCGCTGAACGGCGTCTACCTGCCCCGTACCTCCATGGACCCGAAGATCGTCTCCGAGGCCGCCACGCGTCACCAGACGCTGCACACGGACAACTACTACAAGGAGGTGACGAGGCGACTGGTCGAGGCCAGGAAGCAGGCCGGCCGGGAGGGGGTGATCCACGAGATGTCCAGGATCAAGGAAGAACTCATCAACAACAGCGGGTGGAAGGACCCCGGGCCCGCCACGGGCGCGGCCAAGCAGAGCTTCGCCCAGTGGTTCGCCGAGTACCGGCACCACCTGGAGTGGCTGACCGAGGCGGAGCAGCTTGAGACTCTCAAGAAGGTGACGCCGCCGCCGCGGAAGAGGAAGGCGGCCCCGAAGGCCGGGCCCAAGCCCGCCCCGAAGCCGAAGCCCGCCCAGAAGCCGAAGCCCGCAGCGAAAGCGGCACCGAAGCAGAAAGCCGAGCCCACGGTGAAGGCGAAAGCCGAGCCTCGGACGACACCCGAGGCGGAGGCGAAGCCGATGCCGGAGCCCAAGGTCGAGCCTCAGCCTTCGGTGCGGGTCGAACCGCGGCCGCGGCCCACGCCCGACGTGGAGCCGCCGCCCAAGCCGCCCAAGCCGGCCGAGCCCAAGTCCAAGGCCTGGAAGAAGTTCAAGCCCAAGGCGGCACCGAGGCCAAAGCCGAAGCCGACGTCCGAGGTGAAGCCGACATCAAAGCCGAAGACGAAGACGAAGCCGCAGCAGCGGAAGCCCGAGCCCGAAGTGCGTCGGCGCGTGGCCACCGGGGGCGGCCCGTCGGGAGAGCCGGCCGAAGCCGTCCCGGCCGCGCCCACCGCCCCGGCCGACGCGCCCGCCCCCCACGTGCGCGTCGAGCCCGACGCCCCCCGCGTCCGCGTCGGCGTGGGCGAGGCCCCCGAGAAGGCCTCGGCGGAAGCGCTGGGCGAAGCGCTCGACGACGTCGCCGAGGCGCCGTCGAAGCCGGAGGGCAAGCAGATGCGCGTACGCAAGGAGGCCCGGGAGGAATGACCAGGGAAGAGAGGCGCGGACCATGCCCGCCGGTGTGAACGTTCCCGTCCTGATCGGCGCGGTCCCGCTGTTCACGGTCACCAGTCTCTCCCTCAGTGAGGGGTATCAGGTGGCCCGGATCGCCGGCAGCCGCCTCGCCCAGCTCGTCTCGCCGACGACCAGGACGATCAGTGTCGAAGCCGTACTCGTCGGCAGGACCCGGCTGCTGTCCAAGAAGGGCCTGGAGGCCATGGCGCTGACCTCGCGCGCGCTGGCGGGTTCCACGGCGCCGCTGATGAAGACGGCCGGGCTGCCCGTTGTCTCCGGAATGACCGTCAGCCTCGACATGCAGATCACCAGCCTGCGCTTCACCCAGTCCAACCAGAAGCGGGACGCACTGGACGTCACCATCACCCTCGAACAGGTCCCGCGCTCCAGCCTGACCGCCATCCTCGGGGAGGCCCTGGACCTCGCGCTCGCCGCCGGCTCCGTCGCGATCCCCACCGTGAGCGAGATGATCCCGCCGGGCCGCCAGCTGGGAGGTGGACTGTGACCCCCGAACCGCTCTTCCACCGCCTGCCGGTCGAGCCCGACGCGGGACTTCCCCAGGTCTTCCGCTGCCCGGTCGGGGACACCTCCTACGACTTCGCCCTGTACGCCAACTTCGAGGCCGGCGAGGACGACCCGCCCGAGACGCTGTACGACCTCGCCGAGTGGAGCCGCGTGCCGCAGCCGATGGAGACCGCCCTGCAGCCCACGCCCCCCGGCCACCTGGTGCTGCGGGTGACCGGCCCCGGCGCCGACGGCCCGCGCGTCCTCTTCCTCAGCAAGCTCGTTCCCGAGCCGGACCTCGTCCACGAGGCGGGTCCGCTGGCCGTCAAGCTGGTCGAGGCGACGGTGGCCCGCGGCAACCTCAACGGCGGCGGCCACTACGGCTCCCGGATAGTGATCGGGGTGGCGCGGCGATGGGCGTGATCCTCTGGTACCTGATCGACTTCCCGATCCTGCGGCTGAAGATCTCGAACGACGTCCGCAGCGGGTCGGTGCTGGCCGACGCGGAGATCGTGATCAAGTACGAGATCGGTGAACCGGGAAAGTTCGACATCACCTTCGCCGATCTGCCGCTCGACCTGCACAAGAAGCTGACCGGCGCTCTCGGGGAGAAGAAGGCCGGCCCTGAAGGCGGCGTCGACGTCGACATCCACCTCGGCTACCTGGACGACCCCTCCGGGCGGGAGGTGGTCCTGTCCGGCAGGGTCGACGCGATCAAGTCCACGACTCGGTTCCCCCCGCTGGCCATCCGCCTCTCCGGGTACGAGGAGGCCGCCTACCGGCTGCTCGCCCACACCGACCCGGGCAGTGATCCCCCCAAGGCAGGCTTCTCGCTGCCCGAGACGACGCCCTACGACGCGGCGAAGCACATCGCCGGGCTCGCCGGGGTCGACGTCGTAGGGCCGCCGGAACCCTGCGCCTACCTCCGTGAGATCACCAAGACCGGCAAGAACGCCTTCGCGCTGCTCAGGGCGGTCGCCGACCAGTACGGGTACGAGATCCTTGTCCAGGACGGGACGGTCCAGTGCGGAAAGACCCTCACGCATCCGCCCGCCGGCAGGTTCCCCGACATTCCCGCGGTGGCCGCCCTCGCCGCCGTCATCGGCGGCGAGGAGTGCCTCGTCGTGCCGAAGACGATGACAGTCGCCCGGCTGGCCGAGTTCAAACCCGCCCAGCTGGGCACCGTCGGCAAGCAGCCCCTCGACACCGATCCGAAGGACCCGGCCAAGGTCGAGGCCTTCGACTTCACGGTGCTCGGCGTCCCCTCGCTCCGGGCCGGACAGATGGTGGCGGCCGGAGTGCAGGGATACGAGAAACCGTTCCGGGGCTTTCGGGTCCTCCAGCTCACCCACACGTTCTCGCCGCGCGGCGGCTACACCTGCGGCGGCCGCGCGGTGGAGTTCGACGTGGCGGGCGGCAACAGCCGCCTCAGCGAACTGGCCCGCAAGGCCACCGCCCACTCGATCGCGGACCTGATCTCCGGCAAGGCCCAGGAGCACGCCGCCGTCAATCCGTCCGTCGACGTCGGCGTCATCGACCGGGCCGCGCCGGACCGGCGGGTGGCGACCGTGCTCAGCGGCCAGCGGCCCAACGAGGCCATGGCGTCGCCCAGTGTCGACGTACCGATCACCGGAGGAGATCCGACGCGGCGGGACAAGCCCGTCGCCTCGCCTTTCGCCTGGCACAAGGTCGGCCTGTCGGTCCCGGTGTACGAGGGCATGCGCGCCCTGCTCAACCAGGTCAGGGACAACCCCGACGACACCGTGGTGGCCGGCTTCCTGTGGCCCAACGACCCCAGGACCGACCGCCCGAAGTCCAAGGAGGGCGACTGGTGGCTCTGCCTGCCCACCGAGCTCAGCAGCGGTGCCGGCACTCCTCGACCCACCGGCAAGGGCGTCAACGACCTGATCGCCGCGGACGGCCGCCGGGTCGTGGAGGCGATCGGCATGAAGGTCGCGATCGGCGCGGACGCCTGCACAGCGGTCGGTGAGCGGCCCGAGGAAGGGGACGCCGAAGTCTTCGTGCTCACCCACCAGTCGGGGACCACCGTCACGATCGACGCCGACGGGAGCGTCACCGTCGACGGCGGATCACACGACGTGGTGCTCAAGTCCGGGGGAGTGACCGTGACGATCGGCAAGGGGAAGGTGGCGATCAGCTGATGCCTCTCGTACTCGTCGAAGGCGCGATCATCCAATGCACCCACCAGGGCAGACTCACGCTCACGGCCGGCGACCCCCGGGTCACCGTCAAGGGCAGGGGAGTCGTCCTCGCCGGCAAGGAGGGCGGCCTCGCGTTCGGCTCGGCGGCCACCCCCGTACCGGGCATGATCTCGCCCTGCACCGCGACCACACCCAGCGGCCCGCAGCCCTGCGTCATCACCCCGGCGACCCCCGACGGATGGTCCAAGAAGCTGACCGTGGGCGGCACCCCGGCCCTGCTCGCCACGGCGGCCGGGGTCACCGCGAGCGGGCAGGGACCCGGCCGGTGGACGGTCGCCGACCCGGGCCAGACCGTCCTGGAGACGCAGTGATGGCCGGGAACGAGCCGATGGAACCGCGCGACGACCCTCCGGCCGGCGGCCGGCCCGGCGGCCCCCTCCCGGCGGGGCCCGCACCGCCGAACCCGTCGCCGCTCCCCGCCTCGCCCCCCGGCACGTCCTTCGCCGCCGCGCCGTTCGCGACCGCCGCCGGCCCGGCGGCGCGCGGTCCGGACCTGGCCGCCGCCATCCGCCCGTACCTCCCCGACGAGGCCCCACGCGACGGCGCGCCCAGCCTCGGCCGCGGCCTCGCCCTCGACGAGGGGGACCTCGTCCTCGACGGACGCTCCCTCGACCTCGCCCTCGTCGTCGGCGCCGAGGCGCTGCGCCAGGCGCTGGAGCTGGGCGTCGCCACCCAGACCGGCAGCGACCGGCTCAACACCCTGTTCGGCTTCGACCGACTGGCCATCAGCGCCTACGCCCACGACCTGCCGACCCGCAAGGAGTTCCTCACCATGGAACTCGTCCGCTGCCTCAGCTCGGACCGTCGGGTCACCGACGTGCGCGAAGTCTTCTTCGACGACGACCCGCGCTACCTCGAACTCCGGCCCGGACTCGACGAGGAGACCCACCGGCGGGAGGTGGCCGCCGCGCACGCGGCCCGCGTCTACGCGGTCTTCGCCGTCGTCGACACCATCGCGAGCACCGCTCTCACCCTCCGAGCAAGGGGGACCCCATGACCTCCGAGGAACGGTTCGGCGTCACCGAGGACGGGTTCGTCGTCAAGGGCATCGACCGGATCATCGCCGACCAGCAGGACCGCGCCCGCGCCATGTTCGGGGACGACGTCGACCTGACCTCCGGCAGCGCCCTGCGCAAGGTCCTGGACGCCGCGGCCGTCGGCACCCACGAGCTGTGGCGGGCCCTGGAATCCCAGTACTACGGCAGCTTCATCACCACTGCCCAGGGCCCCAGCCTGGACCTGCTCGGCCGCGACCTCGGCCTGCGCCGCCGCGAACTGCGCGCCCGCGGCCCCGTCGCTCTGACGCTCGCCGACGCCGTCCCCGACCGGGGCTACGTCCTCCCGCAGGGCACCGTCATGGTGACCGTGGCGTCGCCCGACGCTCCCGCACTCGCCTTCCGCAGCACGGGCGCCGTCACCCTCACCAAGGAGCGGTCGACGGCCACGGTCGAGATCGAGGCCGTCGCGCGCGGCGCGGCGGGGAACATCTCCGTCGGCCGCCAACTGGAACCCGACCCCCAATGGGCCCGGCACAACCTCAACCTGGGCACCGCCGTGATCAAGGCCGTCGTGGGACGGGACTTCCAGGGCGGCGAGCTCGGCGAGCCCGACGCCGTCTACCGGGCCCGACTGCTCGGCGTCCCCCGCACCGTGTGGACCCAGGAGGCACTGCTCGCCCAGGTCCTCGACGTGAACGGGGTGCGCGACGCGGTGATCTTCGACCCCCTCGGCGGAGTCGAGGCCACCCGGCGCACCTTCGGGACCTTCCGCTTCGGCAGCCGCGGCTTCTCCAGGGCGCGCCAGACCGGCTCCCCCTACTTCTTCGACATCGTCGTCGCCCCCGAGCCCGGCTGGCCCTGGACCCAGGGCGAGGCCTCCTTCCCCGGCCTGTACGGCGAAGTCCTCGACGTCGTACGGCAGTGGCGGCCGGTGTCGATCTTCCCGGCCCTCCTCGCCGCCAACCAGGTCGACGTCGGGATCCGCGCCACCCTGGTCATCGAGGCGGGTCACGACGAGGAAGCCGTCAAGGGCGCGATCCTCGGCGCCGTACGAGCCTCCGTCAACCGGCTCCGCCTCGGACACGGCGTGCTCTACTCCGACATCGTCCTCAGCGCCCGCACCGCCGCCGGCGTGGTCGACGTTCAGAACCTGAGACTGCGCCGCTTCGCCCCCGCCTTCGGCCAGACCTACTACGGCGGAGCCACGTACGGCGGCGCCCAGGAACTGTCCGTGGGCGAGAACCTGGATCTCGCCCCCGACGAGATCGCCCGCTTCTCCGTGGACACCTCTATGGCCGACCTCCAGGTCGTGGTGGCATGAGCGCGACGGCACCCCACGCCCACCTCCGCTTCCGCGACCCGCTGCCGGGCGGCGCCCTCGCCGTCATGCGGAACGCCCTTCCCGCTCCGTACGACCGAGGGATGGAACGCATGACCGTCCCGCTCGACACCCAGCGGGAGGACGGGACGATCCCCGTCCCGTCGTACGACTTCTCCGTCTACGAACGCCACTACGGCAGACCGCCCGCCTCCCCCCGCTACCTGCTCACCCCGCGGCAGGACGTCACCGCACCCCTCACCGTCGCGATCTCCTTCACCCGGGACGACGGCGTCTCCCCGGAGGAGGTGACCGTACCCATCCCGGCGGGCCACCCGGCCGACGGCGCCGTGACGATCCCGATCCCCGGCCGCGCCGCCGACCTCACCGACCGGCTGCGACTCGTCTCCCTCACCCCCCGCGGCCCCCTCGGCCCCCTCAGGACCGTCACCTGGGACGTCACCGCCCTCCTCGGAAACCTGGCCAAACTGCTCTGGGTCATAGGCGCCGAACACGAGACCGTCGCCGCACACCTCCACGACGTCACTGCCCAGCGGAACACCGACACCGCCCACGGCGCCAGCCTCGACCTGCTCGGCCTCGACCTCGGCGCCCCCCGCTTCCCGCCCCGCCCACACACGGTCGACGACGCCACCATCGCGCTCTTCCACCTCGACGACGTCCCGCCGCGGGACGTGAACGGCCTTCCGATCCCCGGCGCCGAGGTGGACACCGTCGTCGACGCCGCCGCGCCCGGCATCGACGGCCGCGAGGGCGTCAACCGGGGCGCCCACAGCGGCCGGACCGGCCGCTTCGCCCACGCCTTCGAATTCGGGCCGGGAGCGAGCATCAGCGTCGCCGACACCCCCGCCTTCGCCCTCCCCGCCACCGCCGCCTTCACCGTCGAAGCGATCGTGCGACCCGACCAGGCCACCACGAACGGACCCGTGGTCGCCAAACGCGACACGCTCAACACCCCCGGGAGCACGGGCTGGGCCCTCGTCATCGGCACCTTCCGCGGCATCGACCGCAACCTCCGCTTCTCCCTCTCCGACGGCAGCACGCAGGTCGACCTGTACGCCGATCGCGACCTCGGCGACGGCTCCTTCCACCACATCGCCGGCGCGCTCGACCGTACGGGGACGACCACCACCGCCGTGCTCCACCTCGACGGGCAGGAAGTGGCCCGCCACGTCACGACGGAACGGCTCGGCGCGCTGACAAGCGGCGCCGCGCTCGTGCTGGGGCAGGGCAAGGAGGCCCTGGCCGACGGGACGACGACCACCGTCCAGTACCGAGGCCTGCTGGAAGAGGTGCGCCTCTCCGCCGTGGCCCGTGACACCTTCGCACCCGTCACCGGCGAGGCCGACGAGCAGTACCGCCGCCGGCTCGGCATCTTCCACCGCTGGCTCCTGCCCACCCCCGACGCACTCCAGGCCGCGGTGAACGAAGTGGCCGGACCGATCGCCGGCTCGGAGGACCGCGCCCCCTTCGTGGTGCGCGAGCAGACGGAGCCCGTGGTCACCGGCGGACGGCTCCTGCGCGTCCTGCCGAAGACGCTCCCGGTGAGCCAGTCCATCGCCGACGACGGAACGCTCGGCACACCCGAGGAGGCCGCCGTCGGCACCGCCGCCCGGGACGAACCCGACTTCGACCCCGCCTGGTTGATCAGCCATCCCGACCGGCACGGTCTGGCCTTCGCGGACGGCGAGGACAGCCGCCGGATGCAACTGGGGGTCGTCCGCGCCCTGGACGCCCTCGTCGAGCGGCTCACGCCGACCGCCGGAACACTGCACGTGCTCAAGGCGTACGAGCCCGACGCCGGCGCCACCGGCCTGCACGGGGTCGGGCGTGCCGTCCTCCTGGCCTTCACCCCCGCGCCGCCGCTGGCCTCCGGCGCCGCCGCCGTGGACCCGGGACGACTCGGCGTCCTCGCGCACGCGGCCGGCTTCGGCTGGGTCCACCACACCAGGGACGGCCACATCTACGCCGCCCAGGCGCGCGGGGACGTCTTCCGCATCACGGCAGGCGAAACCGAGCAGGGCCGGGACCCGGATTCGGACCCGGGCCTGCCGGACGTCACGGAAGGCGACGCGCTCCCCCTGGGCATCGAGCCCGACCCCACCCGCCTCGCCGACGCCGAGATCCGCTGGTCCGTCCTCCGCTCGGGAGCCGGTGACGCCGTCTTCCTGCCGGGCGAGCCGGGAACCCTGCACGCCCTCGCGGCCGGAGACGTCTCGGTCCGGGTCGAGGTCGCGCACCGCGGCCACGTCGGCAGCGGCACCCGCCGCATCCGGATCGGCCTGACCGACACCGCCCTCACGGCCGGACAGAGCATCAGCGGGGGCGGCCGCCACGGCGCCACCGAGGCGGCCACCGCGGGCCCGCCCACCCCCGACTTCGACCCGCGCATGCTGCACGTGCGCACCGACGACCTGACCCAGCCCCCGCGCGCGGTCGACTACGGCACCGCCCCGGAGAACCGGAACCGGATGATGCAACGGGTCACCGGCGAGGCCCTCGACCGACTGCTCGACGTGCTCGCCTCCACGACCGGCCGCCTCACCGTCCTCACCTCGTACGTCCCCGAGGAGGCGGCCGAACCACCCCCTGACCCCGCCGTGCCACCCGACCCCGACGCCGCCCTCCACGCCCAGGGCCGCGCCCTGCGGCTCCGGCACTCCACTCTGACCGCCTCGGCCCTCGCGGCGCGGGCCTTCACGGCGGGCTTCCACCACATCCGGATCGACCGGGCCCCCACCGGCGGTACGGAGACCGTCCGCGTCGCCGTGGCCCCCGGCGAGCAGCTCAGGGTGACAGGCCCGGACGAGGTCACGGTGGACGAGTCCGTCCCGTTCGAGGTCGACCCTGCCGCCCAGCCGGCCGCGGCCTGCTTCGCCGCCGACGGCTCACAGCTCTTCCTCGCCGAGCCGGGCTCGCACCGGATCACCTCCTTCACCCTCACGAAGGTGGAGGGGCAGCCCCATCCCGACATCGCCCTGGGCGACTCACGCCGGGTGGACCCCTTCCCCGGAGCCCTCGCCTTCGGCGGCGGACGTCTCTTCGTCGCGCACGAACAGCTCGGCCGCGTCGCGGTCCTCACCCCGGACAACCTGGAGCCCGCCACCCCGCCGGAGCTCCTCTGCCCCCGCCCGGCCGCCCTGGCCACCGACACCGACCGGCTCTACGCCGGCTGCGGAGACGCGACGCTGCGGTCCTTCGCCCTGACGACCGGCCGGCCGGCCGCCCCGCTCTCCCTGCCCGCCGCCCCCCGCTCCCTCGCGGTCGCCGCCGACGGCCCCTCCCTGTACATCGTCCTGGCCGACGGCCGTTGGTGTCGCGTCGAACGCGCGACGCTGGCCCTGCGCGAGATCGTCGACACCCACGATCAGCATGCCCACTCCGTCGCCGTCACGGCGGACGGCGAGAAGCTGTATGTCATCAGCCCCGGCGAGGGTGTCGACGGCGGCGGAAGGGTCCTGGTCTACCGCCCGCCGGACGAGAAACCGAAGGCCACCATCGGCGGGTTCCCCGCCGACGCCGTGCCGGTGGGGCTGAGCCTCAGCGGCGACGGGAAGCTGCTGTACGTGGCGACCGGTGACTCGCCCTCGGCGGTCGGCCGTGTCCACCTCGTCGACGTCGCCACCGACGTCCGCCTGCCCCAGGTGTTCAGCCCCGGTCGCGGCGGGCCCGCCCTTGCCGCGAGCCCTTCCGGCGCCTCGTACCCGCCCTGCCTCGTCATGGCCCCACGCCGCAGCGGCACCGTGCTCCTCGCCGATCCCGCACCGCTCGGCGCGGACCCGCCCGCCCCGCCCCGGCTCGCCGCCGAGCTGCCGCTGGGCACCGGCCTGGGCGAGGAACTCGTGTGGTCGTCCACCCCGAACGGCCCGGGCACCGCCGAACCGACGAGACCCGAGGCCCCGGTCTGCACAGTCGCCGGCGTCGCCCCCGGCCGCGTTCTGATCCGGGCCACCTACCTCCCCGACGAGGGCCTGCTGCCCTACCAGTGCGAGGTCGGGCTCAAACGGGAGCTGGACGTGCAGCCCGGCGTGTCCGTCACGAAGGAGCAGTACGACCTGATCCTCAACGTCCTCAACTGGTTCCACCCCCTCGGCGTCGAGTGCCGCACCGACCGCCTGCGGACCCTGGCCGGCCTCGACGACGAGGACGCGGAACGACCCCGCCTCCACACGTTCCCGACGTACCACGTCGCGGATCCCTTCTCCTCCCCCTTCATCCGTCTACGCAAGGACGGCCGTGATGACTGAGCGCTACGTGCCCAAGTTCAGCCACAAGGACTGGATCGACCACCAACACCGCGTCCAGGCGGGCGGCGAGGAGGGCCTCAACAGTCGGTTCCACCAGCTGGAGGACGAGTTCGCCGGGCTGGCGCGGAACCAGATCAACCCGATCATCGAGGCGCTGGGGGTGTCGACGCGGCATCTCACGCTGGTCCCCGTACTGAACCGGTACACCGAGAACGGATCCGAGCGGCCGCCCTGGCTGCAAGCCGTCGACATGGTGGAGAAGCCGAACCTCGCGGAGGAGGCGCACGGCTTCATGAACGTCACCCTCCCTGACGGAGTCATCGTGAAATCGCTGCTCGTGACCGGAAGCAACCTGTCCAGCACCGGCACGCTCACGGTCGCCCTCAAGAGCCGAGAGATCAACAACCGCGAAGACACCGACGTCCTCCTCACCTCCAAGACGCTGGGGACTCCTGCCAGGCCAGAGGGAGGAGAGGTGAAGATCTCGAACAAGACGCACCGCTACTACCTGACGGTCCAGGTCGAAAGGGCGGACCCGGAAGAAGCGGTCACGGTCTTCTGCGTCCAGATCACCTACGAGTGACGTCCGGAACGGAACGCGTTTCGGCACACCAGAGAGGACACGACCATGTCACCCGTGAAACCCCCCACATCACAGGACGGCGCCACCACGTTCTCCCCGGGTTCGCTCAAGTGCGGTGTCTGGGGGGACTGTTTGCAGGGGAGCGGTGTCATCGGCAGCAGCGGGAACGCGGGCGAGGAGGGAGAACCCATCGGCGGTGTGTTCGGCATCAACGTCCACCCCGGCGGTGTGGGGGTTCTGGGGCGGTCCAAGCGCGCCGAAGGAGGCACGGGTGTCGCCGGCATCAGCGCCGCTGGGGTCGGCGTGTCGGGTCTCAGCGAGGGGGACGCTCCCGGGGTGCTCGGCACCGGCACCCGAGGCCCGGGAGTGAAGGGCACGAGCACCAAAGGCCCGGGCGTGACCGGTGAAGGCGCTCCCGCGAGCCCCGGCGTCCTCGGGAGCCCCGGCGTCCTCGGCACCGGAGGTGAGGGGCCCGGAGTGGAGGGCAGAAGCGAGCGGGGCGCGGGTGTGGCCGGGAGCACCTCCGGCTCCGAAGCCGGCGTGTCGGGCACGAACTCCGACGGCCCCGGTGTGTCCGGCGAGAGCACAGGCTCCGGTCCGGGTGTCTCGGGCACCGGTGACACCGGCCCCGGGGTCCGCGGCACCAGCGGCCAGGGCGACGGCGTCACCGGTACCGGCGGAGGACAGGGCGCCGGCGTCGTCGGTAGCGCCACCGACGGCCCCGGACTCTCCGGTACGAGCGAGCGAGGCACGGGCGTCTTCGCCAAGGCCCGCGGCACCGCGTCGGCCGTAGAGGCGAACGCCGACGGCGGACCGGGCGTGGCCGGGACGAGCACCGACGGGCCCGGCGTCACCGGCACCAGTACGAACGGCGACGGCGTCACCGGCCAAGGCGGAGGCCAGGGCGCGGGCGTCACGGGCCACGCGACCGCGGCCGGCCCCGGAGTCACGGGCAGCAGCGCCGAGGGCGTCGGTCTCCGTGGCAGGGGCGGCGGGGCGTCCGCCGGCGTCGAAGGCGTCGGCTCGTCCGGCGCGGGCGTGCTCGGCACGAGTACCCGGGGCGCAGGGGTCTCGGGGAACAGCACGCAGGCGGCCGGGGTGGCCGGGACCAGTGAGAAGGGCGTGGGCGTCACGGGGAAAGGCGGCGGTGCCCACCCCGGCGTCGAGGGAACCGGCGCCTCGGGTCCGGGCGTGTCCGGCAGCAGCACGGCGGGCCCCGGGATCTCCGGAACCGGCGGCGGTACCCACCCCGGGGTCCTCGGCACCTGCGATGGCGGCGCCGGCCTCTCGGGTGTCAGCACCAGCGGCGCCGGCGTCCTCGCCAAGAGCACGAGCGGTGCGGGCGTCTCCGCGTCGAGCACCCAGGGCGTCGGCGTCTCGGGCACCAGCCAGAAGAGCGTGGGAGTCTCCGGACAGGGCGGCGGCGCGCATCCCGGTGTGAAGGGCACCGGAGGCGACGGGCCAGGTGTGTCGGGCAGCAGTACGGACAACCACGGGGTGCGGGGCACGGGTGGTCGCACCAACGCGGGCGTCCTGGGCACGTGCACCTTGGGTACAGGCGTCAAAGGCACCAGCGACCAGTCGTACGGAGTGGAAGCCCGCGGCGCCACCGGCCTGTACGCGAAGGGCACGGAGAAGGCGGCACTCCTGGACGGCGACGTCGTCATCACCGGGACGGTGTCCGACAGCGTGAACGTCATCAGGATCGACCACCCGATCGAGCCGGATGACCGCTTCCTGATCCACGCGGCCGTCGAGTCCCCGGAGCTGAAGAACGTCTACGACGGCACGGCCGTCCTCGACGAGGAGGGCCGTGCCACGGTCGAGCTGCCCGCGTGGTTCGAGTCGCTGAACGAGTCCTTCCGCTACCAACTCACCGCTGTCGGCGCCCCGGCGCCCGAACTGCACGTCAGCCGACCGCTCGCCGACCACTCCTTCGCCATCGCGGGGGGCGGGCCGGGCCTGGAGGTCTGCTGGCAGGTGACCGGCGTCCGCTGCGACAACTGGGCCAGGGCGCACCCGCTGACCGTCGACGAGGAGAAGCCCGCGGAGGACAAAGGCTTCTTCGTGCACCCCGAACTGATCGGCCACCCGGCGGACCGTTCCCTCTCCGCCCGCCGCTACAACCGGGCTGCGTAGCCGGACGCCGGACCGCGCCGCCAGCTTGATCTCTCGAAGCGGATCGCGTACCTCGGGATCATCCGGACGATTCAGCGTCGAGCCAGGATGGGAGGAGGGCACTTCGCGCTGTCGTGGTCCCCACCGTCCGGCACTCGGCGCAGGTCCCGGTGAGTTCCAGGGTGTGCTCGACGTCCGCGAACCCGGTCGACCGTACGACGGCGGCGACCCAGTCCTCGACGACATCCGTGTCCAAGGGCTCATGACGGCGGCAGCGTCGGCACAGGAGGTAGTGACGGTGCCCGGTCTCGGGGCGGCGGTACCGGTAGAGCCTCTCGCCGACGTCGTCGCGCACGACGTCGGCGGCGCCGGACCGCTCCAGGGCCTGGAGTGCGCGGTACACGGTGGTGAGACCGACGTGGATGCCCGACTCGCCCATCGCCCCGTGGAGTTCCTGGGCCGAGACGAACTCGGCGCGATCGGCCAGCGCCTTCTCCACAGCGGCGCGCTGACGGGTCATGCGCCTGTTCGTCCCCACTGGTGTGACGGTCACGATCGCCCCCCCTGCCGAAGGCTGTTCCGGTTCGTCGTGGCCCGGGTCTCACGGACGTGCTCCGTGGGACCCGGGCCGTGCGGACCACCGCGTGCCGTGCCCGCGGCGCGCGGCGGACTTCCGATCAGTTCCCGGCGGAGGCCGGGGAGCGGGCCGCGACGCGGGCGAGGACGAGGGCCACGACGGTCAGTCCGCCGAGTGCCGCCGCCGTGCCGGCGAAGCCGCCGAGAGCCAGACCCACGCCGCCCAGCCCGGCGCCGAGGAAGACACCGAAGCTCATCCCGGCGGCGTTGACACTCAGCGCCGTGCCCCGCAGGGAGCCGCAGCGCCGTACCAGCAGGGTGGTGACACAGGCCGCGACCGTCGCGTGTCCGGCGCCGACGAGCGCCGTGAGGGGCAGGGCCAGCCAGAGCGTGTGGGTGAAGAAGACACCGACGAGCGCGGCCAGTGCCACGAGCAGCGCGAGTGTCATCAGGCGTTCCGCCGGGATCCTCGCCTTGTCGGCGCTCAGCAGCCGTCCCGCGAGCAGGTTACCGAGGAAGAAAGCGGTACCACTGAGTGTCCACACGATCGCGAAGGGCTCGGGCGCGAGCCCGAACCGCTCGTCGTAGAAGGCGGCGAGGTAGGCGAGGTAGCCCATGAACGCGGCCGTCCGCAGCATGGCGACCAGGATGAGCGGAACCACGCCCGGCAGGGCGCCCAGCAGCCGGAACGACTCCAGGTAGCCGGGCCGCTTCGCCTTCTCGGCGGCCTCGGCGCCGGTCCCCCGGCGGCCGCGCAGGAGGAAGTACAGGGCGAGGACGGCGCAGAGCGCGGAGATCGCCCACAGGTCGCCGCGCCAGCCCCACACCAGGGCGGGCAGTGCCACGAGCGGTGCGGCGAGGAGCGCGGTCAGCGATTGCGTGGCGGTGATGAGGGTGGCGGCACGGCCCGCCGCGGCGTCGTTGTCGAACCGGTCGGCCGCGGCGGCGGTCAGCGCGGGGTTGAGTACGGCCGTGCCGGCGCCGACCAGCAGGCAGAACACGGCCAGGAGCAGGAACTCGCCGCTCGCGCCGAGCGCCGCCGAGACCGCGAGCACGGCCAGTCCAGCCGCGGCCGCCCACTCCCGGCGTACGCGGTCGATCAGCGGCGCGAGCGCGGTGCCCACGGCGAGGGCAGCCAGGCCGCCGAGGCCGCGCAGCTGGCCCAGGGCCGCGACGCCGCCGCCGGAGGCGGCGGCCATGGGGACGAGGAAGGTGCTGTAGATGGTGAAGGGGACCAGGCCGACGGCGGAGGCCAGCATGAAGGGCCAGAGGCGGCGGGTCATCGCCAGGTCGCCGGGTACGGCCCCGGCGCCGGAGCTCGCCTCCCTGCCGCTCGCGGTCTCCAGCTGTGTTCCGACGGCCCGCACGGCCGCCCCCGGGTCTTTGGTCTCGCTGCTCATGCCCGCCCCGCCCGGTACCGGTACAGCGCGGTCTCGTCGGCGCTGAACTGGGAGAAGGGGAACGGCTCGGCGGACAGCGCGGTCACGCCGGCATCGCCGAGGAAGGCCCGCGCGACGGCGCTCCCGGTCTGTGCGTACACCACCAGCGGGAGCTCCCGCTTGCGGCAGTGCTCCAGGATCCGGTCGAAGCTGCCGTTGCTGAGGGTCATGCCGGTCGCGACGACCGCGTCGGCCTCGGCCAGCACCTCCGTCATGTCGTCGGTGACGGGGTCGCCCCAGTTGGTCGTGCGCAGGTTGAGGTCGCAGGGCAGCGGGACGCCGCCCTGCTCGCGTATCGCCGCGACCAGCGGGTTGACGACGCCGATCAGGGCGACCTTCGCGCCGGGGGCGATGTCGAGGAGCCCGGCGACGGCCGCGTCCCTGGCCTCCGCCCGTACCTCCGGCGTGCCGGTCGGCAGGGTGACCGTCTCGGCTTCCGCCGCGTCGCGGTGCGGGCGCACGCGGCCGAGGTAGGCGTCGAGCGCCGCGACGCGCACGGGCGCGGACTCGTGGCGGATCAACGTGTCGAGGGTGTGGCCCGAGGCGTCGGCGCAGAAGTCGGGGGCGAGTTCGCCGGCTTCGAAGGAGCAGGCGCCGAAGGCGTCGCCGGAGCGAAGCAGCAGATAGTGGTTGCGGTACGTGACCTGGCTGCCGGCCAGGCGCGTGGTGTGGTGGAGCCAGAAGGCACTGGTGACGGCCAGCTCGCTGGGGAGCGGCCCGAAGGCGCCTTGGAGGACGGCCTGCTGGAGTTCCGGTACGGACTGCGGCTGGACTGGAGACATGGCGGTTCTTTCTCGGGGGGTACGGGCACGGGGTGTGCCGCACGGGGTTCGGTACGGAGAGGAAAGGAGGGTCAGGGCAGGTCGGTCAGGGCAGGTCGGTCAGGCGCTCGGGGCGGTAGGGCAGGCCGGCGAGTTCGGGACGGTCGGCCGGCTGGAAGCACAGCAGCAGCGAACGCCGGTCGTGGGCGGTGCGGTTGGGGCCGGAGCGGTGCACGACGAGCCCGGGGAACATCAGCACCGATCCGGCCGGGGCCTCGACGGTCACGGCGCCTCGCACGTCGGTACGTTCGGCGTCGACCAGCAGGCCGGTGGGCTCGGCCCGGTCCCGGGGCGCCGGCCCGGCCCGATGGCTGCCCGGCACGATCACGAGGGCGCCGTTGTCGGCCGTGACGTCGTCGAGGAAGACCATCGCGGTGGCCACGTCCCGGGCGTCGGGTCCGGCGCAGCAGTACCAGTACGGATAGTCCTGGTGCCAGCGGAACTCGGAACCCACGCCCGCACGCTTGAAGTTGAGCTTGCACGTGAACCTGCCCAGACGCTCGGCGCCGACGATCCGGCGCATGGGAGCGGTGATCCGGTCGTCGGTCCAGAGGGCGTCGAGGGCCGGGTCCAGGTGGGTGACGGGCGACAGGCTGCGCACGGCGGGCGGACGGGCCTCCGGCTCCCAGTGGACGGTGGTCCCGTCCACCTTCTCCAGCCGGTGCCCGTCCGGCCATACGGCGACGTCGGCCTTCCCGTCCCGTGCCTTGTCCGTCACGCGGGAGAGCACCGACTCCGCCGCCTCTCCCAGGGCCGCTGTCTCGGCCGGCCCGAGGAGCCGCGGCAGGAGGACGAAACCGCGGTCGAGCTGCCCGTCGAGGGAACCGAGGGAACCGAGGGGATCGAGGGACACGGAGGCACCTTCCGGTCGGGCACGGGTGGTACGGACAGAGGGGCGGCGGCGGCCCGCCCCGCGACGGTCGCTAAGCCGTCTCGGCCACCAGGACCGGAGCGCCGCGCAGCAGCGCGCTGTCGGCCGGCGGCCAGTCCATCGCGGACCACGGGTGCCGGAGCTCGTCCTGCGCCGTGACCTCATGGGGCCGCATCGATCCGAGGCCGACGGCGTCGGCGTGGTTGGCGTAGGCGCTGTCGACGTAGCGGTGCCCGGTGTCGGCGGCCAGGAAGACGTACGTACGGTCGGCGTCGCGCTCCCGCTCCCAGAGCGTGGCCAGGTACGCGGCTCCCGCCGACAGGCCGGCGAAGATGCCGCTCGCCCGCAGGAGTTCGACGGCGCCCGACATGGCGTAGTCGAAGTTCACCCAGTGGATCCGGTCGTACAGGTCGTGCCGGACGTTCTGGAAGGGGATGGAGCTGCCGATCCCGGCGATGATCATGTCCGGGTCCAGGACGTGCTCGGCACCGAAGGTGACGCTGCCGAACGGCTGCACCCCGACGAGCGTCACGTCCCGGCCCGCCTCGCGCAGGTAGCCGGCGATGGCGCCGGTGGACGCGCCGGTGCCGACGCCGCCGACGAGCGACAGGGGCCCTTCGGGCACCTCTTTGCGGATGAGGTCGGCGACGTCGCGGTAGCCGAGGTAGTGGATGGCGTCGTGGTACTGCCGCATCCAGTGGTAGTGCGGGTTCTCGCGCAGCAGTTCGCCGATCCGCTGGACGCGGAGGTTCTGGTCCAGGCGGAGGTTCTTGGACGGCCGGACCTGTTCCAGGGTCGCACCGAGGATCTCCAGCTGGACGCGCAGGGTGCGGTCCACCGTGGTGGAGCCGACGATGTGGCAGTTCAGGCCGTACCGGTGGCAGGCCAGGGCGAGCGCGTGGGCGTAGATGCCGCTGGAGCTGTCCACGAGGGTGTCACCCGGCTTGATCTGCCCGGTCTCCAGCAGGTGGCGTACGGCCCCGAGGGCCGAGTACAGCTTCATCGTCTCGAAGCGCAGACAGATCGCGCCCGGCGGGACGGTCACCACGTCCGGTTCCTTGACCGCCTCGGCTATGTGCTCGTGCATGTCCTTGTCCTCCCGGTCAGACGGCGTCGCGGCGGATGAGCTTGAACAGGTACGCCTGGCAGTTGTCGCCCTCCCAGGTCTGGCGGTGCAGCACGACGGGACGGAATCCCGCGTCGATGCCGTGGCCGACGATCCGCTTGAGTTCGGCGGTGTTGGAAACGATCAGGTAGATCTCGCCGTCCGGTGCGAGCAGGTCGCGGGTGACGATCTGGTCGAAGAAGCGCAGGACGATCTCGGCGCCCACGCAGACGTTGCGCACCACGGTGGGGTCGTCGCTCGTCCGCGTACTGACGGCCGGCGGGTTGAAGGTGATGACGTCGAGCCGGGCGGAGTCCGGGAACTCCTCGAAGAGGTTCGACACCAGCGGCCGGAACACGGTCTCCGGCCGGTCCCCGACGAGGCGCGCGTAGTGCCCGGCCGCCGTGGCCACGCTGTCCGGGTGGACGTCGGCCGCGTAGATCTCCCGCGCCCCGAGCGTGCCGGCGATCACGGCTTCGACGCCGAGGCCGACGCCCATCGCCGCGTACGACCTGCCCTTGACGGGGATCGTGCCGTCGAGGAGGCGGTCGTGGACGAGCCGGCTGGTGTCGCCCGGCTTGAAGACGCCCGGGGGCAGCGTGAAGGTCCAGCCGTTGTAGTCGTACGTCCGCTCGGTGTGTATCTCGGACTTGGAGCCGCTGTTGATGGCGAGGATCTCCTCGCGGGGCAGTGTGTCGGGCAGCGAGTCCAGCAGGGCGCGGACGTCGTCCTGGGGCGCCGTCGCGTCGGCCGCGGTCCGGTCGGTCATGGGTCCTCCATGGTCGGATGGGGATGGGAAGCCGGTGGATTCAGGGACCGGACGGGGCGGGGGCGGTCAGGTCCGTGGCCGCCCGGTCCGTACCGAGGTCCATGGCGCTGACGAGCCGCCGGGTGAGCGTGGCCCGGGGCGCGCACAGCACCTCGTCGGGTGTGCCGGTCTCGACGACGTGCCCGTTGTCGATGACGACGACGTGGTGGGCGACGGCGGCGAGGAGTTCGAGGTCGTGGCTGACCCAGAGCAGCGCGGTGCCGTACTCCTCGCGCAGCCGGGCGAGTTCGGCCAGGACGGCTTCGGTGGCGTTCGGGTCCAGGGCCGTGGTGATCTCGTCGCAGATCAGCACATCGGGCTTGGCGATGACCGCCCGTGCCAGGGCCGCGCGTTGCAGCTCACCGCCGGACAGACCGCCGGGCCGCCGGGCGGCGGTCGCCTCGTCGAGCCCGAGCCGGTGCAGCAGCCGTAGGGCCTCGGCGCGCGCGTCGCCGACGGCGAGGCCGCGGAGCCGTACAGCGGTGCGGGCCACCTGCTCGACGATCGCGTGCCGCTCGTCGAAGGAGCCGCGCACCTCCTGCCACACGTACTGCACGCGCCGCTTCTGCTCCCGGGTGCGCCGCCGCAGCACGGGCAGGTCTTCACCGTCCAGGAGCACCTGGCCCCGGCGGCGTTCGTGGAGGCCGGCGACGCAGCGCGCCAGGGTCGTCTTGCCGCTGCCGGACAGTCCCGCGACGCCGACGCAGGCCCCGGCCGGCAGGGTCAGGTCGACCCCGTGCAGCACGGGGCCGCGGCCACGGCTGTGCAGATGCGCGGAGAGCCCGCGCACCTCGAGGACGGGCGGCCGGTCGGGATCGGTGGGGCTGTGGCGTACGGCGTCCGGCCGGGGCCGGTCGGGCAGGGTCCCGGCGGGAGTCCCCGAGGCCGTCACCCGGCCGCGGCTCATCACGACCACGTGGTCGGCGAGCGCCCGCACCAGGTCATGGTCGTGGCTGAGGAGCAGGATTCCGAGGCCCCGCCGGGTGAGCGCGGCCAGTTCGTCCGCGAGGCGCATGCGGGCCACGGTGTCCAGACCGGTGCTCGGTTCGTCGAGGACGAGGACCCGCGGCCGGCACACCAGGGTCTGGGCCAGCGCGACGCGCTGGCGCTGGCCGCCGGAGAACTGGTGGGGGAAGCGCCGTTCGACGTCCCGCCCCGGGGGGAGCTGGGCGACCTCCAGCGATTCCGTCACCGCGTCCGGCGGCGCGACATCCGGGCGGTGCAGCCGGGCCAGCTCGGCGAGGACCGCACCGGTGCGGCGGGCCGGGTTCAGAGCGCTGCCGGGGTGCTGGGGCATATAGGCGACGACCCGCCCGAGCACCGAGGCGGCCTCCGGGGTCGGCCCCTGGTCGGCCACGACGGTGAGGCCCCCGACGGCGACGTGGCCGTGAACCCGTACGCCCGCTCCCGCCTCGCCGAGGAGCGCCAGAGCGGCGGTCGTCTTGCCGCTGCCGGACGGGCCGACGAGCGCGGTGACGCGCCCCTCGTACAGGTCGAAGTCGACCGAGTCGAGGAGCACCGCCTCCCCGGCGTGTGCGGTCAGCCCGCGGACGGTGACGAACGACGCGGTCATCGGGCGGCCTCCTGGGTACGGCGTCGGGAACGGGCGAGCAGACGGTCGGCGAACAGGTTGAGCCCGACCGTGAACATGACGAGCATCAGGGCGGGCGCCAGCACGGCCCATGGCTGGAGCAGCAGCCCTTCCCGGCCGCGCGCGATGCTCACGGCCCAGTCGGGCGCCGTCGGACTCAGGCCGAGCCCCAGGAAGTTCGCCGAACCGACCAGGAAGACCGTGAGGGTGACGCGGGTGCCGATGTCGGCGGCGACCGGGGCGAGCACCGAGCGCGCCACGAGACCGGCCTGGATACGGCCCCAGGACTCGCCCTGCAGCCGCAGCGCCTCGGCCACCGGACTGCTCGCCGCGTCCAGCGCGGCGGCCCGTACCAGCCGGGCCACCGGCGGGACGTTCACCGCGGCGACCGCGAGCGCGATGGCGGCCGGCGAGCCGCGCCAGCCCACCGCGACCACGCTGATCACCAGCAGCGTGGGCAGCGGAAGCAGCACGTCGAGGGGCCGGATGAGCAGTTCGTCCAGCCACCGCCGGCGCGCCGACGCCGCGATCAGGCCGACCAGCCCGCCCAGCAGGTAGGCGAGGGCGACCGCGCCCAGGGCCATGCCCAGCGCGCTGCGCCCGCCGTGGAGCAGCAGGGCCAGCACGTCCCGGCCGAGGGCGTCCGTGCCGAGGAGGTGCTCGCCGCCGCGCGCGGCGTACGGGGCGGCGAGACCCGCGGCGGGGACCTCGGCGAACAGCGGCCCCAGCACGGCCACGCCCAGGGGCAGGGCGACGAGGACGGCGCCGACCGGAGCCCGCAGGACGCCGGCGGCCGCCGACCCTTTCGGCGTCGACCGTTTGAGCGGCTTCACCGGAGGACCTCCGTCCGTGGTACGAGGCGATGGCACAGCAGGTCCGCCGCGAGGCTGAACAGCAGCGCCGCGGCCGCGACCACCAGGGCGAGGCCCTGCACGGTGGGCACGTCCCGCGCCTCGACCGCCCGTACGAGGGCGGTGGCCACGCCGGGCACGGCGAAGACCGCCTCGACGATCAGGACACCGCCGACGAGGTTGTCGCCCACGCGTGCCAGTTCCTGGACGCCGGGGACCGCCGCGTTGGGCAGGACATGGCGCAGCAGCAGCGTCCGGCGCGGCACGCCCAGGCGCCGGGCCTGAACGACGTAACCGGCGCCGAGCACCGACACCACGCCCGCCCGCACCTGCCGGGAGAGCAGGCAGATCATGCGGGCCGCCACCACCGTGACGGGCAGGACCAGCAGCGCGGGTTCGGCGAGCAGATCGGCCGTCTCGACGCCCACCCAGGTGGCGGGCAGCAGGCCGAGCTTGAGGGAGAGCCCGGCGACGAGCAGCAGCGCGAGCACGAAGTCCGGTACGGCGTTCAGCGCGAGGGTGACCGAGGTGACCGCCCGGTCCAGGCGGCCGCCCTCCCGCAGCCCGGACACGACGCCGAGCAGCAGGGCGAGCGGCAGGACGACGGCGAGCGTCACCGCGCCCAGCACCAGGGTGGTGCCGACCGTGTCGGCGAGGATGCCGGTCACCGGCCCGCCGCTGACCAGGGACGTGCCGAGGTCGCCGGTGAGCAGCCCGGCCGCCCAGTCGGTGAACCGTTCCACCGCCGGCCGGTCCAGGCCGAGTTGCTCGCGCAGCGCGGCCACCTGGGCGTCGGTGGCGTCCTCGTTGTTGCGGACATCGGCGGCGTCGCCCGGCAGGAGGGCGGTCAGGACGAAGACCAGCACCGCGAGCAGCGCCAGCTGGGCGACGCCGAGGGTGAGCCGCTGGAGGGCGTACCCGCGCATCGTCAGGCCAGCCACACCTTGTCGAAGCGGGCCGAGTGCATGGTGTTCGGCGGAGCCGCCGCCATGCCGCGGACCCGGGAGGAGACACCGTTCAGCCAGTCCGGGTGGCCCCAGACGAGCAGCCCGCCCTCGTCGTGGACGGTGCGCTGCAACTGGCCGTACAGCTTGGTGCGTTCGGCTTCGTCGGTGGTGGACTGCGCCTTGGCGAAGGTCGCGTCGAAGCCCTTGCGGCGCCAGGCGGAGGCGTTGAACGAGGAGGTGCTGAGCAGCCGGTCGTTGATGTAGTTGGGGATGGTCATCGCACCGGAGCGGTGGCTGCCCATGACGCCCTTGGTGAGCTGGTCCTTGAAGTACGTCTCCGAGGAGCCGGTGGTGACCTTGATACGCAGTCCGGCGTCGGCGGCCTGCTCGGCGAAGAGGGTCGCGGCCTCCACGAAGCCGTTGGCGACGGAGGAGGTGTAGATGGACAGCGTCTTGTTGAGCACGCCGGCCTTCTTCAGCAGGGCGCGCGCCTCCTCGACGTCACGCGTACGCTGCGGGATGTCCTCGGGGTAGTACTGGTAGCCCTTGCCGAACATGTCGTTGCCGACCACGCCCTGCCCGGCGAGCACGACCTCGACGAGCTTCTCGCGGTCGGCGAGCAGCTTGAAGGCCCGGGTGACGTCGGGGTTGTCGAAGGGCTCCTGGTCGCACTTCATGACGATGGCGTGAGCGGTGCTGCCCTTGGCGGCGAGGATCCGCACCGCCTTGTCGGCCTGGACAGTCCGGGCGAAGGTCGGGGTCATCTCGTAGCCGAACTCCGCTTCCCCGGCCCGCAGGGCGTTGCCGCGGGCGTCGGCGTCGGCGGACAGGATCCGCAGCTCGTCGACGTACGCGCCGCCGTCCCAGTGGTCGTCGAAGCGCTCGGCGACGAAGGACCGGCCCGCCTGGAAGGACTTCAGCCGGAACGCGCCGGTGCCCACAGGCTTGGCCGGGTCGGCGTACCGCGAGCTGACGACGGCCGTGCCGAGCGTGCCGAGGAGGGCCGGGAACTCGGCGCTGGGCCGCTTCAGCGCGACCTCGACGACGTTCTTGCCCACGGCGCGGCTCTTCTTGAGGTCGATGACGGAGAGCAGGCTCTGCGCGAAGTGGGTGGTCGCCTTCGGGTCGAGGATGCGGGCGAAGGTGAAGAGGACGTCCTCGGGCGCGAGGGGCTTGCCGTCGTGGAACCGCGCGTCGCGGAGGGTGAACCGCCATACGGTGGCGTCGGCGTTGGCCTCCCACTTCTCCGCGAGGCGCGGCACGGGTGCCATGCCGGCGTCGAGCTCCACCAGCCGGTCGAACAGAGCCTTGGTCCGCGCCATGTCGATGGCCAGGGCCTCGGCGTGCGGGTCGATGGTCTCCTGCTCGGCGCCGCCGGTGAACAGGGCCCGGAACTGCCCGCCGCGCCGCGGCTCGCCCTTGCCTCCGCCGGCGGACCCCTCCCCGGTGCCCGCGCCACCACCGCCACCGCAGGCGGTCAGGGCCAGGCCACCCGCGGCGGCGCCGGACAGGGCGAGGAACTCTCGACGGTTACGGAAGATCGACATGCTGCTCCCAGGGACTCACGTGGCGGACCCCGCCCCACGGCCGCAGGACGGCACGGAGGGGGGCGGGGCGGTGAGCAGCCTGCCGTATATGAAAATGATTGTCAATGTTGTCTGATGGTCGGTCACGCGCTGACCCGCCATGCGCTTCGCGCTTAGGGGGAGCGCGCACCGCCCGATCTGTGCTCGACGCCCTCCGCGGGATTCCGCCCGAGCACCCAGAGGCCCCCGTCGATCACGGGGGCCTCTACGCGCGAGCCGGGCTACGGGCCGGGCGTTGTCATCGTTGAGCTGTACAGGACTGTTCGGCGCCGGCGCCGGCACGGGCGCGGCAGCGGCTCTGGCGGCCGCCGCCGAGCGGCCTGAACACTCTGTGGGGCCCGTGCGGAGGGCCTCGTCCGCGCCCTGAGCCGCCCGGCGCTGGTCGGCACCCGCCAGGCTCTCGCCGGCCTCATCGGCTCCCGGAGTCGGAGTCCGTTTCCGAGGGGTTCTCGGATGGGTTCTCGGCTTCGTCCTCGGAGGCCTCGACACCGGCCAGGGGCTCCCCGCTGCCGGTGCCCGCCTGGTGGTAACCCTCGCGGGCGCTTGCCGTGCCGGGTACGACGCGCTCCTGAGCCTGGCTCTCCGAGCCGGAGTGGGATCCCGGTTCCTCGCTGCTCCGGGCGTGCTCGTACTCGTTCTGCCGTGCGGCGTCCGGTGTGCGCTCGGTCATCTCGCTGTCCTTCTGTCTCGATGATCCCTCGCGGCGACTGCCCGCGAGAGGCATGGCGAAACAGCCCTGAGCGCCAAGCCGGCGGCACCTGTCCCGCTGGTGCCACCGGCCCTGCGAAGGCGGAGGTGCCGGCACTCTCAGGAAGACTCTTTGCCCCGTCCGCTCATCGCGTCACGCAGGCGGTCGACGAGCCCGACCCCGGGGGCCAGAAGCTTGTTGGCAGGCGGCTTGTCGGGGGCGGAGGGGTGCGGACGCGTGGGGGCCGTCTTCTTGGCCTGGCGCACCTTGTCGCCGAGCTTCTCCAGCATTTCCGTGGAACACGCTTGCCTCAGGCGAGGGAACAGATTGTTCTCCTCGTCGTTCACGTGGCTGCGGATCTCCGTCATCAGCTGCATGATGAGGTCGTCGAACCGGGGATGATCGGCGTCGCATCCCTCGAGTTCCTTCATGATGCGTTCCGCGGCCGCGTGGTCTTCCAGTTCCTTGTCGGCCATGCTGTCGCCGTCCGGAACGTGCTCGCGTACGGCGGGATACAGGTACGCCTCTTCGGCTACCGAATGCCGGACGAGTTCCATGGTGACCTGGTCGGCGTACATCTTTCTGCGGGCGTCACCGGAGGGCATTTCCTCGATGTTCGCGAAAAGCTCCTCGACCTCCTGGTGGTCGGTCATCAATTCCGTGATCACGTCATCGCCGTTTCCCATGGGAAGTGCCCTTCTCTCTGAGGTTGCTGGCCACCCAGTGAAGCGCGCGACGAGCACAGAGCGTGGTTCCGCTCCACTCAGCGTGTCGGCCGCTCTTGCGCCGAAGGGCTGTGACCTGCGCCATTCCTCGTTCGCCTGCAAGGCGATACGATCCCCTTTCTCCTTTTCGCGCTCCCTCATACTCCGAATTGGCCACCCGTGTCGGCAGACTCCTCTCTCTCCTCGCTCATAGCGGCGACGGCCCAGTGGATCATTCACGCCTATCCCTCCGGCCGCGGGGCCTTGCAGCGCAGCCTCGCCGAGGCCCAGGCGCGCCAAGCCGTCACCGTCGCCGCGTGGCTGCGGTACCCCACGGAGCTGGACGCCCAGCTGATGAACCTGACGGGGCCCGGTGGCTCCGCACGGCTCGACTGGATCACGGGTGCGGAGGCGGACGAGGACGCGTGGGACCCGGAGCGGCACGCGTGGCGCACCTGGGTGGACGAGGTCGTCGCGAGCTGGGCCGCCTGCCTGCTCGGCACGCCGGCCTTGGTCACCGCGGCGCTCGCCACTCTCGCCGGGTCGGCGTGGGCGGCGGGCGAAACGGTTGATTTCCGGCGCCTGAGTCATCCGAACCAGAACGACCGGCAAGCGGCCGCGCTGCTGCGACACCCGGACCTCCTCGCGCCTGTGGCCGAGCTCCATCACGCGCAGCTCAAGGACCTCCTGGAAAGCGGCGCGCCCTCCTCGTCCTGACCGCGCCTTCCCCCTCCCGGGGAAGCGGCGCCTCTCACCCGGTACGGGTGCGCATCAGGTCAGGTCGACGGATCCCTGCGGACACACCATCGCAGCCGTCGAAGGCCGGCTGGCCTTCGACACCCGGCCGCCATCGGCAAGGAGGCCATGGACCGGACAGGTGTGTGGACGCGGTGGCGGGGTATCCGGATGCAGCTGCCGAGTGGCAGTGACGTGAAGGGAGTTGAGGTTGTGCTGATGGCTCACCCTGCGGTGCTCAGGAACCTGATCGAAGAGTACGAGACGCTGAGCGCTTTGCGTGCTGAGACGGCCTCCACCCCGGAAGTGCGCCAGAGGTGGGAGGACCTCTCGTACACGCTGTGCGTCGCCACCGGAACCCGTGAGGTGGACAGTGCCGTGGCCGCTGCCCGGCAGCAGCTGACGCAGTCCATGTCGGAGTCGGATGAGGCCGCCCTGACGGCGTGATCCACAGCGCGCCCGAGCCAACACCTGCCGCCTGAACGCCTTCCGAGGTCGGCCGCCTGGCCCTCCGACTGTTCGGAGAGCCAGGCCCCTCCTATGCCAGGTGCAGCCGTGACCTTGGTCAGGTGCGGGTCCAGCGTTGGTTGGTGCCGTTCGAGCAGGAGTAGAGCTGGATCAGGGTGCCGTTGGCGGTGCCGTGGGCGGCGGCGTCAAGGCAGAGGCCGGACTGGACGCCGACGATGGATCCGTCGGGGTTGAGGCGCCACTTCTGGTTGTCGCCGCCCCAGCAGCCGTAGATCTGGACCTTGACGCCGTTGCCGGTGCCGGCGGCGTCCAGGCACTTGTTGCCGTAGACCCTTAGTTCGCCTGCGGCCGTGTGGGTCCACTGCTGGTTGGTGCGGTTGTTGCAGTCCCACAGGTTGACTTGAGTGCCGTCGGTGGTACTGGCGCCGGGCACGTCCAGGCAGCGGCCCGAGCCGACGCCCTTGATCTGTCCAGAACCGGGCGAGGGGGTGGGAGTGGGGGTCGGAGTCGGGGTGGGCGAGGCGGCGTTGAGCGCGTTGAGGACGGAGGTGTAGGCGGGCTTCTTGCTGCCGTCGCCGTTGAACAGCAGCGGCGAGTGCTCCGGTCGCCAGGAGTCGGTGTCGCGTACACCCCAGACGGTGATGCCGAGGCAGCGCGGGACGGCCAGGCAGTCGTTGGTCACGTTGGCGTAGGTCGTGGCCGAGGCGCCCTGGATGTCGAGTTCGGTGATGGCCACATCGACGCCGAGGGCGGCGAAGTTCTGGAGGGTGGTGCGGAAGTTGCTGTGGTACGGGCTGTCGCTGTTGAAGTGTGCCTGGAAGCCGACGCAGTCGATCGGCACGCCGCGCTGCTTGAAGTCTCGGACCATGGCGTACATGGCCTGGGTCTTGGCCCAGGTCCAGTTCTCGACGTTGTAGTCGTTGTAGCAGAGCTTGGCGGCCGGGTCGGCGGCGCGCGCGGTACGGAAGGCGACCTCGATCCAGTCGTTGCCGGTGCGTTGCAGGTTGGAGTCGCGCCGGGCTCCCGAGGTGCCGTCGGCGAAGGCCTCGTTCACGACGTCCCACTGGGCGATCTTGCCCTTGTAGTGGCCCATCACGCCGTTGATGTGGTGGGTCATCGCCTGGCGCAGCGCGCTGCCGCTGAGGTTCTGCATCCAGCCGGGCTGCTGGGAGTGCCAGGCCAGGGTGTGGCCGCGTACCTGCTTGCCGTTCTGCACCGCCCAGTTGTAGACGCGGTCACCCGCGGTGAAGTTGAACTGGCCCTGCTGGGGTTCGGTGGCGTCGATCTTCATCTCGTTCTCGGCCGTCACCGAGTTGAACTCGCGGCCCGCGATCGTCGTGTACGTCGAGTCGTTGAGCCGGCCCGAGGCGATGGCGGTCCCGAAGTAGCGGCCGCTCTGCGCCGCCGCGCCGCCGAGCGTGCTCTCGGCGGCGTGCGAGGCCGGCGGTGCCACCAGCACGGCGGCCGAACCGAGGGCGCCGACGATCAGGGCCGTACACAGGCCGCCGATCTTCCGGCGGACGGTCGTGGGGGGAAGGGCACTTAAGCGCATGACGGAGCCTCCAGTACGAGGACGAGGACGAGGACGGAAATCACGGAAGGACTGGCACTCGGCACCCGGCAAACGGCACCCGGCACCAGGACAGAGGCCGAGACGCGATGACGGTCATGGAACCGGGACGATCTCGACCGGCACGGACAGCACCCGGTCGGCCGCCGGGTGACGTACGGGGCCGTGCAGAGTGAAGGAGCCCTGGAGCGGAAGATCGCCGCTTGACCGTCCGACGGCCACGCCGATCTCCCCGGGCTCCACTCGTCTCCGCAGGTCGACCCCGGTGAAAGAGGTCCGGTCGGCATGGACGGAGAAGGTGATCCGGGCGGCCGCGCCCGGCCGCAGCTCGACCCTGCAGAATCCGGCGAGCCACCGCTGCGGCCGGACGACGGACGCCTCGGGGTCCGAGAGGTACAGCTGGACCACCTCGGTCCCGGCCACCTCGCCGACGTTGCGTACGGTGACCGCGACGGAGACGGCTCCGTCCGTGGCGGCGACGGGATCCACCGCGAGCTCCGAGCAGGTGAAGCTGGTCCAGCTCAGCCCGTGTCCGAAGGGGAACAGCGGGGTCGGGTCGACCGAGCTCCAGTCGGTGTGCCCGCCGAGCCTGGAGTGCAGATAGGTGCCAGGCTCTCCGCCGACCTGGCGGGGGATGGAGACGGGCAGCCGCCCGGTCGGTTCCGCGGCCCCGCTGATGATCCGGGCGAGCGCCGTCCCGCCCTCCTCGCCGGGGAAGAAGGCCTGCACGACGGCGGACGCGCGCTCGGCCAGCGTGCCGAGCGCGTACGGCCGTCCGGAGACGAGGACCAGGACGGTCGGCACCTCGGAGTCCAGGACGGCGGAGGCGAGTGCGGCCTGGTCGCCGGGCAGGTCGAGGGTCTCGGCGTCGCAGCCCTCTCCGGAGGTGCCCCTGCCGAACATGCCGGCCCGGTCCCCGAGCACCAGCACGTTCACGTCCGGATCGTCCGCGGTGACCGTGAACCCGGCAGCGGTGAGCGCCTCGCCGAGCGTCGGTATCTCGAGCCCGAGGTCGCCGGGCGGCGCGACGTGATTGGGGAAGGAGTAGCAGCCGAGGAAGGACTGCGGGTCGTCGGCGTACGGCCCGCTGACCGCGACCCGGCACGGCCGCAGCGGCAGGGTGCCGTCGTTGGCGAGCAGCACGGTGGACCGTTCGGCCAGCAGCCTGGCCAGTGCCCGGTTCTCCGGCGGGTCGAGTTCGACCGGCTCGGGCTTGACGGGTTCCCAGTCGGGGTCGAGCAGGCCGAGCTCGGCCTTCTGCAGCAGGACCCGTTCCGCGGCCCGGTCGATGAGTGCCTCGGGTACGCTTCCCGACCGCACGAGCTCGGTCAGCGGTTCGCCGTAGCAGCGGGCCGTGGGCAGCTCGACGTCGATTCCGGCGGTCAGCGCCAGGGCGCCGGCCGCGCCGCGTGATCCGGTGACGCCGTGCCGGGTCTCCAGGAAGGAGACGGAGTAGTAGTCGGCGACGACGACACCGCTGAAACCGAGCTCACCTCTGAGGAGTTCGGTGAGCAGTCGTTCGTCGGCGGCCACCGGAACGCCGTCCACGTCGGTGTAGCTGTTCATCACCGACCGGGCGCCTCCCTCTCGTAGTGCCCGTACGAAGGGCTCCACCAGTACGTCGGCGAACTCGCGCGGTCCCGAGGCGACGGGGGCCATGTTCCGGCCGGCGCGCGAGGCGGAGTACCCGGCGAAGTGCTTGAGCGTCGCCACGATCCCGGCGCCCTGCAAGCCCTGCACGTAAGCGGTGCCGATCGCTCCGACGAGATAGGGGTCCTCGCCGATGCACTCCTCGGTCCTTCCCCACCGGTAGTCGCGGACCACGTCGAGGACCGGAGCGAGCCCTTGATGGACGCCTACTCGTCGCATCCCCGCGCCGATGGCGCCGGCCATCTGTCGTACGAGCCCGGGATCGAAGGAAGCACCCCAGGCGAGCGGACCGGGGAAGACCGTGGCCCCGAACGTCATGAACCCGGTCAGGCACTCCTCGTGAGCGACCGCCGGGATCCCGAACCGGCCGGATCCGGTCACCTGCCGCTGGAGCGAGGCGAGCCGCTCCATCCCGGCTTCCGCGGTGACCGGCGCGGTTCCGTACACCCGGGTGAGCTGGCCGAGCCCGTGGGCGGCGATGTCGTCGAGGCCGGGCGCGGACTCGCCGGAATCGTCCTCCATCGGCGCGACAGGTGCTCCCGGATTCGAGGGCAACGCCCAGAAGCCGACGAGTTGCCCCGCCTTCTCCTCCAGCGTCATCCGTCTCAGCAGATCGGCGACCCGCACGGACGCGGGCAGGAGGGGGTCACGCCAGGGCTCGGTCAAGGGGTCTCCTAGGGACGAGGCGGGGCGGTGGAGTGCCGGACCTTGAGCTCGGTCGAGAGCTCCATCCGGGGGCTGACCAAGGGCTGGTCCTCCAGAAGCTGGAACAGTGCGCGGGCGGCGAGCCGGCCCATCTCCTCCAGCGGCTGGCGCACCGTCGTCAGCGGAGGTGACAGCCATTGGCACATCGGCAGGTCGTCGAAACCGACCACGCTGAGGTCGCGGGGGATGCTCAGCCCGCCCTGCCGGGCGGCTTCGTAGACGCCCATCGCCTGTTGGTCGCTACCGGCGAAGATGGCGGTCGGCGGCTCGGGGAGAGAGAGCAGTTCCCGGGCGTGCCGGAACCCGCCCTCGTGCTGGAAGTCGCCGAACCGGATCAGGTCGCGGTCCACCTCGATCCCGGCCCGCTCCAGCGCGGCCCGGTACCCGTCGATGCGGGCCTGGCTGCAGAGCATCTCCTTGCGCCCGCCGATCGCGGCGATCCGGCGGTGCCCCATCTCCAGGAGGTGCTCGGTGGCGGCGAGGCCGCCTGCCCAGTTGGTCGCGCCGATGCTCGGCACGTCGTTGCCCGGCAGGTCGATCGGGTCGATGACGACCAGCGCCACCCCGGCCCGTTCGACCTGGGCGCGCTGGGCCTGGGTGACCGAGGCGGTGACGAGGATGACGCCGTCGCTGTGGTGCAGGACCGGCAGTGCGGCCCAGCTCGACGGCGTGGCCTCGCCCGGCGGGACGAGCGACACGACGGTGCCGACGCTTCGCTGGGCGCACTCGGCCTCGACGCCGCGCAGGATCTCCACCGCCCACGCGCTGTCCAGACCGCCGATGATCAGGTCGACCAGGCCCGACCTGCGGGCCCTGCCCTGACGGCCGGGCTGGAGGTAGTTGTGGGACCGCAGCAGGGTCTCGATCCGCTCGCGTGTCGAGGACGCGACATCGGAGCGGCCGTTGATCACCTTGGACACGGTGGCCTGGGAGACCCCCGCCTCCGCGGCGATGACGGCCAGGGTCGGACGCTGCTCGCTCAACTTCACTCCTCTGCGCGGCGCCAGGGACGGCGACAACTACCGCAAACTTTTCGAAGAGTTTCCGGTCGGCGTGACGTGCTTGTCAAGCACAAGTGCCGCTGATTTCAAGGAAATTGCGCGACAGGCCTTGACCGAGAAGCCTCACGTTCCTAGTTTGTGGCAGCACGGAATTCGAGAATGTTACGAAATATTTTCGAGCTCGAATCGGTATTTCCCCACCCCGCGCCACCCCACGCCCACCCCACCCCCACGCCCACGCCCCACGGAGGTCCCATGGCCAGCACCCTCCCGAGTCGACGACGCTTCCTGGCGCTCTCGGGCCTGACCGCCCTGTCCGTCTCGCTGACCGCGGCCTGCGGCGGTGACGACTCCGGCGACCAGTCGGCGGCCGACGGCAAGGTGACCTTCGAGTGGTGGAACATCGCCACGACGGAACCGGGCAAGTCCCTCTTCCCGCAGATCTCCTCGGCGTTCACGGCCGCTCACCCGAACGTCAGGATCGAGACGACCTCGTTGGAGAACGAGGCGTTCAAGTCCAAGCTGACCGCCACCACCGCTTCCGGGAAGCTCCCCGACGTCTTCCAGACCTGGGGCGGCGGCGTGCTGCGGCAGCAGGTCGAGGCGGGCCTTGTCGAGGACCTCACCGAGGCGTTGGGCTGGTCCTCCGAGCTCACCCCAGTGTCGCTGCAGGCCTATCAGATCGAGGGCCGGACCTACGCCGTGCCCTACGACATCGGCATGGTCGGCTTCTGGTACAACAAGAAGCTCTTCGCCAAGGCCGGGATCATCGCGCCGCCGGCCACCTGGGCCGAGCTCCTCGAAGACGTCGAGAAGCTCAAGGCGGCGGGCGTCACTCCGATCGCCCTCGCGGGCAAGGAGAAATGGCCGGGCCACTACTACTGGGCCTACCTCGCGATGCGTGTCGCGGGCCTCCCCGCGCTGCAGCAGGCCGCGACCAGCAAGGACTTCACCGGCGCCGGCTTCGTCCAGGCCGGTACCCACCTCAAGGAGCTGGTCGACCTCCAGCCGTTCCAGGCGGCGTTCCTCGGCGCCGGCTACGGCACCCCGGGCGGTCAGGCCGCGACCATGGGCAACGGCAAGGCCGCCATGGAGCTGATGGGGCAGTGGGCACCGTCGGTGCAGGAGGACGCGGGCGCCGGCCTCGGAGCGGACCTGGGCTTCTTCCCCTTCCCGACGGTCGACGGCGGAGCGGGCCGGGCCACCGAGGTGTTCGGCGGCGGCGGCGGCTTCGCGCTGCGCAAGGGCGCCCCCAAGGAGGCGCTGGACTTCCTGAAGTTCCTCGTTCTGGAGAACGAGTCCAAGCTGCTGGCCTCCAACGGCTACCTGCCGGTGGTCAAGGGCGCGGAGCGCCAGCTCACCGACGCCAACAAGAAGGTCGTGGCCGACAGCTTGGTCAAGGCGACGGGCTTTCAGCTCTTCCTCGACCAGGCCTACCCGCCGGCGGTCGGCCAGGAGGTCAACGACAGCGTCGCCGACCTCATCGCGGGCAAGAAGACGCCCGAGCAGGTCACCCGGTCGATCACCGAGGCTGCGAAGGGTGCCTAGCTCCGTGGCCACCCCGACCCAGGACCCGCCCGAGGGCCCGACCACGGGCAGGGCCGAGGACCCGGCCAAGAACCCGACCCAGGACCCGCCCGCGGGCGGCCCGGCCCACGACCCGGCCGAAGAGCGGGCGGCGGACGCCGCACCCGTACCCGTCGTACCCGTACCCTCGCGCGCCCCGGCCCGGTCGCTCCCGCGCGAGCTGGGCAGTTGGGCGTCGATCACCTGGTTCCTCGTCCCGGCGCTGGTCCTCTTCCTCGTCTTCGTCCTCGCCCCGATCGCCGTCGCCGTCCACACCAGCTTCTTCAAGTGGGGCGGAATCGGCTCCATGGACGACTTCGTCGGCTTGGAGAACTACGCCAGGCTGTTCGCCGATCAGATCTTCCTCGGCGATATGGGGCGCGGGCTGTACCTGATCGTCCTGTCGATCACGGTGCAGCTGCCCTTCGCGCTGTTCACCGCGGTCCTGCTCAACCAGCGGCTGCGCGGCCGGGCCGTCTACCGCATGGTGTTCTTCGCGCCGTACATCCTGTCCGAGGTGGTCACGGCGGTCCTCTTCACCATGATCTTCCTTCCCGGCGACGGCATGGCCGACCATCTCGCCGGTGCCCTCGGCCTGGAGGGACTGCGGGGCACGTGGCTCGCCGACCCCTCGACGGTCATGCCGACCCTGTTCGTGGTCATGACCTGGAAGTACTTCGGCTTCCACATGATGCTCCTCCTCGCCGGGCTGCAGAGCATCCCGCGCGAGGTCCTCGACGCCGCCTCCATCGACGGTGCCGGCGCCTGGCAGCGCTTCCGGTACGTGACGCTGCCGCTGCTCGGCCCGACGATCCGGATCAGCGTCTTCCTCTCCGTCATCGGGGCCATCCAGCTCTTCGACCTCGTCTGGGTCATGACCGCGGGCGGGCCCAACCACTCCTCCGAGACGATGGCGATCTCGATGTTCCAGTTCGGGTTCAAGCGCTACCAGGTCGGCTACGCCAGTGCGATCAGCGTGGTGCTGTTCATGATCAGCCTGGTCTTCTCCCTCTTCTACCAGCGTTACGTGCTCCGCCGTGACCTGAGCGGGGCCGTCACCGTGGGAGGTGGCCGATGAACGCCCGCAGGACGGCACGCGGCCTGTCGACGCACGCCGCGGTGTGGCTGATCGCCGCGTTCGTCGTCGTACCGCTGATCTACGCGGTGATCTCCGGCTTCAAGAGCACCGGCGAGCTGACGACCAATCCGTTCGGGCTGCCGGAGCGCTGGAAGACCGGCAACTACACCGGCATCCTCGGAGACGGAATGTTCTGGCGGCAGATCGCCAACAGCGCGGGCATCGCGATCGGCACGACATTCTGCACGGTGGCGGCCTCCGCGATGGCGGCGTTCGTACTGGCCCGCTACGCCTTCCGCGGCAGGGAGCTGTTCTACACGCTGTTCACGATCGGCCTGATGTTCCCGTTCGCGGTGGCCGTTCTGCCGCTGTTCCTGCTGCTGCGCGACTTCGACCTGCTCGACAACCCGCTCGGAGTGATCCTTCCGCAGGCCGCCTTCGGGCTCCCCATGACGATCATCATTCTGCGCGGTTTCTTCCGGACCATCCCGGCGGAGCTCGAGGAGGCGGCCGTCATGGACGGCTGCGGGAAGTTCCGCTTCTTCTGGAAGATCCTGCTGCCGATGGCGCGGCCGGCGCTCGGCACGGTCTCGGTGCTGGCGATCGTCGCGAGCTGGAACAACTTCTTCCTGCCGCTCCTTGTGTTCAACGACCCGAAGTGGCAGACGATCCCCGTCGGCGTCCAGCAGTTCCAGGGGCAGTACTCGACCGACTACGCACTCGTGCTCGCCTACATCGTGCTCGCCATGGTCCCCGCCCTCGCCTTCTACGCCGTCGCCGAGCGCCAGCTGATCGGCGGCCTCACCGCGGGCGCCACCAAGGGCTGACCCGTCGCGCGTGACCTCCACCCCCGAGGAGACCTGGTGAAACGCCTGTCGGTTCCTCGGGGCCAGCTCACCTCCGTCCTTCAAAGGAGCTCTTCTGATGCGGTTTCGCCCTCCATCCCTCGTTCTGAGTCTCGTACTCGCGGTCCTGTCGTCCTTACTGTTCGGGGCCACTCTCCTCGGTGCCCCGCCCGCCGCCGCGGCGACCGTCGACCCCAACGCCTCCTACGCGCTGGTCAACCGCAACAGCGGTAAGGCCCTGGACGTCCACAATCTGGCGACCAATGACGGCGCGCGCATCACCCAGTGGACCAGGAACGACCAGAACCAGCAGCTGTGGCAGTTCGTCGACGCGGGCGGCGGCTATTACCGCATCGCGTCCCGTCACTCGGGCAAGGTGCTGGACGTCCAGAACGGGTCCACCGCCAACGGCGGCCCGATCGTCCAGTGGACCGACCTGAACGCCACCCACCAGCAGTGGCGGCTTGCCGACAGCCCGGGTGGTTACGTGAGGCTGATCGCGCGCCACAGCAACAAGGCCCTCGAAGTACAGGGCGGCTCCACCGTCGACAACGCGAACATCGTCCAGTACGACGACTGGGGCGGCGCCAACCAGCAGTGGCAGCTCGTCCGGGTCGGCGCCGGCAACCCCGGCACGTGCGAGCTTCCCTCGACGTACCGCTGGACATCGACGGGCGCGCTGGCGCAGCCCAAGCCGGGCTGGGCCTCGCTCAAGGACTTCACCGTCGTCCCCTACAGCGGAAAGCATCTCGTCTACGCGACGACGCACGGTGCCGCGGGAACGGGAACGGGCTGGGGTTCGATGAACTTCGGCCTGTTCACCAACTGGTCGGAGATGGCCTCGGCCGGCCAGAACACGATGTCGAACTCCGTCGTCGCGCCCACGCTCTTCTACTTCGCGCCGAAGAACATCTGGGTGCTCGCCTACCAGTGGGGAGGTGGGAGCGCCTTCTCCTACCGGACGTCGAGCGACCCCACCGACCCGAACGGCTGGTCATCGCAGCAGGTGCTCTTCTCCGGAAGCATCACCGGCTCCACAACAGGACCCATCGACCAGACGCTCATCGCCGACGGCACGAACATGTACCTGTTCTTCGCCGGCGACAACGGCAAGATCTACCGGGCCAGTATGCCGATCGGGAACTTCCCCGGCAGTTTCGGCTCGACCTACACAACGATCATGAGCGATACGACGAACAACCTGTTCGAAGCCCCGCAGGTCTACAAGCTCCAGGGCCAGAACCGCTACCTCATGATCGTCGAGGCGATCGGCTCGCAGGGCCGTTACTTCCGCTCGTTCACGGCCACCAGTCTGAACGGCTCGTGGACACCCCAGGCCGCGACCGAGAGCAACCCCTTCGCCGGCAAGGCCAACAGCGGCGCCACCTGGACCAACGACATCAGCCACGGCGAACTGATCCGCACCACCGCCGATCAGACCTTCACCGTCGATCCCTGCAACCTGCGGTTCCTCTACCAGGGGCGCAGCCCCGACTCCGGCGGCGACTACGGCCTCTGGCCCTATCGGCCGGGACTGCTGACACTGCGTCGCTGACGGCGCACTACTGTGCGGCGGCCTCGCGCTGCGGAGTGCGGGGAGCGATTCGTGCGCCGTAGCGCTCCCGTGCGGCCCGCAGGTAGGGGTTGAGCAGGCGCAGGCACTCGGACGGCTCGTTGTTCACGGCGTTGAGGATTTCCGGGGGCAGGGCGACGGGCTCTGCCATCCGGGCGTAGACGTCCTCGGCGGTCCGCCGGTAATGCCCTCGGATGCTGTCGGGGTCGACGCAGTACGGCAGCCGGATGCCGAGCATGACCGCGTTGTCGTTCTCGTGCACGACGAATTCGTCGATGGCGGCGGCCACGCTCGTCCGCTCGATCGGCGGCCGCTCCGGGACGAAGTGATCGAAGTGCGGGTGGGCGACGGCACGGTCGAGGACCACATCGGCGATGTGCGGGGCGATCACCGGTGAGCTGTGGAAGCCGTCGCGGTAGGTTCCGGTCGCGAAGACCAGCCCCCGGCAGGAAGGAGCCGCGCCCAGCAGCGGGAACCCGTCGAGGGTGACGGGGCGCCGGCCGACCAGCCAGCGGTCGATCCGGGAGTAACCCAACCGGTGGTCGAAGTCCTCGCACGCCCTGCGCAGGAGGTTGAAGGACACACCGATGCTGGGCCCCGCGGAGGGAAGGAAGGAAGGGAGGTTCGTCCCTCCGATGTACTCGTGCCCGCGCTCGTCCAGCGGCACCAGGTGCAGTCCGCAGGCGCCGGACTGATTGGGTGTCCGCACCACGTGGTCGAACCCGGGAGTGTCGTGGCGCCGGGTCAGCACGGCCAGTCCGGTGCCGTGCAGCAACAGCGGCACGGCACCCGGGGGAAGCTGCTCGATGAACCGCTGGGTCAGGCTGCCGGCCGCCACGACCACGGACGGAGCGGACATCGTCCCGCCGTCGGCCAGGCGGACTCCCCGGACGCGTCCGTCGGAGATGACCAGCTCCTCCACGGTGCCGGGGACGATGTCGACTCCGCTCGTCGTCAGCGCCCTCTCCAGCAGGGCCAGGACCTCCCGCGCGTCGATCGACCCCTCGCGGGGGAGGTGGAGCGCGCGCACGGGCCGCGAGTTCACCTCCGGGGCGATGCCCTTGATCTCCGCCGGGGCCACTTCCTCGAACGGTTCGTCATAGGTGGCGAGCACGGAACGGATGGCGTGGAAGTTGCCGATCGTCGATTCGGTGGCTCTGGCCCCGAGGACGATGAAGGTGCCCTGTCTGAAGGAGCGCCGCGCCCGCGTCCCGTCCGCCGCGTCGCAGAGCTTGTCCAGCCAGGCGGGCCAGGCGTCGAGGGCGGCCCGGGTGATGGCGAATTTCGCGATCGACGCCGGGTCGCCGAGCGTGGCGGCCGTCGCTTCGCCGAAGCAGTTCAGCATGGCCCCGGCGGCCACGGACGCCGCTCCCTCTCGGGTCGGCGGGCCGACGACCGCGATCCGCAGGCCGGTCGTTCGCTGGGACAGCTCGAAGGCGGTGGACAGGCCGATGATGCCGTTGCCGACCACCACCACATCACACGTCGCGCGGTCCATCGGGCCTCCCCATGGCGAGTGGAGACGGATCCGCACGGACCTCTCCAGGGCACGGTCGAGCGGTCGGGCCGACGAAAGGCCCGACGTCAGCAGCATGCGACGAGACGAGGGTGTCCGCACGTCGGACGACCACCCGATCGGCGCAGTGGCCGCAGGCTCCTCACCATGCGAAACGCCGCCACCGCCTTTCTCATGGGCGTATGCGAGACTTCAGCGCCCCTGTGCGCGAGACCGTTGAACACCACGTCCTCGCGGACGAGTTCCAAGCCGCGATACCCGCTCTGCGCCAGAGCTACCAGCAGGACGATTTCGCCGAGATTCCTTCCTTCATGCCGGACGACGTCTTCCGCGGCGCCCTGGGGGAGCTCGAGGGGCTGTTCGACGGGGAGAGCCGGCGCCGGGACACGCGTATCGAGCAGAGCGGGGGCACCCCGCGCAGGTTCACCACGCTCGCACGCGACGTCATCGCACGCGGCAGCACCGTCATCCCGGCGGTCTTCGAGTCATCCACCCTCCGTGCGGCGCTCGAGGAGATCGTGGACGAGAAGGTCCTGCCGGTTCCGTACGAGCCGGAGCAGTACATCGCCACGCGGCTGCACGAAGCGGGCGATGTCCACGGCTGGCACTGGGACGACTACACGTGGGCGCTCGTGTGGATCTTCAAGATGCCCGACGAGGACAACGGCGGCAGTCTGGAGTACGTCAAGGACGTGCCGTGGGATCCCGAGAACCCGCGCGTCGAGGAGTTCGTGGCAGCGGGCCCGGTGATACGCAGGCACCCCACGGTCGGCAGCGCCTACCTGCTCAAGGCGGGCACCGCGCTGCACAGGGTCTCGCCCCTGTCCTACGCGGCCGAGCGCATGATGGTCTGCTTCAGCTTCGCGAGCGTGGCCGACCTGGACGGCGACCGCGGCCACGAAAGCATCCAGGCCCTCTTCTGAGGCCCCGTCACGGGTCCGCGCCCGCAGCTGATGAGAGGGTGGTGCGATATCGCCACCCGGTAGGGCCTGGCCGCATCGCCGGTGTTCGGGATGGTGTGCCTCGTGTCACATCGATGGGTGTCACGTTTCGGTGGGCCCGCGGTGTCTTGGGGGCATGACGGAACACACCGCACCGAACAACAAGGTTGTCGTGATCGGCGGCGGCTGCCGCACCGCGGGGAGTCGCGTCGCCATGACCACCGACGAGCACGCCGAGCGGTTCGTCCTGCTGCGGCCACTGTTGTTCACGATCGCCTACGAGATACTCGGCTCGGCGACCGATTCCGACGACGTGCTGCAGGACAGCTATCTGCGGTGGGCCGACGTGGACCTCACGACCGTGCGGGACACCAGGTCGTTTCTGGCGCGGCTGGTGACCCGCCAGGCGCTCAACGCTCTGCGGGCGAGCGCACGCCGGCGCGAGGAGTATGTCGGCCCGTGGCTGCCCGAGCCCGTGCTGCTCGAGGAGAACGACGCGTCGGTCGACGTGGTGCTGGCCGAGTCCGTGTCCATGGCGATGCTCGTGGTGCTCGAGACGCTCACACCCGATGAACGTGTGGTGTTCGTGCTCCGCGAGGTCTTCGGCTTCCCCCACAGCGACATCGCCGCCGCGGTGGGCAAACCCGTGGCGACGGTACGTCAGACGGCGCACCGCGCCCGCAAGCACATGCAGGCGCGGCGCAGGAAATTCGAACCCGCCGACTCCGCGACGACCGCACGCGTCGCCGATCAGTTCATGACCGCGGCCACGACCGGTGACATGCGAGGACTGCTCGAACTGCTCGCGAAGGACGCCACCTTCACGGCCGACGGCGGCGGCAGAACCCTCGCGGCACGCCGGCCGGTGGTGGGAGCGGAGGCCGTGGCCGCACGTCTCGTGAATCTCTTCCACATGGGGCGGGCGGTACCGGGCCTGCGGGTCGAGAGGGTCAACTGCAACAACGCGCCCGCGCTGGTCGCCTACCGAGGCGATCACCTGGAGGGCGTGTTCCTGATCGAGATCACCGATGGCGAGATCACCCACATCTACGTCATCCGCAACCCGGACAAGCTCCTCACGTTGACGGTGCCACGCCAGATCAGCCGATAGCTGGGCAGACCCGCGATCAATCCGACAGGGGAACCGAGATGCAGACCAAGACGACCGACAGCCGACAGTACGCAGCCGGCCGGAGGCCGGCCGCCACCACAGGAGCCGAGGGGAACCGGATCCGCCTCCTGGCCTTCTGGTTCACCACCACCGTCATCCTCTTCGAGTTGATCGCCGGATCGGCGTGGGACCTTCTGACGATCGACTGGATCGAAGCCCAGTTGGACCACCTCGGTTACCCGGACTACTTCGCCTACATTCTGGGCGTGTGCCATATCGCAGCGGCCGTCACGATCGCCGTGCCCGGGTTCCCGATGATCAAGGAATGGGCGTACGCGGGCATCTTCTTCATGTGGTCGGGTGCCGTGGTGTCGCATCTGGCACTGGGCGACGGTCCCGTGTCGTGGGGGCCGCCGCTGATGTTCCTGGCCTTTGCCGTCGCCTCGTGGGCACTGAGGCCGGCCGACCGCCGACTCCAGCGGATACGGCTCCGCCGGGACCGCTCCACCGACGCCGACCAGGGCAGGACGGGCCGGCCGGAGACCCGTCCTCGCGCTTGGGCCGTTTCGATCGGGCTCATCGTCGCCCTGTCCGCCGTCTCGCTCCTCACGCTGCCCGCCGCGGAGGACATCACGGGCGAGTGGGCGGTCGAGCGCGGCTGGGTCGACGAGCAGCGGCCGTAGAACACGGCAGGCGACCGACCGACCGGGCGGCGCACATCCACATCAGCCCGTGAGGCGTCGTTACGGCGTGCCGGGAAGCCGGACCTCGACGAGGAGACCGCCGGCGGGGCGGGGGACCAGGTCGAGGGTTCCGTCGTGGGCGCGGACGATGCTGTGCACGATGGCCAGGCCGAGGCCGACGCCGGCGTGCTCGTCGGTGCGTACGCGTTCCGTTCCCCGCTGGAAGGGTTCGGTGAGGGTCGGCACCAGTTCCGGCGGGAGCGGATGACCGGTGTTCTCGACCCGCACCACGCTCGCGTCGCCCCGCGCTTCGGTGTGGACCGTCACGGTGCCGCCGGCGGGGAGGTTGTGGACGATGGCGTTCTGGACCAGGTTCGTCACCATCCGCAGCAGCAGCTCCGGGGAGCCGCCGGCCCGGGTCGCTCCGCCGGTGACGTCGAGCGTGATCCCCCGCTTCTCGGCGAGGGGGAGCAGGGTTTCGGCGGCCTCTTCGGCGACGAGGGAGAGGTCGACGCTCTCGCGGCCGGCGTTCCCGCGGTCGCTGCGGCTGAGCAGCAGGAGGGCCTCGGTGAGGTCGATCGCGCGCGTATTGGCGGCCTGCAGGCGTGCGAAGAGTTCGGCCCTGTCCCGGGTGGGATCCCTGCGGGCGACGTCGAGCAGCGACTGTGAGATGGCCAGCGGGGTGCGCAGTTCGTGGGAGGCGTTCGCGGCGAACCTCTGCTGCTCGGCGACGTGCGACTCGAGTTGTTCGAGCATGGTGTCGAACGCGTCGGCCAGTTCACGGAACTCGTCCTGGCGGCCTTCCATGCGGATCCGGTGGGACAGCGATCCGTTCCCGGCCCTCCGCGCCGCGGCCGTGATCCGGTCGAGCGGCGCGAGCATCCGGCCGGCCAGGATCCACCCCCCGACGAGGCCGAACACGAGCAGGAAGGCCATCGCCACGGCCGCGGCGGGGGAGAAGGTGCGTACGAGGAGGTAGCGGTTGGGCGCGATCCCGAGAAGACCCTGGGAGTTGTCGGGTACGTAGCGCAGCAGGAACCCCCACACCACGGCCAGCAGGAGAGCACCGGCGACGGCGAGGAACCCGGCGTAGCTGAGGGTGAGCTTGAGCCGGGCGCTGAGCCCGAAGCGTCTACGCATGCGTACCGCCGGAGCGGCTGGTGTCGGGGCCGGTGTCGATGCGGTAGCCGACGCCCGGCACCGTGGCGATGATCCATGGTTCGCCGAGCCGTTTGCGCAGTGCGGAGACGGTGATGCGGACGGCGTTGGTGAAGGGGTCGGCGTTCCCGTCCCAGGCCCGTTCGAGGAGCTCTTCGGCGCTGACGACGCCGCCCTCGGCGGCGACGAGGACTTCGAGCACGGCGAACTGCTTACGGGTGAGCGCGACGTGACGTCCGTCGCGGAAGACCTCCCGGCGGAAGGGGTCGAGCCGCAGGCCCGCGATCTCGCGGACCGGGGGCCGGGCGTACGCGCGTCTGCGGTCGAGCGCCCTCAGCCGCAGGACGAGTTCCCGCAGCTCGAACGGCTTGGTGAGGTAGTCGTCGGCGCCGAGCCCGAAGCCGGAAGCCTTGTCGTCGATCCGGTCGGCGGCGGTGAGCATGAGGATCGGGATGCCGCTGCCGGAGGCGACGATCCGCCGGGCGACCTCGTCGCCCGAGGGGCCGGGGATGTCGCGGTCGAGGACCGCGATGTCGTAGGAGTGGACGCCGAGCAGCTCCAGGGCGGAGTCGCCGTCGCCGGCGATGTCGGCGGCGATCGCCTCGAGCCGAAGACCGTCACGGACGGCCTCGGCCAGGTGGGGCTCGTCCTCCACGATCAGTACGCGCATGCCCGAAGCCTAAGCAACAGCACATATCGCCGGCGTATGTGAAGCCGTGGTGCGCCACCAGCGGCGCGACGCCAGCCCGGCGAGGACGGCACCGGCGGCGTTGACCAGGACGTCGTCCACGGAGGACACCCGGTCCAGCCGCAGGACGTACTGCGCCGTTTCGACCAGGACCGAGCAGCCCGCCCCGAGCGCCAGGATCCGCGGGAGGGACGCCATCGCCGCGAACCGCATCGGGGCGAAGAACCCCAGCGCCGCGAAGACCAGCAGGTTGCCGACGATCCCGAGCGGCCCCATCGTGACCAGGTCCCGCAGCGGTACCAGGCTCACCCGGGCGGGGACGGTGCCGGCCCCGGCGCCCGGCATCATGGTCATCCACAGGAACGGCAGCGTCCCGTGGACCATCCCCACCTCGGCCAGCGACATCCGCCACGCCGACGCGACGCCGGCGGCGCGCCGCCGGCGCGCCGGCACCCACGCCACAAGCACGGCCAACGGCAGCGTGGCCAACGTCATCAGCACCACTCCGTTGAACGTACCGAAGCAGCCGTGCCACCGCCCCGACACGCACATCGGAGCGGACATCATGAGCGGCCGCCGCAGGACGTACGCGGCGGCCGCCACGCCGACGATCGCCAGGCCGAGGGGAACGATCCCGCGCGTGCGGCGGCCGGGCGGTGGTGACGGGAAGGGGTTGTGGCTCATGGCCCCATTGGAGACGGACGGCCGTTGCGGTGGCGTATGCGATTTTCGATACGCCCGCGATACACGGACCGCCGGCATCAGGGGCGCGGTGGCTACTGGAAGCTGAGCCGGTGCGGGTGGGTCGGGTCGGCGGGGCAGGTGTGGACGCGCATCAGGCCGCGGCCGAGGTAGACGCCGACCGGGTCGATCACGTTCGGGTCGTCGGCCGAGTCGCGGTCCTCGAGCGGAAGCCAGCTTCTCGACCCGCCGTCGCACTCCCACTTGTCGACGGTGAGCAGGGGAGGCATCGGTGTGCCGCAGACCGCGCAGTCGACCGGTGCGGGATCGGTGAGGTGCCAGGACGCGAAGCCGCCCACTTTCCAGCCCGGGGCGATGGACAGGTCTCCCATGTAGTCGACCTCGTACTCCTCCTCCGCCCGCGCCCGGGCCATCGCGGCCTCGTACTCCTCATAGGTGTCGTAGCTCTGCGGCGCGGAGGAGTCGTACGCGTCGTCGTCGTTCTCCTCCTCGTCCAGCAGGCGCTCCTCCCAGTCGGCGATGTCGTCCTGGAGTTCTTCGCTCAGCAGACCCAGGTACTCGTGCTCGACGACCTGTTCCGGGTGCAGGACGCACGGGGTGGGCACGCATTCCTCGCGGCCCGCCACCGGGGGCTCGGGCTGGTCCGCCAGGACCTCGCCGACTTCGTGCGAGCGCCGCCACTTCAGTACGACGTCGATGGTGCGGTCAGGGCCGTGGACCTCGAAGGGGCACCAGAACACCTGGAGCAGGTCGTGGCCTTCCGGACCGACGAGGTCGGGGATGTCCCGCGCGTACAGCTGGGCGACGGCCATCAGCGGGAGAGGATCCTCGTCCCGGAGGTCCGGGGCGTGCCGTCCCGGGGTGATGGCGTCGAGGACCCGCCGCTCCTCGTCGGAGAAGTCCCGCCCTCGCGCCTCGGCGAGGACGCGCCGCTTGAGCCGCACGTCGGCCGGCCGATGGCCGGTGCCTTTGGTGTGCACCTCGGTGCACACCGGCCACGGCTCGTCGGCCGGCCACAACAGTGGGCCCGCCACCGAGCTCTCCTCCGCCTTCGCGATGCCCTGGCGGGGGTGCAGGCGCGTGGCCGTACGCCGGTGGGCGGAGAGGGCGGGGAAAACGGCTTCGACGTCGACGGGTCGCGGGGGCGTGGTGCGGGTCATGCGGTCCTCCATGGCGGTTCGGCGTCGATGCTATATGCCGGTTCTGACGTAGCCGGCGGGGTTCTCCAGGCTGTGGCTGAAGGTGAAGCCCTTGTTGCCGAAGGCGGTGAACTCCAATCTGATCGGAATCGGGTTGGTGCCCTCGTAGATCGGCTTGATGTGGTACTGGACGACTTCCTTGTTCTTCGTGACCTGGTCGTAGATGACCTGTTCCACCTGGTCGCGCTGGTCCGGGGAGTTGGTCGGGTTGTTGGTCTGGGTCACCAGGTTGTGATAGGCCAGCCTGCCCGTGCCCGCGCCGCCCAGCCGGTCGGCCAGCAGATGGCCACGAGCCTCGTTGAACGCGTTGCCGTCACCGCGCCAGCCGGGGGGCCGGAGCCTGCCCGCCGCCGTCCCCCGCCTGGCGTCGATGATCTCGGGGCGCAGGCAGGCGTACACGCCGGTGGGACGGCCCAGATGGTCGAGGCGGCCGTAGCGGATGCTGCCGTCCCAGTCGTAGGCATCCATCTGGCAGCGCTTGGGTGCCAGTCCCAGGGGGTCGGTCCAGGCCCAGGGGTTGACGACGTAGGTCGTGGGGTTGGGCGCCGGGGCGAGCCCGAGTGGGTCGGGGCTGGTGTAGCGCGCGGTGTCGGGATCGTAGTGGCGGAAGTAGTTGTAGTGCAGACCGGTTTCCGTGTCCGCGTACTGGCCGGGGAAGCGCAGCGGTGTGTACGCGGTGGCGGAGGTGTTCCACCCGGTCGTCCCCCAGCAGGTGGACCGGCTGCGCCAGGCCGTCTCACCGGTGGGGATGAGGAGTTCGGTGGGCGTGCCGACGAGGTCGGTGACGATGGCGAAGAAGCGGGTGTCGACCTCCTGGTCGCTCAGCGTCTTGCGCTCGTACTGCGTGAGCGGGCGGTGGCCTTCGTACGCCCAGGTGAGGACGGTGCCGGTGGTCTCGTCGTACTGCTCGACGAGCAGTGGCCCGTCCCACGTGAACCGGACGGTCTCGACGACGGTACGGCCGTCGGCGGCCATGCGGTGCTTGGCGCTGCGCCGCCCGAGCGGGTCGTAGGTGTACGTCCACAGGGTGCCGTCGGGCGTGGTGCAGGAGACCAGGCGGTCTTCGGCGTCGTACGCGTACCGCCAGACGTCGGGCTTGCGCGAGACGCGGGAGCGACGGCGTACGACGACGCGTCCCGCGGCGTCGTACTCGTAGCGGACGGCGCCCGCGGAGACGAGCCGGCCGCCGTCGTAGACGCGGGGTCCGCGGGCGTCGGTGTGGCCGGCGGCGTCGGGCCAGTGGGCGGCGGTCTGGTTGCCGGCACCGTCGTAGGCGTAGCTCTCGGCCCAGCCGGGTCCCTCCACGGCCAGCGGCCTGCCCACCGGGTCGAGCGAGATCCGCTTGTCCCGGCGCTCGGCGCCCGCCCGTCGTTCGCCGAGGGTGACCGGGTAGCCGTCCGGGCGGTAGGCGTAGTCCCGGGTACGCAGCGGGCTCTCCCCACCGGCGGCGGTCAGCGTCTGGGTGAGGGGCCGGCCGACTCGGTCCCACACGGTCGTGAGGGTGGTGGTGGAGCCGGGACTTCCCCAGGTCCGGGTCAGCTCCCGGCCGAGACCGTCATGGGTGAAGTCGAGGGCGTGGCCGCCGGTGGTCAGGGACGTGCGGTGGCCCGCGGCGTCGTAGGAGAGCCGGGTGACGGCGCCGGTGGGTGTGGTGCACGCGGTGCGTTGGCCGGCCAGGTCGTAGGTGTGGCGGAGGGTGCGGCCGTCGAGGGTCTCGGCGACGAGCCGGCCCATCACGTCCCGCTCCATCGTCAGGGTGGAGGTGGCGGTCCGGGCCTCGGTCAGCGCGCCGGCGCGGTCGTAGGCGTACCGCGTCACGCTCCCGTCCGCGTCGCGGGCGACCATGCGGTCCATGGCGTCCCAGGTGTAGGTGACGGTCCGGCCGAGCGCGGTGGTCCGCTCGGTCAGGCGGTTGGCCGCGTCGTAGGCGTAGTGGGTGGAGCGGCCCTCGAAGTCCGTTTCCACGACGAGGCGTCCGGCCGCGTCATAGCCGTACCGCCAGGTCTGGCCGAGCGGGTTGGTCACCTCGGCCAGCCGGAGCTCCGTGTCGTAGCGCAGCTGGTGGCGGGCGCCGTCGGGCGCGATGCGGGCGAGTGGCTTGTCGAAGGGGCCGTACTCCGTCGCCCAGCGCCCTCCGGCGGCGTCGGTGTACGTCAGGCAGTTGCCCTCCGGGTCGTAGGCCCAGGTCTCGCGGCTGCCGTCGGCGCCGGTGCGGGCGAGGAGACGGTCGTCCGCGTCCCAGTCGAACGTCTCCGTCCCTCCGAGGGGGTTGGTGATACGGGTGGGCCGGCCGCGGTGGTCGCGTTCGACGCGGGTGACCGCGCCGTCGGGCTGGGTGATGCCCACGGGCAGCCCGGCGCGGTCGGAACGGATCGTGGTCGTGGCGCCCAAGGGGTCGGTGACGGTCGCGACCGCTCCGGTGCGGTCGTGGGTGAACCGGGTGAGCGCCCCGTCCGGGCCCACGGCGCTGGTGCAGTTGCCACGGTCGTCGAAGGTCTGCCGCCATACGGCGCCGTCGACGGTGGTCACCTCGACCGGCAGGTTCCGGTCGTAGCGGGCGGCGGCCGTGCTGCCGTCGGGCAGCCGGACGGCGGTGAGATTGCCGACGTCGTCCCAGGTCAGCTCGGTGGTGTGGCCGAGCGGATCGGTGCGGGAGAGCGGGCGGTCGTAGGCGTCCCAGGACAAGTGGGTGGTGTGGCCCAGCGGGTCGGTCTCGGCGACGACCTGGAGCCGGTCGTTGAGGTGCAGGACCGTCGTGGCGCCGGTGGAGTCGGTGTAGCGGGTGATGTGGTGCCCGGTCTCGGGGTGCGTGCCGTAGGCGAAGCTCGAGGAGAGAATGCCGTCGGGTCCGACCGTGCGGGCCACCCGGCCCTCGGCGTCGTACACGTACCGGAACGTGGAGCCGTTGCGGTCGGTCCACGAGGTGACGCGGCCGTCCCCGTCGTAGGTGAAGCGCAGGGCGGGCCCGTCCGGCCCCTCGGGACCCGTCAGGCCGGTGAGATCGCCGGCCGCGTCATAGCCGTACCCGACGACGGTGACCGGCCCCTCGGGCCCGCGCACGGCCAGGGAGGTGACCCGTGAGTCGTCGGCCGTGACCTGGACGACGTAGCCGCCGGAGTGCGACACGGCGGTGGGCGCGCCGTCGGGGCGGCGCGAGAAGGTGACGTGGTTGTCGTTGCGGTCCTGGATCGCGCTGATCCAGTACGCGGTCGAGGCGCGGTAGGGGCTGGAGGTGAACGTCCGCACCAGGCCGGTGTGCGGATCGCGGACCTCGTACGAGGTCTCGTCGCCGGCCACGCCGCCGTGCGTCAGCGGGAGTCTGTCGCCCTCCACGGGCAGCACGTGCTCGCCGTCGGGACGCGGCAGGCGGGGGTAGATGAGCAGAGAGCCGTCCTCACGCACCCATATCGCGCCCTCGCCGGCCGGTCCCGCCTCGATGCGCTCGTCGAGGGTGGAGGCCCAACTCCGGCCGAACCAGTGGCCGTAGCGGTACGTGGAGAGGTGCGTACGGCGCAGGTTGAGCGGCAGGACGCCGGGCAGGGTGAGATCTGTCTGCGGCAGCAGCATCTTGCCGGTGGCCACGTCCACCGGGTCGTTCTTGCAGACGGTCTTCTCCAGCGAGACGCTGTTGCGGCGCGGATCGTCCGCGGCCTCGCGCACCGAGTTCGGCCGTGTACGGGAGTCGTCACCGGAGCCGTTGCGGCGGGGGCCGTCGCTCGCCGCGGGCTTGCCGCGGTCGTCGCCGTCGTCCTTCTTGCGCTGCCGGGCGAGGCGTTCGCGGGTGTCGTCGTCGTTGTTCTTGTGGTCGACGGATATCTGCTTGACGGCTTTCGGCAGCGTCTTGCCGACATGGTCGCCCATGGTCGTGGCGGACTTCATCAGGGCGCCCATGGCCTTCTCGATGACCGGGTCGAGGGCGTTGGCGATGTCGTCGCGGCCCTTGTTGCGGCCCTGAGCCGTCTTCGCCTTGGTGAGTTTGCCGGCGGTCTTGCCGTGGATGTTGACGCTGACGCCGTTCAGCTTCGTGCCGGCGTGGTCGTGCTCGTCGTGTTCGATGTGGAAGCCCTTGCCGCCGGGGCGACCGCCACCGCCGCCTCCGGTGGAGGCGAGGTTGAGGCCGTCCTTGCCGGCCTGCTTGGTCTGGTCGAGGTCCACCCCGTTCTGGATGCCCAGCGCGTTGGCACCGAGTTGGACCGCCAGATCGGCGGCCATGTTCTCGAGCGCCGCCACGGCAGGCTCGGTCATCACCGCGACGATGTGGCCGACCGCCTCTTCCATCGCTCCCGTGATCAGCTTCAGCAGCTGCTTCTTCGTGAACGCGATCGCTCCGGCGCCGAGCAGCGCGGACAGACCTCCGGTCACCGGGATCAGCGCGAGGGCGAGACCGGTCTGGCCGGCCAGGATCCCGAGCTCCGCGACCGCCTTCCACTTCATGCCCTCGATCGCGCCCGCCGCCATGTCCAGCGCGCCCGCGATGGTGCGGGCCGCGGAGATCATGTCCTTGAGGTGCTTGCCCTTGACCTTGCCCCAGTGCTCGCTCAGCGCGTCCATCGCCTCGCCGTGCCCCGAGGACAGCAGACGCTCCATGTGGTTGTTGGCGAGCTGGCCGTCGTCGGCGAGGTCGTCGGCGAACTCCCGTAGGGCGTCGGCCATTTCGCGGTAGGCGTCCTCGTCCACATTGGGCCAGTTCACTCCCACCAGGTCCAACAACGTGTCAGCCCAGTCCGGCACCGTGACAGCCATGGAAAACCGATCCCCCGTCAAGTGATGGTCAGTCAACCAGATAGTCCTACCACGATGTCCGGTGACGTGTAATCCGCCATAGCAACCTGTCGGTACGCACGGTGCGGGGTGGCGACCTTCGGATGAACGTCACAGGTCAGGAGGTTGCGGGCCCAAGGCGACCCGCACAGTGAACGGTGAACCCCGTCGCGAATGCGACGGGGTCCGACCGTGCGCGGGCCGCCCGCGCCTACGCCCGGCGCACCCGGCCGGAACCGGACTGACCCGCCCCGTCCGCGACCGGTATGCCGAAGTCGGGGGTTCCGTCGGCCTTCCACCCCAGGACCTGGATGCGGGTGTGCCGGTTCGGGTCGTTCAGCGGGTCGCCGGTGATCTCCTTGTACGGGCGGGCGTGGTAGACGAGGACATCGGTGCGGCCGTCCTCGGCGACGGTGAACGAGTTGTGGCCGGGGCCGTACTGGCGGGTGGTGTCGCTGCTGGTGAAGACCGGGTCCGGGGACTTCGTCCAGGAGCGCGGGTCCAGCAGGTCACTGCCGGCGGATGCGGTCAGCAGCCCCATGCAGTAGTTGCTGTCGGTGGCGCTCGCCGAGTACGTCATGAAGAGACGGCCGCCCCGCGCGATGACCGCCGGGCCCTCGTTGACCTTGAAGCCGCGCGTCTCCCACGCGTACGTCGGAGAGGACAGCCGGACCGGCCGGCCGCCGAGCGTCCACGGGTTCGCCATCGGCGCGATATAGAGATTGGTGTTGTTGTCGATCCCGGGCTCGTGCTGCGCCCAGGTCAGGTAGCGGACGCCGCGGTGCGTGAAGGTGGAGGCGTCCAGCGAGAAGGTGTCCCAGGCCGTCGTGATCTGCCCCTTCTCGGTCCACGTCCCCCGGAACGGGTCGGGGTGGGCGTTCTCCAGGACGTACATCCGGATCTTCCAGATGTCGTCGGCCCGGCCGGCCGCGAAGTAGATGTACCAGCGGCCGTCGACGCGGTGCAGCTCCGGCGCCCAGATGTGGGCGCTCATGTCGCCGGTGGTGTGCTTGCGCCACAGCACGGTCTCCTCCGCCCCGGTCAGGCCCCGCAGGGTACGGGAACGGCGCAGGACGATGCGGTCGTACTCCGGCACGGTGGCGGTGAAGTAGTAGTGGCCGTCGGTGTGCCGGTGGATGTGCGGGTCGGCGCGCCGCGGCACCAACGGGTTGGCGTACCGGCGGGTGGTGGCCGCGGTGGACGCGGTCGCCGGGGCTTCGGCGGCCCCGGCCACGGCGGGCAGGCCCGCCGTCGCGCCGAGGGCCAGCGCACCCGCCAGCACGCCTCGGCGGCTGGGGTCGGTGTGGTTCACGATGTGCTCCTCACTGGGTCTTGATCCGCATGAAGGTGATCGAGTGGGGCGGGAACGTGTACGTGAAGGTGGCGCCGACGCCGTCGACCGTCGACCGTCTCGGCCGGATCGGCTGCGACGAGGACGTGTTCTCCGCGGCGGGGTCGCCCTGGAGCGTGGTCAGCCGGGCGACCGGAGCGACGCCGGTCTGTCGGCCGAGGTCGATCCGCGTTCGGGCGGCGGCGTCCTGCGCGTTGACGACCTTGACGATCAGCTCACCGGTGGCCTCGTCCCGGGTGACCACCTGGCGGAAGGGCTCGGCCACCTTGTCGTCGGTGAAGCTGCCCCACTCCTCGCCGTCCAGGAACAGCGTGACGTGCCGGCCGCGGACCTCGATCCGTACGTCGTACGCACGGCCGCTCTCGATCGTCGTACCGTCCTCGACCATCGTCTGCTTGGCCCCGCCGACGGTCTTCTCCACGGCCGAGCGGGTGTTGCCCCAGCCTCCGAGGTTCCACCAGTAGTGGTTCCCGGTGTCCTTCACCCCGAAGGCGATCAGAAAGCCTTCGCGCCCGGCCCGCTTGGTGGCCTTCACCCGCAGGTCGTAGTCCTGCCACGCCGGGTCCCCGGCGGTGACCAGGGTGTTCTCGGCGGTGGCGTCGGACTGTACGTACGCGCCGTCCTCGACGGCCCACGCACCGCGCCCCGCCGCCGGCGTCCACCGCCCGTCGCCGCCCGAGAAGTCGTCGCCGAACAGCACCCGGCCGTCCGGTGCGGTGACCGTGACGTCGTCGTACGCGGCGCTGGTGGCCCAGGTCGACAGACCGACGGCGCCGCCGATGGGGGCGACGGTGGCGGGCGTGGGCGACGCCTCGCTGGGGACGACACGGTCCCCGACGTTGGTCATGAAGAGCTTCTGCGTCTCGTAGCTGGTCGACCCCACGACGTACGGTTGTCGAACCAGATCATGTCGGGTCGCCACTGGACGGAGTCCGTGCGCGCGAGCAGCGGTGCGTAGGACGCGAGCTTGACGACGTCGGCGTTCCGCTCGAGCCCCGTCATGTAGGCCGCTTCGGCCAGCGCGTTGGAGAAGCGGTTGTCGAGGGAGGCGTACTCGCCGAGGAACACCTTGGGTCCCCGGCGGTCGTAGGAGTCGTAGCGCCGGTTGTTCTCCAGGAACCACTGCGGGCTGTTGTAGTAGTGCTCGTCGACGAGTCGCACACCCGCCGCCCGGTTCAGCTCCCAGAGCCGGTCGAAGGTCTGTCCGGCGTCGTCGGGGCCGGAGTTGCCGACCACGGTGATCGCGGGGTGCGCGGCTTCGACGGCCTTACGGAAGGCGGTGAAGCGCTCGAAGTACGCGTCGGGGAGGTTCTCCTCGTTGCCGACGGCGAGGTGGGTGAGACCGAACGGCTTCGGGTGCCCCATCGCCGCCCGCTTCGCGCCCCAGGTGGACGTCACCGGGCCGTTGGCGAACTCGATCAGGTCGAGGGTGTCCTGGATGTGCCGCCGCAGGAGCTCGGGGTCGTCGGTCGCCCGGTTCTGGCCACATCCGGTGACGAGTGCCGGCACGACGGGAAGGGGCATGGCACCGATGTCCTCGGCGAACTGGAAGTACTCGAAGTACCCCAGTCCATAGGACTGGTTGTAGCCCCAGAAGTTGGCGTTGGTCGCCCGCTGCTCGACCGGCCCGATGGTCTCCTTCCACTGGTAGGACCGCCGGCGCTCCCAGTTCGGAGCCTCGTACGCCTCGTGGCTCCCGGTGTTGACCAGGCAGCCGCCGGGGAACCGCAGGAAGCCCGGCTTCAGCGCGGCGATCTTCTCGGCGAGGTCCTTGCGCAGCCCGTTCGGGCGGCCGCGGAACGTCTCCCGGGGGAAGAGCGAGACCATGTCGAGGCGGACGGTGCCCGCACCGCCCGCGATCACCGTGAGCCGGCCGGCCGTGCTCGTGGTGCGAGCGGTGAGCGTGCCGGTGTACTTCGTCCAGCGGTCTCCGCGCACGGTGATGCGCAGGGGGTCGGCCAGGGCCGTCTCTCCGGCGGCGTCCCGCAGGCCGACCGTCAGCGGTGTGCCGGGGGAGCGGTCGGTGCGCGCCCACAGGGAGAAGTCGTACTTCTCGCCTTCGCGCACGGTGATCCCGGAGGCGTGACCGGAGTTGACGACGCCGAATCCGGCACCGGCGCTCCCTTGGCCGTCGAGCCTCAGCCGCAGGTGGCGCCGGTTGCGTTCCGCCAGGCGGCCGTCGTCGTCCACGACCTCGGCGGAGCCCGTCGCGCTCCCGGTCGCGGTCGGCGTCCACGCGGTCAGGGGGGTGTACGAGCGGTTGTCGGCGGCGTCGAACTCGAAGGACCGGTTCCGCACGAGCTCGGCGTACAGGCCGCCGTCGGCCGCGTGGTTGATGTCCTCGAAGAAGACGCCGTACATCGTGTCGTCGATGGTGGGGCCGGTACGAGCCGGATCGACGGTGAGCGAGTAGTCCACCGCGGGCGCCGCCGCGGTCGCGGTCGCCGACGTGGCCGCTGCCGCTGCCGCAGCCGCTTCCGATACCGGTGGGCTCGACGCGGTGGCGGGGGGTGGAAGCGGAAGCAGCGGCGCGGCGAGCAGGACGCTCAGGGTGCTCAGGGTGGGGGTGAACCGCGACCGTCCGCGCGGCCCGGGTGATCTGCCGGGTGCCATGGTGCGCCTCCCTCAAGTTGTTCGATATATCGGACGACGTCTGGGATTTCGCTCGCCGAAGGATGTCGGTACCCGTGACGTCACGTCAACACCCCCGACGCTCCCGGGAGATGCGTGACGCGCGGACCGTTGACAGGCCCCCGGGAACGTCACTACGGTCACGCCACGATTTCGAACGTGTGACGAAATATCGAACGCCGGACGTGACATAAGGAGTCGCATCGACATGACCATCAGCAGGCGTACGGTGATGGCGGCAGGCGCCGCCGGAGCGGTGGCCGCGGCCGCCGGGGCGGGCCCGGTGTTCGCGGCGGACCGCACCGACCACACGGACCGGTGGGGCGGCCGGCCCGCGCGGGAGCACTTCGGCACCCTGCCCGACGGCACCCGCGTCGACCGCTGGACGGTGTCGGCCGGCGGCACCCGGCTGGCCGTGCTGTCGTACGGCGGCATCGTCCAGTCCCTGGAAATCCCGGACAGGCGCGGGCGGTACGCGAATGTGTCACTGGGCTTCGACAACCTCCAGGACTACGTCGCGGACAGCCCGTACTTCGGCGCGATCATCGGCCGTTACGGCAACCGCATCGCGGGCGGCGCCTTCACCCTCGACGGACGCACGTACCAACTGCCCCTCAACGACGGCACCAACAGCCTGCACGGCGGGGACAAGGGCTTCGACAAGCGGGTCTGGGACGTCGAGCCGTACGCGAAAGGCCCGGACACCGGCCTCACCCTGCGCCACGTCAGCGCGGACGGCGAGATGGGCTACCCCGGCACACTCCGTGTCCGGGTCGACTACGTCCTCACACCGCGCGGCGACTTCCGCGTCCACTACGCGGCCACGACGGACCGGCCCACCGTCGTGAACCTCACCAACCACACGTACTTCAACCTGGCCGGAGAGGGCAACGGCAGCATCCTTGACCACACCCTGAGGATCGCCGCGTCCCGCTACACCCCCGTCGACTCCACCCTCATCCCCACCGGCGAACTCGCCCCGGTCGCGCACACCCCCTTCGACTTCCGAGGCGGCAAGCCCATCGGCCGGGACATCCGCGAGGCACACCCGCAGGTCCTCTTCGGCCGCGGCTACGACCACAACTTCGTCCTCGACAAGGGCCTCACCGACGCCCCACGGCACGCCGTCACCGTGACGGAACCCGTCTCCGGCCGCGTGATGGAGATCGCGACGACCGAGCCGGGCGTGCAGTTCTACAGCGGCAACTTCCTCGACGGCACGCTGGCGGGTACCGCGGGGAAGGTCTACCGCCAGGGCGACGGCTTCTGCCTGGAGACCCAGCACTTCCCCGACTCGCCCAACCACCCGTCCTTCCCATCGACGGTGCTGCGCCCGGGGCGGACCTACCGCTCGACCACGGTGCACTCCTTCGCCGCCCGCTGATGCGGAACATGCGGTGGATGCGGTGGAGCATGTCTCGCCCATGCCGGAACCGCGGCGCCGGCGGGCTCGGCCGAACGGGGGTTTGACGGCCGGGACCGGTGCCGGAGCCGCCATTGCGGGTAGGGCGCCGCGCATGAGCGGAATGGAACTGAGCAGTGCCGCGTTCGACGACGGAACGGTGATCCCCCGTCGGTACAGCGGTGAGGGCGAGAACATCTCACCACCCCTGACCTGGTCGGGGGTGCCCGAGGAGGCCACGGAGCTGGTGCTCCTGTGCGAGGACCCGGACGCGCCGGGGGCGACCTTCCTGCACTGGCTGGTCACCGGCATCGATCCGGGAACCACCGGTGTGGCGGAGGGCCAGAAACCCCAGGGCGGCCTGCCGTGGCCCAACGACTTCGGGCGCGTCGGCTGGGGAGGCCCGATGCCTCCACCGGGCCACGGGCCGCACCGCTACTTCTTCCGTGTGTACGCCCTGTCCGAGCCGCTGCCGCTGCACGACCACCCGGGCGTCGACGACGTGCACCGAGCCCTGAAGGGCAGGGAGCTGGCCTCCGGCACCCTGGTCGGGACCTATCAGCGCTGAGCGGTCGCCGCGCGCGAGGGCGCTTCGGAGGACCGGACGAACCTCGGGCGGGAGTCCGGTGCCTTCCCCCGAAGCCGCGGATCCGCCGTGGCGGCGCGGGACGGCTACCGGCGAGGATGTCCACCATGGCCCTCCACGGCGACCTCGCTCCCGCCCGTCCGACCCACTCGACGCCCCTGGTGTTCGGCACGGGCGCGGCCATCGGCGTGCTGGGCGGGATGATCGGACTGGGCGGGGCGGAGTTCCGCCTGCCGCTGCTGATCAGCCTGTTCGGCTTCGCCGCGCTCTCCGCGGTCATCCTGAACAAGGCGATGAGCCTGGTCGTGGTCCTGGTCGCGCTGCCCGCCCGCCTGGCGGCGGTCTCCGCCTCGGAGCTGGCCGCTCACTGGCCCGTCGCGCTCAACCTGCTGGCCGGGAGCCTGCTCGGCGCCTGGGCCGGAGCGACGTGGGCGGTACGGATGCGCGGCGCCACCCTCCACAAGGTGCTGGCGGCGTCGATGGTGCTCATGGCCGCGGCCTTGCTGGTCACGCACAGCACCACCCTGGGGACGCTCGCGCTGCCGCCGTGGGCCCAGGTGCCCTGCGGGGTCGTCGCGGGCTTCGGTATCGGAGTGGTCGCCGCGATCATGGGTGTGGCCGGGGGCGAGCTGCTGATCCCGACGATCGTGCTGGTGTTCGGCGTGGACATCAAGACCGCGGGAAGCCTGTCCCTGCTGGTGTCGCTGCCGACCATGCTCGTCGCCTTCGCCCGCTACAGCCGCGACGGCAGCTTCGCGGTACTGGGCGCCAACCTCCGCTTCACCGCCGTCATGGCCGCGGGCTCGATCGCCGGCGCCGTGCTCGGCGGGCTGCTCCTCGGCGTGTTCCCGGAACTGGTCCTCATCCCCGTCCTGGCCGTCATCCTGCTCGTCTCCGCGGTCAAGCTCGCCCGCCACGACTGAACAGGTGGCGGGGGGAGGGGGGAGCGTGGCGGCCGGTCCGGCGTGCCCGCGCGGCGGGCGCGGGGCACCCTGGAGGCATGGGCCGAGTCAATGATCAGGTCGAGGCGCTGCTCCAGGAGTACGCCGACCTCATCGCGATCCGGGGCGGCGAGGCGTTCAAGGCGCGCGCCTACGAGAAGGCCGCACGTGCCGTCGGGGGCTACCCGCAGGACGTCTCGACCCTGGACGCCAAGGCGCTGCTGGAGATCCCGAACGTCGGCAAGTCCGTCGCCGACAAGATCGTGGAGTATCTGCGGACCGGCCGCATGTCCGTCGTGGAGCAGGCCCGGACGTCCGTGCCGCCCGGAGTGCGCGAGCTGATCGCGATTCCGGGGCTCGGACCCCGCAAGGCCATGCTCCTCTACGAGGAGCTGGGCATCACCACCGTCGACCAGCTGATCGACGCCATCCACCAGGAACGGCTCCGCGACCTGAAGGGCTTCGGGCAGCGGACCGAGGAGAACATCCTGCACGGCATCTCCGTCCTGCAGAACGCCGGCGAGGGCCGGATCCTCGTCAACGCCGCCATGGACATCGCCGAGCAGCTCGTCGCGGAACTGTCGGACATCCGCGGCTGCGTCCGGTGCACGTACGCCGGGTCCCTGCGCCGCATGAAGGAGACCATCGGCGACGTCGACATCCTGGTGGCGGCGCGCCGGTCGGCCCCCTTCATGGACGCCCTCGCCGGCCTTCCGCACACGGCCGAGGTCATCGCGCTGGGCGAGAAGAAGACCTCCGTACGGACCGTCACGGGCCTCCAGGTCGACCTGCGGGTCCTCCCTCCGGCCTCCTGGGGCGCGGGGCTGCAGTACTTCACCGGCTCCAAGGCGCACAACATCCGTACGCGCGAACTCGCGGTGCGACAAGGCCTCAAGCTGTCCGAGTACGGGCTCTTCGACGTCGAGAGCGGCGAGAGCGTCACCTCCGAGACGGAAGAGGCGATCTACGAGAGGCTGGGACTGCCCTGGATCCCGCCGACGCTGCGCGAGGACCGAGGCGAGATCGCGGCCGGGCTGCGCGGCGAACTCCCCGAGCTCGTCACGGAGAAGGACATCCGCGGCGATCTGCACACCCACACCGACCTCACCGACGGTCTCGCCCCGCTGGAGGACATGATCGCCGCCGCCGCGGCCCGCGGGTACGCCTACTACGCGGTCACCGACCACGCCCCGAACCTGTACATGCAGCGCATGACCGACGAGAAGATCCTCGCCCAGCGGGAGCGGGTACGCGCACTCGACGGCGCGCACCACAAGATGAGGCTGCTGCACGGCACGGAGCTCAACATCGGCCCGGACGGCTCCCTGGACTGGCCCGACGAATTCCTCGCGGACTTCGACATCTGCGTGGCCTCGGTCCACTCGCACTTCAACCAGAGCCGACGGGAGCTCACCCGCCGTCTCATCCGCGCCTGCGAGAACCCGCACGTCGCCGTCATCGGCCATCCCACGACCCGCCGGATCGGCAAACGCCCGGGCATCGACGCCGACTTCGACGCGGTCTTCAAGGCCTGCGCGCGGGCGGGCACTGCGCTGGAGATCAACGCGCATCCCGAGCGGCTCGACCTCCGCGACGAGGACATCCTGCGCGCGAAGGAGTACGGCGTGAAGTTCGCCGTGAACTCCGACGCGCACGCCACCACGCACCTGCCGTACCTGCGCTACGGGGTGGCCACGGCGCAGCGCGGCTGGCTGACGACGGACGACGTCATCAACACCTGGCCGCTGACGAGGCTGCGCCGCTTCCTGAAGAAGAGCGGCACCTGAAGCGAAGGGCGCTCGGCGGGCGCCGTGTTGATCTAGCATGTCGATGATCAGTGCGTCCGGGGGAGATCGCACTGCCGAGGAGGACCCGTGTCTCGCATCATCGGCTACGCGTCAGGGGTCTTCGACCTCTTCCACATCGGCCACCTGAACGTACTCAAGCACGCGAGCGCCCAGTGCGACTACCTCGTCGCGGGCGTACTGACCGACGAGGCCGCAGGGCACAAGGGGCACGCCCCTGTCGTACCGCTGCACGAGCGGCTGGAGATCGTGAGCTCGCTGGCGTACGTCGACGAGGCGATCGTCGACAACACGCTGGAGAAGATGGAGGCCTGGCGCCAGGTAGGCTTCCACCGCCTCTTCAAGGGCGAGGACTGGAAGGGCACCGCCCGAGGTGCCCAGTGGGAACGGGACTTCGCCCCCGTCGGTGTGGAAGTCGTCTACGTGCCGTACACGATGCACGTCTCCAGCACCAAACTGCGCCAGGTGATCCACCAGTTGATCGCGGAAGGCCATCGCTGACGGCCCCCGGGACGCCCGGCCCCTCTACTCGTCCTCCCAGACCATCGAGCTCATCCTCCAGCCGGCGGGTGTGCGGACGAACTGGGTGGTCTTGCGGCCGGTGCCCTCGAAGTGTTCGCCGTCGAGGATGCCGGACTTGCGGTACTCGCTGGACCGATGCGCGATCGACGTGAAGATCTCCGTCCGCTCGGCGACCTCCCACTCGGAGAACTCCGTCAGCGTCCCGTCGGTGAGGAGCTTCCGGCGGGGCTCGATGAACGTGTCGAGGTCGTAGACCACCGGCTCGCCCCCGATGCTCGCGATGATCGTTCCCTGGGGGATGAACACCTCGCGGATGACGTCCAGGTCCGGCCGGCTACCGCCGGTGTTCGTGAACGCGCCGAGGAACACGCCCATCAGACGGTCGAGTTCGGCCTTGACCGCGTGCGCGGGAAGCTCTCCCGTCCCCGTCGGCGGTACGTCGTCGGAGAGCAGCGACCAGATCTCGATGTCCGGCGCGCGCGTCCCGCGAAGGCCCTCAACTCGCCGCCACCGTCGTGGCGTTCGCCCACGGACTCGTCGTCCAGGCCCTCTTCGACCCCGGCCGATTCCCCGAGGACGCGCAGACCGCCCTGCTCGACGACTTCCTCGCCTCGATCACGCGCGTCGCCGCGCGGCGACGCCGCTGACGACTCAGCAGGTGGTTCCGGTGGGGACCGGTGTGCGGGCGATGAGGTAGTCGTCGACGTGCTGCGTGACGCAGGTGTTGCTACGGCCGTAGGCGGTGTGGCCGAGGCCCTCGTAGGTGAGGAGCATGCCGCCGGGGAACTGGGAGGCCAGGCTCTCGGCCTCCTCGTAGGGGGTGGCCGCGTCGCCGGTGGTGCCGACCACGAGGACGGGGGCCACGCCCGTGGCGGCGACCCGGTGTGGCTTCTTGGCGCTGGTGGGCCAGTCCTTGCAGGTGAGTGCCGCGGTCACGGTGGAGGTGCCGTAGCGGCCGGCGGCCTTCTCGGCGGGAGCGAGGGCGTTCCAGTACGCCTGCGCGTCGCGGGGGTGCGGGACGTCGAAGCAGTTGACGGCCTGGAGAACGGCCTGTTCGTTGTCGGAGGGCACCTTCGCCGTGTCCGCGCCCTCGGGACCGGCCGGTTCAGCCGGATTCGTCAGTTCGGCCAGTTTCGTTCCGTCGCCGCGGTCCGCGTCGGACAGAGCTTCGGAGAGGTCCTTCCACTGGGCCTCGGGCGTGTACATCGACTGTACGACCGCATCGAGCAGGCCGTTCGCGTCGAGGCCGAACTCCTCGCCGTCAACGGGCAGCGGCTCCCGTGCGGTCCGTTCGAACAGGCCGTCCAGCACCGTGCGTATCTCCTCGGGCGTGCTGCCGGGGCAGCTCTCCCCGGCCACGTCGGCGCAGTACATGGCGTAGTCGTCGACAGCCCGGCGGAAGCCGACGCCCTGGCTCACCGCACGCTTCGACCAGTCCAGGGAGGGGTCGACGGCGCCGTCGAGGACCATCGCGCGGACCCGCCGGGGGAACTGCTCGGCGTACGAGGTGCCGAGGGCGGTCCCGTACGACCAGCCGAGATAGGTGACCTGCGATTCCCCGAGGGCCGCCCGCAGGACGTCCATGTCCCGGGCGACGTCCTCCGTGCCGACGTGGCGCAGGAGGGCGGCGCTGCCCTTGGCGCAGGCGTCGGCCTCTTCCTTCGCGGAGGCCAGTACGTCGGCACGTTCGGCCTCGGTCTTCGGGTGGAACGGATCGGCGGGATCGGTGGCCGTCTCTTCCTCCTCCTTTTCTTCTTCCTCCTCCATTCCTCCGCAGGTCAGGGCAGGCGTGCTGCCTCCGACGCCGCGCGGGTCGAAGGAGACGATGTCGAAGCGGTCCCGCACTTTCTCGCTGAACGAATCGGTCATGCCCTCTTCGAGCAGCGAGGTCACTCCGGAGGCACCGGGCCCGCCGGGGTTGGCGATCACCGAGCCGAGGCGGCCGGTGCGCTGCGCCGTGAGCGCACGGGCCACCGGCAGGACGAAGGTCTTCCCGTTCGCCGGGTGGGCGTAGTCCCTGGGGACGGTGAGCTCGGCGCACTGGTACGCACCGCACGCCTTCCACTCCAGCTTCTGCTGGTAGAAGACCCTCAGCTCGGGCCGGCCGGCCGGGTCGACGTACCCGGCCGCCGGACCCGTGCCGGTGCCGGGGCCCGGAGGGGTGGTGCAGCCGAGCGTGGTGGCGCCGAGGACGGCCAGGGTGACGGTGAGCGTGACGGGCAGGGCGGCGGAGTGGCGGGCGGTGCGGTTCAACGAAGTGCTCCCATGTTCGGTTCGCCGGGAGCATGACGGGCCGATGCTGAGGATTTGATGAGGGCCGGCGGTCCGCCCAGGCTGTCGGCTAATCGGAGGACGGCGCTGGTTCCGGTGGTTCCACGACCGCCACCTCGGCGGGACGCAGGAGCTGCCGGCCGACCCGGTACCCACGGCGCAGCACCGCGCCGCAGGTCGGCCGGTCGACCGCGGCGGAGACCTCGTGGGTGACGGCCTCGTGCCAAGCCGGGTCGAAAGGCTCGCCCTCCGCACCGACGGACTCCAGACCGAGCGCGGCGAGCCGGCCCTCCAGTACCTCCACGACCGCCTGCATGCCGCCGGTCAGCTCGCCGTACTCCCGGGCCCGGTCGACGGCGTCGAGGACGGGAAGCAGCCCGCCGAGGACGTTGGCCACCGCGATCTCCCGGACGGCCAGGCGGTCGCGCTGCACGCGCTTGCGGTAGTTGTCGTACTCGGCCTTCAGACGCTGGAGGTCGGCCGTGCGTTCGGCGAGCCGCTCCTCCAGCACGGCGTCCCGGCCGGACTCGGCCGGGGAGCGCGCCGAGGACCCGAGGCCCGCGCCTTCCGGCCGGGCCCGCTCGGTCTCGACCCCGTTCCGCTCAGCCTTCCGCTCGGCCCTGTTCCGCTCGGCCCTGTCCTGCTCGTACCTGTCCCGCTCAGCACTGTCCCGCTCGGCCGTTCCCCGGTCGGGCCTTCTCGGCCGGAGGGTGACCGGGTCGATGCGCCGGTTGTCGCGGATGACGACGGGGAGCTGCTGCGGCGACCGGGAGCCATACGACGGGCTCATCCCGCACCACCTCCCTTGGCGCTCTCGTCGTCGACGATCTCCGCGTCGACGACGTCCTCCTCGGCGCTCGCCGATCCGTCCCCGGAGCCGGAAGCGGTGGAGCCGGAGCCGGCGCCGGCGGACGCGCCGGAGGCGGCACCGCTCCCCGCGCCCTGCGCCTGGGCGTACAGCGCGCTGCCGATCTTCTGCGAGGCCGCGACCGCCTTCTCCAGGGCGGTGCGGATCCCGGCGGTGTCGTCGCCCTCGGCGGACTCGCCCTTGAGCTTCTCCTTCAGCTCACCGACGGCGGTCTCGACCTCGGTCTTCACCTCGCCCGGGATCTTGTCGGCGTTGTCGGCCAGCAGCCTCTCCGTCTGGTAGACGAACTGCTCGGCCTGGTTGCGGGTCTCGGCGGCCTCGCGCCGCCGCCGGTCCTCTTCGGCGTGCGCCTCCGCCTCGCGCATCATCCGGTCGATGTCGTCCTTCGGCAGCGAGGAGCCGCCGGTGACGGTCATCTTCTGCTCCTTGCCCGTGCCCAGGTCCTTCGCGGTCACGTGCATGATGCCGTTGGC